>JAQYQB010000032.1 GCA_028726465.1 Mycobacteriaceae bacterium | reverse complement strand
TTCTATGAGCATGGCCCAGGCGTGGCCTTTGTGTCGCACCCGGCGGAAGGCGTTGTCTAACACCAGCAAAGTATCTAAGTGGTGTCCGGATTCCGCGGCGCCTTTCCTCGCATCGGCTTGCTTGCGCGTATACGTGGTGTGTCCGAAGAAGGTCTGGCAGGCGCGGTAGTGGGCGGCCGCGGCAACGTCCGACATGACAGCCTTCAGGGCGGGCAGTCTCAGCTCGCGGCACAGGCCCAAGTAGGAAATCCCGTCCGCGAAGATAGAGTGCGCTGCTTTCAAAGTGTCTATGGCTGTCGTCGTCATGCCTCACACGCTAAGCCCGCCCGTCAACCCCGACAAGTAAAAACCTGAACCTGTGGATAACTCGCCCAAAAACGCCATTTTTGATGACGCGTCAACGCGCCTGCCTGTGGATAACCCCGACTTTGGCGCGAAGGGAGTTGAGTCCGTCACACTTCGGTGCGCGTGCCTGTGGATAACTCCTGCCGCGGCTGTTTCAGTGCGCAGTAGGCGTAGAGGGCGCCGGCGATGATGATCATCCACACGAAGTCGCTCACCAGGAACTTCTGCATGGTGTTAAGCCCGTAGACGTTGATGTCGTCGCCGAACCACCACTTGGGTGGCATCGTGAGCAAGCAGAAGGCCCAGGCGGCCACGACGGCGATAAGACTGCCGGCGACCCAGGTCTGGTGCCGCCACGACCACGCGCGGTAGGCGAGAACCGGCAGGATGAGTGCCAGCCAGACCCAGTGGTGCGACCAAGACACCGGAGAGATGAGCAGCATGACGACGGAGGCGGTGAGGGCGGCATCGATAGCCAGGCCGCGGCTAAGGAGGCTGCGCATGAGCCAGGCGCCGACGCCGATGATGATTAGGGCGCCCACCAGCCAGGCGACGTTGAGCAAGGTGCCGTGGGCCTTGGCGGCCTCGGCGGAGGTGAACGCGCGCTCGAGCACGCCCTTCCACGAGCTGTTGGACTGGTAGGCGGTGCCGACGCCGAAATCGTCGCCGGAACCCATGGCGAGCATCTTGCCGAAGAAGAACTCGACGAAGACATCCCAGCGCACGGCCGCCGCCAGGGCCGTGGCGACGACGCCGGAGACGGCAGCGGTGACAATCGGCTTGACTTCCTTGCGGACCAGGAAATACAGCAGCATGGCCGCAGGGGTCAGCTTGATGGCGGCCGCGACGCCGATGAGCCAGCCCTGCGGCAGGTAGCGCTTGCGCGGCACGAGGTCGAAGACCACCAAGGCCATGACGGCGATGTTGATCTGCGCGAAACCGTTGTTCAGCTCCACCGGCTCGAAGCCCAGCACCACGGCCCAGACCACGAAGACGACCGCGAGGAAGTTGCGGCGCGCCATCGCCGGCAGGATGGCGCGGGCGACGAAGTAGATGCACGCGAGCAGCAGCAGGTCGGACAGCACGATCATGATGTCGCCGGCCAGGTCGTCGCTCATCCACTCGAAGGCGGCCAGCGGCACCATCACTAGGGCGCCGAAGGGAGGGTAGATGAACGGCAGGGCGATGTCGCCGGCATACATCGGCTGCGAGTAGACCTCGCCGCCCGACAGGAAGGCCTTGACCCCTTCCCGGTAGATGATCATGTCGACGGGGAAGTCGGTGATCAGGGTGTGGGCGATGGTCTTCCCGATGCCGCCGAGGAGCCCGGCGGCGATGAGGAGATAGGCCAGTAGTGGCGGTACGCGGCGTTGGGTATTCACCCCGGAGAGTTTAGGCGAGACGCCCGCGCCCCGGGGCGATCGACGTGGCCTAGTGGACGTGGCCGTCGACCACGCGGACGGCGCCGCGGTCGGCGGAGGTCGCCAGGGCGGCGTAGGCGCGCAGCGCCTTGGTCACCGGGCGGTTGCGGTCCACCGGGGTGAACGGGTGCTCCCGCTCCATCTGGGCGGCGCGGCGGCGGGCCAGCTCATCGTCGGCGACGGCCAGCTCCAGGCGGCGGGAGCGCACGTCGATGTGGATGGTGTCGCCGTTTTCGATCAGCCCGATGAGCCCGCCGTGGGCGGCCTCGGGCGAGATGTGCCCAATGGACAGCCCCGAGGTGCCGCCGGAGAAGCGCCCGTCGGTGATCAGCGCGCACTTCTTGCCCAGCCCGGCGCCCTTGAGGAAGGAGGTCGGGTGGAGCATCTCCTGCATGCCGGGGCCGCCGGAGGGGCCTTCGTAGCGGATGACCAGCACCTCGCCTGCCTGTACCTCCTTGTTGAGGATGGCGGAGACGGCCTGCTCCTGAGACTCGACCACGCGGGCCGGGCCGCTGAACCCCCACAGCTCCTCCTCGACGCCGGCGGCCTTGATGACGGCTCCGTCGGGGGCCAGGTTGCCGCGCAGGACCACGAGGCCGCCGTCGGCGGAGTAGGCGTGCTCGGCCGAGTGAATGCAGCCGTCCTGCTGGTCGGTATCCAGCGAGGACCAGCGGTTCGACGTCGAGAAGGGCTCGGTGGTGCGCACCCCGCCGGGCGCGGCGTAGAAGAGTTCCTCGGCGTCCGGGATGTGGTTCCCGCCGCGGATGTCCCAGTCGTCGAGCCACTGGTTGGCGTCGTCGTAGCAGACCGTGTGGACGGTGGTGTCGAGGTGGCCGGCGCGGCGCAGCTCGCCCAGGATGGCGGGGATGCCGCCGGCGCGGTGGACGTCTTCGATGTGCCACACGCCGTTCGGCGCGACCTTCGACAGGCAGGGCACGCGGTCGGAGATGGCCTCGATGTCGCGCAGGGTGAAGTCGACGTCGCCTTCCTGGGCGGCGGCCAGCGTGTGGAGGATCGTGTTGGTGGAGCCGCCCATGGCCATGTCCAGCGCCATGGCGTTGGTGAACGCGGCCTTGCTGGCGATGCTCCGCGGCAGCATCCGGTCGTCTTCCTCGCCGTAGTAGCGCTGGCACAGCTCGACGATCTTTTCGCCGGCCTGCTCGAACAGGCGCCGGCGCTGGGCGTGGGTGGCCAGGGTCGTGCCGTTGCCGGGCAGGGCCAGGCCCAAGGCCTCGGTCAGGCAGTTCATGGAGTTGGCGGTGAACATGCCGGAGCAGGAGCCGCAGGTGGGGCAGGCGGATTCTTCGACGGTGGTTAGGGCGGCATCGGAAACCGCGTCGGAGGCCGAGGCCGTGATCGCGGTGATGAGATCGGTGGGCTGGTGGGCCACGCCGTCGACGACGACGGCCTTGCCAGCCTCCATCGGCCCGCCGGAGACGAAGATGGTGGGGATGTTCAGGCGCAGGGCGGCATTCAGCATGCCCGGGGTGATTTTGTCGCAGTTGGAGATGCAGACCAGGGCGTCGGCGGTGTGGGCGTTGACCATGTACTCGATGGAGTCGGAGATGATCTCGCGGCTGGGCAGCGAGTAGAGCATGCCGGAATGGCCCATGGCGATGCCGTCGTCGACAGCGATGGTGTTGAACTCCTTGGGCACCCCGCCGGCGGCGCGGACGGCCTCGGCGACGATGTCACCGACGTTTTTCAGGTGCACGTGGCCGGGCACGAACTGGGTAAAGGAGTTGGCGATGGCCACGATGGGCTTGCCGAAGTCGTTCTCGGCGGTACCGGTCGCGCGCCAGAGGGCGCGGGCGCCGGCGGCTTGACGGCCTACAGTGGTGGTTTTTGAGCGCAGCGGGTACATGGGGGTCTAAAGCCTTGACCTTTCTACAGGCACACGGGGATATCAGGAAAGAAGAGGCAAAGCCGTACCGCGTGCGCGGATGGGGTGGCCGCGCGCCTAGTTGGGGTTGGACTCAGTGTGGGTGGCCGAGTCGCCCTCGGTGGCTTGGTAGGCAGCATACTCCTCCTTGGACATGAGAACCTGCTGCCCGTCGCGGTGGATGACCACGACCTTGTCGTCGGCGGCCTTCTTACCTGCGCTGAGCGCGTCCGGGATGCGCCCGCGGGAGGCCCGCGCCAGGTCGGGGAGTGAATTAAAGGTTACCCCCGGAAGGTTGAATTTCCGGCCCGCGTGGGTCGCGGCGAAGGCGTGCGCGCGCTTGAAGCCGATGCCTGCGAACTCGTCCCAGGACAGCCGGGCATCCCCGCGGAAGGCGTAGCGGATGGCGATGCCGGCCTCGCCCACCGTGGTGCGCGCCCGCAGCACCCACCAGAAGGCCAGCGCGGGGATGATCAGCAGCCAGCCCAAGACCAGCGGCTTCCAGGAGATGATGAGGATTGCGATGGCGGTGAGCAAGACGATGGCGAGCAGATTGGTGCGCTCCGGTCGAAAGACCGTGGTTTGCTCGGCCGTCCCGGCGGGTGCCTGGTTGGTGCGATTTTTATTCGCTTCCTCCGGGCGGGCCGGGCGGTTGTTACGGGAAGGTCGGCGCTGGGGTGTGCTCATGGCTATCCATGCTAGTGGACGGGGGTTAGCGTGGGAAAACCCGCGACGCGTTTCATTGTATGGTCAATCGTGACGGAATTAATTTCAAAGCGTGAGATAACCCCGGCTAGGGGTAAGGGGGTTGTCGCAAATTTTCGGCTGTGTATGATGCAGGACATGATCATTATTCGACTTCAGCTAGTACTCGTACCCGAGCGGCGCTCGCCGTAGCGGCTAACTGTTGTCGTATACGCCAAGCGCCCTCGACGCGGAACCACCAGAGGCAGGTTCCCGCCGGGGGCTTTGTCGTATCGGCAGACCCCGGCCGGCAATGATCATCGCCTCGCACCCAGGAGGTAGTAGCCGACAATCACCAACCACAACGACCAACAACCCAGACAACCTAGTCAACCCAGTCAACACTTAAATGCAAAAAGGAGCGAATCTACCGTGGCAGCTTCACCCACTCCCACGCCCGCTTCCGTGGCCGCTCGAACCGGCACCCCTGTTCGTGAAAGGCTCACCGGAGCCGAGGCAATCGTCCGCACGCTAGAGGATCTCGGAACCGAGCTGGTATTCGGCATCCCGGGTGGCGCTGTGCTCCCGTTGTACGACGCGCTGGCCCATTCGAGCCGCCTGCGCCACGTGCTGACCCGGCACGAGCAGGGCGCCGGCCACGCGGCCGAGGGCTACGCCCAGGCCTCCGGGCAGGTGGGGGTGTGTATCGCTACCTCCGGCCCGGGCGCGACCAACCTGGTCACGCCGCTGGCCGACGCCATGCTGGATTCCGTCCCCGTGGTCGCCATCACCGGCCAGGTCGGGTCCAACCTGTTGGGCACCGACGCCTTCCAGGAGGCGGACATCCGGGGCATCACGATGCCGATTACCAAGCACAACTTCATCGTCGCCACGCCCGAGGAAATCCCCGGGGCTATCGCCGCCGCCTTCCACCTGGCGTCGACGGGCCGCCCGGGCCCCGTGCTGGTCGATATCCCGAAGGACGTGCAAAACGGCACGTTGGACTACACGGCCCCGACGCGCCTCGAGCTGCCCGGCTACAAGCCGGTCACCCGCCCACACGCGCGCCAGATCAACCAGGCGGTCCAGCTGATTTCGGAGTCCCGCAAGCCGGTGCTTTACGTCGGCGGCGGCGTTATTAAGGCCAACGCTGAAAAGGAACTGCGGGAATTCGCCGAGTTCACCGGCATCCCCGTGGTCACCACGCTGATGGCGCTGGGCGCGTTCCCCGAGTCGCACCCGCAGCACCTGGGCATGCCCGGCATGCACGGAACGGTGCCGGCGGTCGCGGCCATGCAGCGCTCCGACCTGCTGATCGCCATTGGCGCCCGGTTTGATGACCGGGTGACGGGCGATACGGCATCGTTTGCGCCGGGGGCCCGCGTCATCCATGCGGACGTCGACCCGGCCGAGATTGGGAAGAACCGCGAGGTGGATATCCCCATCGTGGGCGATGCCCGCGAGGTCCTCCACCAGCTGCTGCGGGGGTTCCAGGGCCCGCGCCAGCCCGAACTGCCGGAGCTGGACCGCTGGCGTACTTACCTGGATGACCTGTGCGAGCGCTACCCGCGCGGGTGGGAGCCGACCGAGGACGGCCTGCTCAACCCGCAGTTCGTGCTCGAGCAGCTGAGCAAACTGGCCGGCCCGGAGGCAATCTATTGCTCCGGCGTGGGCCAGCACCAGATGTGGGCCGCGCAGTTCATCGACTTCGAGCGCCCGCGCAGCTGGATTAACTCCGGCGGCGCCGGGACGATGGGCTACGCGGTGCCCGCCGCCCTGGGCGCCAAGGCCGCCAGCCCGGACCGCGAGGTTTGGGCCATCGACGGCGACGGCTGCTTCCAGATGACCAACCAAGAGCTGACGACCGCGGCCATCGAGGGCTTTCCCATCAAGGTGGCGGTCATCAACAACGGCAACCTGGGCATGGTGCGCCAGTGGCAGACGCTCTTCTTCGGCCACCGCTACAGCCAGACCACGCTCGACCGCGGGCCGGACTTCATCAAGCTGGCCGATGCCTACGGCATGAAGGGCACGCGGGTGAGCACCATCGCGGACTTCGAGCGGGCGTATGCCAGCGCCGTGCAGGAGGGCAAGCCCTGCATCATCGAGTGCATGCTCGACAT
>JAQYQB010000031.1 GCA_028726465.1 Mycobacteriaceae bacterium | reverse complement strand
TCTAGCGGTTCGAGGGTGTCGAACTGGGACTGCAGCAGCGAGGCCGGCATGAAGTGGCCGGCGCGGTGCTGCATGCGCTCGGCCAGCACGTCGAATTCCCCGGCCACGTGCACGAAAATGACATCGGGGCAGTGCTCGCGCAGGAGGTCGCGGTAGGAGCGCTTGAGCGCGGAGCAGCCGACCATGGTGCCCGCGGGCTGGGCGGCCAGCCAGGTGCCGATGGCGGTGAGCCAGGGCCAGCGGTCGGCATCGTTGAGCGGGGTGCCCGCGGACATCTTGGCGATGTTTTCGGCCGGATGCATGTCGTCGCCGTCGCGGTAGGCGTGGCCGGTCAGCGCCGCGACGTTGTGGCCGACGGTGGTCTTGCCGGAGCCGGAAACACCCATGATGACGACGTGGTTGGAACTCTTTGTCATTCTCCCGAGTTTAGTGGCGCTACCTGCGCGGCCGGCAAAGGGTGAGCAGGGGCACTTGACGGGGCGCGGTGTGAGGCCGTAAATTTAGCCGCAAACCACAATGCAAACGTTTGCAGCAATCGTTTGCACCCCTCCCCTCTCCGACTGGGAAGAAGGTCCGCCCCTACCATGCCTGCCCACAGCGCCAACCTGAAAGACGTCGCCTTAGCCGCGGGGGTCTCGGTGTCCACGGCCTCCCGCGCGCTGGCCGGCAAGGACTCCATCTCCGCGGCCACGCGCCAGCGCGTGGAGCGGGCGGCCCAGGCGCTGAACTACCACCCGAATATCCAGGCCCGTGGGCTGCGCACCGCGCGCACCTACACGCTGGGCCTGGTCATCCCGACGCTGCTCAACCCCTATTTCGCCACCATGGCCGACGCGGTCCAGGCCCGCGCGACCGCCAACGGGCTGGCCACCATCATCACCTCCTACTCGGAGGACTCGACCCTCCTGCGCAACGCGGTGACCACGCTGTCGCAGCAGAACGTCGACGGCATGCTGGTCGTCCCCACCGCGGACGCGCTCTCCCTGCTCGGCGCGGTCAAGGCGGCCGGCACGCCGGTGGTCCTCATCGACCGATCGCTTTCCGGATCCGACCTGCCGACGGTGGTCTCCAACCCGGAGCCCGGGATTTCGGCGGCGGTGGAGTTGCTCTACGCGCGCGGGCACCGGCGCATCGGCTACCTGGCCGGCCCGGAGGAGCTGTCCACCGGCGCGGAGCGCCGGGCGGCCTTTAGTGCGGCGGTAGACCGCCTCGGCATCGGCGGCGACAACGTCTACCAGGGCGGCTTCGAGGTCTCGCAGGGCATCGCGGGCACGCACGAGCTGTGGGAGGCCGGGTGCACGGCGGTCATCGCGGGCGATTCCATGATGACCCTCGGCGCGCTGGAGTACTGCCACCGCCAGAAGGTGCGCATCGGTAAGCAGCTGGCGCTGGTGGGCTTCGACGACCTGGACTATATGCGGGTTCAGCCCACGCCGCTGACCGTCATCGACCAGGACGTGACCCAGCTGGGCTACCGCGCCGCCGACACCCTCGTCGCCGCCCTGTCCGGCATGTCCCCGCCGGACGTGACCCTGCCGACCCGGCTTATCACCCGTCAATCGACCGAACACTATCTCCAGGAGGTGCCGCGATGAACCACCCGGTCATCATGCGGCTGGAAGGAATCAACAAATCCTTCGGACCCGTCAACGTCATCCGCGACGTCAGCCTCGACGTGCGCGCGGGCCAGGTGCACGCGCTGCTGGGCGAGAACGGCGCCGGCAAGTCGACGCTCATCAAGATGATGTCGGGCGTCTACCAGCCGGATACCGGCCGCGTCCTCGTCGACGGCGCCGAGGTCCAGCTGCCGAACACCAAGGCGGCGGAGGCGCTGGGAATTGCCACCATCCACCAGGAGCTCAACCTGGTGCCGACGATGTCCGTGGCCGAAAACATCATGCTGGGCCGCACGCCCTCGCGCTTCGGGCTGGTCAACAAGAAGTTCCTGCGCAACGAGGCGGCCGCCGCCCTGCGGCTTATCGGCCTGGACGTCAACCTGGACACGCCGGTCGGCGAGCTGGGCATCGCCCGCCAGCAGCTGGTGGAGATCGCCAAGGCGCTGTCGATGAACGCGCGCCTGCTCATCCTGGACGAGCCCACCGCCGCGCTGACCGGCAAGGAAATCGACCAGCTCTTCGCAGTGGTCGAGGACCTGCGCGCCAAGGGCGTCGGCATGGTCTTTATCTCCCACCACTTAGAGGAGCTGGCCCGGATCGCGGATTCCATCTCCGTGCTGCGCGACGGCAACGTCGTCGCCGAGGTCGGCCCGGACACCCCGGAAGCCGAGCTGGTCCGCCTGATGGTCGGCCGCGACATCGACAACCAGTACCCGCGCGAGGCGGAGGCGGCCGGCGAGGCTCTGCTCAGCGTGCGAAACCTCAGCACGCAGGGCAGCTTCGCAGACGTTAGCTTCGACGTCCACGCCGGCGAGGTCGTCGGCCTGGCCGGGCTGGTCGGCGCCGGCCGCACGGAGATCATCCGGGCCATCGCCGGCGCGGACAAGGTGGATTCCGGCGAGGTCCGCGTGGCCGGGAAGAAGCTCAAGCTGGGCGATATCGCCGCCGCCATCCGCGCCGGCATCGGGCACGTGCCCGAGGACCGCAAGTCCCAGGCGCTCATCCTGGACGCCACCATCGGCGAGAACCTCGGCCTGGCGACACTGAATAAGACCAGCAAGGCCGGGCTCGCCGACCGGCGCGGCCAGAAGGCCCGCGCCCGCGAGGTGGCCGAGAAGCTGCGCATCCGCATGGCCGACATCGACCAGCCCATCCGGGACCTGTCCGGCGGCAACCAGCAAAAGGCCGTCTTCGGCCGCTGGGTGCTGGCCGGCTCCCGCGTGCTGCTGCTGGACGAGCCCACCCGCGGCGTCGACGTCGGCGCGAAGGTGGAGATCTACCGCATCATCAACGAGGTCACCGCCGCCGGCGGGGCCGTCCTGATGGCCTCCTCCGACCTGCCGGAGGTGCTGGGCATGTCCGACCGGGTGCTGGTGGCCTCCGGCGGCAAGATCGCCGGCGAGCTGCCGCCGACCGCCACCCAGGACGAGGTCATGACCCTCGCCGTATCCAACGTCACCAGCACGATTACCGAAAACCCCCACGACTTTGAGGAGATCGCCTCATGACCACCACCGCTACCGCCGCCAGCGCGCCCGCCGGCGCCCCGTCGGGCCCGAGCCGCTGGCACCGGGTATCCAACTGGATGATGAACAACGGCGCGCTCGTCGGCCTCATCGTCCTGTGCGTGGCGCTGTTCATCGCCACCCCGCACTTTTTGACCGTCAACAACCTGGTCAACATCGGCATCCAGGCCGCCACCGTGGCCATCCTGGCCTTCGGCATGACCTTTGTCATCATCACCGCCGGCATCGACCTGTCGGTGGGCTCCGTCGCCGCCCTGGGCGCAATGGTCTCGGCCTCCTTCTTCGTCAACACCGGCCTGCCGGGCTGGGTCACGCTCATCCTCGGCCTGCTCACCGGCCTGCTGGCCGGCGTCATCTGCGGCATGGCGACGGCCTGGGGCAAGATCCCGTCGTTCATCGCCACCCTGGCCATGATGTCGATCGCCCGCGGCGCCACCCTGGTCATCTCCCAGGGCTCGCCGATGCCGACCGCCGACGCCGTCAACTGGATGGGCTCGACCGTGGCCGGGGTTCCCATCCCGATCGTCATGATGGTCATCGCCGGCCTGGTGTGCTGGTTCATCCTGGAGCGCACCGTGCTAGGGCGTTCCATGTACGCCATCGGCGGCAACCTGGAGGCCGCGCGCCTGTCCGGCCTGCCGGTCCGCCAGATCCAGGTCGCCGTCTTCGGCCTGTCCGGCCTCTTCGCCGCCCTGTCCGGCCTGGTCATGGCCGGCCGGCTGACCTCGGCGCAGCCGCAGGCGGGCGTGGGCTACG
This sequence comes from Mycobacteriaceae bacterium, assembly GCA_028726465.1. Taxonomy (GTDB): domain Bacteria; phylum Actinomycetota; class Actinomycetes; order Mycobacteriales; family Mycobacteriaceae; genus Corynebacterium. The sequence goes on along the minus strand of JAQYQB010000031.1, from coordinate 7,937 downwards.
AGCTGGACGCGATTGCGGCGGTGGTCATCGGTGGGGCATCGCTAGCCGGCGGCGCCGGCAAGGCCACCGGCACCCTGGTCGGCGCGCTGCTGCTGGCCGTCATCCGCAACGGGCTGAACCTGCTCAACGTCTCCTCCTTCTGGCAGCAGATTGTCATCGGCCTGGTCATCGCCCTGGCCGTGGGCTTCGACGTCATCCGTAACAAGACCGCTAACTAAATACTCTCCCCCTCCCCCCCGGCGGCGCGCGGGAATACACCCCGCCGTCGCCGCAGAAGAAGTAAAGGAAAACCTCATGTCTGCATCCCGGACCCTTATCCGCAAGTCCCTGGCCGTGGCCTCCGTCGCCGCGCTGACGCTGTCCGTTGCCGCCTGCAACCGCGGCGAGGCCGCCAGCGAGAACGTCACCCTGGCGCTGTCGACCCAGACCAACCCCTTCTTCGTCGAGCTGCGCGACGGCGCCCAGGAAAAGGCCGACGAGCTGGGCATCAACCTGGACGTCCAGGACGCCTCCGACGACGCGTCCACCCAGACCAACCAGCTGAAGAACGCGGAGACCTCCGGCGCGGGTGTGGTGATTGTCAACCCGACCGACTCCGACGCCGTGGGCTCGGCCGTCCAGTCGCTCAACGCCGCGGACATCCCGGTCGTGGCGGTGGACCGCTCCTCGAATGCCGGTGAGGTCGCCTCCTTTGTGGCCTCCGATAACGTCGCCGGCGGCGAGCAGGCTGCCGACGCGCTGGCTAAGTCCATCGGCGAGGAGGGCGAGATCCTCGTCCTGCAGGGCATCTCCGGCTCCTCGGCCTCCCGCGACCGCGGCGAGGGCTTCGAAAAGGGTCTGAAGAAGTACCCGAAGATCAAGGTCGCGGCCAAGCAGACCGCGAACTTCGACCGCACCGAGGGCCTGAACGTGACCACCAACCTGCTGCAGGCCCACCCGAATGTCAAGGCCGTCTTCGCCGAGAACGACGAGATGGCCCTCGGCGCCATCGAGGCCCTGGGCGCGAAGGCCGGCAAGGAGGTCAAGGTCTTCGGCTTCGACGGCACCGAGGACGGCATCAAGGCCATCGAGGACGGCACCCTGGCAGGCACCATCGCGCAGCTGCCGGACGAGCTCGGCGCCAAGGCCGTGGAGCAGGCCGCTGCTATCCTGAACGGCGAGGACCCGGAAGCCGAAATCCCGGTCGAAGTTGTCACCGTCACCGAGCAGAACGTAGCTGAGTACAAATAATGACTGAACCGACCAGCACCCCGTCCACCGCGTCCGCCCAGCCCGGCCGTCTGGCCGTCGTGGGCTCCATCAACGCCGACCTCATGGTGGGCGTGGACCGTCACCCGCACCCGGGCGAGACCCTCCTGGGCAGCGGCGGCGGCATCCTGGCCGGCGGCAAGGGCGCCAACCAGGCCGTGGCCGCCGCGCTGCAGGGCGCGCACGTGGACTTCGTCGGCGCGGTCGGCGACGACCCCTACTCCGCCCCGGCGATGAGCCACCTGCACAGCAGCGGAGTGAACCTGGAGCACGTCGCGACCCGCTCCTCCACGACGACGGGCCTGGCGGTCATCACGGTCAGCGCGGACGGGGAGAACACCATCGTGGTCATCCCCGGCGCGAACGCCACCGTGGACGGCGGCTACGTCGACGCGCACTCCTCCGCGGTGGCGGCAGCCGACATCGTCCTGCTGCAGGGCGAAATCCCCGCGGAAGGTTTCGCGGCGGCCGCCCGGCACGCCCACCGGCTGGTGGTCAACCTGGCGCCGGTCATTGAGGTCGACCGGGACAGCCTGCTGCGCGCGGACCCGCTGGTGGTCAACGAGCACGAGGCCGACCTGGTCCTGGCCCAGCTGGGCGCGCCGGTAGCCTCGGCGGACCCGCACGATTTGGTCCAGGCGCTGCTGGAGGTCGGCTTTAACAGCGTCGTGCTCACCCTCGGCGCCCAGGGCGCCCTGGTGGGTGATGGTTCCGGCCTGACGGATATCCCCACCCCGCGCATCCACGCGGTGGATACCACCGGCGCCGGCGACGCCTTCACGGGCGCGCTGGTGGCCCGGCTGCTGGCCGGGGCATCGCTTAACGATGCCGCCCGGCACGCCGCCCGCGTCGGCGCTTTTGCTGCCCTTTCTGCTGGCGCCCAGCCGTCCTACCCCGGCTTGGACGCGGAACTACCACAGGTATAAAACATGCGTAAACAAGGAATTTTGAACCCCGAGCTGACCTGGGCGATTAGCCGCCTGGGCCACACCGATACCTTCGCCATCGGCGACTGCGGCCTGCCGCTGCCGGACGGCGTGAAGGTCATCGATTTGAGCCTCGTCTTCGGCGTGCCGAGCTTCGCGGACGTCGCCCGAGCCATCCTCAACGAGGTGGTCGTGGAGGCCGTCGCGATTGCCGACAGCACCCCACGCGAAATCCGCGAGCTACTCCCGAACGTGCCCGTCCGGGAGACCACTCACGAAACACTGAAGAACCGGCTCGCGGAGTGCCGGTTCATCTTGCGCACCGGGGAGACTACCCCGTTTGCTAATGCGATTTTCCGCAGTGGCGTCGCCTTTTAGTGGAAGACCATGCCGCCGTCGACCACTAGGGTCTGGCCGGTGACGTAGTCCGAGTCCTCGCCGGCCAGGAAGGAAATCGCCTTGGCGACGTCCTCAACCTCGGACAGGCGCTTGAGCGTGATGTTCTTGGTGAACTGCTCCCAGCCCCACTCCTCCGGCTGGTTGTTGCTCTTCGCCAGGTCCTGGGCGAGCTTTTCCATCAGCGGGGTGCGGACGATGCCCGGGGCGTAGGCGTTGACGGTGATGCCGTCGTCAGCCAGGTCCTGGGCCGTGGTCTGGGTCAGGCCACGGATGGCGAACTTGGTGGAGGTGTACAGCGGGATACCCGGGTTGCCCTTCACACCGGCCTGGGAGGCGGCGTTGATGATCTTGCCGCCGTGGCCCAGCTCGCGCAGCTTCTTCGCCGCGGCCTGGATGCCCCAGATGACACCCTTGACGTTGATGTCGTAGATGGTGTCGATGTCCTTTTCGGTCACGTCGAGGATATCGATCTGCGGCGCGATGCCGGCGTTGTTGACGATGACGTCAAAGCCGCCGAGCTTCTCCACGGTCTGGTCCACTGCCGCGTAGACCGAGTCCCGGTCCGCCGCGTTGACCTCGATGGCGATGGCGCCGGCGGCCTCGCCGCCCAGGTCCTCAGCGACCTTCTGCGCGGTGTCCAGGTTCAGGTCCCCCACCGCGACGCGGAAGCCATCCCGGTGCAGGCGCTTGATAGCCGCCTCACCGATTCCCTGGCCGCCGCCGATCATCAGGGCGACCTTGCCGTTTTCTACGCGTTCCGTAGCTTGAGCAGACATTGGTTTTCTCCTTAAGTCCAGCACGTTGGAATCCAACGTAAACTTCTGAATGTACTCATCCATTAGCCTACTCAGCACCAGCAAAAACGGCATCAACATTAGCTACGAACAGGTATTTCTCGTGAAATTAACCCGGTGCCCGATTGTTTTTGGGTCTTTTTGGTTGAATTTTGGCGCACATCTTACCGCTAACGTAGCCTCTGTCACTGCGTTCGGAGAACAGGGCGGTCGGGGGTAGCGAAGATCCGCAGCTGCCCAGCGGGTTTAACACTTGTCCATCCGAGTGTCCGGCAGATGTTCATAATGAAAGAATGAGCGTTGTCATACGAGTTGTGGGCGCGGTCTTCCGCGCCGAGGACAAGATCTTGGCGTGCCGCAAAGCCCCCGGCAAGTCGCTTGCCGGCTACTGGGAGTTCCCGGGCGGCAAGATCGAGGCCGGCGAGTCCCCGGAGGAAGCGCTCGCGCGCGAAATCCGCGAGGAGCTGTCCGTCACCGCCGAGGTGGGGTCGCAAGTGACCACCACGACGCACGAGTATGACTTCGCGACCATCGAGCTGACTACGTTCTGGTGCACGATCTCCGCGGACACCCCGCAACTGAGCGATCATGACGAGGCCCACTGGGTCACCGCGGCCGAGGCCGCCGAGCTGACCTGGGCGCCGGCCGACGTCCCGGCGCTCAAGCTGGTGGTGGACGCCCTGTGAGCCACCACCCCGACGACTCCACGCTGCCCTTCGGCTACTACGAGACTCCCCTCTCCGCCCGGGTGCGGGAGGAGCTGCGCCGGAAAGAGGCCGCCTACCCTACCGCCGGCTTCCAGATTGCCGACGGCGCGAGCGAGGAGGTCTCCCGCCGCTACCAGGCTGCGGTCTCCCAGGGCATCGCCAGCATCCTCGAGCAAAAGCTTCGCGAGCTGACCAAGCCGGCCGACCGCCTGGCATTGGTCAACCGGCTGACCTCGGCTCTGGGCGCCGAGGAGGCCATCGATAGCGAAGAGTTGCTGTATGCCATCTTCGACACCGCGCTCGCCAGCCCGCCCCAGATGCCGGAGATCCCTTTCCATTCGAGCGCCCTTTTTACCAACGCGCCCGAGGAATCGAACCTCTGGACCGAACTCGACCGCGAGATCAAGACCGCCGACGAGGTGCAACTCCTGTGTGCTTTCGTGAAGAACACTGGCGTTTCTGCGCTTACGGAGCAGTTCGAGTACCTCCGCGATAAGGGCATCCCCCTGCGGGTGTTGACCTCTACGTACTGTGGCGCGACCGACGCCCTGGCGGTCAAGACCCTGGTGGAGCGCTACGGCGCGCAGGTGCGCGTGTGCTACGAGCACAAGAGCACTCGCCTGCACGCCAAGGCCTGGTTGTTTAAGCGTAATTCGGGCTTCGATACCGCCTTCATCGGCAGCTCCAACCTCTCCCGGTCCGCGTTGGTAGACGGCTGGGAATGGAACGTGCGCGGTTCTAGCAAGACCACACCGGAGGTCATCGATAAGTTCATCAAGACTTTCGATACGTACTGGCACGACCCCCACTTTGTGGATTTCCAGCCCGAGCGCGACTTCGACAAGCTCGATAGGGCCCTACTCCTTGCCCGCGGCGGCGAGCGCAAGAACGAGTCCCTGGAGATCTCCGGCCTGCGGGTCGAGCCCTTGAGCTCTCAGCGGCCGATGCTCGAGGCTTTGGAATCCGAGCGCACCGAACACGACCGGCACCGCAACCTGCTGGTGGCGGCAACGGGTACTGGCAAGACCGTCGTGGCGGCCCTGGACTACCGCAACCTCTGCGAAAAATTCGGCCGCCGGCCGCGCCTGTTGTTCGTGGCGCACCAGAAGAGGCTTCTCCTCCAGGCCCAGCGCACGTACCGGGAGGTGCTCTCCGATGCCACCTTCGGCGAGCTCTTGGTCGATGGCCAGCGGCCCGGCCAGTGGGACTACGTCTTCGCCAGCGTGCAGTCCCTTAAGCCCGCCATCCTTGATCAACTGGCCCCCGATCACTTCGACGTCGTGGTCATTGACGAGTTCCACCACGCCGAGGCGAAGAGCTACCGCCGCATTTTGGACCACTTCGCCCCGCAAGAGCTGTTAGGGCTTACCGCCACGCCGGAGCGCGCGGATGGCGAGAACGTGCAGAAGTTCTTCGATTACCGCGTCGCCTACGAGCTGCGGCTGTGGGACGCCCTGCGCATGCAACGGTTGACGCCCATGCACTACTACGGCATCGCCGACGGCACGGATCTGACCGGGGTGACCTGGAACCGCCGGACCAACGGATACGACATGAACGAGCTCAGCGAGCTCTACGTCAAGGCCGGGCAGAAGCGCACGCGGTTTATCATCCAAGAGATCGAAAAGCGCGTCCTCGACATGTCCGATCTCAAGGCACTGGGCTTTTGTGTGTCCGTCACCCACGCTCAGTTCATGGCCCAGCAGTTCACCGAGTTCGGAATCCCGGCCAAGGCCATCGACGGCAACACCCCGACGAACCAACGCGAAGCGATTATCCGCCAGCTCCAGGACGGGGACATCAAGGTGATTTTCGCCGTCGACCTTTTCAACGAGGGCGTGGACATCCCCCAGGTCAACACGTTGCTGCTCCTGCGCCCCACGCAGTCCCCAGTAGTCTTCATCCAGCAGCTGGGACGCGGCCTGCGCCTGTCCGAGGGCAAGGACTCCTGCCTGATCCTCGACTTCATCGGGCAGCAGCACCAAAACTTCGACTTCACGGAGCGCTACCAGGCGCTGACTAAGAAGCGCGGGCAGAACCTGGTCAAGGAAGTTGAGAAGGGCTTCTATTCCATGCCGGCCGGCTCCAATATCAGCCTGGACCGGGTGAGCCAGGAGCAGATTCTGCGAAGCATCAAGAAGGCTGCCAGCAGCTCGCTGAAGAAGATCAAGTCCTTGGTCGCGGAGATCCGGACGACCGATTTGTCGCAGTTTTTGGCCGAGTCCGGCATCGATATCAGCGATATTTACAAGACCCGCCCCAACCAGTACTCGTGGACCCGGTTCCTTCGGGAGGCTAACCTCCTGCCAGGCGACGCCGACGAGACCGAGACCTTCTTGCTCAAGCGCCTGCGCACCATGCTGCATATCAACGATCAGGACCGCGCGAACGCCTACCTGCGCTTGCTGGATCCGGACGGCCCCGACCCGGAGAACCTGGAAGGCGACGACCGCGCGTATGCACGCATGCTGGTCTTGTCGTTCTGGGGTGGGCAGTCGACCATCACGCCGCCCGAGGACTTCGCTGCTGCGCTCCGCCTGCTGCGCAACTACCCCGCCGTGCGCACCGAGCTGGGGCAAATCATGGAATACGCCATCAGCTCCGCCCGCGTCATCCCGCGGCCGACGGGCATCTCGCTACTCAAAAGCCACGCCGAGTATTCGCTGTCCGAGCTCGTCGCCGCCATGGAAGAGCGGCCGCTGCCCAAGATGGTCAGTCTCCCGCGCGAGGGCGTGCGCTACTTCCCGAACCTGAACACGGATCTGTTCCTGGTGACCTTGAAGAAGCGCGAAGATATCAGCGCCTCGACCGATTACCATGACTATCCGGTCTCCCCTGAGCTCATGCGCTGGGAATCCCAGAACAGCACCACGCTAAAGAGCAAGACCGGGCAGCGTTATATTCACCATCAGGAGCTCGGCGGTTCCATCGCCATGGCGACCCGCTACCTCAGCAGCAACGATGTGGGAACGGCCTCGGCCTATACCTTCCTGGGCAAGGTCGATTACGTCTCCCACCAGGGCGAAAAGCCCATCAAATTCGAGTGGGCCCTGGAGCGGCCCATGCCGGAAAAGCTCTTCGTCGAAGGCCGCACCGTGGCCTAGAACAGCCGGGCAACGCCCGGATCGGAGGAAGGCGACAACTTTCTTCCAAAAATTAACGTGACGCACGGCACATCGGAGTACAGTGACTTCCATCACTGTTCCCTAGTGTCGCCTGCGAAGGAGTGCGTCATGGAAGCTGACCCTGCTGCCCGTCCGGTTGGTGCGTCCGGTGGCTCGCCGGCTGCTGAGGAGGGCCAACAAAAGGTTCGCTGGACCCTGGTGGGGCCCGGCCTGGTGGCGGCGGCCACTGGCGTGGGCGCGGCGGACATGGTGGCCACGATGATTGCGGGCCAGCGCTACGGCTTTGCGCTGCTGTGGGCGGTCATTCTGGGCACGTTCATGAAGATCGTGCTCGTGGAGGGCGTGGGCCGCTACAGCCTGGCCACGGGGAATACCATCTTCCACGGCTGGCGGGAGCTGGGCCCGTGGACGGCCTGGTACTTCGCGCCGTACATCGTGATCTGGGGGCTGGTCTACGGGGCCGCGGCGATGTCGGGCACCGGCTTGGCGCTGTCCGCCCTTTTCCCCGGCACGAGCCTGAACATGTGGGCCATCGGCACCGGGCTGGTCTGTTTCGCGCTGACGTGGCTGGGCCGCTACCAGCTTTTTGAGCGGATTTCCGCGGTGCTGGTGGGCATCATGTTCGTCACCGTCGTGGGCGTCGCCGCGATTACCGCGCCCAACCTGCCCGGGATCATCGCCGGACTGGTCCCCACCGTCCCGGATGGATCGTTCGTCTACGTGCTCTCCATCGCCGGC
>JAQYQB010000030.1 GCA_028726465.1 Mycobacteriaceae bacterium | reverse complement strand
TACCAGCGCCATGCTTCACCGAAGCAGAAGGACATGGCCAAGGCCGAGACCACGACGTGTGCCTGGCCGAACTGTGGGAAGCCAGCCGATGAGTGCCAGGTCCACCACATCCACCCCTGGGTAGACGGCGGAGAAACCAACCAAGAGAATCTGACCTTGTTGTGCGAGTTCCACAATTCCTGGAACGACGACGACCCGGCCTACCCCAGACACGGCAGGATAAACCGCCGCGATGGCAGGGTGACGTGGGATCCGCCCTGGAGCGGCGGGACCTAACGGCTGACACGGGGTCAGCCGAGGTACAAGGAACGAGAGCAGAACCGCAAGACCAGGCTGCGAGGAGACACCCCAAGGGGCAAACCCAGCGAAATACGCGAAAAGGCGCCACGGACCACGTCCGTAGCGCCTACTCGGCGTGCCTTAGAAGGCCGAAGCCTGCGCGCGGCGGATTACCTCGCGCGCGAGGTGCCCGTGCAGGCCATCGATGGGGCGCCCCGGCAGAGACTCGTCCTCGGTGAAGAGGTGGCGAAGGATCTCGTCCTCGCTGTAACCGCCATCGGACAGCACGGTGATAGCGCCCGAAACGAACTTGCTAATGGCGTCCTTGTCGTTGAAGAAGGCCGCGGGGACCAGCTTCTTATCGCCGCTACGCCAGGCGATGATCTTCTTCGCATTCAGCAGGTCGTGCACGCGCGTCACCGCGATGCCGAGCTTGTCGGCAACCTGCGGCAGGGTCAGCATCGGTTCGTCGCGGAGCAGGGTTTCCAGAGATTCATCCATACTAGTCACGGCACTCTACTGTAGCCGGTGTGCACTTTCTCTGGGATTTCGGCCATACTGGAATCCATGAGTCGGTTAGAAATTGGTGACGTGCTGGAGAACCGGTACCGGGTGGACCGCCCCATCGCCCGCGGGGGAATGTCCACGGTCTACCGCTGCGTAGATCTGCGCCTGGGCCGTGCCGTAGCCGCCAAGGTCATGCACGCGGAGTTCGTGGACGACCCCGTCTTTACCCGCCGCTTCGAGCGCGAGGCCAAGGCGATGGCCCAGCTCGCCCACCCGAACCTGGTCGGCGTGTACGACTTCTCCGCCGACGGCGACCCCATGTTCCTCATCATGGAGCTCATCACCGGCGGCACGCTGCGCGAGTTGCTCGCCGAGCGCGGCCCCCTGCCGCCCTATGCGGCGGCCAGCGTCATGCGCGCCGTGCTGGCGGGCCTGAACGCCGTCCACAACAAGGGCCTGATTCACCGCGACATCAAGCCTGACAACGTACTCATCAACTCGGATCACCGCGTGATGCTCGGCGATTTCGGCCTGGTCCGCTCCACCAGCGCGCAGCAGGCGACCTCCGACAAAATCGTCGGCACGGTCTCTTACCTGGCCCCCGAGCAGGTCGACGGATCCCGCATCACGCCCGCCACGGACGTCTACTCGGCGGGCATCGTTCTTTTTGAGCTGCTGACCGGCACCGTCCCCTTCCAGGGCGAGACCGCTCTGGCGCACGCCCTGGCCCGCCTCCAAGAGGACGTGGTGGCGCCGAGCGAGCGCATCGCTGGCATTCCCCCGCTTTTCGATGCCCTCGTCGCCTCCGCCACCGCCCGGGATCCGCAGGGCCGCTTCGCCGACGCCGGCGAATTCCTCGCCGCGCTTGACGATGTCTCCCACGAACTGGGCCTACAAACCTACACCGTGCCCGTCCCGCAGGATTCCGCCGCCGCCCGCACCGCGGCCCAGCCGACGGACATGTCCGGCACGGCGGTCTTCGCCGCCACCGGGGTCTTCGAAAAATCCGAGCCGCCCGAGGACCTCGATGTCTCGGACACGGAGGCGGAAACGCGCATCGTGAGCGACCCCGCGGCAGAGGCAGAGACCGAGCAGTACCGCCGCGCGCCGCTCAGCTTCGAGACCCGCGTCGACCACGCCCCGCAGCCGATGCCCGCGCCCCAGCCGGCGCAGCCCATGCAGCCGGCGCAACCGGCGCCGGTGCCGCAGCAGCGCCCCCAGGCTGCCCCGATGGCCCGCACGGCAGAAGAAGAACCCACCGAGCGGCTGCTGACCAACCGTTCGTGGGTTCCGTTGACGCTATTTCTTATCGTCGCTGCTGTGCTCGCCGGCGGCGTCGGGCTGGCGGCCTGGTGGTTCGGGTCCGGCTACTACGCCGGCACCCCGATTTTCTGGCGCACCTACTAGCGATGCCGATCCTGGTTACGCAGCATCTCCGCGACCAAGAAGGATAGCTCCAGCGACTGCTGCGTGTTCAGGCGCGGGTCCACGGCGGACTCGTAGCGGCCCGGCAGGTCGACGTCGGTGATGTCCTCGGCGCCACCCAGGCACTCGGTAACATCCTCGCCGGTGAACTCCAGGTGGATGCCGCCCGGGTGAGTGCCGAGCTCGCGGTGCACCTCGAAAAAGCCCTGCACCTCGTCCAGAATCTTGTCGAAGTGGCGGGTCTTGTAGCCGTTGGACGCGGTGAAGGTGTTGCCGTGCATCGGGTCGGACTGCCAGACGACCTTGTGCCCGGACTCCTCGACGGCCTTGATGACCGGCGGCAGCACGCTGCGCACCTTGTCGTGGCCCATGCGGGCGATCATGGTCAGGTGGCCCGGCTCGCGCAGCGGGTCGAGCTTCTCCGCGTATTCCACGGCCTCCTCCGGCGTGATCCCCGGGCCCAGCTTAATGCCGACCGGGTTGCCGATAAGCGCCGCGAAGTTGACGTGGAAGTCCTCCCGCCCGCGGGTGCGCTCGCCGACCCACAGCTGGTGGGCCGACAGGTCGTAGAGCTTGGTGTGGCCGCGATCGTCCTGTCCCAGGCGCAGCATGCCGCGCTCGTAGTCCTTGAGCAGGGCCTCGTGGGAGCAGTAGATGTCGGCCGAGCGCAGGGTGTCATCGTTGACGCCGCAGGCGCTCATGAAGTTCAGGCCGGCCTCGATCTCGTTGGCCAGGGCCTCGTAGCGGGCGCCGGCGCGGGAGTTGGAGACGAACTCGCGGTTCCACTCGTGCAGCGAGTACAGGTCCGCCGTGCCCGAGGAGGTCAACGCGCGCACCAGGTTCATCGCGGCCGAAGAGTTGGCGTAGGCACGCACCATGCGGGCCGGATCGTGACGACGGGCCTCCTCGGTCGGCTCCACGCCATTGACGATGTCGCCGCGGTAATTCAGCAACCCGTTACCGTCGCGGTCCGCGGACCGCGGCTTGGCGTACTGGCCCGCAATACGCGCGAGCTTCACCACCGGCGTCGACGCACCGTAGGTCAGCACCACGGCCATCTGCAGGAGGGTCTTGATGTTGCCGCGGATATGCGGCTCGGTGTTGGACTCGAAGGTCTCGGCGCAGTCGCCGCCCTGGAGCAAAAAGGCCTTGCCGGTGGCCACCGCCGCGAGCTTGCGCTTGAGAGATTCAATCTCCGGCGGCACGACGATCGGCGGGACCGACTCCAAGATCTTGCGCACGTTGTCCGCCTGGTTCTGGTCCCAGGACGGCTGCTGCTTGGCAGGGCGGTCTACGACGTCCCGAAACTTCTCCTCGATGCCATCCGGCAACGGAGGAAGATCGGGCAGGGCTTCATTAGGGATATCAATTGTCCAACTCACACCCTGATTTAACCACGTTCATCGGTCGGATGATAGTTACGGGTTACTTAGTAATCCGATTGCCCTTGCTCAGCGGCAGTGCCTTTTGGCAAATGTTGAACTTGGCTAGGTTGTGGCGCGCGTCCACCAAGGCGTCGTGGTTGCCGGCCGGCACGGCCGGCAGCTTCGGGCGACCGGCAAACTCCCAGTACTGCTTGAGTTCGCGGGTATAACGCGGCAGCCGCTTCGGCAGCCCGGCCATGTCGCCCCACAGCTGCGCCAGCACCACGTGATCGTAGGCGCCCACCCAGGCCCACAATTCGGGCGGCGTTTTGGCGCTGCATAAAAATCCGTAGACTTCCTCCCGGATGGTGTGGATGGGCTTCCACACGGCATCGTGGGGCGAGGGCAATTTGTCGAGGACGTTCTCGCGCACCCAGGCGTTGGCCAGCTGGGGGTCGAACTCCGTCGACACGGCGTAGTACTCGCGCCCGTCTTCCGCGACAATCCCGATGGAGACCAGTTCTATCGTCCGGCCGTCCTCAATGAATTCGGTGTCGTAGAAGTATCGCACGGTCATTGATTCTAGCCGGTGGCTGGGCGGGCCCTCGCGCGGGGTAGACTACTTCCGTGCTCGCTTCAGTCGTACGGCGCGTTCCCGCCTGGATCCCGCTCCTTGTGTCGTTTGCTGTAAGCATCGTCTGGCTTATCGATGCCCCCTTATTCCTCACCGAAGGCATCCTGCGGCCGTATTACCACATCGATCTCGACGTCTACCGCGCCGGCGGCCAGGCTTGGCTGGCCGGCGAGCACCTCTACGCGCAGGACTATCAGGTCACCAGCGGGATGATCCTGCCCTTTACGTACCCGCCACTGGCGGCGGTGCTCTTTTCGTCTCTCAGCGTGGCCAGCCTGCCGGTGGTCTCGGTGACCTGGACGGTGGCATCGTGGGCCGGGCTGTGGGCGTGCCTGTGGCTGGTGCTGCGGCCGCTCAAAAAAGACGCGGCGGCGACGTGGGCCGCCTGGTGCATGGTGCCCGCGGCGCTGGCCGAGCCCATCACCGAGACCTTCAGCTTCGGCCAAATCAACATCCTGCTCGCCCTCATCGTCCTGGTGGACTTTCTGGTCCTGCCCCGCCGCCTGCGCGGCGTGCTTCTAGGCCTGGCGATTAGCATCAAGCTGACCCCCGCGGTCTTCGTGCTGGTCTACTTCGCCCGGCGGGAGTGGCGCGCGCTAGCGACCACCGCGGGGGCCTCCATCGCCTGGGTCGGGGTGGGCTTTGTCGCCGCCCCGGCGAGCTCGCGGGACTACTGGCTGTCGACGCTGCAGGACTCGGAGCGCATCGGCGGCCTGGCGTATTCGTCGAACCAGTCGCTGCGCGGCTTCCTCGAACGCGTTGGGGCCGGCGACTGGTGGCTGGCGGGCGTCGTCGTCATCATCCTGGCCTGTGGGGCGGCGGTCTACCGCGTCCGCGCCGGCGGCGTGGTGCCGATGATCCTGATTGCGGCCCAGCTGTCCCTGCTGGCCTCGCCGGTGTCCTGGTCCCACCACTACGTGTGGCTGGTGCTGCTGGCGGCCTACGTCACCGCGCTCCTACCGCGGAGCGTCTGGCTGGCCGGGCTGCTGTGGCTGGTGCTGTTCGCCCGCGGGCACTGGCTGGTTCCCTACACCCAGAACCAGGAGCTGGAATGGAGCCTGTGGCAGGCCATCCCCGGCAACGACTATTTCTGGCTGTCCTGGGTGGTCGTGCTGTGCGCGCTGGTGGCGCCGCGGTATATCTGCGGCGGTTTCATCGACCAGCCCAGCACGGGCACCTTGCTCAAGGCCCACAGCGCCAGCGCCCCGACGGCGGAGATGCCCAAGCAGTAAAGAATCCAGAACCAGGTGTTCTCCCACGGCCACGCGCCGTCGATCATGATCTCGACCGGGTGGTAAGCGGTCAGCAGCCCGAAGCCCAGGGTCAGTGCGATGGGGTGGCCCAGGTAGACCGGCAGCGTGTGCCGCCCGGTAAAGCGCAAGAGGTGGGATACACCCGGAACGTAGGACAACAGGACCGCGCCCGCGATGGCGGCCGGGAACATCAGCAGGTGCTGGCCTAGACGCACCAGCGACCACAGCTCCGCCCCGCCGAGCCACTCGGCCCCGGGTAGGTACCAATCCACCACGATGTCCGAGTCCTTGATGCCATTCCACCAGCGGACCAGGCTGTAGCCAGCCACGAAGCCGCCGGCGCTGCCGAGCAACGGCGCGATGGCCTTGAGAACCGCGTACTTGGGTGGGCGCACGCGGGCGGTGAAGGCGTGGCTTAAGGGGGCATCGATGAGCTCGGCGAAGGCGGTGATCCACTGGCGGCAGAACGCGCCGATGACGAAGATGGGCAGGTACATCAGCGCCTTGCCTACGAAGTAGACCTCCTCGTGCCAGCCCAAAAAGAGGATGGGAATAAGCGAGCCAGCAATGGCGGCCCAGCGCGGCAGGCGGCGAACCGCCCACAGGTAGAGGTTAAACAGCACCAGCGCGTGTAGGAACCAACCCATGTTGTGGCCTAGCACCAGGGAGCTGGCGTAGTCGGCGAAGGTGCGCGGCTCGTCGCCGAAGACTATTGCGTAGTGGACGCTGTTGGTCCACAGCTCGACGGGTACCCAGATGCAATAGGGCACGATGAAAAACCAGAGGCGACGGCTGAACAGCTCCCACAGGCTGTAGTGGAAGATCTTTTTCGAAAAGTAGCCGCTGACCAAGAAAAACAGCGGCATACGCAGCGGGTCCAGCCAGGTGTTTGCGGTAAAGAGCCAGGTCAGGTGGGCATCCGGGACGCTGATGGAGATATGCAGTACCACCACGCCGATGATCGAGAGCCCCTTCGCGACATCGGGCCAGGCCAGCCTTTGGGAGGCGGCGGAAGAAGGCAAAACTTCTAAGCCACCCCCGACTGCGGCGACGAAGGCTCCGCGCCCTCCGGGTAGCCGTTTCCGGCGGCCAGGGATTCCTTGACCTCGGAGGCGTAGACGTCGACGTAGGGCTGGTCCACCATCTCCGCCAGGCGGTGCATGATGAAGTCGGTGAAGGCGCGGGCGGCCTCGTGGGACTCGGGGTCCAGGTCGTTATCCCGGGCCCAGGCGATGGGGTCGATGGGCTCGCCCACCACCATGCCGACGCGCTTGGGCCGCGGGATCCATGTGCCGATGGGGTTGGCGTCGCGGCTGCCGATCATGCCGATCGGGATAACCGGCTCGCCGGTGGCCATGGCCACCCGGGCCATGCCGGTGCGCCCCTTGTACACGCGGCCGTCCGGCGAGCGCGTGCCCTCCGGGTAGATGCCAAACAGGTCGCCGTTGCCGAGGATCCGCTTGGCAGAAATTAGCATGCCCGCGCTAGCGGACTCGGCGTTGCGCTCGATGGGCACCTGCCCCACCGAGCTGAAGAACCACTTCTGCACGCGGCCGACCAGCCCGGGCGTGGTGAAGTATTCCGATTTGGCGAGAAAGATAATCTGCCGCGGGCACAGCAGCGGAAAGTAGAAGGAATCCATCACGGCTTGGTGGGTGGACGCCAAGATGGCGGACCCGGTGGCCGGGATGTTGTCCATGCCGCGCGACCAGGGTCGGTTCCATAGCCGCAGCGCCGGGCCGAAGAAAATATTCTTAAAGGCCCAATACCATTTATTGTGCATCGTCTAACTTTCCTCGTGAACCATGTCTGCCTGGCGCAGGGCCAAATCTCCCACCCCGATCATACCTGCTGCCGATCCCAGGCTGGCGGTAACGACCTCCGCCACGGGGCGGTGCCCCGCGCCGACGATGTCGCGGGCCATGAACTCGCGCGCCGTGTCGAGGTAGAGATCAGCGTCCTTGCTGACTCCCCCGCCCAGCACGATGAGCTCCGGGTCGAGGACGTCGGTCACGATCGACAGGCCCTGGCCGAGCCAGCTGCCCAGGTCCTCCATGACGGCGATCCCCAGGGCGTCGCCCGCGCGGGCGGCGTCGGCGATCTCCTCGCCGGAGGGGTTGGCCGGCAGCGTGGTGGAATAGTTCGGGCGCAGCTCGTTGGCGGTGTCGGTCAGCGCGGTACCCGAGGCGTAGCGCTCCAGGCAGCCGCGCTTACCGCACGAGCACTGGCGCCCGCCCGGCACGACCACGAGGTGGCCGAATTCCGGGGCGGTGCCAAAAGCGCCGCGGTAGATGGTCTCTTGCGTCATCAGCGTCGCGCCGATCCCGGTGCCCACGGAGAAAAACACCCAGTCGCGGGCGTGCTGCCCGGCCCCGAAGCGCCACTCGCCCCAGGCCGCGGAGTTCGCGTCGTGCTCAAGCCGCACCGGCAGGCCCAGGCGCTCCTCCACCCGCCGGCGGACGGGGGCGTTGCGCCACGGCAAGTGCGGCGCGAAGCGCACCACCTCACAGTCCGGGTCGATAAACCCGGCCACGGCCAGCCCCACGGCCTGGATGCGGTAGGTGCCCTGGAGGCGGCGGACGGCATCGACAAGCGCGTCCTCGAGTGCCTCTGCGGTACTGGGGGTGGGGACGCTGACGCTATCGATGAGCTGCCCGTCGGTGGTAATCACGCCGGCGCGCAGGTTGGTGCCCCCAATATCCATGCCGATAGTCAACGGCTGCGAGGACTCCATCTCTGCAGACGAGGGGGTGGGGAAGGCTTTCGACATGCAGTCTAGGATATACCCCCTCCCCCTTAGCGGTCACATCGAAGGAGGCCGCGCAGACGGGCGCCCATGACCGCCCAGGTCCATTCCTGCTGCACGTATGCGCGCCCGGCCCGGCCCATCTCCTGCCGGCACTGGGGATCTGACAACAAAGCATCCAGGGCGCGGGTCAGCTCATCCACGCTCGACCCGCGCACGACGATGCCCGTGTCTTGCGTGACGGTCTCCGGCGCGCCGCCGGAGTCGCCGGCGATGACGGGCAGGCCAGCTGCCTGAGCCTCGAGGTAGACGATGCCCAGCCCCTCCACGTCGAGCCCGCCACCGCGGGTGCGGGCCGGCATGGCGAAGATATCGGCGGCGGCCAAGGCGGCGTTCAGGTCGGCGGTATCGGCAGCCTCGGCGAAGTGGGTGTCCAGGAAGTAGATGCCGGCCAGCGTCTCGAGGCTGGCGCGGTAGCGGCCGCGGCCAACGATGAGCAGCTGGGCGTCCGGGTGGTTGTGCTGGAGCCGGCCGAAGGCGCGGATGAGCTGGTCCTGGCCCTTGCGCGGGACCAGGCGGGAAATACAGACGACGACGGGGCCATCCTCCCGCAGCCCGTAGCGGCGGCGGGCGGCGGTGGCCGCCGCGGCGTCCACGGGGTGGAAATCGTCCGTGTTGACGGCCGAGGGCAGGTGTACCCAGTCCAGCTGGGAGCCGAAGGCCGGGCGCAGGCGGCGCAGGGTGTAGCCAGAGATATAGGTCGCGGCCGTGGCCGAGGCGCCGATGAGGCGGAGGGCCTGGCGGGCGCCGGGGAGCATCGACCAGCCGACCTCGTGGCCGTGGGTGGTGACGATGACGCGGGTGGCGCCGGCAGCCCGGGCGGCCTTGCCGAGGAGCCCGAGCGGGGCGGCGGCGCCGAACCAGACCGTGTCGATGCCCTCGCGGCGGATGATCTCCTGCATGGCGCGCGCCGTCGCCGGCGTGGGCAGCATGACCCGGCGGGGCCAGCGCACTACCCGGTAGGGCAGGTCGCGGTCGTAGGAGGCGGCATCGTCGGCGTTTTGGGTCGAGGCGAAGACCATGACCTGGTCCGGGGGCAGGGTGCCGAGGAAATCCCGCAGGTAGGACTGGATCCCGCCGATGGTGGGCGGGAAATCATTGGTAACAAGCAAAACGCGGACCATAGGCACCAACTGTACCTATAGCCCGCGCGCGTTTAGTAACGGGAAGCGCCCTGGATGGGCATGGAGTCGACCGGCACGACCTGGACCGGCACGCCGTAGGTCGAGGCGTGGACCACCTGGCCGTCGCCGATGTACATGCCGACGTGGGTAACGCCCGGGTAGTAGCCGACGATATCGCCCGGCTGCAGGTCGTTGATGCTCACGCTGGTGCCACCGGCGATCTGCGCCTGGGAGGTACGCGGGATGCTCACGCCCTTTTGCTGGTAGGCCCAGAACATCAGGCCGGAGCAGTCGAACTCGGTGGGGCCGGCGGCGCCCCAGCCGTAGGGGCTGCCGATCTTCGACAGGGCCGCGGCCACGGCGTCGCCGCCCTTGCCGGACAGGCCGGCGATGTCCTCCGGCGACAACGAAGAGCCGCCAAACTGGGCCTCCCAGCGGGCGCGGTCCTCGCCGGACAGCGCGTCGACGCGCTCCTCGATGGAGGCCTTCTGCTTCTCCAGCTCCTCCTGCTCGCGGACGAGGCGGTCCTTCTGCTCCTGCAGCTCGCGGGTCTTGCGCTCTGCCTCCTTGACGGCGGCGTCGGCGGCGTCCCGCTTGGACTTGGCGGCGTCCGCGTTGGTCGACATGGTCTCGAGGTTGCGCTGGGCGTCGCGGGAAATAGCGCCCAGGTAGCCGAGGCGCTCCACGGCGGCCTGGGGGTCGCCGCTGGCCAAGGTGGCGGTGAAGCGGTCCATGTTCACGCCGCGGTAGCGCGACTTGGCGATGTCGTTGACGTTGCCGCGCTGGTCGTTAACGGCGGCATCGGCAGCGTCTGCCTCTTCCTGAGCGTGGCGGGCGTGCTCCGCCGAGCGCTGCGTGTCCTTCTCCGCCTCGGCGAGCTTGTCCTCGGCCTCCTTGACCTTTTCGCTCTTCGCGGAGACCTTCTGCGCGACCTCGCCCATCTCGTGCAGCAGAGAATCAACGTCGTCGCCAGCCGGAGCGACGGCGGGCTGCTCCGCGCCGTCGGTCTCCTGCGCGCCCGCTACGGGGTTCAGTGCCGCTGCGCCCAGAACAACGGCCGTGGTGGCAGCCAACCAGCCGCCGGAGATGCGGCGCATGGAACGGGTGCGCCGCGCAGAATATTCAAGCACGAGGACTCTTTCTTCAGTGTTAAAAAACGAGTGAACTAACTTAATGAACTATAGAGCATCCCGCGGGTGTTTACCAGTCGGACGCGAAGTTGTTTTCCCACCTCAGGCGGGAAACTGGCGAACTTGAAACGGGTGTGATTAAAGAGAAAACCCCGACCCGCTAGCGCGGATCGGGGCGAGCCCTTGAGGGGCTGCGGAAAGTCCTAGAAACGGACGGCCGAGTGGATCGGCATGTAGTCCAGCGGACGCTCCTGAACCGGGGTGCCGGAGTTCAGGGCATCGATGATGGTGCCGTTGCCGGTGTAGATACCGACGTGGGAAGCGCCACCGTAGTAGGCAACGATGTCGCCCGGCTGCAGCTGGTCCAGGGCGACCGGGGTGCCCTGGGCGGCCTGCGCCTGGGAGGTACGCGGGATGGACTTGCCAACCTGTCCGTAGGCCCAGGAGGTCAGGCCGGAGCAGTCGAAGGAGTTCGGGCCGGCAGCGCCCCAGCCGTACGGTGCGCCGATGACGGAGCGAGCCGCGTCGACGACCTTCTGGCCCTCGGACTTAGCCGGTGCCGGAGCAACCTGTGCAGCGGCGTTGTAGTTGACGTTCTGAGCCTCGCCCAGGGACGGGACGTAGGTCTGGATGTTCGGAACCTTCTCAATGTTCGGGATCTGGTCCAGGCCCTGGACATCGAAAGAGTAGTTGGTGTTCGGGATAACTACCTCGGTAGCGTTCGCAACGCCCGGGACGGCGACGGTAGCGGATGCAGCCACTACGGCGGTGGTCGCGATACGACGGGTCATGGTTGCGGTCTGACGACGGTGCTTAGCCACGAAAATAAACTCCAAATCTTGTTTAGCGCCTACCCTGCCGAGTTTCCTTCTACATCGGCAAGGCTCTGGCCCAGGGGACGGGCCTAACGTTCGTCGGCCGGCAGTGGTGACACCGCCGGCCTCCGTTCGGCCACAACCCTCTTCGTGGGAGCGGCCAGATACGGCGCTTGAAAAATTCTTTAGTTCGGGACTGGCTGCTCGGTGAGCAACGCTGTGTCTCGAATAGGTTACGAAACAATCACGAAAGATGTCTAATTGACCAAAGCGTGTCGCGTTGTAACCGTTTCGTTATACCCCGTTTATCGGACTGAGACGCTCTCAGGTTTTCTCACTCCGGCGCGCACCCCTCAACGCCAAGCGACCCGAACAAGAATACCATGACCAGCGGCAACACCAAAATCACGCAACACCCCCAATTCTCAGCAAGTTCTTCCCGACCACATGAAGGCGATCAGGACACTTTTTAATTGTTAGCTTAATCACACACCCAAATTTCGGCGAATTTTTCCGAATTTTAGGCCCCTTAGAGGGCCTCCCCAGGCCCAAAACCGGCCCACCGAAGGTGCAATACCGCGCCTCACCGTTCACTCCGGCACCACGGCTCCCCAAAGTCTCCAATATAAAAGGAGACAGCCCAGTAGCTACTGCGCTCCCCTGCGCCGCCTCTACCCCGCCGCCCACCACTCCACCACCGCGCGACCATTCTTCTATATACGGATCTATATAGGAAGGCGTATACGAGCCCTACCGAGCCCACGCGCTCCTGGCGCAAGAGAGACGGCGGTGGGGCTGCCACAGTGCGTGATACGCCGCAGCGGCGGGCCCCGCGGCCGCTGGCCGCTCCCCCGGCGCCCAAGACGGGCACAGTGGCGCCCGTGGGCACCGTGCGCATCGGGAGGACTGTTGACTCCGTGGGGGCTGCGGGCGCGGGGGCATCGTTAGCCGGTGGCATAACAAAAGCCCGCCGGACTCCCAGTGGGAGCGGCGGGCTTCGTGAGCGCTAGTTAAAGGATGGCCAGCTGTTAGTAGCGGCCGTTCTCCTCGTCGTCGCGACGGTTGGCCTCGTTGAGGCGGCGGAACATCTCCGCTTCCTCGGCGGCGTTGTCAGCGTGGTGCTGGTGCACACGCTTGACCACACCCTCTTCGTCGGAGGAGAAGATGCCCTGGGTCTCGGCGTCGGCCAGGCCCAGCTCGTTGAGCTGCTTCGGGACCTTGGCGCCGGCGTACTTGAGCGGGACGGCGTGGCCGTGCTCGTCGACCGGGCCCAGCGGCTGGTGAACCTCGATGAAGGCACCGTTCGGCAGCTGCTTGATGACACCGGTCTCGATGCCGTGCTCCAAGACCTCGCGGTCGGAGCGCTGCAGGCTCACGCAAATCTTGTAGGTGATGACGTAAGCCAGCGGCGGCAGGACCAGCAGGCCGATACGGCCCAGCCAGGTCATCGCGTTCAGCGAGATCTGGAAGAAGTGAGCGACGTGGTCGTTACCACCGGACATGGTCACCAGCAGGAAGAAGGTGATGGCCATGGCACCGATGCCGGAGCGGACCGGAACGTCGCGCGGACGCTGCAGCAGGTTGTGGTGGGCGTCGTCGCCGGTCATCTTCTTCTCGATGAACGGGTAGGCGAACAGCAGGACGACCATCAGGCCACAGAGCAGGGCTACCCAGAAGGCGCTCGGGATGGTGTAGCTGCCCAGGTAGAGCTCCCAGGCCGGCATAATACGAGCGACACCGTCAGTCCACAGCATGTAGATATCCGGCTGGGAACCAGCGGAGACCTGCGACGGGTTGTACGGCCCCAGGTTCCAGATGGCGTTAATGGTCAGCAGACCAGACATCAGAGCCAGGACGCCGGCAACCATCAGGCCCATGCCAATCGCCTTGGTGGCGAAGACCGGCATGATGCGGACGCCAACGACGTTGTTCTCGGCGCGGCCCGGCCCCGGGAACTGGGTGTGCTTCTGGTACCAGACCAGGATGAGGTGGGCGGCAATCAGGCCCAGGATGATGCCCGGGATGACCAGGACGTGCAGGATGTAGAAACGATCCAGCATCAGGTCGGACGGGAAGTCGCCGTCGAAGATGGCCCAGTGCAACCAGGTACCGATGATCGGCAGGCCCAGGATGATGGCGGACATAATGCGCAGACCAACGCCGGAGAGCAGGTCGTCCGGCAGGGAGTAGCCGAGGAAGCCCTCGACCATGCCCAGCAGAATCAGCGCGCAGCCGATGATCCAGTTTGCCTCACGCGGGCGGCGGAACGCACCGGTGAAGAAGATGCGCAGCATGTGCGCGACCATGGACATCATGAACATCAGGGCTGCCCAGTGGTGCATCTGGCGGACGAAGAGGCCGCCGCGTACCTCGAAGGACAGGTCCAGGGCCGTCGCGTAAGCACGCGACATCTCCACGCCGTTGAGCGGGGTGTAGGCGCCGTCGTAGATGACCTTGCTGATCGACGGGTCGAAGAACAGCGCCAGGTAAATACCGGTCAGCAGCAGGATGATGAAGCTGTACAGCGCCATTTCGCCCAGCATGAAGGACCAGTGGGTCGGGAAGACCTTGTTGATCTGAGTGCGGATCATGCCGGAGGCAGTGTACCGCGAATCAATGTTGTTACCGATTTCAGCGAGTTTATTGCTCATTATGACTTACGCTCCCAGAATGCCGGGCCGACAGGCTCAATGAAGTTACCCTGCGCGACGAGGTAGCCGTCTTCGTCCACGGTGATCGGCAGCTGCGGCAGAGCACGGGCGGCCGGGCCGAAGACCGGCTTGCCGTACTCCAGGGCGTCGAACTGCGACTGGTGGCACGGGCACAGGATTCGGTTGGTCTGAGCCTCGTACAGCGAGGTCGGGCAACCGATGTGAGTACAAATCTTGGAGAAGGCGTAGTAGTCACCGTGGTGGAAGTCTTCCTGACCCTTGCGCTCGATGGCGCGCTGTGCGTCTGCGTGGCGCAGGCGAATCAGCATGACCGCGTTGCGGTTGCCGTGGATCGAGTGCATGTGGTTTTCGTAGACATCCTTCTGCGGATCGTACAGGTCGCCGTCGTTGACGTCGGACTCAGCCAACGGGAACACGGTCTCCATACCGCCGGCAGCCAGGTCCTCCGGACGGACGCGGACCAGGCGCGCCAGGCCCTTCGTGGTGTAGTGGCTGCCGGACTCACCCTCGTGCATCTCAGCGATGGTGCTGGTGTCACGAGCGAGGTAGAGCTTGACGCCCTTCTCGTGCAGGGTCCAACCCGAGGTCCACAGGGTGCCGTCACCCATGTAGTTCATCTCGTGACGAACCTTCCACGGGTTCTTGATGGCGCCGCCCAGCGGGGCGATGACCGACAGGCCGAAGAGGACGCCGGCGCCGCCGAGCAGGCCCATCAGGGTCTTGCGGCGACCCAGGGTGGAGGTCTTCCACGAGTCGTTCAGCAGGGCGGTCAGGGTGCGGCGGTCAACCTCGTCGGAAGGACCGTCGTGGCGACGCTGGACCGAAATCTCTTCCGGAATGATCTTCTTGACGTACTGAATAATAGCGACGCCCAGGCAGATGATTGCCAGACCGGAGAACAGACCCAGCAGCGGGGTGTAGAGAGTGTGCCAGATGAGGCCGTCTTCACCCAGGGTCTTGAACTGCCACGGCCAGAACAGGTACACGCCCAAAAAGGCGATGGCCGAGATGATGGAAATCGTCAGCCAGATACCAATGCCGGTGGCCGCGCGCTTCTCAGCCGGGTCACCCTCAACCGGGAAGCGTTCCTTACGGAAAGCGACGGTGACGTCGTCCAGCTCAGTACCGAGGGCAGCGAGCTCGTCGTTGCTCATGCCCTTCAGCTGAGCGTCGGTGTAGTTGTGATTTACGTTGCTCATGAGCGCGATCCCATCCACATAGCGGCCGCGCACAGCGCGGTGATGCCGATAATCCACATTGCCAGGCCTTCAGAGACCGGGCCGAGACCGCCCAGGTCCCAGCCTGCCGGAGACGGGGTCTCGTTAGCAGACTTGATGTAGGCGATGATGTCCTTCTTCTCGTCAGCGGTCAGCTGGCGATCGGAGAACTTCGGCATGTTCTGCGGGCCGGTCAGCATGGCCTGGTAGATCTCCTGCTCGTTGGCGGGATCCAGGGCCGGTGCGTACTTACCGGAGGACAGTGCGCCACCCTGGCCGGTGAAGTTGTGGCAGGAAGCGCAGTTCATGCGGAACAGCTCAGAACCCTTGGCGACGTCCTCGGCCTGAATCTGGCCGTTGTAGTTGGCGCCGCGCAGGGACTCCATAGCAATCGTGCCGTCTTCTTTGTAGACGATGTCCGGTCCCCCACCGTTGGCCGCAACGTAGGCAGCCAGGGCCAGGGTCTGCTGCTCGGTGTAGCGCGGGGTCTTGCGCTCCGCCTGGGCATCGTTAGACATCATCGGCATACGGCCGGAGTGAACCTGGAAGTAGACCGAGCCGGCACCGACGCCGATGAGCGACGGGCCGCGCTTCTCGACGCCCTGCAGGTTGGCACCGTGGCAGGTGATACAAGCGACATCGTAGATGTCCTTGCCTTCCTGGATCAGGGCTTGGTCATCCTTCTGGGCGGTGGCGACCTGAGCGTCCGGCGTCAGGGCGGTGGCCAGAACGCCAGCACCCGTCAGACCGACGGTCAGCGCGAAAGCGCCCGCGAGGGTGCGCTTCATCTTGCGCCGGCGGCGAGTCTTCTTCGCCGCAGCCGCCGGGGTGGTCTCCCCCACCGGTGAAGCGTTGTTGTTGGGATTGGTATCCATCATTTTCCTTTTGTGTTACTGGTGTCCGGAAATGAATGGCTGTAGACCGAGATGACTCGGCTATCTACGGCCTACTGGACGAGGTAGATAACGACGAAAACGCCGATCCACACGACGTCCACAAAGTGCCAGTAGTAAGACACCGCCATTGCAGCGGTTGCCTGGGCCGGCGTGAACTTGGACTTAGCAATGCGAAGCAAAATCACCACGAAGCTCAACAGGCCACCGGTCACGTGGGCCGCGTGGAAGCCGGTCAGAATGTAGAAGACCGAACCGAACACGCTCGCCTGGACGGTAACACCGTGGTGAATCAGCTCGTACCACTCGAAGGCCATAATGCCCAGGAACAAAACGCCCAGGAGGATGGTCACCGAGTACCAGAGCCGAAGCTTGAATACGTCACCCCTTTCTGCGGCGAAGACACCGAACTGCGAGGTCACGGAGGAAAGCACCAGGACGCCCGTAATGAGGAAGCCCATAGGCACGTTGATGTGGGCGGTGTGCTCCGCCCAATCGCCTTCCTGACCGTTAGCTCGGGATGTGAACCACATCGCGAACAGTCCGGCGAAGAACATTAACTCCTGCGACAGGAACACGATGGTGCCCACGCTGACCATATTGGGTCGGTTCAGCGCGGCAACACGTGGTGCTGCCATACCTTGATTAGAAACTGCGCTCGTCACGCCTATTAGTATGGCCGTTTCTCGACCCGAATTCATCTAGTTCCCCCCGCTTTCGCTATGAATTTTTCCGGGCTTCGTCAGCAAAAACACAGAATCCGGCCGCAATCCTGCCTAACCGCCCCATGTTCGCCGGCCACTACTTTCCAAAAACTCGCCATCCCCGCAGGTCACCACCCTTATTCCCCGCCGCCCCCACAGGCTTAGAGGCGACCAATATTTCGCGAGATGGATACCCGCGCGGCTTGCAACCATTTTCGCCGAAATGCGGATGAGAGATAATTCACGTTTCCCGGGCGGCAAAACCGCAGGCTTGCAACTTTCGTATTACCCCCAGCTGAAAATCGCTATAACAAGGGGTTTTAACGCCGTCAACCGGTTGATAGGCCCCACCCGCCCCGCGGTATCGACGGCAAATCCCAGGCTTTTCGCCGGCTCGGGAAAGTTTTTCGGATACTGCGGGAACTTTTTGGAACTGGATACGACGAAGGCCCCGAACCTCCCTTTTCAGGAAGGCCCGGGGCCTTGTCGTCTAAGAAGCTGCGGGGCGATTACGGCGCGCAGTTGAAAGCTAGTGCTTTTCCTTCGGCAGGCCGTACTGCAGCGAGAGCTTGGTGGTAGCCCACACCAGCATGATGGCGCCCAGAACGATCATCCAGTAGTACATGAAGATGATGCCCAGACCCAGGACTGCGATGGCCATGGTCATCATGAACGGCCAGATGGAGCTCGGGGAGAAGAAGCCCAGGATGCCGGCGGAATCCTCGGTCTCCGCCTCTTCCCAGTCCTCCGGGAGGACGTCGGAGCGGGCATCGGTGAACTGGATGTAGACCGCGAGCATCAGGGCCAGCAGGGCCGCGAGGGCCATGGCGACCATGCCTGCCCACTCGGGGCCGTGGCGGTAGCCGTCGTCCTTAACGAAGTTGACGGCGAAGATGTAGACGATTTCGGAGATCAACAGGTATGTGAAGATCCCGTAAAAGACTTTTGCACCTACACGCATGGTTCAATATCTCCTTATGCCTGTGCCTTGTCGTTGGCGTCAACGTAGTTGTCGCCAT
Source organism: Mycobacteriaceae bacterium (assembly GCA_028726465.1). Classification (GTDB taxonomy): domain Bacteria; phylum Actinomycetota; class Actinomycetes; order Mycobacteriales; family Mycobacteriaceae; genus Corynebacterium. Next base: position 9,844 of record JAQYQB010000030.1, on the reverse strand, counting down.
CCTGGGTGTCGCGCTGCGAGTTGAACGGCTGGGTCGAGGTGGCATACGGAGCTTCACCGATGTGCGCCAGGGCCTCAGAGTTCGGAGCGTCCGGGTTGTCCATGCGGTACTGCATGTACTCCTCGAACTTCTCCGGGGAAACGGCACGCAGCTCGAAGTTCATCATCGCGTGGTAGGTACCGCACATCTCAGCACAACGGCCAACGAAGGCGCCTTCCTTATCGATGCTCTCCACCTGGAAAGCGCGCTCCTGCTGGTTGTTCTCCGGGTGTGCGTACACGTCGCGCTTGAACAGGAATTCCGGAATCCAGAAACCATGCGACACGTCGCCGGAGGCCAGGCGGAACTCAATCGCGGTGTTGGTCGGCAGGACCAGAACCGGAACCTCTTCGGTGGTACCGACGGTCTCAATCTCGTTGAAGTTCAGGTAGGAGATGTCGCCCTTGGACTTGCCGTGAATCGGGTTAGCGTTCTCGGTGCCCTCCGGGTCGATAGCGGACTCTTCCGCCAGACGGTTGCTTTCCTCGTCGGTGCCGTCGTAGTCCTGGCCGCCAGCCAGCTCGCCGTCAACGGCGGCGTAGCCGAACTTCCAGTTCCACTGGTAAGCGGTCACGTCCACGGTCACCTTCGGGTCCTTATCCAGGGCGGTGACCTTCTGCTGGGTCTGAACCGTGAAGAAGAACAGGGCCGTAATGATGATGATCGGGACAACCGTCAGCACCAACTCCAGCGGGACGTTGTACTGCAGCTGCTTCGGGAACTCGCCCTTACCCTGCTTCTTGGCCCGCTTGGCGCTCCACCGGAAGATGGCCACCAGGAACAGGCCCCACATGATGATACCGATAGTCCACGCAGCAACCCAGACCCAGATCCAGAAGTTGTACATTGCTTCTGCCTCCGGGGTAATGCCCCGCGGCCAGCCGAATCCCAGGACCTTGTTTACAGCCTCGGGAGCCTGCACATCACAGGCTGCGAGAGCACTGCCACCCAGTGCCAGTGCGCCCGCCAGACCAGCCTTTCGGGCTAGGTTGCGCTTATTACGCTGTCCCACGTGTGTTCTGCCTTTCTGTCCACACAAACTTCTTAAACGCTCTCAGAGCATTCCTATCTGTTTAGGATAGTGGATCCAGCTCGCATTTCTTAGCCGAATCCCAAGAACAGTCGCACGGACCCCTTGGCCCGCGACCGTAACGGCCGATTATGTTACATGGTCATCGGCCTCTGCCGTGGATTATGCCCTTTAACTGCGATTTCTCGCCTGTTACCCAATTCACAGACGCGCGGGCGGGCTATCATCCGAAAGTTCGCCCCTAAAGGTGGAAGCTTTCCCTCTACCCCGCCGGGCGGCGCGGCCAGCCACCGTCCACAGGCCGCCCACAGCCAGCCGGCAGCCGCTACCTCGGAGCGCCAATAGCTATCTGCGGGCCGCGACCCGTAAAATGCCAAGTTGTTCAGAAACTTTCTTTGCAAGGAGCGAGACCCGTATGTGCGGACTTTTGAGTTTGCTAGCCGCGAATCACAACGCCACGGACTACGTCCAAGCCGTTGAGGACGGACTGCCCTGTATGCGCCACCGCGGTCCAGACGCGGCCGGAACCTGGCACGACGACGACGCCGTCTTCGGGTTCAACCGCCTGTCCATCATCGACCTGGAGCACTCCCACCAGCCGCTGCGCTGGGGCCCGGCCGATGCCCCGGACCGCTACGCCCTGACCTTCAACGGCGAGATCTACAACTACCTGGAGCTGCGCGAGGAGCTACAGGCCGCCGGCTACACGTTTAATACGGAAGGCGACGGCGAGCCCATCGTCGTCGGCTACCACCACTGGGGCGCGGACGTGGTCAACCACCTGCGCGGCATGTTCGGCATCGTCATCTGGGACACCCAGACCAAGACCATGTTCGCCGCCCGGGACCAGTTCGGCATCAAGCCGCTGTACTACGCCACCACCGAGGCGGGCACCGTCTTCGCTTCCGAAATGAAGTCCATCCTGGCGATGGCCGAGACCATCGGTCTAGACCTGAGCCTTGATAAGCGCGCCATCGAGCACTACGTCGACCTGCAGTACGTGCCGGAGCCGGAGTCCCTGCACGCCAATATCCGCCGCGTCGAATCCGGCTGCACCGTGACCCTGAAGCCGGGCGGCGAGGTCGTCTCTGACCGCTACTTCCGCCCCACCTTCCCGGTGCAAAAGGTCGCCAAGGGCGACGAGCAGCAGCTGTTCGACCGCATCGCCCGCGCCCTGGAGGATTCCGTCGAAAAGCACATGCGCGCGGACGTCACGGTCGGTTCCTTCCTCTCCGGCGGCATCGACTCCACGGCGATCGCCGCCCTAGCCAAGCGCCACAACGAGAACCTGCTCACCTTCACCACCGGCTTTGAGCGCGAGGGCTACTCCGAGGTCGACGTCGCAGCCGAGTCCGCCGAGGCCATCGGCGTCGAGCACATCGTCAAGATCGTCTCCCCGGAGGAGTACGCCGACGCCGTGCCGAAGATCATGTGGTACCTGGACAACCCGGTCGCAGACCCCTCGCTGGTCCCGCTGTACTTCGTGGCCCAGGAGGCCCGCAAGCACGTCAAGGTGGTGCTCTCCGGTGAGGGCGCCGACGAGCTCTTCGGCGGCTACACCATATATAAGGAACCGCTCTCCCTCGCACCGTTTGAGAAGATCCCCTCTCCCCTGCGCCGCGGGCTGGGCCAGCTCTCCCGCGTCCTGCCGGAGGGCATGAAGGGCAAGTCCCTGCTCAACCGCGGCTCGATGACCATGGAGGAGCGCTACTACGGCAACGCCCGCTCCTTTAACTTCGAGCAGCTCCAGCGCGTCCTGCCGTGGGCTCGCCGCGAGTGGGACCACCGGGAGGTCACCGCCCCGATCTACGCCCAGTCCCAGGACTTCGATCCGGTCGCCCGGATGCAGCACCTGGACCTGTTTACCTGGATGCGCGGCGACATCCTGGTCAAGGCGGACAAGATGAACATGGCCAACTCCCTGGAGCTGCGCGTGCCCTTCCTGGACAAGGAGGTCTTCAAGGTCGCCGAGACCATCCCGCACGATCTGAAGATCGCCCACGGGACCACCAAGTACGCGCTGCGCAAGGCGCTGGAGCAGATCGTGCCGCCGCACGTGCTGCACCGCAAGAAGCTGGGCTTCCCGGTGCCTATGCGCCACTGGCTGGCCGGCGACGAGCTCTACGGTTGGGCCCAGGATCAGATCAACGCCTCGCAGACCGAGGACATCTTCAACAAGAAGGCCGTCCTAGAGATGCTCAAGGAGCACCGCGACGGGGTCAGCGACCACTCCCGCCGCCTGTGGACCGTGCTGTCGTTCATGATCTGGCACGGCATCTTCGTCGAAGACCGCATCGATCCGCAGATCGAACAGCGCGACTACCCGGTCAAGCTCTAACGCCGACTAAGGTCCGCCGCTAAAGAAACCTAAAGCTTTGGGCTCGGCCCCTCCTACGGAAGGAGGGCCGAGCCCAAAGCTTTTATGCGTTGCGGCGAACTGTTTGGCTCGCCACCAACGGCTATTTAGTTGAAGGAATCACCGCAGGCGCAGGAACCGCCGGCGTTCGGGTTGTCGATAGTGAAGCCCTGCTGCTCGATGGTGTCGGCGAAGTCGATCTTGGCGCCAGTCAGGTACGGCACGGACATCTTGTCCACGACGAGGTTAACGCCGCCGACCTGGTCGACCTTGTCGCCATCCAGGGTGCGGTCATCGAAGTACAGCTGGTAGCGCAGGCCGGCGCAGCCGCCCGGCTGGACAGCAATACGCAGGGACAAATCGTCGCGGCCTTCCTGATCGAGCAGAGCCTTCGCCTTAGCGGCGGCGGCCTCAGTCAGGATGACGCCAGTAGCAGATGCTGGGGCGGTCATAAATACTCCTTGTTCGACTTGATTGTTCGACGTTGCGTCGGATTTAGTGCTCCCCACCACCCTACTCGCCTCACTACCGTCAAGAAAGGCTGACGTGCCAGGCGGTGGGATTATGGCTTGTATTCATCTTCAACCGCACGGGCGCGGGCCTTATTCCACTTTGGACAAGCAACCTTGTAACCTTGGGTGTTGTGAAACTACCGTGGCAAAAAGACAATCAGGACGCCGCTGCAGCGGACACCGCCGACCAGTCGGCCGCGCACGCCGGCAAGGACTCGGCCGCCCAGGAGGCTAAGAGCTACCCGAAGGGCTACACCCCGCCGAAGGGCCGGCCGACGCCGAAGCGCGCGGAGCAGGAGATCGCCAAGGGCGTTATCCGCGATCCGCACCGCATGTCTACTGCGCAGGCGCACCAGAACCGCAAAGAGCTGAAGAAGTCCATGTCCAAGGAAGAATGGAAGGACTACAAGGCCAAGGAGCGCGAGGAGCAGCGCAAGCGCAACCGCGAGACCCAGGAGCGCATGGCCGCCGGCGACGAACGCTACCTGCCGGCCCGCGACCGCGGCAAGGAGCGGGCTTATGCCCGCGATGTCGTCGATGTCGCCAACAGCCCGCTGCGCTTCACGATGCCCGGTGCCCTCGCCCTGCTGTTGTTCATGTTCGTCGGCACGTTTGTCCCGAGCATCTCCCCGGCGGTATCCGCCGTGGGCATGGTCTTCATCCTGCTCTTCGCTGTCCTGGCTATCCTGCACGGCCGCCGCGTCAACAACGCGGTGCGGATGAAGTTCCCCGGCACCACCGCTACCGGCTTCAGCCTGGGCAGCTACGCGGTGGGGCGGGCTACCCAGCCGCGTAAGTGGCGCGTGCCGCGCCCGCGGGTCAAGCCGGGCGAGGCTCTGGCCTAGTCATGGTGGAGTTGCAGGCGGATAGCGCGGCCGGCATCGGCGCGGCTGAAAAGCGCGAGCTCGCGGCCAAGATTGCCCTGAATCCGCAGTCCGCCGCCCTGGGGCGGATGTCCCTGCCGGTGGTCTGGCTGGCCGGCTGCCTGCAGCGCGTCCTGCCCCAGCCGGTGGCCCGGCCGCGGGTCGTGGTCTTCGCCGGCGACAACGGCATCGCCAGCGCGGACGCGCCGGTCTCGCAGTGGCCAGCTGACCACACCCACGACGCGGTCGAGCAGCTGTCCGCGCACACCGGGCCGATTGAGCTTTTGGCCCAGCGCGCCGCTGCCCGCGTGCGGCTAATCCAAGCAGGCACCTCCGCCCCGATTGATAGCGCCGACGCGATGGACGCCGAGCTGACCGCCCAGGCCTTCGACATCGGTATCAAGGCCGCCGACGCCAGCGCGGACGAGGGCGACGACTTGGTGATCCCGGCCGATATCGGCGTCGGCAACAGCACCGTAGCCGCGGCAATTGTGGGCCGCGTGACCGGCACCGAGCCGGTGGCGATCGTCCCGCGCGGCGCCCAGGTCCCGACGGAGCGGTGGAAACAACAGGTCACCGTCGTACGCGACGCGATGTTCCGCAGCCGCGGGCTCGCCGACGAGCCGGCCGAGCTTATCCGCGTGCTGGGTTCGCCGGCGTTTGCAGCGGAGGTCGCCTTCATCGCGCAGTCGGCCGCGCGCCGCACTCCGGTGCTCATCGACGGCTCCTTCGGCGCGGCCGCGGCCATGCTAGCCGAGCGCCTGCGCCCCGGCACCCAGGAGTGGGTCTTCGTCGCGACCTCCACCGCCACCCCGGCCTTTGACCGGGCCGTGGCCGATCTCGGGCACGAGCCCTGGCTGGATCTGGCGGTCGCGGCGGGCCAGGGCCTCGGGGCCCTGTCTGCCCTGCCGCTTATCAATTCAGCCGTGGAGCTTGTCTCCACGGCACTGGGCGACTAGACCAGCGTGTGCAGCCACCCGTGGGTGTCGGGCTGGCTGCCGCGCTGGATGTCGGTGAGCTGCTTGCGCAGCGCCATGGTGACCTCGCCCGGCTCGTTGCCGTTGATGGTGAAGTCCAGGTCCTTGCCCAGCACGCGGCCGACCGGGGTGATAACGGCGGCGGTACCACAAGCGAAGGACTCGGTCATCTCGCCACTGTCGACGTCCTGGTGCCACTCCTCGGCGGAGATGCGGCGCTCCTCGACCTCGTAGCCGGCGTCGCGGGCGACCTGCAGCAGGGAATCACGGGTGATGCCGGGCAGCAGGGAGCCCGACAGCGCCGGGGTGACGATCTTGGCGTCGTCGCCGCTGCCGTAGACGAACATCAGGTTCATCCCGCCCATCTCCTCGATGTACTTGCGCTCCAGCGCGTCCAGCCAGACGACTTGGTCGCAGCCCTTCTCATCGGCCTGGGCCTGGGCCAACAGCGAGCCCGCGTAGTTGCCGGCGAACTTCGCCGCACCGGTGCCGCCGGGGGCGGCGCGGACGTAGTCGGTAGACAGCCAGACCGAAACCGGCTTCACGCCGCCGGTGAAATAGGCCCCGGCCGGGGAGGCGATGACGATATAGCGGTAGGACTTGGCCGGGTGAACGCCCAGGGAGACCTCCGTGGAGATCATGAACGGGCGCAGGTAGAGCGAGTCTTCCCCGCCGGCGGCCGGAACCCAGTCCTTATCGACGGCGACCAACTGGGCCAGGGAGTTGGTGAATTCCTCGGCGGGCAGCGGCGGCATCGCCAAGCGCTCGGCGGAGTGGATCATGCGCTCGGCGTTCTGCTCCGGGCGGAAGGTGGCCACGGTGCCATCCGGCTGGCGGTAGGCCTTGATGCCCTCGAAGATGGCCTGGCCGTAGTGGAAGACGTTGGAGGCCGGCGACATCTCCAGGGGGCCGAAGGGGCGCACCTGGGCGTCGTGCCAGCCTTCTTCCTCGTTCCAGTCGATGGTGACCATGTGGTCGGTGAAGTAACGGCCGAACCCCGGGTTGTCGAGGATCTCGGCAATCTTTTCCGGACTGGTCGGCTGGTCGGTACGGGTTACGGTGTAATCAAGCAAAGTCATGTCCACACTCTACTCCGCCTTTCGGTCACCCAACCGGTTTTATTACCGAATTTTGCGGCCGCCCGCCATCCGTCGCGTGTGCTGCGTCCCTGCCCGCGGGTGAGGACCCCACTCCCCCACTTTCTGTCCCACCTGATAGGAAAACGATGGGGCAAACCTTCCCCGGCCTGGGTCGCCGGCCGCTACAGTGGGGCCATAACCTGAAATTAGGTACACCATTGACTGCTTACAACAGGAGGATGACAACCGTGGCTAAGAAGAAGTCCCCAATCGAGATCCCGGGCGCCGGCGTAGTCCCGGCCGTGAAGCTCGCCAAGAAGCTTCCGGAGAAGGCACAGGCCCTTATCATCGGCATTTTCGCCAGCGACGACGGCGTGGAGGTCCCGGCCTCCGCAGCGCTTGACGGCGACGCCCTGCGCACCGTCCTCGACCAGCTGCTGGCCGTCGGCGCCACCGGCAAGGCCGGTTCGGTCCACCGCATCCCGGCCCCGGAGGAAGTCGGCACCGACTCCATCGTGGCGGTCGGCCTCGGCGAGGCCGAACAGTTGGATGATGAGACCCTGCGCCGAGCCGCCGGCTGCGCCGCCCGCGCCGCCCAGGGCCTGAACAAGGTGGGCAATACCCTGCACGAGTTCGGCCTGGCCGCTGCCGTCGAGGGCACCATCCTGGGCGGCTACGTGCACCGGGGGCTGCGCTCCGACAAGCTGCCGGCCGATAAGAAGCCGGCGACCGTCTCCTTCCTCCTGCAGGATAAGAAGGACGCGGCTACCAAGAACGAGTTCAACGCAGCCCGCGCCATCGCCCAGGCCACCGTCTTCGCCCGCGACTTGGTCAACTGCCCGTCCAACGAGCTCTACCCGTCCGTCTACGCGGACATCCTGTCCTCCCACGCCACCGCCGCCGGCCTGGGCGTCGAGGTGCTCGACGAGAAGCAGCTGAAGAAGGAAGGCTTCGGCGGCATCCTGTCCGTGGGCCAGGGCTCGGTCCGCCCGCCGCGGCTGGTGCGCCTTTCCTGGAAGCCGTCCAAGGCCAAGCGCCACGTCGCGCTGGTCGGCAAGGGCATCACCTTCGACACCGGCGGCATTTCTCTCAAGCCGGGCGCTGGCATGTGGGACATGATCATGGACATGGGCGGTTCGGCCGCCGTGGCCGCCGCTACCCTGGCCGCGGCCTACCTCAAGCTGGACGTCGCGGTCACCGCGACCATCCCGCTGGCTGAGAACATGCCGTCTGGTTCCGCCACCCGCCCGGGCGATGTCATCACCCACTACGGCGGCACCACCTCCGAGGTCCTCAACACCGACGCGGAGGGCCGCCTGGTGCTGGCCGACGCCATCGCGCGCGCCAGCGAGGACAAGCCGGACTACCTCATCGACACCGCCACCCTGACCGGCGCCCAGATGGTCGCGCTGGGCAAGCGCACCGCCGGCGTCATGGGCACGGAGGAATTCCGCGACGAGGTCGCGAACATCGGCCGCCGCGTGGGCGAAAACGCCTGGGCCGTGCCGCTGCTGGAAGAGCACAACGAGTCGCTGAAGTCGGATAACGCCGACATCCGCAACATCAACGCCCAGCGCGAAGGCGGCATGCAGTTCGCCGGCACCTACCTGGAGCACTTCGTCGGCGAGGGCATCGACTGGGCCCACATCGACGTCGCCGGCCCGGCCTGGAACGGCGACGGCGCCCGCGGCTACACCCCCAAGCGCGCCACCGGCGTGCCGACCCGCACCATCATCGCCGTGCTGGAGCAGGTCGCCGGCGCGGGCAGCACCGATGCCCCGGAGCCCGCCGGGGCCAATGAAGAGACCAACGACACCGAGGATTAATCCTTAAGAATCCGGATTTTCGCCGCGCTCGAACCGGGCGCGGCGAATTTTTTGTTCTTCCCGCTTGCGCAGGATGCGGTCGCGCTCCATTTTGCGGCGCATCCGCTCGGGGTAACCGGTCTCCTCGACGTCGTAGACCGGGCAGTCCAGCAGCCGCGCCACGGCGTCGATTCCCTTCGGGCCCCCGATGCGCCGCCGGATGAAGTCGCCGCCCTCGTCGACGACGACCACCGACATTTCGTTGACGATGGTCTCCGGTTCCACGAAGGCCTCGACCCAGCCGCGGGGGCGCGCCCAGTCCTGCAGGTCGCGTGCGTCCTGCTCACGGATGGTTTCCCCGGGGGCGCGGGGCGGCTTCAGCGGGGACTTCGAGCGACGTCGGCGGAAAGGGTTGAACACGGCACACTATCCTAGTGGTGTAGACAGTTTCCTGGTAACTCACACCTTGTCTGGTCAGCCTGTGGGGCGAAACACCGGATTAGGGGTGAGATAATGCGCGACGAATTGACCGAACCGGTAGGCTGTTGACAAAAGGTTTGTTATTTCCAACTTTCGAGGAGTCTTAATTCTCATGGCGCACTCCGTTGAGATGCCCGAACTGGGCGAATCCGTAACTGAAGGCACTATTACTCAGTGGCTCAAGTCTGTGGGCGACACCGTCGAGGTCGACGAGCCGTTGCTCGAGGTCTCCACCGACAAGGTCGATACCGAAATCCCTTCCCCGGTTGCGGGTACCCTCCTGGAGATTAAGGCCGACGAGGACGACACCATCGAGGTCGGCGAGGTCATCGCCACCATCGGCGACGAGGGCGAGTCCGCGGACTCCGGCGAGTCCCAGGACGACTCCGCCGAGGCGGAGCAGGACGAGGCCGAGGCTGAGGCTGAGTCCAAGGAAGAAGAGTCCAAGTCCGAGGAGTCCTCCTCCGACAAGCAGTCCGGCGGCTCCGGGGATGCCACCGACGTTGAGATGCCGGAGCTGGGCGAGTCCGTCACCGAGGGCACCATCACCCAGTGGCTGAAGTCCGTCGGCGACACCGTCGAGGTCGACGAGCCGCTGCTCGAGGTCTCCACCGACAAGGTCGACACCGAAATCCCGTCCCCGGTCGCCGGCACCCTGCAGGAAATCCTGGCCGACGAAGACGACACCATCGAGGTCGGCGAA
>JAQYQB010000029.1 GCA_028726465.1 Mycobacteriaceae bacterium | reverse complement strand
CCAGACTCGATGACCAGTCTGGCGGCCTCCTGCCGGTACTCCGGGGTGTACTTCTTCCTTGACGAATTCACAATGAACATCCTCTCCTACGGACACAAGATCCGTACTAATAGGGTGTCCACTACTCGAGGGTAACCTCAGACAAGGTGGTTGTCTCTTGGTTATCGTCAATACGATTGCCCGGGTGCAAGCCGCCTACCAACAACTTTGCGTGTCCTTTCCCAGAGAGGTGGAACTCCACCACGCTGGATTCATTGCTTGGCAGCGCTCTGAGAAAGAAGACCGGTTGCGGGCCGAGCTAGGCCCGCATGCGCAAAGGGGGAGTGGCAGGCCCTGGCGAAAGGTTGTTGTTGCCACCCAAGTGGCAGAACAAAGTTTGGACATCGACGCTGATGTGTTGATCACTGATATCGCCCCCATGGACCTAGTGATTCAGCGTGCGGGCCGAATCCACCGCCACCGCAGGCCGCGAGGGGATCGGCCAAGTGGTTTAAGAACTCCGCAGGTGTTCATCCGTGGGATCCTCGAGCGGGAGCCTGCACCCGAATTCGATGGTGGGGCAAGTGCCATTTATGGCGACGCTCTGTTGCTCGCAACGCTGGCGACGCTTCCCGATTCATTCCAGCGCCCTGCGGATGTACCTGACTTGGTCCGGCAGGCATATGCCGAGGATTGGCCGGTGCAAGAGGCCTGGGCCGAAGCAGTACGTCGGGCCCGCAACGAGGATTTGGCCAAGAGAAAACGGGCGGAAAGTCGATCGGCCAGCTTCCGGATACCGCCGCCGGACACGAAGAAGTTCTCCAGCTTGTTTCAGCAGCTAGTCAGTGAGAACGCCGGTTCACGTAGCGCTGGCGCTGATGGGGAACGGGGCGCGGCCATGGTCCGTGATGCTGAACCAACGGTGGAAGCAATCCCGGTTATCGCGACAGAGTATGGCTACCTTCCTTTTGGGACGGATACTGAGATCCTCACGGGGGAAGAGCTGCCGTTTAGGCAAGCACGAAAGTTAGCAACTGGGACGGTCCGCCTTCCTACCCGTATGACGCGCCGGCCGCAGGACTTCGATGCGGTCGTGACGGAACTTGAACAGTCCACACCAGCAACCTGGCAACAAAGCCCAATCCTTCGTGGGCAGTTAGCCCTAGAACTTGATGAAGAAGGATGCTGTGAGCTGGGACGATTTAAAGTTCAATACACCAGGGAGTTAGGAATCGAAATCTTGAGCGATGGTTCGGAGGGGAGGGTCCAGTGAGAGCTCTAGATTAGAAAGTGCCTCTTCAAACAAGGCCAAACCTAAATACAAAAACAACTAAGTACAGAAAGGAGGGTGGCAACCGTGACTGATAATGGCGATACCAAACCGACGACGTTCAACCTGTTGGATGTGCCGTGGATTCGTTGTATGGATATGGAGGGAAATCCTCGTGTAGTCAGTGTCAGAGAAATCTTTGATGGGCGCGTACGCGTCGCGAAGATCGTTGGGGAGTCACCTACCCAGGATTATGCGGTTATCCGCGTCCTACTAGCTATTTTCTGGCGTGCCCACGCCCAGGAAATCTCAGAAGCATTACCCACTTCGCGGAGAGATGACTCCTTCGATTGGGGAGAATGGTTCGAAGAAACGCGGGAATTCCTGCGTGACTCGGGTCGCGACGATGTAGTTCTAGACTATCTAGAGACCTACGAAGACCGGTTTGATCTGCTCGATGACAAGCAGCCGTTCATGCAGGTCGCGGATTTGCACACGAAGTCTGGCGGGACCAAGTCGGTTTCTATGATCGTGCCCGAGGCCGCGAGTGCTTTATTTACGATGCGTACGGCGGAGGAACGGGAGTCCTTGTCCTTCGCCGAGGCTGCGCGATGGTTGGTTCATGCGCAAGCATACGATTATTCCGGTATTAAGTCTGGTGCGGTCGGTGACGAACGCGTCACAGGAGGGAAAGGTTACCCGATTGGCACTGGGTGGTCGGGGCAGACTGGGGGGAACGTTGATTCTCAGCCCGTATGGTTTGCTCGACACTTTGATCCTTAATACGGCCCCAGAGGCAGTAAACCAAAGCGCAACCGCACGTGATCTCTCGGGGGATTTACCCGTGTGGGAACGCCCGCAGGACTCGGCAGCCCAGCGGCCAGGATCGGATCCGAAGGAAGGGGCTGCGCCTCAGGGGGCCGCCGATCTAGCGACGTGGCAGGCCCGCCGGATCCGGCTTCACGTGGAGGGTGGGAGAGTCCGCCGAGTCGTCTTGGCCAACGGGGACCGAATCCCCGCAGCAGGTAAGAATGTCTTCGGCGACCCAATGACGCCGTATCGGTACAGCCCTAACCAGTCCACGCAGACGGAGGACGCCTACTACCCGCGGCCCTACGATGAAACCCGTACGATGTGGAAATCGCTAGATGCCCTGGTCGCCGTGACCGGAGACGCTGGCTTCACAAAGAAAGAAAAGGCGCCAATCCGGCCTGCCACCCTCAGCAACTTGGCGAATCTTTCCGCCGACGGATACCTGGAGACGCGGGTCCTTGATCTCGCTTTGGTCTCTATGGTTTACGGGCCACAAGAGTCCTCGGTGGGCACCACTTTCAGCACATCCATTGGTTTGCCGCTGGCTGTCTTGCGTACGGACGACACAGGTAAGCGAGTGCGCGAGGCCGTCCGCACAGCGGTGGAGAAGACTAGAGCTGCCGCCGTGAGCGTCGGATGGTTCGCGGGCCAGCTTTTGGTAGCGGCCGGAGGTGATTATGAATTTGGCGCTGCCGCAGCGGATCGGCTCTACTCTCGTCTTGAGCCGAAGTTCATCGACTGGTTAGCCACCGTCGATACCGAAAACGTGGACAAGCGTGCCCGACAGTGGCAGTTCGCTGTTCTGGAAGAAGCGCTGGATCAGGCGGTTGAACTGGTACGAGGCGCAGGGCAAAAGGCCATTGTCGGCCGTATCACAGACGCGGACGAAAAGGGGCACGGACGGATTGTATCGGCTGGTACGTTGCACCAAGCTCTCAGACGTCGTTTGAAGAAGGACCTGCCATTGACGGTGCCCGAGCCAGAAGACCAAAACTCGACGGAAGAAAAGGATGAAGTCCATGCTTGAAACGCAAGACGTGGCTCAGCCGGTCGTAGAACGAGCCGGCCTGCACGCCTCGGTTACCAAGACGGTAGAAGCCTTGCAGTACGCCTATTTGCGCAGCCCTAATCATGCCGCGGCTGCGCGGGCCCGAGGCGCGCTAGCCCAGTTGCGAAAATACTCCTCACGTACCCCAGAACAACAGCCTTTGGCTCTCGAGGAAATACTGCTGTTGCTGGAGCCACCGCTGGAAGAGCGGGAGCTGGGCAAGGGCACGAGCCTCTCGCCGAGCGAGAAGGCAGCGTTCCACGCCCTAGTCGCGTTCGGTATTCACATGCAAAGCGCAACCAGCGAAGCACACGTGTCCACGCATAGCTTCGCCTGGGCGTGCGGACGAATGTACGCCATCCGGGAATCGGGGTCTATCAAACCTCGCTTCGACGCGATGCTGCTAGCGCGAGATGAAGCCTCCCGGATGGTTCAGCTGAGATCGCTCATTACGCTTCTGCGTTCATCGAAATTGGCATTCCACTACGGTTATTTCGCTAGTGATCTCCGCGTCCTGCTCCAGACCTCTACGACACAGGGTGACGCCTCGCGTCGCCAAGGGGTGCTTCTGCGCTGGGGACGCGATTTCGCCGCCGGTGCGAGCTTTCGTCCCCAAAAGTCCTAACTAAACTCCCTCCCTCTCGAAAGGAAAACCATGTCTTACATCGTCGATATCCATGCCCTGCAAACCGTTCCACCGTCCCTGATCAACCGCGATGACACTGGGGCACCGAAGTCCGCCGTCTACGGTGGCGTGCCGCGTCAGCGCGTCTCCTCGCAGTCTTGGAAGCGCGCCATCCGCAAGTACTTCGAGTCCAATGTTTCTCCCGACAGTGTCGGCAAGCGCTCCAAGCGCCTCCCGCAGGAAATTGCTCAAGGCCTCCAAGTACATGAGGGCTGGGACAACGAACGCTCCATCGAAGCTGTAACTCAGCTTTTCAAGGCTGCCGGAATCAAGGTGGAAGTCGACAAGAAGAAGATCACCTCCCTGAAGAAGGAAGTAGAAGCCGGCGAGGAACAGCAGGAGAAGCTGGACGACGCGTACTACCCACAAACCAGCTATTTGATCTTCCTGAGCCCGCACCAAATTGATCGGGCAGTAAAGGCCCTCGTTGAGGCTGATGGCGAAAAGATCAAGAAGGGCGAGGCCAAGGAAATCCTTGATACTGAGCACTCCGTAGACATGGCGATGTTCGGGCGCATGGTCGCTGACGATGCTGCCTACAACGTGGACGCCGCAGTCCAGGTGGCCCATGCACTGGGCATCCACGCTAGCGCGCCGGAATTTGATTACTTCACCGCAGTGGACGACCTCGCGGAAGCCGGGGAGGAAACCGGTGCGGGAATGATTGGCACGGTTCAGATGATGTCGTCGACCTTGTACCGCTACGCCACGGTAAATCTGGGTGGGCTGGCTGAAAACCTGGGGTCCGAGGAGGAAGCCCGTACTGCTGCGGGGCAGTTCATCGACGCCTTCATCAAGTCGATGCCGACCGGCAAGATCAACACGTTTGCCAACCAGACGCTCCCGGAGTTGGTCTATGTGGCGGTTCGTGAGACCCGCCCGGTTTCCCTGGTCACCGCTTTTGAATCGCCGGTGGAGCCGACTGAGGCAGAGAGCCTCCGTGTGGCCGGCGCCAAGGCTCTTGCGGCCGAGGAAAAGGGCTTCGAAGAAATGTATGACCTCAAGCCGAAGGCTGGATTCGTGCTGGGCTTCGAAGAGGCTCGGGAAGCTTTCGCCGATATCGCAGAAGCAGTAACCCTCAGCGAGCTGCAAGAGCGTGTTTCCGCTGCTCTGGAAAGCTAAGGGTTAGGAGTTTTTGCCAATGACTTCTTCTCTTTTGCTTTTGCTAAAGGGGCCGATGCAGTCGTGGGGCGATGAGTCCCGGTATGCCACCAGAACGACGGCGCCGACGCCGTCTAAATCCGGCATCGTCGGTCTGATCGCGGCGGCCCAAGGGCGACGACGGACCGACCCGATCGAGGATCTTGCACATCTGCGGCTTGCCGTGCGCGTCGACCAATCCGGCAGCTTGCTGCGCGATTATCAGACCGCGCAACCGTGGCAACGTGATCCCAAAGCATCCGCTAAGCTGATTACCCGGTATTTTCTGTCGGACGCGGCCTTCGTAGTCGCGGTGGAGGCAGAGGACCGGTCACTGCTGAAAGGCTTTGTTGAGGCGCTCAATGATCCCGTCTACCCGTTGTTTATGGGGCGGCGTTCGTGTCCTGTTCCTCCCAACCTGGTCCTGGGCGTCGTGGATAAATCGGCGGTCGAGGCGCTGCAGGGCCACCAGAAATGGCATGCGACCAAGAATCACATGAAAACCTGCGGCGAGCGGGTGACCCTGCCCATCTACCGGGATGCCCAAGCGGGTGAGGTAGGGGTCGCGCGCCAGGACGTGCCGGTCTCCTACAACCCTGAACACCGAAAATATGGCTGGCGAGAGGTCGTCCAGACCGACTACGCCACCTTGACCAACCCCCTGGAGCCCAACGAGCTGCAGGCGGATCCCTTCCTTGAGGCGGTGCTGAACGCATGACAACGTTGACGAAAGTGCTGATTAACCCAGCCAGGAGGCAGGGGCGCAAGCTTTTGACAGACCCGCAGTCCATGCACGCGGCCGTCCGAGCGGCGTTTCCGCCGGATCTGGACGAGTCTTCCGGCCGAGTGCTGTGGCGTGCGGACACTAACGGTCATGAGCACGCGCTCTACATCGTCGGTCCGGAAAAGCCCTCCGGTCAGCACATTGTTGAGCAGGCCGGGTGGGATACTCGTCCAGCACAGATTGCTGAATACGACCGCTTTCTTGCGGCGCTCAAGAAGGGGCAGCGCTGGCACTTCGAGCTGGTGGCGAACCCTACCTTCGCCCAGACAGTTGAGGGCAAGCGCAGCAAGATTAAGGCTCACGTATCGGTCCCGCACCAGCTCGGATGGCTGTATGACAAGGCAGGCAAGTGTGGCTTTAGCCTCGCCCCTCGGGCTAGTGACGAAGTATCAGACCAAGAACGGCAGCGTTGGGATCCGACCGAAGTACCCACCGTCATCGAGCGTAAGACTCTCGATTTCCGTCGTGGTCGAAGCAGCGCTCGAGTGCACATCGTGACTGCTCGTTTCGCGGGTGTCCTGGAAGTTACGGATCCAGATCTCTTGCGCGCGGCGCTGACACAAGGAATTGGGCGAGCGCGCGGTTACGGGTGCGGCCTGATGACTCTGGCCAGGGCCCGAACCAATGCCAACGCCTAGGGAGGTACCTATTGCGCGCACCGCGCTGTCGAGGATGGAAGACCGGCTGAGCTTTCTCTACGTGGAAAGGGCAGTGGTAAATAGAGAAGGAAATTCTCTGACCATCCAGGACCGGCGCGGGATCGCGCATTTGCCTGCTACGCACCTCGCCGCGCTGTTGCTGGGACCAGGGACCAGGGTGACGTACGCGGCCATGGCGTTGCACGGCGACGCCGGGGTCTCAACCGTGTGGGTCGGGGAGCGCGGCGTGCGCTACTACGCGAGCGGTAGGCCACCTGCTAAGTCCTCGCGTATGGCTGAAATACATGCTTCCGTAGTGACCAACCAGCGCCGACGGCTGAACTGCGCTAGGGCGATGTATTCCATGCGCTTCGCCGGTGAAGACGTGAGTAGGTTGACCATGGCGCAGCTGCGCGGCAGGGAAGGCGCCAGGATGAAGAAGATCTACGCGGCCGAGGCCAAACGCACCGGCGTGTACTGGAACCGTCGATCTTACGATCCCAGTGATTTCAGTTCTTCGGATCCGATTAACCAGGCCCTGACAGCAGGTTCCGCGGCCCTTTACGGGGTCACCCATGCCGTCGTTGCTGCCCTAGGATTCATCCCCGCCCTAGGCATTATTCACACGGGCACGGACCGTTCGTTTGTTTACGATATTGCGGACCTTTACAAGGCTGAAATCTCCATCCCCGCCGCATTTGATGCCGTGGCAGCTGCGGGTGGACAGCCTAGCGTCGAAGTCCGCCGCCGCGTGCGCGACGCTGTGGTCGAGCAACGACTGATGCCTCGTATGGTCGGCGACCTTAAGACACTGTTCGACGTCCCTGATGACGAGCTCTTAAATGACGCGGAGCTACTGCTGTGGAGCGAGCTCGAGGTCATCGCGTCTGGAATCAACTGGGCTGAGGAAGAGCAGTTGTCATGATGGTACTGGTTTTATCCGCTTGTCCCGCAGGGTTGCGCGGCGACCTCACCAAGTGGCTGATGGAGGTATCGCCGGGAGTTTTCGTCGGCCGGCCGACCGCGCGGATTAGGGAGCTGTTGTGGGAACGGACGATTGAGCTGTGTAAGGACGGTCGGGCCCTGCTCGTGTATTCCACCAACAACGAGTAGAGGATGGAATTTCGGACCCACCGGCACCAATGGAAACCCACCGATTTCGATGGGCTGACTCTCATGATGCGCCCTACCGACCGCCGGAAGCAGCCGCAGCGCAGGACCGGGTGGTCTAACGCCCGCCGCTTCCGGACCGCTTATGACAAACAAACCCGAGGTAACAGGTCGTCCTAAGGAAAGCCTGTGCAGACCGTGAGTCTTAGGCAGCGGTAGGTGGGAAGAGTCGGCTAGCTGTTTAGTACCGCTTTGATGGCGTCGAGGGTGGCGTCGATGTGCGGGATGGTGCCGGCTACGTGCGAACCAGCATCATTCGGAAGGAAGGTGACTTGTGCACCGCGGTCGGCCCACTCTGCAGCCAATTGTTCGGCTGTGTCGAAGGGGATGACGTCGTCGCCCCGGCCGTGTGTGATGACTACCGGGACGGTGGGAGCTCGGTGGCCGATGTGCTGCTCCGCGAGAATCTGGTTATAAGGAGCAGTTTCGATGAGCTCGTAAACGTCAGTGCCGTCGGCGGTAAGCCCGGAGATGGTCTGTCCGGAATAGAGCCCGAGGCCCAGCGTGCACGTGTTCGTAGCGTTGCGGAGGACCTCCTGTCCGCGAGTGCTGAGCCGGTCATTGAAATCGGTGCCGTAGCTTTGGGACAAACCAAGTAGAGCGAAGAGTTCGAAAAGGAAGTACGTAGTTCCGTCGAGGGCTGGTGGCAAAAGAGTCAGATCGGCTGGGACGGCGCCGACGGTTGCGAGCTTGACGTTGAGCTCTGGGGCGTAAGAGTCATATTGCTCCGCGGCGCTGGCGGTTGCGCCGCCACCCTGCGAATAGCCGTTGAGGAAAACGGGATTCTCCGGACCCAAATCCCAGCCGTCTAGTTGCTGCGCAGCACGTACGCTATCGAGCACGGCGTGGGCTTGGCTGAGGCGGTCCATGTAGGTATGCAGGCCGGGAGTGCCAAGTCCTTCATAGTCGGTTAGGACCACTGCGTATCCCTCCTTGAGGAGGCTTTCAAAGAAGAGCTGTTCGTAGTCGCCCACGCCTTCGGCGATTTTGCGCGATGGCGAGCAGTGGTCGGCTACGCCCTGGGTGCCGGGGGCGTAGGCGACCACGGGACGTGGCCCGTCCCCCATCCAATCCTTCTTCGGCTCGATGACGATCCCGCTGACTGGAATGGGCTCTCCCTTGCGGTTGGTGGAAGAGTAGAGGATGCGTTCCGCCTTGTAAGGGCCGATGTTGGTAATGCCCAGCGTGTTTAGGGGGTTTCGCACCGAGGAATTCCGGAACAATTGTCCTGGGGAAGAACCATCCAGGTCCACTGGGTCGTGGTAGAAGGATGAGTAGGCATCTCCAGTGCTTTTGTCGGCCCCACGGGAGTGTAAGCTAGGCGAGTTGTGGTTCATTTCATCCGCGGCTTCGCGGACCTGCTCAGAAGTGTCGGGGGACTGGTCAGCAACGGGATCGGAAAGAGCGTCATGGACCAGAGCGGATTCGGGTAGCTCGGCAGTAGGAGCGGCGTGAGCGCTGACGTTGGTGGCCACCAAAGATGACGTGAGCAGAAAAGCCAGGATAGGCCGCGTGAGGCGGCGGGATGCAAGCATGTATGGATTCCTTTTCCAGGTAGGCGTGCCGTTCGTTAGGCATGCGAGAAACAAGAGATCCGCGGGTGAAAGGTTCCCGCGGCAACTGTCATTATGAGTGTTGCAAATGCTAAGTGCAACCGTTTTATGGCAAAACTATGGACAGATCCCGTGCGGTTTTCGCGCTCAGTCGGGGGGTAGGGCGGGCCCTACCGTGAAATTGCGTGCTCGCCCTCTTCTGCGCGGTCGCGGTGCGTGGCGGGATTGTGGCTATGACTTCGACTTCCTTTTTCCGCCGCGTTCCGTGGCGCACGTTTGGGTGGGCGCTGCATGCTGTCGTCCACGTGGTTATTTGTCTCTTTGCCTTGCCGTATGCCGCGGCGAAGGTGATCCTGCTGCAGATGGGGGGTGGTCGATTACCCGCAGCTGCTGATTACGGTTGGGGAGAAGTCCCCGATGGGGCTGTTGTGGACGTTCATGGCCTTTAGCCCGTGGGTGCAGTTTCTGGCCGGTGCTGTGGAGCTGCTCGCCGCGGCGCTCGTGCTGTGGCGGCGCACGGCGTGGCTGGGTGGCCTCATCGGGGCGGTTTCCCTCGGGTGGTGTGGCTGCTGAACTTGACCTTCGACGTGCCGGTCAAGCAGGGATCCTTCGTCCAGATGGTGCTCTTCCTTATCGTCCTAGCGCCCTGGGTGCCGCGCGTGCTGGCCTTCGCGCTGGGCCGTTCCGTGCCGAAGATGCAGGTTCCGCGGCTTATCCCGTGGCCGCGGGTGCACAGGTTTACGCGCTGGGTTCCGCCCGTGGCGGCGGCCGTGCTGTTGGTCGCCGGTCTGGTGGCGCCGGCTGTGCTCGTGCCCAAGCAGTTCGCCACGGTCCACGAGGATCTGGCTGGCGTGTGGCAGGTCGCCCAGGACAGCTCGGAGCCCGCGCCCCAATTGCTTGACGATGCCCGCCTGTCCACCGTGGCCCTCGGCAAGCAGCAGGTGGCCAGCGGGCCGGCGCTCGAGCAGCTGGACGCCGACCCGGGCGAGTTCGCGGGGGCGACCGTCCGCCGCGCCAACGGGGACCTGCAAGCCGGCTTCTACCGGGTCGATGACAGCGAGCCGGGCCGCCCGCGCCTGGATCTGTACCTGCTGGCCCCGATGGCCGACGACGAGCAGAACTTCGGCGCCGGCGAAGAATTCGCGGACGAGTACCACCTGCGCTACCGCCTCGTGGACGGGCAGCTGCAGCTTGACGATGCCGCCCACCAGCTCACCCTGCGCCCGTCGGATACCGGCAGCCTGCTTATGGACCGCGGCTTTAGGTGGCAGGGCACGCCGCTGAACCGCTAGCTGTGCCGGGGAGGGCTTTAAGCGCATTTTAAGGCGCTCGCGATGCCTTGTTTTCGCTGGGCGCGGGCTACTATCTAGGGTGTGGCACGAGCAAAGCATGTGGCGAAGGCGCTGACAATCGGTAAAGTCCGGCAGGGATTGGGGCGGTTGCGCTCCAACTGGATGTATATCATCCAGATTGGCCTGGCGGCGGGCCTGGCCTTCGGCTTCTCGCACTACGTCATCGGGCACGCGCTGCCGTTTTTCGCCCCGATGTCGGCCGTCATCGTCTACTCGGCCGCCGGGGACCGCGTGCGCAAATCCATGGAGCTGGTCGTCGGCGTGACCCTCGGCGTCGGCGTGGGCGACGGGCTCATCTACTTCGTGGGCACCGGCGCCTGGCAGATCGCGGTCGGGGTGGCCGTCGCCGTGGCCCTGGCGACCTTCGTCGACCGCGGCGCCCTGGTGGCCAACCACGCGGCCTTCGCCGCGGTGCTGATCGCCACCATCCTGCCGCCGGAGACCTCCGGGGGCACCGACCGCATGGTGGACTCCCTGGTCGGCGGCATGGTCGCACTGCTGGTCATGGCGCTGGTGCCGGCCTCGCCGCTGCGCAACGGGCGCCGCGAGGTCGCGCGCATCCTGGGGCTGACCGGCTCCATCCTGGACGAGGTCGCGCAGGCCACCCACGCCCGTGATGCCGCCGGCATCGCCCGCGCCCTGGAGCGCGCCCGCGGCAGCCAGGCCAACATCAACAAGATGATCGCCGAGGCCAACAACTCCCGCGAGGTGGTCTTCGCCTCCCCGCTGCTGGTCAAGCAGCGCGAGGACATGCGCGTGCTGCTGGGGCTGCTCAACAACGTGGACAACGCCATGCGCAACACGCGCGTGCTCTCCCGCCGGGCGCACGTCGCGGTGCTGGACCGCGAGCCCATCACCGACGAGCTCATCGAGCTGCTGCGCGATGTCGCCGAGCTGACCACCCAGCTCTCCGACGCCATCCTGACCGACCCGGACTTCGCCGATTCGACCAAGATCTCCGAGCTGACCACCGGCCTGCGCCGCCTGGCCGCCCAGACCGGGGTGGAGCTGGTGCACGCCCAGGGCATCTCCCGCGGGATCTCCACCACGGTCATGCTGGCACAGGTGCGCTCCCTGCTCGTCGACCTGATGGGGGTGTGCGGCTATACCCACGAGGAGGCATCGTCGGCGCTGACCCCAACCACGCCGACGCCGGGCTACAAGCCCAACGTCTGGAAAGACGATTGTTAACTTAGTCGAAAGCTAAAATTCAAGGCGCGGTTACGAGCGGCCCCTAGAGTGTGCGGGCGTACCGACTCTCTCACACTCGAATGGATTCTTGTTATGGCTCACCGCCGCTACCGCTCCGTTGCCACCATCTCCGCGCTCACCCTGTCCCTGTCCACCCTCGCCGTACCGACCGCCCTGGCCGACGACGGCCTCTACCGCGGTGCTGTCGAGGTCGTCCCCGCTGCTGGCGATGCCGTCCGCGACACCCTCACCGGCACCGTCTTCGACGACACCAACCGCAACTCCACCCAGGACGACGACGAGGCCCCCATCGAGGGCGTGGCCGTCTCCAACGGCCGCGAGGTCGTGACCACCGACGCCGAGGGCCGCTACGAGATCCCGGTCGACGAGAACACCACCGTCTTCATCACCCAGCCGGCCGGCTACCAGGTGCCCGTCGACGAGGCCAACGCCGCGCAGTTCTACTACAACCACGTCCCGGAAGGCTCCCCGGAGCTGAAATACGGCGGCATCGAGGCCAGCGGTGGCACGCCGGAGGCCGTCAACTTCCCGCTCGTGACCGACCCGGACTCTGCGCTGGACAACCAGCGCTGCCTCATCGGCGGCGACATCCAGACCTACGACAAGGACGAGGTCGGCTACGCCCGCGCCGGCGCGTTCACCGATCTCAGCCAGCGCGACGACTTCACCAACTGCGGCGCGCTGTTTATCGGCGACGTCGTCGGCGACGACCTCTCCCTCTACCCGGACACCCGCGAGCTGACCGGCATGCTCAACGCGCCGGCGCGCTTCCTGCCCGGCAACCACGACCTGGACTTCGACGCCGATGCCGAGCACAAATTCGACACCTTCCGCCAGGAATTCGGCCCGGCCTACCACTCCTACGACGTCGGCAACGCGCACATCATCTCCCTGGAATCCGTCGAGTACCCCGTCGACGGCGAGCAGTACAACGGCGCACTCGATGCCGACCAGATGGCCTGGCTCCGCGCCGACCTTGAGCGCACGCCCGAGGACAAGGTCATCGTCCTGGCCTCCCACATCCCGCTGTTTTCCTTCTCCGACTCCGGCTCCGCCCGCCACCAGGTAGACCAGGTCAAGGAGATCGCCAAGCTGGTCGAAGGCCGCGAGACCATCGCCGTTAGCGGCCACACCCATGCTGTAGCCAATATGCGCGCCGGCGACAGCACCCAGGAGTGGAAGGACACCCTGGGCGTGGACGAGCTGCCGTTTACCAACATCGTGGCCGGCGCCATCTCCGGCGACTGGTACTCCGGCGAGATGGGCGAGGGTGGCGTGCCGAAGTCTTACGGCCGCGACGGCTCCAAGCCGGGCGTGCTCACCCTGGACATCAACGGCTCCGAGGTCAGCGAGTTCTTCACCCCGGTCGGCGGCAACCAGAACGACCAGATGAACGTCTCCCTGAACACCCCGCGCTACCGCGAGTGGTACGACGAGACCATCGAGTACGACGGCTCCCAGGCCAAGAAGGGCGGTGACCTGCCGGCCTTCGATAACCCGGAGCAGGTGGGCGCCGAGGAGCTGGGCGAGTCCTACCTGACCACCAACTTCTTTATGGGAGCTACCGGCTCCACCGTCGAGGTCTCCTTCGACGGCGCCGAGGCCGTCGAGGCCGAGCGCACCCAGCCGATGCAGGGCGAGGAGCAGCGCTACGGCGCCGAGTACTCCGACCCGCTGGCCGTGCAGGCCCAGGCCGTCCACGGCGGCAGCATCGCGGACCGTGCCGCCCACATCTGGCGCGCGCCGCTGCCGGAAGACCTGGAAGAAGGCACCCACACCGCCCAGGTCACCGCGACCGACGTCCACGGCAACACCTACACCAAGGACTACGAGTTCGTCGTCGGCGAGGCTGGCCAGGACGACCAGGACGGCCAGGCCGGCCAGGACGGCCAGAGCTCGGACGGTTCCTCCGCCGGCTCGTCCGACGGCTCGTCCGCTGATCTGAGCAGCGGCTCCAGCCGGGGCGGCACCGTCGCCGCTATCGTGGGCCTGGTCGGCATCATCGCCGCGGTCGGCGGCGCGCTGAGCAACCCGGCGGTTATGGATCAGCTGCGCGGCTACGCCCGCCAGCTGGGTATCCGCCTGTAAACATCGGGCATGCGCTGGGCAAGCGGCAGGTCGCGAGGCAGGGGAGTGGCCCCGGACTTTGGTTAAGGTCTACTTGGTCACACTTGCCTCGAAAATTTGGGTAGGGTTGGCTAACTCGGAGTAGCTTAAAAGGTGTTATAAGCCTTTGGTGCGCGGCTTCGACGACACGCACCACCGACCGAAAGGACGATGGCCATGCCAGCCATTGCTTCCCGGGCCCAGCGCCCGCCCCGCGGGAGGCGGGGGACCTCACTCGTTTTAACCGCCGCGAACGTGGAGCACCTGCGCCAGGCAAACGCCCCGCTGGCCAATCGCATGGCCGAACTGGGCCTGCGCGCCGGGGCGCAGGCCGAGATTGGCCCGGCCGTGGCGGGCGGATCGCGCATCGTGAGCGTCGGCACCTGCCGCTACGCCGTCGATGCCCACACCCTGCGCCTGCTGGAGGTGCTGGCATGACCACCGCAACCTGCCACGGCAACCCGGGCGGGGCGCTGGCCCCGGAAGGCTCGCCCATCGTCGCGCTGGTCGGCGCGCCCAACTCCGGCAAATCCACCCTCTTTAACGCCCTGACCGGCGCCCGCGCCCAGACCGGCAACTGGCCGGGCACGACCGTGGAAATCAGCCGCGGCGCCTGGCGCCTGGGTAAGGACGCCCAGGCCGACGTCATCGACTTCCCGGGCGCGTACTCCCTCGATCCGCTCAGCCCCGACGAGGCGCTGACCCGCGACATGTTGCTCGACGCCCCGCCCTGCCACCGCCCCGATCTCGTCATCGTGGCCGTCGATGCCACCGCCGTCGCCCGCGGCCTGAACATCGCCTTCCAGCTCGCCGGCGAGCCCTACCGGATTATCGTCGCGCTGACCAAGCTGGACGTGGCCCAGGCGCGGGGGATGCGCGTGGACGCCGACGCGCTGGCGGCCGCCACCGGACTGCCGGTGGTGGCAGTCGACCCGCGCCGCCGCGACGGGATGTCCCGCGTACGCACGGCCGCGAACGCGGCCCTGGCAAGCAGCCCGGAGGTGCTGCGCCCGGACGACACCCCCGACCAGCGCTTTATCGACCTGGACGCCGCCGCCCGCGCCGCGGTCAGCCAGGACCACGAGGTCACCACGTTTACGCAGCGCCTCGACAAGGTGGCCCTGCACCCCGTGGCCGGCCCGCTGCTGTTTATGGCCGTGATGTGGCTGGTCTTCCAAATCACCACCACCGTGGCCGGGCCCCTCCAGGACGGGCTCGAGGCGCTTGTCTCCGGGCCGGTCTCCGGCGCGGTCACCGCGGCCCTCGGCGCGCTCGGCTGGGACCACCCGCTGGTCACGGGCCTTATCGTCGACGGCCTCGTCGGCGGCGTCGGCATGGTGCTGACCTTTGCGCCGCTGATGGCGCTGATGTTTATCTGCCTCGCGGTGCTGGAAGACTCCGGCTACATGGCCCGGGCGGCGGTGGTCACCGACCGCGTCATGCGGGCCATCGGCCTGCCGGGCAAGGCGTTTATCCCCATCGTCGTGGGCTTTGGCTGCAACGTGCCGGCGATTTCCGCCACCCGCGTGCTGGGCACCCCGCGCCACCGCATCCTGACCTGCCTGCTCATCCCGTTCACTTCGTGCTCGGCGCGCCTGGTCGTCTTCGTGATGCTGGCCAGCACTTTCTTCCCCGCGCACGCCGGGTCCGTGGTCTTTGCCATGTACGTCATCTCGATTGCGCTGGTCGTACTCACCGGCCTGCTGCTGCGCCACACGCTCTGGCGCGCGATGCCGTACGAGCCCCTGGTCATCGACCTGCCGACCTACCAGATCCCGACCCCGCGCCTGGCGCTATCGGTCATGTGGACCCGGCTCAAGGGCTTCTTGCGCACCGCCGGCGGCATCATCGTCGCCACCGTCGTGGTGGTCTGGATGCTCATGGCCCTGCCGGTCTCCGCCGCCCAGCTGGATGAGGCCAGCGCCGGTGAGCTCGCCGTCGAAGACTCCGCCTACGGCGCGCTTGCCGATGCCGCCGCGCCCATCTTCGCCCCCGCCGGCTTCGATTCCTGGTCCCTGACCGGGCCGCTGGTCACCGGCTTCGTGGCCAAGGAAGCGCTGATTTCGACCTGGGCGCAGACCTACTCCGTTGACGACGTCACCGACGCCGCGCCCGACGAGCAGGCCCACAGCAGCCTGAGCGAACACGTGCGCGCCGACTTCGACGCCGCCTCCGGCGGCCACGCCCGCGCCGCGGTCTGGGCCTACATGCTGTTCTTGCTGGCCTATACCCCCTGCGTGGCCACGCTGGCGGCCCAGCGTAGAGAAATCGGCTGGCGCTGGACCATCTTCGGCTTCGGCGTGCAGCTGGCCCTAGCCTGGACGCTATCTGTGGCGGCTTTCCAGATCCTGCGGTTGTGGTTCTAATGACTACCGCCCAGACTTCTCCGTTGGAAACCGTGCGCGAGCTCATCGCCCGCGGGGTCACCTCCCGCGCCGAGGTCGCCGCGCGCAGCGGGCTGGATGCCGGCGTCGTCGACGCCATCCTCGATCACCTGCTGGCCACCGGCGGGCTCGTGCCCGAACCGGTCTCTGGCTGCCCGTCCAGCGGCTGCGGCGGGTGCGCGGCCGCGGGCACCTGCCCCAGCGCCGCGGGCGGGGCGCGCCGCGGGCCGGTGCTACTCAAACTGATTAACTAATGAGGCCCTCTTCGCGCAGGAAGTCGTAGGCGACGGTGGCGTAATCCTCGCCGTCGACGTCCACGCGCGCGTTGAGCTGCTGCATCCGCTCGTCGGTCAAGATATCAGAGAGGGGGGCCAGCAGCTCGGCGATTTCGGGGTTTTCCTCGATAACCTCGGTGCGCACGACCGGGGCCATGTTGTACTTGGGGAAGAAGCCCTTCGGATCGCTCAACACGTGGAGATCGAGCGCGTCGATGCGCCCGTCGGTTGCAAAGACCGAGCCCAGGCGGCACTCGCCGCGGTCGAGGGCCGCGTACACCGCGCCGGAATCCATCTCCAACAGGCGCTCCCGGCTGGGCTGTTCCACGCCGTAGGCATCCAGCATGGGCATCAGGCCGTCGTTGCGGGCGATGAACTCCGCGTCCGAGCAGATGGTCTGTTCCTCGACCGGCAGCTTGGTGATGTCGTCCAGCGACTCCATGCCGTATTCCTGCGCCGTGTCCTCGCTGACGGCGAGCGCGTAGGTGTTGTTCATTGGCGCCGGCGGCAGCCAGGTCAGCCCATTGGCGGCATCGGCGTCCTTGACAGCTTCGTATTGTTTCTGGGTGTCCGGGATCGGATCCGTCTTACCCAGGTAGGTAATCCAGGCGGTGCCGGTGTACTCGAACATCATGTCCATATCCCCGGCCACCAGCGCCTGGCGCGCCGAGGTGGAACCCGGCACGTTGGTGAGATCCTCGACGTCGGCGCCGGCCGACTGCAGCAGGATGGCGCCGATCTTGCCCAGGATGATCTGCTCGGTGAAGTTCTTCGAACCGATGGAGACGTGGGTACCTGACAAATCGATAGCCGAAAGCTCCCCGTCGAGCTCGGCCGTGGGTACGAAACCGCCCGCGGTGCCCAGCCCACAGCCACCCAAGGCCAGCGTGGGCACGAGACAGGCAGCGGCGATTAGCGTGCGAATTTTCATGCGTTCATCCCCTTCGGAGT
Source organism: Mycobacteriaceae bacterium (assembly GCA_028726465.1). Lineage (GTDB taxonomy): Bacteria > Actinomycetota > Actinomycetes > Mycobacteriales > Mycobacteriaceae > Corynebacterium. The sequence goes on along the minus strand of JAQYQB010000029.1, from coordinate 55,060 downwards.
CAGGGCCACTTCCAGCAGGCGGCCCACCCATTCGACGGCCAGAGCCAAGGCCGCGATGAGCACCGCGCCGGAAACCAGGATGGAATTGCGGTACAGGTTAATGCCGGTAGTGATCAGCCCGCCGAGCCCGCCCGCGTCGATGAAGGTGGCGAAGGCGCCGGCGCCGACCAACAGCACCAGGGAGGTGCGCACGCCGGTCATGATGACCGGCAGCGCCATGGGCAGCTCGACCTTGAGCAGGACCTGGGCCGGCGACATCGACAGCCCGCGGGCGGCCTCCACCAGCGCGGGATCGACCCCGCGCAGGCCGGCCACCACGTTGGCGAGCACGGGCAGGAAGGCATAGACCCACAGGCCCGCAATCGCCACCGGCGGGCCGAAGCCCAGCCAAATGGCCAGCAAAACGATGACGCCGATGACCGGGGCGGCCTGCCCGATATTGGCCAGGCCGGTAGCCAGCGGCGCGAGGAACTTCGTGGCCGGGCGCGTGAGCACGATGCCCAGCGGCACCGCCGTGACCACCACCAACAGGGCGGTCACCGCCACGATCTGGAGGTGCTCGAGCGCCAGATAGCCGACGTTAGACAGGTCCAGGGTCCGCGCCTCGATGTCGTCGAGGTCCGCCGCCGAGTGCCAGATAAACCAGCCGATTAGCGCGGCCGCCACGAGCACCGGGATGCCTATCAATAGCAGGCGGTTTTCCGCCGAGGTGTGGGTTAGCTTTTCTTTCATTGCTCGCTGTCACCCGCCTCTGCCTTCAGGGTGCGTACGTAGTCATTGACGGTGTCGTAGAGCAGCACGCCAATGAATTTTCCGCGCCGGGTGACCATCGCGCCGCCGTGGGAGGATACGAGCATGGCCGACATGGCATCGCTCAGCGTGGAGCGGGCACCGACCACCGAGGACAACTCCACGGTGGGCTCGGGCAGGACCCGGTGGCGCTGCACCTGGCGCAGGGTGACCCACTCGCGGGGCCGATCCTTGTCATCGAGGACCACCACGGTGTCCTCGCCGGCGGCGCGGACCCGGGCGACGACCTCGTCGGCCGGCTCGCCGATGCGCGCGACCGGCGCATCCCACAAGTCCATCTCCTCGACGCGCTTCAGGCTCAGCTGCTTGAGCGTCGAACCGGAGCCGATGAAGTCCTCGACGAACTCGTTGGCCGGGGCGGCCAGGATGTTTTCCGGGGTATCGTACTGCGCGATCTGCGCGCCGGGCTGCAGAATCAGGATGCGGTGGCCGAGCTTGACCGCCTCATCGATGTCGTGGGTGACGCACACGATGGTCTTGCCCAGGTCCGACTGGATGTTGACCAGCTCGTCCTGCAGGCGGGTCCGCGTAATCGGATCCACGGCGCCGAAAGGCTCGTCCATCAGCACCACGGGCGGGTCGGCCGCCAGCCCCCGGGCCACGCCCACGCGCTGCTGCTGGCCGCCTGAGAGCTCCCGGGGGAAGCGGTCGCGGTAGACGGAAGGATCCAGGCCGACCATGTCGAGCAGCTCGTCGACGCGCTGGGCGATTTTCGACTTCGGCCACTTGAGCAGGTGCGGGACGATGGCGATATTATCCGCCACCGTCATGTGCGGCATTAGGCCGCCGCCCTGGATGACGTAGCCGATTTCGCGGCGCAGGCGCGTCGGATCCTTGGCCGTGGCGTCCTCGCCGTTGATGAGGATCCGGCCACTGGTCGGCTCGACCAGGCGGTTAATCATCTTCAGCGAGGTGGTCTTGCCGCAACCCGAAGGGCCGACGAAGGCCACGAGCTCGCCGCGCGGGATGGTCAGCGACAGGTTGTCGACGGCCGGTGAGCCCTGGCCGGGGTAGGACTTGGTGATGGCGTCGAAGACGATCTCGGCGCCAGTAGAACGGTCAGTCATGCGGAAATCCCCTTCGAGGTCGTGAGTTTCTGGAGTCCGGCGAGGCAGGCGTCGACCACCAAGGCGACGATGACCACGCCGAGCGTGCCGACGAGCGCGTAGTTGAGCGCGTTGGCACCGCCGATCTGGCTGAGGCCGGAGTAGATATAGCTACCCAGGCCAGGGCCCAGCGCGTAGGCGGCGATGGCGGCCACGCCCATCGACAGCTGCGTCGAGACGCGGATGCCGGTCATGATGACCGGCCACGCCAGCGGCAGCCGCACGCGGAACAAGACCGCGGCCGGCGACATGCCCTGCCCGCGCGCGGATTCCACGACGGCCGGGTCCACGCCCTGCAGCCCAACGATGGCGTTGCGCAGGATGGGCAGCACCGCGTAGAAGACCACCAGCGCTACCGACGGGACCGTGCCGATGCCGAAGAGCGGAATCGCCAGGCCCAGCAGGGCCAGCGAGGGCAGCGTCAAGCCGATGGACGACAGCGCGTTGGCCGCGGCGGTCGCCTTCGACGAGCGCGTCACCAGCACCGCGATAACGAGCGCGATGACCAAGGCCACGGCCACCGACTGGACGACCAGGCTGGTGTGCTGGAAAGCACGGAAAGCGATGTCCTGCCACCGGGCTCCGATGAATTCTCCGAGACCGTTCATGGGGTCAACCCTTCACGAATAAACAAAGATAAAACCATATTCCCAGCATACAGGCCTACGCGCGGCGGGCTGGGTCCGCGATCTGGTTTGGCGGTGCGATGCCTAATATCCTTTTTAGCTAACAAACCCGTCACATCCAGTAGAAAGAGTAGACATGCACGCTACTGCCGAACCCCGGCCGCTTGCCCTCAAACAGGTGGTCCCGCTCATGGTCGCGTTGCTGGCGGCGGTCTTCGCCTTCCAGCTCAACGCCTCCATGCTCTCGCCCGCGTTGGCCACCATGGAAGCCGAGCTGGGGGCGACGACCTCCCACATCGGCATGACGCAGACGGCGTTTTTCACCGCCGCGGCGCTGTTCTCGCTCTTCCTGCCGCGGTGGGGCGACCTCATCGGCCGTCGCAAGGTCCTGGTGGGCATGATGACCGTCACCGGCCTGGGCTGCCTGGTCGCCGCGCTGGCGCCGAACGTGACCATCCTGCTGCTGGGCCGTGTTATCCAGGGCGTGGCGGGCCCGACGGTGCCGCTGACGCTGATCATGCTGCGCCAGCAGGTCGCCAACGAGAAACAGTACGCCCTGCTGCTGGGCGTGTTGACCTCGGTTAACGGCGGCATCGCGGGCGTGGACGCCCTGGCAGGCGGCTTCCTGGCGGACCACTTCGGCTTCCGCTCGGTCTTCTGGACGATGGCCGTCGTCTGCGCACTGGCCGTTATCGGCGTGCGCGGCTGGACGCAGGAATCCGTGGCGGACGCGACCATCTCCATGGACTGGGCGGGCATCGCGCCGCTGGCCGTGGCGCTGGGCTGCGTGCTCACCGCCTTCAACGAGGCCGGCAAGCTTGCCGATGCCAACTGGCTCCTCGTCGTTATCCTCCTCGCGGTCGGCGTGGTCTGCCTGGTGGTCTTCTGGAACATCGAAAAGCGCGTGCGCCACCCCTTAGTCACCGTCGACTACCTCAAGCAGCGCCGCACCTGGGCGCTGCTGTCGACCACTTTGCTGACGATGACCGGCGTCTTCGCCGTCATGAACGGGCTCATCCCGAACCTGGGCCAGGACGCCGAGGTCGGCGCCGGCATGAGCGCGGACGTCGTCTCCTTCTACACGCTGACCCCGTACGCGCTGGCCGGCCTGGTCTTCGGGCCTATCGCCGGCTGGATGGCCGCGCAGGTCGGCTACAAATTCGTGCTGCAGACCGGCCTGGTCGGCACGGTCGTCGGCCTCATCGTCACGGTCTTTATCGTGGGCAACCCCGGCAAGCTGTCGCTTTTGTTCGTCTCGCTGTTTATCGGTATTACCTACGCGGGCATTGCCAACATCATGCTGAACGGGCTGGGCATCGTGCTGTCCCCGGCGGACAACCAGGGCTACCTGCCCGGCATGAACGCCGGCGCCTTCAACCTGGGCGCGGGCCTGAGCTTTGCCATCCTCTTCGGCGTGGCCGGCTCCTTCGATTCCGGCTACCACGCGGGACTGGTCACCGGCTGTATCATTTTGGCAGCGGCGTTGGCCATGAGCTTGCTCATCCCGAAGCCGGAATCCATAGGCGACACGGTCGCAGCCGCCAACCACGATTAGGAGATTGGTAGGAGAAGATGACCAAGATAATTCTGGACTGCGATCCCGGGCACGACGATGCCGTCGCCCTGCTACTGGCCCTGGGCAACCCCGGCATCGACCTGCTGGGCGTAACCACCGTCGGCGGCAACCAGACCCTCGACAAGGTCACCCGCAACGCGCAGGTCGTCCTGGAGCTGGCCGGCCACACCGAGGTCCCCGTCTACCCGGGCTGTAGCCGCCCGCTGGTGCGCGACGTCGAGGTGGCCGAGGACATCCACGGCTCAACCGGCATGGACGTGCGCGGCATCGAGCTGCCCGAGCCTTCCGTGGCGGTCGAAGACGGCCACGCGGTGGATTTCCTCATCGATACCGTCATGTCGAACGAGCCCGGCACGGTCACCCTGGTGCCCACGGGCCCGCTGACCAATATTGCGCTGGCGGCGCGGAAGGAACCGCGCATCGTTGAGCGCGTGCGCGAGGTCGTCCTCATGGGCGGCGGCTACCACCAGGGCAACTGGTCCGCGGTGGCGGAGTTCAACATCAAGGTCGACCCGGAGGCCGCGCACATCGTCTTTGGCGAGGCCTGGCCCGTGACCATGGTGGGCCTGGAGCTGACCCACCAGGCGCTGGCTACCGCCGAGGTCGAGGAGCGCTTCCGCGCGATGGGCACCGAGCTGGGCGACTTCGTGGTCGGACTTTTCGGCTTTTTCCGCGAGGCCTACCGCGAAAACCAGGGCTTCGACGACCCGCCGGTCCACGACCCGTGCACGATTGCCTACCTCATCGACCCGGCCATCGTGCGCACGGTCAAGGCGCCGGTCCAGGTGGAGCTAAGCGGCGCGCTGACCACCGGCATGACCGTCACCGACTTCCGCGCCCCGGCCGGCGATGACTGCCACACGCAGGTCGCCACGACGCTCGACCACGCGGCCTTCTGGGACCTGGTTGTCGAGGCCGTCGGCGCCCTTTCCGGTTGCGAGGACTAGCCAGCTGCTTTAGAGTCGGCCCCATGACATCGGGGGATTGTTTGCAGCGCTTCCTGGCTGCCAGTGCGCAGCCGGGCATCGCTGTCATTGAGGGCGCCTGGCACGCCGACTGGGCCAGCCTGCGCGCCGACATGACGCAGAATCAGGACGAGGTCGAGCGCGTCATCGGCTTGGCCGAGACGCTGTTCGGCACCGTCCAGCACCGCCGCCGCCAGCGCCGCGTGCGCGCGAACGCCGAGCGGCTAGGCCACGGGCTGCAGGTCCTGGACGTGGTCTGCGGGGTGCTGCGGCGGGTGAAAAACAAAAACGACGCCTGGCGCATCATGGAGGAGCTGTCCGGCCTCGAGCTGGGCGCCGCCGGCATGCGCCGGGCAGCTGCCCGGAAGGTCCGCGCCGCCGCGCCCAAGCCGGAGCCGGTGCCGGGCGTGGTCTATACCCGCTCCACCGCGGGCCTGTGGGCCATGCGCCTAGTCGCCGATGCCGGGCTTGTCGCCGACATCAAAGCCCACGTCAAAGACGTCGAGGACGCCCGCGCCCTGTTCACCGGGGAGGGCGGCGCCGAGCGCGCCCACGTCACCACCAACGTGGTGCTAAACTTGGAAGACTTCGGCGATCTGGTTTCCGGCGGGGAGGGCGAGGATATCGCCGTCCAACTGACCAACGGCGCTGTCATTAGCGGCGCCGAACTGGTCACCCGCGCGCTTGCCGATGCCGGCTACGTCGGCGTCTTCGACCCCGTCGCCGGGCCGGTCAACCTCTACCGGGACAGCCGCCTGGCCTCCTGGAAGCAGCGGCGCCTGGCGACGATGGAACACCCCGTCTGCGCCTGGCCGCAGTGCCTGGCCGGCGCCGACGAATGCCAGGTCCACCACATCCGGCCCTGGTTTTCCGGCGGGCCGACCAACCAGGACAACCTGGCCACCCTGTGCCCGCACCACAACGGCGCGAACGAGGACGGCGTGGACAACCCGAAAAAGCGCGGGCGCCTAGCCCGAGTGCGCGGCAAGACCGTCTGGGTGCCGCCGGAGCGCCCGCCCGATCGGCCCGCCGCTGGGGCTGCTGCAGTCCGGGCCTAAACGGCGCGCGTTAAAGAGTAGGAGCCTGACAAGGGCGAGTGCGGAAAGTGCGGGTCTAAAACACCGCAAACCCAAAAAACGAGAAAGGCGTCAAAGACTACAAAAACGAGGCGTTCGCGGGAAAATTCCCCACGAACGCCCCGTCGGCGTGTCTAAGCGCGGCTAGACGCCTTTTGACCAGTGGGGCCAGCGGGGCTCGAACCCGCGACCAACGGATTATGAGTCCGTAGCTCTAACCGACTGAGCTATAGCCCCTGGAAACCGCGCGCAGCGCTGGAAGAGCGCTGGAAGCTAGTGTAGCGGGGCGGCGGTGGCGGGTGAGACACTGGGGGTGTGGTGCCAGCGGCACGTGCGGGGTGGTTCTAAAATCGGCAGTATGACGGTCGAAGAGGTAGACCCCCTAATCACCGCGCTGTACCGCTGGTCCGATGTCAGCGGCGTGCTGCTGATGGGAATCATCGGCGGCACGATTGCGCGCCAGCGGGGCTACGACATCGTGGGCTTTTTCTTCATCGCGCTGTTCTCGGCGCTGGGCGGCGGCATGATCCGCGACGTGCTGATTAACCGCGGCACCGTCGCCGCCATGAGCGAGCCGGAGTATCTCATCCTGGCGTTTACCGGCGCGCTCATCGCTCGCTTCGTCTATTTCAAGGGCAAGACCTGGGAGTTTTTCGAAGTCCACGGCGACGCCCTGGTCTCCGCGCTGTGGGCGGCCACCGGCGCGGTGAAGGCGATTACCTATGGCCTGCCGGTCCTGCCCTGCATCATGATGGGCGTGTTCACCGCCACGGGCGGGTCCATGATCCGCGACACCGTCACCGGGCGCACCCCGGCCGTCTTCGGCGATAACCGGCCCACCGTCATCCCGGCGGTCGCCTGCGCCGTCACGGTCCTCATAGCGCACCAGTTCGGCTTCATGGCCGTGGGCATGGTGGTCGGCCCCATCATCAGTTTCGTGCTCACCCTGTGGGGTTACTGGGGCAACTGGCGGGTGTCCACGAACCAGGAATGGGCGCCGGTCAATGATACGGCGGCGCAGATGGCATCGTTGGCCAAGAAGGCCGAGCACAAGGGCCGGGCCGTGGGCCGGAAGCTGGAGCCGGGCAAACTGCGGCGGTGGCGGCATCGGCAGATGGAAAAGGCCCTTAAGCGGCGCATCGAGGCCGAGGTGCGCAAGGGTGCGCGCCGCACGGACGCGGAGACCGCCGCCGACGAGTTCATGGAGGAATTCACCTCCGAATTCGCCGCCGTCGACCCCACCGCGCTCGACGATGCCCCCGCCGACGACAGCCCCGAAGACCAGGGCCTGCTGTCCGGCATGGGAGTCGACCTGGCCGGGGACTCCTACGACAGCGATGACTCCGCCCACCGCGATATGCTCGACCGGATCTTGGCCGACGACGACCTGACCGACGAGCTCATCGAACGGCTGGTCAAGCGCTACGAGCAGCGCGGCGAGTAAAAACCTGAAAACAGCCAGCAGTTGGGTGGCATTAAACGTTCAGGTTGACGGTCTAATTTGGCTGATATGAACCTGAAATACTACCTGTTCCAACTGTGGGGAATCCTGGTCGATCACGGCCTGCCCCTGTTGGGCATTGTGCTAACCGCGGTGCTTATCCCGCGGATTGGCCGGCTCGTGGTGCGCATCATCGAAAGCCGGCTGGACCAGGAGGAAGAAGCCACCAAGGCGCGCCTGGCGCTGGTCGGGGCGCTTGTCTACGTCGGCGAGGTCGTGGCCTACTTCTTGCTGGTCGTGGCGGCCCTGTCGAATATCGGCGTGCCGCCGCTGGGCGCGGCCATCCCCGCGACCGTGGTCTCTGCCGCCGTCGGCTTCGGCGCGCAGTCCATCATCGGTGATTTCCTGTCCGGCTTCTTCATCCTGTCCGAGAAGCAGTTCGGCGTGGGCGACTACGTCAGCTTCGACGGGGCGACGGGCATCGAGGGCACGGTCGTGGCCCTGACGCTGCGTACCACCAAGGTGCGCACGCCCACCGGCGAGGTCGTCACGGTGCCCAACGGCTCGGCCGGCGTGGTCACCAACTACTCCCAGGACTGGTCGCGTGCGGTGGTCAACCTCGCGGTGCCGGTCTCGACGGGGGAGAACCCCGCCGATATCACCGCGCAGGTCGAGCGGATTTCCCGGGAAGCGATTGCGGATCCGCAGATCGCCCCCGATGTCGTCGACGAAGTCGAGGTCCTGCCCGCCACCGGCCTGGAGGCCCCCACGGCCGCCGGCCAGCCCTGGCAGGTCAACTACCGCGTCATGGTGCGGGTCAACCCGGCCCGGCAGTGGGCCGTCGAGCGCGGCATCCGTTCCGCGCTGCTCAACGCCTTCTGGGACCACTACCACCTGGCCGGCGATGCCCCCGGCGAGCTGCCCGGCCCGGCCGTGGAGACTACCCGCCGCGAGGAGGCTGGCGATGCGCCGGCGCAGGAGGCAGCGGACGCCGAGACCGTGGTCCTGGCCGGTCCCGACGGTGCCACGCCGATGGAAGACCCCGCGGACGTGGCCGCCGACCAAGCGGCCCTGCAAGGCGACGACGAGGAGGCGCCGGCGGGGACCGGCAGCATCTGGCGCGACGACCAACCGACTACTCGCTGGGGCAAGCTGGTGACCCTGGGCGGGCGGATTAGGGCCTCGACGACGGGGCTCTTTGCGGCCCTGGCGGTCATCGGCATCTTGGCGTTGGCCTCGAGCAACCCGGAAAACGCCAGCGCCGGCTGGCTGTCGCCGGCGAACTGGATGCCGACGACGACGGAATCGGCGCCGGAGACCACGCCCGCCGAGGACGCGGACGCGGGCACGGGCACCGCGGAGGCCACGGAGCCGACCGCCGAGAATGCCGAGCCCCAGCCCGACGCTGCGACCGAGACCACCGCGCCGCAGGCCGAGCCGGAAGGGCAGGCGGGCGCAGCGGGCTCGGCGGGCTCGGGGGATTCGGCGGGTTCGGCCGGCCAGGCGGGGCAGGGCGGACAGGCGCCGGCCACCCAGACCGCCGAGCCCACGGCCACCCAGACCGAGACGGTAGAGCCCACGGCGGCCACCGAGACGGGTGACACGGGCCGAGGTGATACCTAGACTCGGGGTATGTCACAGAACTACCGCGTTCAGAATCCCAAGACCGACGAAATCGAGCAGACCTTCGAGTTCGCCACCGATGCCGCCATCGGGCAGGCGATCACCGACTCGACCGACGCCTTCCAGCACTGGCGCCAGACCAGCTTCGATGAGCGCGCGAAGGTCCTCAAGAACGCCGCGAACCTGCTGCGCGAGCGCGCGCCGGAGCTCGCCGAAATCGCCGCGACCGAGATGGGCAAGGAGCTGGGCTCCGGCATCGGCGAGGTGAAGTACTCCGCCAAGATCCTGGACTACTACGCCGACAACGGCGCCGCGTTCGCCCAGGACGAAAAGATCCCGCACAGCGGCGGCACCGCCATCATGCGCCGCCTGCCGGTGGGCCCGCTGCTCGGCGTCATGCCGTGGAACTTCCCGTACTACCAGGTCGCCCGGTTCGCCGCGCCGAACCTGATGGTGGGCAACACGATCCTGCTCAAGCACGCCGAAATCTGCCCGCGCTCCTCGGCGGCGTTCGCCCAGATCCTCACCGAGGCCGGGCTGCCCGAGGGCGCGTTCATTAACCTCTACGCCACCCACGACCAGGTCTCGACGATCATCGCCGACCCGCGGGTACGCGGGGTCTCCCTGACCGGCTCGGAGCGCGCCGGCTCGGCCGTGGCCGCGCAGGCCGGCAAGGCGCTGAAGAAGTGCGTGCTGGAGCTGGGCGGCACCGACGCCTACATCGTGCTGGACGCCGCCGACATCCCGGCCGCCGCCCGCCAGGCCTGGGACAAGCGCCTGGCGAACACCGGCCAGGCCTGCACCTCGAACAAGCGCATCATCGTCCTAGACGACATCTACGATGACTTCGTGGCGGAGATGGTGCGCATCGCGAAGCAGTACGAGCCTGGCGACCCGTTGGACGGGGCCGAGGGCAAGTACTACCCGCTGTCCTCGCGCGCGGCGGCCGAGACCCTGGACCAGCAGGTCAAGGAGGCCGTGGAGGCCGGCGCCACGCTGCACGTCGGCGGCGAGCTGGCCGAGGTCGGCGCCTACTACTCCCCGGCGGTGCTCACGGACGTGCCGGTCGGCTCGGAGTCCTACTACACCGAGTTTTTCGGGCCGGTGGCCGAAATCTACCGCGTCGGCAGCGAGGAGGAGGCCATCGCGCTGGCCAACGACTCCCGCTACGGCCTGGGCGGGGCCGTCTTCTCCGCGGACGAGGAGCGCGCCAAGCACGTGGCCTCCCAGATCGAGACCGGCATGATTCACGTCAACATCCCGCAGGCCTCGGCCCCGGAGCTGCCCTTCGGCGGGATCAAGAATTCCGGCTACGGGCGCGAGCTCTCGCCGCTGGCCATGGACGAGTTTGTCAACAAGCAAACCTTCTACGTGAATGAAAAGGAATAAATTCTAAGGTTGCGAAGTTTGCTCCCACATGGAGTCTTCGAATCTTTTCGCGCCCCTGGAACTCGGGCGCCACACCCTGTCCAACCGCATCACGATGGCCGCCATGACCCGCCAGCGCGCTGGGCGCAGCGGCGTGCCGACCGAGCTGCACACGCAGTACCACGCGCAGCGGGCATCGCTGGGGCTCATCGTGACCGAGGGGGTCTTCCCGTCGCTGGACTCGCGCGCCTTCCCCGGCCAGGCCGGCATCACTAACGATGCCCAGCAGGCCGGCTGGCAGCACGTCGCCGAGGCCGTCCACGCCGCCGACGGCGTGATGTTTATGCAGGTCATGCACGGCGGCCGCGTCTGCCACCCGAACCTGACCGAGGGGGCGGATCCGGTGGCCCCGTCCGCGATTTGCTCCGGCACCCAGATCCACACCTTCGACGGCAAGCAGGACGCGCTGACCCCGCGGGAGCTGGAGGCCGCGGAGCTGGAGCGCATCGTGGGCGATTTCCGGGCGGCGGCGCGCCGGGCTGTCGATGCCGGCGTCGACGGAATCGAGATCCACAACGCCAACGGCTACCTGCTGCACGAGTTCCTGGCGCCGTCGTCCAACCAGCGCACGGATGATTTCGGCGGCAGCGTGGAGGGCCGGTTGCGCTTCCCGCTGGCCGTCGCCCGGGCAGTCGTCGAGGAGATCGGCGCAGACCGCGTCGGCGTGCGCATTTCCCCGGAGCACAACGTGCAGGGCGTTATTGAAGACGATCGCGCGGACGTGGCGGAGGTCTACGGCCGCTTCGTCGACGAGCTGGCCGAGCTCGAGGTGGCCTACGTGTCCATCCTGCACGGCGACCCGGCCGACGAGCTGGTCGCCGACTTGGCTGGGCGCACCCGCCGCAACGGGCGCACGCGCGTGCTGATGAACAACGGGTTCGCCCAGCTGACCGAGCTGCCCGACGCCGAGGCCATGCAGCGGCTCGACTACGTCGATGCCGTCTCGGTGGGGCGCGAAATCATCGGCAACCCGGACATCGTGCGCCGCTGGAAGGAAGGATTGGCGCTCAACACCCCGGAGCAGGCCACCTTCTACGCCGACGGCGCCCACGGGTACACGGATTACCCCTTCGCAGACTAGCGCGTGCGGCGTGATCCGCCGCGGCTGACTCTGACGCATGGCAGGCGCATGACATCGGTCACGATCCGCTGTCCCAGCCTGCCGGCGGGCTTCCCAGGAGATAGGATAAGTTGCATTTTTATTCAGCTTATTTTCTGGGAAAGGACGCATTATGCGCACACAGCGTGGGGCAGTGGTGGCTGCCGTCATGGCCGCCACCCTGGCGGCGGGGGCCGGGCAGGCGGCTGGGGCATCGGCAGCGCCGTATGAGACCTCGGTGGACGATAGCTTCGGCATCAACGACCCGACCTGCCAGCCGACCGGCGAGGTGGACGAGCCCGTCGTGCTGCTCCACGGCACCTCGGACAACGCCAGCAACTGGGAGAGCCTCATCCCGCAGCTGCAGGACGCCGGCATGTGCGTGTGGGCCTTCGACTACGGCGCCGACGACGTCACCCTGCAAAACGCCATCCCGTCCCTGAAGGCTATCGGGGACCTAGACGCCTCCGGCCGGGAGGTCGCCGAGCAGATCCGCTACGTACGCCAGGCCACCGGCGCCGAGAAGGTCAACCTCGTCGGGCACAGCCAGGGCGGGATGCACACCAAGACTTATGAGCAGATCTACGGCGACGAGGCATCGGTGGCGCGGGTGGTGGCCATCGGCGGCAATTACCACGGCACCACGCTGGGCGGGGCGCTGGACTTCCTCGGGCCGATTATCACCGCGGTGCCGAACCTGGCGCGCTTTCTGGCCTCCACGGCCGCGATTCAGCAGGTGATTGGCTCGCCGTTTATCGAAAAGCTCAACGCCCTGCCGGATTCCACCGCGGGCGTGAAATACACCTCGATTTACTCGCCGGCGGACAAGACGGTGACTCCGAACAGCTCGTCGCAGCTGGAGGCCGTTGCGGGCGCGGACGTCGTCAACGTCGACCTGGGCGAAACCTGTGGTACGACGCCGGAGCACGCGCAGCTGCCGCGCGACGAATCCGCCCGGGCGCTCATCCTGTGGGGCCTGCAGCGCGCCGACGGCGAGCAGCCCGATGCCGCTGCCTGCAGCGCATAAGCTTCAGCAGCCGGGCGACGGTACGCTGGGAAGGCATGAGTCTGCGTGAACATCTTGACCAGTGGCCCGTCGACAACGTTGCGGCGCAGGTGCTGCGCGGCGGCGAGGTCGTTGATGTGGTAGGGGATACTTCCCGGCGGTATCCGGTGGCGTCGGTGACCAAGCTCGTCGTCGCCTACGGGGTGATGCTCGCCGTCGAGGAGGGCGCAGTCGAGCTCGACCAGGCCGCCGGGCCGGAAGGCTCGACGCTGCGCCACCTGCTCGCGCACGCCTCCGGGGTGGGCTTTGACTCCCGCGAGCCGCAGAAGCCGGTGGGCGAGCGGCGCATCTATTCCTCAGCCGGCTACGAGTGGGCGGCCGAGACCGTAGGCGCGGCGGCGGAGATGGATTTCGCCGACTACCTGCGCGAGGGAGTGCTCGAGCCGCTGGGCATGCACGATACCGCGCTGGAGGGCTCGGCCGGGCACGGGCTGGTTTCTACCGTCGATGACCTGGCCGCCTTCGCGCGCGAGGTGCTCACCCCACAGCTGTTGGACCCGTCGTCCGTGGAGGAGATGCGGACGGTCCAGTTTCCGGAGCTGCGCGGCATCGTGCCCGGCTACGGGATGCACAAGCCCTGCCCGTGGGGTCTGGGCTTCGAGCTGCGGGGGACCAAGGACCCGCACTGGACCGGCGCGAACATGCCGAAGGAGACCGCCGGGCACTTCGGGATGTCGGGCACCTACCTCTGGGTGGCGGGAGAACACGCTATGGTGGCGCTGACCGACCGCGACTTCGGCGACTGGGCCAAGCCGCTGTGGGCCGAGACCAACGCGGCGATCTACGCCGAGCTGACCGGACAGCGGAACTAGACGCCGGGCGGACCGTGGGGCCGCGAAGCTGTGCCCTGAGGCCGGAGCCTGAACCCCGCGCCGGAAAGCGAGCCCAGAAGCTCGAGCCCCGCGGCGGGGACCCCGTGCCGGAGCCCCCGCAACCTGTGGGGTTCAAGTTGTACTTGAGGTTGAGTAAACGGGGGATTGAAGTAGTGGTTTAGAGTTGCTGATGTGACGGGTGTGAGGGGAGACTAAGTCAGGTAACGCATTCGAGTTCGTTGGGGAAGACGATGCTCGTCTTGCGCCACTAAACGACGCCCCGGTTGCGCGTTTCTGGCAGGAGGTTCCGCTGAGAAATTCCGCTAGGTGGTTCCGCGGGGATTTCCGGTAGGAGATTCCGCAGGGATTCCGCGAGGGATTTCCACCTGCCAGCGCGCAGCTTTTTGCACCCGGCATAGCGCAGCGGTGCGGGCGCGGCACGGCCTATCCGTGCCGGGGAGGGCGTCGGTGGCGGGGCTACTCCGCGGAGGAGATTCGGCTTTGAGTACATGCGTAACACCCACCGGCATCGCCGCATCTTCGGCGGATGCCACTACTTGGCCGGCCGGCCCCATCGGGGTCGCGCCGCGAACGGCCGCGACGTTGACTACGGTCCTGCGGATTTCGGGCATGCCCGTGCGCCTGCGGCCCGTGGTCGAGGACCTGATGGCGCGCGTCATCGAGTCCGAGTCCGAATTCGTCGTGCCCGGCGACGACCCCTTGACCGCCCAGTGGTGCACCCGCTGGCACAAGGACTACCCCGGCGACAATATCGTCGCGCTGGCCGCCGGCCGAGCCACTGGCACGCCCTGCGGGGTCGGCTGCCGGCAGGTGCTGACTGGCACCCGCGCGGAGCTGGTGGCCTTCGCCGCGGAGATGAGCCAGCTGGCGCGCGCTCACGGCTTTAGCGCGCAGCTAGAAGGGTTCGAGGACGTTTCCGGCTAGGTCGGCGACCGAGTCCTTGACCGCGGTGGGGCGGAAGGGATAGCGGGTGATTTCGGCATCGTCAGTAATGCCGGAACGCACCAACACGGTGCGCAGGCCCGCCTCGATGCCGGCCTTGACGTCGGTATCCATGCGATCGCCTACCATGACGGTGTCTTCCGAGTGGGCGCCGATGTGGTTGAGCGCCGAGCGCATCATCACCGGGTTTGGCTTGCCGACGTAGTAGGGCTCGCGGCCCGTGGCCGTCGTGATCAGCGCGGCGACCGAACCCGTGGCCGGCAGCACGCCCTGCGGGGCGGGCCCGGTCACGTCCGGGTTGGTGGCGATGAACCGGGAGCCGCCCCGGATCAGGTTGATGGCGGTGGTGATCGCCTCGAAAGAATAGGTGCGGGTCTCGCCCAGCACGACGAACTCGGGGTCCGCGTCGGTGAGGATCCAGCCGGCCTCGTGCAGGGCGGTGGTCAGCCCGGACTCGCCGATGACATAAGCGGTGCCGTCCTTGACCTGCGTGGACAGGAAGGTCGCGGTCGCGGTCGCCGAGGTCCAGATGCGCTCCGGCGGGATGCGCAGGCCCGTATTCGCCAGCCGCGCGGACAGGTCCCGCGGCGTGGACATGGAGTTGTTCGTCAGCACCATGAACTCGATGCCGTTGTCGTAGAGGGCCTGCAGAAAGCGGTCGGCGCCAGGGACCATCTCGCCTTCGCGGATGAGCACGCCGTCCATGTCAGACAGGTAAGAAATCATCGGTGTTGCTCCACATAGTTCACGAAATCGCCGACGGTCGAAAAGCCCAGCACGGTCTCTTCGTCGAGTCGGACCTTGAATTTTTCTTCGGCCTTGACGGTCAGCTCGATCATCGTCAGCGAGCGCAGGTCGACGTCCGTCAGCGGCTTATCGCGCTCGATGTCGTCGGCATCCACCCCCGTGACCGATTCGATGAGCTGGCACAGCTCGCCGTAGGTGTCGCCCGCCGGGGAAGAAGACTCCTCGGCCGGGCCGGAGGAAAAGTGCGCCTGAAGTTGCGCGGTGAGATCGTTGGCCATGGGACCTAGTCTAGTAGGTTAAACGCGGCGGTTCGGATAGGATATTTAGTCGACATGAGAAGGAGATACCAGGCCGAGATCATCGCTCGCAGTTGGGGCAAGCGGTTCCTGCCGTCCGGCCGCCGGCAGCTGCGCAAAGCCTACGAGCAACTGCACGATCACCGCACGGCGCCGGGGCTTACCCACCTGCTAGCGGAGGGGACCAGCACGGGCAACGGCATCGATATCGCCTGGTATGAGGCAGGCGCTGACGATGCCGACGTCACCGTCGTCTTCATCCACGGCTACACCCTGGCCGCCGAGAGCTTCTACGAGCAGGTCGACTACCTGCGCGAGCACTACCCGCGGGTCAAAAGCCTCCTGGTCGACCTGCGCGGGCACGGCCAGTCCGCCACGGTGCCCAGCGAGGACTGCTCGATTAGCTCGGCGGCCGACGACGTGCTCGCCGTCGTGCGCGAGCGCGCCCCGCAGGGCCGGCTGGTCATCGTCGGGCACTCCCTGGGCGGGATGGTCGCGCTCAACCTGATCCGGCGCTGCGACGAGAAGACCTACGGGCGCATCGATAGCGCATTGCTGGTCTCGACCTCCATGCGCCGCTTCTCCGCGCGCGGGGTGGCCCTGGTGCTGAACTCGGCGCTGATGCACGGGCTGTACAAGGCCTGCAACCGCCTGCCGGAGAAGATGAACATCATGCGCTACGAGGTCGCCCAGTTCGCCGCGCCCGTGCTGGCGCTGCTGGCGGCGGGATTCCCGCGGATGGAGCGCATCCAATTCCACGCCGCGATGCTGTTGGATACCCCGCTGGATTCCTTCGTCGGCTTCTTCGACGACCTGCTGGAGCACCGCGAATTCGCCGCGCAGCAGCGGCTGTCCGGCCTGCCGGGCACCGTCGTCGTCGGCGAGCTGGACATCGTGACCCCGCGCAGCCAGTCCGAGGTCATCCTGAACCACTGGCCGCAGGCCGACCTCGAGGTCGTGGACGAGTCCGGGCACATGGTCATCCTGGAAGAGCCGGAGAAGGTCGCCGAGTGCTTAGGCCGCCTCCTCGACGCCCATAGCGACTGCTAGCCTTTTACCTTTAGGCAGCACGAAGCCCCACCTCCTGCAGCGCGTTGAGGCGCTAGGAAGTGGGGCTTTGTTGGCGGTTTACTCGCTCGGGGTGGTGCTAGTCGGGTCGTCCAGCTTGAGGTCGCTGGCGGCCTTCTTCACCACGTCGCGGTCAACCTTGCCGTCGCGGGCCAGGCCCTCCAGGACAGCGACGACGATGGACTCGGCGTCGGTGTTGAAGTAGCGGCGTGCGGCCTCGCGGGTATCGGAGAAACCGAAGCCGTCCGCGCCCAGCACGATGTAGGTGCCCGGCACGTAGGGGCGAATCTGCTCCTGCAGGTCCGTGGCGAAGTCGGACACGCCGACGAACGGGCCCTCGTGGTCCTTGAGCTGCTTGGTGGCGAAAGCCTCGGTCGGCTCGCTGCCGGTGCGCAGGGCCTCCTGGTTGCGGCGGGCGCCATCGCGAGCCAGCTCGGACCAGGAGGTCACGGAGAACAGCTTGGCCTTGACGTCGTAGTCGCGGGCCAGGATCTCCTGGGCGCGCAGCGCCTCGTGCACGCCCACGCCGGAAGCCAGGATGTTGGCCGGCAGGGAGCCGTCCTCGGCGGTGTTGTAGTGGTAGATACCGCCGTGCAGGCCCTCGACGTCCAGGTCCTCCGGAGCGGCCGGCTGGTGGACCGGCTCGTTGTAGACGGTGAGGTAGTAGATGACGTTTTCGCCCTCGCCCTCGCCGTACATGCGCTCGATGCCGCGGTGGACCAGGTGGGCCACCTCGAAGCTGAACGCCGGATCGTAGGAGATGATGGCCGGGTTGGTCGAGGCCAGGATCGGGGAGTGGCCGTCCATGTGCTGCAGGCCCTCACCAGTCAGGGTGGTGCGGCCGGCGGTCGCACCGATGAGGAAGCCTCGGCCCATCTGGTCGGCGACGGCCCAGAAGGCGTCGCCAGTGCGCTGGAAGCCGAACATCGAGTAGAAGATGTACAGCGGGATCATCGGCTCACCCTGGGTGGCGTACGAGGTCGCCGCCGCGGTGAAGCTGGCGGACGCGCCGGCCTCGGAGATGCCCTCGTGCAGGATCTGGCCGTCGGTGGCCTCGCGGTAGGACAGCATCAGGTCGTGGTCCACCGGCACGTAGTTCTGGCCGCGCGGGTTCCAGATCTTCAGCGTCGGGAACCAGGAGTCCATGCCGAAGGTGCGGGCCTCGTCCGGGATGATCGGCACGACGCGCTTGCCCAGCTCCTTGTCGCGCATGAGCTCCTTGAAGGTACGCACCAGCGCCATGGTGGTGGCCACCTCCTGCTTGCCGGAGCCCTTCATCACGGACCGCAGCTTGGACAGCTCCGGCACCTTCAGCGGGGTGTAGTCCACGCGGCGCTCCGGCAGGAAGCCACCGAGCTCCTTGCGGCGCTCCAGCATGTATTTGACCTCCGGGGCGTCGTTGCCCGGGTGGAAGTACGGCGGCAGGTACGGATCCTTTTCCAGCTCCTCGTCGGAGATCGGGATGTCCTGCTTGTCGCGGAAGAGCTTCAGATCCTCCAGCGTCAGCTTCTTCATCTGGTGGGTGGCGTTGCGGCCTTCGAAGTTGTGGCCCAGGCCGTAGCCCTTAATGGTGTGGGCCAGGATGACGGTCGGCTTGCCGGTGCCGTGGTTGTCCAGCGCCTGCGCGTAGGCGGCGTAGATCTTGCGGTAGTCGTGGCCGCCGCGGCGCAGGGACCAGATCTCGTCGTCGGAGAGATCCTCGACCAGCTTCAGTGTGCGCTCGTCGCGGCCGAAGAAGTGCTCGCGGACGTAGGCGCCATCGTTAGCCTTGAAGGTCTGGTAGTCGCCGTCGGAGGTGGTGTTCATGACGTTGACCAGGGCGCCATCCTTGTCGGCCTCGAGCAGCTTGTCCCAGCCGCGGCCCCAGATGACCTTGATGACGGACCAGCCGGCGCCGCGGAAGAAGGACTCCAGCTCCTGGATGATCTGGGTGTTGCCGCGGACCGGGCCGTCCAGGCGCTGCAGGTTGCAGTTGACCACGAAGGTCAGGTTGTCCAGCTCGTAGAGCGAGGCCATCTGCAGCAGGCCGCGGGACTCGGGCTCGTCCATCTCGCCGTCGCCCAGGAAGGCCCAGACGTGCTGCTTGGAGGTGTCCTTGATGCCGCGCTGCTCCAGGTACTTGTTGAAGCGAGCCTGGTAGATGGCGTTGGCCGGGCCCAGACCCATGGACACGGTCGGGAACTCCCAGAACCAGGGCATCAGGCGCGGGTGCGGGTAGGAAGGCAGGCCCTCGCCCTTGCCGCGGGAGACCTCCTGGCGGAAGCCGTCCAGGTCCTCCTCGGACAGGCGGCCTTCCAGGTAGGCGCGGGCGTACATGCCCGGCGATGCGTGGCCTTGGAAGAAGATCTGGTCGCCGCCGGACGGATCATCCTTGCCCTTGAAGAAGTGGTTCAGGCCGACCTCGTAGAGCGGGGCCGCGCCAGCGTAGGTGGAGATGTGGCCGCCCACGCCGATGCCCGGGCGCTGCGCGCGGTGCACCATGATGGCGGCGTTCCAGCGGATCCAGCGGCGGTAGCGCTTCTCCAGCTCCTCGTCGCCCGGGAACTCCGGCTCCAGCGAGGTCGGGATGGTGTTGACGAAGTCCGTCGAGGTCAGCGCGGGCAGCTGCACGCGCTTAGCGGTGGCGCGCTCCAACAGGCGGAGCATGAGGTAGCGGGCGCGTTCCGGATCGGAAGAGTCCAGCAGGCCGTCGAGGGACTGCATCCACTCGCGGGTTTCTTCCGGGTCCTTATCGTGCAGGTAAGACGCGACGCCGTCGCGAATCAGCGGGAAGTTGGAGTCCCCCTGCAGGGCGTCCTTTTCAGCCATTAAAAGCCTCCTGAAGTAAGTTAAGCACTTTGCCGTCCAGAATACGCGCTTTATCTCCGCGCGCGCGGGCCGGGCCGTTGCAAATCCCGCCGCACCAAATATTTGCCGCGCTGTGCAGTGGGAATGGCGAAACTGTGAAGCCTGTTAAGTTCCGCGCTGGGAAGAGTGGGAAGCCGCAACTAGGGCACAATTAGGGCGACAGTGAGAAAACTGCAGTATTAAGCGGTAGAGTGCTACCTGACACAGCCTGGTGAAGCGCCAGGACCCTACACACACAGGAGGACAATTTCAGTGGCGGACGCTGCGGGCGTAACCAACGACCATGCTGACTACGCGAAGATGCTGGGCATCGACAAAGGCATGGTTGCCCTAGAGCTCGGATGGGACGAGGATTGCGATCCGGCAATCTCGGAATCCGTCGAAGACGTCATCGGGGAAGACTTCCTCGAAGAAGAAAATGACGAACTGTGTGACGCCGTCGTGCTGTGGTGGCGCGACGGCGACGGGGACCTGGTCGACGGCCTGGTGGACTCGCTGCGCCCGCTGGGCGAGGGTGGGGTCATCTGGCTGCTGACCCCGGGCGCCGGCAAGCCGGGCACCGTCGCCCCAGGCGAAATCTCCGAGTCCGCCCAGCAGGCCGGCTTGGTCCAGACCAAGGCCGAGCGCCTGGGTGACTGGCAGGGCAGCTGCCTGGTCGGCCGCGGCTACACCAAGAAATAAGGCCGCCCCGCCAGCTGGCGGGGTCAATTTGCGCTAGCTCGCGGCGGCGGGCTAGTCTTTGTAAAGCGCTTTTCGCGCATTGCGGCTTTAGCTCAGCTGGAAGAGCAATTGGTTTACACCCAATAGGTCACAGGTTCGAGCCCTGTAGGCCGCACAGAAAACAACGCCCTCCCGAACCCGGGAGGGCGTTGTTCGCGTCTGTGGGGCGGTGCCGGAACCGCGCTAGAAGCGTTCCTTGTTCCGCTTCGCGAACTTCGAGTAGAAGTCCGGCTTGGAGTCGCCGTAGCGGGCGCGCATGCGGCGCTCGTGGGCTTCGGCAGCGGCCTCGGCCTTCGAATCCGCGGTCTCCGGCTCGGCAGCTGCGGCC
Source organism: Mycobacteriaceae bacterium (assembly GCA_028726465.1). Taxonomy (GTDB): domain Bacteria; phylum Actinomycetota; class Actinomycetes; order Mycobacteriales; family Mycobacteriaceae; genus Corynebacterium. Next base: position 34,463 of record JAQYQB010000029.1, on the reverse strand, counting down.
GACCCAGTGGCCGAGCCGGCGGCGGGGGCAGCGTGTTCCTCGGCGGCGTCGAGCTGGGCCATCTCGGCCTCCTCGTCGCGGACGCGGCGCCGCTCGCGGATTTCGGCCCAGACGAAATAGCCCAGGCCCAGCGGGGCCATGATGCCGAAGGCAATCCACTGGAAGCCGTAGGACAGGTGGTTGCCGCGGTCCATCTGCGGGATCGGGATGGGGTTGAGCACGCCCGGCTGATCTTCGGTCAGTTGGACGTAGTCGGCGCCGAGGTCGGCATCGATAAGCTCGCCGACCTGGGGCGGGTTGATGGAATAGACCTGGGGGTAGCCGTCGCGCTCGACGGGGGCGGAGGAATGCTCGGCCTCGTGCTGGCGGACCATGCCCACGACCTCCTGCGGGCCGCTAGGGGCGGGGGCGATCTCGGGCACGGCGTTGGCCTCACCGGCCGGGACCCAGCCGCGGTTGACCAAGATGGTCTGGCCGCCGTCGGTGCGGAAGGGGACCAGGGACTGGTAGGAAGGCCCGGAGGCTACCGGCCGCAGGCGCACCAGCACCTCGTCGTCGGGTATGTAGCGCCCGCGCAGGATAACGCGCGACCATTCCTCGCCGCCGGCGATGGCGCCGTTTTCGTCCAGGATCTCGTCGGCGGGGACGGGGTCCTTCTCGTAGGCGGCGGTGATGTGCTCGTTGCGCTCGACGATGTCGTCGTCCTTGCCCAGCTGCCAGGGTGCTAGCACCGTGAAGGCCAGGTAGGAAAACACGATCACGAACAGCAGCAGGAAAACCCAGCTGGGCTTGAGGAAAGTCTTCCACCACGACGTCTGCTGCCGCGCGCGCACCGGCTCGCTGTCCGGTGCAGTCTGCTTAGTCCGAGTACCCACAGATACCCAGTCTAGTCACGGGCATGGTCGCGAATCCAAGCCATGAGCCCGTCGGCGGCGGCCTCGATGGCCTGGCGGGTGCGGGCGAAATCCTCCTCGTCGCCGTAGAAGGGATCGGCCACCGAGGAATCCGGGGCGGACTCCGGGTCGAAATCGCGCAGCAGCACGACCTTGTCCGGGTCCGGCGCCTGCTGGCGCAGGGTCTCCCGGTGCCCGGTATCCAGGGCGACGATGAGATCGGCGTCCAGGTCCTCGGCGGAGAGCTGGCTGGCGCGGTGGGAGCTGCCGTCGTAGCCGCCGCGGCGCAGCTCGGCGATGGCGCGCTTGTCGGCGCCCTGGCCGACGTGCCAGCCGCCGAGGCCGCAGGAGGTGATGCGGGCGGCATCGTCAAGCCCGGCGGACTCCACGGAGTCGTGGATGATGACCTCGGCCATGGGGGAGCGGCAGATATTGCCCGTGCAGACGAAGACGATGTGGAGGCGGGGATCAGTCTCAGAAACAACCATCAGCGGGGAATTCTCACCTTTAGCTCGATTTGCGGGGGCTGCTTACACAACCGTAGAACGCAGTTAGGATATACCGTTAGGACCTGCCAACGCTAAAGGAGCATAAAAAGTATGACCACTACGGCCACCGTGGGAGAAGTCTGCCACCACCTGGATTCGGCCTACCCGCCGGCGCTGGCGGAAAAATGGGATGCCGTCGGGCTAGTCTGCGGCGACCCGGACGCGCCGGTGAGCAAGGTGGCCTTCGCGCTGGATTGCACGCTCGAGGTTGCCCAGGCGGCTGTCGATGCCGGCGCGCAGCTGCTCGTCGTCCACCACCCGCTGCTGCTGCGCGGGGTGACCTCGGTGGCCGCGAACACGCCGAAGGGCAAGGTCGTCCACACCCTGCTCAGCGGGGGCGTGGCCCTGTATGCCGCCCACACCAACGCCGACTCCGCCCGCCCCGGCGTCAACGACAAGCTGGCCGAACTGGTCGGCATTGAACCCGGCCGGCCCATCGTGGTCAAGGACCCAGACGTCATGGACAAGTGGGGCGTGCACGTGCCGGCCGGCGATGCCGACCGCGTCAAGGAGGCCCTCTTTGCCGCCGGGGCGGGCCAGATTGGCAACTACCGCGCCTGCTCCTTCGACATCGCCGGCACCGGCCAGTTCGAGCCCCTGCCGGGGGCCAACCCCACCGAAGGCGAGGTCGGCACCCTCCACCGCGGGGCCGAAACCCGCGTCGAGTTCGTCGCGCCTTCGTCCCGGCGCCGCGCCATCCAGGCCGCGCTTATCGATGCCCACCCCTACGAGGTCCCGGCCTTCGACGTCGTCGAGTCCGCCAAACCGGCGGACCTGGAACAGGCCTGCGGCCTGGGGCGGGTCGGCCGCCTGCCGGAGCCGATGACGCTGCGGGAGTTTACCCAGCAGGTGGCCAACGCCCTGCCGGAGACCGTCTGGGGCGTGCGCGCGGCCGGGGATCCGGACCAGCTCGTCCAGACCGTGGCCGTGAGCTCCGGTGCCGGCGATAGCTTCCTGGACCAGGCGGCTAAACTAGGCGTCGACGTTTACGTGACCTCGGATCTGCGGCACCACCCCGTCGACGAGCACCTGCGCGCCGGCGGCCCCGCGGTCATCGACACCGCGCACTGGGCCAGCGAGTTCCCTTGGACTTACCAGGCCCGCGACTTGGTCGCCGAGAAGACCGGGCTAGACTGCGAAGTCCTAAAAATTCGCACCGACCCGTGGACCGTGTCGCTACATTCGGAAGGAGAATAAAGGACATGAAGCTGCAACCAGAAAGCCAAGCCGTGCTGCTGAAGCTGGCCAACCTGCAGCGCGCCGTCGATTTTGGCGCCGAGGAGCGCCAGAGCCCGGAGCAGGAGGAGCTGGCCACCGCCGAGCGCGAGTACGCCCGCCTGGTGGATTCCGCCGGGTCCGCCCAGATGGCCGTGGACGATATGGAAAATGAGATCCTGCGCATCCAGGCCGACGAGCGCAAGCTGCGCGCCCGCGAGCGCGACGACCGCAAGCAGCTGTCCGCCGAGCTGGAGCCGGACAAGCGCCGCGACCTGGAGCATGACCGCTACGCGGCGAAGTCGCGCATCGCCGACTTGATGAGCGAGCTGCAGGAAGCCCACAACGAGATCCACGCCCTGCGCAACAACCGCGACTCGCAGGGAGCGCAGCGCGACGAGGCCGCCCGCAAGCTCGAGGTCGCCCGCCGCGCCGCCGAGGCCGCCCAGGCCGCGACCGCCAACCAGCCGGACCCGCGCGTCGAAATCGAGCAGCTGCGCGGTCAGCTGCCGGGCGAGGCGCTGCGGATCTTCGACGACCAGCGCGCCGAAAACAACGTCGGCGCCGCCGAGTTCAAGGCGCAGAAGTCCTGCGGCGGCTGCTTCATCGTGCTCCCGCCGGCGGACCAGTCCGCGGTGCGCAACGCGCCGGCCGACGAGGTCCCGCAGTGCCCCGAGTGCGGCACCTACCTCATCCGGCAGTCCTAGGCGGAAGCGCGCATGAAGGTAATCATCTACGCCGACGGCGGATCCCGCGGCAACCCCGGGGTGGCCGGCTCCGGCACGGTGGTCTACGCCGCCGACGGGCGCGAGGTGCTGCGCACCATCGCCTACGTGGTTGGCACGCAGTCCACGAATAACGTCGCCGAGTACAACGGCCTGCTGCGCGGGCTCGAGGCCGCCCAGGAGCTGGGCGCCAGCGAGATCGAGTTCTACATGGACTCCAAGCTCGTCGTCGAGCAAATGAACGGGCGCTGGAAAATCAAGCACCCCGACATGCAGAAGCTGGCCATGCAGGCCCACAAGCTGGTGGCCGGCCTGGAGGACTTCCAGCTGGCCTGGGTCCCGCGCGCCAAGAACAAGGTCGCCGACGCCCTGTCCAACGACGCCATGGACGCGGCGGCCGCGGGGCATGCGGTCGGCATCGTCGGCGGCAGCGGGGACGGCGCCGAGGACGGCATCAAGGGCGGCATCGAGGGCGATGCGAGTACGGATGACGACGCCGCGGGCACGACCGAGCACGGCGGGCCGGCGCCCAGGGACTGGCTGGGCGAGCGCGGGGAAACCACCCGCCTGGTGCTGCTGCGCCACGGGCAAACCAAGATGTCGGCGCTGCGGCAATACTCCGGGCACTCCAACCCGCCGCTGACCGAGCTGGGCCGCCGCCAGGCTCTGGCCGCCGCGCAGGCCCTGGCCAGCCGCTTCGGTACGGGCGAGGACTGCCAGGTCTCGGCCGTGGTGGCCTCCCCGCTGGGCCGGTGCCAGGAAACCGCGCGGGCCGTCGGCGAGGTCCTAGGCCTCGACGTGGACACCGACGACGGGCTCATCGAGCTCGACTTCGGCGCCTGGGAGAAGCTGACCTTCAGCGAGGCCCATGAGCGCGACCCGCAGCTGCACGCTAAGTGGCTGAAAGACACCGCGGTGGCCACCCCGGGCGGGGAATCCCTCCAGCAGCTGCACCGACGGGTGCGCCAGGCGCGGGAGAAACTCGTTAAGCGTTACGCGGGCAAGACCATCGTGCTGGTCAGCCACGTCAACCCGATCAAGTCGTTGGTCGCGCAGGGCCTGGGCGGCGGGCCCAGCCTGTTCGAGCGTTTCTTCCTGGACCTTGCCTCGCTGTCCGAGGCGGAGTTCTGGGACGACGGCGCGCTGGTGCGCTGCGTCAACGACGCCGGCCACCTAGCCGGGCTGGGCGCGGAGCACAGCTAATTTTCCCGCCCGCCCGCGCGCGGACTAAACTGAAGCGCGCGAATGAGTCGGCCGGGTAAACGCGGCAAATGAACCGCCCCACGCGTGGGGGCAGGCAGGCGCCGAGGAAAGTCCGGACTCCACAGAGCACGGTGGTTGCTAACAGCAACCCGGGGCAACCCGCGGGCAAGTGCAACAGAAAGTAGACCGCCTGGAGCAATCCAGGTAAGGGTGAAACGGTGCGTTAAGAGCGCACCAGCACCCCAGGTGACTGGGGTGGCTGGGTAAACCCCACCGGGAGCAAGGCATCACGGCCTGCCTTTTTAGGCAGGCCCGATCAGGTGTTTGAGGGCTGCTCGCCCGAGCCTGAAGGTAGCTGCTTGAGGCGGCCAGCAATGGTCGACCCAGATGGATGTTTACCACGCCGGGGACGGGCAACCGCCCCGCGCGGACAGAATCCGGCTCATAGGCCGGCTCATTCGCCCCATGCTTTTTAATCTCCCGTTGCTCGCACCAGCGCGCGAGAGTGGGGCGCCTGTGGAACAATGAGGCGGTATGAAGCTGTATGCTGCGCCGCTGGACTTTGGTAACGTCGCCGCGGAATTCCAGGTCTCGCGCGACTTCGACGAGCACGTCAACGACCAGGCCCGCGCGGCGGTCGATCAGTTCGCCGCCAGCCGCCGGGACGCCCGCGACCTGCCGCTCGTCACCATCGACCCGCCGGGATCCAAGGACCTGGACCAGGCCGTCTACATCACCAGCGGGACCGCGGGAGGCTACCGCGTCTACTACGCCATCGCCGACGTCGGCGCCTGGCTGGGCGGGACCGGCGAGGAAGCACCCGCGGCCGTGCACGCCGAGTCGATGGCCCGCGGGCAGACCATCTACCTGCCGGATGCGCCGGCCCGCCTGCACCCGGCCGTGCTCTCCGAGGATCGCGCCTCGCTGCTGGAAGGCGTGGACCGGCCGGCGGTGCTTTTTAGCTTCGACTTGGATACTGACGGGGAGGTCACGGACTTTTTCGTCGAGCGCGCCCTCGTTCGCTCTCGGGCGCGGCTGGACTACGACGGCGTCCACGAGGACTTGGTGCACGGGCGGATGAACTCCGCCATTCGCCTGCTGCCGGAGGTCGGCCAGCTGCGGCAGGCCTCCGCACTGCGGCGCGAGGCGATTTCCCTGCGCATCCCTTCGCAGCGGGTGGTGGAAGACGCGGAGGGGCGCTTCGAGCTGGAGATCGAGCCGCGCCACGAGGTCATGGACTACAACTCCGAGATCTCCCTGATGGCGGGCATGTGCGCGGGCCAACTCATGCACAGCCACGGCGTGGGCTTCCTGCGCACCTTGCCAGGTGCCAGCCCCGAGGCCGAGGAGGAGTTCCGCGCCGAGGCCCGCGCCCTAGGCTTCGAACTGGGGGAGCAGAGCATCTCCGAGTTTCTGCGCGGGGTGGACGCCAGCTCGCCGCGCGGGATGGCGGTCATGCGCGAGGGTCTCCGGCTGCTGCGCGGGGCGGACTACGCCCTGCTGGGGCGTGATGAGGGGCAGATCCACGCGGGCATCGGTGGCTATTACGCGCACGTGACCGCGCCCCTGCGCCGGCTCATCGATCGCTTCGGGCTGGAGGTGTGCCTGGCTATCTGCGCCGGCACCGAGATCCCCGAGTGGGTGAAAGCGGACGGGGAGGAGGCCGTGGCATCGATGCGCCGCAGTTCCCAGCTGGCCTCCCAGGTGGACAAGGCCTGCTTGCAGCTGACCGAGGCCACCGTCCTGGAACCCTGGGTGGGCACGAATTTTTCGGCGGTGGTGCTCTCCAGCAACGCCGAGCGCGAGACCGCCCGCCTCTTGGTCAACGAGCCGCCGGTCATCGGGCAGTGCGTGGGCGCGCCCGCTGTGGGCAGCGAAACCTCGGTTTCCCTGGTTACCGCGGAGCCGGCAGAGCGCGCGGTGAAATTCGCCTGGCCGGCCGACTAAAACGGCCGACTAAAACGGCCGATTAGGCGGCGGGTTCGCCGGGGTTGACCGGAACGACGAGCAGGCCGTCGTCGGCCAGATCCTGAGAGAAGTTCTGCGCGCGCTCGGCGGAAACGTAGGCGATCACCGAGTTGGCCACCCCGGCCGCGGCCGCCCGCGCTGCCACCGCGCCGCGGGCCGTGACCAGCTCGGCGACTTCGGCGGCCACCGGCAGGTGGTAGATACTGCCCAGGGCCGACTGCGACTGGTGGATTAGCGGCAGCAAGTCGGCGCCGCGGCGAGACCGCAGCGAGCGCGCGATGCCCAGGGCGCGGTCGGTCTCGGCGGCGTAGAAACCGAGCCAGCTGGCGGCATCGGCGTGCTCGGGGTGGTCCTGTTCCGGGTGCACCTCGTGGACCGCATCCAGCCAGTCCAGCACGCGCGAGGACGCGTCCGGCAGCAGGCGCAGGCTGTCCGTGCCGAAGGCGTGGCAGGCGTTGTCAACGAAGCGCTGGCGGATGCGCAGATCCACCCCGATCTGCGGATCCGGGCTCGAGTCCGGGACCGCGACGACGAAGGCGTGCAGCTTGTCGCCCAGCGGGTGCGGGGCCTGGGTCACCGAACCGTCGGCGTAGTCGATGATGGAGACCTGCCGGCCGTTGCCGCGCAGGGCTGCCGTGTGGCGGGCGCGCAGTGCCGGCAGGGCCGCGAAGGAATCGACGGCCTGGGAGCAGACCTCGGCCAGGCGGGCGCGCAGCGGGGCATCGTGGGGATCCTCGTTGCCGCCCAGCATGGCTAGGGCCACGGCGACATCGGCGGCCGCCAGCCCACCCAGGCCGGAATAGGTCGGGATGTCCGTGACCACGGTGATGTCCACGCCGGTGGTCTCGCGGGAGAGCAACTGCCGGGAGACCATCGTGCTAACCACGCCGCCGAAGCGCTCGGCCAGCCCCCCCGTCGGGAACGGCGGCGGGACCGGCTGCCCGGACTCGTCGACGCTGGGCTGCTGTGCCGCGGCCAGTTGGGACAGGGTGTCGAGCGTCGTCGATTCCTCGCGCACCTGGGGCTCGCCGGGCCCGTCGACGCGGTAGGTCACGGTGATGGTCGAATCCTCGCGCGGGCTGACGGCCGCCGCGGCGCGCAGATCGGAAAGCCCCGCGGCAACGATGCCCCCGTAGTGGTCAACGTGCTCACCGATGAGCAACCAGGTTGCCGGCGCGCTGGCCACGTGGGCGGCTTCTACGCCCACGCGTTGGTGGTGGGCGGCGCGGGCTTTATCGACAACGTGGTCGGTCGGGGCGGGCCAAAATGGCATTGCGGGGGATACTCCTTCATTCACGGTCGCACTCGCTCGCCGTCGCATCGATGGGGATTGGGCGCCGGCGCACGAGAAGTCCTAACAGAAACATTCTAGCGGCGCGGACAAGAACCGATGGGTACTGTGGGATACCGCGGGCGATAACCCGCGCTAAATCGCTTAATAAACCCCGTCAAACAAGGAGGCTTAGACCATGGCCGAGCAGGATTCGCAATGGTATTTCAACCCGTCCACCGGTGAGGTTACCCAGGGCCCGCAGGATTCCTGGGACAACCGGATGGGGCCGTACTCGTCTGAGGAAGAGGCCCGCAACGCGCTGAAGACCGCGGCGGAGCGCAACGCCGCGGCCGATGAAGCCGAGGAAGTAGAAGACGACTGGGGCAAGCCCGCCCAGTGGGACAAGTAACCTACTTCAGCTTCTTCTTCAGCGGCTTGAATGCCGACTTAGTCTGATCGAAGGACTCGGAGTAGTCCTCCAGCGCCTCCAGACCAATCTGGCGCTCGCGCTGGTACAGCAGCCCGTAGCCGAAGGTGTCTTCACCCCGGCTGCGGGCTGCTTGCGCGAGCTCTAGCAGCTTGTCGCGGGAGGTCACCGAGTCCTGGAAGTCGCCCAGTACCGACTGCATCTGCTTGCAGGCCTTGTACAGGCGCTTGGTCTTGAGCTTGGTCGCCGAGCCGGCGGCCTCAGCGGCGTAGCGCAGCTTCTTGGCGGCCTTGCGCATGTCGTGGAAGTAGTCTTCGCGCTCGTGCAGGCTGAGCTCGTCATTATCCCAGTTGATGATCGCCTTTTCGTGGCGCTTGACCAGCTTGCGGTAGGCCTTGGCCAGGTGCCGCGCCATGACGGTTTCCATGTCCTCGGGCTCAGCCGGTTCTGGCCGCTGCGGCTTTTCGGTCTCTGCCTCGGCGGGCACAGACTCAGCGGCTTCTGCGGGCGCTGTCTCCGCGCCGTCGGCCGGAGCCGGGGCATCGGTCGTGCTTGCCGGTGCCGGGGCTGCCTCGGTCTCGGTCTCCGACGCGGTTTCGGCCTGCGGCTCGGTCTCTGCCGGCTGGGCCTCCACGACGGGCGGGTGGGCCAGCAGCTGGTCTAGGTCATCGAGCAGCTCGAGGTAGCGGTCGGAGTTGAGCGCGCCGATGACGCGCCGGTGGGCGCGGCGGTAGGCGGTGCCCATGTCGTGGGCGATGTGCCGGCGGGTGTTGTCGTCCAGGGTGTTGGAGTCTTCCTCCTCCAGCAGGGACTGCCAGCGTTCCTCGACGACCTCGGCGTCGCGGGCAACGCCCAACATGGCGGCCAGTTCCTTGAGGTTGGCCTCGATCTTTTCGATCTCCGGGCCGGCCACGATCCCGTGGAAGGTCTGCAGGTGGCTGCGCAGCTCGCGGGTGGCCACGCGCATCTGGTGGACGGAATCCCACTCGTCGGCGCGGACCTTCGGGTCGTATTCGACCAGCTTGTCGCGGTTGGCCTGCAGGGCCTCGACGACGGCCGCCGCCGGGGAATCTTCCTCCACGTCCGGGGTGCGCAGGGCCGGGGGAAGCGGGGCCTGGTCCTTGGAGCGGCCGAGGGCGGACGACAGCTTCGACGGGGAGGCGGACACCCGGGCCCCGGCGCCGATGAGCAGGGAAGTAGCAGAGCGGATGATCTCGCTGCCGCGGTCGGTGCCGGCGGTTTCTGCGGCCAGCTCCAGCTCCCATTCGCGCCAGGTGGACTGCTGGCCGCTGGGCAGGAAACTCCAGGCGGTGACGTGGTCGTCGCAGAACTCGGCGACCGGGCGGCCGTCGTCGCCCAGCAGCAGGGTCTCGGTCCGGTTGTTATCAACCTGGGCGATGGGGGAGACCGGGTGGTTGCGCACGATGGCGCGGACATGGCTGAGCAGTTCTGCCGGGACGCGGTATTCGCCGTCGACGGGCTCACCGAGCTCGGCGCGGACCTCGGTGCGGCCGGTCGAGCCGGGCAGCTTGATGTGCCAGCCGTCGTCCTTGCCGCCGGTGCGGCGCCGCAGGGTGATCTTGTTGCGGGTCAGCCGCAGGTCTTCGGTGTCGTAGTAGATGGCGGATAGGGACTGTTCGGTGGATTCCCCATACCCGGCGACGTGGGCCAAGCGCGTCAGATCCGGGGTGGGGGTGGATTCCGCGACTGCGAACTTCGCCTCGATCTCGAGGAAACTGCTGGTTGCCATGGGTGCCCTTTCCTTGTAAAGACTGCTGTGCCTATTAGCTGCGATCATACCCGGCTGAATATTTATGCGTGCCGGGGCCATCACCCGCCGGCGCGGAATCCGGAAAGCGTCGGCAGCCGGTGGGCCCGCCTCTGGCCCCACGATGGGGTTAGGCGCTCAGCGCACGCTGGTGGGGCGCCAGACCGGAGGAGTCGCCGCCCAGGTGGGAGCGCTCCGCGGCGCTGGCCCCGGCGCCGGCTCCCAGCGGGTTGTTCATCGACAGGCTCGACTGGTTGGTGTGCGGGTAGACCTGCTCGAGGGCCTCCTGAGCCGCGGCCATGCGCTCAGCCAGGACGGGCAGGAGGCCGTCGCCGTCCGCGTCCCCGTCGGCGCTGGCCGCACCGGCGCGGTTGGCCTCCTCGAGGAGCTCGGAGATGCGCGCGGCATAGGACAGTCGGAAGCTGCGGCGGTAGGAGGCGGTCTGGCTGAAGTACTTGGCCATTTCGGCGTCCGCGCCGTTGCGCATGTGCCAGTCGCACTGGCGGTTGAGGTTGGCAAACAGGTCCGCGGTGTGTGCGCAGTCGTCGGGAGCGCCCACCAGCACGGCCAGGCCGCGCTTGTCCACCAGCAAGGCGGTCACCGAGTTCGCCGCGGCGATAACGCTGAGCAGCACGGCCTGGTAAGCCACCCAGGGCGCGTGCAGGTGCACGCGGTGGGCAATACAGGCGGTGGCCTGGTCGGCGCCGGCGGAGGCCTCCGCCAGGCGGTATTCCTGGCGCAGTTGCTGCGCCTTGGCGATGAGGGTTTCGGCCTCGTCCAAAAACTCGGTGGACTCGGCCTTGCGCAGCAGGGCCTCCACCTTGCCGGCGGCCTTGCGCTGCGCCGACGTCATGGCGGCCTCGGCGGCCTGAGAAGGATCCAGAAGCTCCCAGTCGGGCAGGCTGGGCAGGGACTTGAAATCCTCAAAGAGTTGGTCGATGGCCTCATCCGGGACGGTGGGATCGGTCGGCGGCCCGATGGTCAACCAGGCGTGCCGGAGCGCCGGGCTGGCTACGTGCGCCGGGATACGGGCGGCGGCGTAAAAGACCATCTGGTGGGTATAGGGCCCACAGATGTGGATGAGGTCCTCCGGCCGCCAGCCGGCGCGGGCGACAAGGATGAGGAAATCGGCTAATTGCTCAAGGCGGCGGTGGTAGCTAAAACGCATGGGGCTAAAGGTTCCTTTCGTCTAAACGGTAGTGAGTGCGTTGGGTGCTGTGGTGGCCTTATCCGACCACGCCGGGCGTGGGGCATCGGCGGCAGCTTCCCCTGCTTGCTACCCCCGCTTACTGACCGCAGGCGGGCAATGTGACCACCCTGCAATGGCCCACCGGACTGGTCCGCGACAAAGCCCACTACGGCCGGGCCGGCCTACTAAGGTGGAATCCATGAACAGCCAACATGAATTCGTGCTGCGTACCGTCGAAGAGCGGGACATCCGGTTTATCCGCCTGTGGTTCACCGATATCCTGGGCGCGCTCAAGTCCGTGGTGATGAGCCCGTCCGAGCTGGAATCCGCCTTCGAGGAGGGCGTGGGCTTCGACGGATCCTCCGTGGAAGGTTTTTCGCGCATCTCCGAATCGGACACGATCGCGCTGCCGGACCCGTCGACGTTCCAGATCATGCCCTTCGACCGCGACGAGCCGGAGCTGCAGTCCGCGCGGATGTTCTGCGACATCGCCCAGCCCGATGGGCAGCCGTCGATGGTGGACCCGCGCCACATCCTGCGCCGGCAGGTCACCGCGGCGGCCAACGAGGGCTTTACCTGCATGGCCTCGCCGGAAATCGAGTTTTACCTGCTGCAGCAGCGCCCCGAGGCAGAAGACCTGCTGCCCACCGACAACGGCGGCTATTTCGACCAGGCCACCCAGGACGCCGCCCCGCGCTTCCGCCGCCAGGCCATGCTCTACCTGGAGGAACTCGGCATCGCCACGGAGTTTAGCCACCATGAGACCGCGCCGGGCCAGCAGGAGATCGACCTGCGGCACGCGGACGTTATCACCATGGCGGATTCCATCATGACCTTCCGCTACGTCATCAAGAAGGTCGCCGCCGACCTGGGCGTGCGCGGCACCTTCATGCCTAAGCCCTTCGAGGAATACTCCGGCTCCGGCATGCACACCCACCTGTCCCTGTTTGAGGGCGAGTCCAACGCCTTCCACGACCCGGATGATGAGTTTTCGCTGTCGACGACGGCCAAGCAGTTCATCGCCGGCATCCTGGAGCACGCCAACGAGATGTCCGCGGTGACCAACCAGTGGGTCAACTCCTATAAGCGCCTGATGTTCGGCTCGGAGGCCCCGGGCTCGGCGACCTGGGGCGTGTCCAACCGCTCCGCGCTGGTCCGCGTGCCGACCTACCGGCTGACCAAGGAGGAGTCGCGCCGGGTGGAGATCCGCTCGGTGGATTCCGCGATGAACCCCTACCTGGGCTACGCCGTGCTGCTGGCCGCCGGGCTCAAGGGCATCCGGGAGGGCTACGAGATGGGAGATCCGGCCGAGGACGACGTGCACCAGCTCACCCGCCGGGAGCGCCGGGCGATGGGATATAAGGACCTGCCCATGTCGCTGGACCAGGCGCTGCGCCACCTGGAAAAGTCCGACTTCATGGCCGAGGTCATGGGCGAGCACGTCTTCGAGTTCTTCCTGCGCTCGAAGTGGGATGAGTGGCACGCCTACCAGCGCCAGATCACCTCCTTCGAGCTGCGCCACAACCTGAACTACTAAGCCTTTACCGACCCAAGCGAAAGGGGCAATTGACTGTGCGCGCGACGGTACCTTCCCCGGCCACCCTGGGGCTGACCCGGGAGAGCGCGGCCGCCGACCTGGAGTGGCTGGGCTGGAACAACGCCGAATCCACCGAGCTGCTCTGGTGCCTGGCCGCGGCCGGGGACCCGGATCTGGCGCTCAACACGGTGATGCGCCTCTACCAGGGCCTGGATGATTCCGGCCGCGAGCTGGATCAGCAGATGCGCACCAACGAGGCGCTGCGGGTGCGGCTGCTGGCGCTTCTGGGGGCATCGACGGCGCTGGGCGATCACCTGGCCGCCGAGCCGGAGCTGTGGCGCCAGCTGGCCGAGCCTTTGCCGGAGCCAGACGAGATGCTCGCGCAGCTTCTGGGCGCGGTCGATGCCCGCCCCGCGCAGTTCGCCGCCGAACTCGACCGGCCGGACACGGCGAGTGCGCAGCTGACCACCCCGGGCAGCTACGTTGCGGGCACGACGGGCCAGGACGCCACGCGGGCGCTGAAGTCGACCTACCGGACGCTGATGATGCGCGTGGCCAGCCACGACCTGGCGGGCACGTTCTATTCGCGCAAGGGGCAGTCGAGCCCGCAGCCGCGCATCGAATACTCCACGGTTACCCGGCTGACCACGGCGCTGGCGGACGCGGGGTTGACCGCGGCGCTGGCGGTGGCCACGGCGACGGTCTATGGCGAGGACCCGCTCGATAGCCAGCTGGCCGTCATCGCGATGGGCAAGTGCGGGGCCGGGGAGCTCAACTACATCTCCGACGTCGACGTCATCTTCGTGGCCGAGCCCTTGAGCGAGGAAGACGACGCCCGGCTGGGCAAGGCGACGCGGGTGGCCTCGAAGTTCATCCAGATTGGCACCAAGTGCTTCTTCGAGGTGGACGCCAACCTCCGCCCGGAGGGCAAGTCCGGGGCCCTGGTGCGCACGCTGGACTCGCACGTGAAGTACTACCAGCGCTGGGCGCACACCTGGGAGTTCCAGGCGCTGCTCAAGGCCCGCCCCCAGACCGGCTACCTGCCGTTGGGCCAGGACTACCTGGACAAAATCGGGCCGATGGTCTGGTCGGCCTCCCAGCGCGAGTCCTTCGTGGAAGACGTGCAGGCCATGCGTCGCCGGGTGCTCGACAACGTGCCCGAGGACCTGCGCACCCGGGAGCTTAAGCTGGGTGCGGGCGGCCTGCGGGACGTGGAGTTTGCCATCCAGCTGCTCCAGCTGGTCCACGGCCGCTCCGACGAGAGCCTGCGCGTGCTGTCTACCGTCGACGCCTTGGCCGCCCTGGTCAGCGCCGGCTACGTCGGCCGCGAGGACGGCAACCAGCTCATCGAGGCCTATGAATTCCTGCGGCTGCTCGAGCACCGCCTGCAGCTGGAGCGTTTCCGCCGCACCCACACCATGCCACCCAACGATGACGCGGACGCGTGGAAGTGGCTGGCCAAGATCTCCGGGTTCACGCCCACGGGCCAGCGTTCTGCCGCCCAGATGATGGCGGCGACGCTGCGCACCATCCGCCACCGGATTTCGCAGCTGCATTCGCGCCTGTTCTACCGCCCGCTGCTGCACTCGGTGGTCTCCATGAGCTCCGCGGAGCTTAAATTGTCGCCGGAGGCCGCGATGCTGCAGCTGGCCGCCCTGGGCTATAACTACCCGGACCGCGCCTTCGAGCACCTGACCTCGCTGGCGGCGGGCAGCTCCCGCAAGGCCAAGATCCAGGCGATTTTGCTGCCGACGCTGATGGAGTGGCTGTCTGGCACCGCCGATCCGGACATGGGCCTGCTCAACTACCGCAAGCTGTCGGAGGCGGCCTTTGACCGCACCTGGTTTTTGCGGATGCTGCGGGACGAGGGCATCGTCGGCCAGCGGCTGATGAAGATCCTGGGCACCTCGCCGTACACCGCGGATCTCATCATCGCCGCGCCGGATACCGTCAAGTTGCTCTCCGACGGCGCCGCCGGGCCGAAGCTCATGGACGCCCAGCCGGAGCAGGCCTTCAAGGCGCTGGTCAACTCCACCAAGCGGCACGCCGACCCGGACAAGGCGGTGGCCGTGGCGCGTTCGCTGCGGCGGGTGGAGCTCGCCCGCATCGCCGCCGCGGACCTGCTGGGATTTATGCCGGTCGAGCAGGTCTGCCGGGACCTGTCCCTGGTCTGGGACGCGGTGCTGGAAGCCGCCCTGCGCGCCGAGATCCGCGCCTGGCTGCGCGCTCAGGAGGAAGCGGCAGCCGAAACCGCCGAGGCACCCGCCGGCACTGAGAACACTGAAAACGCTGACGATGCCGACGCTGCGCCGGCCGCGCAGCCGGTGAGCCCGCCGGCGCGAATCGCCGTTATCGGCATGGGCCGGCTGGGCGGCATGGAGCTGGGCTTCGGCTCGGACGCGGACGTGATGATAGTGGCCGAGCCCGCGCCGGGCGCGGACGAGACCGCCGCCATCAAGTGGGCAATCGGGATCGTGGACAAGATGCGGCGCCGCCTGTCCAAGCCCTCGGGCGATCCGCCCCTGGAGGTCGACCTGGGCCTGCGCCCGGAGGGCCGGTCCGGGGCGGTGGTGCGCACCATCGCCTCCTACGAGCGCTATTACGACCAGTGGGGCGAGCCCTGGGAGATGCAGGCGCTGCTGCGCGCGGCCTTCGTGGCCGGCGACAAGGACGTCGGGGAGAAATTCCTGGAGGTCATCGACCGCTTCCGGTACCCCAGTGAGGGCGTGAGCCAGTCCACCATCCGCGCTATCCGGCGGATGAAGGCCCGCGTGGACAACGAGCGCCTGCCGCGCGGGGCGGACCGCAACACCCACACCAAGCTGGGCCGCGGCGCGCTGACCGATATCGAGTGGACGGTCCAGCTGCTGACCATGATGCACGCGCACGAGTTCGCCCAGCTCCACGACCCGTCGACGCTGCGGGGACTCGACGCGCTGGAGGAGTGCGAGGTGCTTGACGCCGAGCAGGTGGCCAGCCTGAGGGAGGCGTGGCTGATGGCTACCGATGCCCGCAACGCCCTGGTCTTGGTCCGCGGCAAGCGCGTGGACCAGCTCCCGCAGCCGGGCCCGCAGCTGGCCCAGGTGGCCGGCGCGGCCGGCTGGGCGCCCGAGGACAACCAGGAATTCCTGGAGGCCTACCTAAAGCTGACCCGGCACGCCCGCCGCGTGGTCGACGAGGTCTTCTGGGGCGAGGCCGAATCCTTCGAGCACGATTAGCAGGCGGCGGCCTCCCCTTAGGGGGTCGCCCGGATTTCGCCCTGATTTTGCTGGCAAAGTCGGCTTTTGCCTAGGCAAGCCGAGTTAGTCTTCCTAGACCGGGAGGTGCCGTCCACGGTGGCTGGCCCCATATACGGCCCCACCGCGGACGCGGCACCAACGCGAACTAAACCCACCACCAGCGGACCTAGAGTAGAGGAGAAAAATAATGGCACTGCGGATTTCTTTGGATCTTTCGGCGGCTACCTTTCGCGACTTAAGCGGATTTATGGACTCGGCGCGCGCGGCTGGCGCGGGCGCGGATACGGAGCTGAAGGTAGAAGACGACAAGCTCATCATCAGCATCGAGGGACCTGCCGGGCACAACCGTCCCGAGGCGCCGCACCAGGTGGTCGACGAAGACGGCCGCGGCGTCGACGAGCGCAAGCCCAACTTCGGCCCGGTGGGCGAGCAGGCCATCCGCAGCGTGATCGATATCTTGAGCGGCCGGCAGGAGCCGCCGCGCCGCGGTGATAGCTTCGGGCACTTCTAGGCGCTAGAATTCCCGAGAGTTCAGCACTAGTATTTGTTCATTCGATTCTCTATTAGTTCAGGCAAGGGGCCAGCATGGCAGGCACAGAACCCACCTCGCCTTCGCACCACACCCCGGCGGAGCAGCCGGCGGGGACCGCGCAGGCGGTGCGCGGGCCGGCGGACGGGCATCGTCAGCAGTGGGTCGTCGCCGGGGCCGTGGCCGTCCTGGCCCTGATCTTCGCGCTGGTGGCGGTCTGGTTTATGTGGCCGCTGAACACCACGCACCAAGGCCGCACGGTCGGCGACGCCGCCTCCCTGGCCACCGGGCCGGAGACCACCGCCCCGGACGAGGAAGAGGAAGAGCCGCGCCCGGGCTACCGCCTGGTCGAGCTGGCCGAGGCACTGGGTATCCCGGAGGCCGCCATGCCCAAGCAGGCCTTCGAGGCGGGCGATAGCCGGGAGCAATCCCGCGAGGAGCTCGAGGCGGTCATGGACACCGCCGTCAGTGAGGGCCGCCTGAGCGAGGACGAGGCTGAGGCAGTGCTCAAGGCCTTCGACGAGGGGCTCATCGAGGGGCAGTCCGGCCCGCTGGTGGCCAGCAACGACGACCAGTAGCGCGGGGCCGGGCAACCGGCAGCGAGATGGCAGGAACCGGCCACCGCCCACACAGACGCGACGCTTATTCTTTCCCTTAGAAGATAACGGAAAGGTAACGTTTATGTCCTGTTCTTACACCGCCCGCCGGCGCTGGCAGACCCTCGGGATGCTGGCAATCGCACTGGGAGTGCCGATTTTAGGCGGCGTGGCCATGGCGGCCACGGTCAACGATTTCGTGGTGGCCGGGGCCGGAGCAGCCGAGACGTACCTGCCGTTTACCAGTAGGGTAGGGCTGCACCCGGCCAGCGCCTTGCCCCCTGGCAGCGCCGAGACTGGGCTGGTTGAACGGATAGCCGATGCGCTGCCTGCCCGGCTGCGCGAGCTCTACTAGGGAAGGTCGTGGCCCGACATGCTGACAACGGTGGCGTTCCGGCCCTTTGAGCAGCGCCGGCACCGCGCGAGTAGCGCCTACGTGTGGGAGCTGCCGATAACCCGTTACCTGCAGGAGTTCGGCAAAATTGACTTTCGCAGCCCGGTGACGTTCTTCGCCGGCGAAAACGGCGCCGGCAAGTCCACGCTGCTGGAGGCCATCGCCCTGAGCGCCGGTTTCAGCGGGCGGGGCGGCCCGCTGCTGCCCGAGGGGGTCAAGGGGACCAACACGGAGTCGGAGCTGTCCCACTGGCTGGCCCTGCGCTTCGATGAGGCGGTGCTGCGCGGGTACTACCTGCGCAACGAGACCCATTTTGACCTGCTGCGCGACGAGTCCGAGCGGGCCGCCAGGCGCAACAACCTCAGCCGGGGCGTGGACCTGATGAAGCGATCCCACGGCGAATCTGTCTTCGATATCCTCGGCGAATACGTCGACGGCCGCGGGCTCTACCTCATGGACGAGCCGGAGGCGGGCCTGTCGGTCATCCACCAGATGGCGCTGCTCGCCGAGATCGACCAGGCTGTCCAGCGCGGCGCCCAGTTCCTCATCGCCACGCATTCACCCATCCTGCTGGGCGTGCCCGGGGCGCAGATCTTCCAGTTCGACGACTTCGGCCTGCAGGACGTGGCCTACCGTGAGACCGACGCGTACCGGGCCACCCAGGAATTCATCGCGGAACCGGAAGCGGTCGCGGAATTTTTGACCCGCCCGGAGCTAGACGAAGAGGACAGCTGAAAAGACCCGGAAGCGGTTATTCCGGCAGGCGGGTGATGCGGATGCGCGGGCCGGGCTCGTCTTCGCCGCGGCGGAGCCAGCGGGTAAACAGGATGCCAGTGACGCCGACGGACCACACCGCCAGAATGGCCCAGGCGGCGTAGCGGAAATCGCCCCACTCGTAGGCCGCGCCCTGGGAATGGGAGTCCAGCAGGAAGGCGAAGGACTGCGCGCCCAGCATGCCGGCGATGAAGCCGCCCATATTGCCCAGGCCGGTGGCGGTGGCCACCACGTCGCGGCCCAGGTGCTCGCGGACTAGGTCGAAGCCGTAGTTCGCGGACGGGCAGCAGAGGGCGATGATGAAGGCGAAGCCTAGGGCCGCGGCCAAGCCGCGCGGTTCCGAAGTGGAAAAGAACCACGCCCAGAACAGCACGTGGAGGGTGGAAAAGCCGACGGCGATCAGGTCGCGGGCGTTGCCCGTGCGCGCGGAGATCTTGCCGTGCAGCGGGCCGATGAGCACGAGGAAGACGGAGTTGATGGTCAGCACCAGGCCGGCGGAGGCCTCCGACAGGCCCATGCCGAGCGTCATCAGGGGCACGCCCCACATCATCACCACGACGATCTGGAAGAACATGTTGGAGTAGTGGATGAAAAACGCCTGCCAGGCCACCGGGGAGGTCACCACGGATTTCAGGCGCTGGGGGATGGACAGCGCCTGGGAGTTGGGCTGGACCTCGACGACCTTTTCCTCGTAGACGCCGGCCTTCTCCGGGGAGTCGGCCACCGCGACGGCCGCGGCCAGCGCGATGATAATGCCCACCGCGCCCAGGCTGACAAACGCCGCCGTCCAGCCGGTGGCCCCCAGCAACCAGAGGAAAGGTACCGCGGAGAGGAACTGGCCCAGCTGGCCCAGGGAACCGGTGACCTGCGTGAGCATCGGCGTGCGGTGCAGCGGGAACCAGTAGGGCAAAATGCGCATGACCGACAGGAACGCGGTCGCGTCCCCGCCGCCGATGAGCACGCGGGCGCCGATGGCCACCCAGTAATTAGTGGTAAAGCCCAGGATGACTTGGCCGATCCCCATCACCACCGCGCCGACGACCAGCATGTTGCGCGGCCCGAAGCGGTCGATGGCAATGCCAGTGGGGATCTGGGCCAGGGCGTAGACGCCGACCTGGACGGAGGTGAACACCGCGATCCGGGAGGCGTCGACCCCGAAGCGCTCGATGGCGTCGACGCCGGCCACGCCGAAGGAGGTGCGCCCGGTAATCGCCACGATGTAGACCAACACCGCGGCCACCCAGACATACAGCGCCTTGGTGGTGATGACTTCCCGCGGGTTGGGGCGGTGATTCTCAGGAGTCGACATGGCCGCTTAGTTTACTACCGCGCGAATTTTTGTCGACTGGGGACCGACGGGCACGGCGCCGCGGCGGGCCCCGGCAAGGGAAGGGATAAAAGGGGCCCCGAGCACGCCCGGAACCGCTAGACTTAGCCGCGTGGATTATATTTCGACGCGTGATGTGGACCAGGTTCCGGCCAAATTTACCGATATTCTGCTGGGCGGGCTCGCCCCGGATGGCGGTCTCTACCTCCCGGAGCATTACCCGCAGCTGGATGATGAGCTGCTGACCAGCTGGCGCACCCTATCCGATAAGAAGGGCTACGCCGTGGTCGCCGCCGAGGTCTTGAAGCTGTATATCGACGATATTGACCCGGCAGACCTGGAGCAGATCGCCGCGCGCGCTTATACCTACCCGAAGTTTGCTTCCGAGGAGATCGTGCCCGTCACCGAGCTGGGCGACGGCCTTTTTATCGGCCACCTGTCGGAGGGCCCGACGGCCGCCTTCAAGGACATGGCCATGCAGCTGCTCGGTGAGCTCTTCGAATTCGAGCTGGCGCGCCGGGAAGAAACGCTGAATATTCTGGGCGCGACCTCCGGGGACACCGGCTCCTCGGCGGAATACGCCATGCGCGGCCGCCCCGGCATCCGGGTATTCATGCTGACCCCGGCCGGGCGCATGACCCCGTTCCAGCAGGCGCAGATGTTCGGACTGGATGACCCGAATATCTTCAACATCGCGCTGGACGGCGTCTTCGACGACTGCCAGGACGTGGTCAAGGCCGTCTCCGCGGACGCCCAGTTCAAGCGCGACTACCGGATCGGCGCGGTCAACTCCATCAACTGGGCCCGGCTGCTGGCCCAGGTGGTCTACTACGTCTCCTGCTGGCTGCGGGTGACCGACAACAACCAGCAGAAGGTCTCCTTCTCCGTGCCCACGGGCAACTTCGGCGACATCTGCGCCGGCCACATCGCCCGCCAGATGGGCCTGCCCATCGACACCCTGGTGGTGGCGACCAACGAGAACGACGTGCTGGACGAGTTCTTCCGCACGGGCAACTACCGCCCGCGCCCGGCCGCGGAGACCTTCAAGACCTCCTCGCCGTCGATGGATATTTCCCGCGCCTCTAACTTCGAGCGCTTCGTCTTCGACCTGACCGGCCGGGACGCCGCCCAGGTGGCCGACTGGTTCGGCACGAAGGTCAAGGAGGGCGGCTTCTCCGTGTCCCCGGAGCTTTTGGAAGACGCCCGGGAGGGGTTCGGCTTCACCTCCGCCAGCTCCACGCACGCGGACCGGCTGGCCACCATCGCGGACGTCGACGAGCGCTACGGGGTGCTCATCGATCCGCACACCGCCGACGGCGTCAAGGCCGCCCGCGCGGCCCAAGAGGCCGGCGTGGATACCCCGATCATCTGCCTGGAGACGGCCCTGCCGGTCAAGTTCGCCGACACCATCCGGGAGGCCACCGGCCGGGAGCCGGAGGTGCCCGAGCGTTTTGCCGGTATCCTGGAGGCGGAACGTACCGTGGCGGACTTGCCGAACGATGCCGCCGCGGTCAAGGACTACATCACCCGCTCGATTGACACCACGGAGGTCTAACAATGGCACAGGAACAGTTCGCTGGGCCCGAGTACCACACGGAATTCGATCCGGAGAAGTTCCTGCGTGACCTGCGGGCCCAAGCGGCCGAGGAAGAGGACGAGACCACCCCGGACGATGGTGCTTCGCAGAGCTAGCCGCGGGGTCCTCGCGGCCGCCGCGGTGGTGGCGCTGTCCAGCGCGTGCAGCCTGCCGGTAGAAGACCCGCTGGAGGAGACCAGCCAGCGCACCGCGCCCGCGACGGATCTGGGCGCGGCGGCGGAGCAGACCAAGCTCCCGCCGCGCGAAGACGAGATCCTTACCCCACAGTTCGCGCCCGTGCCGCCGGGCGCGGCCATCCACCTGTCCGCGCAGACGCCGCAGCCGGGGGAGTATTTCAGCTATCAGCTGTGTAGCGTCGCCTACTCCTTCAGCCTGCCGGACGGCCGGTCCTTTGCCGTGACGGCATCGCACTGCGGCAAGGTCGGCGACCAGGTGTGGGCCGCGGATGAGTACGGCGAGTTTTCCTACCCCGCGGAGCCGGTGGGCCAGGTGGTCTACTCGGATTTTTACGCCGCGGACACCCACCACCTGGACGTGGCCTTTATCGAACTCAACGAGGCGGGAACCTCGGGTCAGATTCCCTTCCACACCGCCGAGTCCTTGGAGACCAATATCGCCACGCAGCTGGCGCAGCTGCCGGACCAGGCCTGCAAGCTGGGCGGATCCACCCACAAGACCTGCGGGGAGGTGACCCACCTACCGGAGCTGAGCAAGCTCAATGCCGACGGCGAGCAGCTCGAATCCGAGTCCGCGCGCGCCCGCATGTGTGCGCGCACGGGCGACTCGGGCGGGCCCGTCTACGCCGAGCGCGACGGCCGGCCTGTCATCATCGGCTTGGTCTCCGGCACCACCGAGCGCATGGACGGCGGCACGACGTGCGAGGACTACCCGGACATGGAGCTCTCCTTCACCCCGGCGGTGGAGGTCCAGCGGTTGGCCGACGGGCTGTGGGGCGAGGTAGCCCGCGCCGACGCCGGCACCCCTTAAGGTCGCTGCGTGCCGTAGGCTAGGGGTATGGCAACCCCGGATTTCATTGTGTCCCTGCGTGAAAAGATCGGCCACGACCAGCTCTTCCTGCCCGCCGTGACCGCCATCATCGTGCGCGGCGTGCCGGAGGGCGCGCCTCTGTGGGAGGTACCCACCGTGCTGTTGGCGCGCCGGGCGGATAACGATAAGTGGGCCCCGGTGGCCGGCATCGCCGAGCCGGGCGAGGAGATCAGCACCACCGCCATTCGGGAGGTCGCCGAGGAAGTCGGCCTGGAGGCCCGCGTCGAGGCCCTCCTGGGCGTCGGCCAGGTCGGCCCCGTGGAATACGGCAACGGCGACAAGTGCCTGTTCATGGACACCACCCTGCGGCTCAGCGTGCCTGACGATGCCGTCCCGCACCTCGCCGACGACGAAAACACCGAGGTCGGCTGGTTCTCCGTGGCGCAGCTGCCGCAGTCGCTCACCGCCCGCCATCGGATGGTCATTGCGGACGCGGTCGCGCAAATGAAGCACCCCGCCGGCTTCCGCCCCCGGATCGGCTACGCTAAGCGCAACTAGGTGGCCCGATAAGCTCCCGCAGTTGCTCGGGGCTGTCGGCGAAGGCGAAGCTATCGATGCCGTTGTCGACCTCTTCGCGGCCATGGATTCGCCCGCAGACGACGATGTCGACCGCCCCGCGCGCCGGGGTGACCAGCAGCCGGCCGCGGGCAGCCAGCGCGTAGAACAGGCCGGCATCGCCCGCGCCCCACGCCCAGGCCGTCGCGTAGACGTCGCGGGCGCCGTCCCCCAGCCAGGACGTCTCCAGCACCAGCCCTGGGCGGGTCAGGTAAATCCCGCCGCGCTCCAAGGGCCCCAGCACCTGCCGCACCGCCGCCACGTCGGCGGTCTCCAGGGCGACGAAGGTGAGGGGGTTGGACATGGAAACGAACCTAGCACGACCGTGGAATACTAAGGTGGTGGCTTTGGCGTCAATCACGGCCGGCCGTTGGATACAGCAAAGCCGGCGCCCACGAGGGACGCCGGCTGGGGGCAGGAAAGCCTGCGGAAGGCTAGGGGACTAGCAGTCGAAGTACATTTCGTACTCGAGCGGGGTCGGGCGCAGGCGGGCCGGGGTGATTTCCTCGTCTTCCTTGAGCTTGATGTAGGACTCGATGAGGTCCTCGGTGAAGACGTCGCCCTCGGTCAGGAAGTCCATGTCGTTGCGCAGGGCCTCCAGGGAGGCCTCCAGGGAGGTCGGGGCCTGCGGGATGGAGGCGGCCTCCTCCGGCGGGAGCTCGTAGAGGTCCTTGTCGACCGGGGCGTGCGGCTCCAGGCGGTTCTTCACGCCGTCGATGCCGGCCAACATCATGGCAGCAAAGCCCAGGTACGGGTTGCCGGACGGGTCCGGGGCGCGGAACTCGATGCGCTTGGCCTTCGGGTTGGAACCGGTAATCGGGATGCGGATGGCCGCAGAACGGTTACGCTGCGAGTAGACCAGGTTGATGGGGGCCTCGAAGCCCGGCACCAGGCGGTGGTAGGAGTTCAGCGTCGGGTTGGTAAAGGCCAGGACCGCGCCAGCGTGGTGCAGGATGCCGCCGATGTAATAGCGGGCGGTATCGGACAGGCCGCCGTAGCCGGACTCGTCGTGGAAGAGCGGGGTGCCGTCCTTCCACAGGGACATGTGGGCGTGCATGCCGGAGCCGTTGTCGCCGGCCAGCGGCTTGGGCATGAAGGTAGCGGTCTTGCCGTAGGCTGCGGCGGTGTTCTTGATGATGTACTTGAAGGACTGGACATCGTCAGCCGCGTGCAGCATGGAGTTGAAGCGGTAGTTGATCTCGTTCTGACCGCCGGTGCCGACCTCGTGGTGGAAGCGCTCGACGTCGAAGCCGGCGTCCTGCAGGTTGCGGACCATGGCGTCGCGGACTTCGCCGGTCTTGTCGTACGGCGCGGTGGGGAAGTAGCCGCCCTTCACGCGGGTCTTGTAGCCGGTGTTCGGGGTGCCGTCGATGTTGGTCTCAGCGCTGCGGTTCCACCAGCCCTCGTCGGAGTCGACCTTGAAGAAACCCTCGTGGACGTCGGTGGAATAGCGCACCGAGTCGAAGATGTAGAACTCGGCCTCCGCGCCGAAGAAGCAGGTGTCAGCGATGCCAGTGGAGTTCAGGTACTCCTCGGCCTTGCGGGCGATGTTACGCGGGTCGCGGGTGAAGGGCTCGAGGGTGAACGGGTCGTGCACGAAGCACTTGATGTTCAGGGTCTTCTCGGTGCGGAACGGGTCGATCATGGCCGAGGACGGATCCGGCAGCAGGGTCATGTCGGATTCGTCGATGGAGGTGAACCCGCGGATGGAAGAGCCGTCGAAGGCTAGGCCCTCGGCGGCGGTGTCCTCGTCGAACTCGGAGGCGGGGATGCTGAAGTGGTGCTCGATGCCCGGGACATCGGTAAAGCGGATATCGACAAAGCGGACGTCTTCGTCCTGAATAAACTTTACGATGTCCTGAACGGTCTCGAAAGCCATGGTCATGCTCCTGAAAATTTTGAGATAAAAATGGGCTCTAGGTAAAGATTTTACGCGCTGCCCAAAGACATTTGAGGAATTGCCTTACCACTTTAACAAATCACCTATTGCGCGATAGATTTCGGTATTTCTGGGCGTGGCTTTCCTTCCCCGGTGTGCCCCCGCTAGATTAGTGGCTATGGCTGACAAGAAAACGTGGCTGGACGGCCCGAGCATCCCTGGTGAGTATGATTCCGCCGAGGCGGTTTCCCGGTGGCCCGGGGAGCTACTGGGCCTGCCGAAAAGCGGCTCGGGCGCGCAGGCCTCGGTCATGCGCCGCGCGGGCGGGGTGCTGATCGACTGGGTCATTAGCATGGTCCTGGCCATCATCATCACCCAGTTCACCGACGCCCTCGGTGCGGCTGCCGCGCTGGGGTATGGCATCTGGATCATCCTGGGCATCGTCTGCGGCTGGCTTTTTGCCCGTACCCCCGGCATGGCGGCGCTGGGCATGGGCGTGGCCCGCGTCGACGCTCCTGGCACCCGCGTGGGCTTCTGGCGCGCGGCCGTGCGCACGCTGCTCACGGCCGTCTTCTTCCCGGCCGCCATGGTCGACGCCGACGGGCGCGGCATGCACGACCGCGGTACCGGCACCACGGTCATCATGGCTTAATTTTTTTAGCCTGGCGTACCAAAACGGCGCCCGCCTCCCTTCCCGAGATAGTTCGGGGCCGGAGGCGGGCGCCGTTTTTATCTGGCGCGGGGACCTTATTTCTTCTTGCGGCCGGCGGCGCGGCGCATGCGGCGGTTCATGCCGGACATGTTGCGGGCCTGCTGGGGCATCGGGCCCTTGGGCACGCCCGGCATCTGGCCCGGCAGGGAATCCATGGCCTCGATGCGGCGGGCGTTGGCGTAGACCTCGTTCTTGTTGTAGTTACGCGGCAGGCGCATGATGTGGCTGCGCAGCTTGGCCAGCGGCACTTCGCCCTCGCCTTCACCGACGTAGACCTCGTAGACCGGCACGCCGGCGGCGAGCTTATCGATGCGCTTTTTCAGCTGCCCCACGGTCGCGGCCAGGCGCTTCTTGTCGCCCTCGCAGACCAGCACGACGCCCGGGTTACCGATGACGCGGTGGACCAGGTCCTGGTGGCGGGTCACCGCGATGCCCTGCTCGACCTTCCAGACGATGCCGACGGTGTTGCGCAGCTGGTTCTCCAGCGCGTAGCCGGCCACGCCCTTCTGGTCTTCGACCTTTTTGTACATGTCGCGCTCGAGGCGGCGGGTGAAGATGAACATGGCCAGCAGCACACCCAGCGCCAAGCCGATGGGCAGCATGAACCACTGCCCGTTGAAGAGCATGCCGATGAGGAAGAAGAGCAGGCCCAGGCCCAGGAAGGCCAGCAGCATCAGCGGGATAAGCGCCTTATCCTGCTTGCGCTGCATCTGGAACGCCTGCCACATCTGGCGGCGCGTCTGCTTGCCCTTTTCGCGCTTGGCTTTCTTCTCTGCCTTCTTAGCGGCCTTGAGATCGGCCTTAGTATTTCCCTGTGCCATGCCCTCTACTCTAAAGGGTTGTGCCCACAAACTGGAAACGGGGCCGCGCTTTCGCGCGGCCCCGCAACGGTTAGAAGTCAGCTAAAAGGTAGACAGGTGAGTACCTGGCGGTGGCTTAGCTCTTGACGCGAGCGGTCACCGGGGTCTCCTCGGACGGGCCGTACTTGTCCAGCAGCGTGGAGGCCTCCTGGGCGGTCGCGCCCTTCGAGGTCTCGGCCAGGTGGGACAGGTGGGCGGGCAGCTCGCGGCCGCGGGCCTCCATGGCCTGCACGTACAGGCGGCCGGCGCGGTAGGAGGAGCGGACCAGCGGGCCGGACATGACGCCGCCGAAGCCCAGGGACTTGGCCAGCTTCGAGTGGGAGACGAACTCCTCCGGGCGGACCCAGCGCTCGATGGGGTGGAAGCGCGGGCCGGGGCGCAGGTACTGCGTAATCGTGATGATGTCGCAGCCGGCCGAACGCAGGTCGCGCAGCGCCTCCTCGATCTCCTCGGCGGTCTCGCCCATGCCGAGGATGAGGTTGGACTTAGTGATCAGCCCGTAGTCGTGCGCCTGGCGGATGACATCCAAGGAGCGCTCGTAGCGGAAGGCCGGGCGGATGCGGCGGAAGATGCGCGGGACCGTCTCCAGGTTGTGGGCGAAGACCTCCGGCTCGGCCTCGAAGACCTCCTGCAACAGGTCCGGCTTGCCGGAGAAGTCCGGGGTGAGGTTTTCCACGCCGGTGTGCGGGTT
Source organism: Mycobacteriaceae bacterium (assembly GCA_028726465.1). Classification (GTDB taxonomy): domain Bacteria; phylum Actinomycetota; class Actinomycetes; order Mycobacteriales; family Mycobacteriaceae; genus Corynebacterium. The sequence continues at coordinate 7,517 of JAQYQB010000029.1, read as the reverse complement.
CAGCTCGTGGATCTTGCGCACCACCTCGGCGTAGAGCCATGCGCCCTCGTCCGGCAGGTCGTCGCGGGTCACGCCGGTGATGGTGGTGTAGTTCAGGTCCATCTCCCGGATGTTCTCTGCCACGCGGCGCGGCTCGTCGGTATCCAGGGCGTCCGGCTTGCCGGTCTTGATATCGCAGAAATCGCAGCGGCGAGTGCAGGAGTCGCCGCCGATGAGGAAGGTGGCCTCGCGGGATTCCCAGCACTCATGAATGTTGGGGCAGCCGGCCTCCTGGCAGACCGTGTGCAGGGAGGCGCCGGCGACGCGGTTGCGCATATCTTCGTAGCCAGGGCCGGTGCGCACCTGGTTACGGATCCATCGGGGTTTCTGCTCGATCGGAGATTCCGCATTCTTTTTCTCGATGCGTAGCAGCTTCCGTCCTTCAGGCTTAATAGTCACGTTGTCTACCCTACGTTGTTGAGTTGGCGAAGTGGAAAATGTCCGGTCTTCCGGGGCATCCGGCACGCCGGGATGCCTCAGTCACAACCACTAAAGCGGTGTGATCATTCCTGGCCGGCGGCCGGGGTCGTTCGTTCGGGGGTGGCGGCCTGCTGCCGGGCGCGCCGGCGCGCCTCGTTGGCCAGCTTGGTCGGATCCGGCGCGGAACCGAAGGTGTGGTCGGCGACGACGAGGCGGCCCGAGAGGGCATCGTCAAGCGCGCTCAGCAGCGGCTCCGTGGCTTCCTCCAGGCCGACGTGGCGGCCGAGCTCGAGGGACAGGGTGGTCACGTCGGCGTCGTCGATGCCGCAGGCCACGATGTGCTCGTAGAACTCGAGGGTGTTGCAGCAGTTCAACGCCAGGCCGTGCATGGTCACCCCGCGGGTAATCCGGATGCCCAGCGCGGCGATCTTGCGGTCGCGGTGCGGGGCCTGCGGGTCCTTCGGCTGCGTGGTGGACGGCACCCAGACCCCGGAGCGGCCGTCGATGCGCCCGGCGGTGGTGACCCCCATCTGGCGCACGGTCTGGATGGTGGCTTCTTCCAGCCGGCGGACGTAGTCGACCACGTCGACGGGTTCGGCCAGGCGGATGATGGGGTAGACCACGAGCTGGCCTTCCCCGTGCCAGGTAATCCGGCCGCCGCGGTCGACGGTGATGACGGGCTGGCCGTTATCCGGCATGTCGGATTCCATGGTGCGCTTACCGGCCGTGTAGACGCTGGGGTGTTCGACCACCAGCACCGTGTCCCCGATATCGCCGCGGGCGCGTTGCTTGGCCAGGTCGGCCTGCAGGTCCCAGGCTTCCTGGTAGTCCATCCGGCCCAGGTGGCGGATGTCCAAAGGCGCGTTGTCGGCGCGAATGGAGCGGTCGGCGGGGAAGAAAGGATCGCGCGGTGCAGTCATAGATACCCATTGTAATTCGCTTGGCCCGGCAGTCCACGGGCGGCTGCCCAACTGGGTATACAAAAGCGCCCCCAGCAAGCGGTAACGCCACCGTGTAAATCCACAGGCGGGTTACCGGCCTTGCCGGGGGGCGGGCGCTGTACGGGGCCAGCGCGTCGGTTCTAGATGCCGTTGGCGGCGGCGTAGTCGGCGGCGGTCATCAGCTCGCCGGCCTCGGAGACCTCGACCTCGAAGAGCCAGCCTTCGCCGAAGGGATCGTTGTTGATGACGGAGTAGTCATCGTGCACGCCCTCGTTCACGGCGGTCACGGTGCCGGTGACCGGAGCAAACAGGTCGGAGACGGACTTGGTGGACTCGACCTCACCGCAGGAGTCGCCTGCGGTGATGGAGTCGCCGACGGCCGGCAGCTCGGCGAAGACGACCTCGCCCAGGCGCTCAGTGGCGACCGAGGTGATGCCCACGCGGACGGTCTTGCCCACGACGTCGTCCGGAGCGGCAGCCAGCCACTCGTGGTCCTCGGAGTAGGAGTAGTTATCAGGCAGGTTGGCCATGGGTAAAAGTCCTTTCTGAAAGGATCGGGCGTTATCGGGCTTTATTTTAGAACGGTTTTACTTGTCCCGCTTGTAAAACGGCAAGGCCGTTACGGTAAACGGGTAGCGCTTGCCGCGGATGTCGACCTCCACCTCGGCGCCGGGCTCGAGACCTGCGGAGGTATCCAGCAGCGCGAGGGCGACCGGGTGGCCCAGCGTCGGGGAGGGCTGGCCGGAGGTCACGGTGCCCACGTGGGTCTCGCCCACGTAGACCTCGGCGCCGGAGCGGGCCGCGCGGCGCTGGGAGGACTCCAGGCCGGTGATGACCTGCTGCGGGCCCTCAGCGGCGCGCGCACGCATGGTCTCCGCGCCCACGAAGTCCGCTTCCTTCTTGGCGAAGGCACGGGACATGCCGGCCTCGACCGGGGTGATGTCGCGGGAGAGCTCGTTGCCGTAGAGCGGCATGCCGGCCTCCAAGCGCAGGGAGTCGCGCGCGGCCAGGCCGCAGGGCTTGAGGCCGTATTCCTCGCCGGCGCACAGCAGCTCGTTCCACAGCTCCGGGGCGTCCGCGTTGTAGACGATGAGCTCGAAGCCGTCCTCGCCGGTGTAGCCGGTGCGGGCGATGATGGCGAACTTGCGGGCCACCTTGCCCATGGTGGCGGCGTAGTAGCCCAGCTCGTAGACGGCGTCCTGCTTGTTGTCCTCGACCAGCGGGACGAGGATCTCGGCGGCCTTCGGGCCCTGGACGGCGATCATCGCCACGTCCTGGGACTCGTTCTTGAGCTGCACGTCGAAGCCTTCCGAGCGCTCCTGGAAGGCCTCCCAGACCACCTGGGTGTTGCCGGCGTTCGGCACCACCAGGAACTTCTCCTCCTCGAAGCGGTAGGAGATGAGGTCATCGATGATCCCGCCGTCTTCGGCGGCGACCATGGAGTACTTGGCCTTGCCCACCTTGACGGTCTCCAGGTTGGAGATGAGCGCGTAGGTCAGGAACTTGGCCGCATCCGGGCCGGTGACCCAGATTTCGCCCATGTGCGACAGGTCGAACAGGCCGGCGGCCTCGCGCACGGCGCGGTGCTCGTCCAGCTCGTTGGCGTACTTCAGAGGCATGTTCCACGGCCCGAAGGCGGTGAAGCTGGCGCCGAGCTTTTCGTGCTCAGCGTGCAGCGGGGAATTGCGTAGATCGGACATTTAGCTCTCCTTTTCGTTGGTCATCTCGAAAGCCTCCGGCGGCGGGCAGGAGCAGACGAGGTTGCGGTCGCCGTAGGCTTCGTCCAGGCGGCGGACCGGGGCGAAGTACTTGCCGCGGCGCAGCGAGTCCACCGGCCAGGCGGCCTGCTCGCGGGTGAAGGCGTAGTCCCAGTCGTTGCTGGACACGGATAGCGCGGTGAATGGGGCGTGGGCGATGACGGAGTCGTCGTAGGCGACCTTGCCGTCGATGATCTCCTGGATCTCGGCGCGGATGGTGCGCATGGCCTCGATGAAGCGATCCAGCTCGCCCTTGTCCTCGGACTCGGTCGGCTCGACCATCAGGGTGCCGGCGACCGGGAAGGCCAGGGTGGGGGCGTGGAAGCCGAAGTCGATGAGGCGCTTGGCCACATCCGCGGCGGTCACGCCGGACTGGTCGGTCAGCTCGCGCAGGTCCAGGATGCACTCGTGCGCGACCAGGCCGGCGTTGCCGGTGTAGAGGATCGGGAAGGAATCGTGCAGCTCGTGGGCCAGGTAGTTCGCGCCCAAGATAGCGTGCGCGGAGGCCTGTTGCAGGCCCTGGGAACCAGCCATGGCGAGGTAGGCCCAGGAAATCGGCAGCACGCCGGCAGAGCCGTACTGGCTGGCCGTGATCGGCACGCCCTCGCCGACCGGGGTGGCCTCGGAGGCGTCGTGGGCCGGGTCGGCGGCGTTGGACGGCAGGAACGGGATCAGGTGCTCGGCCACGGCGACCGGGCCGATGCCCGGGCCGCCACCGCCGTGCGGGATGGTGAAGGTCTTGTGCAGGTTCAGGTGGCTGACGTCGCCGCCGAACTGTCCCGGCTGGGCCCAGCCAGTCAGCGCGTTCATGTTCGCGCCGTCGATGTAGACCTGGCCGCCGGCGGCGTGGATCTTGTCGCAGACCTCGCGGACCTCCGGGTCGAAGACGCCGTGGGTGGACGGGTAGGTGATCATGATGCCGGCGATGTGTTCGCCGTGCTGCTCGATCTTCTTGTCCAGATCGGCCAGGTCAATCGAGCCGTCGTCGGCGGTCTTGACCACGCTCACGCGCAGGTTGGCCAGGGTCGCGGAGGCGGCGTTGGTGCCGTGGGCAGACGCCGGAATCAGCACGACGTCGCGGCCGTTGTCGCCGTTGGCCACGTGGTAGCGCCGGATGGCCAGCAGGCCGGCCAGCTCGCCCTGCGAGCCCGCGTTCGGCTGGATGGAGACCTTGGCGTAGCCGGTGATCGCGGCCAGCCAGTCCTCGGTCTGGGCGATGAGCTCGCGCCAGCCGGCGGTGGTCTCCTCCGGGGCATACGGGTGGATACCCGCGAACTCAGGCCAGGAGATGGGCTCCATCGCAGCGGTCGGGTTCAACTTCATGGTGCACGAGCCCAGCGGGATCATGCTGCGGTCCAGTGCCAGGTCCTTGTCCGCCAGCTCGCGCAGGTAGCGCATCATCTGGGTCTCGGAGTGCAGGGAGTTGAAGATCTCATGCTCCAGGAAAGGGGTGGAGCGCTGGAGGGCTTCCGGCAGGGCAAAAGGCTCGGTGTCCGCGACCTCGCCGCCGAAGGCCTGCACGAGGCCTTCCACGTCGGCATCGGTAGCGGATTCGCCGAAGGAGACCGAGACCTTGTCGCTGCCGATGGCGCGGACCAGGTAGCCGGCCTCCTGCAGGGAGGACTTGATGGCGGCCGCGTCGACGCCGGTCACGGTGACGGTGTCGAAGAAGTCCTCGGCGGCCAGATCCAGGCCCTCGCCCTTGACGGCGGCGGCGAAGGTGGAGGCCAGGCCGTGCACGCGCTTGGCGATGGCCTTTAGGCCGTGCGGGCCGTGGTAGACCGCGTACATGGACGCGACGTTGGCCAGCAGCGCCTGGGCGGTGCAGATATTGGAGGTAGCGCGCTCGCGGCGGATGTGCTGCTCGCGGGTCTGCAGGGCCAGGCGGTAGGCCGGGCGGCCCTCGGCGTCCTTGGACACGCCCACGATGCGGCCGGGGATCTGGCGCTTGAGCTTGTCGGTGACGGAGATGAACGCCGCGTGCGGGCCGCCGAAGAACAGCGGCACGCCGAAGCGCTGGGAGCTACCAGTGACGATGTCGGCGCCCAGCTCGCCCGGGGCCTCCAGCAGCGTCAGGGAGAGCGGATCGGCGACCACGGCGGCCAGGGCACCGCGGGAGTGGGCCTCCTCGATGACCGCGCGCGGGTCGAAGATATCGCCCTCGGTGCCGGTGTAGGCCACGACCACGCCGACGATGTCCTCGCCGGCCAGGCCGTCAGTCAGGTCCGCGACGAGGACCTCGAGCTCGATGGCGCGGGCGCGCTCAGCGGCGACGTTGAGCACCTGCGGGTGGAGGCGCTCGTCTAGGACCACGCGGCGGCCCTTCTTGACCGCGCGGGACATCAGCCCGACCGCCTCGGCCACGGCGGAGGCCTCGTCCAGCAGGGAGGCGTTCGCAATCGGCAGGCCGGTCAGGTCCTGGATCATGGTCTGGAAGTTAAGGAGCGCTTCCAGGCGACCCTGCGAAATCTCCGGCTGGTACGGGGTATAAGCGGTGTACCACCCCGCGTCCTCTAAGAGGCCGCGGCGGATGACCGGCGGGGTGATGGTGTCGCTGTAGCCCTGACCGTAGAAGGACTTCAGCAGGTGGTTCTTGCCAGCCAGCTCGCGCAGGCGTTCCTGGGCGTCGTACTCGCTGAGCGGGGCCGGCAGGCCCGGCAGCTCCGGCCGCTCGTCGGCCCGAATCTTGGTCGGAATAGCGGCGTCGACCAAGTCTTCAACGGTGGAATAACCCACCGCCTCCAGCATCCTAGATTGTTCGGTGGCATCTGGCCCGAGGTGACGGGAGATGAATTCCATTAGCGTTACTCCTTGATTGGGTAGGCAAAACGGCCATACGGAACACCAGTATATTGTTCTGCGCCACACGCCCGGGTCGTTTTTACCCCCAACCCGAGCGCATTAATTACGCCCCGCTGCGGGGCGGGGGGCGTCGGCCCCGCGTGCGGGGTTAGTGACATCTCCAACTGGGCCGAAAAACTGTGACCACATTCGGCCCGGGAGGGGGTTACGGGGGTAGTCGGGGAAAGACGAAGCCCCCGTCTCCTTTTCCTTAAAGTCATAGGAAAAGTCAACGGGGGCTCGGGCCGGCCCGGGAAGGCCGGCAGCTCAAGGCCGTGTCTTAGAGAGCCAGGTCGGACTCGAAGTCCGCGGTCTCCAGGCGGTCCTTGATGGTGGTGATGAAGCGACCAGCGTCAGCACCGTCAACCACCTGGTGGTCGTAGGTGAACGGCAGGTAGCACATCTGGCGGATGGCGATGGCGTCCTGGCCGTCGTCGTTGACCACTACCGGGCGCTTGGTGATGGCCGCGGTACCCAGGATGCCAGCCTGCGGCGGAACCAGGATCGGGGTGTCCAGCAGGGCGCCCTCGGAGCCGATGTTGGTCACGGTGAAGGTAGCACCGGTCAGGTCGTTCGGCTTCAGCTTGTTGTTGCGGGCCTTGTCAGCCAGCTCGGCGATGGCCTGGGCGATCTCCGGCAGGGTCTTGTCCTGCGCCTTGTGGATGACCGGGGTGAGCAGGCCGCGCGGGGTGTCCACGGCGATGGCCACGTTCACGTCCGCGTGGTAGGTCATCTCCTTGGTCTCCGGGTTGTAGGAGGCGTTGACGTTCGGGTGGGAAACCAGCGCCTCGACGGTGGCCTTCACGATGAACGGCAGGTAGGACAGGTTGGCGCCGTACTTGTCGATGAACGCCTGCTTGTTCTTCTTGCGCATGTCGGCTACCGCGGTGACGTCGACTTCCTGGACGTGGGTCAGCTGCGCGGAAATCTGCAGCGCCTCGACCATCTTGGAGGCGGTGATCTCGCGGATGCGGTTGACCTTCTGGGTGGTGCCGATGAGCTCTTGCTTCTCCGGATCCACGGACTTGGTGGACCAGTTGGCGCGCCCGCCGGACTTGCCGGAGGCAGCCTTGTCGGAGCCGGACTTCGGGGCCTCGCCCTCGCCGGCAGCGGCCAGCACGTCCTGCTTGCGGATGCGGCCGCCGACGCCGGTGCCTTCCACGGAGTTCAGGTCAACGCCGTGCTTGTCAGCCAGCTTGCGCACCAGCGGGGTCACGTACGGGACGTTGTCGCCGTTGTTGACCTTCGCGGAGGTGTTCTTAGCGGAGGACTCGTCCTTCTTCGGGGCCTCGTCCTTCTTCTCCTCCTTGGAGGAGGACTCCTCGGCCTTTTCTTCCTTCTTCGGCTCTTCTTCCTTTTCCTCTTCCTTGGCCTCAGTCTTGGAGTCGGAGTCAGAGTCGGAGTCGTCGGACTTGGCCGGGGCGGAGCCGTCGCCGATGCGGGCGATGACTTCGCCGACCTCGATGGTGTCGTCTTCGTCGGCCAGGATTTCCTGCAGGGTGCCGGCGACCGGGGACGG
>JAQYQB010000028.1 GCA_028726465.1 Mycobacteriaceae bacterium | reverse complement strand
GAGGTTCTCCTGGTTGGTCTCGCCGCCGTCTACCCAGGGGTGGATGTGGTGGACCTGGCACTCATCGGCCGGCTTGCGGCAGTTTGGCCAGGCACAGGTGGTGGTCTCGGCCTTGGCCATGTCCTTCTGCTTGGGTGAAGCATGGCGCTGGTAGCGGTATTGGTTGACCGGCCCGCGCCTAGGATCCACCAGGGTGGCCAGGCCCGCGTCCCACAGGCATTGGCGGACGTATTCGGCACCCGTCATGGTGGTCCCGTTGGTCAGCTGCAGGGTGATCTCATCCCCGTCACCGGACAGGATACGAACCCAGTCGGGCAGGGAGATGACCACGTGCGTGGCCTTCGGCTGCTTGTTCAAGCCGCCGCTGAAAAGGGCCTCGACGTCGGAGATGGTCTTAATCGAGGCCCAAAGGTTTTCCACCAACTCCGGATCACCGGTAACAGAAAAAGTACTCGGTCCGTCTTTGCGTCGGGTCACGCGCACGCCTTCGGCCGGCGGTGCCGGGCGGTTAAGCTCCAGGACCTTCTTGTTGGCTAGGCGTCGTAGTTGTTTGGTGGTGCCAGGCGTGTTGCACAGTTCGATGAGCATGGCCCAGGCCTCGCCCTGGTTGCGCACCCGGCGGAAGGCGTTGTCTAACACCAGCAGGGTATCCAGGTGGTGTCCGGATTCTGCGGCACCCCGGCGGGCGGCGTCCTGCTTGCGCGTATACGTCGTGTGCCCGAAGAAAGTCTGGCACGCGCGGTAGTGCGCGGCGGCGGCAACGTCGGACATGACAGCCTTCAGGGCAGGCAGGCTCAACTCGCGGCACAGGCCCAAATACTGGATCCCGTCCGCGAAGATGGAGTGCGCTGCTTTCAAAGTGTCCATGGCTGTCGTCGTCATGCCCCACACGCTAGAAGCACACGTCAACCCCCACAAGGCCCGAAAACCCAATCTGTGGATAACTCGGAGCACAGTAACCATCCTGCACGAGGCCCGAAACAGCAGAAAACGCCCATTTTGCGGCGCGACCTGCGAAAAAGACCCGCAGCCTAGGAATGTACCCAGGCTGCGGGAAGGCGGGTAGAACTGTTACTTGGTCTCGGTGACCTGGTCGAGCTTCTCGGCGATCTGCGGCCACAGCTGGCCCATGATGTCGTCCCAGGTCAGCACCCACATGGCGTTGTCCTTGTCGGCCCGGCCGACGACCACGAGCTGCTCGTTGCGGGCGCGCATGTGGTCCAGCGTGTGCTGCACGGTCGTGGCGCCGGCAACGGTCAGGCACGGGCGCGAGAACTCGAGCACCGGGGTCTCCGGGTCGGCGAGCAGGGTGTCGCGGACGTGGACCAGGCGCGGTACGCGGGAGGACTTGCCGAAGACGAGCACGCGCATGATGTCCTTGCGCAGCACCAGGTCCTGCAGCTCGCGGACGGTGGTGTCGCTGGGCATGGGGACCACGGCGGAACCGTGCTCGCGGGCGAGCTCGGCGACGGTCGAGGACTCGAGCTCGATGACGCCGGTGATTTGGGAGGCGGATTCGTCGTCCATGGCGCCGGTCTCGCGGGAGTGCTCGACCAGGCTACGCAGGGTCTCGACGTTGTAGCCGGCGGCCGCGGCGCGGTCGACGGGCTCCTCGCCGGCCAGCTTCACCAGCCTGTTGGCCATCCGGTTGATCCAGGCCAACAGCGGCCGGAAAATCCAGATGAAGGCGCGGGCGGGGATGGCGATGAGCCGCAAAGCGGTCTCCGGGTGGGTGATCGCCCAGGACTTCGGGGCCATCTCGCCGATGACCAGGTGCAGGAACGTCGCCAGGAACAGCGCGACGATAAACGCCACGATGTCGGCCACGCGCGCGGGCATGCTCAGCGCCTCGAAGACGGGCATCAGCAGGTGGTGGAACCACGGCTTGGTGACCGCACCGAGGATGAAGGTGGCGGCGGTGATGCCGAGCTGGGAGCCGGCGAGCATCATCGTCAGCTCGTTGAGGCTGCGCAGGCCGGCGCGGGCGCTGCGGGAGTCCTCGGCCATCTCCTCGAGGCGGTTGCGGCGCGCGCCCAGCAGGGAGAACTCGATGACCACGAAGAACGCGGAGGCGATGATGATGACGATCGTCACCAGCAGATTGAAAACCCAGTTGTCCATTACTTCTCCTCCTCCCGGTACTCTTCGACGAGCTCGAGCGCCAGGCTAGAGGGCACGTGCCGGTCGATCTCCTCGACGCGTACCTTGAGGTGGCGCAGTGGGGCATCGTCAGCGTCGACCCAGTCCTCGGGCTCGGCCTCCAGGTCGATGGTGTGGACCTCGCCGGCCTCAACCAGCGCGCCGGTCTGGGACATCAGCAGCCCGGAGATGGTCTCGTAGTCGCCCTCGGGCAGGTCGTGGCCGATGGCGCGCTCGACCTCGTCCAGCGGCGTGTCGCCGTCGACAATCCAGTGGTTCTCGCCCTGCTCGGTGATTTCCTCGGATTCCTCGATGTCGTGCTCGTCGGTGACATCACCCAGGATTTCCTCGGCTAGGTCCTCGAGCGTAACGATGCCGACAAACCCGCCGTATTCGTCAATTACGCAGGCCAGCTTCTGGTCCTGGCCGCGCAGCTCGGAGACGAGATCCGGCAGCGGCATCATCTCGGGCACCACGACGGGCTCGCGCATGACGCGGGTGACCGGGGCATCGGCGGCAAGCTCGGAGCCCAGGACGTCCATGAGGTGGACGACGCCGATGGGGTTGTGTTCCTCGTCGACGACGGGGTAGCGGGTGTGGTTGGCGGCCATGAGCGCGCGGACCTCGCCGAGGGTGGTCTCCGGGTCGACGGCGTCGGCGCGGGAGCGCGGGATCATCGCGTGCTCGACGTCGTGCTCGGGGAAGTCCAGCAGGCGGTCGAGCACCATGTAGGTGTCCTGGTCCAGGTCACCGGCCTCGTGGGAGGCGTCCACGATGGACTCGAAGTCGTCGGTGGTGGCCGAGGAGTCCACGTCGTCGACCGGCTCCACGCGGAACAGGCGCAGGATGGCGTTGGAAGAATACTCGAAGAAGTGGATGATCCAGCCGAAGATGCGCAGGTACCACTGCGTGGACGCGGCCAGGAAGCGCGCCGACTTCATCGGCGCGGCGATGGTGTAGTTCTTGGGGAACAGCTCCGCGAAGAGCATGCTGGCGATGGTCGACAGCGCCAGCGCGACCACGGTGCCGACGGTGACGGAGACCGCACGCGGCACGCCGACGCCGCCGAGCAGCACGCCTAGGGCCTCGCCAACCAGCGGCTCGGCGACGTAGCCGATGAGCAGGCCGGAAATCGTAATACCCAGCTGCGCGCCCGAGAGCATGAAGGAGGTGCGCTCGGTGATGTGCAGGGCCCGCTGGGCGGTTTTATCCCCGCGGGCGGCCGCGGTGCGAAGCTGCGTACGATCGACCGACATGAACGCGAATTCCTGCGCGACGAAATACGCGTTGGCCACAATGATGAGAGCGATGACCACGATGCCCGCTAAGAGCATCAAAGCTGCGGACCACATGGTTTAGACCCCACCGCCTAGATACAGGTAGCGGGGACATCGACTGGGAGGTTCCACCAAAGTAGCCTTTCTTTCCTTGGGGACGGGGATTTTTTACCTTCTTAGACTACATGTATAACCGCCCTGACCCCCAAGTTTGTTCCCGCTTTCGCTAGGCTGATGCCCATGCAGGATTCCTTTGGGCTCTACATCCACGTCCCGTTTTGCGCCACACGCTGCGGGTATTGCGATTTCAACACGTATACGCCCGGGGAACTGGGCGCGCCTAATTCGCAGGCCAGCTACCTCGACGCCCTGGATAAGGAGCTCGAGCTGGCCGCAGCTCGGGTCCAGCGCCCGGCGGAGACGGTCTTTATCGGCGGCGGCACCCCGTCGCTGCTGGGCGCGGATGGTTTGGGCCGGGTGCTGGACCGCGTGCGCGCGACCTTCGGCCTGGCGCCAGGCGCGGAGGTGACCGCGGAGTCCAACCCGGAGTCGACGGACCCGGCGTTTTTCGCCGGCCTGCGCGAGGCGGGCTTTACGCGGGTGAGCCTGGGGATGCAGTCGGCATCGTCGGCCGTGCTGGCGGTGCTGGAGCGCGCCCACACCCCGGGCCGGGCCTTCGACGCGGCCGCCGAGGCCCTGGCCGCCGGCTTCGAGCACGTGAACCTGGACATGATCTACGGCACGCCGGGCGAGACCGACGACGACGTGCGCGCGACCCTGGACCGCGTGCTGGCCACGGGCGTGGACCACGTCAGCGCCTATTCGCTCATCGTCGAGGACGGCACCCGCATGGCGCGCAAGGTCAACAAGGGCCAGCTGCCGGCCCCCGACGAGGACGTTCTGGCCCGGCGCTACCAGCTCATCGCGGGCGCGCTGGAAGAGGCCGGCTACGGCTGGTACGAGGTCTCCAACTGGGCGAAGCCGGGTGGGGAATGCCGCCACAACCTCATCTACTGGCGTGACGGCGACTGGTGGGGTGCCGGCCCCGGCGCCCACTCCCACCTGGGGAAGACCCGCTTTTTCAACGTCAAGCACCCGGCCCGCTACTCCCGCCTGCTTGCCGATGCCACCTTGCCCATCTCCGGCGAAGAAACCCTCACCGACGCCGACCGGCACACCGAGGCCATCATGCTGGGCCTGCGCCTGGCCGAAGGCATCCCGCGCGACTGGGTGTCGCAGGCTGCCGACGAGGTGGTGGGGCGGCATCGGCAGCGCGGGCTGCTGACAGAAGCCGACGGGCGGTTGAAGGTCACGGACGCCGGCCGCCTGCTGGCGGACGGGATTATCACCGATATCTTGGTGGCCGAAGACCGCGGGTAGGCTTAAAGGCATGTCTAGCACTACTGATGCGCGCCGCAAGGAAGTCCTGCGTGCCATCGTCGCGGACTATATTGCCAGCCAGGAACCGGTGGGCTCGAAAACCCTGCTGGAGCGCTACCAGCTGGGGGTATCATCGGCGACCATCCGCAACGACATGGCGGCGCTGGAATCCGAAGGCCTTATCACCCAACCGCACGCCAGCTCTGGGCGCGTGCCCACGCAGAAGGGCTACCGTCTCTTCGTGGATGCCATCCACGACTTAAAACCTTTGAGCTCCTCGGAGCGCCGCGCCATGCTCAACTTCCTGGAAGGCGGCGTGGACCTGGAAGACGTGCTCTCCCGCTCGGTGCAGCTTCTGGCCCAGGTCACCAAGCAGGCCGCGGTGGTGCAGATGCCGAACCTGCAGGTCTCCCGCGTCAAGCACTGCGAGGTCGTGGCGCTGAGCCCCGTCCGCCTGCTCTTGGTGTTGATCACGGATACCGGCCGGGTGGACCAGCGCAACGTGGCGCTGGATTCGGTCATCGACCCGGACCAGACGCATCGGCTGCGCGAGCTGCTCAACAACGCCTTGGCGGGCAAGACCATCACGGAGGCCTCCCAGTCCCTGGCCGACCTGGTGGACGTCGCGCCGGTGGACATGCGCGTGCACGTGCTCAACAGCGCCACGACGCTGATTGAGACCCTGGTCAACCAGCCGGCCGACCGCCTGCTGCTGGCCGGCACCTCCAACCTGACCCGCCTGGCCCGGGACTTCCCGGACGGCCTGCCGGGCATTATCGATGCCCTCGAGGAGCAGGTCGTCTTCCTCAAGCTACTGGCGCGCGTGCCGGATATGGGCAACGTCTCCGTGGTCATCGGGGACGAGCACGAGGCGGATGCCCTGCGTTCGTCGTCGGTGGTGACCACCGCCTACGGCACGGACGGCGAGACGCTGGGCGGCCTCGGCGTGGTGGGACCGACGTTTATGGATTACTCGGGAACAATCGCTAAGGTTTCTGCTGTTGCACGCTATGTCAGCGAAATTCTGGCCGGGGAGAAATAGCCGTTCCGGCGGCTAGTAGGCTGGAAGGCCGCTACAGATTTTTTAAAAACCCCTAACGACTAAGCAAGTAAGGACGCAATTTACCGTGGCTCGTGACTATTACGGCATTCTGGGCGTGGACAAGTCCGCGTCCGACTCGGAGATTAAGAAGGCCTACCGCAAGCTCGCGCGCAAGTACCACCCGGACGTGAACCCGGGCGACGACGAGGCGGCGGAGAAGTTCCGCGAAGCCTCCCTGGCCCAGGAGGTCCTGCTGGACCCGCAGAAGCGCCAGATCGTGGACATGGGCGGAGATCCCATGGAGCAGCGCGGCGGCGGTCCCGGTGCCGGCGCGGGCGGCTTCAGCGGCTTCGGGGGCGGCGGCCTGGGCGATATCTTCGCCGAGTTCTTCGGCGGGGCGGCCGGCGGCTCCCGCGGCCCGCGTTCGCGCGTGCAGCCGGGCAACGACGCCCTACTGCGCACCAGCATCACGCTGGAGGAGGCCTTCACCGGCCTGCAGAAGCAGGTCACCGTGGACACCGCCGTGCTCTGCGACAAGTGCGAGGGCTCCGGTTCGGAGTCCAAGGCCAAGCCGGTGACCTGCCCGACCTGCTCCGGCGCGGGCGAGATCCAGGAGACCCAGCGCAGCTTCTTGGGCAATGTCCTTACTTCGCGCCCGTGCCCGCAGTGCCAGGGCTACGGCGAAATCATCGAGGACCCCTGCAACCACTGCGGCGGCGACGGCCGCGTGAAGAAGCGCCGCGATTTGAAGGTCAATATCCCGGCGGGTATCGGCAACGGCATGCGCATCCGCATGGCCTCCCAGGGCGAGGTCGGCCACGGCGGCGGCCCGGCCGGCGACCTTTACGTGGAGGTGAACACCCGCCCGCACAAGGTCTTCGAGCGCGACGCCGACGACCTGCACGTGACCCTGCGCGTGCCCATGGTGGATGCCGCCCTGGGCACCCAGGTCAAGCTGCCGCACCTCAATGGCGAGGACGTCACCGTGGACGTGGCCGCCGGTACGCAGCCGGGCGAGGCCATCGAGATCCCGGGACAGGGCATGACCCGCCTGCGCACCGAGGGCGCGGGCAACCTGTACGCCCACGTGGACGTGGTCGTCCCGCGCAACCTGGACAAGAAGACCCGCGAGGCGCTGGAGAAGATCCGCGACCGCCAGAACGACACCGCCACCGTCAAGGAGGAGGGCGACGGCCAAGACGAGTCGCTGTTCTCCCGCCTGCGGGGCCACTTCCGCCGCTAATGTCGCTGCCCGTATTCATCCACCCGGACCTGAGCGGGGCCGAGGTGGGCCAGCAGGTACACCTCGACGGGCCGGAGGGCCGCCACGCCGTGACGGTCAAGCGGCTCAAACCCGCCGAGCAGCTCGAGCTTATCGACGGCACCGGCCGCGTGGTCACCGCCGAGGTCACCACCACCGCCGGCAAGGACCAGCTGGACGCCGCCGTCACCGCGGTGCGCGCAGAACCCGCCCCGGAGCCCAAGGTGGTCGTCGTGCAGGCCATCCCGAAGTCGGAGCGCGCGGAGCTGGCCGTGGATCTGGCCACCCAGGCCGGCGCGGACGAGATCATCGCCTGGCAGGCCGACCGCTGCGTGGCCAAGTGGGAGGGCAAGAAGATCCCGAAGGCGCTGGCCAAGTGGGAGGCCGCGGCCCAGGCGGCGGCCAAGCAGTCCCGCCGGGCCCGCATCCCGCAGGTTCACGGACCGGTCACCACCGGCGAGCTGACCCAGCTGCTGGCCCAGGCCGATCACGCCTTGGTCCTGCACGAGGAGGCCACCCGCAGCATCCGCGCGGCCCAGCTTTCCGGCACGGTCTTTCTGCTGGTGGGCCCGGAAGGTGGCATCGGCAGCGCGGAGCTAGAACGCCTGACCCAGGCCGGGGCGCAACCTATCAAGTTGGGACCGCAGGTGCTGCGGACGGCATCGGCAGCCATGGTGGCCCTGGCGGCTATCGGGGCGTTAACCGAGCGCTGGTAGCCTATGGGCGTGGCTATTGATACCCAAAAAATTGAGCTCGACCCGGTTTATGTCAACGCCGTGCTGGGCACGGCGGATACGACGCTGCGCGTGCTCAACGACCAGCTGGATGCCGATCTCTTCGCCCGCGGCACCACGGTGACCGTCACGGGCCCCGATTTTGAGATCGCCCGGGCGGTCAAGGTCTTCGACGAGCTGGAGGCCATCGCCCGCCGCGGGCACGCCATCTCCCCGGAGACGGTCAAGCACACCGTGGCCATGATCGAAACGGAAGCGCCGCTGTCGGTCAGCCAGGCGCTGGCCGCGGACATTATCTCGCGGCGTGGCAAGACCATCCGGCCGAAGACGGTGGGGCAGAGCCGCTACGTGCAGGCGATCGATGATCACACGGTGGTCTTCGGCATCGGCCCGGCCGGCTCCGGCAAGACCTACCTGGCCGTGGCCAAGGCCGTCCAGGCGCTGCAGAACAAGCAGGTCCAGCGCATCATCCTGACCCGCCCGGCCGTCGAGGCGGGCGAGAAGCTGGGCTTTCTGCCCGGCACGCTGAACGACAAGATCGACCCCTACCTGCGCCCGCTCTACGACGCGCTGCGGGACATGCTGGACCCGGAGATGATCCCGAAGCTGATGGACGCCGGCATCATC
Source organism: Mycobacteriaceae bacterium (assembly GCA_028726465.1). Taxonomy (GTDB): domain Bacteria; phylum Actinomycetota; class Actinomycetes; order Mycobacteriales; family Mycobacteriaceae; genus Corynebacterium. Next base: position 42,954 of record JAQYQB010000028.1, on the reverse strand, counting down.
GAGGTCGCCCCGCTGGCCTATATGCGCGGCCGCACGCTTAACGATGCCTTCGTCATCCTCGACGAGGCCCAAAACACCACGCCCGAACAGATGAAGATGTTCCTGACCCGACTGGGCTTTGGCTCGACCATCGTGGTCACCGGCGACGTCTCCCAGGTGGACCTGCCGCGCGGGCAGGTCTCCGGGCTGAAGGTCGTGCGCCGCATCCTGGACGGGGTGGACGACATTTATTTCGCGGATCTCGGTTCCCACGACGTGGTGCGCCACGCGCTGGTCGGGCGGATCGTCAATGCTTACGATGCCTACGATGCCGCCCGAGAATGCGGCCGCCAGAAGCAGGAGGGCTAGAAAAACATGGCCATTGAATTTGTCAACGAGTCCGGCTACCCGGGCGTGAACGAGGAAATGCTCAACGACGTCGCCAGCTTCGCCCTGGCGCAGATGGACGTCAGCCCCGAGGCCGAGGCGACCATCTCCGCGGTCGACCTGGCCACGATCGAGGACATGCACGTGCGCTGGATGGACCTGGCCGGGCCCACGGACGTGATGAGCTTCCCGATGGATGAGATCACCCCGGGATCGAGCACCGGCACGCTGCGGCAGGACGCGCCCGCGGCCCAGGACGGCTTCGGCCCGGCGATGCTGGGCGATATCGTCCTGTGCCCGGAATTCGCCGAGCGCCAGGCGCAGGCCGCCGGCCACTCGCTGGGCCACGAGCTGGCGCTGCTGACCGTGCACGGCGTGCTGCACCTGCTGGGCTACGACCACGCCACCCCCGCGGAGGAAAAGGAGATGTTCGGCCTGCAGAACGAGCTGCTGGCCAACTGGTACGACGACCTGTCAGCGCGCGGGGTGGAATACCAGCCCAAGCCAACCGGCCCGCGGGCGTTCCCCTCGGCCGCCGATCGCGCCGACCTGGATCGCCAGGTGCCGGGCGGCGGCATCCCGCCGGTGGGGGAGCCGGTGGCCAAACCGGACAACAGCGACCACGACGCCGGCTAGACTAATCTGCCATGAGTATCCTTTCCATCCAGTCCCACGTGGCTTACGGGCACGTGGGAAACTCCGCTGCCGTCTTTCCCCTCCAACGCGCCGGCCACGAGGTCTGGCCCGTGCACACCGTGAACTTTTCGAACCACACCGGCTACGGTGACTGGGGCGGGCCGCAGCTGCCGGCCGCGCAGGTCACGGAGATCATCGACGGCATCGAGCGCCGCGGCGCCTTCCCGGACGTTGCGGCGGTGCTGTCCGGCTACCAGGGCGGCTCCGATATCGCGGAGGTCATCATCGACGCCGTGCGCCGGGTCAAAAAGGCCAACCCGCAGGCGCTGTACGCCTGCGACCCGGTGATGGGCAACGAAAAGTCCGGTTGCTTCGTCTCCGACGAGATCCCGCCGCTGCTGCGCGATAAGATCCTGCCGGTCGCCGACATCATCTTCCCGAACCAGTTCGAGCTGGGCTACCTGACCGGCCAGCCGACCGGCACGCTGGAAGAGACCCTGCAGGCGGTCAAGGTGGCCCAGGACATCGGCCCGCGCGTGGTCCTGGTGACCTCCGTCGAGCGGCCCGAGACCCCGGAGGACCAGGTGGAGATGATCGCCGTGGACGGCGACCGCGCCTTTTCGGTGACCACCCCGCGCCTGCCGGTCAAGTACAACGGCTCCGGCGACGTGACCGCGGCCCTGTTCACCGGCCACTACGTGCGCCACCAGGACGCCCACGAGGCGCTCAAGGCCACGGCCTCCCAGGTCTACGATCTGCTCCGCACCACCTACGAGGCGGACTCGCGCGAGCTGGAGCTCATCGCCGCCCAGGACTGCTTCGCCCACCCGCAGCTGCAGTTCAGCGTGGACGAACTCTAGGTTTTCCTGCCCCCGCGCGTGACCTTGTAGGATAGTTTCCACGATGACTAATGAAACTTTCTTGACCGGCACCGCCGGCACCCCGGAGGGCTTCCGCTCCGGGTTTGTCAGCTTTGTCGGCCGCCCGAACACCGGCAAGTCCACCCTGACCAACGCGCTGGTGGGGCAGAAGATCGCGATCACCGCGGATCAGCCGGAGACCACGCGTCACCCGATCCGCGGGCTGGTGCACCGCGACAATGCCCAGATCATCGTGGTGGACACCCCCGGCCTGCACCGGCCGCGCACGTTGTTGGGCGAGCGCCTCAACGAGGCCGTCAAGGACACCTACGCCGACGTCGACGTCATCGGCATGACCGTGCCGGCGGACGAGAAGATCGGCCCGGGCGACCGCTGGATCCTGGACAACGTCAAGAAGGTCGCCCCGCGCACCCCGATCGTCGGGATCGTGACCAAGCTGGACAAGGCCACCAAGGACCAGGTCGGCGCGCAGCTGCTCGCCCTGCACGAGCTGCTGACCCAGGACGATCCGGATGCGGTGGTCATCCCGGTCTCCGCGCGGGAGAACACGCAGATCGAGGAGCTCATCGGCGTGCTGACCGAGGCGCTGCCGGAGGGCCCGAAGTTCTACCCGGACGACCACGTCACCGACGACGACCGGGACACCCGCATCTCGGAGCTCATCCGCGAGGCCGCGCTGTCCGGGCTCAAGGACGAGTTGCCGCACTCGGTGGCCGTGGAGGTCGACGAGATCCTGCCGGACCCGGAGCGCGAGGGCGTGCTCGACGTCCACGCCGTGCTCTACGTGGAGCGCCCGGGCCAAAAGCGCATCATCGAGGGCAAGGACGGGCGCCGGATGCGCCGGATCGTGGGCAACGCCCGCAAGGAAATCATCTCCCTGCTGGGCCAGAACATCTACCTGGACCTGCGCATCAAGGTGCTCAAGAACTGGCAGTCCGACCCGAAGTCGCTGGGCCGGTTGGGCTTCTAGGCCATGTCGCGGGCGTCGTACCGGGACCGCGCCTGGGTCATCCGCACCTATGATTTCGGCGAGGCCGACCGGGTGGTCGTTCTGCTGACCCGCGAGCACGGGCTAGTCCGATCCGTGGCCAAGGGGGTGCGCCGGGCCAAGTCCCGGTTCGGGTCCCGGTTGCAGCACTTCGTCAACCTGGACGTGCAGCTGTACCCGGGCCGCAACCTGGCTACCATCTCCCAGGCCGACACCGTGGAATACTACGGGGCCAAGATCACCTACGACTACGACCGCTACACCGCCGCCTGCGCGGCCCTGGAATCCGCCGAGCGCCTGGCCGCCACGGACACCGACCCGTACCTGTACGAGGCCCTGCGCGCGACGTTTAGCCTGCTGCAGACCGATGCCGATCCCACCGCCGTGCTGGACTCCTTCCTCCTGCAGGCGATGGCGCACGCCGGCTGGGCGCCCAGCCTCTTCGACTGCGCCCAGTGCGGGGCGTCCGGCCCCCACCACGCCTTCCACCCGGCGGTCGGCGGGGCGGCCTGCCACCAGTGCCGCCCGCCCGGGGCCGCGGAGGTGGACCCGGAGACCCTGCACGTGATGTGGCTGCTGGCGCATGACCGGCTGGGGCAGGCGGAGGCATCGATAGCCGCCGTGCCGGAGCGCGGGGCCCAGGCCCACCAGCTGACGCGGGCGCACCTGCAGTGGCACATCGAGCACAAGGTGACGGCGCTGTCGGTGATGGATCAGAGCTAGCCGCACCGCTTGCGGTTGGCAGGTGTACAGACAGTAGAATAGGTGGCTGTGATTACTCCCGATCCGAACCGAGTCCTGCACCCGCCGCAGATCCCCGCCGAATTTATGCCCAAGCACATCGCGCTTGTCATGGACGGCAACGGCCGCTGGGCGCAGGAGCGCGGCATGGCGCGCACCGAGGGCCACAAGCGCGGCGAGGCGGTGCTGCTCGACGCCGTCGACGCCTGCCTGGCCATGGGCGTGGACTACCTGTCGGCCTACGCCTTCTCCACGGAGAACTGGCGGCGCAGCCCCGAAGAGGTGCGCTTTCTGATGGGCTTTAACCGCGACGTCCTGCGGCGCCAGCGCGGCTGGCTGCACGAGAAGGGCGTGCGCGTGGTCTGGGCCGGGCGGCGCCCGCGCCTGTGGCGCAGCGTGGTCCGCGAGCTGGAGGCGGCCGAGGAGCTCACCCGCGACAACACGCGGATGACCCTGGTGATGTGCGTGAACTACGGCGGCCGGGCCGAGCTGGTCGACGGCATGCGGGTGATTGCGGACAAGGTCGCGCGCGGGGAGATGAAACCGCGCGAGATTAACGAAAAGACCATCGCCCAGCACCTCTACGATCCGGACATGCCGGACGTGGATCTGTTCCTGCGCCCGTCGGGGGAGAAGCGGACCTCGAACTTCCTGCTATGGGAGTCGGCGTACGCGGAGATGATTTACCAGGACAAGCTCTTCCCGGACTTCACGCCGGAAGACATGTTCGCCGCGGTGGAGGAGTACGCGCGCCGCGACCGCCGGTTCGGAGGTACCAAGTAGTGAACGCCTCCGGCGAGTCGGTGCCGATGCAGGCCACGGGGCCGACGAAAAAGCAGATCAACCGGTGGCGGCGCTACCTGGCCAACGAGCGCGCCGAGGCGGCCGTCTACCGCGAGCTGGCGCGCAAAAAGGAGGGCGAGGAGCGCTCAATCCTGCTGCAGCTGGCGGAGTCGGAGTCCCGGCACGAACAGTACTGGCGGGACAAGCTAGGCGACGCCGTGGGTTTCCCGCGCAAGCCGGATCTGAGCACGCGGGCGCTGGGCTTTATGGCGCAGCACTTCGGTTCGGTGTTCACGCTGGCGCTGATGCAGACGGCGGAGACGCGCACCCCGTACACGGACGATATCGACGCCAGCGACCAGATGGCCGCGGACGAGCACGTCCACGCCGAGGTCGTGCGCGGGCTGGCCACGCGCGGGCGGGAGAAGATGTCGGGCAATTTCCGCGCCGCGGTCTTCGGCGCCAACGACGGGCTGGTCTCTAACCTGGCGCTGGTCATTGGCGTGATGGGCTCGGGCGCGGCCTCGACGGCGGTGCTGCTGACGGGCATTTCCGGCCTGTTGGCCGGCGCGCTGTCCATGGCGGCGGGTGAATACGTCTCGGTGAAGTCCCAGAGCGAGCTGCTGGAGGCCTCCCGCCCGGCCCCGGACGCCCACACGCTGGTGCCGGACCTGGACGTCAACGCTAACGAGCTCGCGCTCATCTACCGGGCCCGCGGCATGGGCGCGGAGGCCGCGGAGACCAAGGCCGAGGAGGTCTTCGACAAGATGCAGGCCCGCCAGCGCGCGGCGCACCCCTCCGCGGGGCTGGGGGCGATGGGCCTGCCGGCCGGGGAGACCCCGGGCGAGGCGGACGGCGGCGCGCCGGGGGTCATCGGCCAGGCGTGGTCGGCCGCGCTGTCGAGCTTCTGCTTCTTCGCCACCGGCGCGTTTATCCCGATCATCCCGTTCCTCTTCGGGGCCTCGACCACCGTCGGGGCGGTGGTGGCGCTGGTGCTGGTGGCCATCGCCTTGATGTTTACCGGCGGCGTCGTGGGGGTCATCTCCGGCAAGCCGCCGCTGAAGCGGGCGCTGCGCCAGCTGCTCATCGGGCTGGGCGCGGCCGGGATTACCTACCTACTCGGCGTCGGCTTCGCCGCCTTCATCGGCTAGGCGGCACTGGCGGCAGGTGCCGAAGATCTCGGCGTCGTGGCCGGTCAGCTCGAAGTCGTGCTCCTTGGCGACGCGGGCGGCCCAGTCCTCGATGGGGCCGCCGTCGATCTCCTCGGTGCGGCCGCACTTGGTGCAGACTAGGTGGTGATGGTGCGCGTCGGAGTCGCAGTGGCGGTAGAGGGTCTCGCCGTTGGGCATGTGGAGGGCATCGACGGCATCGATGTCGCTTAAGGACTGTAGGGTGCGGTAGACGGTGGTCAGGCCCACCTTTTCCTGGCGCTGCTGGAGCGCGAAGTGGATGTCTTTAGCGGAGGCGAATTTCTCCAGCTCCCGCAGGACCTCGATGACGGCGGTGCGTTGGCGGGTGTTGCGAGAGCCCAGCTTGGGAATACTGTTTTGGATGGCCATACTGGCTAGTTTACCAGCGTTGATACATCTACAACTAGGTGAAGTGCTAGTCCTCGGGCTGGAGCGTGGCGCTGAGCGCGGCGGCCTGGCGGTAGATGTCGAGGATTTCCTCGGCGGCGAGCCGGTAGGTGACCTCGCGTCCGGAGCGCTCGGCGCGCACGAGGCCGGCCTGCTTGAGCACGCGCAGGTGCTGGCTGATGAGCGGCTGGGACTTGTCGAGCGCCTCGACCAGCTCGTGGACGTAGTGCTCGCGCTCGCGGAGCAGGAGGAGGATATGGAGGCGGAGGGGGGAATCGAGCGCGCCGAGAATCCGGACCGCGGGTTCGACGTCGGCGGCGTCCTGCTTTCTACACATGTGCGGGTGTTCTTTCTCCTGCGGGCGTGCGGGTATAGGGAATATTTACTCTCGTATTAGACCAAATAGGGGTTAAGTACGATAAATTATCGCCATACAGCAACGCCGAGGTATACCAAATCCATATTGCTTAGTGTAGTCACAATAATATACCGGCCGTCCAATAGGCAGCAGGAAAAGTGAATGGGTGCCCCCGTTCACATTTTTGGATTGGGTGGTCGCCGAGTGCCCCCGCTGCGAGCCGCGGGCGGGGACACGCTAGACTGTGATTGACCTATATCCCCTGCAACCGGCCGGGGATTGAAATCCCGACTAGAGGAGTCAGAAACACTCATGGCATCCGTCATTGATACCGTAGTTAACCTGTGTAAACGACGTGGTTTGGTCTACCAGGCGGGTGAAATCTATGGCGGTTCCCGCTCGGCGTGGGACTACGGCCCGCTGGGTGTCGAGCTCAAGGAAAACATCAAGCGCCAGTGGTGGCGCCACATGGTCCAGTCCCGTGACGACGTCGTGGGTATCGACTCCTCCATCATCCTGCCGCGCCAGACCTGGGTTTCCTCCGGCCACGTCGAGGTCTTCACCGACCCGCTGGTGGAGTCCCTCTACACCCACAAGCGCTACCGCGCGGACCACCTGCTGGAGGCCTACGAGGAAAAGCACGGCCACGCCCCGGAAAACGGCCTAGCCGATATCAACGATCCGGAGACCGGCCAGCCCGGCAACTGGACCGAGCCGAAGGCGTTTTCGGGCCTGCTGAAGACCTACCTGGGCCCCGTCGATGACGAGGAGGGCCTGCACTACCTGCGCCCGGAGACTGCGCAGGGCATCTTCGTCAACTTCAAGAACGTACTGACCTCGGCGCGCATGAAGCCGCCGTTCGGCATTGCCAACATCGGCAAGTCCTTCCGTAACGAGATCACCCCGGGCAACTTCATCTTCCGCACCCGCGAGTTCGAGCAGATGGAGATGGAGTTCTTCGTCAAGCCGGGCGAGGACGAGCAGTGGCACCAGTACTGGATCGACGATCGCTACAACTGGTACGTCGACCTGGGTATTAACCCGGAGAACCTGCGCCTGTACGAGCACCCGAAGGAAAAGCTGTCGCACTACTCCAAGCGCACGGTGGACGTGGAATACGCCTTCGGCTTCACCGGCTCCAAGTGGGGAGAGCTCGAGGGCGTGGCCAACCGTACGGACTACGACCTGCGTGTGCACGCGGAAGGCTCCGGCGAGGACCTGTCCTATTACGACCAGCAGGCCGACGAGCGCTGGATCCCCTACGTCATCGAGCCGGCCGCCGGCCTGGGCCGCTCCATGATGGCCTTCCTGGTGGACGCCTACCACGAGGAGGAGGCCCCGAACGCGAAGGGCGGCACCGACAAGCGCGTCGTGCTGCGCCTGGACCGCCGCCTGTCGCCGGTCAAGGTCGCGGTCCTGCCGCTGTCCAAGAAGCCCGAGTTGTCCACCCCGGCTAAGGAACTGGCGGACAAGCTGCGCGCGCACTGGAACATCGACTACGACGTCTCCGGCGCCATCGGCCGCCGCTACCGTCGCCAGGACGAGATCGGCACCCCGTTCTGCGTGACCTTCGACTTCGACTCCCTGGAGGACGGCGCCGTCACTGTGCGCGAGCGCGACACCATGGAGCAGGAGCGCGTCAAGATCGACGAGCTGGAAGCCTACCTGGCCGCCCGCCTCATCGGCTGCTAAGAGGGGACTAGGCGCAAGCATGCATTTCACCAGTTGGGATCGCAGTGATAAGGAGCGCCCGACGCTGCTGGTGGGCCGCGGCCCGGAGGAGCTGGCCTCCTTCACGGCCTCCGGCGCGGAGGTCGACGGTCAACACTGGCGCACCGAGATCGATGAGAATCTCGGCGCCTCGGCGACCTCGGACGACGGGCGCACCTACCGCCTGGCCGGCAACCTGAAAAAGGACAAGACCCTGCAGGCCTCCCTGGAGGGCCGGACCTTCAGCCTGGTCAACGAGTCGGGCAGCAACTGGGTCATCTTTGACGTCAACGACCGCAAGGTCGCCCAATTCAGCGGCGCCAACAACGGCGTGCGCGAGGCGATCCTGGAGTTCGAGAACGACGAGAACGATGCCGATCCAGACAAGGCCCTGGACCTGGGCCGCCAGGAGGTCGCAGCGCTGAGCTGGTTTAGCCGCGTCATCTTGGAAAACCGGTTGTCCCAGCGCTCGGTCGCCATTATCGGCACCCTGGTTTTGCTCTCTGCGGTGGCGGTGCTGGCGGTTCTGATTTAAACTGCATCCGTGAATGACAAGGCGGGTGTATTTAACGGGCACTCCGGCCACCGGGTAGAGGCCCAGTTGCGCTGGAGCGGTGGGCGTTTGCTGGATGAGGCAGACGACGTCATCGCCAGCGCTAATGACGAGGTCCTCACCGTGGCGGGGGACCACCTGCTGCTCGAAAACCTGGGCAGCCAGATGCGTTTCCGTCTGCGCGGCACCTCCTCCCAGGGGACGTTTTACAACGTCCAGCAGACCACCTTCTCGGTCTCCCGCCTGTCTGCTACCTGCGGGCCCCGCCGCTACATCCTGGAGCGCACCCGGCCTTTCCGGCGGGAGCGCTGCGTCAAGGCCTTAGGCACGGGCGAGGACGCCCCGGTGACCATCGCGCGCACCAGCCCGCAGATGGGCGGGGACCTCGTGGTCACCCGCGCCCCGGCAGGCGAGGCCCTCCCGCTGGCAGACCTGGCCTTTTTGACCTGGGGGATTAGCCTTATCGATCTGCCGCGCCAGACCCGGCGCATCTAGCCCTCCCGCGAGCGGGAGGGGCAAGCGGAAAACCAGAAAGGCTAGAAGGCGCCGCCGCGGCCGCCGCCACTGAAGCCGCCGCCCCCGCCGAAGCCACCGCCGCCGAAGCCGCCACCGAAACCGCCGCGGTTGCCGCCGCCGAGCATCTGGCCGATGACCATGCCGGTGACCACGTTGCCGGCGACGTTGCCGGCCTGCGCGCGGCGCTGGGAGCGGCGGTAGTCGTCGATGTCGCTCTTGGCCCGCTGCAGCGCGGCCTGGGCGGCGGCCAGTGCCTGCCGGGCGGCATCGAGGGCGCGCTGGATATCGGACTTCTTGTACTGCAGCGCCTGGGCGTGCAGGCGCTCCGCATCGGCCAGGGCGGTCCGGGCGGAGGCGCCGACGAGCCGCCCGCGCGAGGAGATCAGATCCTCGGCGGCCTGGATCTGCGCCGCCGCGGCGTTGAGCTGCTGGTCCAGCAGGGCCAGCTGGCGGGCGTGGGTCGAGGTGACCTCGCGGACGCGGTCCAAGGCCTGATCGACCTCGGTGTCGATGGTGGCCAGCTCGGTATAGCTTCCCAGCGGATCCGTGTCCCCCTCGCGGCGCGCGCGGTCGACGGCGGCGCGGGCGCGGCCCACCAGCTCGTCCAGGGCGGCCCAGTCGGCGGCGGTGCCCTGGGACTGGCCCTGTTGCTTGAGCTGCTCGGCCTCGGCGAGCTCCTCGTCGACCTCGGTGATGAGGGCTCCCAGCTGGGACTGGGCGGTGGCGATATTGGTTTCGGCGTTTTCCACGCCGGTCAGCAGCCGGTTGGCCACCTCGAGGGCGTGCTCGCAGGAACGAATGGCATCGATAAGCCCGCCCTGCTGGCCCGCCGGCTGGGCGGCAATACCCCGGGCACGCTCCAGGTCCTTGTCCGCCTCGTCTAGGCTGACCGCGGCCATCTCCACGTTGTCGGCGATGGACTCGAGCATCTCGGTGGAGTAGTTGGCCTGCAGCGACTCCCAGGTGGACTGCGCCTGCGGCTGGCGGGCGCGCAGGTCGACCACGCGCTGGGTCAGCTCGTCCAGCTTGCTGTCCGCGGTGGCCAGCAGGTTGCGCATCTCGGCGAATTCCTCCGCCTGCTCGTCCAAGGCCTGGTCGGCCTGGCCGCAAGAGGAGATGATGTCGACCAGCATCTGGCGGCGCTGGGACTCGGATTCCGGGATGGAATCATCCAGGCGCTGGCGGATGTCGAAGGCCTTGCGCAGCGTGGCGGTCGAGTGGTTCATCGCGCGGGTGAACTGGCGGGTGCGCTCCGCGCCGAACTCGGCCTGAGCGAGCTGGAGCTCTTCCTTGCCGCGGCGGATGGACTCGTCGGTGGAGACGAGCTCCTCGTGGGCGCGCTCCTCCAGGGTCTCCAGCGGCAGGGCGCCGAGCCGGCGGGTGTCGGCCGGGTCGATGCTGCGGGCATCAGACAGCGTAGCCTGCGACTGCTTCTTGGTCTTGCGGCGCGAATAGGCCCAGATGCCGCCGCCGGCCGCGGCCAGGGCCGCGCCGCCGCCCAGCAGCCAGCCGGCCCCGCCGGCGCCCTCCTCTCCGTGCCCCTTTTTGAGGGCCTCCTCGACGACGGCCTGCGCCGCCCCGGGGAAGTCGTCGGCGGCCAGGCGGGCATAGGCGGCATCGTAGAGCCGGTCGATGTCGCTCTGGTTCCACTCGCCGCCCACGTAGACGCCGGCGTCGCGCGCGTCCACGTTGACCACGAAGGCGGCGGTGTTCTGCCCGCGGGAGTTGACCACCTGCTGCGCGTAGTCCTGGGCCTGCAGGCCGGACAGATCGTTGGAGTAGATGATGTAGAGCAGGCGCTGCTGCTCGGTCTGCAGCTCCGAAATCTGCTCGGACAGCTGGCTGACCTGCGCGTCCGATAGTACGCCGGCTTCGTCCGTGACCGGCTGGCGCACCTGGCTCGGATCCAGCGCGAGTACCTGCACCTGGGGCCCTGGCGCCGCCGATGCCTCCAGGGCCGCCGGGGCGGCGCAGGCTACCAGCGCGGCGGCGGTGAAGGCCGAAAGGCGCAGCGGCAGGCGGGAGGCAACGACGGGGTGGGGCAGGTGAACGCGCTTTGTCATGGCCACCAGAATACCGTGTTGCTGGCATACTGGGCACGGTGAAACCAGCCGCAGCACAACCTTCCCGCTCAGCCGGCGCGCCGGCCTGGATCGCGGTCCTGGGCACCGCGCAATACGACGGCGTGGCCTCCCGGGTGCTCGCCGCGCGCATCGCCACCGCCACCCAGCTCGCCCACGCGCACCCGGCGGCCGCGGTTTTCACCCTGGGCGGCAACCTGCCCGGAGATCGCTTCACCGAGGCCGGCGTGGCGGCCCGGGACATGGTGGCCGGCGGCATCGACAGCGCCCGGGTCACGGCCCTGGCCGAGGGCAACGACACGGCCGGCTCCCTGGCCGCGCTGGCCCGCGAGGTCTCCGCGCGCGGGCTGGGCGCCGGCGTCATCGTCACCGATCCGCTCCACCGCGCGCGGACCGCCGCCCTGGCCCGCCGGGCCGGCCTGCGCGCTCGCACCTGCGGGGCGCGCGACTGCCCGCAGCGCTTCCCGCACCGTTCCTGGTGGCGCGCCGCCGCCCACGAGGGCGGGGGACTGGCCGTCCTCGGCGCGGAGATGACCGTAGGTGCCCGCCGGGCGCGGCAGCTGCGCGGGGTGCTGCACGGCATCGAAAATCGCCTGCGGCCCTCGCGCGCCCGCCGGAACCATTTCCTACGCGCCGATTAGCCAACCGGCCGCGGCCCGGCCCGGCGTTTAGACTGGCAGGGTGACCTATAGCTACCAACCCGTCGACCGTGAGCGCCGCAGCCCGGAAGGGACCAAGGGCTCGAGCTTTCCTTCCGGCAGTGCTGCCGATGCCGACCACCGCGGCGCCTTCGCCCGCGACCGCGCCCGCGTGCTGCACTCGGCCGCGCTGCGCCGCCTGGCGGACAAGACCCAGGTGGTCGGCCCCCACGACGGGGACACCCCGCGCACGCGGCTGACCCACTCGCTGGAGGTCGCTCAGATCGCCCGCGGCATCGGGGCCGGGCTGGGGCTGGACCCGGACCTGTGCGACATGGCCGGCCTGACCCACGACATCGGCCACCCGCCCTACGGGCACAACGGCGAGAACGCGCTCAACGAGGTCGCCGCGGACTGCGGCGGCTTCGAGGGCAACGCGCAGACCCTGCGCATCCTGAGCTTCCTGGAGCCGAAGATTCTGGGCACCGGCGCGGAAAGCCAGACCTCCTACGGGCTCAACCTGACGCGCGCGGCCCTGGACGCGGCCTGCAAATACCCGCGCACCAAGACCAACCCGGACGGTACGACCAACCGTAAATACGGCTGCTACGACGAGGACGTGGCCACGCTCGAGTGGCTGCGCGCCGGCCACACCGACGACCTGCCCTCCATGGAGGCCCAGGCCATGGATTTTTCGGACGATATCGCCTATTCCGTCCACGACGTCGAGGACGGGGTGGTCTCCGGGCGCATCTCCCTGCAGGTGCTCTGGGACCTGGTGGAGCTAGCCGCCCTGGCCGACAAGGGCGCCCACGCCTTCGGCGGCACGGCCGAGGAGCTGCTCGCCGCCGCCGATTCCCTGCGCCGCCTGCCGGTGGTCAACCGCGCCGCGGACTTCAACCACACCCTGGACGACTACGTCGCGCTCAAGCAGCTGACCTCGGAGCTGGTGGGCCGCTACGTCGGCGCGACCGTGGACGCCACCCGCGCGCACAACGCGGACCTGCTGGATAACAACCAGCTGGGCCGCCAGCACGGCCGCCTGGTGGTCCCGCCCCTGGCGGATGCGGAGGTGCGGCTGCTGAAGACCATCGCGGTCCTCTACGTCATGGACGAGCCGACCCACCTGGCCCGCCAGGACAGGCAGCGCGAGCGGATCTACCGCGTCTTCGACTACCTGACCGCCGGCGCGCCGGGGGCGCTGGACCCGATGTTCAGGCTCTGGTACGACCAGGCCGAGACCCCGGCGCAGCGCTGCCGCGTCATCGTGGACCAGATCGCGTCCATGACCGAGTCCCGCCTGGAGCGACTAGCCCGCCAGTCCGCGGACCTGGCCGGCTTCTACGATTAGGCGCCGCTAGCGCAGCAGGCGCACGCCGAGGTCGTCGAGGACCCGGCGCAGGCGCCGCGAGTCGGCCTCGGGCAGGCACCAGTTCGCGCAGACGATGGAATCCAGGCCGAGCTCGCGCAGGAAGTCGGCCAGGGCGTTAAGGTTGCGCGGGGCGGGGCGCTCGCCGGCCTGGCGCAGGTTGCCCAGCGCCCGGTAGAAGTCGGCCTCGCTGCGCAGGTGGTCCGTGATCAGTACGCGTTTAGTGTTCGGCATCTGGGATCTCGCAGAAGCTTTCGTAGTGGTCGGAGGCGTAGTACCAGTGCTCGGGGTCGGTCTCGCTGCCGCCGCCGGTCACGATCCGGCGCTCGCCGCGGTGGTTTAACCCCGGGGTCTCCACGGTGTACTCGCGGTAGTAGTCGGAGGCCTGGTCCGGCAGCACGCCCTCGTAGTTGCCGAAGCGCTGGTTGTCGTTGTCCGGGTGCGGGTAGGGCCCGCCGGCCTGGATGGTCTCCACGGTCTCGGCGGCCTCGGCCGGCAGGGTAGACAGCTCGCAGGTGTCATTCTCGGCCGACACGGCAGCCTCCGAACTCCCCGCGCCGCCGGAACCGGTCTGCGCACCCGAACCCGCGCCGGAGTTACCGCCTAAGTCCAGGCCGAAATAGCCCGCGATGAGAACCACCGCGAGCCCGCCTAAGGCCACCGGCCACGATTTTTGGGAGCTACCGCTTTTCGCCATGGCTTTAAGTTGTAACAGGTGTGCCAGCCGATACCGAAATTGGGCGCCGGTTTGCGGTGCTGGGTACGCTATTACACATGGCGCGAGGCAGGATTCCGGAAAGCGATATTCAGCAGATCCGAGAGCGTGCACCGATTGAGGAGATCGTGGGCGAATACGTCCAGCTCAAACCGGCGGGGCACGACTCCATGAAAGGCCTGTCTCCCTTCAAGGACGAAAAGACCCCGTCCTTCCACGTGCGCCCCCAGCGCGGCTATTTCCACTGCTTTTCCACGGGCAAGGGCGGCGACGTGTTCACCTTCCTCATGGAGATGGAACAGCTCAGCTTCCCGGAGGCCGTCGAAGCCGTCGCGCAGAAGATCGGCTACCACATCAACTACCAGGGCGGGACCACCGGCGCCCGCGACGTGAAACCGGGCACCCGCCAGCGCCTTATCCAGGCCAACAAAGCCGCGCACGAGTTCTACCGCCAGCAGCTGGAGACCCCGGAGGCCGCCACGGCCCGCAACTTCCTGCTCGACCGCGGCTTTTCCCAGCAGGTCATCTACGACTTCGAGTGCGGCTACGCCCCGGACGGCTGGGATACGCTGACTAAATACCTGCTGCGTATGGGCTTCGACTACGAGGAGTTGGAGGCCGCCGGGCTGTCCAAGATGGGCCGGCGCGGCCCCATCGACCGCTTCCACCGCCGCCTGCTGTGGCCGATCAAGGACATGGCCGGCAACGTCATCGGCTTTGGCGCGCGCAAGCTCTTCGATGACGACAACCTGGGCAAGTACATGAACACCCCGGAGACCATGCTCTACCACAAGTCCAAGGTGCTCTTCGGGCTGGACGTGGCGAAGTCGAGCATCGCCAAGCAGCGCCAGGCCGTCATCGTGGAGGGCTACACGGACGTGATGGCCATGTACGCCGCCGGGGTGCCCAACGCGGTCGCCTCCTGCGGCACGGCGTTTGGCGGGGAGCACCTGCAGCTGCTGCGGCGCCTCATGCTGGACGACAGCTATTTCAACGGCGAGCTCATCTACACCTTCGACGGCGACGAGGCCGGGCAGAAGGCTGCCCTACGCGCCTTCGAGGGCGAGCAGAAATTCACCGGCCAGTCCTTCGTCTCCATCGCCCCGGACGGGATGGACCCGTGCGATCTGCGGCTCAAGCGCGGCGATGCCGCCGTGCGCGAGCTGGTCGCCGACCGTATCCCGATGTTCGAGTTCGTCATCGAGTCGCTGATTTCCGGCTACCGGATTGATACCGCCGAGGGCCGCCTGCAGGCCCTGCGCCGCGCGGTCCCCGTCGTCGCGCAGATCCGCGACAAGCCCCTGCAGCGCGAATACGCCCGCCGCCTGGCCGGCTGGGTGGGCTGGCCGGATCCGGAAGAGGTCATGCACCAGGTCGAGCAGGCCGCCCGGGATAACCGCTCCAACGCCCAGCGCAAGCCGGTGATGCAGGCCAAGCGCTTCGACCACGCGCAGGCCCAGCCCGCCCAGCAGGACGTGCCGGCCATCCGCCCGCCCAGCCCCAACGAGACCCACCTGTGGCCGCAGCGCGAGGCCCTCAAGCTGGCCCTCCAGCACCCGGCCGTGGTGGGCGAGTACTTCGACAGCCTGCCGGCGGACTCCTATACCAACGACGCCTACCGGATAGTGCGGGAGGCCATCGCCGCCGAGGGCGGCGCCGTGCGCGGCGCGCAGCTGCCCAACGTCGAGTGGCTCGCCGTCGTCGCCGGCCAGATGCGCGATCTGACCGGCCGCAACTTCGTCTCGGAGCTGGCCGTGGAAACCATCCTGCCCACCGGCGATATCCCGCTGGAAAGCTACGCCGACTCCGTGCTGTCCCGCCTGCAGGAATCCCGCGTGGCCGACCAGATCGCCCAGCTCAAGGCCCGCCTAGGCCGCATGCGCCCCAGCGACGACGAGCGCGCCTACAACAGCCTCTTCGCCGATCTGGTGGCCCTGGAACAAGCCCGCCGCGAGCTCAACGAGCGGGCGCTGTAGCTCACCCAACGCGCACCCAAAGCACTCCCAGCGCACCTTCAAAAGCACCCCCGAACCCCTGCCTCCCGCCGGCTGGGTGACGTGAATAAGGCATAGAAAAAGCGCGGGCCGCACGGGCCCGCGCTCTTGCACGGCTAATCGAGGTAGAGCGAGGCTAGTCCTCGTCGGGTTCGTAGATGCGGTCCCGGGGGATATCGGGCTGCGCAGCGGACCGGGAGCCGCGGGAACGCAGGTCCTTGACCTCGCGCATGCGCGGTTCCGGGTCGAGGCGGTTGGCCACGGCCTTGCGCGCAGACCGCAGGGCGGACTTGGTGGCGGGGGAATTGACGGCCTTCTGGTAGGCACCCTTGATCTGGTGATAACGCTTGCGGCCGGCCTTAGTGCCGAAGACGTACCCGGCTGCGGCGCCAACAACGAACTGAATCATGGGCGGTAAATTACTCCCTTGCGAAAATCGGCGATAGGTGTGGTGCTTTTTACGTTCCTAGCCTACCCATTTTCCCTTCCCGCCCGAACGGGGGTGGGGAGGGCGAAGTGTTTTCTTAGTCTTCCGTATATGCATTGAGCACTATATATTTAGGGTGTGGACATGGGAATGGTGCCGGCCGTGCCGGCGACAAATGAGGCCGCAGCAGGCGTGGCGTGGGCCGCTTTGCTGCTGGCGTGTTCACAGGAATCAGCCTAACTAACCCCGCCGAGGGCAGGGCGGGGGCCCGCGTGGCGGGGGAGCGCGCGGGAAATTCACACCATTGCGGGTGCCGTAGCGGTAGCGGGATTGTTTGATCCTCGGTAATGTCCTTACAGGTAAACACACTCATTTTTGTATTCCTAAATTCGCTAAAGGAGCGTAATGCCTGCCCCGAAGATCATGACGGTCTACGGTACCCGCCCAGAAGCCATCAAGGTGGCGCCGGTCATCAAGGCCCTCGACCAGGATGATCGCTTTGAATCCGTGCCGGTATCCACCGGCCAGCACAAGGAAATGCTCGAGCAGGTCAACTCCATGTTCGGGATCTCCCCAGCTCACGATCTGGGCCTGATGAAGCCGGGGCAGGGCTTGAACGAATTGGTCTCCCGGGCGTTGGTGGGCCTGGACGAGGTGATCTCCAAGGAGAACCCGGACGCGATCATCTCCCAGGGGGATACCTCCACCGCGATGGCCGCGGCGCTGGCCGGTTTCCACCGCGGCGTCAAGGTGATCCACCTGGAGGCCGGCCTGCGGACCGGCGATATCTCCTCCCCGTTCCCGGAGGAGGCCAACCGTCGGATCATCGGGCAGGTCGCGGCGCTGCACCTGGCGCCGACCGAGGGTGCGATGGAAAACCTGCGCAAGGAGAATTTCCGCAGCAAGGACATCGTGGTCACGGGCAACACCGTCATCGACGCGCTGCTCGAGGCCGCCGGCTGGGACACCGAGTTTGTCGATCCGGCGCTGCAGGCCGCCGCGGCCACCGATAAGCGCCTGGTCGTGGTGACCACCCACCGCCGGGAGAACCTGGACGCGATGAAGAATATCGGCGACGCGGTCGCGGACCTGGCGGGTGAATATTCAGACACTTACTTCGTCCTGCCGTTGCACCTGAACCCGAAGGTGCGCCAGGCGGTGCTGCCGGAGGTCGAAAATCTGGACAACGTCATCATCACGGACCCGCTGCCGTACGACCAGTTCACCCAGCTGCAGAACCGCGCGAGCATCATCCTGACCGACTCCGGCGGAGTCCAGGAGGAGGCCCCGGCGCTGGGCAAGCCCGTGCTGGTGATGCGCTCGAATACTGAGCGCCCCGAGGCCGTCGTGGCAGGCACCGTCAAGCTGGTCGGCACCGACCGCGACCTCATCACCGCGGAGGCGCGCCTCCTGCTCGAGGACGACGCCGCCTACGCCGCCATGGCGAATGCGGTCAACCCCTACGGCGACGGCCAGGGCGCGGCGCGCTCGGTCGCGGCCATCGCGAACCTGTTCGGCCTGGGCGAGTGCCTGCCGGACTTCGCGCCGTCCGCCGCGGACTAGGGTGCGGCCGCCCCGCGGCGGAATTCGCCCCCGCGTTCCGCCGGTTGGGGCGCGCGCGACCTTCTATACTGGGGAACATGCAACCCCATGAGCTTTCCCAGACGATCATCCTGCCGCAGACCAAGGTGGCATTCTTTATCAACCTCAAGGTGCCCGAAGGCCAGGAGCAGGCGGCTATCGATGCCCTGACCGGCCTGTCCGGCACCGTCGATGGCGTCAGCTTCCGCGATCCGCATTCGCACCTGAGCGCCGTGGTGGGTATTGGCTCCCAGCTGTGGGACCGGCTTTTCGACCCGTCGACCGCGCCGAAGCCGGAGGGGCTGCACGACTTCGTGCCGCTGGAGGGTGACAAGCACTCCGCGCCCTCGACGGGCGGGGACCTGTTCTTCCACATCCGCTCGGACGAATTCGACCGCGCCTTCGAGCTCACCCGCCGCATCAAGGGGCTTCTGGGCGACGAGGTGGAAACCCTCGACGAGGTGCACGCCTTCCGCTACATGGACTTCCGCGATCCGCTGGGCTTCGTGGACGGCACCGAGTCCCCTCAGGGACGCGCCGGCGCCGACGCCGCCCTGATTGCTGAGGGCCAGTGGGCCGGCGGCAGCTACATCGTGGAGCAGAAATACACCCACAACCTGAAGGACTGGGAGGAAATCGGCGTCGAAGAGCAGCAGCGCGTCATCGGCCGCACCAAGGCCGAGGACATCGAGTTCGACGACGCCGATAAGCCGCACAACAGCCACGTCTTCCTGAACTCTGTGGAGGACGTCGACGGCAACTCCCTGGAGATCGTCCGCGACAACCTGGCCTTCGGCAAGGGCACCGGCGAGCAGGGCACCTTCTTCATGAGCTACGCCAACGACGTTCGCGTGACCGAGCTGATGCTGCGCCGCATGTTCCTGGGCGAGCCCCGCGGCAACTACGACCGCATCCTCGACTTTTCCACCCCGCTGACGGGCGCGAACTTCTTCGCCCCGCCGCAGGAATTCGTCGACGCCGCCGACGAGTACGTCCGCCCCGGCCTCCTGCCGGACGATGATGCCCCGGCCGATCCCAGCCAGCCCGCCACGCAGCTGAGCGCCGCCAAGGGGCTTTTCCCGCAGGACTAGCGGCTTTTTGCGCCGCCCTGGGAGAACACCCCAGGGCGGATTTTGCTGGTGGTGGAGGTTGCCGAGTTTCAGGATCGGTAGAATACACAATTCGATCCGAACGGCTTCGGTAACTGAACTCATGGATAGCTTGTCTCCCAAGAGCCCTCCTCAAGTCCATCTCCCCTTGTCTACAGAGGGGGTAGCGTACTTTGTGGATGAGGCTGGGAGTAAGGGCTCTCTCGGGAAACACTTTGTGACAGCAGCGGTGAGGACTACTGATCCGGATAAGCTCTCTAGAGCTATCAAAGCCTGTCGCGATAGAAATAGTTTTACGAAAGCCGAAGAAATCAAGTTTTCTAAGGTGACAAAGAGTTCCGAGCCGATACTTGCCGAACTATTTTCGGAAGCAGTGTCAGCAGGGTGCACCTTTGGAGCGTTTGTTTTAGATAAACGGCATTTTGACCCGTGGTCTAACAGGGATCAATGGCAGGGGCACCGCTTCGCCACCGACCGGTTGCTTCGAGGGCTTATAACTCGGCGCGAAGTGAGTGTGCTGATGGTAGATCACATTGATGTCCCAGAAAGGATTTCGTATGGTGATGAGCTTGCTGCCGGTTTAAATAAGAGATTTGGAAACAAGCGAGTGGTCACCGCAGTTAGTTTCGATTCTAGGACCTGCCCTCCACTGCAAATCGCCGATTTGTTGGCTAGCGCGGTATTTCACGCGAGAAAGATAATTGAAGACAATGGGTTGGGGCATTTTCTCGACGACAAAACACCGAAGACACGATTGGCGAAAGACATTGCGGCTGCACTAGGCGAAACGTGTTTCAACGATTGTCGAACCGACCTGCTGAAACTCCAAACAAGCCATGAGCTGTCCTTGACAGAACTTAGGGGTGGGGTATGATCCAATCAGGCGCTGAAGCCTTAGTCTCAGACTAGAAGCAAGCGCCCGATGGGCCGAGTCTCAGACTCATTACCCATGAAAAGCGGATCCCAAACCGCAATACTTACCGTACTTATCGCGACGCCCCACTTGAAAAAGTGGGGCGTTTGCTTCTTAACTACAAATTTGCTTTTCGGCTGTGCCATAACCCACTGAACTGGGATAATGCACACCTAGGGCCAGGGTAGTCTCCCAGGAATTAGACGTTGTAGTACAGCTCGAATTCCTTCGGGGACGGGCCCTGCCGCAGGGGCAGGATTTCGCGGTCGAACTTGAGCCGGGCGTAGGCCTCGAGGAAGTCCTCGGTCATGACGTCGCCGGCGGTGAGGAACTCGTGGTCGGCCTCGAGGGCCGCGAGCGAGGACTCCAGGGAGTGGGGGACCTGGGGGATGTCCTTGCGCTCTTGCGGGGAGAGCTCGTAGAGGTCCTTGTCCACCGGCTCGCCGGGCTCGATGCGGTTGAGGATGCCGTCGATGCCGGCCATCATCTGCGCGGTAAACGCCAGGTAGGGGTTGGCCGAAGGATCGGGGGCGCGGAACTCGATACGCTTGGCCTTCGGGTTTTCGCCGGTCAGGGGGATGCGGATGGCCGCGGAGCGGTTGGACTGGGAATAGGCCAGGTTGACCGGGGCTTCGAAGCCGGAGAACAAACGGCGGTAGGAATTGACCGTGGGGTTGGTCAGCGCGAGCACAGCCGGTGCGTGCTTGAGCAGCCCACCGATGTAGTAGCGGGCGATGTCGGACAGGCCGGCATACCCGGTCTCGTCGTAAAAGAGCGGCTTGCCGTCCTTCCACAGCGACTGGTGGGCATGCATGCCGGAGCCGCCATCGCCGGCCAAGGGCTTGGGCATGAAGGTGGCCGTCTGCCCGTGGCTTTCCGCGGTATTGCGCACCACGTACTTGAAGGCCTGCATGTCATCGCCGGCCCGGAGGAGGTTGGCGAAGCGATAGTTGACCTCCTGGATGCCGCCCGTGGCTACCTCGTGGTGGAAACGCTCGACGTCAAAGCCTATGAGCTCCAGGTTGTAGGCAATGTCGTCGCGCACCGGGATGGTCTTGTCGTAAGGCGCAACCGGGAAGTAGCCGTCGTTGATGCGGATCTGGTTACCGCGGTTCGGGCTGCCGTCCATCATGGTTTCCTCGCCCGAGCGCCACCAGCCCTCGTCCGAGTCGACCTGGTGGAAGGAGTGGTTCACGCCGGAGGAGTAGCGGACCGAGTCGAAGACGTAGAACTCCGCCTCCGCGCCGATGGAGCAGGTATCGGCGATGCCGGTCTCCTGCAGGTAGGCCTCCGCCTTCTGGGCGATGGAGCGCGGGTCGCGGGAGTAGGAGGCCTGGGAGAGTGGATCCCGGACGAAGAACTGCATGTTCAGCGTCTTGTGGGCGCGGAACGGGTCGAGGTACGCCGTGCCCGGATCGGGGATGAGCGTCATATCCGACTTATCGACGGTGGCGAAACCGGGGATGGAGGAGCCGTCGAAGGCGAAGCCCTCCCGGGCGGTCTCTTCCGTCAGCAGGCGGGCGGGCACGGTCAGGGCGTGCTCGGCGCCGAACACGTCGCTGAAGCGAATATCGAGGTAGCGGACCTGTTCCGCCTGGATGAAGTCGATGACATCGTGGACTGAGGAAGCTTGCAAGCTCACTGTAAAAAACACGCCTTAGGGTGTAGTTGGGGATGAGAAATAATGGGAAAGAGATGGGTGCTGGGCTGGCACCGGTGCTCTAGGACAGCGCCGGCACGTCCCAGAGGTTGAGCGGGGTGCCCAGGCCCTTGTCGCGGGCTTGGTCGAGGACGTCCGTGGCCCACGCGACGTCCTCGACGGGCATGCCGCCGATGGAGTAGAAGAAGATCTCCTCGTCGTTAGTGCGGCCGGGTGCCTGGCCGTCGGCGATGGCGCCGATATTGGCGATGTCGGACTCTTCCAGCTTGCCCTCCTGGACCATGTCCCACCAGCGGTTGCCGGGGATGCCGAGCAGACGCTCGTAGGTCACGTCGGGGCCGTTCTCGTTGAACCACTCGGCGTACAGGCCCTTGTAGTCCACGACGAGGCGGGCACCGCCGGAGGCCACGAAGTCGTCGTCGAAGCGGGCCGCGGCCGGGGCCAGCACCAGCGCGCCGGGCTTGAGCCAGTCCTTGTTGAAGTACGGGAAGCCCTGCGGGCCGTCCTGGGAGGTCGAGGTGCCCGCAATGAGGATATCGGAACCTTCCACCGCCTCCTGCTCGCTGTCGACGACGGTGAACTCAATATCTGGGTGCTGCTCGCGCAGGTAGTTCGCGGTGCGCTCGGTGGAGGCTGCCGTGCGCCCCTTGATCTTGACGCGCTTGATGGACGGGCGCTGGGTAATCGAGGAAGCCAGGATGGTCCGCGACATCACGCCCGGTCCGATGATGCCGACTTCCTCGGCGTTGTCCACGGCTAGGTGCTTCACGCCCACGGCCGGGACCGCGCCGGTGCGGTAGGCGGAGAGCAGATTCGCGGACATGATGGCCTTTGGCGCGCCCGTGACCGTGTCGTTGAGGACGAAGACGTGGATGGAGCGCGGCAGCCCGTGGTTACGGTTGTCCGCGTTGGAGCCGTACCACTTGACGCCAGTGTTGTTGAAACGGCCGCCGATATAGGCCGGCATAGCCATGAAGCGGCGGTCGGGGCCGTTGGCCGGCATCCCCTCGAACTCCGGGTCATCGGGGAAGTTGATCTGCGCGCCGTGGCTGTTGGCGGAGGCACCAGCCATGCGGTAGTCACCCTTGTCGAGCAGGATGAGGGTTTCTTCCATGGTTTCGACGCACTTGGCGGCATCCGTCACGCCGGCGTCGATCATGTCTTGTTCGGACAACCAGATGAGGTCTATTCGGGTATCAGGTTGTTCACTTGCTGTCATGGGCCTGCTTTCTGTGTTGAGCGCGCTTGCGGGCTCGCGGCGAAAAGCTTCCTTGGCTCACCCGCGAAGGCGCGACTGCGAAATCCAAGGTCGTACGGCCCAGTGTATAGAAGCCACACCCACGCCGTACCCACTTTGCGTTTTACCCCCACGCCGAAACCAGGCGAATATGTCTATTGCACTCTACGTTTGCCCACAAACACTTTCACAAACCCCTATGCTGCGACAATGCCCTATACCGGGGGTGATTACGGGGTAAACATGGATGCCTTGACTAGAAACCGTCAGCGGGGTTGTATTCCTGATTTCTGGCTTCGCGGGGGGATTAGTGCACAGCCGACCGCCTCATCCGAGCTGGGGAGCCTGCTGGCTTGCTGAGGAGGTCGCAAGCGGCCTAATTCGTGTAGGGGTCGTTGGCTCGGCAGAATTCTTCCGAGTTGGTGGAAATGCAGTTCATCCACCAACTTTGTATTTCGCCACTGGAGGGGTTCGGGTTGCCGTTCTCATCGTGGCCGTATCCGCAAATTGCCGCAGGGCATGTTCCCCCGTCTGCGTAGGGGATGGTCGCGGGATCGGGAAGTCCGGCGTTGGCCTCGGCCTCGCGATACTCTTCAGCGCCTTCTTGATTGGCGCAGAAGTCAGTAGGTTGAGTGGTTCCGTCCGACATCAGCGAAGGGCCCGGCGTTCCAGGGAGGCACTCTACAACGTAAGGCTCTTGCGGTTCCGTAGCTGAGGCTGCGGGATCTGGGGACTGTGCCGCAGGATCTTCGGAACTCTGTTCTTTACTGGTTACCTGTGAAGTGCTTGGCTTGGTGCTCTCGCTGGAGGTTGTGGACGCACTGCTAGTAGAGGAGGCAGAAGTGGGGTTTTCGGAAGGAGTGTTTTGCTCGCCTCCGCACGCGCTGACGAGAAGAACTGAGGCGAAAATTAGGGGAAGTGTGCGGCGCATGGTGGAGCCTTTCGGGGAGGGAGAGGGGAGACTTGCCTGCCTGGCCATCAGTCGTGGACGGTGTGGCTATCTCTACGTATACCTGACTCGCCGCGGGCTAGCGCTGTACTTAGGAAAAAAGAAAAAGCCCGCTGTAAACAGCGGGCTTGTGTTGCTCCTCCAACTGGGCTCGAACCAGTGACCCTTCGATTAACAGTCGAATGCTCTGCCAACTGAGCTATGGAGGAATATCCATTCGCTGCAACGACTGCTCGCTGCAACGAGACATAACTATATTAGGAAACCTCCGAATAACACAAATCGCCAGGCAGGAGAGGTTATCTGGAATCGTATTGGCAGCGCGGAATGAGTGGGCTGTGGCAGGTAGATTAGAGGGGTGACTTCTCGGATATCTTTTCACCCGCACACGTGGACTAAGCGGTCCCTGGTGGTGCACACGGACCTGCCGGGGCCGCCGGAATGGGGCCCGGAGAAGCTGTGGCGCCGGCTTCCCGCACGGGCGCAGCGGCCGGTCCGCGTGAGCTTCACGTTTAATCGTGATGTCGCGGTCACGGGTGACTGCTTGGCGTTGGCGCTATCGACGCTGACGGGAAAGAACTTCGAGCGCATCGATTTCGGCTTCGAGGTATCCGCCGGTGTGCGGGAGGCTATTGCGGAGTGGACGCAGGCGGAAGTCAACGCCGAAGGCGCACCCGGCGGGGCGGGTACCGCGCCGGGCGGGGTGACGGAAGCGATCGCGGGCAAGGCGGTGCTGAACTTTTCCGGCGGGTTTGACTCCCTGGCGGCGCGCTACCTGCTGCCGGAAGATCATGAGCTGGTCTCGTTGGATTTCGGCGGAAGGTTTAGCCGCGAGCGGGAGTTCTTTCAGCGCTTCGACCCGATCCGCGTGGAGACCAACGTCGTGCGCACCCCGCTGCGGGCGAACTCTTGGTCGTTTATCGGCCTGGGGACCCTGCTGACCGCGGCCACCACGCGCGCGGAGTACTGCTCTTTCGGTTCCATCCTGGAATCGACCCGGTTCAAGCGGGGCAGCGCCTATGAGAACAACTTCACGTTCCCGCCGTTTGCGGCAGCGGGGATGACGAACGCGGCGCCGACGCTGGGCCTGACCGAGGCCGGCACGGTCTTGGTGCTCGCGCACAACGCGCCCGAGCTGCTGGCAGATTCGCTGCAGTCGCTGGCGGGACCCCGCGAGGAAAAGCTGGTGCGCAAGCGGGCGCTGGTCGAGGCGGTGCTCGCAGCGGCGGGCACGCCGGTGCGCCTTCCGCGCATCGAGATGCCGCCGGAGCCCTATTTCACCTTCGGGGATAACTTCACCACGGACCTGACCGCGATGTACTTGAGTTGGCTGGGGCACCCCGACCTAGCCCGGCAGTTGGTGCGTGGGTTCAGCCAGCAGATCGTGCGCGACGTGCGGGGCATGGATTTTGACTTCATGCGCAAGGCAGACGGGCGGATGTACCGCAACTACCCGGAGCCGCTGCGCGCCACGCTGACCGCGGGGCTGGACAAGGCCGGCATCGAGTACTACTCGGCCCAGGATGAGGAAGCCAACGCGGAGTTCCTGCGCTACTGGCAGGCCTTCAAGGCCAAACAGGCTGGCTAGGGCGTGATGCTGTCGCTGAACATGTCGTCGGCCAGCAGCTCGTCCCAGTGCCCGCCCAGGGAGACGGCGAATTCCAGGATGCCCTGGAGGAGATAGAACGGCGGTGGCGCGTGCCCCGGGCCCCAGTCGCCGACTAGGAAGCGGCGGCGCCCGGCGTGGTCGGCGGTAGCCTCCTTCCAGGGGCGGCAGTGCTGGGTCACGTGGAGCTCATCGTCGCTGCACTGCAGGTAGGCCACGTGGTTCGGAAAGGACTCGGCGTAGAGCGGGGTGACGTCAGTGACGGCGGGGATGTCCTCAATCGGCGCGCCCGCCCAGCTGCTGTCCAGGAAGGCCTTGACGTGACCGGGGTAGTAGCCGGCGATGGTGGTCTGCGGGTTCGCCACGATGGCTAGGGAGCCGGGGAAGCGGTGCGAGTAGTACAACGCGGCAAAGGCCCCGGCGGAGGAACCGTAGAAGATGAGGTGTTCTGCGTTGTCCAGCCCGTCCTGGATGTGGGTGAGGGCGCGGACCAGATCGTCCTGCAGGGGCAGGGACGGCGAACCGGTGAACCACCCGATGGCGGTGCTGCGCCCCAGCATCGGATCGGAGACGAAGACCAGATTGGCGTCCAGATTTTCGGTCAACTGCTGGCCCACAAACAGCGGCAGGCTGGTCGTCGCTGGGTCCGCGGCGGCGTGGAAGACCACGATGGTGGTGGCCGCCTGCCGGTCGACCACCATCAGTTCCAGCAGCGCGTCCTCGTAGCCGATGACCTGGATGCCGGGGGTGAGCTCGGCGTGGCAGAAATCGTCGAGGGACCGGTGGAGCACGGTATCCGCGCGGTAGCGCCGGTAGTTTCTGACGAAAGGCATGCGCACAAGTCTAGCGCTTTGCCTCGTCCACGTGTTCCACCCTGTGCACGCTCGCGAAAACGGGTGCAGCCTTAAACCGCAACCCTGCAGAGGTTGGTGGGCTTCGTTTAAGATGTTCGCAGTTAACATTTTCCTGTGACGCTGTGTTTCAGCGCTTCCCCGAACCGAAAACGAGCCCAGCGATGAACCTTTCCGAACTACGGACCGCCTTGTGGCACCTGCGCAAGGGCGGTTTCCGGCAGCTGGGCCGGCACCTGGAGCACCGGGAGAATCTCCGGCTGAAGGCCTCGCAGGACGCGGCGGACAAGCAGCGGGTAGAGGAGATGAAGCGCGCGGAGCTGCGCGGTTTCGATCCGCTGGACTTCGAGGAGTTCCCGGAAAACACGTCCCGGCCCAAGCCTTTTGGCCATTACCGGGTGGGCGCCATCCTGGATGATTTCTCGCACCTTGCCTGGGGAGGGGAATTCGACCTGGTGCCGGTCTCCCCGGACAACTGGCGCGAGGAGATTGCCGAAGGTATTGATTTCCTGCTAGTTGAGTCCGCCTGGCAGGGAAACTCCGGGGCGTGGCGCTATCAGGTCGTCGGCAGCAACGCCCCCTCGGACAGCCTGCGCGAGTTGGTCGCGCACTGCCGGAGCACCGGCATCCCCACGGTGTTCTGGAACAAGGAGGACCCGGCCCACTTCGAGGATTTCCTCGCTTCCGCGGGGCTCTTTGAGGTCGTCGCTACTACCGATGCCGCCTGCGCGCCCCGCTACCAGGAGGCGCTGCCGGGCAGCCGCGTGGTGGTCGCTCCCTTCGCCGCCCAGCCGCGGGTGCACAACCCCATTCGCACTGGAGTCAGCGGGCGCTACCAGCGCGGGGACCTCTGCTTTGCGGGAACCTATTTCCGCCACAAATTCCCGGACCGCGCCCGGCAGATGGATTTCATCCTGCGCGCCGGGCTGCTAGCTAGCGACAACCTGCATTCGGCGCTGACCATCTATTCGCGCAACCAGGAAGTGGACGAAAAATACACCTTCCCGGAGCCATTCGGCGAGTGGGTCGTAGGCGCGTTGCCCTATGGCCGGATGCTCAGCGCGTACCGCGGCTACAAGGTCTTCCTCAACGTCAACACCATCACCGATAGCCCGACCATGTTTTCCCGCCGCGTGATTGAGCTGCTCGCCGCCGGCACCGCGGTGGCAACCACACCGGCAGAGGGGATATCCCGCCTGTTCGGCCCCGGCGAGGTCTTGAGCATCGACGGCCCCGTGGCACAGCCCGTCGAGGACGCGGAGGAAGCTATCGATGCGGCTGCGGCGAGCATCGAGGCCCTGGTGCGCTCCCCGCTCGCGCGGGACCGGATGGTGCATAAGGCCCAGCGGATCATCTGGGAGGGGCACACCTATACCCACCGCGCCGAGCAGATCGTCCAAGCTGCGGGCCTGCCTGCGGACAACGAATGGACCGGCCGGCCGAAGGTCACGGTCATCATGGCTACCAACCGGCCGGAGCGCGTGGCAGAGGCCTTGGACCAGATCGTGGGCCAGCGCGAGGTCGAGCTAGAAGTCCTGGTGGGCCTTCACGGGATTGCCGCCCCGGAGCAGGTCCCGGATGGGGTGCGCCTGCGCAAGTTTCCCGCGGAGGCGAGCCTGGGCGAGGTCCTCAACGGGCTGGTGGGCGAGGCCAGCGGTGACTACGTGGCCAAGATGGACGATGACGACTGCTACGGGCCGGACTACCTGCGCGACCAGGTCAACGCCCTGCGCTATTCCGGGGCCGACGTCGTGGGCAAGCAGGCGTCCTACCTGTACCTGGCCGACACCAACGAGCTCGTACTGCGCAAACCGTGGCG
Source organism: Mycobacteriaceae bacterium (assembly GCA_028726465.1). Classification (GTDB taxonomy): domain Bacteria; phylum Actinomycetota; class Actinomycetes; order Mycobacteriales; family Mycobacteriaceae; genus Corynebacterium. The sequence goes on along the minus strand of JAQYQB010000028.1, from coordinate 14,896 downwards.
CGAGCACCTGTGGACCGACCTGGTCCTGGGCGCGACGCTGACCGGCAGGAGGGAGACATTTGTGGAGCATCCCTTCCGGGAGCTCGGCAGGGGCGAGGACACCCAGTTCCTGCGCGACGTGGCCGCCGCGGGCGGGAAGATTTATTCGGCCGACCGTTTCAACTACATCCAGGTCCGCGCCGCCGCCGGGCACACCTGGGACGTGGAGGCCTCGGCGCTGAAGCGCAACGGGATCGTGGAAAGCTACGGGCTCAACCGGGACCACGTCTTCGTGGGCCGGGAAGCAGACGAGGACTAGGGCAGGGGAGAGTACAACATGTTTTTCATCGGACGCACGCGGTACAGCTTGTTCAACCCGACCTCGACGTCGTGGCGGCTGACCCAGCAGGACGGCGCTGCGACCGCGGGCGCTAAAGCTAACGCGAAAACCGCGAAGAGCGTGGAGAATTACAAGAAAGAGCTCTACGCCCCGGCCCGCTTAGACCTGCGGGAGGAAATCTTCATCCAGCACACGCTGCCGGCCTTGGCCGCGGCCGCGCGGGATTTCGACGTGGTGCACGTGGTCTCCTACTCGGAGTCGCTGCCGGAAAAGTACCAGCGCAGCCTGGCCGAGGCGGCGCAGCGCTACGATTTTCTGCACCTCGACAAGCGGCCCGACGGCAAGGCCGGGACCCCGTTGGCAGAGATCGCGCGCGAGCACGTGGCCGCGGGCGAGGCCTTCGGACAGTACCGGCTCGACGATGACGACGTGCTGAGCACCGAATACTTCGCCACCATGGCGCGCTACGTGCGGCCGGAGTACTGCGGGATGGCCGTCAGCCTGCCGCTCGGGGTGGAGGGCATCCTCCACCGGGGTCGCGTGACGAACCTGCGGCAGGCGCATTTCCCCATGAACTCCATGGGGCTGATGTACGTCTGCCAGTTCGCCGAGGACGGGAAGCTGCAATCGCCCCGGCCGGCCCCGCACAACATGGTGGACCGGAAAAGCCCGGTCATCCTGGACTCGCGCAAGCTGGGGTATTTCCGCTTCAACCACCTGTCCCAGGACAACGTCCTGCGCGCCAAGGACGGGCCCTCCATGTCGGGCCTGGTCAAGGCGATGTCCAAGTACCCGCGCTTCGAGGACGGCGAATCCCTGGGGCGCCTGTTTCCCACGGTGGCACCGCTGGTCGTGGACGAGCGCACTGCCTCTGCCTTGCCCCGCCCCACCCTGGTCTGGACAGCCGCCCGGCTAGCGATGCCCCGGCCGCTGCAATCCTTCCGCCTGGAGCTTGATCATATTTTCGCGCCGACCGCCCGGCCCCACCAAGGGCTGGTCACCCTGGACATCCAGACCGCCGACGGGCGCCCAGTCCCCGGCGGCGCCTCGCTGCCGGGCGTGCCGAAGTCCGCGCAAGCGGAGGTGGGCTACTACAAATACCTGGACTCCCGCCCGGGGAGCGGTTCCAGCACGGTGGAGGTTTTCCTCCCGGATGGCTACCGCGTGGTGGGGATGGGGGTGCGCCGCTTCGGTAAATCCCTCCCGTTTTTCCTTCGGAGTGCCGAATTGAGCTTTCCGAGCGAGCAATCGGAAGTAAGGTAGGAAAAGTGGTTACTAAAAAATCTAGATAATCTTTGGTTGATACTGAGCCACCGGCCCAGTACTTGAGAAAGCCAGACATCCGTCCGTGAGAGAAAGCACCTAGTTTGCCGTGAAGATCCTTGTCCTTTCCCAGTACTGGTATCCGGAAAACGGGGTACCGCAGCGGCGGTGGGCGTGGCTCTCGCGGATCCTCATTCGCAACGGGCACCAGGTCACCGTCATCGCGCCGCCCCCGCACTACCAGCGCAAAATCTCTCTCCGGCAATGGCTGGACCAGCGCAGTTTCCGCTCCGCGCAGCACGCCGAAGAAGGCCCGGCAGGGGAGCGGATCATCCGCTCGGGGTTCTTCCCCGCGGGCCGCTCGTTGACGCAGCGGATTTTCAACCAGGCATCGGTAGCCGCTTCAATGGTGCTGATGCACCTGAACCCCTCCCACCAGGTCCGCAAACTGCGGCCGGACTTGGTCATCGGCACCGTGCCGGCCCTGCCGACCTCGGCGGTGACGCGGCTGGTCGCGGGTATCCACCGGGTGCCCTACGTTCTCGATTTGCGCGACGCCTGGCCGGATCTGCTGCGCGAGAGCCGCGACTGGAATTCCGGGACCGGACGGAGGACCCTGCGCGAAAAGATCTTGAGCCGCGGGCCGCTCCAAGTGCTGACCAAGGCCACCGAGAAAACCATGTACTCGGCGCTGCGCAAGTCCGTCGGCGTCATCACCACCACACAGCGCGAGAGCGACTACCTGGCCAACTACTTCGCCCGGACCATGCCGGGACCCAAGCCGGAGCTGACCACCATCCGCAACGTCTTCGCGCCCCGCTCGGACTACGACCGGCAGGTCAGCACACCGCGCGAAGGCGGCCTGAACGTCCTGTACGCCGGGACGCTGGGGCGGGCCCAGAAGCTGGAAAACGCGCTGGAGGCCGCCAAGATCGCCCGGGACAAGGGCCTGGACGTGCACCTGCGGATGATCGGCGACGGCGCTACCTGGTTCGCCCTGAATGAGCGCGCGGAAGAATTGGGCCTCGATGTCGAGTTCCACCACCGGCTGCCGGCCGACCAACTGCGGGAATACTACGAGTGGGCGGATACCGCCCTGGTGCACCTGACCGATTGGGACGCCCTGGAGCGCGCTATCCCGTCCAAGACCTACGAGCTCATGCAGTTAGGTATCCACATCAGCGCGGCCGTAGCCGGGGAGGCCGCGTCGCTTATCCACCAGCTGCGCGCCGGCCACGTGATGGAGCCGGAAAACCCGGAGGCCCTAGCGGAGCTGTGGATTAGCCTCGCTAAGAACCCGGAGATGCTCCAGGTCGGGGAGACCGGCAGGAAGTGGGTGGAGCACCAGCGCGACGAGGTGGTGCCGGCCAACCTGCTCGACATCCTCGCCCGGATTGAGCGCAACAACGCCCACCTGCAGCGCAACCGGCAGAACGCGACCAGGTAGGCGGCACATTCACCATGCGTATCAGCAGCCTAGAGGCCTACCAGGCCACAAACAGCACGAAGCTTCAAAACCCGGAGCGCCCCGCCGCGGAGCCCGCGCGCCCGGTGGTAATCCTTGACGACTCCGCGGCGCCGGTCTCCCTGGCCTCCGTTCCCGGGGATGCCATCTTCCTGTCCGGGCTGCCGGACACGTGGCCCGCCGAGGGCGGCCGGCTCATCCTGGTCAATACTCCCGAGCCACTCACCCTGGACGCCGCCTCCCGGTGGCTCAGCGCCGGCCACGCGCAGGCAGAGTACTGGGCAGATACTAAACACCTGGCGCGGATGGTGGGGCTGCTGCGCGCAGACGTCCCGGAAGAGCGCGCGTGCGTGACCGGATTCGAGGCTGAAGGAGGATGGCTGCGGCTGCGCCTAGGCACAGCCTCGGGCCCGACCCGCTCCAGCGAAGACTTCGTGCGGGGGCTAGCCGCCCAGGCGGGGGTCGGCCCGGAGCCCGAGCCAGAGCCTGCCGAGCCGACGCTGTCGGAGCCCAGCCTGGGCTCCCTGGTGGTCAAGAAGGTGGTGCCGCTGGCCAAGCCCATCAAACAGTACCTGCCGGCCACGCTGGTGGCCTACCTCTACAAGGGATTGGAGAAGCTGCGATGAGCCGCGGAGCATTCCAGCCGGGTATCAGCGTCGTCGTGCCCTCGTACCAGGGCCGCGAGCGCTTGCCAGCCGTGGTCGACTCCCTGACGGCACAGACGCTCGCCCCGGAGCTCTTCGAGGTCATCGTGGTGCTCAACGGGCCGGCCGACGGCAGCTACGAGGCCCTGGCCCAGGCGCGCGCGGAGCACCCGGGGCTGAACCTGCGGGTTCTGACTAGCGATGCCCCAGGCGCCAGCCGCGCCCGCAACCTCGGGCTGGCCGCGGTGCGGCGGGAATACGTCACCTTCCTCGACGATGACGACTGCCTCGAGCCGCGTTTCCTCGAGCTAGGGCTGGCCACCGCGGGGCCGGGGGTGGGCGCGCTGCTGCCGATAGTGGACGTGCGCGCCGGGCAGCGCGACGAGTCCACGAGCCTGGGCGTGCGGATTAAGGCCCTGGCGGGGACGACGCAGCTTGCGCGCAGCACCGCCTGGGCCCTGGGCTTTAACGCCTGCAAGGTGGTCCCGAGCGCGGTCCTGACCCGCTACCGCTACGCCGAAGACCTGGCCTCCGGCGAGGACGTGGTCTTCTTCGCGCACCTGCTCAAGCACCCGGACCTGGCCCTGCGCGTGCCGCAGGATCACGCCGGGGCCGCCTACCTGCGCACCCAGCGCGCCGGGTCGGTCAGCCGGCAGGAAAGCTCGTACGAATTCAGTGTGCGCCAGCGCCTGGCCTGCATCGCTAGCCTGCGCGGCATCGATGTCCCGGAGGCCTCCGCAAGAGCACGTGAGAGCCTGGAGGCCGCCCAGTTCTCCTTCGTGCGCGATTACCTGAAGACGAATCCGGAGGACGTGGACGCGGCAATCGCGGAGGCAGTCAGCCTCAAAGTGCCGGGCCTGCCGTGGGCCGACCTGCGCACGGGCAAAGCGCGCCGGCTGGTGATCTCCTATTGCTTCCCGCCCTATGCGGATACCGCGGCCAACGTCGTGGCCAAGCACATCGCCGCACGCGGCGAGCTCGTCGACGCCATCTTCGCCGATATGTCCCGCGTGCGCTCGCAGGATCCGTCGACGCAGCTTATCGTCGAGCCCTACCTGGCCCAGCGGACCGAGATCCGGGTCGATCCTTCGTTCGCGGCCTGGCCGCTGATCTCCAGCTTTGCCCGGAAGGCCGCGCGGGTGGCCGGCAAGCGGATGAAATCCGCCCACCCCTACGAGGAGATGTACTCGCGTGCCCTGTGGTCCGGCTCCCACGTGGCCGCGGCCTTGGTCAAGCTCAAGCACCCGGGGCTTTACTGGGAGGCGGAATTTTCCGATCCCCTGCGCTTCGGCGTGGACGGCGAGCCCCGGGAAGGAGCTATCACCCCGGGGCTGACCACGCTGCAGCTGCGGCGGGCGGTCTCTTCCAGCCGGTGGCCGGGTCTCGCCCTGGAGACCCACTTCGCCCTGACTGAGGCCGTGACCCTCATCCACGCCGACCGCCTGGTCTTTACCAACGCCAACCAGCGCGAGGTCATGCTGGCCCCGTACCCGGAGGGGCTGCAAGAAGAAGCGCGGGCGAAATCCGTCATCCGGCCGCACACCCCGCCGCTGAGGGAGCTGTTTTCCTTGGGTGACTCTAAGGCCCAAGCGGTTCCAGATAAGATCAACATCGCCTATTTCGGCAACTTCTACGCCAACCGTGGCATGGGCCCGGTCTTGCGGGCGCTGGCCATCCTGCCGGAAAACGCGCGCCAGCGCTTTGTCCTGCACATCTACTGCGGCAACCCCGCGGCCGTCGATGCCCTCCGGTGGCAGCAGGCCGCCGAAGCACCCGGAGCGCCCGTCGATGTGCGCGCCTACCCTTACGCGGATTACCTGGACTTTTTGGCTACCACGGAGGACTACGACGTGCTGCTGGTCAACGACGCGGAGACCACCGGGTCCGCCTTCGCCGTCAACCCGTTCCTGCCGTCGAAGTACTCCGATTATTCTGCCTCCACCACGCCGGTGTGGGGGATTGTCACCGCCGACTCGCCGCTGTCGCAGCTACCGCTGGACTTCTACAGCCCATCCGGCGACACGGACGCGATAGTAAAAACCCTTTATCATTTGCTAAAGGAAGTTGACTAGACTGGTTGAAGTTTCAAGTGAAAACAAAGAGGTACGTCAAGACAATGAGGCAACGGAAAGGGGGCCTAGGTAAATGAGTCGTCACCGAAAGCGGGAGAACTCCCGGAGCGTCGATTATTTCCAGAAGCTCAACGAGCAGATCACCCATTCCGACGGTCCGGTCCAGATCGTGTCCCCGGAGGGGCTGAAACCGCTCAACCCCCGGCCCAGCCTGCCCACCTATATCCAGCAGCTCTGGGAACGCCGCTTCTTCGTCATCGCGGAAGCCCGCTCCAAGGCCCTGCGCTCCACGCGCGACTACCGCCTGTGGAAGCTGTGGCTGGTGGCCAACCCGATCCTGGACGTGGCCTTCTACGGCTTCCTGTTCGGCTACCTGTTCAAGACCTCCCGCGGCATCGAGAACTTCATTGGCTACCTCATCCTCGGCATCATGTTCATGCGCATGATTACGGGCCTGTTCTCCGCCGGCAGCGGCCTGATTACCAAGTCCCGCGGGATGATCCGCACCTTTGCCTTCCCGCGGGCCTCGCTGGCATTCTCGCAGACCCTGCGCGCCGGCATCGATAACCTCCTGCCCGCGCTCATCGGCATGATCCTGGCGTTCTTGGCGCAGTGGGGCACCCCGCCCAACTGGACCATCATCCTGGTGGTGCCGCTGTACCTGATGCTGCACATCTTCGGCTGTGGGCTGATGATGATCGTGGCGCGCCTGACCGCCGAAATCCCGGACGTCAAAGCCCTCATCGGCATTGTGACGCAGGCGTGGTTCTTCCTGTCCGGCGTGATGTTTTCGTTGGATCGTTTCTCCCACACGCCGGCCGTCCAGGAGCTCATGTCGCACAATCCGGCATACATCTTCCTCACGGCGATCCGTGATTCGACCATCTACGGAACCTGTCCGGCTCTTTCCACGTGGCTGACCTTGCTGGCCTGGACCGTCGGCACGTTCGTGGTGGGCTTCATCTACTTCTGGGGAGCGGAGCACAAATATGTCCGACTTGCATAAGACCGACCAAGCAAAGACCGCCACTAGCACCGCGGCGACGAGCGAGGCGAACGCGGACGACAACGTCCACTACGTGGAGGAAGCCAACGTCGTCGTCCAGAACGTCTCGAAGCGCTACGTCATCAGCCAGTCCCGCTCCGACGACGCCCGGACCGTGCGGGCGGGCAAGAACAAGATGGTCGTCGACGCGCTGACCGATGCCTCCTTGGTCGCCGCGCCCGGCGAGTCCGTCGGCATCATCGGCCTGAACGGCTCCGGCAAATCCACGCTGCTTAACCTCATCGCCGGGGGCGAGTCACCCACCAGCGGCAAGATCCTGGTGCGCTCGCAGCCGATGCTGATGGGGGTCAGCCCCGCCCTGCAGAGGTCCCTGTCCGGGGAGACGAACATCTACCTGGGCTGCCTGGCGCTGGGCATGAAACCGGAGGAGGCTCGCGCGCAGATCCCGCTCATCGCCGAGTGGACCGAGCTAGGCGATGCCATCAAGCGCCCCATGTCTACCTATTCCTCCGGCATGAGCTCCCGCCTGGGCTTTGCCATCTCTACCGCCGTCAAGCCGGATATCCTCCTCATCGACGAGGCCCTATCCACCGGCGACGCCGCCTTCGGCGCCAAGGCGAAGGCGCGCATGGCCGAGGTCCTAGAGCGCGCCGGCAACCTCTTCCTCGTCTCCCACTCCATCGGGCAGGTAGAGAAGAACTGCCAGCGCTGCATCTGGATCAGCAAGGGACACATCATCGCCGACGGGCCCACCGACGTGGTCTCTCCCCAGTACCACGAGTGGGCACGCCTGATGGGCAAGGACAACAAAGATCCCGCGCACGAGTACCTCCAGGAAGTCACCGCGGCTTACCGGGCTCCGAACGTCGTTTTGGGTTAAACGGAGGTTCCCCAGTTACCTCACGAGGGTGAGATACCTTGTGTATTCTAAATTAGCAGTTGAAATTAGTCTGGATAATTGTGGAAAGGCCCAGGATGAGTGTTCTAGGCAAAATTCGCCACGGTAAAGCATTGACGCTGCTTCTAGCCGTGGCGTTTGTGCTGTTTGCAGTGGCTTTCGTCGTGCCGCAAGGCGTCGTGGAAACCATCTTCGCTCTGGCCGGTGGCCTTGTCGCTCTTATTTTCGCCGTGGGGTTTTTGTCTTGGGCAAAGCAGTCAGTGGGTGAACTTCGGCAATACTTCCGTCAGGTGGATGCTCGCCTCAAGAACCTGGATCCGCATATTTCGAACGCGGCCTCGCAAAGAAATACGGTCATTGAACAGCTCCAAGCGCGTACTGGCAAATCTAGTGCGCCCGCAAATCCAGTGCCTGCAGATGCTCCAAATAATACTTCGCCGTTCGAAGCTGAAGCAGGAAGTGTATACGCTGCCGGAGCGATCCCTGCATCCTCTGTGCAGCGGTCGAATGCGCCGGGAGTTATCGGTCGTGGGGCAGCCGCCATCAGCGTAACTAGCGATAAATATCAGAATTTCAGTGCGGTCTTCGACTCCTCCGATGATCGATGGGCTAAACGTGTAGCGGTCATTGGGACAACTGAATTGATGTCGGATCTGTCTGATTCGGTAGACCTAGAGACGCTCGAGCCGAATCAAACCCGGCGCGCAGTGGCTGCCCCACAGGACTACGTGATTATCGAAGAAGAAGCTTTCAATAAGGGGGCGTGGGCGCACGGGCTCGAGTCTTTCCGCTTGCAAGCATTCCTCGAGCTAATGGAGTCATTGAACCTAGCGAAGAAGCAAGGGGCCATTGTGCTCGTCCTTGCCGGAGCCGAGGTCACGACCTTGACACATTCGTTGCGAGAGGCAGCAGACTACGTAATTGGTGACGGCGAAGATGATAGGTCGCAGTTGGAAGGCTTGGCGATTTACGCCCAGCTAGAGAACTATCTGGAAAAGGAGAGCACACTCAATGTCTAAGGCTGCTGTATACGCTGACATTAACCCCAATATTATTGACGGCTCTTCCATCTGGATGATGTCGATCACCGAGGTCCTTAGCCGAGTCTTCGACGAGGTTTGGCTGGTTTTGAAGACTGAACCGACCGACAAGAAGCTGGTATCAGCGGTTTCGGTCTTGGACAATGTAGCCATTGACTACGTGCCGAATCCTTCGAGCGGGGAAATTAGCGTCCGCGATATTGGGCAGTGTGCTGCTCGCGTGAAGGAAATCCACGCTGCGGAAGGCCTTGATGCCGTTGTGGTCCGCGGCCTCGAAGCGTGTAATGCATTTTGCAAGGATCAGGGGCTTAGCGAAATCCTATGGTCCTACGTCACTGACCTGCCATTTCCGCCGAGCAAGCTATCCGCTAATGGCTTGAACCGTCTAGAGCGCGTTGCTTCTCGCTCAGCTGGCTTGTTCTCGCAGACGGAGACTTCCCGCTCCTATTTCGAAGCCCTTGCGCCTTCGGCCCCTGGGAAAACCTACCTCCTTCCTCCCATGATTCCCGACAAAGCCTTTGCCGACATGACACAAGATAGTGCGGGGAATGAGGGACCACTGGAGATCGTCTACGCGGGTAAATTCGCCAAGGACTGGAAGACCTTGGAGATGCTGGAGCTGCCGGCCAAACTCCAGGAGAGGGGAGTGCGTGCCCACCTGACAGTCATCGGAGCAAAGATCAATCGGGACAAGGACGATCCGAGCTGGAGTAGTCGAATGGCCCAGGCACTTGAGTCTGCCCAACGCGGGGAGTACCCCGGAGTCACGGCAGTAGGTGCGGTCGCGCGCGAAGAGTCTCTGCGCATGATTTCGGAGGCAGATCTGGGAATCGGGTGGCGTACTTCAAAGCTGGACTCCAGCATGGAGATCTCCACAAAGGCCTTGGAATACGCAGCAGCCGGCACTCCGCCGGTAATTAACCGCAATGGCGACCATGAGCTCCTCTTGGGGGCTGATTATCCCTTCTTCGTTAACGCACAGACTGACGTTGACCTGCTAGCCGAGACCATTGCGACGAATCTTGGCTCAGTCCCGCAGGTTCAAGACTCTGTCCAGCGTGTGGTTCACCAATACTCGATGAGCTCTGCTGTACAACGCTTGCGCGACGTCTTTACCCGCGCGATGGTCTTGCGCAATGATAAAGACGACGAAAATGCGTATGAGCCGACGAAGCTACTGGTGGCATCCCACGACCTCAAATTCGCTGGCGAACTGCTTTCTCGGCTGCTCAAGGATCCTCGCTTTGAGATTAAGTTCGACCATTGGGAGTCGCTACACAAGCACGATGAGGCACAAAGCAACGAGCTAGCCCAATGGGCCGACGTCATCTTCTGCGAGTTCGCTGGCCCAAACTTGACGTACTATTCAAACCACAAGGCCGAAGATACTCGCCTTATTGCTCGCCTCCACGGATTCGAAACACGCAATCGGGCTCCCTGGTTCGCCGACGCGAACTTAGAAGCAGTTGATTCTGTGCTCACGGTCTCGGAGCACTATCGACGGGCCACCATTGAATTCCTTCCCGAACTAGACGGCAAGGTCCAGGTGGTCCCGAACATGATTGACACCAAAGACTTTTCGCGCCCGAAGGGGCCAGATGCTCGCTACCACTTAGGCCTCGTTGGGATGGTGCCGTTCTTGAAGCGCCCCGACAAGGCTTTGGATCTGCTCAGCAAGCTACTACAACAGGACGACCGCTACTATCTCCACATCAAGGGGCGAATGCCTTGGGACTACCCCTACGTGTGGAAAGACAACCTACAGAGGCACAAATACCTCGACTTTTTCGCACGCCTACGAGAAGATGAGCTTCTTTCCAGCCACGTTGTTTTCGAACCGTTCAGCACGGACATTGCTTCCTGGTTGCGAGGAATCGGATTCGTCCTTTCACCCAGTGATGAAGAAAGTTTTCACCTCGCCCCAACCGAAGGCATGGCCTCCGGAGCTGTGCCAATAGTCTGGAGTCGTGCCGGCTCGATGGACGTCTTTGGCAGTGACAATGTCTACGAAGATCTTGCACAAATGGCCGAAGTCGTTCTATCCGCCCGCTCTTTCGAACGTTTCAAGGAAATGAGCTTCAGAGCCCGTCAAAATGCGGCGAAGTGGAACACGGACAGTATTTACACCCAGTGGGCCGGTATTCTCTCTAAAGACTTCTAAGGTAGGCAATACCTAAGCTGCGTTTGTCCTAGACCGGTCTCCTCTCTCGAAAGAAATAAATGAGTATTTTCTTATTAGCTATCCCCAAGGAACGCCAGCGCGAAGGCGGATCCGAGCAACGTGTGAAACAGAGCTCGGAGTTTTTGCGGCGGGTGTTTACAACCTATCGTGCCGTGGTCGGTAACCACTACGGAGCTGAACCGAAAATCGTACCACCGGGAGCTGATGGTCTGGCGTCCATTCTTACCTGGGCTCGTGACAAGGAACCCAATTCTGTACGCAAGAAGAAGGATTGGTGGGCCTATTCCTCGGGCCAAGACGTTGGCGAAGATCTGATTCACTATGTAAGCCGACGTGGCGAAAAGCTCGTTTTCACCGACCCGCTGTGGGGTTCGTACGTTGCAGTTTTTGGTGAGCGATACCGCGACTGCGTGACAATTTGGAACACCGTGCCTGCTCTGGAAACTGCGCACTACGCAGAGAACGAAGACTTCGTAGTGGTCTCAAATCGCCCACTACTAGCAGCTCTGGCTCGCGTCGAAGGAGTCCTGGCAGATGTGAAGCTTTCGGACGATTATTTGGATGAGTACGTGCTTTTTGGGTACAACGTGAGTTCAGCGTCGCCTTATGAAAAGGTATCAACACTTGCGGTAGATCAGGCCTTGGAAATCCGTGCTGGGCGTATTCGGATTATCGATGCTCCTGCGGGGAACCACTCACGGTTAGACAAGTTTCATACAGAGGAAGAAGGCGGCAAAGCCTTGGCATCTGCCCTCCAGGATGCGACGGAGCGTGCTTTTCGGGACTTCGGCGGCGGAGACGTACAACTACGCATGAGCGGGGGAAAAGACAGCCGCATCCTCCTGGGATTGTTGAGTAACCGAAAACTTCCACTGTATGCGGTGACTTACGGGCGTCCTTATGACGAAGAAGTTAGGGTGGCGCAAACCTTGTGCTCCCTAGCAGGAACTCCACTGCATGTCACAGCACCTAAGGAAGTTGATCTATCCGCAACGTCGGATAAGGTAGATAGGATAATTAGGCTTTCCGATGGTGTGCCTCCTTCGGAACCGCACACGGCTTTGTACGAAGGTTCTAGCCCTCGGCATGACGGTGATCCTATCGTTCTTGGGCAGTGGCCGCTCATGAAAGGCGGACAGGCTAACAAGTTGTCCTACACCCCACAGTCGTTGAAGAATGCGCTCCGCCGGCAAGCGACCTGGCTTGCTGCTGATTCTCTAATAGAGGGATATAACCAGTTCCTAGAGCAGTGGGCGAGCGACGTTGCTGTGAACCAATCGATTGAATACCTTTACCTTTTCGCACGGAGTTTCCGGTCTGGACGTTGGCTTCAAGGGCATATCAACCTCTACGAGCGGGATGCGGTAATAGCCTATCCCATTGCAGATGCCGAGGTTGCAGCTGTATCGGATGCTCTGACGATGTCAGAGAAAGTGTCGGAACGTGCATTGTTTAGGGCGCTGGAGCTTATTTGGCCCGCTGGAAACCGAGTCCCTCTTTCAAATGGCGGCAGTTGGTTGTTTGAGTCGCGAGGGGCAGACGAAAAAATAGGCCGAGATAGTTACGAGCAGCGTCAAAGTGCAGTTCCTGAGTTTGTTGACTCCAAAGATACGTATGTCGATGAACGATTGAAGACACTTAAGCCACGAGAATATACCGAAACGCTCGCGCGAGAATTAGCGGCCGAGTTACTAGAGTCGCCGAATCTTGAGAAGCTTAAATCCAAGACACAGCCTACATTTTGGCGGATCCTCGAGGACTTCTCGAAGGGCGCTGCCCTTGAGATCCCGGCGCACTCATCGCGACGTGAGATGATCAAGTTGATTTGGCGTCTCTACGTCGTCGACCGATGGATGCGCGGGCTATGGCTGAATGTAGCCAACGGTTCAGCTGAGAGCTAAGCACAGCCTTCGAACGAGGAAATAGTCTTCCACTCTTACGAGAGAATTGAGGTAAAGGACATGGAACGACCGAGGTCATTGGCACGATGGAAGAAGCAATACTCCTACGAAGGAGTGTCGCAATTTCTGGGCTCGCAGATTTGCGGGTAACCCCAAGAGGTACTATGCAGTTGGTATGGACTGCGGAAGCTGCATTGACTGTCAGTAGCGCGAATACGAGGAGTGAAACATGGTAAATAATTGGAGCATAACGTCTTTTGCCCATTACATGAATTCGCTTTTAAAGCGGTATTTTGCTCAAGAAAACCTCATTTCTTCCGGAGCTGTCGAGCTACGGGCAGCTTGGAGAACGGCTCAGTACGTCTACTGCGTATTCTCAGTAATGTCCACGAAAGGACTTGCGTATGTTGGCATGGAAATGCCCCCAATACCGAGTACTGGGGGAGTCTCATCGGAAGAAGATACTGCTGTCAAGGCCTGGGCAGATCAGCTTGCCGGTGATCCATTCGCCGGGGATTTAGACTACGGTTGCGGAGATAAAATAAAATGGCTCGGAACCGTTAGCGACAACACGCCTCAACGCTTTATAGAATTGAGGAGAGCGAAGGCAGACAAAAAGATGGGCACAGAGCTTTATATTCCACGAACCGGCCACGGTTAATCATTTACCCCCTGCCTCACCGCGCCTATTTTAATCTATGTTTTTCTCCATATTGAACCACTGGGGAACCACGTCGCTGCCATCATTGGACTCACGTAGCGGGAACATTGTCTTCACTCCACGTAGCTCTAGTCCTCCAGGGACCCACACTGTAGTTTCTATTACTGCTCGAAGTTCAAATGATCTTCCAGTTCCAACCTTTTTTCCATCATTAGTGCGGACAGCCTCATAGATAGGAGTTTCATAGATACGGTCGGTACCTTCCATCCTCGCTTCGCAGAGCCCTTTAAAGTACTTGTTTATCGTATATAGGTTCCAAATTCCGTGCTTATGCCTGATCTTGTCATAGCCCCAAGGACCCCCTTTTCCCCTTTTAGCATCCGGGGTGTACCAACCGCGTCGTAGTACCACAGGGGTCCCGCACCTGTCCCATATCCTAGAGCGCTTAGCGCTCGTAGAGCGTGGTCAGCATAGAAAAGCCGCCGAGTTTTCGGCGGCTTTTGGCTGTGTCAGGTAATCGCTATCCTCCCGGGCAATCTGCCGAGATTCCGTGGTGGCCTCGGGAAAAAGCACGTACAGGGCGGGGCTGTCGGGCACGAAAAATTCAGGGGCAAGCGTGCGGCGCAGCCGTACGCGCGGCAGCGCCAGGTGTCGACGCAGACGGCGACGGCGGCTGACTTGGTTATCGCTGACTTTGAACGCGGCTAACGCCAGCCAGCGCGCCCGCCCCGTCGTCCGGGGCGCTCTATGCGCTCTTGAGCGTCGAGCACATCACCCAGGCGTGGTGCAGGCGTCTCAGAACGCGGAGAATCGCTGGGGCTACTTAGGTCCGATCCCCTTCCAGGTCAAGGAAGCTGAAATAGGGGACATCCTCAACAGTTTCTCCAACAATCCCGAAGACCCTATTGCTGATTTTGTCGAGATCTTCCTCGTTCTTTTTTCGGACAGGGAAAACAAACTCTTGCTTTATTACGTAAGCTCGAAGATCCTCAAAATCGCCCCTACCTGCTGCTTCGATAGCTAGATTATAGTCGTCTTCTTCGGTTTCCACTGCAACGGGAGAAAAGTCATCCAATTCGTGAAATTCTTGAGCGAAGGAACTTTTAAACCGCTTTATCAGCCTTTCAAGTTCCGGTTGAGAGCAGTACAAATGCAGCTCTTCAACGAATTTCTGCTCAACTATTCCGTCCTCGAAGGAGTTTGCCGTCATGAAGAAACCTTTTCGCTCGCTATCCGCAGTCGCTATTAGCCTAATGATCGCCCTTTCCGGGGCGCAGGGAACAGCCAGCGCTACCCCAGCCACTTTGAGGTTACCCTCGTTTAGTGGACACCCTATTGGTGCGGATCTTGTGTCCGTAGGAGAGGATGTTCATTGTGAGTCAACAGCGCAAGAAATACACGCCGGAGTACCGGTGTGAAGCCGCGAACCTGGTAATCGAGTCGCA
>JAQYQB010000027.1 GCA_028726465.1 Mycobacteriaceae bacterium | reverse complement strand
GGGAAACGCCCGGACCCATTCCGAACCCGGAAGCTAAGCCTGCGTCGCGCCGATGGTACTGCAACCGGGAGGTTGTGGGAGAGTAGGTTACCGCCGACACCAAACAACAACACATAATTCAATAACCATTAAGGGAGGGTTACCGGCCACCGGCCGGAAACCCTTTCTTTTTTTGATCTCTGCTCTATTCCTTGCGCCCTTTTCGTGGCTGCTTTCTTGTCCGAGATTGTATGTATAGCCGGTGGGGCGGTGATGCGTCAGATGATATCGCACGCTAAGCTGTAATAGTTGTTATCTACAGTGAAGAAAGTGAAAACATGACTCATTCTGCCGCTTCCCCCGTCGGCGCCTCGACCCCGGCGGTCGCAGCCCGGGCCATCGAGCTGTTTAAGCAATACGGCCAGGGGGAGACCTCAGTTTCCGCACTAGACCACGTGACCATCGACTTCCGCCGCCAGGAGTTCACGGCGATTATGGGGCCGTCGGGTTCCGGCAAGTCCACCCTGATGCACACTATGGCCGGGCTGGACTCCGCCACCAGTGGCGCCGCCCTGATTGGTGATACGGATCTGTCCCAGCTCAGCGACAAGGAGATTACGGCCTTGCGCCGCGATCGGCTGGGCTTTATCTTCCAGTCCTTTAACCTGGTGCCGACGCTGACGGCGGCGGAAAATATCACGCTGCCGGTGGATATCGCCGGCAAGAAGGTGGATAAGGCCTGGTTTGACGAGATCACCACCCGCCTGGGCTTGGCGCAGCGCCTCGAGCACCGCCCGGCCGAGCTGTCTGGCGGCCAGCAGCAGCGCGTGGCCTGCGCCCGCGCGCTGGTCTCCCGCCCGGAGATCATCTTCGGTGACGAGCCGACCGGCAACCTGGACTCGAACTCGTCCGCTGAGGTCCTGGACATCCTGCGCACCAGTGTCGACCAGGACGGGCAGACCGTCGTCATTGTTACCCACGACGCCAAGGCGGCATCGTACGCCGACCGGGTGGTCTTCCTGGCCGACGGCCGGCTGGTCCACGAGCTGGAGGATCCCTCCATGGAGGCCATCCACCAGATTATGGCGGAGATTGAGAGCTAAGTATGGGTAAGAACAAAACCATGCGCAGGGTGTCCCTGCGCAATATTCTGGCCCACAAATTGCGCCTGGGCCTGACGGTCCTTGCCGTGGTGCTGGGCACCGCGTTTATCGCGGGCTCGTTCATGTTCACCAACTCGCTGTCGTCGACCTTTGACTCCGCGGTGTCGAACTCCTTTACCGGCGTAGATGCGGCTGTCTCCCAGAAGGAGGGCGGCCCGCTGCTGAACGCGGAGATGCGGCAGCAGCTGGCCGACGACCCCCAGGTCGGCGGCGTCAACATGCAGTCGAGCCAGACGGTCGTCGTGGCCAATTCCGATTCCGAGGCCTACCAGACCCAGGGCGGTACGTCCGCGCTGGTGCCGTACTACGCGCCCGAGGACACGGTGGGCCAGCCGGCGGAGCTCGTTGAGGGCAACGCCCCGCAGGGCACCAATGAGGTCGTCGTCAACTCCGGGGCCGCCGAGAAATTCGGCATCGGGATCGGCGACGAGGTCGTCGTGGTGCACCCGGACAAACAGGACCGGATGACCATTTCCGGCATCGTCGAGCCAGCCATCGAGCAGGGCTCCGGGCTGACGCTGTCGATGGAAGCCGACGGCTTCAACGAGCTCTACGGCGACTCCCAGCAGCTGCGCGTCTCCGCGGCCGAAGGGGTCAGCGCCGATGAGTTGGTCGATCACCTCAACGCGACCTACGAGGTCGAGGCGGAATCCGGCCAGAAGCTGGCCGATGAGCTGTCTGAGACCATCTCCGGGGCGCTCAAATTCGTCAACTACTTCCTTATTGCCTTCGGGCTTATCGCGCTGCTGGTGGGCACGTTTATCATCGCGAATACCTTCTCGATGATCGTCGCGCAGCGGACCAAGGAATTCGCCCTCCTGCGCGCCCTGGGCGCCTCCCGCGGGCAGATCACCGGTTCGGTGGTCATGGAATCCCTCATCGTGGGGCTTATCGGCTCCGCCCTCGGCGTCGTGGCCGGCATCGGCTTGGTCGCCATCATCAAGGCCGTCATGAACGGCCAGGGCATGCCGATGGATGACTCGCTGGGCCTGTCGGCCTCCGCCATCCTGGTCCCGCTCGTGCTGGGCACCATCGTCACGGTGGTCTCTGCCTGGATGCCGGCGCAGCGCGCGGGCGCGGTGGAACCGGTCGAGGCGATGCGCACCACCGAATCCGCCGCCGGATCCTCGCTCAAGGTCCGCACCATCATCGGCGGCCTCGTCCTGGTCCTCGGCGCGGCCCTGGCGGCCGCGGGCGCGCTTATCGATGCCGAGACCACCCCGCGCGCCATCCTCGTCGGCGTGGGCGCCCTCTTCGTCATCGTCGGCTTCTTCCTCGCCGGCCCGGCGTTATCCCTGCCCATCGTGCCTGTGCTGGGCAAGGTCTTCGGCGCCCCCTTCGGCGCCATCGGGCGCCTGGCCGCGACCAACTCCCGGCGCAACCCGCGCCGCACGGCCGCGACCGCCTTCGCACTAACCCTGGGTATCGCCCTGGTGACCGCAATCGGCATGCTGGGCGCGACGATGAAGACGTCCATCTCCAACGTGCTGGATGACAAGATCTCGGCCGACTACATCCTGGCCGGCCCGCAGTCGGGCTCCTTCCCGACGCCGAACGACACGGCCGACAAGGCCCGCGAGGCCGACGGGGTCGGCGAAGTGCTCTCGCTGTCCATGGCCCCGGTGGCCATCGATGGCAACGCCAGCCTGGACTACGGCCCCCGCTTCCAGCAGTCCATGGTCATGGACACCAACCCGGAAAACCTCTTCCAGCTGGATGTAGCGGAAGGCAGCGTGAACTTCGAGGCGGAGCCGGGCTTCATCGCCACCACCGACTACGCCGCCGAGCACGGCTGGACGGTGGGGCAGACCTACCCGATGACTAAGGCCGGCGGCCTCGGCGAGGCGGTCGACGCCAAGCTCATCGGCACCTTCGAGCCGAACCAGATGATTCAGGGCTTCGCGGTCAACCAGTCCCTGGTCGAGGAGCTCGTGCCCCGCGAATCGCTGACCACCCAGATGGTGGGCGTCAACGCCGCCGAGGGCACCGACCCGGAGCAGCTGCGCAGCAACCTGGAGGAAGCCGTCAAGGATCTCGTGGTCGTCCAGGTCGCCACCGGCGAGGAATACGCCAGCGAATCCGCGGGCGCCATCGACCAGATGCTCTCCATCCTCTACGCCCTGCTGGCGTTGGCCGTGGTCATCGCCGTGCTGGGCATCGTCAACACCCTGACCCTGGGCGTCATCGAGCGCCGCCAGGAGATCGGCATGCTGCGTGCGGTCGGTACCCAGCGCGGCCAGATCCGGACCATGATCACCCTGGAGGCCGTCCAGATCGCCATCTTCGGCGCGGTCATGGGCATCCTCATCGGCCTGGGCCTGGGTTGGTCCTTCATCCAGGTCATGTCCGACCAGGGCCTCGACGAGGCCACCGTCCCGTGGGGCCAGCTAGCCATCATGCTGGTCGGTTCCGGCGTGGTCGGCGTTATCGCCGCCCTCTGGCCGGCCGGGCGGGCGGCCAAGACCCCGCCGCTGGAGGCCATCTCCTCCTAAAACGCCCCGCGCGGGGCTAGCCGAACCAGATTCGCTCGGCCCAGATGACCCCGCGCCACGCGGCGATGATGCCAATCGCCAGCGTGGCTGCCGCATACCGCAAGGCCCGCCCCCAGTGGCGGGCCTTGAGCATGTCTCCCAGCTCCCGCGCAAACGTAGACCAGGTGGACAGCCCGCCGGCGAAGCCACCGGTCAGGCCCATATAGGCCACGGAGCCCCAGGGGCCGGCCTCCCAGCCGCCCAGGCGGAAGAACCCTACCGTGAGGCCCAGGGCGAGCGAGCCCAGCATATTCGCCGCGAAGGTGCCGGTGGGGCTGGGCAGAAGGCGCGAAAGGCCGTAGCGCAGCATGCCCCCTAGGAAGGCGCCCAGCCCCACCGCGGCGAGGATCAGCAAGGTGTTAAGGCTCAGTGCCGTCATCGCCTCTCACCCCCGAAGTGCGCGCCGGCCAGGTACGCGCCGACGCAGCCCAGCAGCGTGGCTGCCACGTAGGCGGCCGCGGCGCCGGGGCTGAGCTCGGAGCTCAGCAACGCAAAGGTCGCGAAGCTGGTAAACCCCCCGAGCACGCCGGTCGACCAGAAAGGCCCGGGCCGGAAATACCCCATGAGCGCTGAGCCGACGACGTTGATGGTTAGAAGGGGCCACCACGCCTGGGCAAACAGCGCCATGAGTCCGACCCGGGCAACGGCGCCGAGGGCAGCCCCGGCGCCGACAATCAGAGCTTCGCGCATAGTCTCCTATGCTAGCCGCGGCGCGGCCGCTACTTCCAGTTCATCCCCTGGGATTCCGTGAACTCGCGGACCTCGGTGAACGGGCGGTTCAGGCCCGGATCGAACTTGAGGTAGGCCTTGGTCTCGCGGGCGACCAGCCCGGAGAGGATGAGCAGGCCGACGAGGTTGGGCACTGCCATCAGGCCGTTGGCCAGGTCGGAGAAGGACCAGACCAGGTCCAGCTCGGTGACGGCACCGACGAAGACGATGACGGTGAAGAACATGCGGTAGGGCAGGGTGGCGATGGTGCCCACCAGGGAGGCCAGGGCCCGCTCGCCGTAGTAGGACCACGCCACGATGGTCGAGAACGCGAAGAAGATGATGGACAGCGAGACGATCGTGCCGCCCCAGTGGCCCGGCAGGCCGACGGAGAAGGCGTCGGCGGTCATGGTGGCGGCGTTCTCCCGGCCTTCCTCCCAGGTGCCGGTCACCACGATGACCAGGCCGGTGATGGACACGACCACCAGGGTGTCGATGAAGGTCTGGGTCATGGAGACGAAAGCCTGGCGGGCTGGGTGCGGGGTCTTGGCGGCCGCGGCGGCGATGGCGGCGGAACCCATACCGGACTCGTTGGAGAAGATACCGCGGGCGACACCGAACTGGATGACCATGATGATGCCGGCGCCGGTGAAGCCGCCGGCCGCGGACGTACCGGTGAAGGCGTCGGTAAAGACCGTGGCCAGGGCCTCCGGGAGGGCCCCGGCGTTGGTGATCAGCACGATGATGCCGCCGACCACGTAGATGATGATCATCAGCGGCACGAACGCGGAGGTGATGCGGCCGATGGCCTGAATGCCGCCGAGCAGGACCGCGCCGATGGCGACGAACATGATGGCGCCCGAGGCAATCGGGTCGATGCCAAAGGTGGATTCCATATTGGACGCGATCGCGTTGCCCTGCGTCAGGTTGCCGATGCCGAAGGAGGCGAAGACCGCGAAGATGGCGAAGGCCACGCCCAGGATCTTGCCGAGGGGGCCGCGGATGCCGCGCTTCAGGTAGATTTGCGGGCCGCCGATTTGCTCCCCGCGGGAATCGGTGACGCGGAAGCGGACGCCAAGGTAGGCCTCCGTGTACTTGGTGACCATACCGACCAGGCCGGTGACCCAGATCCAGAACAGGGCGCCCGGTCCACCGATGGAAAGGGCCGTGGCGACACCCACGATGTTGCCGACACCCACGGTGGCGGCCAGCGCGGTGGTCAGCGCCTGGTAGTTCGTAATATCACCGTCGGTGGAATCATCCGAGTCGTCGCGGCTGAACACCGCGCGCAGGGAGCGCCCGAGGGTGCGGAACTGCAGGCCACCCATGCGGATGGTCAAAAAGAGGCCGGTCAAAAGCAGGAGGGGAACGAGGAAGAACGGGCCCCAGACGACGGAGCCCACCGAGTCGAGCAAATTCTGTAACGAGTCCATTCTTGGAATGTACCCGCCGCCACAGCGATTTGTGACCTAAATGACAAAAGATATTTCCGGCGGGGGTAAATGGCAGGTGTGCTCACGCTGCGCAGCCTGCCCGCGCGGGCGACAATGAAAGCGGAAGGCCCCTGCCAGAACTGGCCCCAACACGCGACGAGAGGAACCTGCCATGGCCCACCCCCGCGCCGGACAGCCGGCCCGCCCGGAAGACCGCGACGACATCGCACACGTGGTGACCTCCTATTATGCGCTCCGCCCCGACGTTGACACCCCGGGGCAAGAGGTGGTCTTCGGAACCTCCGGCCACCGCGGTAGCAGCCTGGACGCGGCGTTTAACGAATGGCATATCTGGGCCATCACCCAGGCCATCGTGGACTACCGCACCGACCACGGCATCGCCGGCCCGTTGTTCATCGGACGCGACACCCACGCGTTGTCCGAGCCGGCGATGGTCTCGGCCCTGCAGGTCCTCGTCGCCCGCGGGGTGGACGTGCGGGTCGATGCCCGCGGCGGCTACACCCCGACCCCGGCGGTCTCGCGGGCCATCGTTACCCACCCGGGCAGCGACGGCATCGTGGTGACCCCGTCCCACAACCCGCCGCGCGACGGCGGCTTCAAGTACAACCCGCCGAGCGGTGGGCCGGCCGACTCCGCGGCGACCGACTGGATCGCCGAGCGTGCCAACGGCTACCTGCGCGCCGGCCTCGAGGGGGTCGAGCGCGCCGACGTCGCCGGGGTGACGGATCCGAACCTGGCGACCTACGACTTCCTGGATGCTTACGTCGGCGACCTCGACCGGGTAGTGGACCTGCGGGCCATCGCCAATGCGGGCGTGCGCATCGGCGCGGACCCGATGGGCGGGGCGGCGGTGGACTACTGGCCGGAAAACGCCCGCCGCTACGGGCTGCAGCTGACCGTGGTGAACCCGCACGTGGACGCCACCTTCGGCTTCATGACCCTGGACAAGGACGGCCAAATCCGCATGGACTGCTCCTCCCCGGCGGCGATGGCCTCCCTGATTGCCAACCGCGAGACCTACGACATCGCCACCGGCAACGACGCGGACGCGGACCGGCACGGCATCGTCACCCCGGACGCCGGGCTGATGAACCCCAACCACTACCTGGCAGTCGCCGTCGATTACCTGTTCTCCCACCGCCCGGACTGGGCAGGCGCCGGGATCGGCAAGACCGCGGTGTCCTCCTCGCTCATCGACCGGGTCGCGACTCGCCTGGAGCGGAAGCTGGTGGAGGTCCCCGTCGGCTTCAAGTGGTTCGTGTCGGGGCTGCAGGACGCCTCCCTGGCCTTCGGTGGCGAGGAATCCGCCGGTGCCTCCTTCCTCTGCTTCGACGGCAGTACCTGGACCACCGACAAGGACGGCATCATCATGAACCTGCTCGCCGCCGAGATTCAGGCGGTCACCGGGCAGTCGCCGTCCCAGCGCTACCAGCAGCTGACCAAGGAGCTGGGCAGCTCCGCCTACGCGCGCATCGACGAGCCCGCCGACCGCGCGGCCAAGGCCGTCCTCAAGGGGCTGGCCCCGGACGCGGTGGTGGCCACGCAGCTGGCCGGGGAGGAGATCCGTGCCAAGCTCACCGAGGCCCCGGGCAACGGCGCGGCCCTGGGCGGGCTCAAGGTGGTCACGGATAATGCCTGGTTCGCGGCGCGCCCGTCGGGCACTGAGGACAAGTACAAGATCTACGCGGAGTCCTTCCTGGGTGAAAAACACCTGGAACAAGTCCTGCAGGAGGCTGTCAATGTGGTCAAAGACGCATTGAACAGCGCCACGTAGTGTGTAAACTGTTCAAGCGTGAAGAAACTCGATAAAAGCCTGATTCTCGACCTGATAAGCGCCTTCGCGCGCTTCTTCATGGCCTATATCTGGATCGCCGCAGGGGTGGAGAAGCTCAACAAGCACTTTACGATGACCCAGACCATCGAGGCCTATCAGATCTTCACGCCGGAATGGTCGCACTACCTGGCCTATCTCATCGGTCCGCTGGAAATCGCCGGCGGCGTCCTGCTGCTTCTGGGCCTGTTCATGCGCCCGGCAGCCAAGGTGGGCATCATCGTGCTGGTGCTGTTCATGATCGGCATCGGCCAAGCCTGGGCCCGCGGACTGGACATCGACTGCGGCTGCTTTGAAGTCGATCCGGCCAACACCGACCAAGTAATGGACTACGTCAAGACCCTGGGGCGCGATCTTTTCTTCCTCGTGCTCATGGTCTGGATCTGGGTGCGTCCGTTCAAGAAGTTCGCAGTTTACCCCTAAGGCCTGCTTGGGTAGGCTATTTCCAGGTGCAAAGACCGCAAACAACCCTGTAAAGGATGAGTGGAGCAAGTGAGTAATTCTCGGAAAGTCACGGACCCGAATGCCAGCGGCAAGTCCGGGTTCCTGTGGGGCCTGGTGGCCCTGCTGGTGATCGTCGCCGTCGTCATCGGCTACATCATCTGGAACGGCCAGAGCGCGAAGACCGACGAGCTGGCTGACCGTGCCGTCGACGTCAACATGGACATGCAGTACGAGGACAACTCCGTCGTGCTCAAGTCCGCCAACGCCAAGGACGACGCCCCGGTCGTCGACCTGTACGAGGACTTCTCCTGCCCGCACTGCGCGGAGCTGGCAGTCGCCTCCGATGAGAAGATGGCCCAGGCCATCGAGGACGGCAAGATGGTGGTCCACATCCGCACCCTGAACTTCATGGATGGCCAGGATGATCCGGAGAAGCTCGACGGCTACTCCACCCAGGCGGCCACCGCGGCCCGCGCCCTGGCGGAAGACGGCGACGTCCACGCCTACTGGAACCTGCGCAAGGTGCTGCTCGAGGATCAGCAGGACGTTGCCCGCCAGTGGGGCGCCGAGGAAATGGCCGAGGCCGCCAAGGCTTTCGATGCCTCCGGTGACGCTGTGGGCAAGATCAAGAACATGGATCTGAGCGCCGGCCAGGAATTCGCCGCCGCCAACTACCACAAGCTGGAAAAGGACACCGGTTCCGTCTCCTCGCCGCGCATCTTCGTCGACGGTGAAGAGCTGGAGCTGACCTCCGATCTGGGCGCCTGGGTCGACCAGGTCGCTAAGTAAGGCCAGCCGGAGAAAAATTAGCTCACGCTGGCGATTTGATTCGCGCCTTCGCCAGCGTGTAGATTAATACGAGTTGCCGCACTAGATGCCGCACGGTATCTGGCTATACGGCACAAGGGGCTATGGCGCAGCTGGTAGCGCACCACACTGGCAGTGTGGGGGTCACGGGTTCGAATCCCGTTAGCTCCACTCCACAACTTCATACCTATTTTCTTTGGGGCTATGGCGCAGCTGGTAGCGCACCACACTGGCAGTGTGGGGGTCACGGGTTCGAATCCCGTTAGCTCCACCAATTTTCCAAGACCCGGGTTCAGCTCAGCTGGCCCGGGTTTTGCTATCCCTCCCGCGGGCCCGGTTCGCTGGGCCCGATTTGGTTACGATGGTGGGATGGCTACTTTTACCAAGGATGTTGCCCAACCCGATCAAGCCGGGGCCGAGGCCGCGGGCCTGCGCTGGCTGCACGCGGCGGTGCCCGAGGCCGTCGTGGAGGTCGTCGAGGTAGGCCAGAGCTACCTGCGTACCGAGCGGGTCGAGCCGGCCGCCCCCACGGCGGAGGCGGCGCGGGAGTTCGGCCGGCGCCTGCGCCGGATCCACGCCGCCGGGGCCGAGGCCTTTGGCTGCCCGCCCGCGGGCTGGGAGGGCAAGAATTTCATCGGCCGCGTCGAACAGGACTGCATCCCGAGCGATTCCTGGGGCAGTTTCTACGTCGAGCAGCGCGTTCTGCCCTTCGCCCGCGGGGCGGGCCTTTCCTCCGGGGACCTGGAGACGGTCGAGCGGGCCTGCCAGGCTATCGCCGCGACCGACTTCGACGTCGAACCCGCCCGCATCCACGGCGACCTGTGGGCCGGCAACCTGCTGTTTAGCGAGGGTGGCGCCGTGGTCATCGACCCGGCGGCCCACGGCGGGCACCCCCACACGGACCTGGCGATGCTGGAGCTTTTCGGCGCCCCCTACCTGGACGAGATCCTGGCCGGCTACGGCGATCCGAAGGTCGACTTCGACCTGCACCAGCTCCACCCGCTGGCCGTGCACGCGATGACCCACGGGCGCGCCTACCAGCGCCCGCTGGTGGCGGCCGCACGCGGCGTGCTCGAGCGCTACTAGGCGCGCCGGCAAGGGGAGGCGCTAGAGCGGGCTGGGGCCCTGCGGCATCTGGCGCTTGTGCGCGCCGGCGCGCCAGAGGCGTTCGATGGTGGCGGCGGCCTCGGCGGGAACCGGCTTGCCTTCCAAGTAGTCGTCGATGTCGGAGTACGCGACCCCGAGCGCTTCCTCGTCGGGCAGGCCCGGCTTGTTGTCTTCCAGATCGGCGGTGGGTACCTTGGCCCAGGTCGAGCGTGGCGCGCCGAGGTGCACCAGCAGCTGCGCGCCCTGCCGCTTGTTAAGGCCGGCGAGCGGGAGGAGATCCGCGGCGCCGTCGCCCCATTTGGTAAAGAACCCGGTGACGTTCTCCGCGGCGTGGTCGGTTCCGACCACCAGGAGGTTTTTCTCGCCGGCCAGGGCGTACTGGGCGACCATGCGCAGGCGGGCCTTGACGTTGCCGCGGTTGAAGTCGCCGAGCGCGTCCTGGCCCAAGGACTCGGCGGTGGCGGCGGACAGGGCATCGGTAGCCGGGGCGATGTCCAGGGTCAGGCGGTGATCGGGCTGGATGAAGTCCAGGGCGACCTGGGCGTCGTCCTCGTCGGCCTGTTGGCCGTATGGCAGGCGGACGGCCCAGAAGGCGGCGCCGTCGACCTGCTCGCAGGCCAGCTGGGCGAGCCGGCCGGCCAAGGTGGAGTCCTGGCCGCCCGAAATGCCTAAGACATAGCCGGCCGCGCCGGTCGTCTCCAGGTAATTAACCAGGAAGTCGACGCGCTGCTCGACCTCTTTTGCTGGATCGATTAAGGGGCGGGTGTGCAGGGCTTTTATGATTTCGGACTGGGTGGAGTGCGGATCTGGTGACATGTGCTTCATCGTAGTGGAGTGCGACAATGTGGGACGTGAAACAAAGTTCTTATATTAAAACGGTGGCGACGGTCGCCGCGCTGGGCGGCTTGCTCTTCGGCTACGACACCGGCGTGATGAGCGGTGCGTTGCTGTTTATTTCCCCGGAGTTCGGCATGAGCGCCCACGAGGAGGGCTGGGTGACCTCGGCGCTGCTCATCGGTGCCGCCATCGGGGCGCTGAGCGCCGGCCGCGTCGCGGAGTCGCTGGGCCGGCGCCGCACGCTGATCCTGGGCGGCGTCGTCTTCGTGGTGGGCTCCATCTGGTGCGCGCTGTCCGGTTCCGTGGGGATGCTCGCGGCCGCTCGGGCCTTCCTAGGCCTGGCGGTCGGCGCGGTCTCCATCGTCTCGCCCATGTACATCTCGGAGATGGTGCCCACGGCCGTGCGCGGCAAGCTGGTCTCGCTCAATACCCTGATGATTGTGGTGGGGCAGCTGCTGGCCTACCTGGTCAACTCCGCGCTGGCGGGGCTGGGCAGCTGGCACCTGATGCTGGCGGCCGCGGCCATCCCGGGCGCGGCGCTGGCGGTTGGCATGTGGTTCCTGCCGGATACGCCCGTCTGGCTGGTGGCCCGCGGGCGCACGGAGCAGGCCCGCCGGGTGGCCAGCCGGGTCGGGCTGGAGCTGGAAGAGGTCGCCGACAGCCAGCACGAGCAGGTCGATAGCAGCGAGTTTTCCCGCCTGAAGTCCGCGCGCTGGCTGCAGGTGACCGTGCTGCTGGCCATGCTGATGGGCCTGACCCAGCAGATCACCGGCGTCAACGCTATTGTCTATTTCGCCCCGACCATGATGAACCAGGTTGGGATCTCCACCCAGAACTCCGTGTATACCTCCATGGTCATTGGCGTGGTCTCCGTCATCGCGTGCTGGGTCGGCCTCAAGGTGGTCGACCGGGTAGGCCGCAAGCGCCTGTTGCTCATCGGACTGACCGGCAACGTGGTCTCCCTGTTCGCCCTGGGCGTCGTGTATTCGCGGGCGGAGGGTTCGGTGGCCTTCGCCAGCCTGTCTCTACTGCTGATGGCCAGCTTCATCGCCTTCCAGCAGGCGGCGGTCTCGCCGACGACGTGGCTGCTGATTTCGGAGCTGGTGCCGGTGGGCATCCGCGGCATCGGCATGGGCATCGCCGGGCTGAGCCTGTGGGCGACCAACTGGGCCGTCGCCCAGTACTTCCTGCCGCTGGTGGAGTGGCTGACTGGGCCGTGGGCCTTCGCGCTCTTCGGCGGGCTGGGGATCGTGGCCATCGGCTATACCCGGGTGCTGGTGCCGGAGACCATGGGACGCAGCCTCGAGGAGGTCTCCCAGGACCTGCGGCGGCGCTACCAACCCCAGGAGTGAATTTTGGGGTCTGGGGCAACGTACGGTAAAGTGTTTCCCCGTGTCAGTGCTGAGGTTGCTCAGCACGTTCTTTGTTATAGATTCAACCGCATTTTTATTGCGCATTCAGAAAGGAGCGCCCGATGAAGGTCCGCAAGTCGCTTCGGTCGCTGAAGAAGAAGCCGGGCGCCCAGGTTATCCGCCGCCACGGCAAGGTCTTCGTGATCAACAAGAAGGATCCGCGTTTCAAGGCTCGCCAGGGCTAGTCTGAACCGGACGCGCGAAAGCCGCTCCCCGTCGCACCACCAGTGCAATACGGGGAGCGGCTTTCTGCGTTACGCGGTAATTACATGGATGTAAGTGAATTATCTCACAATAGCTCGGCTCGTCCTGCGGAAATGCCAACGGTGTAGTTACGTCGATGGTGAGCGCCGGCCTAGATGTGGGGCTTGAGCTTCGGGTGTCCTGCGGATATCCCGTGCCAGAGCACAAGATATAGTGCCTGTTGCGGGCTTTTGCCCCAAAGTATAGTGTTGTCGGTGTTGCTCCGGCGGGCCTAGGCGCAGCCTCAAGCGCGGGCGTCGAAGAGTGCAGGAGGTGCTCTACGACCGGCCGGAGAAGAAGTAATCTGCCTCCCCGAAACGGATTAAGGAACCTGCCACCATGTCTATCAAGCTCTACACCAAGCCCGCCTGCATGCAGTGCAACGCCACCAAGAAGGCACTGGACCGTGCCGGCCTGGACTACGAGTCCGTCGATATCTCCCTGGACGACGAGGCCCGCGACTACGTCATGGCCCTGGGCTACGTCTCCGCTCCTGTCGTGGAGGCTAACGGTGAGCACTGGTCCGGCTTCCGCCCGGACCGCATCAAGGAGCTGGCCACCCTGGCGGCGTCTGCGTAACTAGGAGTCGAAGATATCCATGTTGGTCGTGTATTTTTCTTCCGCAACGGAAAATACGCGCCGCTTCGTGGAGAAGCTGGGCTTCCCCAATGCGCGTATTCCCCTGCGTCTCAATGATGAGCCGCTGACAGTCAACGAACCCTACGTTCTGGTCTGCCCGACGTACGGCGGGGGAGCGTCCATCAATCACCAAAACTCCCGCCCGGTTCCCCGGCAGGTCATCCGTTTCCTCAACGATGAACACAACCGGAGCCTCATCCGTGCGGTTATCGCGGGAGGCAATAGTAACTTCGGCACCGACTTCGGGAAGGCGGGGGACGTCATCTCCGCCAAGTGCAAGGTGCCGTACGTCTACCGCTTCGAACTACTCGGCAACTCCGACGACGTGGAGATCTGCCGCGGCGGTTTGCTAGCGAACGCGCAGCAGCTAGGTCTCGAGCCCCCGCTGAGCGCGTAGTGCAACTTTGAAACGCCGGCCGCGGGGAAGCGGCCGGACAGATAGACTTAAAAACATGAAATATCGCGTTGGCTAACTTGGGCGGTTGGCAGTCGCGTCTCATCGTGCGGGACACGGCTGGCCAACCGTCTTCGTGAGCCGGCGCTTCCGTAGTAGATGAAAGGCCTGAGTGCAGCCGTGGATAACCAGTTGGGAAAGACTGTGGCAGAGCCGGTTAAGCCGGAGGAAAAACTCGACTATCACGCGTTGAACGCGCTGTTGAACCTGTACGACGAAGACGGCAAGATTCAGTTCCACCAGGACCGTGAGGCTGCTAACCAGTTCTTCTTGCAGCACGTCAACCAGAACACGGTCTACTTCCACGACCTGGAAGAAAAGATCGGTTACCTGGTCGACAACCAGTACTACGACCCGACGGTCATCGCGAAGTACGAATTTTCCGACATCAAGGACCTGTTCAAGCGGGCCTACGCTTTCAAGTTCCGTTTCAAGTCCTTCCTGGGCGCGTACAAGTATTACACCAGCTACACGCTGAAGACCTTCGACGGCCGCCGCTACCTCGAGCGCTTCGAGGACCGCGTGGCCATGACCGCCCTGTTTTTGGCCGACGGCGACGTCGATTTCGCCGGCAAGATCGTCGACGAGATCATGACCGGCCGCTTCCAGCCGGCTACCCCGACCTTCCTGAACGCCGGCAAGGCCCAGCGCGGCGAGCTGGTCTCCTGCTTCCTGCTGCGTATCGAGGACAACATGGAGTCCATCGGGCGCTCCATCAACTCGGCCCTGCAGCTGTCCAAGCGCGGTGGCGGCGTGGCCCTGTTGCTGTCGAATATCCGCGAGTCCGGCGCGCCGATTAAGCACATCGAGAACCAGTCTTCCGGCGTCATCCCGGTCATGAAGCTGCTGGAGGACTCGTTCTCCTACGCCAACCAGCTGGGTGCCCGCCAGGGCGCCGGCGCGGTCTACCTGAACGCCCACCACCCGGACATCCTGAACTTCCTGGACACCAAGCGCGAAAACGCGGACGAGAAGATCCGCATCAAGACCCTCTCGCTCGGCGTGGTCATCCCGGATATCACCTTCGAGCTGGCCAAGCACAACGACGACATGTACCTCTTCTCGCCGTACGACGTGGAGCGCGTCTACGGCAAGGCCTTCGGGGACATCTCCGTGACCGAGCACTACGAGGAAATGGTCGAGGATCCGCGCATCCGGAAGAAGAAGATCAACGCCCGCCACTTCTTCCAGACCATCGCGGAGATCCAGTTCGAGTCCGGCTACCCGTACATCATGTTCGAGGACACCGTGAACCGGGCTAACCCGGTCAAGACCGGCCGGATCAACATGTCCAACCTGTGCTCGGAGATCCTGCAGGTCAACTCCCCGTCGGAGTTCAACACCGACCTGAGCTACCGCACCCTGGGCAACGACATTTCCTGCAACCTGGGTTCGCTGAACATCGCCATGACGATGGACTCCGACAACTTCGCCCAGACCGTTGAGACCGCCATCCGCGGCCTGACCGCGGTCGCGGACATGACGGCTATCGATTCCGTCCCGTCCGTGCGCCAGGGCAACGACCAGTCCCACGCCATCGGCCTGGGCCAGATGAACCTGCACGGCTTCCTGGGGCGCGAGCACATCGAATACGGCTCCGAGGAGGCCCTGGACTTCACCAACGCCTACTTCGCGGCGGTGCTGTACGCCTCCCTGCGTGCCTCCCTGAAGATCGCGCAGGAGCGCGGTGAGGCCTTCGCGGAGTTCCCGCAGTCCGAGTACGCGACCGGCGAGTTCTTCGACCGCTACGACCCGGCGGAATTCCAGCCGCAGACCGAGCGCGTCAAGGAGCTTTTCGCCAACTCGACCATCCACACCCCGTCCGCCGAGGAGTGGGAGCAGCTCAAGCAGGACGTCGCCCGCGACGGCCTGTACAACCGCAACCTGCAGGCCGTGCCGCCGACTGGTTCCATCTCCTACATCAACAACTCGACGTCGTCCATCCACCCGATTGCCTCCAAGATTGAGATCCGCAAGGAAGGCAAGATCGGCCGCGTGTACTACCCGGCCCCGCACATGGATAACGACAACCTGGAGTACTTCAAGGACTCCTACGAGATCGGCTACGAGAAGATCATCGACACCTACGCTGTCGCCACGAAGTACGTGGACCAGGGCCTGTCGCTGACCTTGTTCTTCAAGGACACGGTCACCACCCGTGACATCAACAAGGCCCAGATCTACGCCTGGCGCAAGGGCATTAAGACCCTGTACTACATCCGCCTGCGCCAGATGGCGCTGGAAGGCACCGAGGTTGAAGGCTGCGTGTCCTGCATGCTCTAGGCAGCTAACGCTGAACGCCGGTAGCTAAAAGGCCCGAGGAAATCGAAGCGATTTCCTCGGGCCTTTCGTTTTCTTAACTTATCTGCTTACGCAGCACTCACCAGTCGCGGTGGGGGCTGGACCGGTTTTCGTCCAGGATGATGCGCGAGAGGTGCTCGGCGCGGTCCGGATCGCGGTCCCGGATGGCGGCGGCGAGCTCATGGTGGAGCCGCGTGGTACCGGCGACCGGGTCGCGCTTGGGGGAACCGAAGACGGATTTGCCCTTGAAGATGGATAGCAAGGACGGGGCCAGCGCGGCGAACATTTCGTTGCCGGAGGCGTGGAGAATCATGGTGTGGAAGCGCAGGTCGGTGGACAGCTCCTCGCCAACGCGCGAGGACGGGGAGGTCTCCAGCTCGGATAGCCGGCTGGCTAGCGCGAGGAGCTCGGCGCATTCCTCGGCGGAGGCGCGCTGGGCGGCCAGGCGCGCGGCGATGGGCTCGATGGCCAGCCGCAGCTGGTTCAGCGAACCCAGCTGACCGCTGCGGGTCCGCTCGGACTGGAGCCGCCAGTTAATCACCGCCTGGTCGTAGACCGCCCATTCGGTCATGGGCAGGACCGTAATCCCGACGCGCCGGGAGGAGGCTACCAGTCCGAGCTGTTCCAGAGCGCGCATTGCCTCCCGGGCGACGGTCCGCGAGATATCGAAGCGGGCGCAGATATCCAGCAGGGTAAAGGTCTGGCCGGTGGCGATGGTCCCGTGAACGATTTCGGATCCGAGCTGATCGAGGACGGAGCTCAGCAGGGGAGTGGGGTGCTGGGAGGTGGGGGCTAGCAAAATCTAAAATCCTCGCGCGTGAACTGGGGGAGTGGTCGGATAGTGGGGACCTGGGTGCGATGACCCGTTAAGTCCCCGGCGGTAATGGGCCCGGCAGTAGGCGCTTACGTGGATATTATCGCTGGCTATAAGCATTTGTTAACACTCGTTGGAGGACTACACCGGATCGTTATTGAGTAGGGGTAACCGGCCGCGGCCGAGGTTAGGGCGACCATCAGGGACTCGCCGGCGCTTCCTCGGGTATCGTGGTGGGTTGTAATACCCCCCGATCGATGAAGGTAGGTCACCTGCGTTGTCTCACGAGTACGATGCGTATGTTTCCGGCCATGACCAGCCGGTTAAGGCAATCAACTGGAATACCATTCCGGACGAAAAGGACCTCGAGGTCTGGGACCGACTGACGGGTAATTTCTGGTTGCCGGAAAAGATCCCGGTCTCCAACGACATCCCGAGCTGGAAGACGCTCACGGAAAAGGAGCAGGAGACCACCATGCGGGTCTTCACCGGCCTGACGCTGCTGGATACCATCCAGGGCACCGTCGGCGCGGTCAGCCTGCTGGATGACGCGGTCACCCTGCACGAGGAGGCGGTCTACACCAACATCGCCTTCATGGAATCGGTGCACGCTAAGTCTTACTCCAATATCTTTATGACGCTGGCGTCTACCCCGATGATTAACGACGCCTTCCGCTGGTCCGAGGAAAACGAGAACCTCCAGAAGAAGGCCAAGATCGTCATGTCCTACTACGAGGGCGACGATCCGCTGAAGAAGAAGGTCGCCTCCACGCTGCTGGAGTCCTTCCTGTTCTACTCCGGCTTCTACCTGCCGATGTACTTCTCGTCCCGCGCCAAGCTGACGAACACCGCCGATATCATCCGGCTGATCATCCGCGACGAGGCCGTCCACGGCTACTACATCGGCTACAAGTACCAGCAGGGCGTGCGCAAGCTGGACGAGGCCAAGCAGCAGGAGCTGAAGGAATACACCTTCGACCTGCTCTACGATCTCTATGACAACGAGATCGACTACACCGAAGATCTCTACGACGAGCTGGGCTGGACCGAGGACGTGAAGCGCTTCCTGCGCTACAACGCCAACAAGGCCCTCAACAACCTGGGCTACGAGGGTCTCTTCCCGGCGGACGAGACCCGCGTGTCGCCGTCCATCCTGTCCTCGCTGTCTCCGAACGCGGACGAGAACCACGACTTCTTCTCTGGTTCCGGTTCCTCCTACGTCATCGGCAAGGCGGAGGAGACCACCGACGACGACTGGGACTTCTAACAAGGCCCGCAAACCCTGACACCCCCGGCGGATACGTCAACCGAAAGGATGACGTATCACGGGGGTGTATTTTCGTCTCTACACCGGCGCGAAAGCGGGTGCGGCGCGGGAAATATTGTGGGCTACACCACGTTCGCCCCCGGGTGGGTGTCGGGCTGGCGAAAATCTAGGCCCAATTTGCTGCGACAATGCCGCCACACGAGTCACAGCAGGCCACTTAGCTGCGAATTCGAGTCTTAGAAACGGCTGGCAAAGTGGGGTGGAGTTGGCCTAGGATTAGGCGGTGTAAAACTTTTAAGCGCTTGTATGGCATAAAGCTGGCAAGCGCTTGCTAGTCAGGAGGATATAAATGACCGCTGTGGCGCCACGGTTGGACGATTACGTCCAGCCTTCACGTCCTGAGCCGACGGGGCACGGTAAGACCGGCTCCAAGGCTTGGACGATGTTGACCACCACTGACCACAAGCAGCTGGGCATCATGTACCTGATCATGTCGTTCAGCTTCTTCTTCCTTGGTGGCCTGATGGCACTGCTGATCCGCGCTGAGCTGTTCACGCCGGGTCTGCAGTTCCTGTCCAACGAGCAGTTCAACCAGCTGTTCACCATGCACGGCACTGTGATGCTGCTGCTGTTCGCAACCCCGGTCGTCTGGGGCTTTGCTAACTACATCCTGCCCCTGCAGATTGGTGCACCGGATGTGGCCTTCCCGCGTCTGAACGCCTTCGGCTTCTGGATCACCACCATCGGTGGTGTCGTGATGCTGGCTGGCTTCCTGACCCCGGGCGGCGCTGCCGACTTCGGCTGGACCATGTACCTGCCGCTGGCGGACTCCGTTCACACCCCGGGTATCGGCGCTGACATGTGGATCGTCGGCGTGGGTGCTACCGGTGTCGGTACCGTTGCTTCCGCTATCAACATGGTCACCACCGTGCTGACCCTGCGCGCACCGGGCATGACCATGTTCCGTATGCCGATCTTCACCTGGACCATCTTCACCGCTTCGGTGCTGGCCCTGATGATCTTCCCGCTGCTGCTGGCTGCCGCACTGGGCGTTCTCTACGACCGCAAGCTGGGCGGCCACATCTTCGATTCCGCTAACGGTGGCGGCATCCTGTGGCAGCACCTGTTCTGGTTCTTCGGCCACCCGGAGGTCTACGTTTTGGCCCTGCCGTTCTTCGGCATCGTCTCCGAGGTCGTTCCGGTCTTCGCCCGTAAGCCGGTCTTCGGCTACGTCGGCCTCATCTTCGCCACCCTGTCCATCGGTGCGCTGTCGATGGCCGTCTGGGCTCACCACATGTTCGTGACCGGCGCGGTCCTGTTGCCGTTCTTCTCCTTCATGACCTTCCTGATTGCGGTCCCGACCGGTATGAAGTTCTTCAACTGGGTCGGCACCCTGTGGAAGGGCCACATCACCTGGGATACCCCGATGATCTTCGCCATGGGCTTCATGGCCACCTTCCTCTTCGGCGGTATGACCGGCGTTATGCTGGCCTCCCCGGCCCTGGACTTCCACCTGGCTGAGTCCTACTTCCTGATTGCTCACTTCCACTACACCCTGTTCGGTACCGTGGTCTTCTCCGCCTTCGCGGGTCTGTACTTCTGGTTCCCGAAGATGACGGGCCGCATGCTGGATGAGCGTCTGGGCAAGATTCACTTCTGGCTGACCTTCATCGGCTTCCACGGCACCTTCCTGGTCCAGCACTGGGTCGGCAACATGGGTATGCCGCGTCGTTACGCCGACTACCTGGAGTCCGATGGCTTCACCATCTACAACCAGATTTCGACCATCTTCTCCTTCGTGCTGGGTGCTTCCGTCATCCCGCTGATTTGGAACGTGTTCAAGTCCTGGCGCTACGGCGAGATCGTCACCGTCGACGATCCGTGGGGCTACGGCAACTCCCTCGAGTGGGCCACCACCTGCCCGCCGCCGCGCCACAACTTCAACTCGCTGCCGCGTATCCGCTCCGAGCGCCCGGCGTTCGAGCTGCACTACCCGCACATGGTTGAGCGTATGCGCTCCGAGGCGCACATCGGCGCTGGACACTAAGTAGTGTCAACGAGGCGCTGAACCCTCCTGCCAACAAAGCCACCTTCTAGGCCCGGTTCTTAACGGGGCCACAGAAGGTGGCTTTTGGCGATCCGAAAGCCGCGTCACGGTGGGTGCCCAAGGGGCTGTGACCGTGGCCGCATCCGGCTGTGGCAGGATAAAGGCTGTGGATAATCAAGCTTTAAAGGACGTAGTGATTACGACCTCGGGTCCGGACAAGCCCGGGGTATCGGCTGCCTTCTTCCGCGTGCTGGTGGCCGTCGGGGTGGAGCTGG
Source organism: Mycobacteriaceae bacterium (assembly GCA_028726465.1). Lineage (GTDB taxonomy): Bacteria > Actinomycetota > Actinomycetes > Mycobacteriales > Mycobacteriaceae > Corynebacterium. The sequence continues at coordinate 44,671 of JAQYQB010000027.1, read as the reverse complement.
TGGACGTGGAGCAGGCCATCTTCTCTGGGCGCATCACCCTGGCCGCCTACGGGCGTCTCGACCCCGCGCTCGTCGGGAAGGCGGAGGCCGGGCTGCGCAACACGCTGAGCATCTACCAGCACACCGTCACCGTCGAAGTGGGTACGGATCGCTCCCCGCGGCCGCGCTCTAGCCACGTGGTGGTCATTATGGCGGCGACGGTGACTGCGGAGCAGATGGCGGCGCTGGCGCAGGAGCTGGCGAATTTCGACGCCAATATCGACCGCATCCGGGGCCTGTCCCGGCAGCCGCTGACCGGTCTGGAGCTGTCCGTGACCGTGGCGGGCGATGCCGCCGGCCTGCGGGCCCGACTCGCCGAGCTGGCCGGGCGCCTGGGCGTGGACCTGGCCATCGAGGAGGCCGGCCTGCACCGCCGCGCCAAGCGCCTGGTCTGCTTCGACTGCGACTCGACGCTGATTACCGGCGAGGTCATCGAGATGCTCGCCGCCCGCGCCGGCCGCGAGGCCGAGGTTGCCGCGGTCACCGAGCGCGCCATGCGCGGCGAGCTGGACTTCGCGGAGTCCCTGAGGGAGCGGGTCAAGGCCCTCGGCGGGCTGGACGAATCCGTGCTGGCGGAAGTCGCCGCCGATATCGAGCTCACCCCGGGCGCGCGCACCACGGTGGCCACGCTCAAGCGCCTGGGCTTTAAGGTCGCGGTAGTCTCCGGCGGCTTTTTGGAGGTCCTCCAGCCGCTGGCCCGCGAGCTTAACCTGGACTACGTGCGGGCGAACACCCTGGCCATTAGCGACGGGAAGCTGACCGGCGAAGTCACCGGGAAGATCGTCGACCGCGCGGCGAAGGCGGAATACCTGCGCGAATTCGCCGCGGACTGCGGCGTGCCCATGTCGCAGACGGTGGCGGTGGGCGACGGCGCCAACGACATCGATATGTTGAGCGCGGCGGGCCTGGGGATTGCCTTTAACGCCAAGCCGGCGCTCAAGGAGGTGGCCGACGCGCAGGTCAACCACCCGTACCTGGACGAAGTCCTGCAACTGCTGGGCATCCCCTCTGCCGAGATCGAGAAGGATTAGTCCATGGGCTCCGACCAGGCTATCGATGCCTCCTTCCGCACCGCCCACCAGCGGCTCCAGGAATCCTGCAGTTCGCGCGACTGGCACCGCGATAGGGAAGACCCCAACCAGCCGGAGACGGTCCAGGCCATGCAGATAGCGCTGAACCTGCCCAAGCAGGAGACCCCGGCCCGCCACCGCGTGCTGGAGGCGGCCGCCCGGGCCGTCGTCGCGGTGTGCCTGGACGAGCGCGCCGGCGGCGATACGGCCTTCGCCGCGGCCCTGGGGCGCTGGTACGGCCACCGCATCCGCAAGGTCGCCCGCCGCAGCCGCAACAAGGCCTGGAACGACGTCCAGGCGCTGCCCGGGGTGATGGTCGACGTGGCGCGCGCCTTCGTGCCCTCCGCGGTCAACGAGGTGGATCCGCTCATCGGCAAGCTGCAGATCGGCCACACGGATCTGCCTGCCGACCAGCCGGGCGAGCCGGCGGCCGACGCCCCGGTCATCTACGTGGACGCCTCCCTCGGCATGAGCGCGGGCAAGGCCGCGGCCCAGGTCGGGCACGGCTCCATGCTGCTGGCTGCCAGCCTGGACACCCAGGCGGCGTGGGAGTGGAAGCAGGCCGGCTTCGCCCTGAGCGTGCGCGAGGTCGACCATGCCACCTTCGAGCGCGCGGCAGCAGCACCCGGGGCGGTAGTGGTCGTCGACGCCGGGTTCACTGAGATCGCCCCGGATTCGGCGACGGTCTGCGCCCTGCCGCGCCCGCTCAGCGCCTAGCAGCCCGGGTTGGCTATGGGAGGCCGAGCCCGCGTTTAACGGCTGTCTACGAGGCGTCGGAGGGCGCCTAGCACCGTTTCCAGGCGCGTGGTGGACCAGAAGGGCGGCATCGAGGCGCGCAGGAAGCCGCCGTAGCGCTTGGTCTCCAGGCGGGGATCGAGCACCGCGACGACGCCCCGGTCGTTAGTTGCGCGCAGCAGGCGGCCGGCACCCTGCGCCATGAGGAGGGCGGCGTGGGTGGCCGAGACCTCCATGAAGCCGTTGCGGCCGGCGGCCTTGGCGGCCTCCGTGCGCGCCTGCATCAGGGGGTTGTCGGGCCGCGGGAAGGGGATGTGGTCGATGACCACCAGCGAACACGCCGGGCCGGGCACGTCCACGCCCTGCCAGAGCGTCAGCGTGCCGAACAGGCAGGAGTTTTCCTGCTTGCTGAACTTGTCCACCAGCGCGCCGATGGAATCCTCGCCCTGGAGGAAGACCTCGAAGGGCAGCTTCGGGCGCAGCTCCTCGGCGGCCTGCTGGGCGGCCCGGCGGGAAGAAAACAGACCCAGGGTGCGCCCGCCGGCGGCGGTGATAAGCTGCTGCAGCTCGTCGAGTGTGGCCGGGGACAGCCCGTCGCGGCCGGGCTGGGGCAGGCCCGCGGCGGTGTACAAGATCCCGGACTTGGCCGGGTCGAAGGGGGTGCCGACGTCCAGCGAGTCCCAGGTGCCCTGCGGCAGGCCCCACTGGGCGGCCATCGCGTCGAAGCGCCCGCCCAAGGCCAGCGTCGCGGAGGTCAGCACGACGGTTTGTTCGGCGAAGAGGTTGTCGTGGAGCATCTCCGAGATGGACAGCGGCGCCACCGCCAGGGTGTTCGCCCCGTTGCGACTGTCCCGGTCCAGCCAGACGACGTCCTCGTGCGCGGCCGGATCCCCGGTCGCGAAGACGTCGAGCAGCCGCGCGACGGTCTCCACAATCGAGCCCAGGTGGTTGGTCAGGTTCTGGCGCTCGGCGTATTTCTCCGGGTCCTGGGCCTGCTCGTTGTCGGGGGCGCGCCCGATGGTGGACTTAATGTCTTCGACCGTATCCGCCAGGGAAGACAGCTGGGACTTGGCGTTATCCGGCAGGTCCACCCAGCGGCCCGGGGAATACTCATCCAGGAGGAGATTGAACTCGTCGGCCTGCTCGCTCAGGCGGGTTTCCTTCCCGTTGGCGCCCAGCGCCTTGACGCGGTTGGCCGCCATCTTGAGGCCGCGCGCGGTCAGCTCCGCCGTGGACACGGAGGTGATCCGGCCGTCGAGCTCGTGGGCCTCGTCGATGATGACCGCGGAGTGCTCGGGCAGGATGGTGGCCTGGGAGACGGCATCGATGGCCAGCAGCGCGTGGTTCGTGACCACGACGTCGACCTGGGCGGCCGCCTGCCGGGCAGCCTCCGCGAAACAGTCGGCCCCGTGCGGGCAGCGGGTAGCGCCCAGGCACTCGTTCGAGGTGACCGAGACCTGCCGCCAGGCGAGGTCGCTGACCCCGCGGTCTAGGTCCTCGCGGTCGCCGGTGTCGGTCTCATCCGCCCAGTCGTAGAGGCGGGCGACCTGGGCGCCTAGTCCCGTGGTTTCGGCTTCCTCGAAGAGGCCGGATTCCGCCTCGGCTAGGGATTCGGCCCGCGCCACCTTGTTCAGGCACAGGTAGTTCGAGCGGCCCTTCATGATGGCGAAGGTGGGTTTGCGCTCCATGATGGGCTCGAGCGCCTCGACCAGGCGCGGCAGGTCGCGCTGGACCAGCTGGCGCTGCAGGGCCAGCGTCGCGGTGGAGACCACCACGGTGGAGCCGGTGTTGTGCGCGTGCCGGATGGCGGGCACCAGGTAGGCCAGGGACTTGCCCGTGCCGGTGCCGGCCTGCACGGCCAGATGCCGCTGGCTATCTAAGGCCTTAGTCACCGCGCCGGCCATACGGATCTGCCCGTCGCGCCGCGCGCCGCCCAGGGCCTCGACAGCCGAGGACAGCAGCTCCTCCGTGGAGTGGTTGAGCGGCTCGCGATAAGCTTCGCTGTCGGGGTCGGCGGGGTCTGCTGGGTCGTGCGGGGCGTTTGTCACCCCGGTTAGTCTACCGGCCTAGGACTGGTGTGGCGGCAGCAACCCGACCGCCCGGGTGGGCACGGCCGGCTCGCCGCGGGACAGGGCCAGGCCCTCCCAGGGCAGCGTGCCGATGGCCGCGGCCAGGTGGGCGCGGGAGGTGTCCAGGTCCGGGATATCGTCGACGGCCTGGCCGTCGCGCATCAGCGGGATGGTCAGCTGCTGGGTCTCCAGCCCGCCAACGTCCGGGGCGGTGGTGTCCGTGTAGGGGAAGACGACCTCCTCGACCGCCACGCCGGTGGAGCGGTAGGTGCGCAGCGCCTGCTTGGCGCCGCCGATGGATTCCTTGGAGGACGAACGCTTGGCCACCGGGTGCCCGTCGACCTCCACGACCTTGTAGACCAGGCCGGCCGTCGGGGCGCCCGAGCCGGTGACCACGGAGGTGCCCACGCCGTAGACGTCCACCGGATCGCCGCGCAGGCCGGCGATGGCGAATTCGTCCAGGTCGGACGAGACCACGATCTTGGTCTCGGTATTGCCCAGATCGTCCAGCTGCTTGCGGACCCGGCGGGTGACCGCGCCCAAGTCGCCGGAGTCGATGCGCACGCCGCCGAGCTCCTTCCCCGCGACCTCCACGGCGTTGATAACGCCCTGGGTGATGTCGTAGGTGTCGACCAGCAGGGTGGTGCCCGCGCCTAGGACGTCGATCTGGGTGGCGAAGGCGGCCTTCTCGTTGGCGCTGCCGTCCTCGTTGACGTGTGCCAGCGTCCACGCGTGCGCGGCCGTGCCGGAGACCGGGATGTCGTAGCGGAAGCCGGCCTCCAGGTTGGAGGTGGCGACGAAGCCGGCCAAGTAGGCCGCGCGGGCGGCGGTGACCGCGGCATACTCGTGCGTGCGGCGCGCGCCCATCTCCAGGATGGGGCGCCCGTCCGCGGCGGTGACCATGCGGGCGGCCGCGGAGGCGACCGCGGAGTCGGCGTTCATGATGGACAGGATGACGGTCTCCAGCACGATGCACTCGGCGAAGGTGCCGCGCACGGTCAGCAGCGGCGAATTCGGGAAGTAGAGCTCGCCCTCGCGGTAGCCGTCGACCTGGCCGCGGAAGCGGTAGTTGCGCAGGTAGTCCTTGGTGTCTTCGTCGAGGAAGTCGAGGTGGGCCAGCTGCTGCTCGGTGAAGCGGAAGTTCTGGATGGCCGCGATGACCCGCGGCGTGCCGGCGACGACGCCGTAGCGGCGCTCGTTCGGCAGGCGCCGGGAGAAAACTTCGCAGGTGACTTGGCGGTGGGCGCTGCCGTCTCGCAGGGCTGCCTCGAGCATGGTCAGCTCGTACATGTCGGTGAGTAAGGCAGTGGAGGCGGTGATATTCGAGCTATCGTTCACATCGTGAAGTGTACGTCACAGGCGCGTGACGGGGGTGTTTATTGTTCAAATTGGATGACGACCCAGACGCGGCCGTGGCCGATCTCGGCGGCAACCGCCTGGAAGGTATTGGCCGGGTTCAAGACCACCTCGAGGTGCGGGCGGGAGGCGCGCAGCTTCTCCACGACCGCGTAGCCGGTAGCGCCTTCGACCGGCAGGTTGACCTGCAACTGCGAGATGTTCTCGGGCGAGCGGGATTCCTTCCCGGCGGCCGCGTTCTGGCGGGCCTGCTCCCGGGCCGCGCCCTGGCGATCCGGCCACGGCAGCCCCGGCGGCAGCCCGTTGTCGAGGCGCCACTGGTTCAGGGCGGTGCCCACCTCTTGTTCCAACTCGGTCAGCCGGATTTGTTCCTCCGGGGACGCCGGCTCGGGCTGGGCGGTGGAGGATCCGTTGTCGGCGGATTCAGAGGAGCCCGATCCCCCGGGGCTGGATACCAGGGAGGCGATGGCCACGCCGACGGTCGCGGCGAGGGTGACGAAGGTGATGACCGCGCGGGCCACGCCGGGCAGATCGGCCGGGAAGCGGCCGGCGCGAACGTCGTTAATCAACCGCGTGAGCAGGGGAGGCTGTGACATGCTGTCCTTTCTGTCCGGCTCGGTCCGCGCTGCCGCGCTCGGCCGCTAGCACTGTGATTCAGTGGGGATGAAGTACGTTACAAGGCTCGTTGAGGCACAGGTTACCTGCCAGGCACCTTGTGCACTAGTGAAATTGGTTAGGCTATTAGGTATGACTGCCAGAATTTCCCCCATTTACATGGGCTCGCCCATGGCTACCCCGGAACTGGACGAGGACCTCAAGGTGGACGTAGCCACCAGCGAAAACCTGCCCTGGATGTGCATCGTCTGGGACGACCCGGTCAACCTGATGAGCTACGTCTCCTACGTCTTCCAGACGGTGCTGGGCTACGACAAGAAGCGGGCCAACGAGTTGATGATGCAGGTACACACCGAGGGCAAGGCGGCCGTGTCCTCCGGTGAACGCGACAAGATCGAAGCCGACGTCAAGAAGCTGCAGATCGCGGGCCTATGGGCCACCATGCAGCAGGCCGGCTAGGAGGCGGAGAAGAAAAACCCCATGCAAGAGTGGAAGAAAAAGAAATCGCTAATGCGCCCGGTGCGCTTTCACGCCGTCCTGGACCCCATGGAGCGCGAGGTTTTAGGCAACCTGACCTCGACGGTGGCCGAGGCCATCATCCAGCGCGCGCAGTCCGCACCGAAGGACGAGCTGGCCGAGATGATGGACATGCCCTCCGGCCACAAGGACGCCCCGGAGGATCCCTCCCTGGCGCGCCTGTTTCCGGACTTCATGGCCGACGGCGACGAGGAATTCGACGGCGACGCCTCGCTGATGCGCAGCCTGCACGAAAACGACATCGCCCGCGCCAAGCTCGCCAACCTGCAGGCCATCAACTCCGCGCTGGGGCCGACCGGCTCGGTGGAGCTTAACCTTTCGGAGGAAGAGGCCCACCAGTTCGTCGCCGGCCTCAACGATCTCCGCCTGTTCGTCGCCGCGGGGGATTTCAGCGGCCCGGACGCCGCCGTTACCGATCGCGACGCGCTCGTGGAATGGCTGGCCTTCAACCAGGACTCGCTGCTGCGGGCGCTGATGTCCTAATGCTCAGCGTCGGCCACGTCAGCCGCGGGGATACCGGGGTCACCGCGGTCTATTTCGGGCCCGCCGGGGCAGTGGCTGGCGTCGACGTGCGCGGCGGCGGCCCGGGCACGCGGGAAACCGACCTTTTGGCCCCACACAACACCGTCCAGCGGGTCCACGCCATCGTCCTGGCGGGCGGTTCCGCCTTCGGGCTGGCGGCCGCGGACGGGGCCATGCGGCAGCTGGCGCAGGAGGGGCTCGGCTTCGCCGTCTTCGGCGAGGACAAACCCGGCCCGCGCGTGCCCATCGTGCCGGCGGCCGTCATCTTCGATCTCGCCGTCGGGCCGACGATGCCCACCGCCGACGACGGCGCCGCGGCTATCCGCGCTGCCTTGGCCGGCGACGACCCCTCCCAGGGCAGCGTCGGGGCCGGCTGCGGGGCCACCGCCGGCAAGCTGCGCGGCGGGGTCGGACGGGCCCAGCTGGCGGCGGCCGATACCGGCTTTAGAGTCGGCGCCATCGTGGTGGCCAACCCGGTCGGCCAGGTCGTCGACGCGGCCACCGGCCGGCTGTTCGGGGCGCCGGGCCGGCCCGGCATCGACCGCGCGGCCTTTGCCGAGCTGCCCGACCCGGCCGCGAGCCTGAACACCACCATCGGGGTGGTTTACACTGACGCGCCGCTTAACAAGGCGCAGGCCCAGCGGCTGGCCCTGGCCGGCCACGACGGGATCGCCCGCGCGGTGCGCCCGGCCCACTCGCCGCTGGACGGCGACACCTTGTTCGGCGTTTCCACCGCGACCCCGGCGCAGGCGGCGGGCGCATCCGCGCCGGTGGGGGACGCGACGCTGGCGCGGCTGACCGCGCTGGCCGCCGATGCCGTCGAGGCCGCCATTGTCTCCGCCGTCTGCGCGGCCAGCGACGGCTTTGGCTACCCCGCGTATTCTTCCCTGCTGCGCTAAGCTGAAGTGCACTATGACATATTCCACTGGACCGTATTCGTCCCGGCCGGACCGTAGCCGGGGACAGACCGGCCCGGCGAATTTCGGGCCCTCGGGCGGGCCCCTCCAGCCGGCCGGCGGCGCTGGTATGCGCAAGCCCCAGACCAACCGGGGCGACTCAGTGAATTACACGCGCGCCGGGCGCCTGCGCACCGGCCTGGTCTTCGCCATCGGCTACCTGGTGGTGCTCTGGGGCATCCACATCGTCAACTACGTCATCTTCGGCGGGAGCTTAAGCTACTACGGCATCCACCCGCTGGACTTCAACGGCATCTGGGGGATTGTCACCGCCCCGCTGCTGCACGCCGACTGGGAGCACCTCATCGGCAACTCGCTGCCCGGGGCCGTGTTCTGCTTCCTCATCGGGCTCTCCGGCCGGAAGGTCTGGTGGGAGGTCACTCTGCTGGTGGTGCTCATCGGCGGGCTGGGAACGTGGCTGCTGGGCGGGCCCGGCACCAACCACATCGGCGCCTCCAGCCTGGTCTACGGTTGGCTGGCCTACCTGCTGGTCCGCGGCATCTTCAACCGCTCGCTCATCCAGATCGTCCTCGGCGTGGTCCTGGGGGTTGCCTACTCCGGCCTGGTCTGGGGCGTGTTGCCGATTTACGAGGGGGTGTCCTGGCAGGGCCACCTGTTTGGGGCCATCGGCGGCATCGTGGCCGGCATGACGATTACCTCCGACGACACGTCGAAGCAGATTATGCGCCGCAGCGTAAAATAGTACGGCGTGACTGAACTAGCCGATAAACCGCAGCCCGGACCGACCGCCCCCATCGGGATCTTTGATTCCGGGGTGGGCGGCCTGACGGTGGCGCGCACGATCATCGATCAGCTGCCGCACGAGTCGCTGCTCTACATCGGCGACACCCTGCACGGACCCTACGGGCCGCGGCCCATCGCAGAAGTCCGCGCGCTGTCGATTGACATCGCCGACGAGCTGGTCGAGCGCGGCTGCAAGATGATCGTGGTGGCCTGCAACACCGCCACCGCCGCCTTCCTCCACGACGCCCGCGAGCGCTACGACGTGCCGGTCGTGGAGGTCATCCGCCCGGCCGTGCGCCGCGCTATCGCGACGACGCGCAACCACAAGATCGGCGTGATCGGCACCGAGGGCACCATCAAATCCGGCGTCTACCAGGACCTTTTTGCCGTACACCCGGACGTGCAGGCCACCGCCGTGGCCTGCCCCGACTTCGTGCCCTTCGTGGAGCGCGGGATCACCTCCGGCCGCCAGATCCTGGGCATTGCCGAGGGCTACCTGGCCCCCATGCAGGCCGCCGGCATCGACACCCTGGTGCTCGGCTGCACCCACTACCCACACCTTTCGGGCGTCATCCAGCTGGCCGTCGGTGACGAGGTCACGCTGGTCAGCTCCGCGGAGGAAACCGCCAAGGACGTGCTCAAGGTGCTCACCGAGCGCGACCTGCTCGCGCCCGTAGACAACCCGGCCACGCGCGTTTTCGAGTCCACCGGCGACATGGAGATCTTCGAGAACCTGGCCTCCCGCTTCCTGGGACCGGGGGTCGGTGAATTCAACCACATTTCTCACTCCGGTTGATTTTCTCCCCGAAATGGCCGCAAATCGCCCCACTGTCGCCGTATTCGTGACACCATGAGGGGCATGAAGTTGACCATCTTGGGATGCTCCGGAAGCGTGCCCACTTCCGGGAACCCGGCCTCCGGTTACCTCGTGTCTTTCCCGGATGCGCCGTCCATCCTCATGGACTTGGGCCCCGGTACCCTCGCCGCGCTGCAGGACGTCCAGGATCCGTGCGACGCCCACGTGGCCTTAAGCCACCTGCACGCCGATCACTGCATGGATTTCCCCTCCCTGCTGGTCTGGCGCCGTTTCCACCCCTACGCGCCGGCCAAGGGCCGCAACTTTTGCCTGGGCCCCAGCTACGCGCCGCAGCACCTGGGGCGGCTGTCCTCCGACGCCCAGCCAGACGGCGTGGACGACATGTCGGATACCTTCGCCTTCACCCCCTGGGAGGACGGGGTGGAACAGCACGTCGACGACGTCGCCATCACCCCGTACCGGACTATCCACCCGGTCGAGACCTATGGCCTGCGCCTGCGCCACACCGAGACCGGCAAGATCATCGCGTATACCGCAGACACCTCCTTCGATACCAAGCTGCTGCCGTTGGCGCAGGACGCCGATATCCTGCTGGCGGAGGCCGCCTGGGGCGCTAGCTCCGAGGGCAAGGCGGAAAAGATGCACATGTCCGGCGCGGAGGCCGGCCGCCTGGCGCAGCTGGCGGGCGTGCGCACCCTCGTGCTGGTGCACCTGCAGCCCTGGGGAGACGCCGCCGCGACCGTGGCGGCCGCCCGAGCCGAATTCGACGGCGAACTGGTCCTCGGCGAGCCCGGGATGGTCTTCGAACTCTAGCCTGGCCCCGGCGGGTAGCCTGGGAGCATGACTGATTTTCAACGAGCAGACGGCCGCGGCCTCGACGAGCTGCGCACCGTGCGAATTACCCGCAATTTCACCACCAACCCGGCGGGCTCGGTGTTGGTCGAATTCGGCAATACCCGCGTGATGTGCACCGCCTCGGTGGAAACGGGCGTGCCCCGCTTCAAGCGGGATTCCGGCGAGGGCTGGCTGACGGCCGAGTACGCCATGCTGCCGTCCGCCACCCACGAGCGCATGCCGCGTGAGTCCATGAAGGGCAAGGTCAAGGGCCGCACGCATGAGATCTCCCGCCTGGTGGGGCGCTCGCTGCGCGCCGCGGTGGATCTGAGCGAGCTGGGGGAGAACACCATCCAGCTCGACTGCGACGTCCTGCAGGCCGACGGCGGCACCCGCACCGCCTCGATCACCGGCGCCTACGTTGCGCTGGCCGATGCCGTGGCCGCCCTCAAGGAGCGCGGCGCCGTGCCGGGCGAGCCGCTGCTGGACCCTATCGCGGCGGTCTCCGTCGGCATCATCGACGGCCGGGTGTGCCTGGACCTGCCGTATGAGGAAGACTCCCGCGCCGAGGTCGACCTCAACGTGGTCATGCAGGAAAGCGGCGACTTCGTGGAAATTCAGGGCACCGGTGAGCACGGGCTGTTCGGCCGCGACGAGCTGAACCAGATGCTCGACGTGGCCCAGAAGGGCTGCACCGAGCTCATCGCCGCGCAGGGCGCCGCCCTGGGGTGGGACTAATGCAGCTGCTAGTCGCCTCGAATAACCCCAAGAAGTTGAAGGAACTGCACACCATCCTGGCCGAGGCTGGCATCGAGGGCGTAGAGCTGGTCCCGCTCAGTGAGGCAGAGTCCTACCCGGAGCCGGTCGAGGACGGGCGCACCTGCGCCGACAACGCGCTGATCAAGGCCCGCGCGGGCGCGCAGGCCACCGGCCTGCCGTGCGTGGCGGACGACTCCGGCCTGGCCGTCGACGAGCTCAACGGCATGCCCGGCGTGCTTTCGGCGCGCTGGTCCGGCCGCCACGGCGACGACGCCGCCAACAACGAGCTCCTGCTGGGCCAGCTGGTCCACGTGCCGGAAGAGCGCCGCACCGCGGCTTTTGTCTCCGTGTGCGCGCTGGTCACTCCGGCCGGCCAGGAACACGTGGTGGAAGGCCGCTGGCCCGGGCGCGTGCTGACTGCCCCGCGCGGGGAGGGCGGCTTCGGCTACGACCCGCTCTTCCAGCCGGACGGCGAGGAGCGCTCCGCCGCGGAGATGTCCCCGGAAGAGAAAAACGCCGTCTCCCACCGGGGCCAGGCGCTGCGGCAGCTGGTTCCGGTATTGGCGGCGTTGCAGAAAAACTAGCGCGAAAAGCTAGAGCTGGAAGTCGCGCTGCACCTCGCGGCGGCGCTTGACCTCCATGTAGAAAGAGAAGAACGGGATGGTGCCGGCCAGGGCCGTGGTGAACCACTTCATCGGCGGCCACAGGGCCTTCGGCGCCAGGTTCAGGATGGACAGCAGGTACAGCACGTAGAAGGCGCCGTGGATCTGGGCGATGTGGGTGGCCCACTCGGGCATGTCCATGCCGACGATGTATTCCAGCACCATGCGCGTGGTCAGCACCAGCAGGAAGATACCGGTCACCGTCGCGGCGACGGTGAACAGGGTCAGCGCGGTGCGCACGCGGGCCTGGCGGGCCGGGTGGATGCGCTTCGGCGCGGTGGAAGCAGAAGTGTTCTCAGAAGTCATAGCGGTAATCTAGCTTAGCTTTCAATTGTCGTGCCGGACAGGCCTTAGCGGTCGAGGTCAGGGTTGACCTCGTGGTGCCCGCGGCGCGGGCGGTTGAGCGCGTTGAATTCCTCGACGTCGAGCTGCGGCCGGTGGGGGAGGAAGTCCTCGTCGATGGTGGTCGGCTTGGATTTGGTGACCTCTGGGGCCTCGTAGGCGAACCCGTCGAGGTCCTCCGCCTCGTTTTCGGCGGCGATGCGCTCGTTCTCGCTGCGCAGCGCGGTCCGGTAGGCGTAGATGACGAACGCCGCGAACAGCGGCCACTGGAGGGCGTAGCCCAGGTTCTGGAAGGTGCCGGAACCGGACTGGAAGCGGGTCCACTGCCAGTAGGCGAGCGCGAAGAAGGCGACCACGAGCACGGCGATGAGGACAATATGCCACCACCGCACTCGGATCCTCTGGCGCTTGCCGGTCTCTTGCGTGCTCACGAGTCCTAGCCTACCCACTGGCCGCGGCGCGCCAAAGTCATTAGTGAGCGAAAACGCCCGCCGCCCCGATTAGAACTCGCCGGAATCAATCCGGTAGTATCATTCGCATTGCGCGCCCGTGGCGGAATTGGCAGACGCGCTAGATTTAGGTTCTAGTGTCCGAAGGACGTGTGAGTTCAAGTCTCACCGGGCGCACCACTGCACAGAAAAATACCGAGGCCATCGCACCAGATGGCCTCGGTATTTTTGCGTCTTATTACTCGACTTCGGTGAATTTCCGGTCCCACGCCGAGCGGATGGGGTTGGCGTCGGCCAGCAGGATATCGAAGCGATCGCCGGCGATTTCGACGATTTCGCTCAGCGCCACGCGGTGTTCTTGGGGCTCGGAGTTGGCCAGGCGGCGCACGCCGGCGTCCAGCACGCGCTCGAAGGTGTCGTTGGTGTCCAGGTAGGCCACAAACGGCATGCCGAAGCGCTCGCGGTAGGCGGCGGCCAGCTGGGTGATCTGCTCGGTCTGGACGTCGTCCAGCTCGCCGAGCCCCAGCGAGCCGCGGTCGGCGGAGATCTCCGCGGCGCCCTCGTCGTCGGCCAGCAGGAGCTCGTCCATGGCGGGGTAGTCGTGGATGAGCTGTTCGCGGCGCTCGACGTCGGCGGTGAGGACGGCGACCTGGATGGCCTCGCGCAGCTGCCCGACGTTGTCGAAGGGGCGGGACTCCCAGGTGGTTTCCAGCGGCCAGGTCTCGTTGTTGAACAGCGGGCGCAGGGTCGCCACGAAGTTGTCGCGGTCCATGGCGTTGAGCTCGTCCAGGGAAACGCCCGTGCCGCCGGTGCGGGCGACGTCCCCGCCGCGGGAGCGGCCGGTGTGGAAGAACAACAGGTTCAGCCCGATGGCGGTGATGGCGCCGATGGACATGCCCGAGGAGACGAAGGTCTGCGACCATTCCGGGAAGACCGCCGCGATGTCCGGCTTGAAGGTCACGAGCATGGCCAGCCCCAGCGCGGTGGTCACGATGACGGCGTTGCGCCCGTCGTTGATATCGGCCTTGGCGATGGTCTGCAGGCCCACCCAGGCGACGTTGGCGAACAGCGCTAACGATGCCCCACCCAGCACCGGCGCCGGGATCGCCGCGACCACGGCCCCGGCCTTGGGCAGCAGGCCCAGCACGATCATGAAGCCCGCGGCGGCCACGGCCACCCAGCGGGATTTCACGCCGGTCAGGCGGACCAGGCCGACGTTCTGGGCGAAGCAGGTGTAGGGGAAGGAGTTCATCACGCCGCCGATGACGGTGGACACGCCGTCGGCGCGCAGCGCGGCCTGGACGTCGGCGCGGCGGATGCGCTTTTTAACGATCTCGCCCGTGGCGAAGACGTCGCCGGTGGTCTCCACCATGGTGATGACCATGACGATCAGCAAGGAGAAGATGGCGACCAGGTCGAACTGCGGCAGGCCGAAATAAAACGGCGTCGTGATGCCGAAGGCGTCGGCCTCGCCTACTTCCGAGAAGCTCGCGTCGCCGGCCAGCAGAGCCACGCCCGTGCCCAGCACCAGGCCCAGCAGCACCGACAGGGTGCCCAGGAAGCCGCGGAAGAAACGCTGGACTAGGACGATGACGGCCAGGGTGCCGAAGCCGTACCAGAGGTCGCGGGCTGCGGGCTGCCCCTCGGCGTAGTTGGTGAAGTCGTTGGCGGACACAGCCAGCAGGGAGGTGCCCATCACGAGCAGGACGGTGCCGGTGACCACCGGCGGGAAGTAGCGGAGGAAGCGGCCGAACAGCGGCGCCATGAAGAAGGTGAACAGGCCCGCGACGATGATGGAGCCGTAGATGACCGGCAGGGAGGCCACCCCGCCCTGCCCGTCGGTGGCGCCCAGCCCGATGGCGATGATCGGCGCGACGGCCGTGGTGGTCACGCCCTGGACGATGGGCAGCCGCACGCCCACGTGCTTGCCGATGCCCACCGACTGGATGATGGTAGCGATACCGCAGGTGAGTAGATCCGCGTTGATGAGGTGGATGGTGGTGGCGGTATCCAGGTTGAGGGAACCCGCGATCAGCAGCGGGACGATGACCGCCCCGGCGTAGAAGGCGAGTACGTGTTGCAGGCCTAGGGCGGCGAGTTTGCCGGGGGCTGGAACTTGGTCGACGGGGTGTGTGCGCTTGGGCTGGGTGCTAGTTTGGGCAGCCACGAAGTCCTCCAGGGTGGGGCGAAGCAAAAAACGGTTGAATTCGTACTCTCTAAGCGTAGAAGGGCGGCGCAGATTTCGGGAAAACCGCAGCAAAACGTTCCGGTTATGACCAGAAAGCTGGCTCCCGCCCGGAGCTTAAACCGGACGGACGTTTTACTTAAAATGCCTGAGCAGCGCACTAGAGTCAGACATCAGACGTGTGGGCTATTGCACACTTTCTGGGTTGGAGTAACCACCTAACAAGCCCCTACACTGGGACTCAACGGGGCTTGCCGCTAGAGAAGCTCAAGACCATCGAAACCCGAGAAAAATACAGGTTACAAGGTGGATTGGGAATTGGGAATGGCGAGCGCGCCCCACGGTATAAGGGAACTTATAGATACAGAAGGGAGTCACCGATAGTGACCACCGCAACCCAAGACCTCAAGTTTGATGCCTGGAAGGGTTTTGAGACCGGCCCATGGACTGAGGGCATCGACGTGCGCGACTTCATCCAGCGCAACTACACCCCCTACGAAGGGGATTCGTCCTTCCTGGCCGGCCCGACCGAAAAGACCAAGCGCACCTTCCAGCACCTGGAAGACAACTACCTGTCCGTCGAGCGCAAGCAGCGCGTCTTCGACGTCGACACCCACACCCCGTCCGACATCGACGCCTTCCCGGCCGGCTACATCTCCGAGGATGACAACGTCATCGTCGGTCTGCAGACCGATACCCCGCTGAAGCGCGCCATGATGCCGTTCGGCGGCTGGCGCATGGTCAAGCAGGCCATCAAGGAAGCGGGCAAGGAAGTGGACCCGGAGGTCGAGAAGATCTTCACCCGCTACCGCAAGACCCACAACGACGGCGTCTTCGACATCTACACCCCGCGCATCCGCGCTGCCCGTTCCTCCCACATCATTACGGGCCTGCCGGACGCCTACGGCCGCGGCCGCATCATCGGCGACTACCGCCGCGTGGCCCTCTACGGTGTCGACTACCTCATCGAGGAAAAGCAGGCTTCCCGAGACTCCGTCGCCGACGCCGGCTTCTCCGAGCACTGGGCTCGCTTCCGTGAGGAGCACTCCGAGCAGATCAAGGCTCTGAAGAAGCTGAAGGTCATGGCCGAGCAGTACGGCTTCGACATCTCCGGCCCGGCTACCACCGCGCAGGAAGCTGTCCAGTGGACCTACTTCGGCTACCTGGGCTCCATCAAGTCCCAGGACGGCGCCGCCATGTCCATCGGCCGCCTGTCCGCGTTCTTCGACTGCTACTTCGAGCGCGACCTGGCCAACGGCACCATCACCGAGGAAGACGCCCAGGAAATCATCGACGCGCTGGTCATGAAGCTGCGCATCGTCCGCTTCCTGCGCACCGAGGACTACGACCAGATCTTCTCCGGCGACCCGTACTGGGCCACCTGGTCCGACGCCGGCTTCGGCGACGACGGTCGCCCGCTGGTCACCAAGACCTCCTTCCGCCTGCTCCAGACCCTGATTAACCTGGGGCCGTCCCCGGAGCCGAACATCACCATCTTCTGGGACCCGAAGCTGCCGGAAGGCTACAAGAAGTTCTGCGCCCACATCTCGATTGAGACCTCGTCCATCCAGTACGAGTCCGACCGCCAGATTCGTGAGCAGTGGGGCGACGACGCCGCCATCGCGTGCTGCGTGTCCCCGATGCGCGTCGGCAAGCAGATGCAGTTCTTCGGCGCCCGCGTCAACGCTGCCAAGGCTCTGCTGTACGCCATCAACGGCGGCCGCGACGAGGTCAGCGGCAAGCAGGTCGTGGAAGGCTACGACGCCATCCAGGGCGACGAGCCGCTGGACTTCGATGAGGTCTGGCAGAAGTACGAGGAGATGCTCGACTGGGTCGTCGGCACCTACGTCGAGGCCCTGAACATCATCCACTACAGCCACGACAAGTACGCCTACGAGTCCATTGAGATGGCTCTGCACGACTCCGATATCGTGCGCTCGATGGGCTGCGGTATCGCCGGCCTGTCGATTGTGGCCGACTCCCTGTCCGCCATCAAGTACGCCAAGGTCACCCCGGTTCGGGATGAGACCGGCCTGATTGTGGACTACAAGACCGAGGGCGATTTCCCGGTCTACGGCAACGACGACGACCGCGCCGACGACATCGCCGCAACCATCGTCCACACCGTGATGGAAAAGATTAAGGCCATCCCGATGTACCGCAACGCCATCCCGACCCAGTCGGTGCTGACCATCACCTCGAACGTGGTCTACGGCAAGGCCACTGGCGCCTTCCCGTCAGGCCACGAGGCCGGCACCCCGTTCGCGCCGGGCGCAAACCCGGAGAACGGCGCCGACAGCCACGGCATGGTCGCTTCCATGCTGTCCGTCGGTAAGCTGGACTACAAGGATGCGTTGGACGGCATCTCGCTGACCAACACCATCACGCCGTCTGGCCTGGGCCGTACCCCGGATGAGCGCATCACCAACCTGGTGGGCGTCCTGGACGCCGGCTTCATCATGGACAAGTAAGACCACCCAAAACCCAATCTCGTAGAAGGAGAAATCATCATGGCAACCCCGACTTTCGACCAGCGTCTCGAGGCAATGAAGTCCCGTCGTGCAGAGCACAACATGGACTCCGGCCTGTACCACGCCAACATCAACGTCCTGGACAAGTCCACTCTGGAGGACGCAGTTGAGCACCCGGAGAAGTACCCGAACCTGACCGTTCGCGTCTCCGGCTACGCCGTCAACTTCGTCAAGCTGACCAAGGAACAGCAGCTGGACGTCATCTCCCGTACCTTCCACCAGGGTTCGTAAAAACCATGGCTGATGGCGTTACTGGTGTTGTTACCCTCCAACCAGAAGAAGGCGAAAAGGTACGCGGCGTCGCCGCGGGCCTGGGTGGGGACAACGAACTCGACCAAATCACCCGCCCCGAGCTCATGGAAGCCCGCCGCACTGGCGACGTCGGCTTGGTGCACTCGTGGGAACTGGTGACCTCGGTCGACGGGCCGGGTACCCGCATGACGATGTTCATGTCCGGTTGCCCGCTCCGCTGCCAGTACTGCCACAATCCTGACACCTTCGAGATGAAGACCGGCTCCCTGGAGAAGGTCGAAGACGTGGTCAAGCGCGTCAAGCGCTACAAGCCCATCTTCGACGCTTCCAATGGCGGGTTGACCATCTCGGGCGGGGAGGCGCTGTTCCAGACGGCGTTCACCCGCCGGGTGCTCAAGGAAGTGCACGATGCCGGCATCCACACCACCATCGATACCTCCGGTTTCCTCGGGGCGCGCGTGCGTGACGAGGACCTGGACAACATCGACCTGGTTCTGCTGGATGTCAAGGCAGGCGATGAGAAGACTTACAAAGAAGTCACGCGGCGTGAGCTGCAGCCGACCATCGACTTCGGTGACCGGCTCGCGGCGGCAAACAAGCCGGTGTGGATCCGCTTTGTGGTCGTCCCCGACCTGACGGATAGCCCGGAAAACGTCCAAAACGTCGCCAATATCGTGGCACGGTGGCCCAACAACGTGGAACGCGTTGAGGTCCTTCCGTTCCATAACATGGGCGCCGACAAGTGGCGTGAGCTGGGTTATCCCTACACACTGGAAGACACTAAGCCCCCGGCTGCAGAGGACGTCGAAGCTATCCGCGACGTCTTCCGAGCCAAAGGCTTCACGGTCTACTAATTCCCTTATAACCCACAAACACCCGCTCGCTAGCTCTCCTAGTTCCTAGGAGGCAGCGGGCGGGTGTTCGGCGTTTTCCGGGCCCTAGGCGGCTATTCCTTGACGTAGCCGACGTTTTCGACCTCGACGCTGCCCAGGGACTTGGCGCCGAAGTTGGCCAGCTTCGGGTTGGTGGCCACCATCTCCGGGCCGTTCATCAGCGGCATGATGCCGAAGCTCGACAGCGCCTCCTTCTCCAGCTCGTTGGCCTTCTGGGTCTGCTCATTCGCGTCCGCGATCTGGCCCAGCTCCTCGATCTTCTTGTCCATCTCCGGGGTGCCGGTGCCGGACTTGTTCAGCTCCGAATCCGAGGCGTAGATCTGGTTGAAGCTGGCCACGCCCAGCGGGGAGGAGGACGCGAAAGCCATCGGGAAGATGTCGAAGTCGTGCTTGGTGACGATCTTGGAGAAGTCCGCCGACGGGCGCTCCTCGATGTCCAGCTTGATGCCGACGTCCGCCAGCATCTTCTGGGTGGCGGAAGCCTCCGCCTTAATTCCCGGATCGTCGCCGGTGAGCACGTAGCGCAGGGCCAGCGGCTGGCCGTCCTTCTCGCGGGTGCCGTCGGCACCCGGGGCCCAGCCGGCATCGTCGAGCAGCTGCTTGGCCTTTTCCGGATCGAAGGAGATGAGCTCGCCGAAGGAATCCTGGTAGCCCTCCTGGGTCTGGTACAGGGTGAACGAGCCCGGCAGGTCCTCCTCGTAGTCCAGGCCGTTGAAGCGGATGGAGGCCAGCTGGTCGCGGTCGATGGCGGTCATGAAGGCCTCGCGCACCTTGATGTCGTCCAGGCCCGGGGCGTCGGAGTTCAGCACTAAGAGTACGTTGGCCGGGCGCATGGCGGCGCGGATCTCGATGTCATCCATGTCCTGGATGGTGGCCAGGCGCTCCTTGGAGGCCACGCTGGTCGCGTCGATCTCGCCGGCCTTGAAAGCGTTGATGGAGGCCTGCGATTCCATCTGGCGGTAGGTGATCTTCTTGATGAAGGGCTTGTCGCCCCACCACTTGTCGTTTTCGGTGAAGGTGACGGTGCCGGCGCCGAAGTCGACGCTGTCGACGGTGTACGGTCCCGCGCCCCACTCCGGGTGGAGCTGGTTGACGTAGGCCTCGTTGAACTTCTCAGCGGTATCGACCTGCGGAGGCAGCAGGGAGGAGAACGTGTCCTGCCACCACGGGTAGGCCTGCTTGAACTTCACGACGACCTGCTTGTCGTTCTCGCCCGGGGTGACGGACTCGATCTTGTCGTAGCCCTCCGTGGAGTGGATGTTGAGCTCGTCCATCTCGCCGTTGTTGAACTTCCAGGTGTGCTCGAAGACCTTCCAGTCAATCTCCGTGCCGTCGTTGTACTTGGCGTCCGGGTTGATGGTGTAGGTCACCTGCGTCTTGCCGTCGACGACCTCTTCTTTCACGTCGGTCAGGTAGTCGGCGTTCGGGACGAATTCGCCCTCGCCGGTGTAGGTGGACAGCTGCGGGTTGTAGTACTCCCAGAAGGTCCGAGTGTAGGCGGTCATGTCTGCATTGAAGGCGTTTTGCTGCTCCGAGAACTCACTGATGCCCAGGGTCAGGTCGTCGCCTTCCTGCAGGTTCTCGCGGTCCTGCAGGTTGTAGGAGCCTTCCAGCTGCAGGTCGACGTCGATGGCGCTCGAGGAGCCGTCCGAGCCGCCCGCGCAGGAAGAAAGAAGCACCGCCGAGGCCGCGAGTGCTAACAGCGTGGTGTAGCGGTTTTTAGAAGACATGGTCAGAGATACCTTTCTGGCAGGGGGTGGAAAAGCTTAGGGGAGTGCTATGGAGTTATTTCTGCTGCGCCGGGCAGCAAACCTGGGGAAATTCTTAGGGCTCTATCGGCTCGTAGACCGTCCTTTTCCGGGTGCGCTCGACCGCCGGGTCAGGCACGGGGATGGCCGAGATGAGCGCCTGGGTATAGGGGTGCTGCGGGTGGTCGAAGACCTCGTCGATGGGGCCGGTTTCTACGAAATCGCCCTTGTACATCACGGCCACCTTGTCCGATAAGTGCCGGACCACGGAGAGGTCGTGGGCGACGAAGACAAACGAGATACCCAGCCGCCGCTTCAGGTCGTGCAAGAGGTTGATGATGCCGGCCTGGATGGACACGTCCAGCGCGGAGACCGGCTCGTCCAGGATCACCACCGACGGGTTGGTGGCCAGCGCCCGGGCCAGGCCGATGCGCTGGCGCTGCCCACCCGAGAAATGCCCGGGGAAGCGGTCGATGTGGTGTGAGGACAGGCCCACCAGCTCGAGCAGCTCGGAGATGCGGGCGTCGACGTCGCCGTCGTAGCCCAGTGACTGCAGCGGCTCGGCGATGACCTCCCGGATGGTCATGCGCGGGTTCAGCGAGCTCATCGGGTCCTGGAAGACCATCTGGATGTCCTTGCGCAGCTCGCGGCGTTGGCGGTCACCCAGCTGGGAGGCGTCGACGCCGCCGACCACCACGCGCGCCCCGTCGGCGGGCTTGAGCTCCATGACCTCCAGCAGGGTGGTGGTCTTGCCGGAGCCGGACTCGCCTACGATGGCCAGGCACTCGCCCTCGTGGACGGTGAAGCTGACCTGGTTGACCGCGTGCACCGTGCCCACGCGGCGCTTGAGAATGGAGCCCTTGATCAGCGGGAATTCCTTGCTGAGGTTCTCGACCTCGAGGGTCGTGCGGCGCTGCTCGAAGGGGGTATCGCCCAGCACGTCCTCGGCAAAGGTCGGCAGGGGGAACAGGCGCTGGCCACCAATCCGCGAGTCGATGATCTCGTCCGCGCGGTGGCAGGCGGCGCGGTGGTGGCTGACCGCCGGGTCCAGACTGGAGGTCATGCCGAGGAGCTCCGGCTCGCTGGCGCGGCAGGCATCGATAGCCACGGGGCAGCGGTCCGCGAAGGGGCACTCGTTCTTGAGCTCAATGAGCTGCGGCGGGGTGCCGGCCACCGGGGTCAGCGGCTCCGACTGGGCGGTATCCGCGCGCGGGGTAGAACCCAGCAGGCCGATGGTGTACGGCATCTTCGGGCTGTTAAAGAGCGTGTCGACGTCGGCGTATTCGACCGGGCGGCCGGCGTACATCACGGCGACGTCGTCGGCGGTGCCGGCCACCACGCCCATGTCGTGGGTGATCATGATGGTCGCCGCGCCGGTTTCCCGCTGCGCGACCTTGAGCACGTCCAGGATCTGCGCCTGGATGGTTACGTCCAGGGCGGTGGTGGGCTCGTCGGCGATGATGAGCTGCGGGTTGTTGGCAATGGCGATGGCGATGACCACGCGCTGGCGCATGCCGCCGGAAAACTCGTGCGGGAACGAGCGCAGGCGCTTGACCGGTTCCGGGATCCCCACCAGGTCGAGCAGCTCGGCGGCTTCCTTCTGCGCGGCCGCGCGCCCGATGGAGCGGTGGGCGGTGATTGCTTCGACCAGCTGGTCGCCGATGCTAAAGACCGGGGTGAGGGCCGACAGCGGATCCTGGAAGATCATCCCGATGCCCTTGCCGCGGATGGCCGACATCTGCTTGTCGGTCTTGCCCAGCAGCTCCTCGCCCTGGAAGCGGACGGAGCCGGTGACCTTGGCGTAGTCGGGCAACAGTCCCATCACGGCCATGGAGGTCACGGACTTGCCGGAGCCGGACTCGCCGACGATGGCCAGGGTGCGCCCGGCCTCGAGGCTAAAGCTGGTCCCGCGCACGGCGTGGACGGTGCCGGCCTCGGAAGGGAAACTGACGTTGAGGTCTTCGACCTCTAACAGGGCGGTCATGCGCGTCCTCCGGAATTCGAGTTGGGGTCGATGGCGTCTCGCAGGCCGTCGGCGATAAAGGCCATGGAGACGGTGAGCAGGGTCAGGGTGGCGGCGGGGAAGTAGAACTGCCAGGGCGCGGCCTCGACGGCGTTGGTACCCACCGCCAGCAGCGTGCCGAGGGAGACGTCCGGCAGTTTCACGCCCAGCCCCAGGAAGGACAGCGCGGTCTCGGAGACGACGGTGGAGACCACGCCCAGCACCAGCTGGATGATGAGCAGCGAGCCGATATTCGGCACGATGTGGCGGACGATGATCTTCGGGCGCGAGACCCCCATGTAGCCGGCGGCGCGCACGTAGTCGTTTTCCCGCACGCTCAGCGCCATGGCCCAGATGACGCGCGCGGCGTACATCCAGCCGAAGGCGATGAGCACGATGATGAGCATCTTCCAGTCGCCGCCGGAGTCGGAGACGACAAGGGCGATGAGCAGGAAGGTCGGGATGGCCAGCAGGAAGTGGATAACCGCCAGGATGATCTTTTCGGTCCAGCCGCCGTAGATGGCCGCGCCGGCGCCGATGATCGCCGACAGGATGGAGGTGGCGATCGAGACGGTCAGCGCGATGACCAGCGATCGGCCCAGGCCGTGGACGACCTGCGCGAAAAGATCGTTGCCGGAGTTGGTGGTGCCGAACCAGTGCTCCGGCGACGGCGGGGCGGACAGGGCCAAAAAGTCCGGCTCGTCGAAGGCCCACGGCGTCAGATAGCTGCCGAAGAGGGAGACGGCGATAAGCCCCAGGAAGATGATGAAGCCGACGGTGGCCATCTTGTTGCGGAAGAACCGGCGGGTGTACAGCTTGAGCTTGTTCGTGCCGCGGATGGTGGTCTCGTCGGCGGTGTAGAGCTTGCGCTGCGACTCGTCGGCGTCGACGCCGGCCGCGGTGGCGGACAGGGCGCTGGGCTCGGTGGCCATGCTGAAGTCGGCGGTCGCGGTGTGCGGGCGGATGCCCAGGTTGTCCGCGGCCGAGTCGATGGCCAGGTCGTTGCGGAGGTGGGGCGTGGCGCGCCGGGCGGTCGCGCGCGGCTGGGTGGATTTGTTGCTCTTAGACATTTAGCTCACCCTTACCCGGGGATCGAGGATGACGACGATGAGATCGGCCAGGATGGCCGAGACCGCAATCATGACGGCGCCGAAGGCGGCCACCGCCGTGGTGCCGTGGATGTCGTTGCGGGAGATGGTCTGGATGAAGTACTGGCCCATGCCGTTCCAGGCGAAGATGGTCTCCGTCATGATGGCGCCGGTAAAAATGCCCGGCACGGAGAAGGCCACCGACGTAGCGACGGGGATGATGGAGGTCCGCAGCGCGTGCTTGCGGATGGCCTGGGTGCGGGTCAGCCCCTTCGCCCGGGCGGTGCGCACGTAGTCGGCGGACAGGTTATCCAGCAGCAGCGTGCGCTGCATCATGTGATAGCCGGCGTAGCTGATAATGACCAGCGAAATGGTAGGTAGGACCAAGTGCTGGGCGGTGTCGATGAGCTTGGGGAAAAACCCTTCCACCCCGGGCGAGCCGGCGCCGCTGACGTAGACGATGCGCTGCCCGGTCACCCGGTTGAGCCACAGGCCGACGGAGACGACGACCAGGGAGGCGACGACCACGTGGACGTTCATGGTGACAATCGACATGCCCTGCCAGAAGCGGTCGGCGAACTTGTACTGGCGGGAGGCGGTGTAAACACCCAAGCCCACGCCGAGGACGATGGAGATGATGGTGGCCAGCAGCAACAGCTGGGCGGAGACCAGCGCGCGCCGGGAGACTTCCTCGGTGACTTCCACCCCGAGCGGGGAAGCGCCCCAGTCCCAGCGCAGCACCACGCCAGTGAGCCAGGTCCACCAGCGCTCCAGCAGCGGGGTCTCTGGGTCCAGGTTGAGCGGCTGCAGGATGTGGCTGATTTGTTCTTGGCTCAGTGGTGGGCGCCGCCCGGCGTAGTTGGAGCGCGGATCCAAAAAGACTGACGCCAACAGGTAGGCGATGTTGGTGGCCAGGAAGATCACGATTAACCAACTGGCGGTCTTTTTGATGATGTATTTGACCATCGCGGTTTCCTTGGGTGTGGGAACGTACTTGGGTTGAGTGATCCAGTATCGAAGTTCGTCCGAATGTGGTGTGGATTACTAACTGTGACGTCGACAATAGCGGGCGTGAGAAACGAGCGGGGCAAAAATGAGAAAAAATCCTCCGGAAAGTTGTGCGGGCGTACCCCCATACGGGGAGGGCGGGGCCTAAGGCCGGTCACGATCCCACATCCGGGGTTCCGGGGCCGTGCCCGCAGTTCGGGCTGGGTGGGACCCTCGCGCATCGGCGGCGAATGTGTCAGACTAAGAGCTGACCGGTGCAATAGAATTCCCCGAAAACAGAAAGGCCGCGCGTGAGTACGCTTCTCGTCATTGGCATCATCGTCCTCATCGTCATTTTGACGTTGTTCGACGGATACTTCATTGTCCGCACCAAGGAGGCCGCCATCATGGAGCGGCTGGGCAAGTACCAGGGAGTGGCCCACGCGGGGCTGCACTTCAAGATCCCCTTCGTCGACCGGGTGCGCGAAAAGATTAACCTGCAGGTCCGCCAGCTCGACGTGATGGTGGAGACCAAGACCAAGGACAACGTCTTCGTCCAGATCCCCGTGGCGGTCCAGTACCAGGTCGTCCAGGGCCGCGAGCGCGAGGCCTACTACACCCTGTCCAGCCCCGACCAGCAGATCGTGGCCTACGTCCAGGACAACGTTCGTTCCTCCGTGGCGAACATGAACCTGGATGACTCCTTCTCCTCCAAGGACACCATCGCCCAGAACGTGGCCGAGTCCCTGCGCGACAACATGGCGGCCTACGGCTGGCACTTCGTCAACACCCTGGTCACCGACATCCGCCCGGACGAGCGCGTGCGCGAATCCATGAACTCCATCAACGCCGCCCAGCGCGAGCGGGAGGCCGCCGTGGCCCAGGCCGAGGCCGAAAAGATCCGAGTGGTCAAGGAGGCCGAGGGCGCGGCCGAGGCCCGCAAGCTGCAGGGCCGCGGCGTCGCCGACCAGCGCAAGGAGATCGTGGAGGGCATCGCCGCCCAGTACGAGATGCTGCGCAAGGCCGGCGTCGAGGAATCCCCCGAGGCCCTCATGCTGGTCTCCCAGTACCTGGACGCCATGGTGGACGTTTCCTCCAACGGCAACGCCTCCGTGCTCTACATGCCGTCCAACCCGTCCGGCATGGGGGATCTCTTCGAGGGCATGCGCGACGTGCTGATGAGCAACCACGCCCTGGACAGCCTGGACAAGTCCTCTAAGTCCTCGTCCAGCCAGCGCCCGCGCACCCGCAGCAACCCGGAGCGGGAGACCGGCTCCAGCAGCTCCAGCTCCAGCCCCGCCAGCCCGGCCGCCAACCCCAGCCTGCCGAGCGCTAGCGACGTGCGCGGCCAGGCCGCCGACTGGGCCAACGAGAACGGCATCCATTCCGCCCGCGACGCCTTCCAGGCCCTGCGCGACAAGCACGGGGAGTGGCGCAACAACGACTAGTGAGTTTGTTTTTCCGGCGCGCCGGAATCTCCACTAGCCTTAGGTGAGCACCAACCTGGACAAGGAGCAGCTCACCGTGAATCCTCGTGAACCTTTCGCCCTGTCCTTTTCGGGACAGGGTTTTTCTTGGGCCGACTCGCTGCGCGGCGCCGACCGTGAACTGCACGCCACGGTGGACAAGGCCGCGCAGCTGTTGGAGCCGCTTGCCGCCGAGCTGGCCGGCCGGCGCCCCCGCGGCTTCCGCCCCTTCGACTGGGCGCAACAGCCGCCGGCCTGGGATCTCAGCGCCCCCGAGGTATCCGTGCCCGGCATCTTCCTGGCCCAGCTGAACCTGCTCGACGCCCTGGCCGCCCAGGGGCTAGTGGCTAGCGATGCCGTCGCCGCCGCCGGCCACTCCCAAGGCCGGCTGGCCGAATTCGTGCTCGACGGGGAGGCTGGCCGCGCGGAGATGCTGGCGATTGCCCAGCTCATCGGCGCGGCGATGACGCACACGGCGCGGCGCTACGGGCTGGTCCGCGATAACGACGCCGCCCCCATGGTCGCCGTCGCCGCAGACCCGCAGGACATCGCCGCGGCCATCCGGGACACCGGCGCGGACACGGTCATCGGCCTGCACAACAGCGCCCAGGATGCCGTCCTGTCCGGCCCGCCCGCCGACAACCTTGCCGTCGCCCGCGCCCTGGGGGTGGAGGCGCAGCCGCTCAAGGTGGCCGCGGCCTTCCACCACCCGCGCATGGGCGAGGCCGTCGACCAGGTCGTGGACTGGGCCCAGCAGGTGGGCCTAGACGCGGCCGTCGCGGAGCGGGCCGCCCGCGCGGTGCTCACCGACGTCATCGACTGGCCGGCGCAGGTCGACCGCCTCGCCGCCGCCGGCGCGCGGTGGATCCTGGAGGTCGGCCCGGAAGAAGGCGTGCGACCCCTGACCGAGAAGATCGTGGAGGGCCGCGGCATCGGGGTGCTCGCGGTCGGCACCGCGACCGGGCAGGCCCGGCTTATTGATCCCGGCCACCAGCTGGCCCCGCCCCGCCCGTACAGCGATTTTGCCCCGCGCACCACGGCCGACGGCGAGCTGGTGACCCGCTTTACCAGCCTGACCGGCTACCAGGCCGTGCTACTGGCCGGCATGACGCCCACCACGGTGGACCCGGCCATCGTGGCGGCCGCGGCCAACGCCGGGTACTGGGCCGAGCTCGCCGGCGGCGGGCAGGCCACGGACCAGCTGCTCGAAGACAACCTCGACTACCTGCGCGAGCACCTCGCCCCGGGCGTGAACGCGCAGTTCAACGCGCTCTACCTCAACCCCCGCCAGTGGCGTCGCCAGGTGGCCGGCCAGCGGCAGGTACCCGCCGCGCGGGCGAACGGGGCGCCGATCAACGGCATCGTGTGCTCGGCCGGCATCCCGCCGCTGGACGAGGCGGTGGAGATCTACCGGAGCCTGCGGGTGGGCAATATCCCCTGGGTGGCTTTCAAGCCCGGCGCGGTGCACCACGTCGATAAGGTGCTGGAGATCGCGCGCGAGGTGGCACCCGCCCCCGTCATCATGCAGCTGGAGGGCGGCCTGGCCGGCGGGCACCACTCCTGGGAGGACCTGGACGAGCTGCTACTGGCCACCTACGCGCGCATCCGCGCCGCGGAGAACGTCTACCTGGCCGTCGGCGGCGGCATCGGCACGCCGGAGCGCGGCGCGGAGTACCTGACCGGCGCCTGGGCGCGCGCCTACGGCCGCCCGGACATGCCCGTCGATGCCATCCTGGTCGGCACCGCCGCCATGGCCACGCGGGAGGCGACCACCTCCCCGGCCGTCAAGCGCGCCCTCGTCGCCGCCTCCGGCACAGACGGCTTCATCGCGGCCGGCACCGCCCGCGCCGGCATGTCCTCGGGCCGCTCGCAGCTGGGCGCCGACATCCACGAGGTGGATAATTCCTTCGCCCAGGCCGGCCGGCTGCTGGACGCCGTGGCCGGCGACGCCGATGCCGTGCGCGCCCGCCGCGCCGAAATCATCAGCGCCCTGGATGCCACCTGCAAGCCATATTTCGGCGACCTGACCAGCCTGACCTACCGGCGCTGGCTGGAGCGCTACCTCGAGCTGTCCCACTGCGGCGGGTGGGTCGATGACTCCTGGCGCGCCCGGTTCGCGCAGATGCTCCTGCGCGCCGAGGCCCGCCTGCACCCCGCTGACCACGGCGAGTTCGCCTCCCAGCTGCCCGCCGGCGAGCTGGACGCGGGAAACCTGGCCGACCTGCTGGCCAGCTACCCGCAGGCCGGCACCCAGCACCTGTGCGCCACCGATGCCGCCTGGTTCATCGATCTCCTCAAAGGCCCCGGCAAGCCCGCCAACTTCGTGCCGGTCATCGACGAGGACGTGCGCTGGTGGTGGCGCACGGACTCGCTCTGGCAGGCCCACGATGCCCGCTACCCGGCCGACGCCGTCTCCATCATCCCCTCGCCGCGCTCCGTGGCCGGGATTGATCGCGTCGACGAGCCCGTCGCCGAGCTGCTGGGCCGGTTCGTGGCCGCCGCGGCCGCCCGCGCGGAGTCCACCGGGCCCGCGGCGAGCGATCGCGAGCGGATCCTGTCCGCGCCGGCCTGGGAATGGGCCGGCCACCCGGTTCCCAACCCGGCGCGCCGGCTGGGCCTGGAAGAAGACGCGGATGGGGCATACCGCGTGCCCGGCCTGGGCGTGACGGTGGCGCTGCCTCAGGCGGCGACCGTGCCCGTCGTGGGCGCGGATTCGGCGTACCAGGCCATGCGGGAGCTGGCGCGCCGGGCCGCCGGCGGGCAGCTGCCGGAGGTCGTTGGCGGGGCGGCGGCGTGGTCGACGACGCTGAACTGCGCGGACTACCAGACCGTCACCGCGGGCTACCTGGCGGGCGCGTCCGGCCTGGCCGCCGACGCGCTGGTGGGGCCGGCCTGGCCGGCCATCTTCGCGGTCATCGCGGACACCGACGCCGTCGAGGGCCTGCTCCGTCTGGTCCACCTGGAGCACGCGGTGCGCCTGCGCTCCGAGCTGCCGCAGCACGGCGCCTCGGTCAGCGTGAAGGCCCACCTTGCGCATGATTTTGCCACCGCGCGGGGGCGGGTGCTGGAGGTGGAAGTCGGCATCGTGAGCGGGCACCAGCACCTGGCAACGCTGACCGAGCGCTTTCTGATCTCCGGTGCGGCCGGAGCCGAAACGCTGCCGGCACTGGACGTCACGGACCCGGCCGCGCGCCCGACCCCGCGGCTTAGCCGCGGCCAGGCCCAGGTGGTCGCGCCGGATAGCATGCGGCCTTTCGCCCAGGTCACCGGCGACTTCAACCCCATCCACACCGACGAGGACCTGGCGCGGGCGACCGGCCTGGCCCAGGGCCCGATAGTCCACGGCATGTGGACCTCCGCGCTGGCGCAGCTGGCCGCCGGCGAGAACATCGTGGGCTGGCACGCGCGCCTGCTGGCCCCGGTCCTGCCGGGGCAGACCGTCGAGTTTTCCACCGCGCGGACCGGGCAGGCCGCCGGCGGGGAAGTGCGCACCGTGACCGCCACGGTGGGCGGCGTCCCCGTGCTGGAGGCGACCGCCCAGCTGGCCGCGCCGGTGACGTGGTACGCCTTCCCCGGTCAGGGCATCCAGTCGCCCGGCATGGGGATGGCAGCCTACGCCGCCTCCCCAGCCGCGCGCGCCGTCTGGGACCGCGCCGACGCCCACACCCGGCAGGCGCTGGGCTTTTCCATCCTGGACATCGTGCGCCGCAACCCGCCCGAGGTGCAGGTGGCCGGCGAAAGCTTTTCCCACCCCGACGGCGTGCTGTACCTGACCCAGTTCACCCAGGTGGCCATGGCCACGCTGGGCTGCGCGCAGGTCGCCCAGCTGCGCGAGGCCGGGGTGCTGGAAGAGCACGCCTTCTTCGCGGGGCACTCGGTGGGCGAGTACAACGCGCTGGCCGCCTTTGCGGACGTGCTCTCGGTGGAGGCGGTCATCGAGATCGTCTACCAGCGTGGGCTGACCATGCACCGCCTGGTCCCGCGGGACGGCGACGGCAACTCCAACTACGGGCTGGCCGCGCTGCGCCCGCACAAGATGGGAATGTCGGACGCGGACGTTTTCGACTACGTCAGCCAGCTGTCGGCGATTACGGGCGAATTCCTGGAGATCGTCAACTACAACGTCAAGGGCAAGCAGTACGCTGTCGCCGGAACGCGCGCCGGGCTGCGCGCCCTGGAAGCCGATGCCGCCTCCCGCGGCGAGCGCGCCTTCGTCCTCATCCCCGGCGTGGACGTACCCTTCCACTCCTCCCGCCTGCGCGGCGGGGTGGACGATTTTCGCCGGCACCTGGACCAGCTCATCCCGGCAGACATCGACCTGGACCGGCTGATTGGCCGCTACCTCCCCAACCTGGTGGCCCGCCCCTTCGACCTGGGCGAGGAGTTCATCCAGGCCATGGAGGAGGTCGTGGACTCGCCGTGGCTGACCGCGGCCCGCACGCAGCCGGCCCAGCAGCGCGGCCGCACCCTTCTGGTGGAGCTTTTGGCCTGGCAGTTCGCCTCCCCGGTGCGCTGGATCGAGACCCAGGATTTGGCGCTGGGGCCGCTGGGAGTTGAGCGCTTTGTCGAAATCGGCGTGGCCAGCGCGCCCACCCTGGCCAATATGCTGCGCCAGCACCCGGGCGCGGCGCGCGTGGAGGTTCTCAACGCCGAGCGCGACCAGGCCGTCGTCTTCGCTACCGATGCCGACCCCGAGCCCGCACCGGAACCGGAGCCGGAACCAGAACCGGAGCCCGAGACGGAGCCGGTAGCCGCGCCCGCGCCCGCGCCAGAGCAGCCGGCCGCCACAGACACTCCGGCGGATAAGCCCCTGCTGGCCAGCGATGCCCTCCGCCTGCTGGTGGCCGCCTGGACCAAGGTGCGCCTCGATCAGCTGCGGCCGGCGGACACCATCGAGTCCCTGGTGGAGGGCCAGTCGTCCAGGCGCAACCAGCTGCTGCTGGATATCTCGACCGAGCTGGGGATTGCCGCCATCGATGGCGCTGCCGACCTCGACCTGGCCAGCCTGGGCGAGCTAGTCGACCGGCAGGCCCGCGGCTACCGGGCCTTCGGGCCGGTGCTCCAGCCGCAGGTGGAGGCCTGCCTGCGTGATCTCACCGGCCCGGCCGCGCAGCCGACCTCGTATGTTTCCGAACGCGTGCGCGGCCGCTGGGGCTTGGGTCCCGGTTGGCTGGACCGCGTGCTCGCCCACCTGGTCGATGGCACCCGCCCCGGGGCCTCCCTGCGTGGCGGCGAGCTAGCCAGCCTGCCCGCCGGCCTCGATGAGGCTATCGATGCCGCCGCCCACGCCGCAGGAATCACCACCCCGCTGCCGGAACCGGCCGCGGCCGCGGCTGCCACCGCTGACCCGGCCGCCGTGGCCGAGCTCACCGATGCCTTAACCGCCAACGCCTGCGACCTCGTCGAGCGGCTGGATCCGGAGGCAGCCAGCGCGGAGGGTCAGGATGATGGTGCCGGCGCGGGAGGCGAAAACGCGCGCGAACTCGCCCAAGCCGTCGACCGCGAGCTGGGCGCGGGCTGGGCCGACTTCGTGCGCCCGGCCTTCGACCCGGCGCGGGCGGTCCTGCTCGACGACCGCTGGGCCTCGGCGCGCGAGGACGCCGCCCAGGGCCGCGGCGATGTGACGGCGACCGGCGAGGAGGTCGCCCGTATCGCCGAGTACGCCGGCCACCCGGAGCTCGCCGCCGCGGCCCGGAAGGACCCGGCCGGCCTCGACTACGCGGCCGACTGCGCGCTGATAACCGGCGCCGCGCCGGGCTCCATTGCCGCAGCCATCACCGCCGAGCTGCTGCGGGGCGGGGCGACCGTCGTGGCGACCAGCTCCCGGCTGGACCAGGCGCGCCTGGACTTTTTCACCCGCCTCTACCGCGACCACGCCCGCGGCCAGGCGGCGCTGTGGGTCGTGCCGTGTAACGTGGCATCGTTTGCCGATGTCGACGCCCTGGCCGACTGGGTGGGCAGCGAGCGTACCCGCACCGTCGGCGCCGAGGTGCGCCTGGTGAAGCCGGCGCTGACGCCGACCCTGCTCTTCCCGTTCGCCGCGCCGCGCGTGGCCGGCACCCTGGCCGAGGCGGGCGCGGGCAGCGAGCGCCAGATGCGCCTGCTGCTGTGGTCGGTGGAGCGGCTCATCGCCGCCACCGCCGACATCGCGGACCACGTCCACGTCGTCCTGCCGGGCAGCCCCAACCGCGGGCGCTTCGGCGGCGACGGCGCCTACGGCGAGGCCAAAGCGGCCCTCGATGCCGTCGAAAACCGTTGGCGCCGCGAACCGGCCTGGGCCAACCGCGTGGGCCTGGTGCACGCCCAGATCGGCTGGGTGCGCGGCACCGGCCTGATGGGCGGCAACGATCCGTTGGTCGCCGCCGCCGAGGCCCGCGGCGTGCGCACCTGGGACACCCGCGAGCTCGCCGCCGAGCTGCTGGCCGAAGGCGCCAACCCGGCCGCCCGCCGGGCCGCGCGCGAAGAGCCGGTCGCGGTGGATCTGACCGGGGGACTAGCCGCCGCGGACGTGGATTTGGCGGCGCTGCGGCAGGAGGCATCGGCGGTCGGGGCAGAGGCCGCGCCGGAGCGTGAGGGGCGCGTCGTGCCGGCTTTGCCCAACCTGGCCGCGGCCGCGGCCCCAGCCCCGGAGCCGGACTTCGGGGAGGTCACGGCCGGCCTGGAGGAGATGGTGGTCGTCGTCGGCGCGGGCGAGCTCGGCCCCTGGGGCAGCGCGCGCACCCGTTTCGAAGCGGAGCTCGGCGGCGACCTCAGCGCCGCCGGCGTGGTGGAGCTGGCCTGGTCGATGCGGCTTATCCGCTGGGAGGACGGCTGGGTCGACGCCGCCGGGGAGCCGGTAGCCGAGGCCGATATCTACGCCCGCTTCCACGACGAGGTCATGGCCAGCGTCGGCGTGCGCCGCCTGCGCGACGATGCCGGCATCAGCGACAACCTCGCCGGCGAGCTGACCACGGTCTACTTGGACCGCGACCTGACCTTCAGCACCGCGGACGCCGACAGCGCCCGCGCCTTCGCCGCCGCCGGCGCCCGGGTGCGCCCTGCCGGGGATGCCTGGGAGGTCACCCGCCCGAAGGGCAGCGAAATCCGCGTGCCGCGGCGCACCGTGATGACCCGTTTCGTGGGCGGCCAGCTGCCCGACGGCTTCGACCCGGCCGCCTACGGCATCCCCGCCGACATGCTGGAGAACCTAGACCGCCTGGCCGTGTGGAACCTTATCTGCACCGTGGAGGCGTTTACCTCCGCCGGGTTTAGCCCCGCCGAGCTGCTCGCCCACGTCCACCCGGCGCGGGTCAGCAACACCCAGGGCACCGGGATGGGCGGGGTGGCCTCCCTGCGCGGCCTCTACGTCGACCGCCTGCTGGGCCAGCCGCGCAACAACGACGTGCTGCAGGAGGCGCTGCCCAATGTCATCGCCGCGCACGTCATGCAGGACTACGTGGGCGGCTACGGGCAGATGGTCCACCCGGTGGCCGCGTGCGCGACCGCGGCGGTCTCCGTGGAGGAAGCCGCCGACAAGCTGCGGCTGGGCAAGGCCGACTTCGTGGTGGCCGGCGGCGTCGACGACATGAGCGTGGAATCCGTGACCGGCTTCGGTGCGATGGCCGCCACGGCGGATTCTGCCGCGCTGGCGGCGGCGGGCATCGCCGAGCGCTATTTCAGCCGCCCCAACGACCGGCGGCGCGCCGGCTTCGTGGAATCCGCCGGCGGCGGCGCGCTGCTGCTGACCCGCGGCGACCTAGCGGCCGAGCTGGGCCTGCCGGTGTTAGGCGTGGTGGCGTTTGCGGAGTCCTTCGCCGACGGGGCGCACACCTCCATCCCCGCGCCCGGGATGGGCGCACTTTCGGCCGCCCGGGACAACCGGTTGGCGGCCGCGCTCGCCCCGTACGGGCTGGGCGCCGACGACGTGCGCGTTATCAGCAAGCACGACACCTCCACGGAGGCCAACGACCCAAACGAATCCGACCTGCACCAGCGCCTGGCGCGGGCCAGCGGGCGCACCCCCGGCAACCCGCTGTACGTGATTTCGCAAAAGCACCTGACCGGGCACGCCAAGGGCGGGGCGGCGGCCTTCCAGCTCATCGGGCTCATGCAGGTCATGCGGCGCGGGATCATCCCGCCGAACCGGGCCTTGGACTGCGTCGACCCGCAGCTGCGCCGCTTTTCCGACCTGGTCTGGCCGCGCACCCCGCTGCCGGCGGAAATCAAGGCCGGGCTGGTGACCTCCCTGGGCTTTGGGCACGTCTCGGCGCTTATCGCCGTGGTGCACCCGGGCGCGTTCGCCCAGGCGCTGCGCCAGGCCAAGGGCGAGTTCGCGCTCAACGAGTGGCGCACCCAGGCCGCCCGCCGCGAGCGCGCGGGGTGGGAGCGCCGCGACGGAGCCATGCACGGCCAGGGAGCGCTCTATACCCGGCCGAAGGGGCGCAACCTGGGCGGGCGCGGCACCGCGCGGGAAGCACAGGTACTGCTGGATCCGCAGGCCCGCCTGCGGGGAGGGGAGCTGCGCTAGATGTTCGCCGTTGGCACCGACATCGTCCACATCCCGGGCTTAGCCGAGCAGCTGGGGCGGGAAGGCACCACCTTCGAGCGGGTCTTTTCCGCCCTCGAGCAGCGGGTGGCCGCGACCAAGCCGCGCCGGGACGAGCACCTGGCGGGGCGCTGGGCGGCCAAGGAGGCCTTCATCAAGGCGTGGTCCCAGGCGCTCTACGGGCGCCCGCCGCGGCTGGCGGAACACGAGGTCGACTGGGCCGAAATCAGCGTCCAGCCGGACGCGTGGGGGAGGGTCGGACTGCAGGTGAGCGGCCAGGTCCGCACGGCTATCGATGCCTCCCTCCCCGGCTGGCAGGCCAGCCTCAGCATCTCCCACGACGGCGACTACGCGGTCGCGACGGTGATTATTTCCTGCTAGCGCGTGCGGCGCTTAGGTCGTGGCCACTAGGTCGTGGCCACCGAGAAGAGGTAGGCCACCAGCATGCGCTTGACCTCGCCGACGACGGAGGCGAAGCTATCGGCGTCCTCGGTGCGGATGGCGTAGTTGAGCAGGGAGACGACCGTGTGGACCAGGAATCCGGCCAGCTCGATGCGCTCCTCGTAGTCCATGCCGGTAGCCAGCGGGGCGAGGATGTCGGCGAGCGGCTCCAAGATCTCGCGCTCGGTGGCCGCGGCGGTCGCGCGGGTGGCCGGCGTGGACTGGACGGCGTGCCAGACGGCCCGCCGGGACGGGTCCTTGCGCCACATCGAGGCCAGGTGATCGATAAATTCGTCCAAAATGTCCGGCCACTGCAGCGCCGGAACGTGCTCGGAAAAGCGCTGGATCTCCGCTAGGTTCTCGGCGGTGTCCTGGCGGTCGAGCTCGCAGACGAGGACGTATTTGTTCGCGAAGAACTGGTACAAAGTGCCAATCGGCACCTCGGCGCGGCGCGCGACCTCGTCGAAGGTAAAAGACTCAAAGCCTAAGTCCACGAGCACGCTGCGCGCGGCCTGCAGAATCCGGTTGAACCGCTCGCGGCTGCGGGCCTGCGCCGGCCGCCGGCGCGGGAGAAGGATCTCGGCCGTGCCGGCCTGTTCGCTCGCGTCAGTTCCGGGGTTGTCGGTGGAGGGTGTGCTCATCGAGGGATAATTTAGGCGTCTAGTTCTTTGCTGATGCGGGCCACGTGACCGGTGGCCTTGACGTTGTACTTAGCCAGGGCGATCTTGCCCTCGGCGTCCACCAAGAACGTGGAGCGGATAACGCCCTGGACGACCTTGCCGTAGTTCTTCTTCTCGCCGAAGGCACCGTAGGCCGTCATGACCTCCTTGTCCGGATCGGACAGCAGCGGGAAGTTGAGATCGTGATCGGCGCGGAACTTCGCCAGCTTCTCCGGGGTGTCCGGGGAAATGCCCACGACGGCGATACGCCGGTCGTTGAGTTCTTCCAGGGAGTCGCGGAAATCGCAGGCCTCCTTGGTGCAGCCCGGGGTATTGGCCCGCGGGTAGAAATAAACCAGGACCTGCTGGCCGGCGAAATCACTCAAGCTGACGGTGTTACCTTTATCGTCGCTCAAGGAGAATGCGGGGGCGGTGTCGCCTACTTCTAAACGCTGTTGGTCAGTCATGCTATCCACCATACCCGGCCCGGCAGGTGGCTGAGTTTGGGTCAATACGTCACGCTGGCGGCAAACGCGATAGAATGTCCGCGTACCCGATAATCTTTAAGCGAAATACCAGGAGTAGAACGTGGCACGCAGTATTGAGGACATCCAGCGCGACATCGAGCGCACCCGTCGCCAACTGGCCGGCACCTTGGACGAGCTGGCCGACCGCAGCCGCCCGCAGAACCTGGCTAACGATGCCAAGTCTGCCGCCCAGGACAAGCTCCAGGACAAGAACGTTCAGATCGCCCTGGCCGGCGTCGCCGCCGTCGTTGTTGGCGGGATCGCCTTCGCGGTCTTCCGTTCCCGTCGCCGTTCCAGCGACATCAAGGAACTGCAGCGCCTGCTCGCGCAGCGCAAGTAATTTCCCCCTTAGTCCAAATCCTTCCGAATCCGACCTTCGCCTCTTTGCCAGGCGGGGGTCTTTTTCATGCTCGGTGGTTCATCCGGGGCGGTTCATCCGCGGCGGGGCGGGGTCCAGACCACGCGCCCGTGGCGGCGGACGAGCCGCCCGCGGCGGGAGCGGGCGGGGGAGTCGTCGTTGACGGAGTTGTGGTAGCGGCACAACGTGACGAGGTTGTCGGCGTTGGTGTTCCCGCCCGCGGCCCAGGCCTGCAGGTGGTGGACCTGGCAATCCTCGGCGGGCGCGCGGCAGTCGGGCCAGGCGCAGGTGGGGTTTTCCAGCATGGCCAGGTGGCGCTGCTTCCAGGTGGCTAGCCGCTTGCTGCGGTACAGGTTCAGCGGGCCGTGCACCGGGTGGAAGAGCCCGACGTATCCGTAATCGCTCAGGATGCGCCCGACCAGCTCCGCCCCGGTCAGCCGGCCGCCGTTGGTTAGCTGCAGCTCGACGTCCTGGCCAGAGCCATCGAGCAGCTGCACGAACTCGTCCAGCTGGATGACGACGTTGGTGGTGATCTGCGGGCGCTCGGCCCCGCGCTCGAAGACGGCGCGCGCGTCCTCGACGGTCTTGATATGAGCGTGCAGGTCCGCGATGTCCAGCGAGGAGGCCGTGATGGACAGCGTCGCCGTCCCGTCGCTGCGCCGGGTGACGTTGACTCCGGGGCTGCGCGGCGGCCGCGGCTGGATGTCGTTGACGCGCTTGCGCCCCAGCGAGCGCAGCTTCTTGGCATCGCCCGGGGTGCGGGCGAGCTCGAGGAGCAGGGAGATGGCATCGGACTGCCGCTTGAGGCGCTTGACCTGGCTGTAGATGGCCAGCAGCGCGGCGTAGCTGTGGCCGGTCTCGGCGGCGGCATCGCGGGCCGCGGCGCGCTGGGCGGAAAAAGAGGCGGTGCTGAAGAATAGGTCGCGCAGGCCTAGCAGCGTGCGGGCGGCCTGGGGTCTTCGCCCCAGCTTAGGAGGGTGTCGTAGTCGAGGTCGCGGGCAAGGGACAAGTACGTGATGCCGTCGGCGCGGCTTCGGATGGAGGCTTCGAGTGCGTGCATGACCCTCACGCTAGAAAGCCCGCCGCCCTGACTCAACAGCCAGGCGGTCGAAGCTGTGGATAACTCGCCGAATTTGTATTACACGGAATACAACGCGGGGTTATCCACAGGTCTTAGGCCAGCTCGGCCCCGGCGGCGCGTAGCTCGGCGAAGGTGGCCTGCGCGGCCTCCTCGCTCACCGGCGAGCACAGGTCCTGGCGCACGGTGACGGCGAAGCCTTCGCGGAGGGCATCGAGGGCCGTGGCGCGCACGCAGTGATCGGTGGCAATACCCACGATGTCCACGCGCTTGATCCCCCGGCCCCGCAGGTAGTCCGCCAGCGACGTGCCCGCTTGGCTGGCGCCCTCGAAGCCGGAATAGGCGGCGGTGTAGGCGCCCTTGTAGAAGAATTCGTCGATCTGGTCCTGCGGCAGCGCCGGGTGCAGGCGGGCGCCCTCGCTGTCGGCCAGGCAGTGCACCGGCCAGGTGTCGACGAAATCGGGGTTGTCGGAGAAGTGCCCGGCCGG
The DNA here is from genome assembly GCA_028726465.1 of Mycobacteriaceae bacterium. GTDB lineage: Bacteria > Actinomycetota > Actinomycetes > Mycobacteriales > Mycobacteriaceae > Corynebacterium. The sequence continues at coordinate 6,938 of JAQYQB010000027.1, read as the reverse complement.
GTCGATGTGCCAGTCCAGGGTGGCCACCACCGCGGGATAGTCGGCAATAACGCCAGCGATGCCGTCTGCCACCAGGTTGCCGCGCTCAGTGCCGAGCGCGCCGCCGGGGCAGAAGTCGTGCTGGACGTCGACGACGAGGAGGGCATCGGCGTGCGTAGTCATGAGGACTAGTTTAACTGTCGGTAGGCTGGTCAGGGTGAAAACTCCGATTCCTTTTTACCTCGAAGAGATCCTCGACAAAGTGCGCTATTCCGACGGCGGCGCCGTCGCGGACTATATCCCCGAGCTGGCCGACGCCAACCCCTCCTACCTGGCCGCGGCCATGTGCACGACCACGGGCAACGTCTACAGCGCCGGCGATAGGGAGGAGCGCTTTACCATCCAGTCCATCTCCAAGCCCTTCGTCTACGCGCTGGCGCTGCAGGAGCTGGGCCTGGAAGCGGTGCGCGAAATCGTCGGCATGGAGCCCTCCGGCGAGGCCTTCAACGAGCTGTCGCTGAACGCCGAGGACCACCGGCCGGTCAACCCGATGATCAACGCGGGCGCCATCGCCGTCACGCAGTTGATTAACGGCGTGGATTCGACCGTCGACGAACGCGTCGAGCGCATCCGCTCCTATATGTCGCGCCTGGCCGGCCGGGAGCTCGGCATGGACGAGCGCGTGTGCGGCTCCGAGCTGGAGCACTCCGACCGCAACTTGTCCCTGGCGCACATGCTGCGCAACTACGGCATCATCGAGGACGAGGCCCCCGATGCCGTGACCACCTATATCCGCCAGTGCTCCCTCTTGGTCGACGTACGCGACCTCGCCGTGATGTCGGCCACGCTGGCCAACGGCGGCCGCCAGCCGGTCACCGGGGAGAAGATCCTGGACGCGGACGTGTGCCGCCTGACGCTGTCGGTGATGAGCTCGGCCGGCATGTACGACGGCGCCGGCCGCTGGATGGCCGAGGTCGGCATCCCCGCCAAATCGGGCGTGGCCGGCGGGCTCATCGGTACGCTGCCGGGCCAGTTGGGCATCGCGACGTTCTCGCCGCGGCTGAATAAGGAAGGCAACAGCGTGCGTGGCGTAGAGGCCTTCAAACTGGTCTCCCGCGACATGGGCCTGCACCTGATGTCGACGGAGGAGCGCTACGGTATCGCGCCCATCCGCGATATCCACGAGGAAGAAGACACCTACGTCTTCCGCCTGCAGGGGCAAATCAACTTCAACGCCGCGGAGACCATCCTCTACGAGCTGGCCGACCAGGACTTCGACAACGAGGCCGTGGTGCTGGACATGTCCGGCGTGACCGGGTCGAACCGCATGGGCCGGCGCATGCTGAAGGAGGGCCTGCGCCGCCTGCGCGAGTCCGGCCACGACATCGGCGTGGTGGATCCGGACAACCGGATGACCGACCTGAAGATGTCCGACGGCACCGAGGTTCCCGTCCACGACGCCGAGGATTACGAGATCGCCGGCGAGGAAATCTAGCCGGCGAGGAAATCTGGGTGGTGCAAAACCAAAAAGCCCCCGCTGGCCAGTGAAATCACGGCCCGCGGGGGAGGTGGTGCGCCATCAGGGACTTGAACCCCGAACCCACTGATTAAGAGTCAGTTGCTCTGCCAATTGAGCTAATGGCGCATTGTTTCAAAAACTTGAGCCAATCTCTCGGCCGCTGTCCTTGCAACGGAAAATAACTTTAACCCCTTCAAAGAAAATAGTAAAATCGGCTGGTCATCCCAGGTTTTTACGGGCTATTAACGCAACGTTATTGCGCGCTTCATTCGGAATGCAACGATTAGGTATCAAAGTGCTCGGAGCGTCAATTTTGTGTACAACTTGGGGCCATTTTGTCGATATGGTTAGTGAGATTGGGTGACGAGTCCGCGACGAAGGCGGCTCGGCGGCTGACTCGCAGGTTGACTTGCAGGTTGAAAGAACCAGGCTAGATAAGGGTTTTGAGTTTTGACTAGGACGATTTCGCTGCTGCGCCGTGGCGCAGTGACGGTGATTGCGTCGGTTACGGCGGTCTCGCTGGCCGCGTGCACGATTGGTGATCCCGAAGGCCAGGACGCGGGGGCGCCGGAGGTCAGTGAGGCATCGGAAGCCGGTGCCACCAGCGTGGCCAAGAAGGAGAAGAAGGCTCCGGAATTCTCGGTCAAGGACGGGGCCGAAGACGTCGATCCCTTCACACCCGTGACCGTGAAGTCCCTGGGCAAGGGGCTGGAAACCGTCACCATGACCAACGAGCAGGGCTACGTCGTGGCAGAGAAGCTCTCGGAGGACGGCAAGACCTGGTCGAGCGACGAGACGCTGGGCTACAACCGGACCTACACCATCTACGCCAAGGACGAGAACGGCAAGGAAAAGACCGTCCAGTTCACCACCCCGGAGGCCAACGGCACCGTGGACGTGGCCATGGCCCCGCTGGACGGCGCCGAGGTCGGTGTCGGGCAGACCGTGAACTTCCGCTTCGGCGTGCCCGTGCCGGACCGCAAGAAGGCCGAGGAGGCCCTGACGGTGGAGACCTCCCCGGCGGTCGAGGGCGCGTTCCACTGGGTCAACGACTACGAGGTCCGCTGGCGTCCGAAGGAGTACTGGGAGCCGGGTACGAAGGTGACCGCGAAGGCGGAGATCGAGGGCGTCGACCTGGGTAACAAGATTTTCGGCGGCTCCAACAACGAGGCCAGCTTCACCATCGGCGACCGGGTCATCTCCATCGTGGACGACAACACCAAGACCATGCGGGTCTACAAGAACCAGGAGCTGCTGCGCGAGATCCCGGTCTCGCTGGGCCGCGACGGCCAGTACGCCACCCCGAACGGCCGCTACATCATCGGCGACGAGCACGATCAGCTCATGATGGACTCCACGACCTTCGGCCTGGCTCTCGATGCCGGCGGCTACCAGACCGTCGTCGACTATGCCACGCAGATGTCCTATTCGGGCATCTACGTCCACTCCGCCCCGTGGTCGGTCTGGGCGCAGGGCAACACCAACACCTCGCACGGCTGTATCAACGTCACCCCGGAGGCCGCCCAGTGGTTCCAGCAGGTGGTCGGCCGCGGCGACATCGTCCTGGTCAAGAACACCTCCGGCGGGGTGCTCTCGCCCTACGACGGGCTCGGCGACTGGAACATGTCCTGGGAGGACTGGAAGGCGGGCAACGCCTAGCCCGCCCAGCCAACTCAACCTTTGCGGAGCGCATGCTCCCCGCGGCCGATGACTACCGTGGGGAGCATGCGTTTTTCTGTCTTAGATAGGGCCGCGGCAACCCCGGCCGAAACGGAGGCCGAGACCTTGCGCGGGGTCGCCGAGCACGCCCGGCACGTCGAGTCCTTAGGCTTCGAGCGCTTCACCGTCGCCGAGCACCACGGCGTCGACGGCATCCCCAGCGGGCAGCCAGCACTAATGGCGGCGCACGCGGCGGCGGCCACGCAGCGCCTGCGCGTGGGCACGGCGGGCATCATGGTGCCCGGGCACTCGCCCTTCCTCATCGCGGAGCAGGTGGCGACGCTGGCGGCGCTGTACCCGGGCAGGGTGGACATCGGCCTGGGCAATTCCGTCGGCTTTACCGCCCCGGTGCGCGCCGCACTTCGGCAAGACCCCAAGGCCCGGGAGCGCTACGGCGACGACCTAGACGAGCTCCTGTCCTACCTGCGCGGCGATGCCGCCGTGACCGCCCGCCCGCGCCTCGAGGGCGACGTGGGCCTGTTCCTGCTGGCCGGCTACGCCTCCGCGCGCACCGCCGGGCGCTTAGGGCTGGGCGTCATCCTGGGCGGGCCGGTGGCCAACCAGTTAAAGGCCGCCCAGACCTACCGCGCGAACTTCCGATCCAGCGAGTTTTGCCCCGCCCCGCACGTGATTTCCTCGCTGAATATCGCGGTGGCGGAAACAGAGGAAAAGGCCGCGGATCTGCTGGCCCCGGAGGCCTACGCCCAGGCGATGGCCCAATCCACCGGCCGGTTTAGCCCGCTGGTGCCGGCCGCGGACCTGGATCTCGCCGCGATGACCAGCCAGCAGCGCGCCCGCATGCGCGACATCCAGGCCCACCACGTCGTCGGCACGCCGGGCGCAGTGCGTCGGGAGCTAGCGGCAATTGCTAGCCAGCTGGGCGTGGAAGAGTTCTTGGTGACGGGTGATATCCCGGACCGCGCCGGCCGGGCCGAGAGCGAAAGGCTCCTTGCGCAACAGTAAGCAATAGCAAAAAGCAGGCCAAGGAATCCTTGACCTGCTTTAACTTTGGGGTGGCTGACGGGGCTCGAACCCGCGACACCCAGGATCACAACCTGGTGCTCTACCAGCTGAACTACAGCCACCATCGCTGCCTTAGCAGCGCTATTTAGGTTAACCCATCAATGGCGAATTACAAAAACGCCTGGTAAGCGTGGGTGCTTTCGGCCTTCGCCTCGAGGGCCTGGCCGCTGTCCGGGCCGCCGTCGGTGCGGAAGACGCTGCGGCGGTAGTAGTCCAGCTCGCGGATGGACTCCACGATGTCCTGCAGCGCGCGGTGGGCCAGCCCCTTATCCGGCTGGTGGAAATACGCCTTCGGGTGCCAGCGTCGTGCCAGCTCCTTGATGGTGGAGACATCGATCATGCGGTAATGCAGCGCCTGATCCAGCCGGGGCATGTAGCGCCGGATGAAGCTGCGGTCCGTGGCGATGGAATTGCCGGCCAGCGGGGCGGGGTGCTCCGGGTCGCAGTGCGCCGCGACCAGCTCGAGGACGGCCTGCTCGGCCTGCTCGACGGTAGTGTGGGAGGCGCGGATTTCGGTATCCAGCCCGGAGTTGGCGTGCATCTCGGTAACCACGTCGTCCATCTGCGCCAGCTCCTCCTCGGTGGCGTGGACGACGAGGTCGATGCCCTCGCCCAGGATGTTCAGGTTGCCGTCGGTGATAACGGCCGCGACCTCCACGATGACGTGGCGGTCCGGATCCAGACCGGTCATTTCCAGATCGATCCACACCAGGCGGTCGTGTTTGGGGGCTATCTCTTGGCTATGCATAACCACCAGTCTAGCTACCCCATCTGCGAGTAGAACTTGCCCACCAGCGGCGCGATAAGCGGGGTCGGCAGCACCTGGCTAATCGTATTCATCGCCTTGGACAGCGGTCCCGGCACCACGCGGCGCTGGTTGCGGGCCATGGCCGCCAGGGTTTCCTGCGAGCAGGACTCGTAGGTCGTCCACAGGAAATCCGGCACGACCTTGTCCACGATGGACTGCTCCTCCGCGGGGACGACGGCGTCCCGGACCGGGCCGGGCGCGAGCAGCGTGCAGCTGACGCCGCTGCCGGCCAGCTCGTAATGCAGTGCCTCCGTGAAGGCGTTGACGCCGGCCTTGGTGAAGACGTAGGTGGCGTTGTTGGGGATGGGGATGTTGCCGGCCGCCGAGCCCACGTTGCAGATGGCGCCGCGCCGCCGCGGCAGCATCTGCTCCAGCGCCGCGCGGGTAATCCGGTGCACGGCCGTGGCGTTGAGCTGGAACTGGTCGGTCTCGTGGCCGAAGTCCTGCTCCATGAACGGGCCAAAGCTAGCGATGCCGGCCGAATTGACCAGGATGCTCACCTCCCGGCCGCGGATGAACTCGAGGAGCCGGTCGACGTCCTCGGCGCGGGAGAGGTCGGCATCGAAAGCCACGGCCTCGACGTCGTGGGCCGCGCTGAGCTCGCCCGCGATCTTGTCCAGCACCTCCTTGCGCCGGGCGACCAAGACCACGTTGTGGCCCAGCGCGGCCAGGTCGCGGGCCATGGCCTCACCGATGCCCTGGCTGGCGCCGGTGATCAGGGCATAGGAATGGCGGGTGGGGGCAAGCAGTCCGGATTTTTTCGGCATAGCGGGTTCAAGTCCTTTCGCGGATGGTGCGTTCGACCTTAGGCGGTGCCACTCAGCCTAGCGAAAAGATCCGGGTTAGTTCAGGGAAAAACCCTGATGCGCTGCGGGACAATCCACGGTTGAATAGAAGGTGAAAGGAAAACCCCGACCCCTAAGAAGGAGAAATACCCCCCCATGAACGACAAACTCCACCGCTCCACCACCGACCGCTACGTCGCCGGCGTGTGCGGCGGCATCGCCGAGACCTACAACGTGGATGCCACCCTGGTGCGCGCCCTGTTCGCCATCGCCACGCTGGGCGGCGCCTGGGGCCTGGCCATCTACATCGTGCTGTGGATCTGCATGCCGGAAGGCCCGCAGGCCTAGGCCCGGCCCCGCGCTACTGCAGCGGGCCGAAGTCCATGAATTCCCGCCAGGTGTCCCACTCTTCCTGCAGGGCCGCCCGGCGGGATTCTTTGCTCGCGTGGCCGTCGATGAGGCTGGCGTCCTGCATCCGGATGCCGTTGTCGAAAAAGAGCGCGGCGTGCCCGGACGCCCCGTAGCGGATGACCGGGATGAGGTTGAGCCCGTCGAAGGACAGGCGCGCGTTCGGGCGCACGTCCAGGCCCGCGATGGCCGCCAGGGTGGGCGCGAGATCCATGGGGGAGACCAGCTCCTGGGAGGTGCCGCCTTCGGCCACACCGGGCCAGAAGATGCTCATGGGCCCCGGGGAATCGCTGAGCGTGGCCACGGCCACGACGCCGGTATCCGGCAGCGAGCCCGGCTCCTCCCACAGGCGGAAGACGTTCTCGCCCGGCTGGGCGGGCTCTGCGCCCTCGGTGACGCGCCAGCCGGCGTCGGCGAAGACGTCGGAGATGCGGTAGCGCGCGCGGCGTTGCGGGTACTGGCCGGTCAGCACCGCGTTGCGGGCCGAAGGGTAGTCCGCGGCGGGCGGGTAGCAGTTATCGAAGCGCAGGCCCGGCGGGGTCAGCTCGGTGGGCCAGTGGGAGAAAGTAGCCAGGGTGATGTCCATGGCTGCTATTTTAGTCCCGCTCAGACGGGAGAAAGCGGTGCCCCCACCAGGATTCGAACCCGGGACACGCGGGGTAGAAACCCGCTGCTCTATCCACTGAGCTATAGGGGC
>JAQYQB010000026.1 GCA_028726465.1 Mycobacteriaceae bacterium | reverse complement strand
GGGAAACGCCCGGACCCATTCCGAACCCGGAAGCTAAGCCTGCGTCGCGCCGATGGTACTGCAACCGGGAGGTTGTGGGAGAGTAGGTTACCGCCGACACCAAACAACAACACATAATTCAATAACCATTAAGGGAGGGTTCCCGGCCATAGGTCGGAAACCCTCCCTTTTTTCGATCCCCGTTGCGATCCACGGGCTGTGCTCCGGGCCGATTTGTGATGTTTAGTCCAGCCGTTGGTCGATCGGCGCGGCCTCGAAGCTGCGCTCGGTGCCATCGAGCGGGTCGGTGAAGCTGAGCTGCGTGGCGGTCAGGTGCATGGGGACGCGGAAGTCTTCGGCGTCCTCCGGGAGGATGTCCGGGTAGATGGGATCGCCGAGGATGGGCGCGCCGGCGGCCCATAGATGTAGTCTGAGCTGGTGCGTTTTCCCGGTGGTGGGAGCTAGCGTATAGCGCGTCAATGGTGGCTGGGACCCATGGATGGCTTCGAGTGCGGTCTTGTCGGTGATTGGCTCGACTTTGACGACATGTGTTTCGGCGTTGGGCTCGCCTTCCTCGATTCGGCCCTGGATTTCGCCCGGGGTTTTCTCCAGCCGGCTGCGCCAGACGGTTCCGGGTTGGATTCCAACATCGGGGGCGATGGCTTGGTAGACCTTGTGGACCTTTCGCTCGGCGAACATGGTCTGGTAGGCCCCGCGGATTTCCCGGCGCTTGGTGAATAACAGGATTCCGGAGGTGAGCCGATCCAGGCGGTGGGCGGGGGCCAGTTCATCAATGCCGGTTGTCCGGCGCAGCTGGACGGTCGCGGTCTGCACGATGTGGCGGGCGCGGGGCATCGTCGCCATAAACGGTGGTTTGTTGGCCACCAGCAGGTTGTCGTCCTCGTAGACGACGGGGATGTCGTAGGGTACCGGGGCTTCCTCAGCCGGCATGCGGTAGAAATAGACGTCCTGGCCGGCGCGGAGGATGGAGTTCGGGGATAGGACGGTGGCATCGCGGAGCACGACGGCCTGGTCGTCGAAGCGGCGCTGGAGAGCGGCGGCATCGTCTTCCGGGTGGCGGTGGCGCTGGCTGGTGATGACGTGTGCGAGGAAGTCCCATGCCGTGATGCCGCCTTCCGGTACCCGCACGCGGGCGGGGTTTAGTCCATTTTGTATCCCTAACGGGCTGTATCCCTTCCGATGATGGGCTATCCTTTGTGACATGGACTTTGATGCACTCCTCGCGCCGGCTCTGGAATTTTCCTCCAATGGTATCGGAGCCGTTCTCCGCGACGTACTGGTGGGCTTGTACACCTTGCTGTTCCCGGCCAATTCCGAAGCTGCTCATATCATCGACTAGTTCGGGGTTAGCCGCGCACGTAAGTTGTTATAACCGGCTATAATTGGTGGTGTAAGGCCCACCGGAGAAAGGACTAAGGATAATGACTAAAGAAGACATTGTTGTCGTTGCAGTAGATGGCTCCGAGGCTTCTCACAACGCCGTTCGGTGGGCGGCTAACACCGCCACCAAGCGTGGCATCCCGCTGCGTATTGCTTCCAGCTACACCATGCCGCAGTTCCTCTACGCGGAGGGCATGGTTCCGCCGAAGGAGCTCTACGACGACTTGCAGAACGAGACCCTCGAGAAGATCGAGGAAGCCCGCGCCATCGCGCACGAGTCCTTCCCCGACCTGAAGATCGGCCACACCGTGGCTGAGGGCTCCCCCATCGACATGCTGCTGGAGATGTCCCACGACGTCACCATGATCGTCATGGGCTCCCGCGGCATGGGCGGCCTGTCCGGCATGGTGATGGGCTCCGTCTCCGCCTCCGTGGTCTCCCACGCGGCCTGCCCGGTGGTCGTCGTCCGCGACGACAACGCCGTCAACGAGGTCAACAAGTACGGCCCGGTCGTCGTCGGTGTGGATGGCTCCGAGGTCTCCCAGAAGGCCACCGAGTACGCCTTCCAGGAAGCCAACGCCCGCTCCTCCGAGCTGGTCGCCGTCCACACCTGGATGGACATGCAGGTCCAGGCCTCCCTGGCCGGCCTGTCCGCCGCCCAGGCTGAGTGGGCAGACGTCGAGAAGGAGCAGGGCGAGCTGCTGGCTGAGCGCCTGTCCTCGTTCCAGGAGAAGTACCCGGACGTGCCGGTCAAGAAGGTCATCGCCCGCGACCGCCCGGTCCGCGCCCTGTCGGATAACTCCGAGGGTGCCCAGCTGCTGGTCGTCGGCTCTCACGGCCGCGGCGGCTTCAAGGGCATGCTGCTCGGCTCGACCTCCCGCGCGCTGCTGCAGTCCGCACCGTGCCCGATGATGGTCGTGCGCCCCGACTCCGAGTAGCCTGAGCGTTCAGCCTAGGCGAAAGCTATTAAGCCATAGTTGCCCGAAATTATGACAGGGCATCTGTGGCTTTTTGCTGTTTTAACGGGCACAATGGGAAGTAGGCGGGCAACTATCTGGGTCCGCCAACGGTAAATTACGAAGTCAAGCGTTCTTTTGGAAGGAATATTATGGGACTGGGACTGGGCTTTTTCATGTCCATCATCGTCGGTATCATCGCCGGCTGGCTGGCAGAAAAGATTATGAAGAAGGATCACGGGCTGGTCACTAACCTGATCGTCGGTGTCATCGGTGGTCTGATTGGTGGCGGCATCCTGTCGCTCATCAACCAGGGCAACCCGAGCAACATCTTCCTGCAGATTATTACGGCCACCGCCGGTGCCTGCATCCTGCTGTGGATCGTCGGCATGATCCGCGGGGGCAGCAAGAAGGAATAATCTAAATTCGCATACAAACCGGTTCGTCTATATTGTGTAGATGAACCGGTTTTTGTTTGTGGAAAGGATAGCCGTGGCAGAAAAGAAATCGCGTCGGAACCGTCCGAGCCCGCGCAATCGACTTCTCGACTCCGCCACCCGCCTGTTTACTACGGAAGGTATTCGGGTCATCGGAATCGACCGCATCCTCCGGGAGGCGGACGTTGCCAAGGCATCCCTGTACTCCCTTTTCGGTTCCAAGGACGCGCTCGTTATCGCTTACTTGGAAAACCTCGACGAGCAGTACCGCGCCGAGTGGAACGAGCGAACCGCCAACGCGAAGGATCCGCAGGAGAAGATCCTGGCCTTCTACGACATGGCCATCGAGCAGGAGCCGGCCAAGGAATTCCGCGGTTCCCACTTCCTCAACGCCGCCGGCGAATACCCGCGCCCGGAGACGGAGTCCGAGCACGGCATCGTCGCGGCCTGTCTGGAGCACCGCCGCTGGATGCATTCCACCATGACCGCCCTGCTCAATGAGAAGAACGGCTACCCCTCGGACGCGCAGGCCAGCCAGCTGCTTATCTTCCTTGACGGCGGGCTCGCCGGGGCCCGCCTCGAGCGCGACGTCACCCCGCTCAAGACCGCCCGCAGCCTGGCTCAGGAGATGCTCTCGGCCCCGCCGGCGGACTACTCCATCTAAGGCTTGGTTTCGCTAGGCCCCTTCCCGGGGGCCTTTTTCTATATCTTCCTCGGGGGCAGGGGAGGTCTCGGCGGCGTCGGCCTCCACCGGTTCCGCATTGCCGGCTGCCGATGCCCCCTGTTGCCCCTCGGCTTCCTCCCGCGCGGCGCGGCGCTCGGCCATGAGCTCGCGGCTGGCCTGCTGCTGCATCTTTCGCCGGGCCTGCTTCTTTTCCTTTTCTTCCTTCTTCTCCGCGCGGTTCGGCTTGTTCTTCCGGTTGGCCCGGAAGTCCTTCCAGCTCTGGCGGCGCAGCTCGTGGACGTCGGTTCCCAGCGGCATCCGGCGCCGCAGGAAAACCTCGAAGACCAGCGTCTGGCACAGGGTGAACAGGTTCGTGCAGGCCCAGTACAAGATGATGGCCACCGGGATGGGGGCGGTCATGGCCAGGTGCCAGAGCATAAACGGCACGAACGGGATGATGATCACGACGAAGTAGAACATGCGCCGCGGCACCTTCTGGTCGAACTGCGTGGTCAAGAACGCGCGGTAGCCGGTGATCATCATGTTCACCGTGGTAAAGATGAGCGCGGCGATGAGCCACGGCATGATGACGTGGCGGACTTCTTCGCCGGTGATGCCGAGCTCCGCGGCCCAATCGTGCGGCATCGAGACGAAGGCCGGCAGCGGGATGCCCATAAACGTCGTCTCGCGGAAGGCCTCGACCTCCTCGGCGCTGAGCAGGCCCACGGTGTCGCCCGTCGACGGGCGCGCCATGCGCAGCACCACCTGGTAGAGGCCCAGGAAGAAGGGCATCATGATGAGCGGCGGGATACAGCCGATGAGCGGCCGGTAGTTGAACTTCTTGTTCAGTTCCTCGGTCTCGACCTGGAGGGCCTTGAACTCCTCGATGGTCGTGGCTTCCTCGGTGCGGCGCTCGATGTCGCGCTTGGCCGGGCGCATGAGCGCGCCGGTGCGCCCCATCTTCACCGAGGACCAGGACAGCGGCGCGATCAGCCCGCGGATGGTGAAGACGAGCAGCACGATGGAGACCAACCACGCGGTCTGGTCATCCAGGAAACTGTGGGTGATGAAGTGCCACAGCTTCATGATTCCGGACACGGGGTACATGAAGATAGTCAGCATGCGCGCAGGCCTTTCCGCAGTCTCTGGTGAATGAGGCAGATCTAGCCTACAGGCGCTACACTATTGCGCATGAATCACACGCGCCCCAGCTGGCAGCAGGTTATGGGAGAACTCTTTATGACCGTCGGGGTGCTGCTGCTGTTGTTCGCCTTCTATGAGGCCTATTGGACCAACCTGAAGTCCGCCGAGCTCCAGGACGAGGCCAACCAGCACCTGGAGCAGCGCTGGAACGAACGCACCAACCCGCGCGGCAAGCTCCACCCGGAGCTGGGCGAGGCCTTTGCGAGGATGTATATCCCCAGCTTCGGTTCCGACTACCACTTCGCCATCCTGGAAGGCACCGACGAGGACGACCTGCTCAAGGGCCCGGGGCGTTACGTTGATAGCCAGATGCCGGGCGAGAACGGCAACTTCGCCGTCGCCGGCCACCGCGTGGGCAAGGGCGCGCCCTTCAACGACCTGGGCAAGCTGGAAACCTGCGACGCCATCGTCATCGAAACCGGGGGCGAGTGGGTGACCTACCGGGTCTTGCCCATCGACGGGCAGCAGGCAGACTGCTTCACGCCGGAACAACAAGAAAAGATCTACGGCGGTGAGTACGCCGGGGCGCCCGGCCGCCACATCACGCTGCCCGGGGATATCGGCGTTATCGCGCCCATCCCCGGGGTCGCGACCGAGGGCGGGCCGGAGCCCACCGAGGCTCTGCTGACGCTGACCACCTGCCACCCGCAGTTCTCGAACGCGGAGCGGATGATCGTCCACGCGATGAAAGTAGACTCGAGCCCAACGCGCCCGGCCGCGATGGAGGAGGAATAGAAACCATGTACCGAGCACTCTGGAACCTCTTGCCGGGGCCTACCCCCGTGAAGGTGCTGCTGGCTATCGCCATCGCCGTGGGCGTGTTCTTCCTCCTCATGGAGGTCGTCTTCCCGGCCATCTCCCCGTTGATGCCGTACAACGGCGTCTCTGTTTAGGCCCGCCTCGCCGCCTAGAGACCGAGGTTGGTGATCGCTTCCCGGGCGATGGACTCGGCCTTGACGGTCTGCAGCTGGTTAGTCCAGACCACTACCGCGCGGTTGTCCTTTTGCACCGCGAAGACCGCCTGGTCGCCCAGGACCCCGCGGCCGCCGGACCAGCCGTCGAACTCGGCGAGCTCCGTGGCATCGACGGGCGCGGCCCAGTCCACGACGTCCATGGCGGCGTCGCGGTCGGGCATCTCGCGGACGATGACGGTCGCCTGGGGGTCCTCCGGGTAGGACCAGAAGATGCAGGCGGGCGTTGAAAACCGGGGGTCGATGGCCTGATCAGTCAGGCGCTGGCCGTTGGTTTCGGCCAGCCACTGGCCGTCCAGGTAGGGGCATTCGCCGGGCTCGGTCGCCTCGGCCGTGGCGTCCACCGGCAGGCCGTCGCCGGGTTGCTCGGCCGCTGGGTTTTCCGGGGCGGTGTCGCTGCTGTTGGCCGGCTGCTCGGCGGCGGGCTGGGCCGGGTCGTCGCTCTCCGGCGCGTCGCTGGACGCGCTGCAGGCCGCGAGGCCCAGCGCCACGATGAGCACGGCGGGAAGTAGGCTTTTGGGCATGAGTACCAGTCTAGAGCACCCATCCGCGGAGAATCTGAGCGATGCGGATGTCCTGCGCAACGGCATCCACATCCTCACCGCCACCTTGCTGGTGATCGCCATCTTCGCCTCCGTGCGGATGCCGCTGGGCGAGGCCGCCGCGAACCTCGTGCTGCTGTCTGCCTTCGCCGCCGTCTACTTCGCCGGCTCCATCTACATGCACCTCTGGCCGTTTACGGTCAAGCTTTTGTGGCTGGCCGCGCTGACCGCCCTGTGGGTGCTGGATCTGACCATCGCCCCGGCCGGCATCTACCTGGTCTTTAGCCTGTTCTTCCTCTACCTGCGCGTGCTGTCGATGTTCTGGGGCGTCATCATGGTGATAGTCGCCGGGGTGATCTCCGTGGTCGTGCAGATCCCCGATGGCCTGACCTTCGGCGGCATCATGGGCCCCGGGGTCTCCGCGGTGGTCACCATCGCCATCTACTACGCCTTCGACACGCTCCACCGCATCAACCTGGAGCGCGAGGAGCTCATCGCCGAGCTCGTGGAGACGCGCGCGCAACTGGCCCAGACCGAGCGCGAGGCCGGCATCAGCGCGGAGCGCCAGCGCATCGCCCACGAAATCCACGACACGCTGGCCCAGGGGCTGTCCTCCATCCAGATGCTGCTGCACGCCGCGCAGCGCGACATCGCCAGCGAGGACCCGGTCCGCGCCAGCCAGCGCATGGACCTGGCGCGCTCGACCGCAGCCGAGAACCTCAAGGAGGCCCGCGCCATGATCGCCGCGCTGCAGCCGGCCGGCCTGTCGGAGACCTCCCTGGCGGGCGCGCTCAAGCGCATGGCGGAGGGCTACGCCGCCACTGGCGAGCTGGAGATGGAGGTCGAGACCGACGGCGAGACCCGCCAGCTGCCGATGAAGGTCGAGGCCGCGCTGCTGCGCATTGCCCAGGGTGCGGCGGGCAACGTCGTCAAGCACGCGCACGCGAGTAGGGCGCGGGTGACCGTGACCTACGAGGACGACGAGGTCCGCCTCGATGTGGTGGACAACGGGCGCGGCTTCGACCCGGAGGAAGTCCGTGACCGGCCAGCCGGGCTGGGGCACATCGGGCTCAGCGCCCTGCAGCGCCGCGCGGAGGAACTCGGCGGGACGATCTCGGTGGAATCCACGCCTGGGTGCGGCACGGCTGTATCTGTTAGCGTTCCCTTGGTAGATTAAACTTTCGGAGGATACGTGTTTCCACAAAAAGGAGAGGCTCCACGTGATTAGGGTTCTGCTAGCTGACGACCACGAAATCGTCCGACTAGGGCTGCGCGCCGTGCTCGAGGAGGCCGACGACATCGAGGTGGTCGGGGAGGTGGCCACGGCCGAAGCGGCTATCTCGGCGGCCCAGGCCGGCGGCATCGACGTGCTGCTGATGGACCTGCGCTTCGGTGCGGGCGTGGAAGGCACCCGCGTGATGGGCGGGGCCGAGGCCACCGCCGCCATCCGCTCCCGCATGGAGCACCCGCCGAAGGTACTGGTCGTGACCAATTACGACACGGACGCGGACATCCTAGGCGCCATCGAGGCCGGCGCGCTCGGCTACCTGCTCAAGGACGCCCCGCCGGCGGAGCTGCTCGCCGCGGTGCGCTCGGCCGCGGACGGGGACTCGGCCCTGTCGCCCATGGTCGCCGACCGCCTGATGACGCGCGTGCGCACCCCGCGCACCTCGCTGACCCCGCGCGAGCTGGAGGTGCTCAAGCTGGTGGCCGCCGGCGCCTCGAACCGCCAGATCGGCCAGGACCTCATGCTCTCGGAGGCCACCGTGAAGTCCCACCTCGTGCACATCTACGACAAGCTGGGCGTGCGCTCGCGCACCTCGGCCGTAGCCGCCGCCCGCGAGCAGGGCGTGCTCTAGACGCCCACCCGCGCCGCCCACCCGGGCGCGCAGGCAAAGCTCAACCCCGGTCCTGCAGGTAGATGCTGGAGCCGGGGTTTTGCTGTGGGCTTAGTTAAGCCGCGTTTTAGGCGGTGGTGAGGCGCTGCTGGATGTCGTAGGTGACGCCGTCGATGTCGGTGTTGATCGACGAGTGCGCGCGACGGCGCTGATCGGCGGTCATGAACTCTGCGTTGTCTGTGGCCGCGTCGAGCTCGTCGAGGCGGTCGCGCACGTCGCGCTTGAAGCCGGCCGGCAGGTCGGTGCCCTCCAGCGAGTTGCGGATGCCCTGGGTGCGGGCCTTCAGGGAGGCGCCGTGGCCGGCAAAGGAGGCGAGCTGGTCGCGGGAGACGCCGGCCTTTTTTGCCTGGCGCTTCTCGTTGTTTTCGCGCAGGGCCACCAGGCCGCGGTAGGCCAGCGGCAGCAGCAGCGGGACGGCCACGCGGGCGGCGCCGGCGTAGCGCTTGACGTTGTCGGAGTTAAAACGGCCGGCCTTGAGCTTCTCCAGCTCCTGCTTGGCCATCTTTTCCTCGTGCTTGCGGCGCTTCTTCAGGCCCTTTTCTTCCGACTTCAGCAAGTTCTTTTCCTGCTTGGCCAGCAGCTTATGCTGACGGCGCTCCGCCTTGGAGGCCTCCTTGACCTCGGCCCGGGCGCGGGCCTTAGCGGCCTTGGCTTCTGCCTTGGCTTGGGCGCGGAGCTTACGAACTTTCTTGAGCAGGCTCATGACTGTGTCCTCACTGTGGTTGAAGGTCGTTGTCTTGGGAACTATTTGTTTGCAGTGTAGTGCTGCATTCAACATTACCTGTCCCAGTCTATTAAGCTCGGGCGGGTGAGCGATTGGTTGACGGCGTCGGATCTGGTGGGGTGCCAGTACCGGCGGGTTCAGGCCCGGCGCTTCCCCGAAATTCCCGCCCCTGCCTCCGCCGCCGCGCGGGCCGACAGGCTGCGCGCCGCCCGCCAAGCCGTCGCTGAACAGCTGCCCCAGCAGGGCAAAAAGGTCCGCCGCAAGGACCTAGGGCCCCTGCCGGCTGACGATGCCTCCCAGCGCGCCGCCGCCACCCAGCGCGCCCTAGGTGGCGCGCACACCCACATCACCGGCGGGGTACTCATCGCCGAGGGGGTAGCCGTCAACGTCGACCTTCTGTTGCGCACCGCGGACGGGATCGTCCCGGTGCTGGTCTCCAACCACCGCGTGGCGCGGAAGAAGCCCGGCAAGACGCTGCCGGGCGTGCCCACCCATCGGCTGGGGCTGAGCGATCCCCTGCCGCTGCCCTACCAGGCGCGCCACCACGTGGCCGACGGCTACCGGCTGGCGCTTGCGGAGCGGACCCTTGGCGAGCAGTACGCGGGCCGGGCCGGGATCATTGGGCAGGACCGCCAGCTGACCTTCTTCACCGAAACGCAGCGCTACCAGGCCGCGCTGGATACCGCCCTGGCCCGCCCGCTGCCTCAGGCGCCGCGCCGGGTCAAAGAATGCGCCAGCTGCCGGTTCTGGCCCGTCTGCGAGCCGGAGTTGGCAGCCGTCGACGACATCAGCCTGTTCTTGCCCGGCGATAAGGCCGACCCGTACCGCGAGCAGGGCATTGACAGCGTCCAGGCGCTTATCGATGCCGATCTCTACCCGGCCTCCCAGCTCGCCGCCGCGTGGCGGGAGGGGATAACGCTGCTGGCCCGCGACGTGCCGACCGTCCCGCGCGCCGACGTGGAGGTCGACGTGGACATGGAGGCCTACCTGGACCAAGGCGCCTACCTCTGGGGTGCGTGGTATGCCGGCGAATACCACCCCTTCGTGACCTGGGAGCCGCTAGGCGGGAGGGCCGAGGCCCACAACTTCTCTGCGTTCTGGGACTGGCTGATGGGCATCCGGGCTCGCGCCCACGCGGCGGGCCAGACCTTCGCGGCCTACTGCTACTCCGCGCACGGCGAGAACCACTGGATGCGCATGTCCGCCAAGCGCTTCGGTCAGCCCGCGTTGGCCGAGGTGGAAAGCTTCCTATCCTCGCCCGAGTGGGTCGACTTGTTCGCCCACGTCAAGGCCCATTTCCTTGGGCCGTCCGGGCTAGGGCTCAAGGCCGTGGCCCCGCACGCGGGCTTTCACTGGCGGCAGGGCGATTTCGCCGGCGAGGAATCCGTGACCGCGCGCCGGGCGGCGCTGCGCGGGGATACCGCCGTGCGCGAGGCACTGCTGACGTACAACGCGGACGACACGCGCGCCACCCGCGCGGTCCGCGACTGGATGAGCGCGGGCGCGCCGGGCGTTAGATACCTCCAAAAACCGCCAACAGCAGCGCCAGGGTCACCAGACCAGCAGTGATCTGCCCCCACTGGGACTCGGTCCCCGGCTCCGGGCCCTCGGCCTGCTTCATCAGCACGGCCTTCTGCGCCTTGACCGCGCGGATCATGAAGATGGGGAAGGCGGCCAGCGGGATGATGCACAGCACCGAGGAGAAGACCGCGAGCCAGGACTTTTGCGTAATCAACCAGATAATGAGCCCGCCGTTAATCAGCGTGGAGCGGAACAGACCGCCGCGGTTCATCTCCTTCAGGCCCGCGCGCACGGCTGCGGGGCCGCCGCCCATCGTCGTGGGCATGATGTAGCTGAGCACACCGATGAGCAGCTGGCCGGCGAAGCCGATGAGCAGTGGCAGCGTCGGCAGCGGATCCGGGTCGCCGCTGATGAAGACCTGGACGGCCAGGTAGACGATGGTCAGCGCCAGCCAGGTCACCGCCGCCAGCACGGAGACCGCCGGGTAGCTGACCCGGTCGCGCGGCTCGGCCAGCACGGCGCCGACGTTGCGCAGCCACTGCTGGAGGCTGGCCAGCCAGCCGGCGGCGTAGACCACCAGGCCCGCGCCGGTTAGCCACGCGAGGCTGCTGAGCGCGCCCGCGATGGTCACGGCGGTGCCCACCGCGAGGAGGATGAGCGTCGGGTTCATCCGCGTGGTGATGCCCTTGGTCCGCCACATGGTGGGGAAGAGCACCGTCAGGCTGGCCGCGGCGGCCAAGCCGACGAAACCGCCGATATTGGCCACCACGTGGGCGGTCAGCAACCGCCCGTACCAGGGCTCGGACAGGCCCATGGACAAGATGGCGCCGAAGAACGCGCCGACGGGCAGGCACAGCGCCGAGCCGACGTAGCCCAGGATGATGGGGCGGAAGCGCTTGGCGCTGTCGATCCCGCGCCACTGCTGGGTCAGGCTAGCGCCGTGCCAGAGCAGCATGGCGCCGACGATGAGTGCGCCCAGCTGCGTGAGGATGAAGTGCAGATCCCAGATGTCGTCGAGGGCCTGGCCGATGATGGCCAGAACCACGCCCACGTTGAGGATGTAGATCCGCCGCAGCTGGTTCGGGCGGGCCGAGTCGGGCAGGCGGGCTTGGACGAATTTCTCGGTCAGGTACTGCGACCAGACGACGATGTTGTTGGTCACCATGCCCAGGGTGAACAGGTGGATGAGCACCCAACGGTAATTAGGGATGAGGGTGTGCACCGCCCCGGCCAGGATGAAGACCATCATCCACAGCGTGATTGGCTTGCTGGCGCGGCGGTGCCAGCTCTTCCCCGACCACTTCTTGTTGGGTATTTTCTCCATAATTTCTCTAGTTTATCCCACCGCGCGCCGCTTCAGCGTTGCGGCGATGGCGATAAGGATCACGGAAACCAGCACGTAGAAGGCCACGAAGATGGACCAGTTGAACGCCCCGAACAGCGTTCCCGCGAAAGCGCCCAGCACCGAGGAGCCGAAGTAATAGCAAAAGACGTACATGCTGGAGGCCTCCGCCCGGTCGTGTTTAGCCACGGCGCCGACCCAGCCGCTGGCCGTGGAGTGGGCGGCGAAAAAGCCCACGGTCAGCAGCAGCATGCCGGCAATCGTTGCCACCAGGGGGCCCAGGGTGAGCGCGATGCCCACGCCGAAGAGCACGCACGCGCCCAGCAGGGTGGTCCCCCGGCCGTGCTCGGCGGCCAGCTTGCCGGCTTGGGCAGACGACCAGGTGCCGAAGAGATAAAGCAGGAAGACGAAGCTGACCAGCGCCTGCGGCAGCCCGAAGGTCTCGATGAGTCGGAAAGAGATGAAGTTGTAGATGGAGACGAAAGAGCCCATCGCCAGCAGGGCGACCAAGAACAGCAGGCCGAGTTCCTTGGTCCGCCAGTGCTCGAGCATGGCGGCGAACTCGCGCCGGGGGTTAAGAGCTTTGGCCGTGAAGTTGCGCTGCTTCGGCAGCAGGAACGCCGCCGCGACGGCGAAGAGGAAGGAGACCAGCGCGGAACCGGCCAGCGCCCAGCGCCACGAGGTCAGCTCCAGCAGGCCAGAGGGGATAAGGCGCCCCATCAGGCCGCCGATGGAGGTGCCGGCGATATACAGGCCCATCGCCCGCGGCAGCGCGCGGGCGTTAAGCTCTTCCGAGAGCCAGACCATCGCCACCGCGGGCGCGCCCGCCATGAGGGCGCCCTGGACGGCGCGCAGCCCGATGAGTAGCGCGGGGCTGGACGCCCACGGCACCGCGAAGCCAACCAGCGTGGCCGCCAGGCAGGAGACCAAAAGGATCCGCCCGCGGCCGAAGCGCTCGGAGAGGATGGAGGCGGGTACCACGCAGACCGCCAGCGCGCCCGTCGCCGCGGAGACCGTCAGCGCGGCCGCCGTGGAGCTCAAGCCCACCTCGCTGACCAGCTCCGGCAGGATGGCCTGGGTGGAATACAGGCAGGAAAAGACCGCCAACCCGACGCAGAGCATGGCGACGGTGGCGCGGGTATTTCGGGGCATGGCTCTCGGCATATTCTCAGCATGCCCGCGCGGGGTCTATGTGTAAAATGTGGAAAATAGCAAGAGTTGATACACTTCCTGCATGAATGTGGATGACCTGCGCGGTTTCATTGCCACCGCGGAGACCGGCGCCGTCGGGGCGGCCGCCGACAGCCTCGGCATCAGCCAACCCACCCTCAGCCGGCGCATCCAACGCGTGGAAAAGGCCGCCGGCGCGAGCCTCTTCGACCGTGTTGGCCACCGCGTGGTGCTCAACAGTCGCGGCGCGGGTTTTCTGCCCACGCGCGCACAGCCGTGGCGGAGCTTTCCCGCGGGACCGCGGAGGTCGCCCGCCTGATGGACCCCGACCGGGGCACGGTGCGCCTGGATTTCATGCACTCGCTGGGCACCTGGATGGTCCCCGACCTCTTGCGCACTTACCGCGCCCGCTACCCGCACGTCGAGTTCCAACTCCACCAAGGCGCAGCCCAAGAGCTGGTCGACCGCGTCCTGGCCGGCGAGGCCGACCTCGCGCTCGTGGGCCCGCGCCCGCTCGATGCCGCCCCGCACGCGCTGAGCTGGGCGCTGCTGGAACGCCAGCGCCTTGGCATTGCCGTGCCCGCCGAGCACTGGGTGGGCAACGCCGATACCGTCACGATGGCGCAGTTCGACGGCGAGCCCTTCATCGGCATGCTGCCGGGCTACGGGACCCGTATGTTCCTGGACGACCTCGTCGCCGCGGCCGACATCACCCCGCGCTTCGTCTTCGAGTCGATGGAGCTGACCACCGTCGCGGGGCTCGTCGAAGCCGGCCTGGGCAGCGCCCTTTTGCCGCTGGAAGACCCGTACCTGCAGGCCCGCAACGTCATCCCGCTAGACCCGCCAGCCTACCGCGAGCTCGGCCTGGTCTGGCGCCCCCGGCGACGACGCCCCGGCCGTCGCCCAGTTCCGCGACTTCGCCTGCCAGGCTGAGGGGCGCCCGGCTGCCAGGCCGGGTGTTAGCGGAGGCTAACAGGGGGCTAATCCGGGATGAAAAGGTCCTCGATCGTGCAGTCGAAGAAGGCTGCCAGCTGGAACGCTAACGGCAGCGACGGATCGTAGCGACCTTTTTCCAGGCTGATGACCGTCTGGCGGGATACGCCTAAGGTGTCGGCCAGTTTTTGTTGGGACAGGTTGTGTGTAGCGCGGTACTCGCGTAGCCGGTTGTTCATAGCGCTTAGGACTCGCGCCGCTTGTGGAGCAGGTACGAACCCCAGAAAACGACCGCTAGGAACGTGCCTAGACCGATGGTTAACCAGTGGGCGGAGACCTGGAAGTCCCGGAATACCGAGACCACTCCGAGCGCGCCTACTGCCCACAGGCAGACGTGGAAAGTGCTTTGGGCTGCCTGGTCGTACCAGCGAGACTCGATTGATTTCTCCGGCTGGGCCGGCGCCCCCGCGATGGTTGAGCGGTCTACCAACACAGCCCACCATGCGACGAACCCCACCGGGAACAGGCACGCGGCGTATATCATGACGGTCAACCCGGCGGATACTCCCGTGTGGCCCGTCAGTGTGGTCAGAACCGCGCCAACTATGACCGCGGTCATCGCACCTGCCGCAGCGGAGGTCAACATCAGCTTGCGCTGGCTGCCGCCGGAACGCATCCGGCCGAGGCGTGTTTTCGTTTCCATGGTTTACCCCTTTCCTGGCCTGAGTGACATCGCCGGCTTGCTTCGGCTTTTGGCCTTACTCTGGCCGCGTTTTAGTCAAGTGTGCTTTACGTATACGAGTATATGTTAAGCGTGCTTTACCGTCAAGGGGGCTTTGCTATGTCAATCCATCGGCCTTTGCGCCTGAAGGCGAACGGTGTCCTGGGGATACGCGCAGACCTGGTGGTAGAAGCCGATTTTCCGCGCATCCTACAGGATCGAAAAAGGGCCGACCCCCGCGCGGGGGCCGGCCCTTTAGCTGGAAACGCTGGAAGGCGCTGAGTTGCTTTTCTTACTTCTCAGCGGCAGCCAGGCGCTCGGCAACGTCGTCCCAGTTGACGACGTTCCAGAAGGCCTTGACGTAGTCAGCCTTCACGTTCTTGTACTGCAGGTAGTATGCGTGCTCCCACATATCCAGCATCAGCAGCGGGGTGAAGTTAACGGAAACGTTGCCCTGCTGGTCGGTCAGCTGCTCGATGATGAGCTTGCCGGCGATGTGGTCGTAACCCAGCACGGCCCAGCCGGAGCCCTGCAGGCTGGTAGCAGCGCCAGCGAAGTGAGCCTGGAACTTCTCGAAGGAGCCGAAGTCGCGGTCGATGGCCTCAGCCAGCTCGCCGGTCGGCTGGCCGCCACCGTTCGGGGACAGGTTCTTCCAGAAGATGGAGTGGTTGGTGTGGCCACCCAGGTTGAACGCCAGGTTCTTGGACAGGGCGCGGATGCGGTCAGCGTTAGCCTCGCCGTTGCGCTCGGCCTCGAGAGCCTCGAGTGCAGCGTTAGCACCCTGCACGTAGGTGTTGTGGTGCTTGTCGTGGTGCAGCTGCATAATCTCCGCGGAGATGTGCGGCTCTAGGGCGTCGTAGTCGTACGGCAGGTCGGGAAGTTCGTAAACAGCCATGATTATTATCCTTTCGTTGGGTACGGGCCCCATAATAGGCTGGTTTGTAGATTTCGCAACGAAATTCTTGCAAAAATCTATAAACCCGCAGTACAACTTCAAAATTGTTCGTTGAGATTGTCCCGAAATTAATCCGGAAAGGAACTAAACCATGTCGTGGTTGTTTGGACCGGCGCCGAAGATTGTCGACGCACAAGAAACCCTGCCGGGTCGCGCAGAGCCGGTGCTTCCCGAGCCACAAACGCATGCCGTCCTCGGTACGCCGATTACCGGCCCGTGGAAGGAGGGGCAGCGCTCCCTCCTGCTGGGCATCGGCTGCTTCTGGGGCGTAGAGAAGATGTACTGGGAAACTGGCGGGGTGGAGTCCACCTCGGTCGGTTACGCCGGCGGTAATACCCCGAACCCGACCTACTACGAGGTCTGCCGCGGCCTGACCAACCACGCCGAGGTCGTCGAGGTCACCTACGACCCGCAGCAGATCAGCCTGGAAGAGCTGGTGGTCAAGGCCTTGGAGGCCCACGACCCGACCCAGGGCTACCGCCAGGGCAACGACGTCGGCACCCAGTACCGCTCGGCGTTCTACCCGCGCACGCAGGAGGACAAAGAGGTCATCGAGAAGCTGGTCGAGCGTTACGCGGACAAGCTGGCCGACCACGGCTTCGGCGAGACCACCACCGAGGTAAAGCTGCTCGGCGATACCCCGTCCGGCGAGTACTACCTAGCCGAGGACGAGCACCAGCAGTACCTGGCCAAGAACCCGCACGGCTACTGCCCGCACCACAGCACCGGCGTCAAGTGCGGATAGGGCGGTAGGAGCGCCTAGGCGTCGCGGCGGATGAACTCCTCCATCCGGCGCGCCCGGCTAGGGGTCAGCGCCACGCGGGACTGCGAGCCGAGAACGCTGTCCCAGTACCAGAACATCTCGGAGAAGTAGTTGTGCCCGTGCCCGCCGGGCACGTTGAGGGAGTTGACTTGGTCGAGCCCGATCTGCCAGAAGGTGATAAACGGAGCCCAGAACATCTCCTTGAAGGTGTCGGCGTACGCCGTGTCGGGCTGTGGCTCGTGAATCCAGCCCGGCCGCCGGAAGGCCAGCGCCTTGTCCCACCACACGATGGCATCGGAGGCGTGCTGGGCAATCAGCACGCGCGGGCGCTGCCAGGTCTGCGGGTAGCTGTGGCCGAAAGCGTCGTGCCGGGTGTGCGGGGTGGCTGCGGCGAAGCGGATGTGCTTGCCACCATCGATGACCGGCACGCGCTCCAGGGAGCCGGGATCGCGCTGGAGCTCGGAAGTAAAACGGCTCATGCGGGGCGGGCCGGAAAACACGGCGCCTTCGCAGGCAGCGAGCAGGTCGTCCACGGACTCGTAGTTGTCCAGGATGGCGTAGGCCCCCAGGGACTCGCCGGCGAAGTAGAGCCGCGGGCGGTCGCCCTCCGGCAAGTCTTCCAGGCGGTGCTTGACCGCCGTGATGAGCTCCCAAGCGGCCCGCACGGGCCCGTCCGGATCCACCACGTAGGAAAACACGCTGGCCAGAACGTCGTACTGGAGCGTGACCGTGGCGCAGTTGCCGCGGGTGAGGAACTCGTAGGAGCAGGTGGACCAGTTGTTGAGCCAGCCGGAGCCGGCGGGCATCTGGATGACAATCGTGTTGCGCCAGAACGCGCCGGTGCGCTCCATCTCCGCGATGACTTGGCGGGCGGCGTTGCGGATGGAGCGGCCCGGCACCAGCCCGGCATAGATGCGGATCGGCTCGTGGGCGCGCTCGCAGTCCATCGCTGCCTTGATGTCGTCCGCGCGCGGCCCGCTGGATAGGAAGGAGCGCCCCTGCAACCCGACGGCTGTCCACGGCTCGTAGGACCACGGCGAGCCGGAGCGCTCCGGCTCCCAGGGCATGGTGGACCCCGGGAAAACCGTCCGGTTGAGCTCTTGGGCGCGGGCGGTCACGTTGCGGATCCAGGTCCTAAACAGCACGCGGTTGGACAAGACGAAGACCACCGCCGCCAGGCCGGCCGCGCCCAGTGGCCAGGCCACCAGCGCCGGCAGCCAGCGCCGCAGCCCCTTCGACAGCTGGTCGACGGAGGCCTGCACCGCCTCGCCCAGCAGCAGCAGGCTGCCATATCCCAGGGTGCCCACGACGGTACCGGCCAGGGCCTGGGCCGGGCCGCGGTCGTTGTCCTTGTCCACCAGCTGCGCCTGCTTGCGCTGGTTGCGCACCGACAGCGCGGTCATGCCCGCCGTCACTGCCGCCAGCCCCAGCGCGATCCGGTGCCGGTACTGGTAGGTCAGCCGGTCCTGCGGGCGCTTGCCGATAGAACGCAGGAATTCCTTCGCCACATAGGCCGCGGTCGCGCCCGCCCAGTGGCCGGCCGCCTGCCCGATGGCCACGTTCGCGGCGGTCACCCACCACGGCCGCGGCAGCAGCGAGGGCGAGATGGCCGCCCACGTGGCCAGCTCCGCGCCCAGGATCCCGCCGGCCATGTTCTGTGGCAGCCGGCGCCGCCCGGTCATGCGCACCCCCGGCGTGAGATCGCTTAAGACCTCGAGCGAGAAGATGCCCGCGCGCAGCGCACCGCTAGCGAAGCGGTAGCCCGTGCGCCGGAGGAAGCGTTTCATGCCTGCCATCATTGCAGAACCTCGGCCCCTCTGCAGGACAGCCGGAACGGGGTTAGAGTGTGAAAGGTCGGCTCCAGAGACCTAACCGGGCGGCAGAAGAAAAGAGGTGGCTTGCGCGCGTGGATATCGTGGCTCACCGCGGATATTCCGGCAAATACCCGGAAAACTCCGAGGCATCTTTCGCGGCGGCGCTGCGGTTGGACATCTGGGGCATCGAATGCGACGTCCGCCTGACCCAGGACGGCTACGTGGTGGTCATCCACGACGCCAAGCTGGACCGGACCGCGGACCGCACCGGCGTGATTTCCCGCATGAAGTGGGCGGAGGTCGCCCGCGCGGACATCGGCGGCGGGCAGCGGCCGCTGCTCCTCGACGAGCTGCTCGAACTCGTCCGCGCCACCGACCGGCACCTCTACATCGAGACCAAGCACCCCGGCACCCCGGGCGACGTGCTGGAAGAGCAGGTCGTGCTGCGCCTACGGTATGCGGGCATGCTGAATGATCCGCGCATCCACGTCATTTCTTTCTCGCGCCGGGCCATCCGCCGCATGCGGCAGCTGGCGCCGCAGGTGGACCGCATCTACCTGCGCCGCGACTGGGAGCGCCACGTCAACCGGCGGGACATGCTGCTGCCGGACGCGACGGGCCTGGGCATGTCGCTCATGCGCGCCAAGATACAGCCCTCGGCCATCGGCGCGCACGGGCTGCCGACCTACCTGTGGACCGTGGACCGGCAGGCCGACATCAAGTGGGCGTGGGCCAACGGCGTCGACGTGCTGGCCACGAACCAGCCGGAAGTCGCCCTCCACGCCATTAAGTATTAAACGCCAGGTATCTTAGGGGGCATGGCTAAAAAGAAGAAGAAAAAGGAAGATCTGCCGGAGGGCATGTCCCGCCGGCAGGCCAAGCTCGCCGCCCGCGCGGCCGAGCGCGCTGCCCTAGAAAAGGACCCGCGCCCCTTCGGCGGACTGCAAGCGGAATCCACCTTGGTGGCCATGCAGGAGTTCGTCCCCTCGGCGTACGCGAAGCTGCCGGTCAAGGGCATCGACCGCGACGTGTACCTGGCCACGGTGCTGCCGGGTGCATCGGCGGCGCTCATCCGGGACGACGAGTACGGCGGGGCCGCCTTCGTGGCCCTGCAGGTCCAGTCGCACACCCACAACCCGGGTCGCGACCTGGCCTTCGCCCTGAACTGGGTGAAAAACCACGGCGCGGGCGAGACCCTCGAGTCCACGGCCGCGGACGGTTCGGAGCCGCAGCTCAGCGAGCTTATCGATGCCTCCGTAGACCTCGACGTCGAGGTCTTCCAGGACTTTTCCTGGTGGGTGCCCGAGGGCGCTCCCAGCAACCCGGCCGTCCAGCAGTCCCTGCAGGCCGCCAACCAGTCCGTGGTGGAGACCCACCCGGTCGGCGCCGATATCAGCGGCACCGCCTTCTGGGCCGCCGGCGGCGACAAGTCTTATATCCGCTGGGTCCGCCCCACCGACGACGAGTCCCCTTTCCTCAACGCGATTGCCCGCGTGGCCGCCCGCGAGGAGATGAACCTCGGCGAGGGCACCAAGTTCGCCGGTGTCTTCCGCACCCACGGCGTCATCGCCCCAGTCTTCGACCTGCCGGCCGATGCCGACCCGGCCTCCTTCGAGTCCGAACTCCAGCGCGTCGACGCCGCCCTGGAATCCGAAATCGCTAACGATGCGCAGCTGAGCGCCGACGAGCGCAAGCAGCTGCAGAACCTGAAGTCCCGCCAGGTCACCCTACGCTAACGCAGTGAATCGAAGAGCTGCTGAGCCTGCGCGTCGTCCCACAGGACCACGTTGCCGACCTCGGTGTCCATGAAACCGCCGATGGGGATGGTCTGGGTCTCCACGCCGGTACCCATGGCCAGCGCCACGCGGGCCAGGTGCCAGACGTGCTCGTGCTCGCCCACGATGAAGGACGAGGCCGCGTGGTTGACCAGCGAGACCGTCCTAAACGGGTTAATCAGCGTGGCCGGCGAGGTGATCTTGTCCAGCAGCGCGGCGAAGAATTCGCGCTGGCGGGCCACGCGGTCCAAGTCGCCCATGGCGGTGGCGCGGGTGCGCACGTAACCCAGGGCGGTCGGGCCGTCAAGCTTCTGGCAGCCGGGCTGGACGTCCAGGTTGGCCAGCGGGTCGTTGATGGGCTCGGCCACGCAGATGTCGACGCCGCCGACGGAGTCGACCACGTTGGCCAGCCCGCCCATGCCGATCTCGGCGTAGTGGTCGATGTGCAGGCCCGTGGCGCCCTCGACGGTTTCGGTCAGCAGCTGCGGGCCGCCGTAAGTGAAGGCGGCGTTGACCTTGTCCTGGCCGAAGCCCGGCACGGAGACATAAGAGTCGCGCGGGATGGAGATCAGCTGCGCCTTCCCGCTGGACGGGATGTGCAGCAGCATGATGGTGTCCGTGCGCCCCACCCCGACGTCGCCGCCGGTGCCCAGCTCCGCCTGCTGTTCCTCGGTGAGGCCTTGGCGCGAATCCGAGCCGACCAGCAGCCAGTTGGTGCCGGCGGTCTTGGCCACCTGCTGTTCGGGCATGGCTTCCACGCGGGTCAGCCGCGTATCGGCCCAGAGCATCAGCACCAGGCTGGCGACCACCACGATGGCCAGCACCCAGCCGGCGCAGCCCAGGCAGCCCTTGACCGGGCTGGTGCGCTTGCGGCGCCGGTGCGGACGATGCCCCTCCGGCGGCGCCGGCACCCGGTAGCGGCGCGGGGCCTCCGGCTGCGGCGGGTAGTCCTGGCGGTGTTCTTGGCGGTACTGCTGCTGGTAGTGCGGCTGCGCGTAGGCCGGCAGCGGTTTCTGGCGCGGCGGCTGCTGCTGTGCCTGCTGCTGGGGCTGCGCCGGGGGAACCTGCCGCGGCGGCGTCTGCCGCGGTGGCGTTTGCCGGGGAGGCGTTTGCCGCGGCGGGGCGGCATGTGACGCGGCCTGCGAGCCTGTGGGCCGCTTGCGGATGGGCCGGCCGTAGCGGTCTTTCAGGATGCGACCGTCCGCCCCGCGCACGAAGTCATCGCCGGCGCGGCGGGATTCCCGGTCATGGTCGCGTCCTGAATAATTCATGCGCTATAGCCTACAAGGCGCCCGCGCCCAGACCTAGCCCAACAAACCGAAAAGCGACGGATCCCTGAGTAGGGAATAACCGATAAACGCCACGGCATCGATGAGAAAATGCGCGATGATAAGGGGCGCGACCTTGCCGGTGCGGTGGTAATAATAGCCAAAGACCACGCCCATGAGCAGGTTCCCGAAACCGGCGGAAATCCCCTGGTAGAGGTGGTAGGAACCGCGCAGAATAGAAGTCGCGGCCAGCACGGCGGGCAGCTTCCAGCCCAGCTGTTTCAGCCGGGTCATCAGCCAGGCCACCACGACGGTTTCCTCGCCGAAGGCGTTCGCCGCCGACCACAGCAGCAGCACCGGCGCCTCGACCAGCGGGTGGGAAAACTCCGCGGGCACAACCACCTTGGACAGCCCGAGGTGCACGGCGCCGACGTAGAGGGCCAGGCCCGGCAGGCCAATCAGCGCGGCCAGCCCCGCCCCGCGCAGGCTGTCCCCGCCTACGCTCAGCGATGCCCGCCGCACCGGCGCCGGCCCCACCCGCAGCAGGTAGAGCGCCAGGGCGCCATAGGCAAAGAGCACGCCGGCCGAGCACAGCTGCAGGCCGACGTCCAGCCACGCGATGGCGGACTGGGAGGAATTCAGCGTCACCGACTGCTCGGAAAGGGGCGCCGGATCCAGTAGCGAATCCACCAGGCGCAGCAGCGAGCGCACGCCGGATACGCCAAAAGACAGCGACAGGACGATGATGACCTCGGCCACCAGCGTGCGCCGGGCCGTGACCGCCGGGGTCGGGGATTCCGGCGTCATGGGTGGAGGAGGTGGGCTAGGGCGAGGAGTTCGGCATCGGCAAGCGTGATGCCGCCCAGCTGCACGCCGACGGGCGGGTGGTTGGGGACCTGCCAGGGCAGGCTAATCGCCGGCAGGTGCGCGACGTTAAACAGCGAACCCCACGGCGACCAGCGGGTCTGCTCCGCGAAATTCTCCGCGTGCGGCAGGCGGTTAAACGCGCCGATGCGCGGCGGATCGAAGGCCAGCATGGGCGTGAGCAGGGCATCGACGGCCCAGTAGCCGGACAACAGCTGCGGCAGCTGGGCGGCGTGCTGGTGGGCGCGGTCGACCTCCGCGTCGCTGAAGCCGCGCCCCAGCTGTCGGACCCACTCGGCGTAGCCCTCCTGCGGGCCCAGCCCCGCCATCCGGGAGGAGAAGATGCGGGTGAAGGCGGCGAAGGTCTCCTCCGAATGCGGGTAGGGCGAGACCTCGATGACCTCAAAGCCGGCGGCCTTGAGCGCCGCGGCGGCCTCGGCGACGGCGCGCAGGATGTGGTCGGCCACCCGCACGCCGGCGAACAGCGGCTGGGTCAGCACGCCGATACGCCACCGGCCGGGCGTTTTCAACGGCAGGTCGTGCAGTAGGGCGGTATCGGCGACCGAGCGGGTGATAAACCCGGGCACGCCCAGCTCCCTGCCGGATTGCTTGAAGCCGACGACCCCGCACGCGGCGGCCGGCACGCGGATAGACCCGCCGCCATCGCTGGCCTGGGCCGCGCGCACCAGCCCGCGGGCGACCTGGATGGCCGCCCCGCCGGAAGACCCGCCCGGGGTGCAGCCGGGGTAGCGGGGGTTGTCCGGGTGCGGCAGATCCACCGGCTCCGTGTCCACGCGCAGGCCCAGCTCGGGGGCGGCGGACTTGCCCACGATGTCGGCGCCGGCCGCCTCCAGCTCCGCGATGAAGGGATCGGTCTCGGTGGCCAAGTAGGCGCGCTTAGCCGAGCCCAGCGTGGTGGGCATCCCGGCCACGTCGTTGAGGTCCTTCGCGCTTAACACCCAGCCGCTCAACCGACCGGGCCGCGGCGGGCCCGGGTGGGCCAGCCGCTCGTGGTCGATATAGGTAAAGCCGTGCTCGCGGGGGCCGAGCCCGGCCAAATCCGCGGCCAATTGCGCGTGGGAGAATTCCATAGGTCTACAGCCTAACCGGCTAGGCTAGAGCGCATGACGATGAAGGTTGCATTCCTAGGACCGGCGGGTACCTTTACCGAGGCCGCGCTGGGCGAGCTCACGGCCGGCAGCGACGTTGAGCCCGTCGCCGTCGATTCCCCCCACGCCGCCTGCGCCTTAGTGCGCGCCGGCGGGGCCGAGCGCGCCTGCGTGGCCATCGAGAATTCCGTGGACGGCGCGGTGACCGCGACCTTCGACGCCGTCGTCGAGGGCTCCCCGCTGCAGATCTACCGCGAGGTCGATATCCCGGTGGTCTTTTCCGTCGTGACGCGGCCCGGGGTGGAGCTGGCCGCGTGCCGCACGTTTAGCACCCACCCGGTGGCCTATCAGCAGGTGCGCGGCTGGCTGCGCGAGAACCTGCCGGAGGTGGACTTCCACCCCGCGAGCTCGAACGCCGCGGCGGCGCAGGCCGTGGCCGCCGGCGACGTCGACTGCGCGGCCGTGCCCGCCCGGGCCGCCGAGCTCTTCGGCCTGCACACCCACGCCGCCGGGGTCGCGGACGTGGCCGGGGCCGCCACCCGCTTCGTACTGGTCGGCCCGCCGGGGCGGCCCACGCCGCGCACCGGGCACGACCGGACCAGCGTCATTTTCACCCTGCCCAACCAGCCCGGCACCCTGGTCGGCGCCCTGCAGGAGTTCGCGCACCGCGGGGTGGACATGACGCGCATCGAGTCGCGGCCGACCCGCCGGAAGATGGGCACCTACCGCTTCTACGTGGACCTGTACGGCCACATCGACGACCGCCCCGTCGCCGAGGCCCTGCGCGCGCTGTGGCTGCGCTGCGAGGAGATCATCTTCCTCGGATCCTGGCCCGCCGGGCAGGCCGATGCCCCCGCGCCCACGATGCCGGATCTCGCCGCCGCCGATGCCTGGGTCCGCGCCCTGCAATCCGGCGCATAAGACCCTAAAGTAGGCAGGTATGAGCGGTAGAATCATCCTGCTTCGGCACGGCCAGACCTTATCTAATATCAACCGGCGCCTCGACACCCGCCCGCCGGGCGCGGAGCTGTCCGAACGGGGCCGCTACCAGGCCCAGGACGCCGGCCGGGCGCTGGCGGGCATCGTCGGCGCGGAGCGCCTGGGCCCGGTGTATTGCTCCGTGGCTCTGCGCGCCCAGCAGACCGCGCAGCTGGCCATGCGCGCCTTCGAGGTGGAGGCCGGCCTGCCCGAGTTCTCCGTCGCCGTGGACGTGGTGCCCGGGCTGCACGAGATTTTCGTCGGCGACTTCGAGATGGACAACAGCGAGGACGCCCACCGCAGCTTCCAGGTCGCCCTGCGCGGCTGGATCGACGGCGATCCCGCGGCCTGCCTGCCCAGCGGCGAGACCTACCCCGACGTCGACGGCCGCTACCGCCCGGTCCTCGAACACCTGGCCGCCCAGCTGGCCGATGCCGAATCCGCCGGCGCCGAAAAAGACGCCATCGTCGTCTCCCACGGCGCGGCCATCCGCGTGATGACCCGGCACGCCGCCGGCATCGATGCCGACTTCGCCTTCACCGGCTACCTGCCGAACTGCCGCTACACCGTCCTCGAGCCGCGCGGCGAGGACTTCGGCCACTGGACCGCCACCCAGTGGGCGGACACCGACCTGGGCTAGCCCCAGCCGAGGCGGTGGAGGTCTTCTTCCTCGATGCCGAAATAGTGGCCCAGCTCGTGGAAAACGGTGACCTCCACCTCGTGGGCTAGCTCTTCCTCGCTGTTGCAGTAGTCCTGGAGCGCGCCGCGATAGATGAAGATGGCGTCCGGCAGGAAGCCGGTGTGGTCATGGGTGCGCTCGGTCAGGGCCACGCCCTCGTAGAGGCCCAGCGTGTAGGGGTCGTCCTCGTGGTAATCGCGCACGAGGATGGCCAGGTTGCGCATGCGACGCGCGAATTCCTCGGGGATTTTATCCAGCGCGTCGTCGACTAGTTCGTCGAAGCGCTCCTCGCTGACGGCGTACATCTTTGCTGATCTTACTGAGCCGGCGCCGGTGCGGGAGCCGGGGTAGAGGCGCCGGCGTCCTCGCGGCGCGGGTTGCGCTTGGGCTGTTCCTTGGGCGGCTGGCCATCGATGAGCATGGCGTCGCGGCCGTCGCGGGCGGAACCGGTGATCTCCGAGAAGCCGGCCTGGTCATTGGGGTGCATCAGCGCGCAGTTGACCGAGGAGGTCCCGCCGTTCCAGGAGGCCTCCGAGATGGAACCCCAGTACGGCTGCAGCGTGGACTGGTAGAGGGCCTCCTCGCTGCCCAGGTACTCGATGGCGGCGTCGGTGCAGGTCTTTTCGAGGTAGCTGTTCTGGTCCTCGTCGGCGGGGTAGGAGTCCGGGAACTGGGCCGACAGGTCCACGATCTGGGTGGTCTCCAGCTGGTGCGGATCCGCGCAGTCGACGGTGTGCAGCACCTGGTTGTCGTCGATGTAGCGGCACTCGCCCGGCTTGGCGATGTTGGCCTGATCCACCTCGGCGACCTTGCCCTTGGTCTCCAGCGGGGTGCCCCGCTCGTCGGTGGTCTGCAGGCCGCAGAGCATGGTGCGGTCGCCCTCGTCCCACGCGGCCTTCGGCGGCAGGATGGGGGCGATGGAAAAGCGCCCGGACGGATCGTACTGGCCGTCCAGGTACTGGAGCACGGCGCCGTGGCAGAGCTCCTCGCGCAGCTTGGCCTGGCGCTCGATGTCAGGCCGCGGGGCCGACTCGCCGAACTCGCTGGTCGGGTAGATGCTCAGGTCCTCGCGGGAGGCGACCTCGAAGCGGTGCTCCTCGCCGCAATCGGTCTGCTCGAAGTTGGTGACCTCGCCGGAGCCGCTGAAGTCCCACGTCACGCAGGAGCCCTTGTCGGCGGTGGTAAAGGTCGGGGCGGGGCCCTCGGTTTCGGAGCCGGCCTCGCCGCCGGTCCCGCCGCCACCGGCCTGGGTCGCAGAGTCCTGGGAATTGCTTACGACCTCGTAGGAGCCCACGAAAACCGCCGCGATGAGCGCAGCACACAGCGCAATCTGGATGGCGGCGGCGGAACGCCAAGTCTTCACAGTGCTCATAAGGATTGCCAGTTTACCTTCCCATTAAGGTTCGAGCGCACGAACCACGCGGGTGGTCAGCCGATAGCGGTCGGTGCGGTAGACCGAGGAACACCACTCGACGGGCTTTTCCCGCGAGCGCGACTGCCGGATGATGTGCAGCAGCGGGGTGCCGGGATCGACTTCGAGGAGGTCGGCGACCTCGGCATCGGCGGCAATGGCGGTGACGGTCTGGTCGGCCTCGGTGATAGGGACGTCGAAGTCGGTGTCGAGGATGTTGTAGACGGAGTTGTAGACGTCGTTTTCTAGCAGGTTGGGCACGTAGGCCGAGTTGTACCAGCCGTCGTCGATGGAATAGGGCTCGCCGTCGCCCAGCCGCAGGCGGCGCAGGTGGGTGTGCGGCACGTTTGGTTCGGTGCCGAAGAATTTGGCCACCTCCTCGGGGGCGGCGGTGCGCCCGGACAAAAGGATCTTCGACGAGGCCGTTACGTCCTGGGCGCCCATCTCGTCGGAAAAAGACGCCAGGTGCAGCCGGGAGACCAGCGGGTTGGGGGCGACGAAGGTGCCCTTGCCGCGGACGCGGCGCAGCCGGCCGGCGGCTACTAGGTCGCCGATGGCCCGCCGCACGGTGATGCGGGAGACCCCGTAGGTCTCTTCGAGCAGGCGCTCGCCGGGGAGTAAATCCCCCGGTTTTAGCGTGGTCCGGCAGACCTCGTCCAGGATGTCGCGCAGCTGCGCGTGCTTGGGGATGGGCCCGTCCACGATGTCCCGCGGTGGCAGGTGCGGATGGCTGGTCATATTTCCCATCGTAAGGCCCTGGTTATTACCACCGCAAGCAAATGGGATTTTGGTGTCGAGTTGGGGATACAAACCATAGGGTCGTGGGGTAGGATCAAATGCGTGATTGATCTAAAATTCCTCCGCGAAAACCCAGACGTCGTCCGTGCCTCTCAGGTCACCCGAGGTGAGGATCCCGCGCTTGTCGATGCCCTCCTGGCCGCCGACGAGCGCCGCCGCTCCGCCATCTCCCAGGCCGATGACCTGCGCTCCGAGCAGAAGGCCTTCGGCAAGAAGATCGGCCAGGCTTCCCCGGAGGAGCGCCCCGCGCTGCTGGAAGGCTCCAACGAGCTCAAGGCCAAGGTCAAGGCCGCAGAAGACGAGCAGAAGGCGGCCGAGGAGAAGGTCAACGAGCTGCAGTACCAGCTGTCCAACGTCGTCGAGGGCGCTCCCGCCGGCGGCGAGGACGACTTCGTGGTGCTCGAGCACGTCGGCGAGGTCCCGACCTTCGACTTCGAGCCCAAGGATCACCTGGATCTGGGCGAGTCCCTCGGCCTCATCGACACCACCCGCGGCACCAAGGTCGGCGGCGCCCGCTTCTACTACCTCACCGGTGATGGCGCCTTCCTGCAGCTGGGCATGATGATGCTGGCGGCCCAGAAGGCCCGCGAGCACGGCTTCCAGCTGATGATCCCGCCGGTTCTGGTCCGCCCCGAAATCATGGCCGGCACCGGCTTCTTGGGTGCGCACTCGGACGAGATCTACTACCTCGAGCGCGACGACCTCTACCTGGTCGGCACCTCCGAGGTGGCCCTGGCCGGCTACCACAAGGACGAGATCATCGACCTTTCCGACGGCCCCATCCGCTATGCCGGCTGGTCGTCCTGCTTCCGCCGCGAGGCCGGCTCCTACGGCAAGGACACCCGCGGCATCCTGCGCGTGCACCAGTTCGACAAGCTGGAGATGTTCGTCTACTGCAAGCCGGAAGAGGCCGAAGAGCAGCACCAGAAGCTGCTGAACATGGAGCGCGAGATGCTCGCGGCCGTCGAGGTGCCCTACCGCATCATCGACGTCGCCGGCGGCGACCTGGGCTCCTCGGCCGCCCGCAAGTTCGACACCGAGGCCTGGATCCCCACCCAGGACACCTTCCGTGAGCTGACCTCGACCTCGAACTGCACCACCTTCCAGGGCCGTCGCCTGCAGACCCGCTACCGTGACGACAGCGGCAAGGCCCGCATCGCCGCGACGCTCAACGGCACGCTGGCTACCACCCGCTGGCTCGTGGCCATCCTGGAAAACCACCAGCAGGCCGACGGCTCCGTCGTCGTGCCCGAGGCCCTGCGCCCGTTCGTGGGCAAGGACGTTCTCGAGCCCAAGAAGTAAAGCCCCGGAAAGACGCCACCCGATGACCAAGTACGAGCTGCGCTCCGGGCTGTTCCGGATCCCGGAAGGCACCGAGCACACCCGGCTGCACGCCGAAGCCGCGGAGGCGATGTATCAGGGCATCGTCAGCCTGGCCCGCCGCGTCCTGCACTGGCAGGGTGTGGTCACCACCGTGGAAGGCATGGAACACATCCCGGCCTACGGCGGCGCCCTGCTGGCGATGAACCACACCGGCTACTACGATTTCATCTTCGGCTCCATGCCGGCCCACCTGCGCGGACGCCGCCTGGTGCGCTTCATGGCGAAGAAGGAAATCTTCGACGTGCCCGTCGTCGGGCGGTTCATGCGCACGATGAAACACGTGCCCGTCGACCGCGCCCGCGGCGCCGGCGCCGTCGATGCCGCCGTCGAGCACCTCAACGCCGGCCACTTGGTCGGCATTTTCCCGGAGGCGACCATCTCGCGCTCGTTCGAGCTCAAGGAGTTCAAAAACGGCGCGGCCCGCATCGCCGCGGCCGCCGAGGTCCCGCTGATCCCGATGATCTGCTGGGGCTCCCAGCGCATCTGGACCAAGGGCGGGAAGAAGAACCTGGGCCGCAACCACCTGCCGGTGCACGTCAAGGTCGGCGCGCCCATCGAGGTCACCGGTGACGTCGTCGCCGACATGGACCGGCTCAAATCCGCCATGCAGGCCCTGCTGGACCAGGTGCGCGCCGACTACGACCGCGACCACGGCCCCTTCGAGGACGGCCTGGCGTGGCGGCCGGCCGCCGGCGGCGGGGTGGCACCCACCCTGGACGAGGCCAACCGCATGGACGCCGCCGACAAGGCCGAAAAGGCCCGCAAGCGCAAGCAGAAGGCCGAGCGCAAAACCGCCAAGGAACTGCGCAAGGCCGACGACAAGCTGGCCAAGAAAGCCAACCGACAGCTGCGGCGCCTGTCCCGGATGGGCCGTAAGGAACAGGCCTAGTAGTGGTTCCCGCCCCGCGTTTTATCGCCAGCGACATTGACGGCACCTTCATCGATCCCGCGCACCGGGTGACCGCCCGCACCCGCGACGTCGTCGTCCGCGCTATCGAGTCCGGCGCCCACTTCGCCCTGGCCACCGGCCGGCCCTACCGCTGGATAGCGCCGGTCCTCGAGCAGCTGCCCGTCCGGCCCCTGTGCGTGACCTCCAACGGCGCCGTGGTCTACGACTCCCTGGACGACCGCGTGGTGCGCGCCGAGGAGTTGTCGCCGGCGGTGATGGCGGGCATCGTCGAGCGCGCCGAGGAAGTACTGGGATCTATCGCCGTGGCGGCCGAGCGCGCCGGGACCTCCGCGGCCGACCCGACCGAGGACATGTACGTCGTCGACGCCCCTTTTGCCGCCCGCACCGACTACCCCGGCTACGGCGTGGCCGACCGGGCCGATGTCGTCGCCGAGCCCGCGGTCAAGCTCATCGTCCGCAACCTGGACATGACCTCGGCGCAGATGTACGCGCGCCTAGCCCCGCTTGTCGATGCCACCGACGCCCACGTCACCTATTCCATGCCCGATGGGCTCCTCGAGATCGCCGCCCCCGGCGTGACCAAGGAACACGGCGTGTCCTACCTGGCCGAGCACTACGGGGTGGCGGCCAGCGAGGTCATCGCCTTCGGGGACATGCCCAACGACATCGAGATGCTGCGCTGGGCCGGCTGCGGGGTGGCCATGGGCAACGCGCACGACGACGTCAAGGAAGCCGCCGACATCATTACCGAAACCAACGGTCAGGCTGGTGTTGCCCGCGTTCTGGAAAGGTGGTTCTAGCCCATGACGTATATCGCCGCCATCGACCAGGGGACCACCTCCACCCGGTGCGTCATCGTCGATGCCACGGGCCGGATTTGTGGGTCGGCGCAGTACGAGCATCGGCAGCTGATGCCCCAGCAGGGCTGGGTCGAGCACGACGCCCGGGAGATCTGGCGCAACACGCGCCGGGCGGTCTCGGCGGCGCTGGTCGACGTCGACATCGCCGCCAGCGACATCGATGCCCTGGGGATCACCAACCAGCGCGAGACCGCCGTGGTCTGGGAGAAAGAGACCGGGCAGCCCATCTGCCGGGCCATCGTCTGGCAGGACACCCGCAACGCGAACCGCTTCGACGAGCCCGACAAGTGGCTGCGCAAGACCGGCGTGCTGGCCAATTCCTACCCGGCCGGGCCGAAGATCGCGTGGATTCTGGACCACGTCGACGGGGCGCGCGAGCGGGCCGAGGCGGGGGAGCTGCTGGCCGGGACCATCGATAGCTGGTTGCTGTGGAACCTGACCGCCGGGCGCGTGCACGCGACCGACGTGACCAACGCCTCGCGTACCCTGCTGATGGATTTGGACACCCTGGACTGGGATGACGAGCTGTGCGATGCGGTCGGTGTCCCGCGCTGCATCCTGCCGGAGATTCGGCCCTCCATCGGGGATTTCGGCACCGTTCGCCACCGCGGCACGCTCATGGACGTGCCGATTACGGGCGTACTCGGCGACCAGCAATCCGCCCTGTTCGGGCAGGCCGGGTTTTCCGCCGGGCACGCGAAAAATACCTACGGGACCGGGCTTTTTCTGCTGCTCAACACCGGCGCGGAGCGCAAATACTCCCAGCACGGGATGCTGACCACCGTGGCCTACCAGTGCGCCGGCAGGGATCCGGTCTATGCGTTGGAAGGCTCGGTCGCGGTGGGCGGTTCGCTCATCCAGTGGCTGCGGGACCAGCTGGGGATTATCCCGGACGCGGCCAGCTCGGAGGAGATCGCGGCCGAGGACAACGGCGGGGTCTATATCGTGCCGGCGTTTTCGGGGCTGTTCGCGCCGCGCTGGCGCCCCGATGCCCGCGGCGTCATCGTGGGGCTCACCCGTTTCGCCGACCGGACCCACATCACTCGCGCCGCCTTGGAGGCGACGTGTTTCCAGACCCGCGAGGTCGTCGAGGCGATGGTCCAGGACTCCGGGGTGGCCATCGAGGAGCTGCGCGTCGACGGCGGGATGGTGGAAAACGAGCTGCTCATGCAGCTGCAGTCCGACATCCTCGGCGCGACCGTGGTGCGGCCACAGGAAATCGAGACCACCGCGCTGGGTGCCGCCTTCGCCGCCGGCCTGGGCTGCGGGACGTGGTCCAGCTTGGACGAGCTCGAATCGCTGGTGCGCGTGGATACCTGCTGGGAGCCGCAGATGGATGCCGGCACCCGCGACCAGCTCTTTTCCCGCTGGAACGAGGCCGTCGAGCGCACCCTGGGCTGGGAGGACTAGCCGTTCCGGTTGCGGGGTGGTGGGTCCTGCCTTAGGGTGTGGGGCATGACATCGGGGGATTGTTTTTCTAGGTTCGTGGCTGCCGTGACCCAGCCCGGAATCGACATCGTGGAGGGCGCCTGGCACGCCGACTGGGATGCCGAGCGCGCGGCCGCCGGCTCCGGCCGCGACGAGCTGGAGCGCCTTTTCGACCTGGCCGGCGTGTTTTTCGGCCCGGTCAAGCACGCCGGCCGCCAGCGCCGAGTGCGCGCGAACGCCGCCCGCCACGGGCACTGCCTACCCGTGCTCGACGTACTGCGCGGGGTGCTGCGGCGGGTCAAAAACAAAAACGATGCCTGGCGCATCATGGAAGAGCTTTCCGCCCAGCCGGTTGACGCCAAGCAAATGGCCGCCACAGCCCGCCGCAAGATCCAGGAGGCCCGCCCCGCCCCGACGCCGCAGCCGGGGGTGATCTACCGCCGCTCGGCCGAGGGCTTATGGTCGATGCGCCTTATCGCCGACGCCGGCCTCGTCGCCGATATCAAAGCCCAAGTACGCACCGTCGAGGATGCCCGCGCGGTCTTCACCGGCGGCGATGGTGACGGCGACGGTGCCAAGGGTGCTGGGGTGCGCGCGTCGGTGACGACCAACGTGGTGTTAAACCTTCAGGATTTCGGGCACTTGGTCGGCGGTCAGGACGCCGCGGATATTACGGTGCAGCTAACCAACGGGGCGGTGATTAGTGGTGCGGAGTTGGTGACCCGGGCGTTTGAGCAGGTCGGCTACGTCGGGGTCTTTGACCCGGTAGCAGGGCCCGTTAATTGTTACCGAGATGAGCGTTTGGCGTCGTGGAAGCAGCGGCGTTTGGCGTTGATGGAGCACCCGGTGTGTGCCTGGCCGGAGTGTTTGGCCGGTGCCGATGAGTGCCAGGTCCATCACCTGCAGTCGTGGGACTCGGGTGGTCCGACGAATGCGGCGAACCTGGCGACGTTGTGTCCGCACCATAACGGTGCCAACGAGGACGGGCCCGGCCCGGCGCAGACTCGGGGCCGGATGGCGAGGGTCGGTGGCCGGGTGGTGTGGATACCACCCTACGCGTGCCGGCCTAGCGCGCCGGCGGCCCACCCAGCGGCAGACGCGCAGCAAAGCAGCAAGAACACGCGAAGAGGCGTCCACGGAACAGACCGTGAACGCCCATTCAGCGTGCCCGCCGGAGGCTAATCGTTGGTGTGGAGCTGCACCTGCTGGGTATCCGGGTCGTAGGTGATGTAGCCGCCTTCGAAGTCCACGCGGACGGCCTTGCCACCGACCGAGTACTGGTTCGTCGTCGGCATACCCAGCTGCTGGGCGTTGTCGCCCTCGGCCCAGACC
Source organism: Mycobacteriaceae bacterium (assembly GCA_028726465.1). Lineage (GTDB taxonomy): Bacteria > Actinomycetota > Actinomycetes > Mycobacteriales > Mycobacteriaceae > Corynebacterium. The sequence continues at coordinate 259,797 of JAQYQB010000026.1, read as the reverse complement.
TTGGCGATTTCGCCGACCAGAGCGTAGGCCTGCGAGTTATCGCCGGAGGAGAGCACGACGCCGTTCTCGAAGAGCTGGTAGAACGTGTCCTGATCCAGCACCTCGAGTCCGCCCTGCGGCAGGCCCAGGAGAGGCCCGAAGGCGTTGAGGATGGAACCCCACGACTGCTGCAGTGCCGGGTCGCCCAGGAAGCTGACGACCTTCGAGATAATCTCGGGCACCTGGCCCAGGGTCAGGCCCTCGACGACTTCCTGGTCCTTGTTCGGCACCGTCAGGGCGCCGGCGGTAATCGCCAGGCCGGCGACGGCGGCGGCGATGGTGGCGGCGGCCTGGATGTCGGCTGTCGACATGGAGGACCCGCCCACGGAGGACTCGACCGGGGTGCCGGCGCCGCCCGTGTTTCCGGCCGTGCCGGCGTTATCGCCGTTGCCGGAATTACCCGAATCGCCGGAGTTGTCGGTGGACGGGGCCGGCGTCGACGGCTGGTAGCTGCCGCCGCTCTTGACGGCCTCGTACTTCTTGTGCGCGTTGGAGCGGATCTGGGACCAGTAATTCATGGTGTTGTTGCCCGGGCACGCGGTGTTGTGCAGATCGTTGTGGCCGTGGAAGGCCGGCACGTAGGCGGTAGAGCCCGCGGGGAACTTGGAGCCGCGGAAGCCGCCGGAGTACAGGCCAACGGACTTGCCGGCCGGATCGAAGCCGGAGATAGCAGCCTTCCAGCCGCCGATCTCGGAGACGGAGTTAAGCATCGCCTGGGTGGGCTCGGCGGTGGAGTAGTTGCCGATCATCGAAATGCCCCAGGTATTCGAGTTGAAGCCGCCGACGTGGGCGCCCTGGACGGCCTTGTCTAGTCCGCCGTAGCGGCCCTCGTAGATGGTGCCGTACTTGTCGACGAGTGCGTTGTATCCGATATCGCACCAGCCCAGCGTCTGGGCGTGGTAGCTGAAGATGCCGCGGACCTGGGCGGCTGCCTGTGCACGGGTGTAGTTGTTGCTACCCGCGGTGTGGTGCAGGGTCAGCGCCTTGACGCGATCGTCGTAGGTCGGGCCCTGGCAGCGGATGCCCTCGTTGGCGCCCCAGCCGGCGCGGGAAACCACCTGCGGCGCCCCGTTGGAGGCGAAGGCGGTCGGCTCGATGCCGCCTTCCTGCGCGTTGCCGTCGATGAAGACGGCGTTCAGATCTGCGGCATCGATGCCCGCGGACTGGTCGACGGATTCGGCGACGGGAGCGATATCGCCATAGTTGGTCGGCAGCGGGCTCGTGGTTTCCTTTGTCGGGGCCTCGGCAGAATTGTCGCGGGAGTTGTCCGCAGGCTTCTCCTCGGCCGGGGCGCCGAGGTTGACGTTGCCCACGGAGACCTGGACGGCCTGGGTCTCACCGATGAAGATGAGCTCCGTGCCGTTGGTGCCGCCGGTCTCGATGCCCAGCGGCTCGGCGTCGTACCACTCGCCCCAGGTGCCGTCGGCAAGCTGCGGGCGCACAAAGGCCGCAAGATCCTTGTCGCCGCCTTCCCAGGTCAGCGCGAACTGGGAGAAGGGCTCGTCCTGGTGGAATTCCTTCACGGCGCGGGGGCCACCTTCGCCGCCTTGGGCGGCAATGGCCGGGTCGTCGACGACGACGGTCTCGCCGTCGCCGAAGTTCGCCTGGCTGGTGGTGGTCTCGATGAGCCCGTTACCCGCAGATTGGGTATTCAGGATGTCGTTGCCGGCGAAAACTGCGGCGGCAACCACAGACACCGAAGCGATGATAGCCACCACCGGGGTGGCCCACTTCGACTGCGTGGGGACAAGTCGACGTCGTAGTTGCACTGGTAATTCTCCCTAAAATTGTGGTGCCTGCCGGGCCTAGGGGGTGGCGGCAAGCATCAGTCAGATCTGAGTCCGCAGTAAAGCATAGTAAACAATTGAGAAAAATGATACCCGAGTGACAAATGTGACGAGTGGGAACAGTGCGGCGCGCCGTTTTCCCGTGTGGCAGACCTGCCGGGCCGGCGGGGCTCCTTTAGGCTAGGAGGCATGACTGACTATGACCTCATTATCGTTGGATCCGGCTTCTTTGGCCTGACAATCGCGGAACGAGCGGCCTCGCAGCTGGGCAAGAAGGTGCTCATCGTCGAACGCCGCAACCACCTGGGCGGCAACGCCTACTCGGAGCGGGAGCCGGAGACCGGCATCGAGGTGCATAAGTACGGCGCCCACCTGTTCCACACCTCCAACAAGCGCGTGTGGGACTACGTCAACCAGTTCACCGACTTCACGGACTACCAGCACCGCGTGTTCGCCATGCACGACGGCACCGCCTACCAGTTCCCGATGGGCCTGGGCCTTATCAACCAGTTCTTCGGCCGCTACTACAGCCCGGACGAGGCCCGCCAGCTCATCCAGGACCAGGCCGGCGAGTTCGACCCGAAGGAAGCGAAGAACCTCGAGGAGAAGGCGATCTCGCTCATCGGCCGCCCGCTCTACGAGGCCTTCATCAAGAACTACACGGCCAAGCAGTGGCAGACCGACCCGAAGAATCTGCCGGCGGCGAATATCACCCGCCTGCCGGTGCGCTACACCTTCAACAACCGCTACTTCAACGACACCTACGAGGGCCTGCCGGTCGACGGCTACACCGCCTGGCTGGAGAACATGGCCTCCCACGAGCTCATCGAGGTCCGCCTGGACACCGACTGGTTTGACGTGCGCGACGAGCTGCGCGCGGCCAACCCGGACGCGCCGGTGGTCTACACCGGCCCGCTCGACCGCTACTTCGACTACGTTGAGGGCGATCTGGGCTGGCGCACCCTGGACTTCGACATGGAGGTCCTGAACACCGGCGACTTCCAGGGCACCCCGGTGATGAACTACAACGATGCCGACGTGGACTACACCCGCATCCACGAGTTCCGCCACTTCCACCCCGAGCGCGGCGATGCCTACCCCAAGGACAAGACCGTCATCATGAAGGAATACTCGCGCTTCGCCGACAAGGGCGACGAGCCCTATTACCCGATCAACACCCCCGAGGATCGGAGCAAGCTGGAGGCCTACCGCAAGCTCGCCGCGGCCGAGGCCCGCGAGAACAAGGTGCTCTTCGGCGGGCGCCTAGGCACCTACCAGTACCTGGACATGCACATGGCCATCGGCTCGGCGCTGTCGATGTTCGACAACAAAATCGCGCCCTACTTCAACGACGGCAAGCCGTTGGAGCAGGAGCGCGGCCACTAGGAGACTAGCGGCGATTAGAGGGCGGGGGACTGGCCGGCATCGTCCTGCCCGCTGACGCGGTAGAGGTGCTCGTTGACGAATTCGCCCACACCCCAGCGGGCCAGCTCGCGGCCGTAGCCGGAGCGGTTGATGCCGCCGAAGGGCAGGCCCGCGGCGGTCACGGCGTGCTCGTTGACGAAGGTCATGCCGTCGTTAAGCCGGGCGGCCACGGCGCTGGCCTGCTCCAGGTCGGTCGACCACACGGAGCTGGACAGGCCGTAGTCGGAGTCGTTGGCGATCGCGATGGCCTCTTCGATGTCGCGGGCCTTGTAGATGACGGCCACCGGGCCGAAGATCTCGTTGTAGCCGATGTCGGCGTGGCGGTCGACGTCGGTCAGCAGGGTCGGCTCCATGTAGGCGCCGTCGCGGTCGACCTTGCCACCGCCCACGCGGATGGTGGCGGTGCCGTCGGCGGCGGCCTTGTCCAGCCGCTCGACGATCTCGTCGCGGGCGCCGATGGAGCTCAGCGGCCCGATGTCGGCGTTTTCGTCGTCGTAAGGCCCGACGGTCATGGCGCCGATCTTCTCGGTCAGGTACTCGACGGCGTGGTCGTAGAAGTCCTCCAGCACGATTAGCCGCTTCGGCGCGTTGCAGGCCTGGCCGGTGTTGTACATGCGGATGATGGCGAACTGGTCGAGGACCCAGTCGAGGTTGGCATCGTCAAGCACGAGGAACGGGTCGTTGCCGCCGAGCTCGAGGACGGACTTCTTGTAGTTCTCGCCGGCGGTCTTGGCCACGGCGGCGCCGGCGGCCTCGGAACCGGTCAGAGACACGCCCTTGATGCGGTCATCGGCGACAAACGCGTCCATCTGGGAGCCGGAGGCATAGACGTTCAGGTAGACGTCCTGCGGCAGGCCGGCCTCCTCGAGCAGGTCCTGGCAGGCCTGGGAGGACAGCGGGCAGATGGAGGCGTGCTTGAGCACGATGGTGTTGCCCAGCAGCAGGTTCGGCGCGGCGAAGCGCGCGACCTGGTAGTAGGGGAAGTTCCACGGCATGATGCCCAGCAGCGGGCCGAGCGGCTCCTTGCGCACGAAGGTGTGGTGCGCGCCCTGGGCCGGCAGGTGCTCGTCGGCCAGCAGCTCGTGGGCGTGCTCGGCGTACCAGCGGTAGATATCCGCCACGATCTGGATTTCGGCCTTGGCCCAGCGGGTCAGTTTGCCCATCTCGCGGCCGATGTGCTCGGCCAGCTTATCGATGCGCTCTTCGTACAGGTCCGCAGTCCGCGCCAGGATGGCGGCGCGCTCGTCGATGCTGGTCGTGCGCCACTCGTTAAAAGCGGCGGTGGAGCGGTCGAGGATGTCGTCGCGGGCGGCATCGTCGAGGCGGGGGAATTCTTCTTCGGAACGTCCGGTGTTCGGGTTCTCTAATGCAAAAGTGCTCATATGGCCCTGTATAGCGCGGGCCGCAGGCTTCTTCAAGGGGGACTAGGATGGGATCATGGATGCGATTAATCACCCTCCCGTCAACGGCGAGGACAAGCCGGTGGTGCCCGTCTTCTTCGTTTCGGACTCGACGGGTATCACCTCGGAGGCCATGGGTAACGCGCTGCTCGTGCAGTTCCCGCACCTGACGTTTACGCGCACCACGGTGCCGTTTCTGGGCAGCCTGGAGGCCGCGCGCGAGCTGGTGGCCCGGCTGGATAGGCAGGTCGCCGCCGGGCGCACGCCGCTGGTGTTTTCGACCGCGGTCGACGACGAGATCCGCGACTGCATCTTGAGCTCGAAGGCCACGGTCATCGACCTGCTGAGCGCCTACCTGGGCAGCGTCGAGCGGGCGCTGGGCACGACCAGCGTACGGCGGGCCAAGCAGCTGCACACCCTGGCCGACAGCCAGCGCTACAACAGCCGTATGCAGGCCATCGAGTTCGCCATCGAGCACGACGACGGGCAGTCCCTGCGCGCGCTGGAGCAGGCCGACATCATCCTGCTGGCGCCGTCGCGCTGCGGCAAGACGCCGACGTCGATGTACCTGGCGCTGCAGCACGGCCTGTTCGCGGCGAACTACCCCCTGGTGGACGAGGACTTCGATTCGACCACCCTGCCGCGGCCGGTGCGCAAGTACCAGGACCGGCTCTTCGGGATCGTCACCAGCACGGAGCGCCTGTGCCAGGTGCGCAACGAGCGCCGGCCGAATTCGCGCTACGCCTCCCGCCAGCAGGTCAGCTTCGAGCTGCGCGGCGCGAAGGCGATGATGAAGGCTAATGGGATTCCTTACGTGGATTCTTCGACAAAGTCTGTTGAAGAGATGTCCGCGATGATTCTGCAGCACCTATCCATAACGAGCGGTCGCTAGTGTGATTTTTTGCCCACGCGATTTTCGCCCGCGCGGGCCCACCCGGCGACTACAATGCTTGCCATCACTTACCCCGTTTAATACTAAGGATGCCTGAATATGAGCGATAATATTCGCTGGTTCTCCGAACTCGGAATGAACGACGTCGAGCAGGTAGGCGGCAAGAACGCCTCCCTGGGAGAGATGGTCTCCAACCTCGCCCGCCTCAACGTCAACGTCCCCGACGGCTTTGCCACCACGGCGGACGCCTACCGCGCTTTCCTGACGGAAACGCACCTGGACGAGCGGATCTCGAAGCTGCTCGAGGGCCTGGACACGGAGGACACGCGCCAGCTGGAGGCCGCCGGCAAGGCGATCCGCGCGGAGATTCTGGACACCCCGCTGCCGGAGGGCATCGAGAGCGATATCCGCGCTGCCTACGACAAGCTGGCCGCCGAGTCCGGTGACAAGGCCAGCTTTGCGGTGCGCTCCTCGGCCACGGCGGAGGACCTGCCGGAGGCCAGCTTCGCGGGCCAGCAGGAGACCTTCCTGAACATCCAGGGCATCGACGCGGTCCTGGTGGCCATCCGCGAGGTTTTCGCCAGCCTCTACAACGACCGCGCGATTGCCTACCGCGTCCACCACGGCTTCGACCACGACGCGGTAGCACTCAGCGCGGGCGTGCAGAAGATGGTGCGCTCGGACATCGGTAGCTCCGGCGTCATGTTCACCATGGACACCGAGTCCGGCTTCGACCAGGTCGTCTTCGTCACCAGCGCCTACGGCCTGGGCGAGGGCGTGGTTCAGGGCGCGGTCAACCCGGACGAGTTCTACGCCTACAAGCCGGCCCTGCGCGACGGCAAGCGTGCCGTCATTTCCCGCTCGCTGGGCGCGAAGGCGACCAAGATGGTCTACACCGACGACGCCAGCGTCGGGCGCACCACCGAGTTCGTCGACGCCCCCGAGGCCGACCGCGCGCGCTTTTCCCTGCAAGACGAGCAGGTGGAGGAGCTGGCCCGTCAGGCGCTTATCATCGAGGACCACTACGGCCGCCCGATGGACATCGAGTGGGGCCTGGACGGTGAGGACGGCCAGCTCTACATCCTGCAGGCCCGCCCGGAGACCGTGCAGTCCCGCCGCGGCTCCGTGCTGCAGAGCTTCAGCCTGGACAAGCGCGGCACCGTCGTGGCGGAGGGCCGCGCCATCGGCCAGAAGATCGGCGCCGGCAAGGTGCGCGTCTTCGACTCGCTGGAGCAGATGCACGGCTTCAACCCGGGCGAGGTCCTGGTCGCGGACATGACGGACCCGGACTGGGAGCCGATCATGAAGCGCGCCTCGGCGATTGTCACCAACCGCGGCGGTCGCACCTGCCACGCGGCGATCATCGCCCGCGAGCTGGGTATCCCGGCCGTCGTCGGCACCGGCGATGCCACCGAGGTCCTGGCCGAGGGCAGCGAGGTCACCGTCTCCTGCGCGGAGGGCGATACCGGCTACGTCTACGACGGCTCCCTGGACTTCGAGGTCACCGAGACCGACGTCGACCAGGTCCCGGAGATCGGCCCGAAGATCATGATGAACGTCGGCACGCCGGAGCAGGCCTTCGCCTTCTCCCGCCTGCCCAACGACGGCGTGGGCCTGGCGCGCTTGGAGTTCATCGTCAACCGGCAGATCGGCATCCACCCGCGCGCGCTGCTGGACTACCCCAACCTGGACGAGGAACTGAAGTCCGAGGTGGAGCTTCTGACCGGCGCATATGATTCGCCGCGCGACTTCTTCGTCCAGCGCGTGGCCGAGGGCGTGGCCACCATCGCGGCGGCGTTCGCCCCGAACCCGGTCATCCTGCGCATGTCCGACTTCAAGTCCAACGAGTACGCCAACCTGCTGGGCGGCAACCTCTACGAGCCGCACGAGGAAAACCCGATGCTGGGTTACCGCGGCGCCTCCCGGTACGTCTCCGAGGAGTTCGCGGAGTGCTTCGCCATGGAGTGTGAGGCGATGAAGATCGTGCGCGAGGAGATGGGCCTGGAAAACGTCAAGATCATGATCCCGTTCGTGCGCACGCCGGATGAGGCGCGCCGGGTGACCGAGGCCCTGGCCGCCAACGGCCTGCGCCGCGGCGAGAACGGCCTGGAGCTCATCATGATGTGTGAGGTCCCGTCCAACGCGCTTATCCCGGAGCAGTTCCTGGAGTACTTCGACGGCTTCTCCATCGGCTCGAACGACCTGACCCAGCTCACGCTGGGTCTGGACCGCGACTCGGGCGTGGTCTCCCACGATTTCGACGAGCGCAACCCGGCGGTCAAGGTGCTGCTGGGCCGGGCCATCGAGGCCTGCCGGAAGCAGGGCAAGTACGTCGGCATCTGCGGCCAAGGCCCCAGCGACCACCCGGACCTGGCGGACTGGCTGGTCGAGCAGGGGATTAGCTCGCTGTCGCTGAACCCGGACACCGTGGTCGATACCTGGCTGCGCCTGGCGGACAAGAAGTAGCCGGCACGCGGCATCGTGAGCGCCGTCGTTTCCACAGAGAAGCGGCGGCGCTTTCGCGATCCCACCCCGCGCTAAACACTTGGTTCAGGCCCATCATTTGCAATTGCCCAGCGATCTGCTAAGGTTAACGGCAGGTTAACTTTGAGGGAACAAAAGGTTCACTCGAGTGGTTGAAGACAATGAAACTTCGCCGTAATAACAAGAAATCAGGTGAATAGCGATGATGAATAACAACCGAGTTTTTGACACCCTGCGCGAGGATCTGCACGCGGCTTTCGGGCATGCGCACAGCGCCGAGGCGATTGATGCCAAGCTGGACGAGGTCATCGCCAAGCACTCCGCACGCGCGGTCTTGGAAGAGTTCGTCCCAGTCCTGGTGGAGCGGGAAGTGATGGAATACTTCGGCGAGCACCGCATTCACGTGCGCTTTGCCGCCGGTACCGACCACGCCCTGGCGGAGGCCGCCGTGGAGCTGACCAAGAAGCACGCCGGCGACGCCCTGCTGGTGGATGCGGCCGTGTCCCACCCGGAAAACGAGGACGCCAGCCACATGAGCCACGTCTTGGCCGAGCGGGGCCTCACCGAGGGCCAGCCGCGCCACTTCGACGATGCCCGGACGGTCACCATGCCGGACTTCATCGTCTACCTGGGCCGCGACGTTCACCGCGACGAGGCGGGCAAGGACGTCAAGATCTGGGACATCCTGCCGGCCGAAACGGTCGAGCAGACCCGTGAGCTGGCCGACGACCTGGAAGCCCGCGTGCTCTACATGCTGGGCAAGCTGGGCATCGACCTGGTGGACGAAAAGGTTGCCGTCGAGGCCTAAGGTGCACCCGAAACCGATCAAAACCCTGCTCCATCCCGGTTATCCCGGGGTGGCGGCGGGGTTTTTGTGTGCCTGCCGCATCCGGGCGGGCGGCTGTGAATTCGGACCCATGACCGTGTGTGAGAACGTGCTGGGCGCCTGGGGGCACTACCCTTACTCGCTAGAAGAGTGTAAAAAACGTTTGGAGAAAAAGAAGCCATCGTGACTTACCCCCAGGAATATGAAGCAGTGCAACGCGTCTTGCTGCCCAAGCGCGGCGAGCCGAACGACGTGCGCATGCTCTACCTCATTGAGTCTCCGCAGAACCGCCAGCGCCTGAGCTGGCACGACCGCACCACCCTGACCATCCCGGCCGGCGAAGAGGTCTCCTTCGAGACCTACTTCAACGCCTTCCCGGCGTCCTACTGGCGCCGCTGGTCGCAGCTGGACTCCATCGTGCTGTCGCTGCACGTGAACGGCCAGGCGAACGTCTCGGTGTACCGCTCCAAGGAAAACGGGCAGCGCATCGGCGTGGCCAACCACCTGGTCGAGGACGGCGAGCACCACTTCGAGCTGCCGCTGAAGAACTTCGAGGACGGCGGCTGGCTGTGGTTCGACGTCACCGCCGAGACCGAAACCGAGCTCTCCCAGGTCGCCTGGTGCGCCCCGCACGCCCCGGGCGAGCAGGTGCTGCCCGACGGCACCACCCAGCCGGCCGCGGACAAGCGCGTGGCCGTCGGCATCCCGACCTTCAACCGCCCGACCGACGCGGTGGCAGCGCTGCAGGCGCTGGCGGAGGACCCGGTCGTCGACGGCATCATCGACTACGTGCTCATGCCGGACCAGGGCAACCAGCACCCGGCGGATGAGCCGGGCTACGACGCCGCCGTCGCCCACTTCGGCGAGCGCTTCCGCGAGTTCCGCCAGGGCAACCTGGGCGGCTCCGGCGGGTATTCCCGCATCATGTTCGAGGCCATCGAGAACACCGACTCGCCGTTCATCCTCTACATGGACGACGACATCGCCATCGAGCCGGACTCCATCCTGCGCGCGGTGCAGGCGGCCCGCTACGCCGCCCGCCCCATCATCGTCGGCGGCCAGATGCTCAACCTGCAGGAGCGCAGCCAGCTGCGCACCACCGGCGAGCAGGTCAACAAGTCCGACTTCATGTGGGGCCCGGCCCCGCACGCGGTCTACGACCACGACTTCGCCAAGTACCCGCTGTCAGCTATTGGCGATGCCCAGTCGCACAAGGACCCCAACAAATACGACTCGCGTGCCCTGCACCGCCGCGTCGACGTCGAATACAACGGCTGGTGGATGTGCCTGTTCCCGCGCGTGGTGGCCGAAAAGATGGGCCAGCCGCTGCCGCTGTTTATCAAGTGGGACGACACCGAGTACTCCCTGCGCGCCGGGCGCGCCGGCTTCCCGACCGTGACCTGGCCGGGCGCGGCAATCTGGCACATGGCCTGGGCGGACAAGGACGACGCCATCGACTGGCAGGCCTATTTCCACCTGCGCAACCGACTGATCGTGGCCGCCATCTACCACGACGGCGACCCGCGCGGGATCACCCGCTCCATCTTCAAGTCCACGCTCAAGCACACCATGTGCATGGAGTACTCCACCATGGCCATCCAGCTGGAGGCCATGCGGGACTTTTTGGCCGGCCCGGACCAGCTCTTCGACATCCTGGAGTCCTCCCTGCCGCGGATCAACAAGATCCGCTCGCAGTACTCCGACGCGCAGATCCTGCCCTCGGCGGCGGAGCTGCCGGCCCCGACGGGCGCGCCGGGCGTGCCGACCCGCAACATCGGCGGCCGCCTGGGCAAGATCAAGAAGCTGCCCTGGCTGTTTAAGAGCATCAAGCACCTGGCCAGCAAGGAAGACCCGGCCCACCACGCGGCCCCGCAGCTGAACCTGACGCCGGAGGAGGCGCGCTGGTTCACGCTCTCGCGCCTGGACTCGGCGACGGTCTCGACCGCCGGCGGCACCGGCGTGGCCTTCCGCAAGCGCGACCGCGAGCTGGCCCAGGATCTGGTGGGGCAGACCCGCGAGCTGCTCAAGGAGATTGAAAACAACTTCGACGAGCTGCGCGCCACCTACCGCGCCGCCCTGCCGACGCTGACCAGCCGCGAATCCTGGAGGAAGATCTTTGAGTAGCATTTCTCAGCTCAACGATGCCGAGTCGCACGTCCTCAAGGCCATCCAGGACGTCGCCTTCGACGTGCCCTGCGTTTTGCCGACCGCGCGGGGCCTGAGCCACTTCGGTGAGCACGCGCTCGGCTGGATGGCGCTGTCGGCGCTGGCGGCGGGCATCGATAAGCCCCGGCGCCGCCAGTGGGCCGGGGTGGGCGTGGCGGCCTTTGGCGCGCACGCGGCATCGGTAGTCATTAAGCGCGTGGTGCGCCGGCGCCGCCCGGACTACAGCTACGTGCGGGTCGGGGTGAAAACGCCCTCGCGCCTGTCCTTCCCGTCCTCGCACTCGACGTCGACGACGGCCTTCCTCGTGGCGGCCGCCCGCGTGACCGGTAACCGCAGCTTCTGGCTGGGCGTGCCGGTGATGATGGCGTCGCGTATGGTGCTGGGGGTGCATTATCCCTCTGATACTGCCGTGGGCGCCCTGTTGGGCGCCACCACGGCGCAGGTTGTAAGCCGGCTGGAAAGGAAAACCGCATGAGCGCCCATCCGCACGATGACGGCAACCAGAGCTTCTTTCACTCGGAGCCTCACACCTCCGGCGTAGACACGGGTCGGAAGCGCAAGCCGCCGAAGAACCTCGCCGACGGCATGGTCAAGGCCCTGCGCCCCAAGCAGTGGGTCAAGAACGTGCTCGTGCTGGCCGCCCCGGCCGCCGCGGGCGCGGACGCGCTGTTCCACGGCCGCGTGCTGCTGGACGTCCTGCTGGCCTTCGTGGTCTTTTGCATGGGCGCGTCGTCCATCTACCTCATCAACGACGCCCGCGACGTCGAGGCGGACCGCGCGCACCCGACCAAGCGCTTCCGGCCCATTGCCGCCGGCGTGCTGCCGGTGCAGCTGGCCTACGTCATGGCGGCGGTGCTCATCGTCGGCGCCATCGGCCTGTCGCTGCTGGCCACCGCGGGCGTGGAGCTGGCGCTGGTCATCGCGGTCTATATCGCGCTGCAGCTGGGCTACTGCTTCGGCTGGAAGCACATGCCGGTGATCGACATCGCGCTGGTCTCCTCCGGCTTCATGCTGCGTACCATGGCCGGCGGTGTGGCTGCGGGCATCGAGCTGTCCCAGTGGTTCCTGCTGGTCGCCGCGTTCGGCTCCCTGTTCATGGCCTCCGGCAAGCGCTACTCGGAGATCCTGCTGGCGGAGAGCACCGGCGCGAAGATCCGCAAGTCCCTGGAAGGCTATACACCTACCTACCTGCGTTTCGTGTGGACCCTGGCGGCCACCGCCGTTGTGATGTCCTACACGCTGTGGGGCTTCGAGCTGTCCAGCCAGGCCGAGGGCGTGGCCGGCATCTGGTACCAGGTTTCGATGGTGCCGTTTACCATCGCTATCCTGCGCTACGCTGCGGACGTCGACCGCGGCCACGGCGGGGCGCCGGACGAGATCGCGCTGGAGGACCGCGTCCTGCAGATTCTGGCGCTGCTGTGGCTGGCTTGTATTGCCATGGCGGTCTACGTTTTCCCGATGATCTAATTCGGGGGACAACTGGTAACCTGCTCTGTTATGCAAAAAATCGGTAGTCCCCGCGCGGCCCACCTCTCGGTGGTTGCCAGCAGTGTAGCTATCGGGGCGATTACCTTCTTCGCGGCGTGGCAGCGCCGGTGGATGGCCGACGACGGCCTCATCGTGCTGCGCACCGTCCGCAACCTCTTGGCCGGCAACGGCCCGGTCTTCAACGCGGGGGAGCGGGTGGAGGCCAACACCTCCACCCTGTGGCAGTACCTGATTTACCTGGGCCGTCTGGTCACCGGCGCCCAGCTGGAAGCCATCGCAATGTGGCTGGCCATCGCGCTGTCCGTGGCCGCCCTGGTGGTCGGCACGTGGGCCACCGCCCAGGTACATAACACCGGCGGCCGGCACGCCACGCGCGCGGTGGTCCTGCCCGCCGGCGCGCTGGTCTACCTGGCGTTGCCGCCGGCCCGGGACTTTTTCACCTCCGGCCTGGAGTGGGGCCTGTCCATCTTCTACCTGGCGGTCTTGTGGTGGCTGCTGACCCGCTGGGTGCGCGGGGCGAACCCCTACCTGGTGGCCTTCTGGGCCGGCCTGTCCTGGCTGGTGCGCCCGGAGCTGGCGCTCTACGGCGGGCTGACCGGCATCGTCCTGCTGGTGGCCCACCGCCGCCCGGCGCACTGGGCGGGCATCCTGGGGGCGGCCCTGCCGCTGCCGCTGGCCTACCAGGTTTTCCGCATGGGCTACTACGGCCTGCTGACCCCGCACACGGCCGTGGCCAAGTCGGCTGCCGATGCCGCCTGGGGCGCCGGCTTCAACTACCTCGGCGACTTCGTCGGCCCCTACTGGCTCTGGCTACCTCTGCTGGTGCTGGCGGCGCTGGCGGTTTGCCAGTTCCGCGGCGACGCGCACTTTTCTGCGGTGCGCAGCCAGCCCGTCGTCGTCGTGCTCATGGTTATCTGCGCGCTGATCCACCTGCTCTACGTGCTGCGGGTGGGCGGCGACTTCATGCACGGGCGCATGCTGCTGCTGCCGCTTTTCGCGCTGCTGCTGCCGGTCTTCGTGCTGCCGGTGCGGGATTACTGGGTCGCCGCCGGCGTGGCCGGGATTGCGGTCTGGGCCGCGGTGGTGGCCTGGCGCGGGCACCCGGTGGACTGGAAAATCTACGAGGGCGAGATCTCCATCGTCGACGAGCGCGACTACTGGACCTACGCCACCAAGCGGGAACCCGGCAACCCGCCGAAGGACGCGGAGGACTTTAAGAAGATGCGCCTGCTGCGCGGCTTCGATGACGCGATCGACGGGCTGGAGCGTGGAGACGCGCTGGCCATCCGCTACCTGGACGGCGACTCGATCGAGGACAACGCCTGGACGACCGCGGGGCGCGATGACAGTCGCAACGACCCGCCGACGCTATACCTCATCAATATGGGCATGTCCTCGATGCATTCGCCGCTGAACGTGCGCGTGCTGGACAACATCGGGCTGGCCACGCCGCTGGCGGCGCGGCAGCCGCGGATCGAGGACGGGCGGATCGGCCACGACAAGTCCCTGCCGCTTACCTGGCAGGCCGCGGACTCCGCGGTGGACATCGAGGAGCTGCCGGCGTGGTACGACAAGGATGAGGTCGCTGAGAACCGCCGGGCCCTCGAGCACCCGGATTTCCAGAAGCTTTTCGCGACCTACCGCGACCCGTTGGACACGGGGCGGTTCTTCGAAAACATCAAGTTCTCCCTGACCGACGGGCGGACGCTGCAGTTTACAGACAACGCTCAGGACTACCTCAAGTAGTCCCCAGGCAGCTGCCGGAATGAGACAAATTGACAGCAATCGTCTAGAATCTCAGGCACTGTTATAAATTCGTGATTGTTAACGCAACTTCGCTTGCGTTCGATACGTACTGAAGGAACCCTTCGGTAAAAACTGAAACAAAAAAGTACACAAGCAAGGAGAGACATGACACTGACGTCTTTCGCCTCCCGCGCGTCCCGCCGGGTCACCGCAGTGGTCGCGGCCATCCTCATGGTCGTCACCATGCTCGCCGTGGCTGGCCCGCAGCGGGCCGAAGCCGCCCCGCGTGACTACCTGCGTGCCGACGCCACCGGCCACTGTGACTGGGACCGTGTGGGCTGGTGGGTCCAGCGCTGCGACGTGTGGTCCCAGTCCATGGGCCGCAACATCCCGGTCCAGATCCAGCCGGCCAAGCGCGGAGGCAACGCCGGCCTCTACCTGCTGGACGGCCTGCGCGCGACCGACCGCACCAACGCCTGGGTCAACGACGTGAACGCCGCGGCCACCTACGAGCCGCACAACATCACCCTGGTCATGCCGGTCGGCGGCGAGTCCTCCTTCTACGCTGACTGGGAAGGCCCGGCCACCTACGACCTGACCAACCCGGTCAACTACAAGTGGGAGACCTTCCTGACCCAGGAGCTGCCGGGCTACCTGGAGCGCAACTTCGGCGTTGCCCGCAACAACAACTCCATCGCGGGCCTGTCCATGGGCGCCACCTCGGCCATGGTCCTAGCCAGCAAGCACCCGAACCAGTTCCGTCAGGCCATGTCCTTCTCCGGCTACCTGACCACCACGCTGCCGGGCGCCCAGACCTTCATGCGCCTGGCCATGCTGGACGCCGGCGGGTTTAACATCAACGCCATGTACGGCACCCTGATCAGCCCGCGCCGCTTCGCGAACGACCCGTTCCACCTGACCTCCGGCCTGCGCGGCAAGGACGTCTACGTCTCCGCGGCCTCCGGTATCCCGGGCCCGGGCGATGAGAAGTACCTGCCGCAGCACCAGGCATCGGGTGCGGCGCTGGAGGCCTTCGCCATGGTCTCGACCCGCCTGTACGAGCTCAAGGCCCGCGCCGACGGCGTCAACCTGACCACGGACTACCCGAACGTCGGCCTCCACAACTGGAACCAGTTCGGCCGCCAGCTGGACAAGACCAAGCCGCGCGTCCTCAACGTGATGAACGCTTGGTAAGCCGGTCCTAGACCCGCACCAGAACTAAACCAAATCCCCGCGCTAGCCCTAGCGCGGGGATTTTTCTATTTCCGGATAAGAATGTGACTTCGGGCGTGTCGGCTAGGAAAAGTCTCAAGTTGAACTTAAACTTGAGCGCACAACAACCCAGATACGTGCTCCGGAGGAGGGGAACCTTCGGATTGCGTGAGTTTCCGGGTGCGCTAGCCGTGTTTTCGGCGGGCGCTGCCTCGTTGGCTCTTTTGGCTGGGACTCCATCGCTGTCTGTCTACTAGTCGAACGTCAAGGATACCTCCATGCGCACATCCGCTCCGAAGCCCTCCCCGCGCCAGGCGCGCAACACGTACCAGACTCGTACCCGCCGCGGGCTAGCCGCCGCGGCCCTGCCCACGGCGCTGGCCGTCGGCATCGCCCTGCTGCCTAACGCCACCGCCCAGCAGGGCCTGGGGGACCTCAGCTCCTCCTCGTCCGGGTCGAGCCTGTCGGATTCCTTCGCGCCGTCGGCCCCGCCGGAGCGCACCCCGATTGACACCACCTACCCGGACGTCGAAGGCCTGCCGGAGGGCGTGGACATCGAGCGCGTGGAATACCTGACCAACCGCCACCTGATGGTCTACATCAAGTCCGCGGCCATGCCGGACAAGCTGCAGAAGGTCCAGATCCAGCTGGCGCGTGACTGGTACTCCAACCCGGAGGCCACCTTCCCGGAGGTCTGGGCCCTGGACGGCCTGCGCGCCCGCGACGACGAGTCCGGCTGGACCATCGAGACCAACATCCTGAACCAGTACGCCGACCGCAACGTCAACCTGATCATGCCGGTGGGCGGCGAGTCCTCCTTCTACGCTGACTGGCAGCGCCCGGACAACGGCACCCACTACCAGTGGGAGACCTTCCTGACCCAGGAACTGGTGCCGATCCTGGACAACGAGTACCGCTCCAACCACAAGCGCGCCGTGACGGGTATCTCCATGGGCGGTACCGCCGCGGTCAACCTGGCCGAGCGCAACCCGCACCTGTTCGACTTCGTGGGCTCCTTCTCCGGCTACCTGGACACCACCAGCAGCGGCATGCCGGCCGCAATCCGCGCCGCGCAGATGGACGCCGGCGGGTACAACTCGGACGCCATGTGGGGCCCGCCGGGCTCCCAGGACTGGATCGACCACGACCCGAAGCTGGGCATCGAAAACCTGAAGGACATGAAGGTCTACATCTCCGCCGGCTCCGGCAAGGACGACTTCGGCAACCCCGAGTCCGTCGCCAAGGGCCCGGCCAACATGGCCGGCATCGGCCTGGAGGCCATCTCGCGCATGTCCGGCGAGACCTTCATGAGCTACGCCAAGCGCGCCGGCGTGGAGCCGGAGGCGCACTTCCGCCCGTCCGGCGTCCACAGCTGGGAATACTGGCAGTTTGAGATGCAGCAGGCCTGGCCGTCCATCGCGGACGCCCTGGCTATCCCCAAGGAAGACCGCGGGGCGGACTGCCAGGCCATCGGCGCCATCGGCGCGGCCACCAAGTCCGGCACCATCGGCGAGTGCGTGAACAACGAATACGACGCCGGCGACAACGGCAAGGCACAGGACTTCAGCGCGGGCACCGCGTACTGGTCCCCGGAGACTGGTGCCAAGGCCCTGGTCGGTCGCATCAACGCCCGCTACAGCGAGATGGGTGGCCCGGGCTCCTGGCTGGGCTTCCCGCTGACCAACGAGGAAAAGACCCCGGACCAGCGCGGCCGCTTCGTCCACTTTGAGAACGGTTCCATCTACTGGACCGCCCAGACCGGCGCCTATGCCATCCCGAAGGACATGGTCGAGGCCTGGGGCAAGAACGGCTGGGAAGGCGGGGATCTCAAGTACCCGACCTCCGCGCCGCAGGAAGTCAACGGCGGCTTCCAGCAGAAGTTCGAGAACGGCATCCTGACCCGTAACCCGGACAACTCCCACCACATCGTCCACGGTGCCATCGGCGCCAAGTACAAGGAGATGGGTGGCGCGACCACCGGCCTGGGCTTCCCGACCAGCGACGAGATCAAGATCAAGGGCGGCGCCTTCCAGGAGTTCGAGCACGGCAACATCTACTGGTCCCCGAAGACCGGCGCGCACTTCATCATGCACGGCAAGATCTTCGAAGACTGGGGCAAGCGCGGCTACGAGCAGGGCGAGATGGGCTACCCGACCTCGGACACGGAGCAGATCCCGGCCGGCGGCCTGACCCAGAAGTTCCAGAAGGGCACCCTGAGCGAGATCTTCGGCCGCGTGCAGAAGTCCTAAACGCCAGCCGGAAGGAGTACCATCAGCGCCATGCGAAAATTGATTGCGGGTCTGGCCGTCGCGGCATCGTTGGGCCTGGCGGCCTGCGGTTCCGCCACCGTCGACAACGATAACGAGGCCGCGGCCCCGACCTCGGTGGCGCCGTTGGAGCGCGGCTCGGAGACCGAGTCGGCATCCGCCTCCGAGTCGGAGTCGGCCGAAAGCAGCTCGAAGCCTTCCGCCGCCGCGCCGGCCGGCGACCGCGCCCCGGAGGACCGCGGTGCCGAAGAGATCTCCGAAATCCCCTTCCCGGAGGCCGATGCCTCTGCGGGCGATGCCGACTTCCTCGGCGCGGTCGGCGAGCGCGATATCGACGCGGCCGGCGTGGAAACGCAGCTGGTCTCCGCCGCGCAGCGGGTCTGCGTGGAGGAAGAGCCCATCACCCTGAACGCGATTGCCGGCCAGCTCATCGAGCAGGGCCGCACGGAGCTGGACTACGAAGAGCTGACCCGGTTCCTGACGGACGAAGCGCGCTCCGTCTACTGCTAGACGAGACAGGCACAACACATGAAAAAGACCCTTACTGCGGTGGCAGTAGTGATCCTGCTGGTGATCCTGGGCGCCTCCGCGGTGCACTATTTCAACAGCACCTCCTCGAGCAACCTGTCGGAGCCGCCGGCCACGCAGCCCGGCGAGGACGAGCCGGCCGCCCCGGAGCAGCCGGACTGGTGCCCGCGAGTCGAGGTCATCTCCGCGCCCGGCACCTGGGAATCCAAGGCGGACGACGATCCCATCAACCCGACCGCCAACCCGCGCTCGTTCATGCTCTCGATCTCCCAGCCGCTGCAGCAGGCCTACGCCCCGCAGGACGTGAAGGTGTGGACCCTGCCGTACACCGCGCAGTTTAAGAACATTAACTCCCAGGAGGAGATGTCCTACGACGACTCCCGCCAGGAGGGCACCTCCACCCTGGAGGGCGAGCTGCGCTATATGCACGAGGCCTGCCCGGCGACGAAGTTCGTCATGGCCGGTTTCTCGCAGGGCGCGGTCATCCTGGGCGACGTCGCCGACCAGATCGGCGCGGGCACGGGCGCGGTCCCGGCCGAGTCGGTGGCCGGCGTGGCGCTTATCGCCGACGGCCGCCGCGAGCCCGGCGTGGGCATCAACCCGGGCGTCGAGGTTCACGGCATCGGCGCGGAGATCGCCCTGGAGCCGATCAGCAAGCTGGTTCAGCCCATCGTGCCGGGCGCGACCATGCGCGGCGCGCGCCCCAACGGCTTCGGCGAGCTGGCGGACCGCACCTTCCAGATCTGCGCGCCGGACGACTCCATCTGCGACGCGCCGCGCGATGCCGCCAACGGCCTGGATCGCGCCCGCGATCTCATCGCCGCCAACGGCGTGCACGCCCAGTACGCCTCCAACCCGCACGTGGTGGAGGGGACCACCGCCAACGACTGGGTGGTCGGCTGGGCCCGCGGAATCATCGACGGCATCTAAGAACGGCCCGCGGCAATGCTGCGGGCAACCGGCCGCCTTTGGTGTAACACGGCGGCCGCCTAGTCTGATAATTTTAGTAGCAAAATAAACCGAATCGGATTTCAAGGAGCGTTACTGTCATGGATTTGCACGCCGCCATGGGCCAGTTCTTCAACGACCAAGGGGAGATCACCCTCGCGCCGCAGCTGACCCTCGTCGGGCTCGCGGAATTGCTCTACCAGGGCGATCTGCAGACCGGCGGCGGTGACCGGAAGGTCCTGCGCTTCTGGGACTACTCCGAGAGCCGGGAGGGCCAGCTGGTGACCTACTCGCGCCAGGAGGTCAACACCCGCATCAAGTCCGTGGCGGCCCGCCTGCAGCAGGTCGGCAAGCTGGGCGACCGGGTGGCCATCCTGGCCGGCAACTCCCCGGAGTACCTCTTCGGCTTCCTGGGCGGCCTGTACGCCGGCATGACGCCCATTCCGCTCTACGATCCGAACGAGCCGGGCCACGCGGACCACCTGAAGGCGGTCTTCGCCGACGCCCAGCCGAAGCTGGTGCTGACCAACCGGGCATCGGCGGCCGCGGTGCGCAAGCACTTCGCCGACCTGCCCTCCCGGGAGCGCCCGCGCGTGCTCTCCGTCGACTCCCTGCCGGACAGCCTGGCGGCGTCCTACCAGAACCCGGCGTCGACCCTGGAGGGCCAGCAGCAGCTGGCGATGTCCACGGTCATGCCCCTGGACCAGCCCGCCTTCCTGCAGTACACCTCCGGCTCCACCCGCACCCCGGCCGGCGTGATCCTGACCAACCGCTCCATTCTGACCAACGTGCTGCAGATCTTCCGCGCCGCGCAGCTGAAGATGCCGCTGCGCCTGGTCACCTGGCTGCCGCTGCACCACGACATGGGCATTATCCTCACGGTGTTTGTGACCATCCTGGGCCTGCCTTTCGAGCTGATGTCCCCGCGCGATTTCATCCAGCAGCCGAAGCGCTGGGTGGGCCAGCTCAACCGCAAGCCGATCGATGACAAGCTGCAGGCCACCTACGGCGTGGTCCCGAACTTCGCGCTCGAGCTGGCCGCGCGCTACGGCGCCCCGGCCGACGGCGAGGAGCTGGACCTGTCCCACATCGACGGCCTCATCGTCGGCTCCGAGCCGGTCACCGAGTCCGCCGTGGACAACTTCCTGAACACCTTCGAGCCCTACGGCTTCAAGCGCACCGCGCTGCGCCCGTCCTACGGCCTGGCGGAGGCCTCCCTCCTGGTGAGCACCCCGCAGACCGACGAGCGCCCGCTGATTACCCACTTCGACCGCGCCGCGCTGGCCGAGGGCCGCGCCGAGGTGGCGGAGGCTTCCGAGAACACCGTGGCCTTCGCTTCCGTCGGCCAGGTGGTGCAGCCGCAGTACCTGACCATCGTCGACCCGGAGACCCGGGCCGAGGTCGCCGACGGCGTCATCGGCGAGCTGTGGGCTCACGGCGAGAACATGGCCGCCGGCTACCTGGAGCGCGACGAGGACACCGCCGCGACCTTCCGCAACACCCTGGGCGAGCGCCTGGCGGATAGCCGCGTGGCCGGCGCCCCGGACGACGATCGCTGGATGGCCTCCGGCGACCTGGGCACCATCCTGGACGGCCACCTCTACATCACCGGCCGCCTGAAGGACCTTATCGTCGTGGCCGGCCGCAACCACTACCCGCAGGACATCGAGTCCACCGTCCAGGAGGCCAGCGAGCACGTGCGCCCGGACTCCGTGGCGGCGTTCTCCGTCGAAGGCGCGGACACCGAGCAGCTGGTGCTGCTGGTCGAGCGCGCCGATACGGCTGAGCCCTCCGGCGACGCCGCCGCGGCCGAGGCCATCCGCTCGGCGGTCTCCGCCCACCACGGCCTGACCCCGGACGACATCGTCTTCAAGCAGGCCCACGAGATCAACCGGACCTCCTCGGGCAAGATCGCCCGCCGCGTGGCCAAGAAGCACTACCTGGCCCAGCGCGGTTAATCCCCGGCAGGGCTTGGCCAAAGTCCTGCACATCCGCCTGGCCGGCGCTTGCTACTAACGTTTTGGGGTCCGAGTTCGATAGCCTAAGGTGGAGCATTTTCACCAAAGACGATTATTCTTTGTGATCCCCTTAATGAACGTAAGCGAAAGAAAGCATGGCGTATGACCGTAGAGCAGTTGCGTGATTGGATCCGTCATTGGGTAGCCCAGACCACGGGCGTTCCCGCGGAGGAAATTACCGACTCTAAGCCGCTGGAAAACTTCGGCCTGTCCTCCCGCGACGCCGTGGTGCTGTCAGGCGAGCTGGAAAACCTGGTGGGCGTGGATCTTGACCCCACGGTCGCCTACGAATACCCGACCATCGCCCAGCTGGCTGACCGCCTGATTAACGGCCCGGCCCAGCAGTCGGCGCCGGCGTCCGCCCCGCGCCGGATCACCCCGGCCGGCGGCCACGAGGACATCGCCGTCATCGGCCTGGCCGGCCGCTTCCCGGGCGCCAACAACGCGGACGAGTTCTGGGACATGCTGGTCGAAGGCCGCGGCGCGACGGGGCCGCTGCCCATTGGCCGCTGGTCCGACTACGCCGCCGATCCGGTGATGCCCCAGAAGATGGCCGAGCAGAACCTCGCCGGCGGCTACCTGGACGACATCGCCAGCTTCGACGCGGAATTCTTCGGCCTGTCCCCGGTGGAGGCCACCAACATGGACCCGCAGCAGCGCATCCTGCTGGAGCTGGTCTGGGAGGCGCTCGAGGACGCCCACCTGCCGGCCAACGAGCTGCGCGGGACCGCCACCGGCGTCTACATGGGCTCGTCGAACAACGACTACGGGATGCTGATCACCGCCGACCCGGCGGAGGCGCACCCGTACGCGCTGACCGGCACCTCCTCGGCGATCATCTCCAACCGGATCTCCTACGCGCTGGACCTGCGCGGACCCTCGGTCAACGTGGACACCGCCTGCTCGTCCTCGCTGGTCTCCGTCCACCAGGCCGTACGCGGCCTGCGCGAGGGCGACGCCGACGTCGCCGTGGCCGGCGGCATCAACATCATGGCCTCCCCGTTCGTGTCCACCGCCTTCGGCGAACTCGGCGTCATCTCGCCCACGGGCTGCATCCACGCCTTCTCCGACGACGCGGACGGCTTCGTGCGCGCGGACGCCGGCGGCGTGCTGGTGCTCAAGCGGCTCAGCGACGCCGAGGCCGCCGGCGATAACATCCTCGCCGTCATCAAGGGCTCGGCCATCAACTCCGACGGCCACTCCAACGGCCTGACCGCCCCCAACCCGGAGGCGCAGGTCGACGTGCTGCACCGCGCCTACGCCGACGCCGAGGTCGATCCGGCCACGGTCGACTACGTCGAGGCCCACGGCACGGGCACCATCCTGGGAGATCCCATCGAGGCCACCGCCCTGGGTGAGGTCCTAGGGGCCAACCGCGGCGCGGAAAACCCGACGCTGCTGGGCTCGGCCAAGTCCAATATCGGCCACTCCGAGTCCGCCGCCGGCGTGGTGGGCCTTATCAAGGTCATCCAGGCCATGCGCCACGACACCCTGCCGCCGAGCATCAACTTCTCCGCGCCGAACCGCTACATCGACTTCGACGCGGAAAAGCTCGAGGTCGTCGAGGATCCCCGCGAGTGGCCCGAGTACTCCGGCCACAAGCTGGCCGGCGTGTCCGGCTTCGGCTTCGGCGGCACCAACGCCCACGTCGTGCTCAGCGACTACCAGGGCACCACCCACGCCCGCGCCGCCCAGGTCGCCACCGACACCACCACCGACACCGCTGACGATGCCACCGCTGCCACCGTCAGCCTGCCGGTCTCTGGCCTGCTGCCGTCGCGCCGGGCCCAGGCGGCCGCCACGCTGGCCGATTTCATCGAGGACCAGCAGCTGGGAACCGCGGATCTCTTCGCGCTGGCCCGCTCCCTGGCCGGGCGCAACCACGCCCGCTCCCGCGCGGTGGTCAACGCCACCAACCCGGAGGAGGCCATCTCCCGCCTGCGGCAGGTCGCCGCCGGCAAGATCTCGGTCGGGGTCACCGCCGCGGATTCCCCGTCGGTGCCGGGCCCGGTCTTCGTCTACTCCGGCTTCGGCTCCCAGCACCGCAAGATGGTCAAGGACCTCATCGCCGTCTCCCCGGATTTCCTGGCCCGCCTGGAGGAGCTGGACCAGATCGTGGACTTCGAGTCCGGCTGGTCCATCCTAGACATCGTCCGCGACGACGAGCAGACCTACAACACCGAGACCGCCCAGGTGGCCATCACCGCGATCCAGATCGCGCTGACGGATCTGCTGGCCAGCTTCGGCGCCCGCCCGGCCGGCGTTATTGGCATGTCGATGGGCGAAATCGCCGCGGCTTATGCCGCCGGCGGCATCAGCGCTGACGACGCCATGCTGATCGCCTGCCACCGCGCCCGCCTCATGGGCGAGGGCGAGGCCCAGCTGACCGAGGAAACCCAGGGCGCGATGGCCGTCGTCGAGCTGACCGCGGACGACATCGCGGCCCTGGACGGCAACATCGAGCCGGCCGTCTACACCGGCCCGGGCATGACCACCGTGGGTGGGCCGCGCCAGGAGGTCCTGGACCTGGTGGAGAAGCTCGAGGGCGAGGGCAAGTTCGCCCGCGCGCTCAACGTCAAGGGCGCCGGGCACACCTCGGCCGTGGACCCGATCCTCGGCGAGCTCGCCGGCGACATCGCGGGCATTACCGCCCGCCCGCTGCACACCACGCTGTTTAGCTCCGTCGACCGCGGCGAGGTCTACCGCCCGGGCGCCACCGTCCACGACGAGGACTACTGGCTGCGCATGACCCGCCAGCCGGTCTTCCTGGAGGACGCCACCCGCGCGGCCTTTGCCGCCGGCCACACCCAGCTGGTGGAGATCGCCCCGAACCCGGTGGCGCTGATGGGCATGATGTCCACCGCCTTCGCCGTCGGCAAGGCGGACGCGCAGCTGCTCTACGCGCTCAAGCGCAAGGTCGATCCGAGCGTGTCCCTGCTGGACCTGCTGGCCAAGCTCTACGTCGCCGGCGCGCCGGTGGACTACCGCGCCGTCTTCGGCGACGGGCCCGTGCGCGACGCGCCGCACACCCACTTCAAGCGCCAGCGCTACTGGACCCACGCCCGCCCGTCCTCCGGGGTTACCGGCCTGCCGGGCACGCGCGTGAACCTGCCGGAGGGCAAGACCGCCTTTTCCACCAACGCCGACCAGGCCCCGAGCGCCCTGGCGCTGCTGGAAGCGGCTATCGATGCCGTGTCCCCGGGCGCCCACCTCGTCGCCGTGGAAGAACCCGGCACGCTGCCCGCCCAGGGTGAGGTCACCACCGTGGTGACCAAGTCGCTCGGCGGCGTGGCCGTCGCCGCCTATGCCGTCAGCGACGGCGCGACGACCCTGGTCGCGGAAGGCTTCGCCACCTCCCTGGACCTAGGGACCAAGGCCGTGCCCGGCGTGGCCGACCTGCCGGACTCCGCCTCGCTGAAGGCGACCCCGGACCAGTCCGCCGACGCGGACATTGAGGCCGTGCGCTGGGACTCGGCCACGGAGACCGTGGAGGACCGCCTGGCGGCTATCGTCTCGGAATCTATGGGCTACGACGTGACCGACCTGCCGCGTGAGCTGCCGCTAATCGATCTCGGCCTGGACTCGCTGATGGGCATGCGCATCAAGAACCGCGTGGAAAACGACTTCCAGATCCCGCCGCTGCAGGTCCAGGCGCTGCGCGATGCCTCCCTGGCCGACGTCATCGACATGGTCACCGCCGCCGTGGAAGGCCGCGAGACCGACGGCGTGGAGACCGCCGCAGCCGCAACCGGCAACGCCGAAAAGACGGAAAAGAACGCTGAGGCCGACGAGGCCGCAGACGCCGAGGCCACCACTGGCACCGGCGTGGGCGTGGCCCCGCGCGACGCCTCCGAGCGCATGGTCTTCGGCACCTGGGCCTCGATCACCGGGAAGGCGGCGGCTGGCGTGACCAGCCCGCTGCCGGAGCTGACCGAGGAACAGGCCACCCAGATTGCCGAGCGGCTTTCCGAGCGCGCCGGCGTCGAGGTCACCACCGCGGCCGTGCGCGAGGCAGAAACGCTGGAGCCGCTGGCGGACCTGGTCCGCGAGGGCCTGGAGACCGAGGTCGAGGGCAACATCCGCGTGCTACGGGAGGCCGACGGCCCGGCCGTGTTTATGTTCCACCCGGCCGGCGGGACCACGGTGGTCTACCAGCCGCTGGTGCGCCGCCTGCCCGAGGACGTCGCCGTCTACGGCGTCGAGCGCCTCGAGGGCAGCCTGGAAGACCGCGCGCAGGCCTACATCGACGACATCGTCAAGCACGCCCGCGGCCGCAAGGTCGTCCTCGGCGGCTGGTCGTTCGGCGGTGCGCTGGCCTACGAGGTCGCGCACCAGCTGCGTGACAAGGACCTCGAGGTCGCGTTCATCGCGCTGCTGGATACCACCCAGCCCTCCGATCCGGCGCCGGACACCCTGGAAGAGACCAAGGCCCGCTGGGAGCGCTACGCCGCTTTTGCGGAAAAGACCTACGGGCTGGAGTTCCCGGTGCCCTACGAGCTGCTGGAGACCGCCGGCGAGGACGCAGTGATGGATATGCTCGCGCAGTTCCTGGCCACCACGGACGCCTCGGAGCACGGCCTGGCGGCCGGCGTGCTGGAGCACCAGCGCGCCTCCTTCGTGGACAACCAGATCCTGGGCAAGCTGGACATGCGCCGCTGGGCGGACGTCGACGTGCCGGTGCTGCTGTTCCGCTCGGAGCGCATGCACGACGGCGCGATCGAGCTCGAGCCGCGCTACGCGGAGATTGACCCGGACGGCGGTTGGGGCGCTATCGTGGAGGATCTAGAGATCGTCCAGCTGCCCGGCGACCACCTGGCCGTGCCGGACGAGCCCGCAATCGGCATTGTGGGCAAGCACATCGAGGATTGGATCGAGGTAAAGATTCGTGGCAACCACCGCTGAGAAACTCGCGGATCTGCGCGCCCGGCTGGACAAGGCCCAGGACCCGGGCAGCGAACGCTCCCGCGCCCGCCGCGATGAGGCCGGCCGCACCACCCCGCGCCAGCGCATCGAGGAACTGCTCGACGACGGCTCCTTCGTGGAGACCGGCGCCCTGGGCAAAACCCCGGGGGATCCGAAGGCCATCTACTCCGACGGCGTGGTCACCGGCTACGGCCGCATCAACGGCCGGCAGGTGTGCATCTACGCGCACGACAAGACCGTCTACGGCGGCTCGGTGGGCGTGACCTTCGGTAAGAAGGTCACCGAGGTCATGGACATGGCCATCAAGATCGGCTGCCCGGTCATCGGCATCCAGGACTCGGGCGGCGCCCGCATCCAGGACGCGGTGACCTCCCTGGCCATGTACTCGGAGATCGCCCGCCGCCAGCTGCCGCTGTCCGGCCGCAGCCCGCAGATCTCCATCATGCTGGGCAAGTCCGCCGGCGGCGCGGTCTACGCCCCGGTGACCACCGACTTCGTCATCGCCGTCGACGGCGAGGCGGAAATGTATGTCACCGGCCCCAACGTCATCCGGGAGGTCACCGGTGAGGACGTGACCTCCGCGGAGCTGGGCAGCGCCCGCCAGCAGGAGCAAAACGGCAACGTCTCCGCCGTGGTCGAGTCGGAGGACGAGGCCTTCGACCTGGTCCGCGACCTGCTGGACCACCTGCCGCTGACCTGCTACGACCCGGCGCCCGTCTTCGCCGCCCCCAGCGACGAGGAGGTCGCCGAGGACGACGAGCTCAACGCATTTATGCCCGATGACACGAACGCCGGCTACGACATGGAGGAGCTCCTGCGCCAGCTGGGCGACGATGACGAGCTCATCGAGCTGCAGGAGAACTTCGCGCCGAACATGATCACCGCCTTCGGGCGGATCGACGGCCAGGCCGTCGGGTTCGTGGCGAACAACCCCATGCACTTGGCCGGCTGCATCGACGCCGATGCCGCGGACAAGGGCGCGCGTTTCATCCGCATCTGCGACGCCTACAACATCCCGCTGGTCTTCGTGGTCGACACCCCCGGCTACCTGCCGGGCGTGGACCAGGAAAAGGCCGGGCTGATTCACCGCGGCGCGAAGTTCGCCTTCGCCGTGGTGGAGGCAACCGTCCCGAAGGTCTCGCTGATTGTCCGCAAGGCCTACGGCGGCGCCTACGCCGTCATGGGCTCGAAGAACCTGACCGGCGATATCAACCTGGCGTGGCCGACCGCGCAGATCGCCGTGATGGGTTCGGCCGCGGCCGTGGTCATGATCGCCGGCAAGCAGCTGGAGGCCGCCGAGACCCCGGAGCAGCGCGCGATGACCAAGAAGATGTTCATGGACTTCTACGACGAGACCATGACCGCGCCTTACGTGGCCGCCGAACGCGGCTACCTGGACGCGATGATCCAGCCGAACCAGTCGCGGCTGGCCCTGCGCCAGGCCCTGCGCCAGCTGGCCACCAAGGACGTGCGGGACCTGCCGAAGAAGCACACCATCGCCCCGATGTAACGAAACCGGGCGCCGGGGACGATATGTCTAAAGTAATCTCCGGCACCCGTGGCCGGCTCGCCGAGTAATAGTGGAGGAAACATGCTTCTGAGCAGCGCTTTGGACATCGTCAGCGAGATCGTCGGTCTGGTCATTGCCATCGGCAACCAGCTGGCGCACATCTTCGGCTAATTTCCCGCCGAAAGGCCAAAGGCCGGCGCTGCGCCCTTCCCAGGGTTCGCAGCGCCGGCCTATTTTTTCGTATTAACGCCCGGTTAGCGACGCGGCGGGCGGGTGGCGGTCCGGGTGCGGGCGCGCTGTGCTCGCTGGGCGTTGATCTCGGCGACCTCGGCGCGGCGGGCGCGGAAGGCGGCGATGGCGCGCCAACCGAACATCAGCAGGGCGGACATGATGGAGGCGACCAGCAGGAAGCTGTAGTGCGGCAGCTGGCTGTTGACGATGGACCACAGGATCATGCCGCCGACGATGGTGGAGCACCACACGATGGCACCCTCGATCCAGCGGCCGGGCGAGGCCTTGATGCTGGTGATGAAGACCCAGCCCAGCAGCGCGCCCACGGCCCAGGGCCAGAAGGCGGCCAGCAGCCCGGTGAAGGTGAAAGGCGGGTGGGCGATTCGCGCGAAGAGCGCGAAGAGCATGATGGCGACGATATCAAGCAGCGGTGCGGGACGCATCGGCGTGATCCTTTCGGTTGAGGGCGGCATAGGTCAGTCCATTTCGAGCATAGTGCCAGAAGTAGACGATCCAGCCGATGACGGTGATGAGGGCAAAAGAAATCAGGCGGTAGACGACGGCGGCGCCGGTGGCATCGATAGCCGTCATGCCGGTGGCCACCAGCGTGGCGATGATGGCGGCCTCGACCGTGCCAAGTCCGGCCGGGGTGACCTGTGCGGAGCCGGCCAGCTTGGCGGTCAGGTAGGCCAGGGCGATGCCGGCCAGGGTGGTCTGGTCCTCCCCGGCGTGCAGGGCCGGGACGTCCCCGGTGATAGCCCACACGCACGCCCACAGGGAGGCCATGTCCAGCAGCCGGTTGGCCAGGGAATACCCGGCGACCTGCGCGAACTGCCAGCGGTTCAGGTGGACCTCGGAGAGGTTGCGCACCTGCTTGATGAGCGCGTCGCGCTTGCCGCCGCGCAGGAGTTTCTGCCGGGACAGCCAGCGCTCAATCGCGCGCGGGTGGTTGGATACCCAGAAGACCAGACCGCACAGCGCCACCACCGCGGTAAGGGTCAGCAGCAGGGAGAGCACCTGCATCTGGGCGTTGAGGAAGACCACCCCGCCCAGGCCGATGAGCACCAGCCACATGGTGGACACGGCCGAGGAGAGCACGAAGAACCAGCCGGCCAGGGCCAACGAGGTGCCCCAGCCGCGCTGGACGTGGAAGGTGAGGATGGCGGAAAACGCCGGCCCGGCCGGCAGGGTAGTGGACCAGGCGTTGGAGGCCAGCGTGATGGCGGTGGTCTCCTTCAGCGGGACGGGCACGCCGCCGGCCCGGATGAGCAGGCGCATGACTTCCGCCATGGCGACGATGGCGCCGAGGGAGGCGACTACCACCAGCCCCGCGGCAAGAGGATCGGCGGTGCGCAGCCGCCGGAACCCGTCCTGGAGGAAGTCCAGCTCATCGCGAAAGACCCAGATGAGCACCGCGAGAATCACAAGCGCGGCGACCCACTGCAGCCATTTTTTCAACGCCTAGTCCCTTCCCTGGTCCTTGTTTAGTCTTTTCATTAGCTCGCTAAACGGTACCAGGGAATCATCGGTGGACGTGTTGCGGTTGCCCCGCGCCGGGTAATCGCGGTCATCTTCCACGGCCGGCTGGGTCGTGGGCTCCTCCTGCGGTGCGGACTCGCGCGCGGATTCGCGCTCGTAGTCGGTGGAGTCATCGGCATCGGTAGCCAGGACGGCCTCGGACTGGGCCGGCATCTCCTCCCAGTGGCCTTCCTCCCGCGTGGCGCGCTGCGGGGCAGCTGCGGGTGCAGCGGCCGGCTCCTTGCCGTGGCCGAGCTTCTCGTAGGCGCGGTGGATGAACTGCGGGGCCCACCAGTTGTCCTCGCGCAGCAGGTGCATGACGGCCGGCACCAGGAGCATGCGCACGATGGTCGCGTCGATGAACAGGGCGAAGATCATGCCGAAGGCGATGTACTTCATCATCACGATGTCGGAGAAGCCGAACGCGCCGGCCACCACGATCATGATCAGCGCGGCGGCGGTGATGATGCCGCCGGTGTGCGCGGTGCCGTAGGAGATGGCCTCGTCCGTGGTTGCGCCCTTCTTGCGGGCCTCGACCATGCGGGAGACCAGGAAGACCTCGTAGTCGGTGGACAGGCCGTAGATGATGGCGATGATGAGCACCAGGATCGGGCTCATCAGCGGGCCCGGCGTGAAGTTGAGCAGGTCCGCGCCGACGCCGCTGACGAACATGGCCGTCAGGATGCCCAGGGTCGCGCCCAGGGTCAGCAGCGTCATGATGATGGCCTTGGCGGGCAGGACCACCGAGCCGAAGACCAGCGCCATGAGGATGAAGGTGGCCACGACGATGTAGATGGCCATCCACGGCAGCTTGTCGAAGAGGGCGTCGAGGGACTCGACCTCCATCGCCGGTGTGCCGCCGACGTAAAGGTTCACGCCCTCCGGGGCGTCGACGGCCTCGAGCTGGTGGACGATGTCCGCATAGTCGTCGCGGTCCTGGATGCCGGCGGAGAGCACCGTGATGCCGTCCTTGGTGGCCGTGGACGGGCTCATCGGCTCGGTCAGGCCGTCCATGTCGCGCACCTGGAGGTAGACGTCGGCCAGCTGCTGGTTATCGGCGCCCTCCACCACCAGCTTGACCGGCTCGGTGCGGAAGGTGGGGAATTCCTCGTTGAAGGTGTCCTGGGCGACGCGGGTGTCCTGGCTGGGCGGCAGGTAGGTCTCGTTGATGCCGCCGAAGGCGATGTTGATCAGCGGGATGGTCAGCGCGATGAGCAGGGCGCAGATACCCACGGTCATCAGCTTGGCCCGGCCCATGGCCCACGCCGGCAGCTTGTACCACCAGGTGTCTTCCAGGCGGCGGGCGGTGCGCTTGGTGCGCCGGATGGACCACTTGTCGATGTTCTTGCCCAGCAGGCCGAACAGCGACGGCAGCACGGTCACGGACAGCAGCGCGGCCAGGCCCACGGCGGAAATCGAGCCGTAGGCCACGGATTTCAGGAAGGCCTGCGGGAAGATGAAGAGGCCGGACAGGGCCACGGCCACCATGGCCGCGGAGAAGACCACCGTCTGGCCGGCGGTGGCGGTGGTAATCGCCACGGCGTCTTGGGTGCTGCGGCCGCGGTCGAGCTCCTCGCGGAAGCGGGAGACCATAAACAGGCCGTAGTCGATGGCCAGGCCCAGGCCCAGCAGCGTGACGACGGCCTGGGCGAAGACGTTGACCTGCAGGAAACCGGCCAGGATCGACAAAATGCCCAGCGAGCCGAGGATGGACAGGCCGCCGACGATAAGCGGCATGAACGCTGCCACGACGGAGCCGAAGACCACCAGCAGCAACAGGCCGACCAGCGGCAGGGCGGCCTTCTCCGCGCGGGAGATGTCGTTGGACATGCCGTCGTCCAGGGCATCGGCCACCGCGGTCGCGCCGGCGACCTGCACGGGCAGGTCGGTTTCGTGCAGCGCCGGCTCGATGGTGCGGAAGTCCTTGAGCGTTTGCTCCGCGTCGCCTTTGAGCCCGATGGCTGTGAAGGCGTAGGTCCCGTCCTCGTTGATGAAATTCGGGTTCTTCTTGTCGAAGTAGCCGTTGAGGTGGGAAATCTGGTCCGGGTACTGCGCCTTGATGTCGGCGAAGTACTGCTGGGCGGCGTCGAAGTTCTCGTCCGGGTTTTCCACCATGACGATGACGTCGCCGTTGTTGTCGCGCCCGAAGGTGGTTTGCTCGAGCTCGGCGGCCACGGTGGAGGCCGCGCCCGGATCCTCCCAGCCTTCCTGGCTCATGCGGTCTTCCAGGCGGGTGCCGAAGATAGCGAACAGAGCCAGGATCAGCGCGATCAGGATAACGGGGATGAGCTTGCGGTGGGCATAAGAAAAACGGCCCCAGCTATAAAACATGCGGCTCCTAGCGTTCGTCGAGCAAGGCAGAAAGCGGGCGGAAAGGCTGCAGCCAGGCGCCGCCGTCGGGCAGGTTGTCCAGGTTGACTCGGGGCAGCGGCTCGCGGAAGACGCCGTCGATGTCCTCCAAGTCCACGAAGTCGATGACCGGGTGGGTCACGGCCCAGGAGGCGTGCTCCTGGAAGCCGACCACCGTGACCGGCACGCCCTCGTTTGCCAGGTCCTCCAGGGTCTCCTGGAAATTCTGGCCGTCGGCGGAGGCGACCACCAGCCCGGCGAGCTCGTCGCGGTTTGCGGCGATGTAGTCGAGCATGTCCGGGTCCACGTCCGTGTCGTCGTGGACCTTGGGCTTGGCGAAGACGGCGAAACCGACGTTGCGGATGGCCTCGACCCAGGGGCGGATGACGTCCGCCCCGCCCGGGGTGACGTTGGTAAAGACCGCGGCGTGCGGCTGGGCGTCTAGGTCCCAGGCCTCGCGCACGGTCCAGCGGCCGATGGCGTCGAAGCGCGGGCGGAAGGCGGCGGTCGGGCGCCCGCCCAGGATGGCGCCCAGGCCCATGTCCATGTTGGGCGCGTCCCAGACGAGCAGCAGCTTGCGGGTAGTCATTACTGCGGCCTCTTTTCCCAGAGGTATTCCTTAATAACGTGGTCCTTATCCAGGCCCTTGCCCTCGAACTTGGTGATGACCTGGCGGTCGGTCAGCTGCGGGCATTCGGGCCACGGCCAGCCGCGGTAGCGCAGGATGGGCTCGACCTCGACGAGCTCGTCGATCCACTCGGCGTAGCCGGCGTGGTCCGTGGCCACGTGCAGCACGCCGCCCGGCTTGAGGCGGGAGGCGAACAGGTTGAGCGGCCCGGACTGGATGATCCGGCGCTTGTGGTGGCGGGCCTTGGGCCACGGATCCGGGAAGAAGACGCGGATGCCGTCCAGGGACTCCGGCGCGAACATGCGGGCGAGCACCTCGATGCCGTCGCCGCGCACCATGCGGATGTTGTCGATGTCCTGGCGCACCACCTGGCCCAGCAACTTGGCCAGGCCCGGCTTGTAGAGCTCCACGGCGACGATGTTGGTGTCCTGCTCCAGCGGGGCCATCGCCGCGGTCGAGGTGCCGGTGCCCGAGCCGATCTCCACCACGGTCTTGGCGCCGCTGCGCCCGAACCATTCCTCTATATCAATCCGTTCGTCCGCCAGCACCCGGCCCAGGCGGGGCCAGTGCTCGGCGAAAAGTGCCTGCTGGTTGTCGGTCAGGCTGCCACGACGGAAGGTCACGTTACCCAGGCGCGGGTAGTCCAGGCCGTCGTTAAACTCGGTCTGCAGCGGGCGGCCCGGCGGCATCTCGCCCACGGCGGTAGGGGTGTTACTAGAGTTATCCATCGTGGTCTATTGTTCACTTAGCCAGCGCAGTTGGCAATTTGCCGCGCCGCCGACGGCAGCAATGCCGGCCGCAGAGCCGGCAGTGGGGAAAGAACATAAGGAATAGGCCGCAAGTTCTGACCGAACTCGGGCGCGGAGGGGTGCCGGTTATGACCAGCCGGGCGAAGGCGGGCTGCTTGGGGGTGGCGCCGTGAGTAGGGCGGCGGCTTGGCCCGCCGGGTCGATCCCCCGGACGGGGGTACGAAAACTATGAGATTGCCGGTGACGGTATGGCGTACCCTCGGTTAAGTTGTGGTAAACAGTGTGGATATATCCAGTGCCCGGCGAATTGTCGGTACTTGCGCCGGCCGGCGCGTTACGCTGGAGGTGGAATGCCCTCTAAGACATAAGTCATGGCTTAAGTCTGACAACGTGAAGAATTAACCCCAGGAGACTTTAGATGACCGCCGAAATTAAAGGCCTTGTTGGACAACTTCCGACTGACAACCCGGAGCTTATCGCGTGGATCAATGAGAACGTGGAGCTCTTTCAGCCGGACCAAGTGGTCTTTGTAGACGGCTCTCAGGAAGAAGCCGACCGGCTCGCCGGCGAGCTGGTGGAGAAGGGGACCCTGCTCAAGCTCAACGAGGAAAAGCGCCCGAACTCCTACCTGGCCCGCTCCAACCCCTCGGACGTCGCCCGCGTCGAGTCCCGCACCTTCATCTGCTCGGAGAACGAGGAAGACGCCGGCCCGACCAACAACTGGGCCCCGCCGGCCGCGATGAAGGAAGAGATGACCGACGCCTTCCGCGGCGCCATGCGCGGCCGCACGATGTACGTCGTGCCTTTCTGCATGGGCCCCATTAGCGACCTGGACCCGAAGCTCGGCGTGCAGCTGACCGACTCGGCCTACGTGGTCCTGTCCATGCGCATCATGACCCGCATGGGCGCGGAAGCGCTGGAGAAGATCGGCACCGATGGAGCCTTCGTGCAGGCCCTGCACTCCGTCGGCGCCCCGCTGGCCGAGGGCGAGGAGGACGTCGCCTGGCCGTGCAACGAGACCAAGTACATCACCCACTTCCCGGAGACCAAGGAGATCTGGTCCTACGGCTCCGGCTACGGCGGCAACGCCATCCTGGCGAAGAAGTGCTACGCGCTGCGTATCGCCTCCGTCATGGCCCGCGAAGAGGGCTGGATGGCCGAGCACATGCTCATCCTGAAGCTGACCAACCCGGAAGGCAAGAACTACCACATCGCGGCCGCCTTCCCGTCGGCCTGCGGTAAGACCAACCTCGCGATGATCACGCCCACCATCCCGGGCTGGAGCGCCGAGGTCGTCGGCGACGACATCGCCTGGCTGCACCTGCGCGAGGACGGCCTGTACGCCGTGAACCCGGAGAACGGCTTCTTCGGCGTGGCCCCGGGCACCAACTACGCCTCCAACCCGATTGCCATGAAGACCATGGAGCCGGGCAACACCCTGTTCACCAACGTCGCGCTCACCGACGACGGCGACGTCTGGTGGGAGGGCATGGACGGCGACGCCCCAGCCCACCTCATCGACTGGACCGGCGAGGACTGGACCCCGGACTCGGCCACCAAGGCCGCCCACCCGAACTCTCGCTACTGCGTGCCGATCTCCCAGTGCCCGACCGCCGCGCCGGAGTACGACGACTGGCAGGGCGTGAAGATCGACGCCATCCTCTTCGGCGGCCGCCGCGCCGACACCGTCCCGCTGGTCACCCAGGCCTTCGACTGGAACCACGGCACGATGATCGGCTCCCTGCTGGCCTCCGGCCAGACCGCCGCGGCCGAGGGTAAGGTCGGCGCCCTGCGCCACGACCCGATGGCCATGCTGCCGTTCATCGGCTACAACGCTGGCGACTACCTGCAGCACTGGGTCAACATGGGCGAAAAGGGCGGCGACCGCATGCCGGCCATCTTCCTGGTCAACTGGTTCCGCAAGGGCGACGACGGCAAGATGCTGTGGCCGGGCTTCGGCGAAAACTCCCGCGTGCTCAAGTGGATCATCGACCGCATCGAGGGCAACGTCGGCGCCGAGGAGACCATCATCGGTTCCACCGCGCGCGCCGAGGACCTGGACCTGCACGGCCTGGACGTGGAGATCGACAAGGTCAAGCAGGCCCTGGCCGTCCACGCCGAGGACTGGTCCGGCGACATCCAGGACAACTCCGACTACCTGAACTTCCTGGGCTCCCGCGTCCCGCAGGAGGTCTGGGACCAGTTCGACGCCCTGAAGTCGCGCGTGGAGGAGCACCAGAGCGCCTAAAGGGTCTAGGCGCTGGCGCGTAGCACCAGCACCAGGTTGCTGACCAGAAACTCCCGCAACCCGGGAACGCGGGTCAGCCACCACGCCCACCGCGGGTGATAGCGCGGGAACGCCAACAACAGCTCGGCGTCCCCGCGCTTTTGCGCGTTTTCGGCCCACCGCAGCCCGCGCGCGCAGCTGACCGCGAAGAGCGAGGTGCCGTAGACGTTCTTGGGCGGGTGGCCGTGGCGGCGAGTGTAGTAATCCCGGGCAAAGGCCCCGCCCACGTAGTGCTGCCACAGGCCGGTCTCGTGCCCGCCGAAAGGCCCCAGCCACACGGTGTAGCTGAGCACCACCAGGCCGCCGGGGCGGGTCACCCGTAGCATCTCCTCGGCCAGCGCTTCCGGGTCGGGGACGTGCTCGGCCACGTTGGAGGAATAGACCACGTCGAAGGTCCCGTCGGCAAAGGGCATCCGGGTGCCGTCGCCGCGCACGCTGTTGGCCAGCGTGAGTCCCGCCGCGGACATCTCCCCGGCGTCGGGCTCCAGCCCGATGTAGCGGGCGCCGCGGCGGTCGAAGGCGGCGGCGAAATAGCCCGGGCCGCCGCCGACGTCGAGGACTAAGGAGCCGCGGAGGGCGAGCCCGGCATCGTGAGCCAGCCGCCCGATGAGCTCGGCGGTGTCCTCGGCCAGGGGTCCGTAGAAGGCGGCGGGGTGGGTCTGCTCCTGCGGGAAGGCCCGCAGGAGTTGCCAGGATCTCCTCAGCGTGGCCAGGGCTCGGGTGTAGCGCATAGCCACTAGGCTAGTAGCTCGACATGAAAATACTTCTACTCTGTTGGCGCGATTCCACCCACCCCCAGGGCGGCGGCTCCGAACGCTACCTGGAGCGGGTCGGCGAATACCTCGCCGCTCACGGCCACCAGGTCATCTACTGGACCTCCCGGCACATGAACGGCGCCCGCCACGACAAGCGCGACGGCGTGAACTACTGGCGCGTGGGCGGCAAGTACAGCGTCTACCCTTATGCCCTGGCCGCCATCCTGGCCGGCCGGGTGGGGCTGGGCCCGCTGCGCGGCATCGACGTGGTGGTGGATACCCAGAACGGCATCCCGTTTTTCGCCCGTCCCGTCGCCGGCGTGCCGACGGTCCTTTTGACCCACCACCTCCACAAGGAGCAGTGGCCCGTGGCCGGCCCGGTGCTGGCCCGCCTGGGCTGGTGGTTGGAGTCCCGCGTGGCGCCGGCGGTCTACCGCGGCGCGCCGTACGTGACCGTCTCGCCGGCGTCCCGCCAGGACTTGGAGACCCTGGGCGTGCAGGGGGCCGAGATCATCGAAAACGGCGTGGATCCAATCCCGCCGCACGTGCCGCGCCTGGAGCGCGAGGCCGCCATCCACCTGGTGACCCTGTCGCGCCTGGTGCCGCACAAGCAGATCGAGCACGCCATGGACACCGTCGCGCAGATCCCGGAGGCGGTCTTGGACATCGTCGGCTCCGGTTGGTGGGAACACAGCCTGCGCGAGTACGCCGAAAAGCTGGGGCTGGGCGAGCGCGTGCGTTTCCGCGGCCAGGTAACCGAGGACTACAAGCACGCCCTGCTGGCCCAGGCGGACCTGCACCTTATGCCCTCCCGCAAGGAAGGATGGGGACTAGCAGTCATGGAGGCGGCCCAACATAGGGTGCCCACAGTGGGGTATTCCTTCGGCCTGCGCGACAGCGTCCACGACCAGGCCACCGGCCGGCTGGTGGAGACCCCGGCGCAGCTACTCCAGGCCACCCGCGAGCTTATCGCCGACCCGGCCGAGCGCGACCGCCTCGGTGCCGGGGCGCAAGAATTCGCCGCCCAGTTTTCCTGGGAGACCACCGGCCGCCGGTTTATGGATTTGCTCGCGCGCGTGACCGGGAAAACCAGCGCGCGATAAGCCCGGCCGCCAGCGGGGTGAGCAGCCAGGCCACGACCAGGCCCCAGGGCCGCGGCTGCGGGCCGGCGCCGGTCTCGGCAACAACCTGGCCGCCCTCGACGACCGCGCCCACGCCGAGGTGCTCCAACCGTCCCAAGTCCCGCTCCTGCCACGCGCGCTGGGCGGCCACCCAGCGCGGCGCCGGGTAGTCCAGGAGAGCGCCGTCGACGCGCAAGGCGCCGGATTGGACCTTCGCCGCAACCTTGGAATACGGATCCACGGCCACGCCGCCGGGGGCCTCCACCAGCTCCGGCCGGTCGACGAAGAGGGCGTCCCGGCCGCCCAGCTGGTGGACCAGGGCGCTGTCCGTGCCCGCCGGCCGCGGCTGCAGCGGCGCCACCGCCCGGGCGGCATCGGGAACCAAGAGTGCCACGGCCACCAGCCCGGCCGTGGCACTCGGGCCGCGCACCGCGCCCAGGCCCACCGCGTAGGCGGGCACGGCCAGGGCCAGGAATTTCTGGCTGTCGCGCAGCAGCCCGCCGCCCGGCACCGTGTCCACGACCCAGGCCAGCGCGCCGGGGAATAACGCAGCCAGCAGAACCCCGCCCAGCCCGAGCGCGGCCAGGACAAGTAGCGCCCCGGCGCCGGCCGGCCAGCGCACGGAGCCCGCGCCCCGGCCCGCACCGAAAAGCCGGGCCCAGCCGAGCGTCACCACGGCGATAAGCAGCACGCCGACCAGGGCGAAACCGGCCTGGCGGGAGGCGGGCACGGCGTCCGCGTTCCAAATGCCGCCCAGACCGAGCACGGTGACCAGCAGCCCGGCGTGGGCCTCAGCGCGCGGCGCGAAGGCCGCCACGGCGGCGGCCGCATCCATCCCCGGCGCGGTGCCGCGCACGACCCCCAGCAGGCCGGGCAGGGCCCATGGCAGGCACAGCGCCAGGCCGTAGCAGGCCGTGGCTAGCCGCTGCCGCGCGGTGGCGATGCCCGTCAGCGCGCCCAACAGCGCGCCGGTCGGCGTCAGCGAGGAGACGAACATGGCCGCCCACTGCCCGGGCCGCCGCCCCGCCAGGCCCGCCGCGGCGATGGCAGGGCCCAGCCAGGCGGCCGCCGCGATGGACCACTGGCCCTGCAGGAGCCGCTCGATCACCAAGGGGTTGGCCACGCACAAGGCGATGGCCGCGGCCGGGCCCAGCAGGTGCCGGTCCGCCACAACTTCCGGAGATTGCCCTGCCGCCGGCGCGCACAACCTGGTCAGCCGCCAGCCGCCCCAGGCGGCGGCGACTGCCGAGCCGATGACCAGCGCGCGCACGAGCCAGTGCGCCGGCACGAGCTGGGCGGCTAGGGCGAGCAGCCCGTCCTGGGGAACAGCCCGGGCGGGCAGGTCCCCGCCGCCGAAATTGGCGGGGCTGAACGCCATATCCGCGGGCACGACCATGTCCCGCCAGACAAGCTCGCCCGGCAGGACAAAAGGCCAGGTAACGCTAGCGATGCACGCGGCGGCGACCGCGATCAAGCAGGCCGCGCGCACCGCGGCGGGGCGGCTGGCGGGAA
The DNA here is from genome assembly GCA_028726465.1 of Mycobacteriaceae bacterium. Lineage (GTDB taxonomy): Bacteria > Actinomycetota > Actinomycetes > Mycobacteriales > Mycobacteriaceae > Corynebacterium. Next base: position 220,988 of record JAQYQB010000026.1, on the reverse strand, counting down.
GAAGGCGCGGCATGGGCGGACCTGCGGGCGGTTAGTTCGCCTCGCCGGCGCGGCGGCGCATGTACATCCGCGCGGCAATGATGAGCAGGACCACGCCCAGGGCCTTGCCGCCCCAGCCGAGAATCGACATCGCCTTGGTCATGTTGACCGTGCTGGCGACCTTGTCCAGGGCGCGCTGCTGGCTGTCCGGGCTCCACTCGAGGCGCGCGTTGACCACGGCCCGCTCGCGCGCCGGGTCGGTGGCGTCGAGCTGGGCGGCTTCCTGCGGGGAGGTCGCAAAGCTGATGTCCACGTGGGTCACGGCGTTAACGATGGTGCCCGTGGTGGACTCGACCCAGACCGTGCGGCTGACCGAGTAATACGGCTCCAGCACGACCGTGTCCTCCGGGTGGTAGCCGAAGCGTTCCATGTCGGCCTGCGAATAGAAGTTCCCCGCCGGGCCGACGACCTCGGTGGCCTCTTCCGCGTCCGCGCTCGCGCCGGCGAGGGAGGAAAACAGCAGCTTTTCCACCTCCGGGTCGAGCTCACGGCCGTGCAGGTCCTGCTGGAAGGTGTAGGTGGGGATGCCGTCTACCTTCTCGGTGCCGGAGAAATCCAGCGGCTCCGAGCCGTGCAGGAGCGGGTCGTAGAGCGGGTAGGAGCGCTGTTCGGTGTCGGCGGGGAAGAAGTATTGCAGCCCGTCGCGCTCGAAGCCGGGGTCCGTGATCTCGTCGCCGCCCTCACCCAGCGACAGCGTCAGCGCGGTCGAAGGCCCGGAGGCCGGGAAGGTCGACTCCCGGTTCAGCACCGAAGACTCGCTCACGCGCGCGGCCAGGTGGTCGTCGATGAGGGTGGTGACCTCGGATTCGGAGCTGGCCAGCGTGGAGTCGTCCGCCTTGCCGGTCTGGGTGTGGCGCTCGACCTCCATCGGCACGTCCCGGATGAAGCAGGCCAGCGGGTACTGCGTCTGGCCGTTGGCTAGCTTTGCCGGCTCGCACGCGGGGCTGGCGGAGCGCTGCGAGTTCGGCTTCCCGGCGCGGAAGGCCTGGTAGTCCAGCACCATCGACTCCCGGGAGGTAGCCGTTACCTGGTAGTCGATGTCGCGGGAAAGCTGGCGCGTCTGGTTCTCATACATCGCGGGGACCATCGCGCCGATAATAAGCGCGCAGGCTGCCGCCACCACGGTCCAGAACAGGCGGCCGCGGAGCCGGAGGAAGCGCTTCATTGCAGTATCATGTCCAATCACGGAAAGTTACAGGTTCTGGTTGCACGGACGCTTGCGGTGAAGCCCCAAGCGACCATGCCCCGGCGAGGGAAGGAGGCAGCGTGCCGCACGCTCACGCGAAGCACCGCCAGCCCGCCGCGCCCCACACCGGCGTGCATAACACCTTACCGCAGCGGCTCGACGCCCTAGACGGTCTGCGGGCGGTCGCGTCGCTGGGCATCATCGTCACCCACGTCAGCTTCCAGACCGGCACCGGCTGGGGCTGGGCCGAGCGCTTCGATTATTTCGTGGCGGTTTTCTTCGCGCTCAGCGCCTTCGTCCTGTGGCGCCGGCGGGAGCGCTACGCCGCCCGCGGCTGGTCGCGCTACTACCGCAGCCGCACCGCCCGCATCGCGCCGGCTTACCTGGCCTGCGTGATCGCGGTCTTGGCCTTCCTGCCCTCGGCCGCCGGGGTGAGCCTCCAGCAGGTTGTAGCCAACCTCACCTCGACCCAGATCTTCTGGCCAGACGGCCTGGCCCCCGGGCTGACCCACCTGTGGTCGCTGTGCGTGGAGATCGCCTTCTACTTAACGATGCCCCTGCTGGCCATCGCCGCCCAACTCCTCCCGGGCGGGCGCCGAGTGCGCTGCCTGGTGATTGCGGCTTCGGCCGCGCTGAGCCTGGGCTGGGCGTTGTTGCCCTTCGTGGCGAACGCGGACCCGGACGGGATTAATACCCAGATCTGGCCGCCGGCCTATACCTTGTGGTTCGCCGTGGGCATGCTGGCCGCCGAGGCCGAAGGCCGCGTTCCGGCCTGGGTCCAGCGGGTGGCTTCGTGGCGCTGGATGTGGCTGGGCCTGGCCGCCGGGTGCATCTGGCTGGCTAGCCGGGAGTGGTTCGGCCCGCGCGGGCTGACCCACCCGGACCCGGACGAGTTTGCCCGCCGCATCCTGGTCGGCGGGGTCTTCGCCGCCTGCGTGGTGTTGCCCTTCATCTTCGCACCGCGCTCGCGGGTGCTGGAATCCGCGCCCCTGCAGGCGGCCGGAGTCTGGTCTTATGGCATCTTCCTCTGGCACGTGGCGGTGCTGGACCTGGTCTTCCCGCTGCTGGGGATCGATCTGTTTAGCGGCGGGGCCATAAACTTCGTCCTCGTGTGGCTGGCCACGGTGGCCGGCACGGTAGTGGTCAGCGCCGCCGGCTACGAATGGGTGGAACGCCCCGGCGCGCGCGTGGTGCGGACGCTGTGGCCGGTGCGGGAAGAAGCGGCGAACACGCACGCGACCGCCCCGGCGCACAGGGCGGTGACCAGCGCCGAATCGCCGGCATAGCCCGCACTCGGCCAGGGCGCGCGGGCCAGCATTGCCCCGGCGGCCGCCAGCAGCGCGGCGGACAAGGCCGGGGCCGGCAGCGTCGTCCAGCGCACCGCCGCGAACGCCGCTATCCCCGCCAGCAGGGCCGGCCAGCCCACCAGCGCGAGCCCGCCCGCGGCCAGTGCCAGGCACAGCGCCCGGGGCGGCTCCGGGAAGGAGCGCGGCACGTGCTCGCCGCGCCGGCGCCAACAGACCACCGCGCAGGCGATAACCGTCAGCAGCCCCAGCGCCCCGCCGCCGAGAAGGCCGGCCTGGTACGCGCCCGTTGCGGCGAAGGTCAGGCGGAAGGTGCCGCTCGCGCCCGCCGGAATGACAAAAGCCTGGGTGGCCGCGTCCACCTGTCGGGCCTGCAGCGGGGCATAGTCCAGCCAGCCGTTGAGCCCGGCGTTATACGCTCGCCCGGTAATCAGCAGGCGCTCGTGGTCTGCCGGGGCGATAGCCTCCCCGGTGGGCTCAAGGGGAGTGCGCGGCAGCTCGCCCAGCTGGACCCAGGCCGCCGCGGTTTCCAGCCGGTGCGGGCCGGCCGGCAGCCGCACCGTCTCGCCCGGGCGGTAGTCGCGGCCGTCGATGCGCACCCCCGGCGCCTCGGCGTCTTTGTCGGCGTCGGATTCAGCGCCTGCGCGCAGGGGAAGCTCCATCTCCCGCGGCGCGGTGAAGTCCCGGATGATGGCACCCGTGTCCACGGTCAGCCGCTGGAAGAAGAAGGCCTCCACGTTAGGTGAGGTATCCGGCACCGTCACGACGCGTTCGATGGGGTGGCCGGCGACCTCGGCGGCGGTGATGCCGACGCGCTCGTGCGGGGTGATGCGCACCGCGGCGCTGTCGCCGCCGGGCACGCGCACCGTGGACTCCTCGCCGGCGCTAAGCTCCACCTCGACGGAGGCGGAGCCGGACGAGACAGTCGCGCGGGTGTCGTCGGTGGCGGTGAGCCTGAGCACCGGGGAGGCAAAGACCTCGCCCTGCGGGGCCTGGAGCTCCAGCCAGCCGGTCTGCCCCGGGGCCGGCCACCAGGCGGTGTCGTCCTGCCCGTCGACCGCGGCGGTCACGGAGCGGGCGGGATCGGCGCCGCCGAAGGAGTCGGCATCGGCGGCCGAGGACTCCGCCACCACGCGGCCGCCGTGTTCTTCGACCGCCACCGTTTGTCCTGCCGAGGGGTAGTCGCGCAGCCGGTTGTGGACCCGGGAGCTATCGCCCTTGGCCAGCGGGGCGGAGACCGGGCCGTCTAGCGTGCCGTAGTTGCGGTCCACCAGCAGCGGGGTATCGGTCACGATGTCGGCGTCCGCGTCTACGAGCTCGCGCGCGCCGGGCGCATCCACCATGTCCAGTAGGGCGAGGACCTCGCCGCCGCCGGCCACGCGCACCGGGGCGCCGTCAGCCATCTGCAGGTCCTGCTGCGGGTCGAGCAGCACCACGTCCACCTCGCCGAAGGTGTGGACCGTGCCCGGCAGGTCTTCCGCGCGCACCGAGCTATCGCTGGCCGCCGGCTCGTCCAGGTCGTGGCGCTGCAGCACCGCGCCGATGCCCAGGCGCTGTAGGGCCTTCGCCCCCGCGGCCGGGTCGTGTTCCAAGGCCGCGGTAATCCCGTCCAAGCCGCGGATGGCCTCCGGCGGGATAAGCGGGATGGCGTCGCGGACGGCCCAGGGGACTTCAAGCAGCGGCTGCGCCGGCTCGTCGCGGGTCCAGCCCCAGTCCTGCCGGGCAAAGGACGCGGGCGGGTAGATGAGCGTGCGGGTGCCGGCGGCGTGTTCGTTCAGAAAATCAGTGGCAGCGGTCCAGTAGCTTGGTACCTTATCGTAGGCCCCGCGCGGCAGCAGGCGCCCGGACAGGGCCGGGAACGCGCTGGCCGCGACCACCACGGCCAGCAGCAGCCCGGCGGTCTGCCGGCGGTCGGGGCGCAAGGTCCGCGGCCAGCCGAGGCGCGCGCCTAGCTGCGCCAGGCCGAGTACCAGCGGCAGGCGGACCAGCGGATCGAATTTGTGCAGGTTGCGCAGCGCGGCCAGCGGCCCGTCGAGCAGCTCCCGGTAAGCCGGCAGGCTGGTACCCAGCACCGCGATGCCCACTATCAGCACCACCGACCACGTCCGCGGCAGGCGGCACAGTCCCACCAGCCCGGCGGCGGCCACGGCTACGGTCGCCAGGACGAAGACGGGTTCGGCCACCAGCAGCACGCCGGCGGTGCGCTCGGTGTCCACGAAGGGGGACCAGCTGGTAGTTCCACGCAGGATCTCGGCCAGGTTGAGCCAGCGCGTGGTGACGAATGCCGACTCGATGAATTCCGTAAAGGGCGCCGCAAAGCGCCCCAGCACCAGCAGCGGGACGATCCACCAGGCGCTGACCAGCGCGCAGCCGGCCAGCCAGGCGCCGAAGAAACGCCAGCGCCGCTGGCAGAGCAAGACCACCGCCGCCGGCACGCAGGCGGCCAGGGTGGCGGTGGCATTGACCGCGCCCATCAGCGCGACCGGGATGACCGCGGCCGCCCACTGCCAGCGCCCCGACCGCGGGGCGAGGCAAGCCACCAGGACCCAGGGGGCCAGCATGACCGGCCAGGTCTCCGAGGAGATCGTGGTCAGCGTGGTCATAACGCGCGGGGAAAGCGCGTAGGCCAGCGCCGCGATAAACGACCAGCCCGGGCCCGCGTCGGTGGCGCGCCGGGCCAGCAGGAAGGCCCCGGAAAAGCCCACGCCGGTCACCAGCAGCCACCACAGCCGCAGCGCCACCCACTCCGGCAGGGGATCGGCGGCTAGGAAGAAGAGCCCGTGCGGGAAGAGATAACCGTAGGCCTGGTTTTGCAGCTGCCCCAGGGTAAACACATCCGTCCAGGGGGTCAGCGCCCCGCGCAGAAAACCCGCCGGGTCGACCAGCAGGTCGTGCTTGGTGTCGGCCGCGACCTGGGTGTTGTGCCCGAACTGCAGGACAAAGACGACGATCGCCAAAAGCCCCCACCCGGCGAGGTGGGGGCGGAGTTTAGTAGACAGCCGGGGCACGCCTACTGGCGGGAGCCGTACTCAGGCCCGCCCAGCACGGCGTCATCGGCCGGCACCGCGTGGCCGGAAGGCACCGTATCAGCGTCGCTGAACTGGGCGATCCCCACGATGGTGACCACGCCGAGCACCAGGCCGACCACGGCGCTGCCGACGGCCGGGCCCAGCGTGCGCTTTGTCAAAGAGTCGGATTCTACTGCCATGGGACCAAATCCTAGCAGCTACTCGAAGTATTCCGGGGCATCTTCTTCGTCCTCGTCGTTTTCCGGCGGGACAATAAAGACCGGGATGCCGGCGTTGCGCACGATCTGGTCCGCGGTGGAGTTAGTCCACCAGGAGCGGAAGCCCGTCAGCGCGCGGGTACCGGTGACGATGACGTCCACGTCCAGCTCTTGGGCGGCATCCACGATGGCGGAGGCGATAGTCGTGGCGGATTCGACCAGGTGGGCGCGTCCCGCTAGGCCGAGCCCCTCGGCCACCTCGACGCCGCGGCGGCAGATGGCCAGCGCCTCCTCGTAGGCCGGGTCTTCCTCGGTGGCCTCCGGGGAGACCGTCGACTGGTGCAGGCCGGTGCGGCTAACCGCACGGGCGGCCTGGCGGGCGGCCGGCTCCCAGGCGGTGAGGATCTCCACCGTGCTGGGGCGCAGCAGCTGAGCGGCTTGCTGCATGGCGCGGGCGGCGCGCTCCGAGCCGTCGAACGCAATTAACATGGTTTGGCCGTTACTCATGCCCGCCATCTTAGTAGGCATTCGGGCGTGATGTGGCTGACTAATGGCAGACTATATGCCATGATTCCGTTTCCCCGGCCCGCGCAGTGGCGTCGTCGCCTGCTCGCTGCCACCCGCATTGGTACCCCGTGTGCACGGGTCGCGCTGGTTGCCGTGGTAACCCTCGTGGCCGGTGGTGGCGCGCTCAGCGCCTGCTCGTCGGACGAGGCAGAGCAGGCCGCGCCCCCGGCTGGTGTGGTCAGCAGCGAAACTAAAACGAGTTCTTCGGCCCCGCAGACGAGCTCTTCCACGAGCCAGCCGGAACCGGCACCGGCGGTGCAGCTGCCGGCCACCCGGCGCGAGCAGCTCGCCTCGTTGCTGATGCCGGGCGTGGTCAACTACGACGACGCGCTGGCGAAGCTCAAGGCCGGGGCCGGCGGTATCTTCATCACCAGCTGGGCGGACCCGGAGTTGTTGCAGACCCCGGGGCGGGATATCCACGCTCTGCGCGCGGCGGTCGGTCGCGACTTTGATGTCTCCATCGACTTTGAGGGAGGACGGGTCCAGCGTTTCTCGGAAATCCTGGGGGATTTCCCGACCCCGCGGGACATGGTCGCCGGCGGGACCGCAGAGGCCGAGCGCCAGGGCTTCGCGGTGGGCCAGACCCTGTCCGCCCACGGTGTTACCGTGGACTTCGCTCCGGTTATCGACGTCGACGGCGGTGGCCTGAACGTGGTGGGCGACCGTTCCTTCTCCCCGGATCCGGCCGCCGCGGGTGAGCTCGGCGCCGCTTTTGCCCGGGGCCTGCACAACGCCGGGGTGCGGCCGGTGTTCAAGCACTACCCGGGGCACGGCCGCGCCAGCGGGGACACGCACCAGGGAATGGCAACCACCCCGCCGCTGGACCAGCTGGTGGGCTACGACCTGGTGCCCTTCGACGTCGCGCTGCCCCAATCGCCGGGCGCCGGGGTCATGGTGGGGCACCTGGTGGTGCCGGGGCTGGGCGACGGGGTCACCCCGGCCAGTCTCAACAACCACGCCTACGGGCTGCTGCGCGAGCACGCCGGTTTCCGCGGCCTGACCTATACCGACGATCTCACCGGCATGAAGGCGATTACGGACCAGATGTCCCCAGAGGAAGCCGTCACCGCCTCCCTGGCCGCCGGCGCGGACCAGGCGCTATGGTCGACCGCCGTGGATTTCCAGAGCGTCCTAAACCACCTGGAAGCGGCCGTGGATGGCGGCCAACTCCCGCCCGCGCGGGTGGCTGAATCCGCCCTGCGCGTGGCCGAATCTCACACGGAACCCGAGCCCGCCCCAGGCGCGGATCCCGGGACGGCTCCACCCGCGGAGTAGCCGCCGAGGCCGCTACATATGTCACCCCCGGTGTCCTCTTTACCCGCCCCGGCGCGGTTGTCTTGATAATACTTTAGGCCTCCTGACTAGGAATTAGGGCCGGTAAGCCATTACTGTAGTGCGTGTGAGTAAAGCGAACGGAAAACGCGGAGTGAAGGGTTGGGCCATTGCCCTGGGCATCTTGGTCGGCCTTTTCGTCATCGCGGGCGTTGCCTACGCCATGGATGTCGTGGCGAACCAAGGCAAGACGCCCCGGGCCGTCTCCGTCGGTGGAGTAGATATTTCCAACATGGAACGCCGCGATGCCGTGGCGAAACTGGAGGACGAGCTCGGGGACGTGGAAAACCAGCCCGTGACGGTCACCGCCGGGGAAAAGACCACGGAGTTCATCCCCCACGAGGCCGGCCTGCGGATGGACTTTAAGAAGGCCGTGGACGGCATCGAGAACGCTTCCCTCAACCCGTTCGCCCGCGTTTACAGCTTCTTCGCGCCCCAGCGCGAATACGACGTGGACACCGATGTTGACGAGGCTGCGTTCCAGCCGACCGTCGATCGCCTCAACCAAGACTTGACCGTCGAGCCCAAGGACGGTGCGATTAATCTCGCCGGCGGCAAGGTCAACGTCACTGACGCCGTGACCGGCCAGTCCGTCGACCGCGAGGAGCTGGCCACGGAGGTCTCCGAGGGGTGGGTCAACCCCGAGGGCGTCGAGGTGGACGCGGAGGAAACCGAGCCCGCCATCACCCAGGACGAGGTGGAAAAGATGGCCGAGGGCGACGCCGCCGATGCCGTGGCTGGCGATCTGGTCACCCGCGGCCGCGACGACGTCGAGTCCCGCATCACCCCGGACGAGATCGAACAGTTCGTCACGATTGAGCCCCACGACGGCAAGCTGGAGCTGAAGATCAACAACGAGCGCGCCCAGGAGATGATCGGGGAGGCCCTCAAGCCTTCGGTCCAGGTCAAGCAGAACGCCACCATCTCCTTTGCCGGCGGTTCCAAGCAGGTCACCCCGCACCGCGACGGCGTGGTCATCGACTGGGACAAGACCATGGATGGCTTTGACGAGCGCGTCAAGGACAACAAGGACCGCGAGTGGGACGCCGAGTACCGCGACGAGCCCGCCACGTTCACCACCGAGCAGGCCGAAAACGCCAGTTTCGACGACGTCATCGGGGAGTTCACCACCGGCGGCTTCTCCGGCGCGTCGGGGCAGAACATCAAGCGCGTGGCCGACCAGGTCAACGGTGCCTTCCTCGCCCCGGGCGAGACCTTCTCGCTCAACGGCTACACCGGCCCGCGCGGCACCGCGCAGGGCTATGTCGAGTCCGGCATCATCATCGACGGCCGCGCGGGCGAGGCCGTCGGCGGCGGTATCTCCCAGTTCGCCACCACCTTGTACAACGCCGCCTACTTCGCAGGCATGGAAGATACCGCCCACACCCCGCACTCCTACTACATCTCGCGCTACCCGGCCGGCCGCGAGGCCACCGTGTACGAGGGCGCTATCGACCTGCAGTTCACCAACAACTCCGAGCACCCAGTGATGATTTCGACTAGCTACAGCAACAGCGAAATCACCGTGCAGCTCAAGGGCACCAAGACCGTCGAGGTCGAATCCATCAACAACGGCCGGTGGGCCCAGACCCAGCCGCAGCCCAAGCAGGTCGATGCCGAGGACTGCTCGCCGTCGTCAGGCGCGCCGGGCTTTACCACCTCGGACACGCGCGTCATCCGCAACCTGAGCGGACAGGAAATCTCCCGGGAGACCACCACCACGGTCTACGACCCGCAGCCGATCGTCACCTGCAGCTAGGCAAGAATCAACCACAGCGCGGTCTAAAGACCGCATGAGAAAAGGCAGGGCACCGAGTGGTGTCCTGCCTTTACGCATGGAGCCGGCGACGATGTTGTGCGTCAGCGGAGTTTGTAGCCGAGTTTTGGGAGCACAAACCAGATCAAGAACTGGGAAACTCAATCGCAGATTCCTCAACCCCTATGCAGTCGGAAAATTGTTCCTCATCAGCAATAATGGGAACTAGATATGCGCCTGTTAAGTCAGCATGGGTTAGCGTCGCTCCACGAAAATCTGATTCACTAAGGATTGCATCCGTAAAATCTGCGCCGGTGAAATCTGCTGATTTCAAATTAGCCCATGCCAACATGGAGCCTCGGAATGAGCATCCCCGGCACACGCTTCCTTCAAGGTTGATATCAGTTAGGTCATAATTAGACATATCTCTTCCAGAAATGTCTTTGCCGGCCAAATCAGTAGACCGTGAAATAGGCATTGCTTTATACATGTTATTTAATCTGTGGAGAGTTAATAATCCACTGGGGGCAACGGCCGTCGAATCCTTCGCAATAGGTGGTAACCACTCCGTGTGGTAACCACTCCGTAAAGTTTACCATCCTGTATCTTATTGAAACCAACTACCGTCAAAACATTTTTAGTTTCAAGCTTTCGGCACTTTCTCAGCGGTTCCCAGCCTTTGCAAGAAATGTGATCCATCGGCAATCTGTATTCATACCGGTTGCCAAAATTCTTTATTTTAGGGGCATATTATTTTAGGGGCATATTTTGTCGTAGCCAGAACCGCCCGGGTAGATTCACCACTCCGGCGGACTTGACCCGCGGGCATATCGTCCATATCGGCAAAAACCGCATCAACACAATCACCCCTGATCACATCTGCTGCATGCTGCAAGCAATGAAGAAGAACGGACTTAGCGGCCGCATCTGCTAAGCCACATTCTTCACGCTAAGCGGAGCGCTTAAGGACTCGGTACGAGAGGGCAAAATTCCGCACAACCCTCGCGACCGAATGGATGCGTCCCGCGCCAACAGCACAGAGGGGCAAGCCTTTTCTCGTGCCGAATTCGCCGGGCTACTACGTGTCATCGAGGACGGGCCGCTCATGATCCGCGCCCGCTGGATGATGGCATTAACGATCGGGGCAAGTCAGGGCATCAATTCCTCGTTGGCTACCGGGAAACAGTTTATTACTTAGGTTTGCCTCTTAGAGGAAAACCTGTGGAACACGATCCAAATCAAGAAACCTGCAAGGGGAATCACGAATTGGGCAAGACACCACAGGAATATTCGGGTGGTAGAACTTCCGCGCTGCTTCTCCCAAATGGCAACGATGCTAGCGAGGATAATGCACAAGAGAGGAATTCCTACCCATAGTGCGTCATAAGTAACTGGTATCTCCATTAGATATCCCTACATCCGTTTCCGGCTCCTACATCCGCCATCGATTCGGAGTGGCCGTCGGCATGGCCGGTGAGCTTGATGCACGGTGTGAGCGCCGGCAGCTGATTGACTACTGGAATGTTCTCGCCCAGTTTGAGGCCAACCTCTGAATATGCTCGGCCGACTGGACCGGCCGGTCGTGCACCACTGTTGAGCACTCCGGTGTATGTGTAACCCGGGGTCTTGGTTTCTCCACCTTGGTTGGTGATCTCCACGCTTGTTACTTCGTTTCCTGCCGATCGAATCGATGTGGTTGTCTGTTTCGGTTGAGTAACCTTCTGTTCGACTGCGACGGGATTCATTGCCCTCAAGAAGATGGATTTCTCCTCGTTGGTGAGCTTGCTGTACTCCTCGTTGGGATCAGCAGCGTTCATTACTTGATTCGCTAGCTTCTCTTCCTTGGGGTCTCGGTGGCGTGGGCTGTCCCGGTTGTCAAGCTGAGTGCAGTGAGCGTGGCAAGGGGGGATTGAGAGGAGACGGTGTTTCAGGATTGTCCTTGCTTGTGGATGATTGCGGTTAAGTAACAGGGTATTCTGCATTGCTTTCAAGATCCATAATTGTTCTAAAGGGTCAAGTCCGCCGGAGTGGAGCATACGACGCATGAGGGGTGGGTGCCGTCGGCGGCTACGCACGCGGTGTGGGAAGACCTAGGGAAAGTTGGATAGTTTGGGCCTACCTGCCGTCCTATAAAAAATAAGCCACACCAAAAGGTGTAGCTCATGTGTGGAGCCGGCGACGAGAATCGAACTCGCGCTCTCAGCTTGGGAAGCTGATGTTCTACCATTAAACTACGCCGGCAGAGCCTGAATTGTGCGCCCATTGCTGGGCATACATCAAGCGCTGGGAAACACTCTACACCCTCGCTGACCCCGGGTGAAAACCGGGTCGCCTAGCTGCTAGTAGACTCGGACACGTGCTTTTATCAGATCGAGATATCCGGGCCGCCATCGAGGATGAATCGCTGCAGATCGAGCCCTTCGATGCCAACCTTATCCAGCCTTCGTCCGTGGACGTGCGCTTGGATAAGTACTTCCGCGTGTTCAACAACTCCCGGTACACCCATATTGATCCGAAGGAAGAGATGCCGGATCTGACCAGCCTGGTCGAGGTGGCCGACGGAGACGCCTTCGTGCTGCACCCGGGCGAGTTCGTCCTGGGGGCCACGCTGGAGAAGTTCACGCTGCCGCCGCACCTGGCCGGCCGCCTGGAGGGTAAGTCCTCCCTGGGGCGGTTGGGCCTGCTCACGCACTCCACCGCGGGCTTTATTGACCCCGGCTTTTCCGGGCACATCACCCTGGAGTTGTCGAACACGGCGAACCTGCCGATCGTCCTGTGGCCGAACATGAAGGTCGGCCAGCTGGCGATCTTCAAGATGACCTCGCCGGCGCAGGATCCCTATGGCAGTGGGGCGCTGGGCTCGAAGTACCAGGGCCAGCGCGGGCCGACCCCGTCGAAGTCCTACCTGAACTTTCGCTAAGGTTTTAGGATCCGGCACCCAGATTTAATCCTGTGTTCAACTCGGGCGCTTAAGATAACCGCTTATGCGCATGACTGTGATTGGCACCGGATACCTGGGTGCGACGCACGCCGCTTGCATGGCCGAGCTCGGCCACGAGGTTCTCGGCGTGGACGTGGACCAAGCAAAAATCGACTCCCTGGCAGCGGGCAAGGTTCCCTTCTACGAGCCGGGCCTGCCGGAGGTACTCGAGCGCAACTTAGGCGGCGGGACGCTGAGCTTTAGCACGGATTACGCCGCGGCCGCCGAGTTCGCCAACGTCCACTTTTTGGGCGTGGGCACCCCGCAGCGCCACGGTTCCTACGCGGCGGACATGACCTATGTCCGCGCGGTCATCGAAAAGCTGGTCCCGCTGCTCAAAGGCCAGCATCTTATCCTGGGCAAGTCCACCGTGCCGGTGGGCACCGCCGCGGAGCTGCAGCAGATGGCTAACGAGCTGGCCCCGGAGGGCACCGAGGTGGAGATCGCCTGGAACCCGGAGTTCCTGCGGGAGGGCTACGCGGTCAAGGACACCATCACCCCGGATCGCATCGTCATCGGCTGCCGGGAGGGCGAGTCCCGCGCGGAGGAGATTGCCCGCGAGATTTACGCCGAGCCGCTGCGCCAGGACACTCCCTTCATCGTGACGGACCTGCAGACCGCGGAGCTGGTCAAGGTCTCGGCGAACGCGTTTCTGGCCACCAAGATTTCGTTCATCAACGCCGTGTCGGAGATCTGTGAGATCGCCGGCGCCGACGTCGTGGCCCTGGCGGATGCCATCGGGCTGGACGAGCGCATCGGCCGCAAGTTCTTGGGCGCCGGCCTGGGCTTCGGCGGCGGCTGCCTGCCGAAGGATATCCGCGCGTTCATGGCGCGGGCGGGCGAGCTCGGCGCGGACCAGGCACTGACCTTCCTGCGCGAGGTCGACGCCATCAACATGCGCCGCCGTGACCGCGTGGTGGACCTGGCCAAGGAGTCTTTCGCCGGCTCCCTGCTGGGCCACCGCGTGACGGTGCTGGGCTGCTCCTTCAAGCCGAACTCGGACGACGTGCGCGACTCGCCGGCGCTATCCGTGGCCGGCTCGCTGTCCCTGGCGGGTGCGGCGGTGACGGTCTACGACCCGCAAGGCATGGACAACGCCAAGAAGGTCTTCCCGACGCTGGACTACGCCCCCGACGTGGATACGGCTCTTAAGGGTACCGAGCTGGTCATCCTGGCTACGGAGTGGAAGCAGTTCCGCGAGCTCGACCCGGTCGCCGCCGGCAAGCTGGTCGCCCGCCAACACATCATCGACGGGCGCAACGTGCTTAATGTGCGTGAATGGCAGGCGGCCGGTTGGGATCTCGTGGCCCTGGGTCGGAGTGTGTAAACGCCGCAATCAGCGTCGTGACCGGCACGGCGCTGACCAGGGAAAGCGCGCCCACCCCGGAGCGCAGTAGCTCGGTGGCGATGACGTCGCTGCTCAAGACCTGGCCGGCGGAGGCATCGGCCGCGGAGATGAGCAGCAATAGTGGCAGCGCCGCACCCGTATACGACAGCACGATGGTGTAGACCATGGACGCGATGTGGTCGCGCCCGACCTTCATGGCGGAGACGAACAGCCGCCACCGCGGCATCGTCGGGTCGATGGCCGCCAGCTCGTGGACGGTGGAGGCCTGCCCGATGGAGACATCGTTGAGCCCGCCCAGCGCGCCGACGATGAACCCGGCCAGCAGCACGCCGACCACGGACAGCTGCGGGAGGTAGAGCAGCAGCTTGAGGTTGTCCTCGGAGGACAGGCCCTGCAGGTGGGACGTCCGGATGGCGATGATGGCCACGACCGTGGCCACGGCCAGGGCGACCAGGCTGCCGGCCAGCGCCGAGGCGGACTTGAAGTTCCAGCCGTGGACCAAGGGGATGGCCACCACCAGGATGGCCGCGCAGGCGATAATCGTGACGGGGATGATGGGCTGGCCCGCGGTGATGGCCGGCAGGAGGAAGAAAAAGACGATGGCCAGGCTGAAGGCCAGGCCGATGAGCGAACGCAACCCGTGCCAGGCGGCGAAGATGAGGATGGCGGCGACGATGACCAGGCCCCAGGCCCACAGGGCGGAGCTGCGCTCGTAGTCGGCGAAAGCGTACTGAGCCTGCCCGTCGGCGGGGTTTTCCGACAGGGTCATGGTGATGTGGTCACCTACCTCAAGTACCGGCTCGCCGGCCACGCCGTAGTGCACCAGCTGAGTCATCTTCCCTGCATCCGGCCCGTCTTCCAGGTCCACCAGGGCGCGGCGGCAAGAATCATCGTGGGCCCCGGCGGCCTCCGCGGCGGTAGTGCGCGGCGGGGTATCAAAGGCCGTGCCGGTAGCCGGGGAAGCGCAGGCGTTGGAATCGACCTGGGTGACGGTGCCGGTCACCCGCTGCTGGTTCAGCGAGTACGCGCGGTCGAAGTCTTCGCTCGTGTCCGGGCCGGTGCTAGGCCAGAGCCAGACGAGCCCCACGGCGGTGGCGGCTACTACCAGCCCCAGCAGACCTAAGAGGAGGCGCTGCCACAGGTTCAGACCGGCCGGCTTTACTGAGTGTCGTGCCATAGCCACTAATAGTAAATGTTTTCAATTCTGTGCGCGCACAAAGTAGCCCCGGCAGCGAAAAATCACTCCGGGGCTGGGACCGTGCTTACCGCGGCTACTGGCGGTAGCTGGCCAGGAAGTTGCCCAGGCGCTCGATGGCGTTGTCCAGCTGGGACGCCCACGGCAGGGTGACCACGCGGAAGTGGTCCGGGTCCGGCCAATTGAAGCCGGTGCCCTGCACCATGAGGATCTTTTCCGAGCGCAGGATGTCCAGCATCAGCTTGGAGTCGTCGTGGATCTCGTAGACGTTCGGGTCCAGCCGCGGGAAGGCATAAAGCGCGCCCATCGGCTTCACGCAGCTGACGCCGGGGATCTCATTGAGCTTTTCGTAGGCGATGTTGCGCTGCTTGAGCAGGCGGCCGTCCGTGCCGGTCAGCTCGTAGATGGACTGGCGCCCGCCGAGCGCGACCTGGATGGCGTGCTGGGCCGGAACGTTGGGGCACAGGCGGGTGCCGGCGAGCAGCTCCAGGCCTTCGATGAAGCCGGAGGCGTGGTTCTTCGGGCCGGTGAGCACCATCCAGCCGGCGCGGTAGCCGGCCACGCGGTAGGCCTTCGACAGGCCGTTGTAGGTAATACACAGCAGGTCCGGGGCCAGGGAAGCGATGGAGGTGTGCTTCGCGCCGTCGTAGAGGATGCGGTCGTAGATTTCATCAGCCAGGATGAGCAGGTTGTGCTCGCGGGCGATCTCCACGATCTGCTGCAGCGTCTGCCGGGAGTAGACCGCGCCCGTCGGGTTGTTCGGGTTGATGACCACGATGGCCTTGGTCTTCTCCGTCACCTTGGACTTGATGTCCTCGATAGACGGGTTCCAGTCGTCCTCCTCGTCGCACAGGTAGTGCACCGGGGTACCACCGGCCAAGGAGGTGGCCGCCGTCCACAGCGGGTAGTCCGGGACCGGGATGAGGACCTCGTCGCCGTCGTTGAGCAGCGCTTGGGTGGTCATGGAAATCAGCTCGGAGACACCGTTGCCCAGGTAGACATCCCCGACGTCGAAGTGCGGGAAGTCCTCCAGCTCGTAGCGGGTGACGATGGCGCGGCGGGCGGGGATGATGCCCTTGGAAGTGGAATAGCCCTGGGAGGTGGGCAGGGCGGCGATCATGTCGCGCATGATGACGTCCGGGGCGTCGAAGCCGAAGACCGCCGGGTTGCCCGTGTTGAGCTTCAGGATGTTGTGGCCGTCGAGCTCCATGCGCTCTGCCTCGGCCGAGACCTCCCCACGGATGTCGTAGGCGACACCCTTGAGTTTGTCGGATTGGTCAAAAATTCGGCGGTTCGGCGTGGTAGTCATGCCGCAATTGTGCCATCTTTTGGACCGTGGTGACGAAATTTGGGCCGGGAAGTGCCCTAATTGCTGTGCTTCTTGGTGTCCTTGGGCTGGCTCCAGTTGTCCACGCGGCGCTTGGCGAAGTCGAGGGCCTGGCCGGTCAGCTCGCCCGCGGTCTGCTTGTTATGGGCCCACATCAGGGCGCGCTGCTCGGCCTGGGTGGCCAGGATTTCCTTGCGCTTTTGGCGCTCTACCTGGCGCGGGCTGGGCGCGTGCCAGGAGCTGGGGCCTACCTTGAGCACGTAGAGCGCGATCCACAGCACCGGGATGAGCAGGAAGGCAGCGACGGAGGCAGACACCAACCCCACCGCGGCGCCGACCCCGGCCGCGCCGAAGGCGCCGATGAATGCGGAGGTCCCGCCGATGGTCAGCAGCAGGCTGCCGATGAGCCCGGTGGCCAGCTTGGGTTTGCGGCCGGCCTCCCAGGCGCGCTCGACGTCGGCGCGGGAATAGATCTTCGGCTCGGCGATGGGCTGGTCCGGGATGTCGGTAAACAGGGGGACGATGTCGCGGCGGGTGCGTGCGCCCATGACGGAATCGGAGCGTTCCTCGAATTCGTCCACGCTGAGGCGGCCCTCGCCGACGGCCTTGGCCAAAGCGGTCAGGGCGTCGTTGCGTTCGGCATCAGACAGGCGCAGGGAATCGTCGTAGCTCATACCCAAAAGTCTATCCGTTCTTGCCGCCGCCGTCGCCATCCTGTGCGACACCATCCCCAGTAGCCTCAGCTCCAGAGGACTCAGACCTATCCGCCTCGGACCCCTGTCCGTTGTGGCTGGCCTCGTGGCGCTTGAGGTTCTCGTGTTCGGCGTTGTCGCGGTCGCGCAGCTCGGCCAGGGAGGTCGGTTCGGAATCATGCGCCGGGGTCTGTTCCACGACGCGCGCACGGTAGGTGGAACGCTTGCCGGTGACCGGGTCCTTTTCCTGGCACAGGCTGGCCAGGATGGGGAAGATGAGCACGGTCAGCGCGCCGCCGGCGATAAAGAGCGAGGATTGCTCGTTGTCCATGATCCCGGAGCTGACCGCGATGGAGGTCACCGCCACGATGATCGGCAGGCCGGTGGCCGCGTAGAAGGCGACTTGGAGGCGCTCGCGGACAGTCTCGATTTCGGAGCCGGTGTGGTGGAGGTTCTCGCGCAGGAAGACTGGCAGGCCGCGGGTGATGAGGATGAGCAGCGGGATGCTTACTACGAGCAGTGGGCGGCTGGTGATGACGTTCCAGTCGATCGACATGCCGGAGACCACGAAGAAGATGGGGATGAGCATGGAATAACACAGCACGTCCAGGCGGTGCTCGAGGCGCTGGTGGAACTCGTTGGGGATGATCTGGTGGAAAATCATGCCCGCGGCGAACGCGCCCAGCACGATGTCGAGCTCGAAGACCGCGGCCACCGCCATCAGCACGGCGAGCACCAGCATGATGAGCCGCAGGATGGTCTGGTTCGTCGAACCGGCGCCCTGCAGAAAGGCGTTGCGCACCAGCGGCATGGCCTTGGCGACCAGGCCTGGCACCATCGCCAGGGCCACCGCGATGGCGAAAAAGCCCAGCAGGATTAGCCCGGTCTGCCAGGTAGAACGCGTGGACAGCAGCAGCGCCATCGCCAGGATGGGGCCGACCTCACCGATGGCGCCGTGGATCATAACTGAGCGCCCCACCTGGGTGCCCATCATGCCGTTCTGCTTGAGCATAGGCGTGATGGTGCCCAGCGCCGTTGAGGTCACCGCAATGGCGATGACGATGGCCAGCGGCAGGTTATCGAAGCGGAAGATCGCCCACGCACCCAGCAGACTCGCCGCCAGGCACAGCGCCCAGGTGGAGGCCGCCGTGCGGGCTTCCTTGGACTTCAGCGAGGCGATGTTGATTTCGAAGCCGGCCAGCAAGAACAGTGCACCGACGCCAATCTCGCTGAGCATCTCGATGCCGGGGTCCTCGTGCGCCAGATCCAGCACCGACGGGCCGATAATCATGCCGAAAATCAGCAGCAACGGCACGGCCGGCAGCCGCCGCACAGTCATGAAGGAAACCAGGGGTGCGGCCAGCGCAGCGGCCATAATCCACGCGAAGGAGACCAGCGAATTCGTAATTCCTTCGTCACTCGCCGCCAGAATCAGGGCGGCGCCGGAGTCGCTATTGAACACCTGCTATACCTTAGCCGGAACAGGCCTTTTTCCCAGAACTCAAGCAGCGTCACGCAGCTCACTAACGATGCCGCCGCAGCCGACGCCCGCCTTAGTCGTCCTGGTCGGCGTCTGCCTCAGCGTCCGAGTCAGCATCCGATGCCGAGCCAGCAGCCGGCGGTTGGGGAGCAGCCGGGGCCGAAGGAGCAGCGGGCGCTGCGGGTGCGCTAGGAGCACTGGGCGCCTTGGGTGCGCTCGGCGCTGCCGGCGCGGAAGGTGCGGCAGGTGCCTGGGGAGCAGCGGGTGCAGAAGGAGCCTTCGGTGCTGCCGGGGCGGCAGGAGCGCTTGGCGCGGCTGGTGCACTTGGGGCCTGCGGCGCGGTCGGGGCCGATGGTGCAGGTGCTGCCGGGGCTGCGGGAGCGGAGGGCGCGCTCGGGGCACTAGGCGCGGCAGGTGCCTGGGGTGCTGCGGGAGCACTAGGAGCGGCCGGGGCTGCAGGCGCATTTGGTGCATTTGGTGCAGCCGGGGCAGAAGGTGCGACCGGTGCTGCAGGCGCTGCTGGTGCCTTGGGTGCCGAAGGCACAGTGCGTGAGCTCGGTGCTTCCGGGGCTGACGAAGCAGGTGCCGCAGGGGCAGTGGGCGCGCTGGGTGCGGCCGGCGCGGAAGGTGCCTGGGGAGCTGCGGGAGCCGGAGACGCGGGGCTTGCCGGGGCGGCAGGAGCGCTCGGCGCACTTGGTGCAGCGGGAGCGCTAGGTGCTCCTGGAGCAGAAGCCGCAGGCGATGCCGGGGCAGCAGGTGCCTTGGGTACAGAAGGCGCAGCCGGCGCGGAAGGAGTGCTTGGGGCAGCCGGTGCCTTGGGTGCAGAAGGTGCGGTTGGAGCGCTTGGAGCAGCGGCTGGTGCGGCCGGCGCGGTTGGAGCGCTCGGGGCAGTGGGGGCACTGGGTGCCGCGGGCGCGCTAGGTGCTGCCGGGGCCTGGGAAGCAGGCGCCGCTGGGGCTGCCGGCTGTGCCGGAGCCTGAGGTGCAGCGGGGGTTGCTGGTTCTGCCGGCTTGGCGGGGGCGGTGTCGGTCGTGTTTTCGGTGGGCTGGTCGGTCTTGCGGGTCAGGCGGATGGGCTCGCCCAGGAAGGCCTTGGGGCGGGCTGGCGGCAGGGTGCCGTCGGCATCGGTAGCGATGGAGCTGCGCAGCATCTGGGCGACGTCGGTGACGGGGGTCTTGCCCTCGTTGAGGGTCTTGACGCCGCCGGTGAGCATGACGTTGCAGAAGGGGCAGCCGGTGGCGATTTCCTCGGCGCCGGTGGACAGTGCTTGCTCGGTGCGGAACTCGTTGACGCGGGTGCCGAGCTTTTCTTCCATGAACATGCGGGCGCCGCCGGCGCCGCAGCAGAAGGCGGAGTCGCGGTTGGCGTCCATCTCGTTGACCTTGACGCCGGTGGCCTCCAGGAGCTCCCGGGGCGGGTCGTAGACCTTGTTGTGGCGGCCCAGGAAGCAGGGGTCGTGGTAGGTGATGGGCTTGCGGTTTTCCGCCGTGCGGGGCACCGGCTTGAGCAGCCCGTCGCGCACCAGGCGGTTGAGCAGCTGCGTGTGGTGGAAGACGTCGAAGTGGCCGTCGAAGTCCGGGTACTCGTTGCGCAGGGTGTTGAAGCAGTGCGGGCAGGTGGTGATGATCTTGCGCTGCCCGGCGGGCACGCCCTCGAAGGTCTCGTTGAGGGTGGCGACGTTTTCCTGGGCCAGCATCTGGAACAGGAACTCGTTGCCGGCGCGGCGGGCGGGATCACCCGTGCAGGTCTCCCCGGTGGCGAGCACGCCGAATTTCACGCCGGCGGTGTGCAGCAGATCGACGACGGCGCGGGTGGTGACCTTGGCGGCGTCGTCGTAGGCGCCGGCGCAGCCGACCCAGAACAGGTACTCCAGGTCCGCGAAATCGGTCTCGTCCTCACCGATGATGGGGACCTCAATGCCGTCGGCGCGGGCCTGGTCCACCCAGGTGCGGCGCTCAGAATTGTTGCGGCCCCACGGGTTGCCTTTAGTCTCCAGGTTCTTGAACAGGCCGGTCAGCTCCGAGGGGAAATCGGACTCGGCCAACACCTTGAAGCGGCGCAGATCCGCGACGTGGTCGAGGTGCTCAATGTCGACCGGGCACTGGTCCACGCAGGCGCCGCAGTTGGTGCACGACCACAGGACATCGTCATCGATGACCCCGGCCATGGACAGCACGTCCACGCCCGCGTGCGGGTTGTAGTTATCCACCGCGGCCGAGCCGAGGTCCATGACCAGCTTCTTCGGCGACAGGGGCTTGTCGGTATTCCAGGCCGGGCACAGGTCCTGGCAGCGCCCGCACTCGGTGCAGGTGCCGGTGTCCAGCAGCAGCTTCCAGCTGCCCGGGGTGAGGTCTTCTTCCAGATCCGGGGTCGGCAGCTTGCCCAGGGCCTTCTCCCCATCCGGGTTGCGCTGGAAGAAGATGTTGAAAAACGCCAGGAAGCGGTGCCACATCACGCCCCAGGTGAACTGGCGGGAGATGAACACGATAAACGCCAGGCCGGTCAGCAGCTTGAACAGCGCGAAGGCCTGGATAAGGCCCGGGGAGGCCGGCAGCAACTGCGAAAGCGGGAGGCTGACAAAGTCGGTAGCCCAGCTCCCACCGCCGTAGGTAGCGCGCTTGGAGGCCTTGACCAGCAGCATGCCGAGTCCCTCGGAAAAGACGATGGCCTCGACCAGGTAGGCGCTGGTGGTCTGCGAATTATAGAAGCGGCTGCCCCGCTCAGTATGGCCCAACTTCAGGCGGACGGCGACGAGGAAGCCGATGCCCAAGACGGTGCCGAGCGCCAGGACCTCTTCGAGGAAGTGGTAGACCGGCCAGTCGCTCAACAGCGGCCAGCCGCCGGCCGGGTTGAAGGCCTGGATATAGGCCTCAAACCAGACCAGGATGCCGAAGAGGAAGCCGATCATGACCAGCCAGTGCGCGGCGTTGACTAGCGGGCGCCCCTTGAAGTGGGCGTGCCCGAAGACCTCCACCAGCACGCGGCCCAGGCGGCGCAGCGGCTGGTCGAAGCGGTTGAGCTGGGTGGGCCCGCCGGAGCGGATGAAGGTAAACATGCCCCAGGCGCGGTAGCCGAAATACGCCCAGACGGGCAACGAGAGGACAACGGCGATCCAGCCGGCAAGCATGGGCGGGCTCCTTCATTGGCTGCGGATAAGTCAAGGGGGAAGTACCTAACCTAGCCTAAAGGGTAGGGCGTGGAATCAAGATTTCATATTCATCCGCCAGTAGGCGCCGCGCCGGGCGAGCAGCTCGAAGTGGCTGCCTTGCTCGACGATGCGCCCGTTGTCCATCACGATGATGACGTCCGCGTCCCGGATAGTAGAGAGCCGGTGCGCGATGATGAACGAGGTGCGGTTGGCGCGCAGGGCGTTCATGGCGTCCTGGACCAGCATCTCGGTGCGGGTATCGACCGAGGATGTCGCCTCGTCCAGGATGAGCAGCGCGGGCTGGGCCAGGAAGGCGCGGGCGCTGGTGATGAGCTGGCGCTCGCCGGCCGAGACCGAGCCGCCGTCCTGGTCGATGACGGTGTCGTAGCCATCCGGCAGCGAGTGCACGAAGCGGTCCACGAAGGTGGCCTGGGCCGCCTCGATGACCTCCTCGTCGGTGGCGTCCAGGCGCCCGTAGCGGATATTGTCCGCGATGGTCCCCTTGAACAGGACCGCGTCCTGGAGCACCATGCCGACCTGGCTGCGCAGCTGCCCGCGGGAGAGCTCGGCGGTGTCCGTGCCGTCGAGGAGAATCCGCCCGGAGTCGATGTCGTAAAAGCGCATGATGAGGTTGACCAGCGTGGTCTTGCCCGCCCCGGTGGGGCCGACGATGGCGGCCGTCTGGCCGGGCTCGACGCGCAGGTTGAGGCCCTCGATGAGCGGGGTGTCCTCGTCGTAGGAGAAGCTGACGTCGCGGAACTCGACCAAGCCGCGGGCGCGCTGCGGCGAGCGCCCCTCGGCCGGCGCCGGCTCCGGGGATTGCTCGTCGGCGTCCAAGAACTCGAAGACGCGCTCGGCCGAGGCGACGCCGGACTGGATCTGCTGCATCATGCCGCCGAGCTGGCCCAGCGGTTGGTTGAACTCGCGGGAGTACTGGATGAACGCGGTGCCATCACCCAGCGTCATCTGCCCGTGGGCCACGCGCAGGCCGCCGAGGACGGCGATGGCCACGTACGACAGGTAGGAGACGAACTGCATGATGGGCATCATCATCCCGGACAGGAACTGCGCGGAGGCGCTGGCCTCGTAGAGCGCGGTATTGCGGTTATCGAATTCCTCCCGCATGGCCTGGGTGCGCCCAAAAATCAGGGACAGCTCCTGGCCGGTGAAGGACTCCTCGACCTGCCCGTTGAGCTGGCCGGTCGAGCGCCACTGGGAAACGAACTGGCGCTGCGAGCGGGTGCCGATGACCGCCATGATGACGCCGGTCAGCGGGATGGCCAGTAGCGCGACGAGCGCGAGCTGCCAGGAGACCGTGAACATCATGACGGTAATACCTGCCACGAGCAGGAGGTTGTAGAACAGCTGGGACAGCGCCTGCTGCAGGGCCTGCTGGACGTTGTCCAGGTCGTTGGTGGTGCGCGAGAGGAGGTCGCCACGCTGGGTGGTGTCGAAGTAGCTCAGCGGAAGTGCGTGGATCTTGGCCTCGACGTCCTGGCGCAGCTTGAAGACTGTGTCCATCACCAGGCGGTTGAGCACCAGACCCTGCCAGAGCTGGAAGGCGGAGGAGACGACGTACATGCCGATGACGATGAGGATGAGCTGGCCGAGCTTGGTGAAGTCGATCCCGCTGCCAGGCACCAGATCCATCGCGGCCGCCATGTCGGCCATCCGGTCGTGACCGGTCTGGCGCAGGCCCTCGACGGCCTGCTCGGTGCTGAGGCCGGCGGGCAGCTGGCGCGAGACGACGCCGGAGAAGATGACGTCCATCGCGCGCCCGAGCACCCGGGGCGCGTAGACAGTGAGGAAGACGCAGCCGACGGTCAAAAGCCCCACGAAGGCGAGCTGCCACTTGTACGGCGCGAGCAGACCGACCAGCCGCGTGGCCGAGGGCCAGAAGTGCTTGGCCTGGCGGGGCGCGGCCCCGGACCAGTCGTCGCCGGAGACCTGGGACTCGAGGGCCGCCAGCTCCGCGTCGGTGGGCTGGGAATCGGTGGGCTGGGAGGTGGAAGGAGTATCAGCCATGGTTTAGGCCCTCGCAGTCTCTTGGGATTCGACGATTTCTTGGTACGTCGGGGAGGTGGTGAGCAATTCTTCGTGGGTGCCGCGGGCGACGATCCGCCCGGCCTCGAGCACGAGGATCTGGTCCGCGTCCTGGATGAAGGCCACGCGCTGGGCGACGATGATGGTGGTCGCCTCCCGCGTGCGTTCCTGCATGGCCTCGCGCACGCGGGCATCGGTGAGCACGTCCAGGGCCGAGAAGGAATCATCGAAGAGATAGACCTTGGGGCGGGCGACCAGCATGCGGGCGATGCACAGGCGCTGGCGCTGGCCGCCGGAGACGTTCGTGCCGCCCTGGGCGATCGGCATGTCGAGGTCGTCGACGAAGTCGGCCTGGGCGATGCGCAGGGCGTCCCACAGGTCGGCATCGCTAGCTTCCGGGTCGCCCATCCGCAGGTTGCTGGCCACAGTGCCGCTGAACAGGTAGGGCTTCTGCGGGACCATGCTGACGCGCTCGACCAGGGCGGCCTGCGACATCAGCGCGGCGTCCGCGCCGTCGATGAGCACTTGTCCGGAAGCCGGCAGGTAGAGCCGCGGGATGAGCGAGAGCAGCGTGGTCTTGCCCGCGCCGGTCGAGCCGATGATCGCGGTCGTGCGGCCGGGGTGCGCGGTGAAGCTGATGTCGCTGAGCACGGGCTCCTCGGCGCCGGCGTAGCTAAAGCTCACGTTGCGCATCTCGACGGTGCAGCCGGAACCCGCGGCCGGCGGGTCCTGCGGGGTGGCCGGCTCGTCGATGCTGGGCGAGTGGGCCAGCACCTGGGTGATGCGCCGGGCGCAGACCATCGCGCGGGGGAACATCACGGCCATGAACGAGCCCATCATGACCGCGGCGAGGATCTGCAGCAGGTACTGCAGGAACGCGGTCAGGGAGCCGACGGCGACGTCGCCGGCCTCGACGCGGTGGCCGCCGAACCACAACACCGCACCGGTGGCGACGTTGAGGATGACCGTGATGATGGGAAACATCAGCACGAAGAGCTGGCCGATGCGCAGCGACAGCTGGGTCAGCCGGCGGTTGTCCTCGGTAAAGCGCTCGGTCTCGAAGCGCTCGCGCACGAAGGCGCGCACCACGCGAATGCCGGCGATCTGTTCGCGGACCGTGCCGTTCAGCGCGTCCAGCTGCAGCTGCATGCGGCCAAACAGCGGCACCAGCTTGGCGATCAGGAGTCCGATGACCACCAGCAGCACGCCCACCGAGACCCAGACCAGCCAGGACAGCCCGGCGTCCTCGCGGATGGCCATGATGACGCCGCCGACGGACATGATCGGCGCGGTGATGATGAAGTTGAGCGCCATCAGGTAGACCATCTGCACCTGCTGCACGTCGTTGGTCGCCCGGGTGATCAGCGTCGGCGTGCCGAAGTGGTGCAGGTCCTCGGAGGAAAATCTGGTGACCTTCGCAAAGACCTCCCGGCGCAGGTCCCGGCCCAGCCCCATGGCGGTGCGGGAGCCGAACCAGACCGCGGCGACGGCGGTGAGCACCTGGACTAAGGCCACACCCAGCATGATGGAGCCGGTGCGCCAGATAAAGGGCACGTCGCCGCGGGAGACGCCCTCATCGATGATGCTGGCGTTCAGCGAGGGCAGATAGAGCGTCGCCGCAGTCGAGGCCGACTGCAGCACGAGCACCGCGATGACGAAGCCCACGTAGGGCTTCGAGCGGCTCATAATAATTCGGATAAGTTCCACGCAGGCAATAGTAGCCTAAGGCGGGACACCCGACTGGGTGGGTGCAAGTCGCCGGGGATTTACTGCCTGTGCAGCGCTAATGTCTCAAGTGGTCCGGGCCGGTGGGGAGTCTAAAAGCCGGGGATCCTAGAAGCACAGCGGCGCCAGGCTGGCGCGGTTGATGACGGCGTCCCAGTCGGTGGGCGTCGTGGGTTCCGCGGTCGTCGCGGCGGGGTGGAAGCAGCCCTCCCAGGTGGTAATCGCCAGGCCGCGGGCGTGGAGCTCAAGGACCAGCAGGTCGGGGTCGGGGTGGTTGCTCAGGGCGTGCAGCTCGCGGTGGGTGATGTCGCCGTCGACCCCCACACGCACGTTGCCGATAAGCCGCAGGTGCGGCGTGCCGTCAGTGGCCGTGCCCGAGGCGGCGAAGTGGCGCAGGAACCCGAAGGGGGCGGGCCGGGAGGAGATGAGGTCGACACACATGCCGGCCCCGATGAGTCGTTCCGTGGCGGAAAGCGCGGCGGGGCCGTCGCCGATGACAGCGACGCGCGAGCCGAGGGCGCTAGGCATGATGACCTCCTTAGTGCAATTCGTCTAGACCGTACTGTCTGTAAATATAGTCCGAGCGGTTCAGTATGGGGACAATTATATTCTGCCCGTTCCCCAAGTACAGCGCCCCCACGGCCGTCCGGAGCTGGAATTTCTGCTGCACGAACCGCCCGCATTACCTAGAGTAAGGTGCACTGACCCCAAAGGAGCGCACTTAAAATAATGACAACAAACGTGAACTTGCTGGGTGGTGGTAAGAATTATCGCGACGCCAGCCAGAGTCCGGAAGGAACCCGGGACACCGCGCCGTTGTCGCCCGCGGTAGCCGCCGCCAACGAGGAGCTGGTGGAGCGCTGGGCGGACAAGCTGTATAACGCCAGCGCGGAAGAGATCATGGACTTCACCGTGAACCACGCGCCGGGCCGCGTGGCGGTGACCATGTCCATGGAAAACACCGTGCTCGCCGAGCTGGCCCACCAGGCCGGGCTCGACGGGGATCTGCTCTTCATCGACACCGGCTTCCACTTCCCGGAGACCCTGGAGACCGCCGACGCCGTCGAAAAGCGCTACCCGGACCTGCCGCTGCGCCGCATCCGGCCCCTGCTGACCCCGGAGGAGCAGGACGAAATCTACGGCCCGCGCATGTACTCCTGGGACGTGGCCTCCTACAACCGCATGCGCAAGGTGGAGCCGCTGAACATGGCGATGGACGACTACGTGGGCTGGATTACCGGCCTGCGCCGGGCGGACTCCGAGCACCGCGCGGAGGCCCCGGCGCTCAGCCTGGACCGCACGGGCCGGCTCAAGATTTCGCCGATGATTACCTGGGACCTGGATGACACGGACGCCTACATCCGAGACCACGATCTCATCATCCACCCCCTTACCCTGCAGGGGTACCGCTCCATCGGGTGCGCGCCCCTGACCTTCCCCGTGGCAGAGGGCGACGACGCCCGCTCGGGACGAGTATTCGCTGACGGCAAGACAGAATGCGGGTTACACGAATAATGACTGCACTTTCCCCACACCTGAAAGATCTAGAAAACGAATCCCTCCATATCCTGCGCGAGGTAGCCGGCCAGTTCGACAAGGTCGGGCTGCTCTTTTCCGGCGGCAAGGACTCCGTGGTGGTCTTCGAGCTGGCGCGCCGGGCCTTCGCCCCGGCCACCGTGCCCTTCGAGCTGCTTCACGTGGACACCGGGCACAACTTCCCGGAGGTCATCGAGTTCCGCGACCGCCTGGTCGAGGAATCCGGCGCCCGCCTGCACGTGGCCAAGGTCCAGGACTGGATCGACCGCGGCGACCTGCAGGAGCGCCCCGACGGCACCCGCAACCCGCTGCAGTCCGTCCCGCTGGTCGAGACCATCGCCGAGCGCGGCTACGACGCCGTGCTGGGCGGGGCGCGCCGCGACGAGGAGCGCGCCCGCGCCAAGGAACGCATCTTCTCCGTGCGCGACTCCTTCGGCGGCTGGGACCCGCGCCGCCAGCGCCCGGAGCTGTGGAACCTCTACAACGGCGCCAAGATGGCCGGGGAGAACATCCGCGTTTTCCCCATCTCCAACTGGACCGAGTCCGATATCTGGGAATACATCGGCGCCCGCGGTTTGCAGCTGCCGGATATCTACTACTCCCACCAGCGCGAGCTGTTCAACCGCAACGGCATGTGGCTGGCCCCGGGCGAGTGGGGCGGGCCGGCCGAGGGCGAGGAGCTGGTGACCAAGACCGTGCGCTACCGCACCGTCGGCGACATGTCCTGCACCGGTGCTGTTGAGTCCACCGCCTCCACCCCGGACGAGGTGCTGGCCGAGATTTCCATTTCCACCCTGTCCGAGCGGGGCGCGACCCGCGCGGACGACAAGCTATCCGAGTCCGCCATGGAAGATCGCAAGAAGGAGGGCTATTTCTGATGCCTACCACCCAAAGCCCGTCCCCGGTCCAGGGAGTGGATCAGCTCAAAGAGCGCGAGACGCTGCGCCTGTGCACCGCCGGTTCCGTCGACGACGGCAAGTCCACCTTCGTCGGCCGCCTGCTGCACGACACCAAGTCCGTGCTGGCCGATCAGATGGAGTCCATGGAGCGCAGCAGCGCCGACCGTGGCTTCGACGGCATGGACCTGTCCCTGCTGGTCGACGGCCTGCGCGCCGAGCGTGAGCAGGGCATTACCATCGACGTGGCCTACCGCTACTTCGCCACGGACAAGCGCACCTTCATTCTGGCGGACACCCCGGGCCACGTGCAGTACACCCGCAACACCGTCACCGGCATGTCGACCTCCCAGGTCGTGGTGCTGCTTATCGATGCCCGCCACGGTGTGGTCGAGCAAACCCGCCGGCACGCCAACGTCGCGGCCCTGCTGGGCGTGCGCCACGTCATCCTGGCCGTCAACAAGATCGACCTGGTCGACTACGACGAGGCGACCTTCCGCGCCATCGAGGAAGAATTCGGCACCCTGGCCGAACGCTTGGGCCTGACCGATACCCAGGTCGTGCCGATCTCCGCGCTCAAGGGCGACAACGTGGTCGAGCCCTCCACCCAGATGGACTGGTACTCCGGCCCGACCGTCTTGCAGGCGCTCGAGGACGTGCCGGTGGCCGGCGGCCGCGCCGAGGATCTGGACTTCCGTTTCCCCATCCAGTACGTCATCCGCGAGCACGCCAGCGACTACCGCGGCTACGCCGGCCGCGTGCAGGCGGGTTCCATCGCCGTCGGCGACACGGTGACCCTGCCGGAGGGCCGCACCAGCACCGTCACCCACATCGACACCACCGATGGGGAGGTAGAGGCCACCCGCGCCGGCGAATCGGTCGTGCTGCGCCTGGCTGACGACGTGGACCTGGCCCGCGGCGACCTCATCGCCGGCACCGACCGGCCGGAGGCCACCCGCGAGTTCGCCGCCACCGTCGTCGCGCTGACGGAAAAGGACCTAAAGCCCGGCCCGATGGTCAAGCTGCGCTACGGCACCGCCGTGGTCAAGGCCCGCATCACCCAGGTCGAGCGCATCTTGGATTTAGACGGCGTGGCCGACCAGGAAGATCCGGAGGCGGTCACCCTCAACGAGATCGCGCACGTCGTGGTCCAGACCCCGGTCGAGCTGCCGGTCGAGGACTACGCCGCCCGCGGCGCGGTGGGCAACTTCCTGCTGGTGGACCCGAGCACCGGCAACACCCTGGCCGCCGGCTTCGTGGGCCGGCGCCTGCGCTAGCCGGCCGGCGTCCCCGGGTCAGAAGGGCACCTGTTTAAACGAGGGGCCCATCGGCACGAGCTCGGTGTCCACAATGTGAAACCCGGCCAGGGAGTCGAGGAAGCTGAAAAGCTCCGTCTGCGAGTCGGCCCAGAGGTTGGCCACCAGCTGGAAGCGCCCTGTCGTGGCGGCTACGAATTGTGTGGAGCCCGAGGCGGAGAGGGCATCGCCGAGCGCGGCGATGTGCCCGGGGGCGACTTTGAACCAGGCCATGGCATCCGCGATATGGGTGGTGGCCTGGCGGGGGATGTCCGCCTCGAAATAGAGTATCCCGGACTCCACCAGCTTTTTCCGGCGCCGGTAGGCGGTTGCCTGATCCACGTGGGCGGCCTCGGCGAGCTCCACGGAGCTGGCGCGACCGTTAACGGCTAGAGCAGCGAGAATGCGTTTATCGGTGGCATCGAGGGCGGCGAAGGCGCCGGAGTTCGCGACCGGGATTCCCCAGATCTTCAGCAGCTGGAAAGTCTCGACCTGGTCGAAGGGTAGCGAGGTCCGCAGCTGGTCGAGGAGCGGTTCCTTGCTCTGGGCGGGCGTGGCGAAGCCGCACATGAGCTCCCCGCGGTGGATGGCCATACGGATCCACCGGGTGTTTTTGCGCTCCACGAGCTGCGACCCCAGCTTTTCCAATTCTTGGGGAGAGCCATAAAGCCGCGCCAACCAGGCGATGGAGGCCGGCGACGCTGCCGCGGTTCGGCCCACCACCCTGAGAATCCCGTTGGAGGTGAGCCGGTGGTAGCGCCGCGCGACGGTCCGCGGTGCCGAGTCCAGCTGCGCCGCCAAGTCCGCGAAAGAAGCGGTGGGGGCGCGCCGCAGGGCAGATAAGAGGCGATGATCGAAGTCGTCCAGGGCGGACGGGGATATGCGCACGGCGGCTCCTCGTAGGTGTGTACAGATGCCATTCGGGGTGATTATCCCCGTAGCTTCCAGCGTAGTCCGGTTCCCGTGGCGGAACTAGGCAGCATCGAGTGAAAAAGTAACGGATATATGCTGCATGAAAGAAAAATGGCTCAAACTATGCCTTAATAAGCATCTTTATGCACCGGTTCCTTAGTGTCGCTTCCAGATCATTTAACCCAATCGAGCCACTAAGGATGGGAGCAGACTTATGGAAGGACAAAAGCACCAGGAAAGGCCGCAGGCGGGGGTCAGCGCGGTGCCGGGGATCTTGATTGCCGTCGCCGGCTTTTCTTGCCTCGTGGTCACCCTGCTGCAGTCGATCGTCGTTCCGGCGATCCCGAACTTGCCGGGCATCCTCGGCACCTCCGGCACGGCGGTGTCCTGGGCGGTCACGGCGACGCTGCTGGCCGGCGCCGTGGCAACCCCAATCATCGGCCGGCTGGCCGATATGTACTCGCGCAAGACGGTCATGCTGGTGACCATCGCGGCCGTTGTCGCGGGCTCCATCATCGCGCCGCTCGGCAACATCGCGACCCTCATCATTGGTCGTGCTCTGCAGGGCATCGGCTCGGCGCTCATCCCGGTGGCGATGGCCGAGATGCGCTATAGCCTGCCACGCGAAAAGATTGGCTCCGCCCTGGCCATCTTGAGCGCCACCCTGGGCATCGGCGGCTGCGTGGGCATCCCGCTGGGCGGAGTGCTTTTTAACTCCTTCGGCTGGCAGTCCATGTTCTGGATCGCCGCCGCCATATCGGTCATTTCTTTCGTGGCAGTGGGGGTTTTCGTTCCCTCTTCCCGCGGCGTGGCCGGCCGATTCGACTACGGCGGTGCGGTGTGGCTGGCGCTGGGGCTGAGCGCCTTTTTGACCGCGCTTTCCCAGGGCGCGGCGTGGGGCTGGGCCAGCCTGCCGACCGTCGCCCTTTTCATCCTGGCGGTGGTGTTCTTCGCCGCCTGGATCCGCTGGGAGGTCCGCCAGGAGTTCCCGCTGGTCAACCTGCGCACTACCACCTACCGGCCGGTGCTGCTGACCAACCTCGCCTCGATCCTGCTGGGCATCCTCATGTTCACAAACCTGCTGCTGACCACCCTGGAGCTGCAGAACCCCACTACGGAGGGCGGGCACGAGTGGAGCGCCGCCGCGGCCGGCCTCGTGATGCTGCCGTCCGCCGCCGCCATGTTGCTCGTCGCCCCGGTCAGCGCCCGGCTCGCGCAGGCGCTGGGGGCGCGGATGGTCATCACCATCGGTTCCGTCATCACCGCGCTGGGCTACCTCTGCCGCCTGGTTATTGACTTCAACGGCGGGTGGATCCTTGTCTGGGCGACCGTGATTTCCATCGGCGTGGGCATCGGCTACGCCGGCCTGCCGATGATGCTGGTCGATCATGTCCGGGCGGCGGAGATCGGCTCGGCTAACGCCTTGAACGCCCTGATGCGCTCCATCGGCATGTCGATTTCCTCCGCGCTGGTCTCCGCCGTCACCGCCGCGCTCATGGCAGAACACAGCCCGAGCGCAGCCGCCCTCAACCTGCTCGCAGTAATCGGCATAGTCTTGGGGGCAGCCGCAGTTGCCTTCGCCGCCGCAGCGCGCACTCCCCGCGGCGCTCGTGGGCAGGAATAGGCCAATAAACACCGACAGTTAGGACGGAAGTTGATGCAGCACGAACGAGTTCTCGACGCCATCGATACGCACGCGCACGTCTACCCGGACGATTACCTGGATTACCTCGGCGCGCACGGCGCCCCGGAAGGCAGCACCGAGATCGCCAAGGGCATGGGCGCTGATTCCGGTAGCGAGGACATGCAGGCGCGGATCGAATGGATGGATAAAGCCGGGGTCAAGGCCCAGGTGCTCGCGGTGACTCCGCAAAGCCCCGCGCTGCCCGAAGCCGAACACGCCGCTTATGCCGCGCGCATGATTAATCAGCGCTATATCGACATCGCGGACCAGTACCCGGGCCGCTTCTATAACTACGCGGCCCTGCCACTCCCGCACGTCGACGCGACCTTAAAGGAACTGGAGTGGATTGAAAGCTCCGGCCAGTTCTGCGGCATCGGGCTGCCGACCCTGCTGGCGCAGCGTCCTTACCTGTCGGAAAGCTACCTCGACCCAGTCTGGGACTTCCTCAACGAAAAGGGCGCGGTGGTCAATATCCACCCGACCGGCTGCGGCGTGAACTCGAAGTGGCTGCTTGATCAGCACCTGGAGTGGGTGAACGGCGCACCGGTCGAGGACGCCACCGCCACGTTGGAGCTGCTGAAAGCCGATATCCCCCGCCGCTTCCCGAAGATTACGTTCCACGTTGCGCATCTGGGCGGCGACCTGCCTATGCTGGCGCAGCGGATTGAGGACAACTACGAGGACTGGGACGCGTTCCCGGCATCGCCGAACGCGACCTTGCGGCAGTTCTATTTCGACGCCGCCAACTTCCACGAGCCCTCGCTAGCGCTCGCCGCGGAAACCTTCGGACTCTCGCAGCTGATGGGCGGCTCCGATTTCCCGTATTTCCAGCAGGAAAAATACGTCCGCGCCTTCGACTACGTGCGTAACTCCCGCTTCAGCGAGGAGGAAAAGGAACAGATTCTGTGGTCCAACGCCGCAAACCTGCTTAAGCTCGCGGATAGCGCCCGGACGGGCCAGAGTGAGGAGGAATAATGCTGGAAAACTACCGCGATCGGATCGGAGGTCCGGCGGCGCTTGTCGATGCCGCAGCGGACCACGGCGTCGCCTTCTTCGACGAGGTCGTAGACCGCCACACCAAGACGATTGCCTTCGACAACGTGGACGTGGCCTTGGGCCGCGGGGTGAGTATTAAGCCCGCCGACGTGCGCCGCAAGCTACTGGATCAGGGCCGCGGCGGCTTCTGCTTCGAGCACGCGGAAATCATCCACCAGGCCTTGGACGAGCTAGGAGTAAACCACCACCGCTTCCTGGCCCGGGTGCTGCTCAGCGGCAGCCAGGAGCCGGGCGCGGCCACCCACTGCGGCAATATCGCGCATTTTGGTGGGGAGCGCTACCTCATCGATCCCGGCTTCGGCGGGGGAACGCCCACCGTGGCGGTTCCCTTCGACGGCACGGAACGCGCCGGCTTCCGCCTAGTGCCCGCGGCCGACGACGACCCGCGCGCGGTCGACTACATCCTGCAGTCACGCACCGAGGTCTCCGAGAAACATCCCACGGGCTACAAGGACGTCTACGGGATCTGCAACTGGCACCCTAAGCCGGCGGATCTGGACATGGCCTGCTGGTATGCGGCCACCCGGGAGGGCGAGATGTTTACCGGGAACCTCGTCGTGGTGCGCCGCGGCGAGGGCACCGAGTCCATCTTCAATGCCAAGCTGAAAACCGCGCAGGAGACCCGAGAGCTGAGCGACCCAGAGGATCTGCGCGGCGCGCTGCAGCAGCATTTCGACATCGACGTGGATCCGCACCAGGCAGCCACCCTGTGGCAATTCGCCCACCAGGGCTGAGGCCGCGGCGTGATTGTGGAGGCGCGGATGCGGGCTAAACCCGAGCCGCCGTGCTAAGTCACTTGGCGTCCAAGTAAGATCGAAAGTATGAGATGCATTGCTGATAAACCGCTGTTTGTGGCTGCCGTCGACGCTGAAGCGGCGCACGTCCCTGACGACGCCGCACTGCTGATTACCGGCATTGGGACGCTGCCGGCCGCAATCTCCCTGACGGAGGTTCTGACCGAGGCCCGCCTGCGTGACGAGATGCCCTCCCGGGTGGTCAATATCGGCACCGCCGGCGCCCTACACGACGGCCTGGCCGGCGTCTTCGAGGTGGACGCGGTTACCAAGCATGATTTCAAGCTGGAGGTCCTGTCCGACCTCGGCAAGTACCTTTTGCCCGAGCGCATTGAGCTGCCTACCTCCGGGCGCCTGCCGGTGCGTTCGCTGGCCACCGGCGACCTATTCGTCTCTGATACCCAGACCCGCAACCGCCTGGCCCAGGAGTCCGCGCTGTGTGACATGGAGGGCTACTCCGTGGCCGCGGTCTGCCAGCGCTTCGAGGTGCCCTGCACCCTGCTCAAGCAGGTCTCCGACCCGGCCGACGAGTCCTCCGTGGGCACCTGGGCCGGCGTGCTGGACCGCGGCGCCCGCCAGCTGATGTCCGCCGTCACCGACTTGGGCCTGCTGCCGCGCTAGCCTAGCCGCCTAAAACACAACAATGCCCGGGCCGGTCTAAACCGACCCGGGTATTAGTGCGCGCGCAGCTGGGCTGGGGCGGCCAGGTGCTTAGCGCTGTGGACTCATGGACTGGAAGAGCTCGGCGACCTTCTGGCGCGGGGTGGGGGCGTCGCTGTCGGAGTCTTTATCCTTTTGCTTCTCGCCGGTGGAGATGTCCAGCTCGTCCGGGGCGATCTCGCCGGAGCGCAGGCCGGTCATCTCGGCGTAGTAGCGCAGCATGACGGTGATGGTCGCGGCCACCGGCACGGCCAGGAAGGCGCCGATGATGCCGGAGAGGGTAGAACCGATGGTCACCGACAGCAGGACGACGGCGGCGTGCAGGCCCATGGCCTTGGACTGCAGCAGCGGCTGCAGCAGGTTGCCCTCGACCTGCTGCACGATGACGATAAGCGCCAGCGCCAGCAGGGCGTTGGTCAGGCCGTTGGAGACCAGCGCGATGATGACGGCCAGGGCGCCGGCGGTCACCGCACCGATGATCGGGATGAAGCTGGCGAAGAAGGTTACCACGGCGATGACGAAGGCCAGCGGCACCTGCAGGGCCCACAGGCCTAGGCCGATGAGCGCGGCGTCCACGAAGGCCACGGCGGCCTGCGCCTGGATGAACCCGGCCAGGGTGGCCCAGATGCGGGAGCCCAGCTCCGTGATGTGCCAGCCGGCGGCGGAGCCGGTGTACTTGCGCAGCCACGGCAGGAACTTGTCGCCGTCCTTGATGATGAAGAACGTCACGAAGAGCATGATGACAAAGGCCACCAGGATGGAGCTGGCCGCGGAGACACCGGTCATCACGCCGGTGGCGATGTTGCTGGCCTGGCCCTTGAGGAAGTTGACCGCGTCTTCCATGACGGATTCGAGCTGCTGCCCGTCGACGTTGATGGGGGATTCTTCGACCAGGCGGCCCAGCTCATTGATGCCGCTTTCGGCCTGGCTGACCAGGGTCGCGCCCTGGTTGGAGACCACCGGGGCCATCGCGGAGAAGATGCCGACGAAGATGAGCAAGAATGCCAGCAAAGTGGTCACCGCGGCGAGAGCGCGCGGGAATTTGTGGTGGCGCAGCCAGGCCGTGATGGGAAAGAGCACGGTGCTGACCAGGATGGCCAGGATGACCGGCAGGAGCCCGACCCAGATAAAGCGCAGGAGGTAGCCGACCACGGCCACGCCCGCGATGACAGCGATGAGCTGCAGCGAGGTGAGCGAGGCGGACTTCAAGTCCGCGCGCAGGACCTGGGCCTTCTTGTCCGGGTCGCCGGGCGTATCGCGCGCGGTCTCCCGGCCCAGGCCGTGGTCGTCCTGGCTGACCAGGGTGGTGGTCTGGTCCTTCTTAGCGTCCTGTTCAGCGTTTTCCTTGGCCGGTTGGGCGTCCGCCTGGCGGGAGGCGGACGCCTGTCCGGTGCTTATATCGTCATGCTGGCTATCCATAGGAACCAACTATGCCATACAAGCGGCGGCCGCGGAAACGCTGGTACCGCCCCTAGCGGCGGATATCGCCGATTTCGCGGATGATGCCGAAGCGGTGCATGGTCACGGAGACGGCCTGCTCCAGCAGGTACGGCAGCAGCTCGCGGCGGCCGTCGGCCAGGACCGGCTGGTCGAGGACGACCGAGTTGGACTTGACCGCGGCCTCCTGGACCGGCTGCTCCACCGCACCGAGGGCGCGGATGCGAGCCGAGGACATCTCGGCGACCTCGTTGGCGAACTCCTCGGCGCTGGCGGTGCGGGCGCGGAAGCCCATGTCGCGCAGGTCCGCGGCGATATTCGCCGGGGCCGAGATGTCGATCGGGGTGCCGGTGATGGCGGTGGCCAGCAGCTGGCGGGCCACGTCGCGGACCTTGTAGCCCTCGCCGACGCGGACGGACAGGGCCGACAGCAGTGGGCGGTAGCGGAAGATATTGGCCTCCGAGATCAGGGCCGTGCGGTCGTGGTTGCGACCGAACTCTTCCTGCCAGGCCAGCTGGTCCAGCTCCGCGGCGCGCAACAGCCAGGCGGCGTCGCCCTCGTCCAGCACGGAGTCCAGGCGGTCGGTCCACTGGCGCAGCTCGCCGGCGATGTTGGCCTTGATGTCCACGTCGCGGGCGCGCAGCTCGCCGTCCTCCCAGGTGCCCATCTGCGGCACGTAATTCGGGCCGCCGGCCTTGGCACCCGGGCCCATGACGGACTTCTTCCAGCCGCCGAAGGACTGGCGCTGGACGATAGCGCCGGTGATGCCGCGGTTGACGTAGGCGTTGCCGACCTCGACGTGGTCGATCCAGTAGTCGATCTCCTCGTCATCCAGGGAGTGGATGCCGCCGGTCAGGCCGTAGCCGGTGGAGTTCTGCCACTCGATGGCCTCCTCCAGGGTCTCGGCGTGCATGATGCCCAGCACCGGGCCGAAGCACTCGTTGAGGTGGTACCAGGAGCCCGGCTGGACGCCGTCGCGGATGCCCGGGGACCACAGGGTTCCCTCCTCGTTGAGCTTTTCCGGCTTGATGAGCCACTTCTCGCCCGGCTCCAGCTGGGTCAGGCCGCGGTAGAGCTTCTCGCTCGGCGGCTCAGCCAGGCCGTTCATGGTGGTCTTGACCTCGTAGCCCGGGCCCGGGATGAGCGTGCGCACGGAGTCCAGCAGCTGGTTGCGCAGGCGCTCCGAGGTGCCGGCGGCGCCGACGAAGATCACCAGGGAGGCGGCGGAGCACTTCTGGCCGGAATGGCCGAAGGCGGACAGGTACAGGTCCTGGATGGCCAGATCCGGGTCGGCGGCCGGGGTGATGATGAGAGCGTTCTTGCCGGAGGTCTCCGCCATCAGGTTCATGTCCGGGCGCCAGGAGCGGAAGAGCGCACCGGTGTCGGAAGCGCCGGTCAGGATGACGGCGTCGACGTCCGCGTGGGAGATGAGCGTCTTGCCGGCTTCGCTTTCATCGGTGTAGACCAGCTGGACCAGGTCGGTGTCCAGGCCATGCTCCTTCAGGCCGGCGTGGATGGCCTCCACGGCCACCTGGGCACAGTGAACCACCTGCGGGGCCGGCTTGATGATGACGGTGGAGCCCGCCGCCAGGGAGGACAGCACACCGCCGACCGGGATGGCCACGGGGAAGTTCCACGGCGGGGTCACCACGGTCACGCGGTTCGGGGTGAACTTGGAGCGGGCCTCGTCCAGCAGGCGCGCGGAGTGCGCGTAGTAGGTGGCGAAGTCGATGGCCTCGGAGACCTCCGGGTCGGACTGCGTCACGGTCTTGTTGGCCTCGTGAGCCATGACGCTGACCAGGCGGCCGCGGTAATCGGCCAGGCGGTCGCCGATGGTCTCCAGGACCTCAGCGCGCTCGTGGCCGGTCTTGGAGCCCCAGTCCTCGGCCAGGGTCTTGGCCTTGGCCACGGCGGTTTCCACCTCGGCCGGATCGGTGACCTGGGTGACGGTGTGCTCGCCCGGGTCGGTGGACAGCCACTTCAGGGCCCACTCGCGGTTGGCCTGCAGCGCCGGGTCGGTGTCCGGCTCGTTGACGAAGCGGCCGGTGACCGGAGCCTGGCGGCCCTGGCCCTCCTCGGCGGTGCGGTCCTGCTGGCGGCGGGCGCCGGCGAAGGTGTCCCAGCGGTCTTCCACGGCGCGGCGGAAGCGGGCTTCCTGATCCTGCAGCGGGGTCAGGTGATCGCTGCGGGCCTCGTCCGGGGCGAACAGGGCGTAGAGGAAGTTCTGCGGGGCGGAGTTCTCCTCCAGACGGCGGACCAGGTAGGACACGGCGACGTCGAAGTCTTCCATGTGCACGACCGGGGTGTAGAGGATCTGGCGGCCGCCGAAGACCTTGCGGACGGCCTCCTGCTGGGCCGGGGACATGCCCTGCAGCATCTCGGAATCCATCATGTCCATCACGCCGCGCTTCTTGCCCAGCTCCGCGGCCAGGGCGGCGGTGTAGAGGTTGTGGGTGGCTACACCAATCCGGACGGAGTCAGCGAATTCTTCGCGCAGGATGTAGTCCAGCAGGCGGAAGTAGTTGGCGTCGACCTCCGGCTTGGTGATGTAGGGGGCGACCGGCCAGCCGTGGACCTCGCCCTGGACGTGCTCCATGGACAGGTTGGCGCCCTTGACCAGGCGGATCTTGATCTTGGCGCCGCCTTCGGCCACGCGCTGCTTGGCGAACTCGGCCAGCTCCTGCAGGGCGGCGAAGGTGTCCGGCAGGTAGGCCTGCAGGACGATGCCGGTTTCCAGCTCCTTGAACTCCGGCTCGCTGAGCAGTTCCTTGAACAGGCGGATGGTCAGGTGGAGGTCGTGGTACTCCTCCATGTCCAGGTTGATGAAGACGTTCGGGCTGCGCTTGGCGGCCTCCTCGTAGAGGGGGCGCAGGCGCTCCTTGAGGCGCTCGACGGAGCCGTCGATGTCCCACGGGTTGAGCTGGGCCACGATGGAGGAGGCCTTCACGGACACGTAGGTCACGCGTGGGTTGCGGATAAGCGCCAGGGTGCGCTCGGCACGGGAGCGGGCCTCGTCCTCGCCGAGGACGGCCTCGCCCAGCAGGTTCAGGTTGAGCTGCTCGCCGGACTCGGTGGCCTTGTCCAGGGTCTTGTTCAGGGCGTCGGACTCGGCGTCGACGACCAGGTGGCCGACCATTTGGCGCATGCGCATGCGGGCCAGCGGCATCACGAGGTTCGGCAGGATCGGTCCGAAGAAACCTCCCAAGCCGATCAGGGAGGCGTTGATCTTGCCGAGGAAGGCCGGATCGAAGTTTTCGTTAATCTTCTTCAGCGCGTGAGCTGCGACCTTGTCGTCTTCCGGGCGCATAACGCGGTCGACGAAGTCCATGGTGAACTTCACACCGTCGGTGTCGCGCAGCAGGTCCGCGAGCTGCTCGGTGGCCTGGTCTTTCTCGTTGGCGCTAGCGGCGAGCCAGGTGCGGGCCTGGCGGACGGCGGATTCGACGATGGCTTCGACGTCGTCGGATTCGGGCAAACGGGTGTTGGCAGGAGAAGTCATAGTGGTTCTACCTCTTTGTGCGGTGAGACCCGGGCCGGTGATGGTGGCCCGCTGCGGCTATCTCCAGCTGGCATGCGGGTTAGTCGAGCGTCCCGGGTCTTACCCGGGCCGGGTGGAAATGGAAAGTGTTGTTTAACGCTTCCGCCGCGCCAAACGTCGCCCCAACAGGGTTGGGGCAGAAGTCTCTGGCGGGGAAGCAGCCATACGCTTGCCGTGCACGCGGGTGCGCGTGCCGCAGGTTGGACCAATCTTTTGGCGGAGTGTGCCGGCTATCTATACGGGAGGCCGGTCACTCGCGCGGCGAATCCGCGCCAGAAAGACGTTCAACGCTCACCTTCCTTACCTGGCTAGAGGACAAAGAGATAGAACTAGGTCTGGAGCTAGCACACAGGCACTAGAGCTAAGACTAAGACTCGTGGTTGCGGACGCCCCGGGCGGAACGGCCGTTATGTTGTGCAGCCACCCTACTCCCCTTGTGACCTAAGCAACCACAAGCGGGTGGGTGTAATGCTGCTTGCTATTGCGGTCATTATAAGAAACCCACACAACTGACGCTAGTGGGTAGGCGAAAATGCCCGATGGGGGTAGAAAGGTTGATTTGTTTCCGCAGGAAGTTCCGACCTAGGGGGTAGGGCGGGGCTGGGCAGCTTTTACTGGCCGTAGCCGGCTTTGAGCGCCTTGATGGCGAGATCAAGACGAGACTTGGCCTGGAATTCGGCCAGCAGGTAAGAGATGTATTTCTTAATCGTGCCGTCGGCATAGCCCGTCGATGCCGCGATCTCCGCGTTCGACTGGCCCTCGCACAGCAGCTCCAGTACCCGCAGCTGCGCCGGGGGAACATCGTGATTGTCGAGCGCCGCCGTCGGCCGCATAGTGGTGGTGTTCTGTAGCTCCGGCAGGTGCTCAACCAGGCGGGTCAGCGACTGCGGCGTGACCACCGTGCCGCCCTTCACGGCTTCGCGCACCGTTTCCAAAATATAGGCGGGCTTCGAGCTTTTTAGGATATAGGCGGCCGCCTTGTGGGACATGACGTCCAACAGGGTGTCGTCATTGTCCATGGCGGTCATCGCGATAAAGACCGGGGGATTGTCCATCTCCCCGACCTTGCGCAGCAGTGTCGTGCCGTCCATTTCCGGCATGTGAATATCTGCCACGATGACGTCAAAATCTTGCTCCCCGAGCAGAGCAAGGGCGGCTTTTCCATTTTCGGCGGTAGCGCCCACCTTCATGTCGTCCGCGCTAGCGAAGTAGTGTCCTAGCGCTTCGAGTACCAGCGGGTCGTCGTCGACGACCAGGAGGTTAATTACCGACCCGGGCAAAACGGGGACGGGCAGCCGAAGGCCTTTTCAGCGGCGGACTCGTACGGGGCGACGGTAACCGGTGCGTCCTGGGAGCTAAGGGCGGGGGCGCCGCCGATCAGCTGCGAAGAGAGGAGCAAAGGTGCGAGGAAACCTGCGAGAGCGTTCATTGGGGTCCTTTCCAGGGATGTCTCTAGAGAGTGTTCGAGATGGTAGCAAGCGTTAGCATAACTTAGCTCAATGATAGCCGCCAAGGTTATGTGAGATCATCGACGTGTATAGCTATGTGGTGGAAGAGACAACGTGACTTCCCAGTTGCCGTCGTTTTCCGTGCTGCTGAGCTTGGCGTCGATAGTGGTGGCGATCCGGTGCATGGACGCCTGGCCGATGCCCGAAGACATGGCGTTGTCAGCGACTCGGGACGTGGCGATCGGGTTGGAAATCGTCAGGCTGATCCATCCCAGATAAGGCCGGACAAGTAGGTCGATGTCCGCGCCGGGCGGGGAGTATTTGACGGCGTTGATGCACGCCTCGTTGACGATGGCGGCGACCGCGTCGAGGACGTCCTGGCTGAAGCTGGGATCGAAATCGTCCAGCTGGACCGTCGTCTTAGGCTGGCGGTTCAGCTTCTGGAGTCGGGAGGCTTCTTCGGTCAGCAGCTTCGCGAACGTGGTGGGCTTCTTGCCGGTCTTGTCGCCGATGCCGAGGACCGACTGGGGATCGTCGTTGGAGCTGCGCAGCACGCTAGTCAAGGCGCGGATCTCCGACATGGTCGCGCGCATGGAGTCACTGAGCTCATCGAGGCGCTCGGCCAGCTTGGGGTCCTTGGCGTATTCCAAGCTCAAGGCCTCCAGCTGCATGGTGTTGACCGTCATGCTGGACACGGCCGAATTATGCAGCATCTCGGCGAGATCGTTCTGCCGCCTCCGGACGTCACGGTCCCATTCCACCATGGCCGCTTTGTAGCGCCGCGCCGAGTGGCCGTAGGCGCTGCCGATGACGATGCCCAGGCTGACGTACATACCCCAGGTAGCAGCCGTAGGGAGGTTGACGGTGCTCTGGTCTGAGACCGGATCGATGAGCCCGGCCACCCACAGCGTGAGCCCAGCGCCCGCGGTGAGCCACACCCGTCCGTGGTAGGCCACGATGGCGGCCAAGACTGGGACGATAAAGATACAGCTGAGATACGTGTTGTGCGTGCTGAGCGAGGCGGTCAACCAGACGATGAGGAAGAGTGTCGTCATAGCCAGCGGATAGCGGTAGGCCCCTACGGTCGCGCAGCTCAGCGCGATTCCCAATACTACGGAGACCAGTTGGAGTTCCGGCGGCTCCATGGCGGCACCGAGCAGGGTAAGTAGCAGGCAAAAGGCGCCCACGACGATCGCGGCCCGCTCGAGCGTCATGACGGATCGGAGCTTGCGCAGGGCGGGCAGGGGTCGTAGTGCCGACATGCGGACTCCTTTGGCGAGCGGAACGAGGTGCGGTCTTGATGAAAGTTCTGTATTCAACGTTAGTCCGTAAAGGAATCGTCCGAGCTATGCGGAGTCGGATGGGCCGAGCTGGGGCGGTGGGGCGGAGCGGCCGGTGCGGGCCGGGTGGCATCGTTAGCGCTGGTGTGCCGGTGGGCTGTGGTCGGGCTGAAGATAGAGGAACCCCCGCCGTCCGAGTCTGTCCCATGCGACGCTCTTTTTGGGAGCGGCGCGAACTCGGGCGGCGGGGGAAGTTCAGTGAAAGAGTCTCGTGCCTCTGTTTAGTGGAGGTTTAAGGCTTACTCGGAAGCAGCTTCGGTGGACTCGGCAGCCTCAGAAGCGGAGTCCTCGGAGGAGGACAGGCCCTCGAAAGCGGAGGACAGGCCCTCGCCCTCGGAGCCCTCGGAGGAGCTGTCGATCAGGCCGGAGATGCCCTTGATGAGCTGCTCGAAGTCGATGGCGGAGCTGAGGTCGGTCAGGAAGTCGAACATGAAAGTTCCTTTCGGTGTATAAGAATCTGAGTCTCTCGAGTAGGAGCAGCCCGGGGTGGTCGAAAACCAGCCAGTCCCGTTGCTGTTGCGACCGTTCCC
Source organism: Mycobacteriaceae bacterium (assembly GCA_028726465.1). Lineage (GTDB taxonomy): Bacteria > Actinomycetota > Actinomycetes > Mycobacteriales > Mycobacteriaceae > Corynebacterium. The sequence goes on along the minus strand of JAQYQB010000026.1, from coordinate 178,514 downwards.
GGCTGCTGTGCTTTACAGTCTGCCGAGTTTTGGGCCTGCTGCCTATCCTCTTTCGGATACTTGTTGGAGGTAACTTTCGGACACGCTCGCGGAACCGAAGGTGGACGACGTGTTCTGAACTGGGAAAACGAAAAAGATTTAAAAAGTTGAGTCGAGTGGGAACAACTTTGACGAGTGGTGCGTTGTGTAGATTGAGTGGCCAGCACTCAGGTTTGGAACGACTTGAAGCAAACTTCTGTTAGAGTGGCTGACGTACTCATCAGAAGTTGAGCCACAGGCAATCAACTTACGAGAAACAAACACTTAGAAGGAGTAAAGAACTATGGGACGCGCAGTAGGTATTGACCTCGGTACCACTAACTCGGTGGTTTCCGTACTGGAAGGTGGCGAGGCCACCGTTATCGCTAACTCGGAAGGCTCCCGCACCACCCCGTCCGTCGTGGCCTTCGCCAAGAACGGGGAAATCCTGGTCGGCCAGTCCGCTAAGAACCAGGCGGTGACCAACGTCGACCGCACCATTCGCTCCGTCAAGCGCCACATCGGCACCGACTGGACCGTCGACATTGATGACAAGAAGTACACCCCGCAGGAGATCTCCGCCCGCACGCTGATGAAGCTGAAGCGCGACGCGGAGTCCTACCTGGGTGAGGATGTCACCGACGCGGTCATCACCGTGCCGGCTTACTTCGAGGACGCGCAGCGCCAGGCCACCAAGGAGGCCGGCCAGATTGCAGGCCTGAACGTCCTGCGTATTGTCAACGAGCCGACCGCGGCTGCACTGGCTTACGGCCTGGAGAAGGGCGAGCAGGAGCAGACCATCCTGGTCTTCGACCTGGGCGGCGGCACCTTCGACGTCTCCCTGCTGGAAATCGGCGACGGCGTCGTCGAGGTCATGGCCACCGCCGGTGACAACTCGCTGGGCGGCGACGACTGGGACCAGCGCATCGTTGACTGGCTGGTCGAGAAGTTCAAGAGCGCCCAGGGCATCGACCTGACCAAGGACAAGATGGCTCTGCAGCGTCTGCGCGAGGCCGCGGAGAAGGCCAAGATTGAGCTGTCCGCTTCCCAGCAGGCCAACATCAACCTGCCGTACATTACGGTGGATGCTGACAAGAACCCGCTGTTCCTGGACGAGACCCTGACCCGCACCGAGTTCCAGAAGATCACCCAGGATCTGCTGGACCGCACCAAGGCTCCGTTCAACCAGGTCATCAAGGACGCTGACATGTCCGTCGGCGATATCGACCACGTCGTCCTGGTTGGTGGCTCCACCCGTATGCCGGCCGTGTCTGACCTGGTCAAGGAACTGACCGGCCGCGAGCCGAACAAGGGCGTTAACCCGGACGAGGTCGTCGCCGTGGGCGCTGCCCTGCAGGCCGGCGTCCTGCGTGGCGAGGTGAAGGACGTCCTCCTGCTGGACGTCACCCCGCTGTCCCTGGGTATTGAGACCAAGGGTGGCGTGATGACCAAGCTCATAGAGCGCAACACCACCATCCCGACCAAGAAGTCCGAGACCTTCACCACCGCGGAAGACAACCAGCCTTCCGTCCAGATCCAGGTCTTCCAGGGTGAGCGCGAGATGGCTTCCGCCAACAAGCTGCTGGGTTCCTTCGAGCTGGGCGGCATCGCTCCGGCACCGCGTGGCGTTCCGCAGATTGAGGTCACCTTCGACATCGACGCCAACGGCATCGTCTCCGTGTCCGCCAAGGACAAGGGCACCGGCAAGGAAAACACCATCAAGATTCAGGATGGTTCCGGCCTGTCCCAGGAGGAGATTGACCGCATGGTCAAGGACGCCGAGCAGCACGCCGAAGAGGACAAGAAGCGCCGCGAGGAGCAGGAGACCCGCAACAACGCGGAATCCACCTCCTACCAGACCCGCAAGTTCCTGGACGAGAACTCCGACAAGGTCTCCGAAGAGTCCAAGACCAAGGTGACCGAGGCTGCCGACGCCGTCGACGAGGCCCTCAAGGGCGACGACATCGAGGCTATTAAGTCCGCCGTGGAGAAGCTGTCCACCGTCTCCCAGGAGATGGGCAAGGAGATCTACGAGGCACAGGCTGCCGAGGCTGGCCAGGAAGGCCAGGCTGGTGACGCTGGCGCCCAGGGAGATCCGAACGTCGTCGACGCTGAGGTCGTGGACGAGGACACCGACAACACCGACAACAAGGATGGCGACAAGTAATGACTCAGTTCAACGGAATGCCGGATAACCCCGGCGACCCGGACAACACCGATCCGGAGGCTACCTCGGCGGACCGTGCTGAGGAAGCTGCCGCCGAGGCTGCCGATGCCCAGTCGGCCGAAGCCGCGGACGCCCAGGCCGACGCGGAAGCGGACGCCGCCGAAGAGGCCGTGCTGGATCCCACGCTCGAGGCAGATGTGGACGAGGCCCTGGCCGACGTCGAGGGCGACGTCGACCCGGAGGCGGCCGCCGAGCCGAACCTCGAGGCACAGCTGGCCGAGCGCACCGAGGACCTGCAGCGTCTGAACGCGGAGTACACCAACTACCGCCGCCGGACCGAGCGTGAGCGCCAGGGCGTTATTGACAACGCCAAGGCCCAGGTCATCGCCCAGCTGCTGCCCATCCTCGACGACCTCGAGCTGGCCCGCCAGCACGGGGACTTGGAGGAAGGCCCGCTGAAGTCGATGGCCGACAAGCTCAACAACGTGCTGCAGGGCCAAAAGCTCGCCGCCTTCGGCGAAGAGGGCGACGCCTTCGACCCGGAGATCCACGAAGCAGTTCAGGATCTCTCCAGCGGTGACGAGAAGGTGCTGGGCACCGTCTTGCGACGCGGCTACCGCGTCGGCGACCGGCTGGTACGCAACGCGATGGTCATCATCGCCGACCCCAGTGATTCGTCCGCATCCGCGGATGAGGCGGAAGGCGGCGCGGACTCGCACGGGTCCGAGCAGAGCTAGTTCCTAATGGTGGCGTCGGGGGAGGTTATCCTCGGCGCCCCTTTTATTTAGTCTTAGATAAAATTTTTAGTAAACACATAGCGAGGCTGAGAAACACTATTTCACCTCGAAAGGAGGAGATGCCCAGTGAGCGCTAAACCAGAATGGGCAGACAAAGATTATTACGCGGATCTGGGGGTCTCCTCGTCCGCGAGCGCTAGCGAGATTAAGCACGCTTACCGCAAGCTAGCCCGGGAAAACCACCCGGACGCCAACCCGGACAACCCGGAGGCGCTGGAGAAGTTTAAGAAAGCCGCCGAGGCGTACGACGTCCTCTCCGATGAGAAGGAACGCAAGGAGTACGACGATTTTAAGGCCATGCTGCGCAGGGGCGGCGGCTTCGGCCGGGCAGGAGGCGCCGGATTTCCCGGCGGGTTTCGCCAAACGCACGGGGCGCAAGACTTCGACCTCTCCGACCTCTTCGGGAACTCTGGACAAACTGGAGGCGGTGGTTTTGGGGATATCTTCAGTGGCGTTTTCAACCGCGGCGGTGGTGCTGGCCACGCAGCTCGGCCGACGCGCGGGGCGGACGTCGAAACGGAAATAACCCTCGAATTCCGCGAGGCCGCCAAGGGCGGCACCATCCCGCTGCAGCTCAGCGGCGAGGCCCCGTGCACCACCTGCCACGGCTCGGGCTCGAAGACCGGCCACACCACCACCTGCACGAAGTGCAACGGCACGGGCTTTACCTCGGAAAACCGCGGTAGCTTCGGCTTCTCCGCTCCCTGTCAGAACTGCGGCAGCACCGGGCAGACCGTCACCGATCCGTGCGAGACCTGCAACGGCACCGGTACCGTCCACCGCACCCGCTCTATCACCGTGCGCATCCCGGCCGGCGTTATCGACGGCCAGAAGGTGCGCCTGGCGGGCCAGGGCGAGGCCGGGCCCAACGGCACCCCGGCCGGCGACTTGTTCGTCTCCGTGCACGTGAAATCCGACCCGGTCTTTACCCGCAAGGGCGACGACCTGGAAATCACCGTCCCGGTCTCCTTCGCGGAACTAGCGTTGGGCGACACCATTACGGTGCCGACCCTGGATAGCCCGGTGCGCGTCAAGGTCCCGGCGGGCACGCCGGACGGCCGGACGCTGCGCGTACGCAACCGGGGCATCCCGGCCCGGGGCGGCAAGTCCGGCGACCTGCTGGTCACCGTCCAAGTCAAGGTTCCGAACAACCTGGACGCCGCCGCCTCCAGCGCGCTGCGCTCCTACGCCCAGGCCGAGAAGGACTCCGGGTTCAACCCCCGCGCCGGATGGGCCGGGGACACCACGCGGAACTAGGAGGTGAAAAGCTATGAGCGAGTTTTCTAGCATGTACGTCATCTCCGTGGCAGCGGAACTGTCCGGTATGCACGCCCAGACGCTGCGTACCTACGACCGCCTCGGGCTGGTCACCCCGGCCCGCACCAGCGGCGGCGGCCGCCGTTACTCGGACCGCGACATCTCGATGCTGCGCAAGATCCAGAACCTGTCCCAAGAGGACGGGGTCAACCTGGCCGGCATCAAGGCAATCATCGAGCTCACCGAGGAACGCGACAAGCTGGCCGCCGAGCGCGACGAATTGGAAAACGAGGTCGCGCAGCTGCGCGCCGAATTACAAAAGCGCGGAAGCCAGCCGCAGCGCGGCGAGCTGGTCCACGTGCCGCGCTCGACCTCCGTGGTCATGTGGTCCCCGCGCCGCGGCGGCAAACACCGCCCCGCCTAAGCGCCTCCGTTTGCGTGTTGTTTAGGCCGCGCCGTGTGCGTTGTGCGCGGCCACGTCAATCCCTGTTCCCCGACTCCGGGGGCAGGGATTTTTGCTTGTCCCAACTGGTAGTTCGTAGCAGGAAAGGATCACCCCCTAGCGGCAGCCGGAACGACTGGATATGATGGCGTGCAAGATTTCGTGACTGGGCTCACTAAGTAGAGCTTGGTGCGAAGGTCTTCACATAAACCACACTCAATGCCGACTACCAGTTGAAGGACTCCACACCATGACGCAGTACGCAAACCCCGGCACCCCGGACGCAATCGCCAACTTCCGCGAGCGCTACGACAACTACATCGGCGGGCAGTGGGTCCCGCCGGTCGATGGCGAGTACATGGACAACATCACGCCCGTGACCGGCGAGGTCTTCTGCCAGGTCGCCCGCGGTAAGGAAGCGGACATCAACCTGGCTATCGATGCCGCCGAGAAGGCCTTCGAGACCTGGGGCAAGACCTCCCCGGCCAAGCGCAGCCTCGTGCTGCTGCGCATCGCCGATCGCATCGAGGAAAACCTCGAAAAGATCGCCGTCGCCGAGACCTGGGAAAACGGCAAGGCCGTGCGCGAGACCCTCGCCGCGGATATCCCGCTGGCCGTGGACCACTTCCGCTACTTCGCCGGCGCGATCCGCGCCCAGGAGGGCGGCATCTCCCAGCTGGACGAGAACACTGTGGCCTACCACTTCCACGAGCCGCTCGGCGTCGTGGGCCAGATCATCCCGTGGAACTTCCCGCTCCTGATGGCCGCGTGGAAGATCGCCCCGGCCCTGGCCACCGGCAACTGCATTATCCTCAAGCCCGCCGAGCAGACCCCGGCCTCCATCCTCTTCCTGCTCGATCTTATCGGCGATCTCCTGCCGGAGGGCGTGCTCAACGTGGTCAACGGCCTAGGCGACGAGGCCGGCGCCGCGCTGTCCGGCTCCGACCGGATCGCCAAGATTGCGTTTACCGGCTCCACCCCGGTCGGCAAGATCATCAACAAGACCGCCGCGGACAAGGTCATCCCGGTCACCCTGGAGCTCGGCGGCAAGTCCCCGTCGATCTTCTTCCCGGACATCATGGACGAGGACGACTCCTACCTGGAAAAGTGCGTCGAGGGCTTCGTCATGTTTGCCCTGAACCAGGGTGAGGTCTGCACCTGCCCGTCGCGCGCGCTGGTCCACGAGGACATCGCGGACAAGTTCCTGGAGCTGGCCATCGAGCGCGTGAAGAAGATCAAGATCGGACACCCGCTCGACACCGAGACCATGATGGGCGCGCAGGCCTCCCAGGAGCAGATGGACAAGATCACCGAGTACCTGAAAATCGGCCCGGAAGAGGGCGCCGAGACGCTCATCGGCGGAAACGTCAACCAGCTCGACGGCCTGGAAAACGGTTACTACATCGAGCCGACTGTCTTCAAGGGCACCAACGACATGCGGATCTTCCAAGAGGAGATCTTCGGCCCGGTGCTGTCCGTGGCGACCTTCAAGGACTTCGACGAAGCCATCCAGATCGCCAACGACACCAACTTCGGCCTGGGCTCCGGCGTGTGGTCGCGCAGCCAGAACATCTGCTACCGCGCTGGCCGCGCCATCCAGGCTGGTCGCGTGTGGATTAACCAGTACCACAACTACCCGGCGCACGCTGCCTTCGGCGGTTACAAGGAGTCCGGCCTGGGTCGCGAGAACCACCTGATGATGCTGGACCACTACCAGGAGACCAAGAACATGCTCGTGTCCTACTCCGAGAAGCCGACGGGCCTGTTCTAAGCACCTCCTGTCTTACCTCGCGCGATGTCGCCGAGGTGGGCGAAGAACCGGGGATCCGAGAAATACGCGCCGTGATCGCCGTACACCGGCTCGGGCCAGGGCCGGGCCCCGAAACCGCGGCTGGTGGGATCGGGACCGTGGATCCCGCCCCACGGTGAGGCGACCGCGTCGATCGGATCCCCTTTCGCCGTGAGCGCGTGCACCTGCGGGTTGTGGCCGTGCAGGCGGTAGTCCTGCGCGTTTTCGGCCACCGCGCCGGGGCTGCCCAGCAGGACCAGGTCGTCCGCCGCCAGGCCTTCCGGCTGGGTGGCGGCGGAGCCGGCGACGACGCTGCCGTAGGAGTAGCCGACCACCGTATGCCGCGCGTCCGGGTAACGCTGCCGCAGTGAGCGCTGGAAGCGGGCCAGGTCGCGGCCGGCGCGCTGGGCGGGCTCCGCGTGGACCCCGTGCGCGAGGCCGGGAGGGGCGGCGTAACCGGCCCACGCGACGGCCGTCCCGCCCGTGGCCTGGGCTATCTGGCGCGTCCTGTCGATGGTGCGTTGCCATTTCTCCGGCTCGGCCGAGCCGACCCCCTCGATGAAGGTGGTAACACTGGCCGGCTCGGTGGATACCGGCTCCCCGGGCGGCGGGACAATCGCCACCATCCGGCCTTTCGAGACCTCCAGGAGCCGGATATCCGGGTTGGCCCGGGCCAGTTCTTGGACGAATTCGGAGGAGGTCACCAGGTTGAGCTCGTGGATGGCATCGACGCTCAGGTCCTCGAAATCGCCCAGCCGCTGCGGCGGCTCCGGCAGCGTGCCCGTGCACAGCGCGTCGATGCTGCGCGCGCACGCCCAGTCCAGCCCGTCGCCGATGCCGCGCAGGGCCAGCAGCAGCGGCGTGGCCGCGGTCCCGCCCAGCGCTAGGACGGCGCGGCCTTCCAAGTCTTCGAGGCGAGCATGGAGCTCCGCGTAGGCCTCCAGGAGCCCGGCCGCCAGTCGCATCTGCTGTGCTTCGGGCTCGAGCTGCCGGGCGTAGTGCCGCAGGTTTTGGCTGGCCACCAGCGGTGCGTCGCCGCTTAGTCCAGCCCACAATAGCGCGGCCCCATCATGGGTAAGTAGTGCAGAGCGGCCGGCGAGCGTTCCGCTGGCCGCGTCTAGGGTCCCGGCGGCCTGGCGCAGGGCGAGCGAGGTCGTCATCGGTGCTGCCCTCTCTCGAAGGCGGCGGACAGTGTCTCATCGGTGTCGGCCACGTGGTCGAGGAAGTAGGACAGGTCGGCTAATTGCGCCCTCCGGCGCGCCTCCCAGCCGGTGGTGCGGGCGCTCCAGGCGGCGTGCGCGCGGTGGAGGGCCGCCGCCGTCCGGGCGCCGTAGCGCCCTAGGTGCGGGGTGGTCTCCGCCGCCGGGTAGGGGTAGGTGGTGGCTAATTGCTGGCGTACTAATTCACGGGCAGAGCTACTAATAGTTAACTGGTTCATGCCTTTAGTCTGGGCCCCTTTGCGCCGCGGGCGCTAGGGCTGTCACGGATCTAGTGCCAGAATTTTTCTCGCAACCGGGCGGATATCCCCCTACTGTGGAGACCATGAAGATTGCAGCAGTCCAGGTAACCACGGGCCCTGACTGGGCGGAGAACCTCGCCAAAGCCGAAGGTCAGATACGCAAAGCGGCGGCGGAAGGCGCGCAGTTGGTGGTCCTTCCGGAAGCGACCATGCAGGCCTTTGCCACGGGTCGTCTCGACGAGGGCGCCCAAGACCTAGATGGTGAATTTGCTCAGCGCCTGCACGCGCTCGCCACCGAGCTCGGCGTCACCGTGGTAGCGGGCATGTTCAGCCCCGCCGACAGCTACGTCAAGGGCGACAAGACCATCAACCGCGTCTACAACACCGCGCTAATAACCGGGCCGGATATCCACCGCGGCTACGCCAAGATCCACACCTACGACGCCTTCGACTACCGCGAATCCGACACCGTGCGCCCCGGCGTCGACCTCGTGACCTTCGAGGTGGGCGAGTGGACCGTCGGCGTGGCCGTCTGCTTCGACATCCGCTTCTCGGACCAGTTCCGGGCCCTAGCCCAGCGCGGCGCGCAGCTCATCGTCGTGCCCACCAGCTGGGCCGACGGCCCGGGCAAGCTCGAGCAGTGGCGCCTGTTGTCTGCGGCCCGCGCGCTGGACTCGACCAGCTACCTGTGCGCGGCCGGCCAGGCCCGCCCGGGCGGCAACGACGAGGCGGGCAACCCCTCCGGGCCCACGGGCATCGGCCACTCGGTCATTGTGGACCCGCAGGGCCGGCGCCTCGCCGAGGCCGGCTATGAGGAAGAGATCATCTACGCCGATATCGACGCCGACGAGGTCGCGGACATGCGTCGTTCCCTGCCGGTGCTGGAGTCGCGGACCTAAAAGCCGTAGTCGGCTAGGCCTGAAAACCGGCCGGCTGCCAGTCCGCGGCCTGCGCCGCCACGCGGCCGGCTAGCTGCGTAATCCCCGGGCCGACCACGTGGGTGGGCCGCCCGCCGGCGATGGCGGTGATGGCCGCCGCCGGGTCGTCGGTAACCTCGACGTTCAGCGATTGCGCCGGATCCGCCGGGCTTAACAGCCACGGATCCCGCGGGCTTTCCGCCAGGTGGTGGAAGCGCACCCAGGGCGCCAGCGCGGCGAAGTTTTCCTGGAAATGGGTGTCGTAGAAGGCGCCGGGGCTTTCGGCCAGCCGAATGACATCGATGCGCGCGGGTTCGGGCACCTTGCCCGCAGCGACGTCGGCCCACAACGCCAGGAGGTGGGCCTTGTGCGCGGACCAGCCGGTGCTGCGGCTGACCAGGACTTCGGCGTTGCCGGCCCCGTGCGGGAAATCCTGGGCCGGGGCGCCAAGCGTCCACCAATCCCCGGGGTGGGAACGGATGAGGGAGGTGGAGGCATCGCCAGCCGCGGCCAGGTGGAATTCCAGCTGGCCTGTCGAATCCGCCGGGGTGGCCGGGGTCATCTCCCGCCAGGTGCCGGGCAGCAGGGAAGAAGTCACCGGCACGGACTGGCCGGGCGCGCATTCTAAGGCCGTGCCGATTTCCACGTGCACGATGGCAGTCGCGCGGTTGGGCTTGTCCACCGCCACCACGCGGCCCGCGTAGGCCGGCGGGATGCCGGCGACGTCCGCGGCGTGGTGAGCCTCGCGCATAATGGTGCAGACCTGGGTGAAGACGCCGGAAAGCCGCCGCGAAATGGTCGTCGATGCCCCCACATCCCGCAGCGCCTTCCCAAAGGCGCTAGCCAGCGTGGAGTAGAGCTCGGCGGGGAAGCCGTGGCGGCGGTGCGCGCGGGCCATGTCCTCGAGCCGCTTCGTGACCTCGGCGGGGATGACCAGCTCGCCCGGTTCAACGCGCACGGCGCGCACCAGCCAGGCCAGCGCGGGCAGGAAGTCCGCGTGGACGCGGTGCTGGTCCCAGGCAAAGACCTGGCGCGACTCGACCACGTCGACAAACAGGTTCTCGTGCAGCGCGCGGTGGAGGCGCTCGGCGTCCGGGTGGCCGGCTTCGATGAGCTCCGCGGCTTCCTCCAGGGAAAACGCAGCCGCTAACCCGTAGGTCTCCACACGCGAATTCATGTCCCTTAGTCTACTGGCTCGGCGCGGCCGGTCGATGCGGGCGGGCTAGATTTCGTAGCCGGTGACCGGGCCTTCCGTGTTGGGCTGCCAGCCCAGCTCCGGTGCGACGTGCTTCGCGAAGTTCTCCAGGATCTTCACGTTGGTCTCCAGGCCCATGGCGGTCGGGATGGTCAGCAGCAGGGTATCGGCGGCCTCGATGGCCGGGTCCTCGCGTAGCTGGGCGATGAGCTTGTCCGGCTCCGCCGCGTAGGTACGGCCGAAGGTGGACGCGCCCGTGTCCGGCAGGATGCCGACCTGGTCGTGGCTGGTGGCCTGCATGCCGAACAGCTGGTGATCGGCGCCGTCGACGATGGGGAAGATGGATCGGGAGATGCTCACGCGCGGGGCCCAATCGTGTCCGGCCGCGGCCCAGGCCGCGCGGTAGCGGCGGATCTGCTCGGCCTGGATCTCTCCCAAGGTGTGCTCGGAGGTCTCCGAGACCAGGGTGGACGACATCAGGTTCACCCCGTCGCGGGCGGCCTGCTCCGCCGACTGGTAGGTTCCCGAGCCCCAGAAGATATTGCGGCGCAGCCCCGGCGAGTGCGGGAAGACGGGCAGCTGCGAGCCCGGCTGGAACATGTTCGGGTACTGGCGGTCCAGCGGCGCGGCGGTGGCCATGCCCGCGCCATCGATGCCCGCCAGGAAGCGCTCGAAGTTGGCCCGCGCCAGGTCGGCGCCGTTGGGGGCCTGCGAGCGGTAGCCGAAGGCCTCCCAGCCGCGCTCGGCGACCTCCGGCGCGCCGCGGGAGATGCCCAGCGCGACGCGTCCGTCGGCGATCTGGTCCAGGGCGGCGGCCTCCTCGGCCAAGTAGAGCGGGTTTTCGTAGCGCATGTCGATAACGCCGGTGCCCACCTCGATGTGCTTGGTGCTGCCGGCCACCGCGCCCAGCAGGGGCATCGGGGCGGAGGCCTGGGGCACGAAGTGGTGCACGCGGAAGGAGGCGTTGTTCACGCCCAGCTCGTCCGCAGCCTGGGCGAGGTTGAGGTGGATGCGGGCGACCTTGCTGGCCGAGGGTCCGCGCTGGTTGCCGAATGCGTAGTGTCCGAAGCTTAAGAATCCGAAGGCTTTCATGCCCGCCATTATAGTGGACGCGTCAACAAAAGGGAAGGGTTTGGGTTTGGCGTCGGCCTTGGCGGGAGTTCCGGGCAAGTTTCTGCTTGCCGGCGCGCTCGGGCGGCGAAAAATTGATCGGAACTCTCGTGTACCCCGGCGAGAATCTCGCCCGCCCCGGCGAAGCGCTCTCCGCTGCTAGCCTGTAGCGCAGGGGGGAATACTTTATGGACGACATCGTCGTGTCCGGCGTGGATGCCAAGACGCTGTGGCGGCGCGCGGCGGCCGGGGTCTACGTCAAGATTGCCAAGGGGCTGTACCTGACGCGGGAGCCGACGCCGGGGGAGCTGCTGGCGATAGCCATGCGACGCTGGCCCCAGGCGGTGGCCACCGGGCCGACCGCGCGCGAGATTTATCTGGGTCAGCCGCTTAGCTTCCCGCTGCACTTGGCCGCCCCGCGCAAGCTCCCGCGATCTGCCTACGTGTCCGGCTACCGGACCCAGCGGCTGGCGGCACTCCAGGTGGAAGGGGCGCGGGTGCATATACCTGCCCTAACGATCGACTACTGCACTGACGAAGAGGCCGTCGAGCTGCTGGAGCAGGCGTACCGGGGGAGGAAGGCGAAGAGCGTGCTGGAGCAGCACATCGCCGGCCGGCGGCTCAGCAAGCGGGCGCGCGGCCTTATTGGGCGGGCTTCCATCGGCAGCGATTCTCCGCTTGAGCGCAAGCTCGTGCGGGCCTTGCGGGACGCCGGGTACCGGGTGGATACCAACGTGCAGGTAGGACAGTACTTCTTCGACCTCCACCTGCCGGAGTTGAAGATGCTCATCGAGGTGGACGGCTATCAGTTCCATACCGCGGAGTCGCCCGACACCTTCATCCGGGACCGGTGGAAGGCGAACGAGGCCACGCTGGCGGGGTACACGGTCCTGCGCTATAGCGGCAGCTGCGTGCACTATCACCTCAAGCGGGTAGTCAAGCAGGTGACGCAGCCGCGGCCGGCGCCCATGGCCTCCAACGGGGTGTGGAACTGGCACTCGGGCATTATCCGGGAGGTGTCCTGGGCGCGTTATCGCTAGGCGGCAGGTACGCGCTCGCGAGAGTTTCGATCAAGTTTGCGTTCCCGGGGTGGGCCCACGGGCCAAAAGTTGATCGGAACTCGCAGAACCCCCGCAGAACCGGCCCTAAAACCTACCCAAAACCTCCGCCGCACGCTTGGCGGCCAGCCGGCCGGCGCGGGTGGCGCCCACGGTCGAGGCGGTGGAACCGTACCCGGCCAGCAGGGCGCGCGGGTTCGCGGCCGGGGTGACCTCGTCGAGCATCTCGATTCCCCCGCGTGGGCTGCGCAACCGCAGCCCCGCCAGGTGGCCCAGGTGCGGGCGGAAGCCGGTGTTCCAGAAGATTGTGTCGACCTCGACGTGGGTGCCGGCGGGGAAGGGGCGCCAGGCCTTGGCGCGGGTCTCGGCGTCCGCGTCGTGGACGTCCGGGGCAGCGTACGAGCGGGGAGTGGAGAAGGTGACGCCGGTGGCATCGATGGCGCTGAACATGCCGCGGGAGACCAGCAGGCCGCGGTCGACGGCGTCCAGGTAGTCCTGCCACGGCGGGATCCCCGTGGTGGACACGACCGAGGCGGGGCGCTTGCCCGCGTGGGTGCGGGCCCGCACGCTGTCTTCGACGGCGCGGCCCCAGCGGGCATCGAAGGCGGTGGATACGAAGTCCGGCGGGCGCCGGGTGGCCCAGATGGTCTCCGTGACGCCTTCGAGCTCCAGCAGGAACTGCACGGCGGACAGCCCGCCGCCGACGACGAGGGTGCGCTGGCCGGCGAAATCGGCCGCGCGCGTGTAGTCCTTGGTGTGCAGCTGGCAGCCCCGGAACTCCGCCGCGCCGGGGACGTGCGGGATAAACGGGCTGTCCCAGGTGCCGGTGGCGTTGATGAGCGCCGGCGCCTGGAAGCTGCCCGCGGTGGTCGCCAGGTGGAAGGTGTGGGCGGCGGAATCGTAGTGCACGTTTTCCACCCGGACCGGGCGGCGCACGTCGAGGCCGAAGTGCTCTTCGTAGGTGCCGTAATAGTCGGAGACGACGCGGGAAGCCGGCGTGGCGTCGTCGCCGGCCGGGGCGGCCAGGCCGGGGAGATCGGCAATCCCGTGCGCCTTACCTAGGGTGAGCGAATCCCAGCGGTGGCGCCAGGCGCCGCCGGGGCCGCGGTTGGCGTCGAGGACGATGGCGGACACGCCGCGCCGCTTGAGCTGCTGAGCGGACGCGAGGCCGGCCTGACCGGCGCCGATGACCACAACTTCAGCTGAATACATACCAGCTAGTCTAACCGTTTGCCGAGGATTGGCCCTTTTTATTCGGGGGTAATGGCGCCCTAATAAAACACCCCGGTATGTTGTATATCACCCGTAAGCAAGTAATGTGTTCACGGTCAGAACTCCCCCAAAAGTCAGCTATTTGGAATTTGGCGTGCCGCGGTGACAGCGGTTCCACGGCAAATTCACAGGCCGGCGCCCCGTGGGGAGCGGCCGCGGCCCACGGTGGGCAGCGGCAATTCACGATGAAGGTGAAAGGATAGCCGGTGGAAGAGTTTTCTGCTTATTCCCTGATGTTGGACGTGGGCTGGATTTCGTTGCTCATGGTGATCGGCAACGTCCTGCGTCACAAGGTCAAGTTCATTTTCCAGGACCTGCTGCTGCCCGCCCCGATTACGGCCGGCCTGCTGGGCCTGATTCTGGGCCCCGAGCTGCTGGGCTGGATCAATTTCTCCGACGCGCTGGGCGATTACACCTCCCTGCTGATCGCCGTCGTGTTCGCCTCCATGGCCTACTCCATGGAGGTCGGCGGTTCCATGCGCAAGGGCGCGCGCAACATGTGGGGCTTTTCCACCATGATGTTCACGGGCCAGTGGGGCCTGTTCATCCTGCTGGGTGTCTTCCTGTTCATGCCGGTCTTTGACACCCCGAACTGGTTCGGCATGATGCTGCCGGTCGGCTTCACCGGCGGCTTCGGTACCGCCGCGGCAGTCGGCGGCGCGCTGGAGGGCGTTGGCGCTGAGGCCGCGTCCTCGCTGGGCTTTACCTCGGCGACCGTCGGTACGCTGGCCGCCATCATCGGCGGCGTCGTCGCCGGCAACTGGGGCATCCGCCGCGGCAAGGTCTCCCACGTCCCGAAGGAGCTGCCGGAGGAGCTGCGCCGCGGCTACATCCGCAACGTCGAGGACCGCCCGTCCCTGGGGCGGGCGACCACCAACCCGTCCGCGATTGAGCCGCTGACCCTGCACCTGGGCTTCATCGTTCTGACCGTCATGATTGCCTACCTCATCAACTCGGCTATCTCCTCGGTCTGGGAGAACGTCTCCATCCCGCTGTTCGCCATGTCCATGGTGGTGGGCCTTATCATCCGCGCCATCATGAACGCCGTGGGTGCTAACGATTACCTGGACCGCGAGGCCATCTCCATGGTCTCCGGTGCTGCCACCGACTACCTGATCGCTTTCGGTATCGCCGCCATCGTGCCGGCCGCCATCGCTAGCTACTGGGTCCCGCTGCTGGTCCTGTTCGTGCTGGGTACCATCTACTGCACCTTCTTCCTGCTGTGGTTCCCGGCCGAGTTCTTCGGCGAGCGCTGGATTGAGCGCGGCATCTTCGGCTGGGGCTGGGCCACGGCCACCGTCGCCACCGGTATCGCCATCCTCAAGATCGTCGACCCGAAGCTGGAGTCCGGCACCCTGTCGGAATACGGCATGGCCTACGTCGGCTTCGGCCCCTTCGAGATCGGCATGACCGTCGTGGCCCCGATCGCCGTGATTTACGGCTTCACCGCCGGGCTGGGCTGGATCTCGCTGGCGATTGCCGTCGGCATCTACCTCACCTTCAAGTTCGCTGGCTGGATGCCGCCGCGCGGCACCATCCTCAAGGAAGGCATCGGCCACGTGGGGCAGAAGTCCTAATACCTCGCGCCGCCAGCCGCCGCACCCCAAGTCCGATAAGGGGTCGCGGCGGCTTTGTCGATCCAGGGGTTCGATCCGAGCCAGACCCCGCGCGTAGAATAAGCACCCCCGAATATATGAAGAGAAAAGGTGCGTGACGCGTGTGTCGAAATGGGGAGTGCTGGTCGATAACGGCCTGCCCGCCCGAGTGGTCAATCAAGAACTAAGCGATGCCGACGTGGTGGTGGAGTCGGTGCCCACGGATGGCTCCGGCAACATCGCGCTGTCGGCCTCGGCTGAGGCGATACGGACCCGCTACGGCTGGGACCGGTTCGTCTACATCACGGACATGCCGATGACCGCCGACGGCGATCCCGTGGCCGCGCAGGTGGTCGGTCAGGCCGGCGATGCCGCCATCGTGAGCCTGCCGGCCTTCGGCTTCCGGCTCGGCCGCCAGAACCTGGCCGAGCGGGTCCGGGCCTTCGGCAATAGCGGCCAGTGGTCGGGCCCAGGTGAGGAGTGCTCCCCGTCGCACGTTGACGGCGCGGACGAGCATGCCGATGCTACCTTCGTCACCGGCCAGCGCGCCCGCTTCGTCGCCGGCATGGTGCGCACCAACCGTCCCGGCCGGATGCTGACGGCCCTGGCCAGCTGCCTGGCGGTCACGGTCGCCACCGGCGGGTTCGGTATCTTCTACGGCTCGGTCTGGCAGATGGCGCACGCGCTTAGCCCCCAGCGCCTGGCCCTGGTCAGCGTGGTTGCCATCCTGGTGCTGTCCACCTGGCTGGTCATCTACAACGGCATGTGGCACCGGGTCTCCCACCAGACCTTCCGGCAGCGCGCGCGGCTGGATAACGCCTCGACGGGCCTGACCGTCCTGGTGACCGTGCTGATGATGTTCGGGCTGACTTTCTGCGGCATGGCGGCGCTGACCGTGGTGGTCATCCCGCCGGACTACCTGACCGAGCAGCTCGGCGAGGCCGTCGGCTGGCGCGACTACGTCGACATCGCGTGGTTTACCACCTCGCTGGGCATCATGGGTGGGGCCTTGGGTTCCAACTTCGACGGCTCGGCCAAGGTGCGCCGCGCGACGTTCTCGGACCGTGAGAACGAGCGCCGCGACAGCGACGAGGAGCAGCCCAGTGGCTGGCGCGAGGACGAGCACGAAGGCAGCCACGAAGCCCAGAGCGCGGCCCCCGGACAAGAAAAATAAGATTTTCGAAAGTTGAGTGGAATATACTCAAGTTTGTCTGCGTTACATCTAGTGAAGCCTCTACAGTGGGATCACCTCCCCGAGGTAGGGAGATTTACTTAAAGGAGAAAGCAGATTATGAACTCATTCAACCCAACTACGAAGACTCAGGAGGCCCTGCAGCAGGCGCTGCAGACCGCCTCCGCGGGTGGGAACCCGGATATTCGCCCGGCCCACCTGCTGGCGGCCATCCTGGACCAGCAGGACGGCATCGCTGCCCCGGTGCTGAAGGCCACCGGCGTGGACCCGCAGACCGTACTGCAGGAGGCCCGCGCGCTGGTCGACGGTTACCCGAAGGCCGAAGGGGCCAACATGGCCAACCCGAACTTCAACCGGGACGCGCTCAACGTGCTGACCCGGGCCCAGGAGTTGGCGGGCGAATTAGGGGATGACTACGTCTCGACCGAGGTGCTGCTGGCAGCCATCGCCGGCTCGAAGACGGACGCGGCGGAGCTGTTGACCGGCCGCGGCGCTACCTACGACGCCATTAAGGGCGCGTTCCCGTCGGTGCGCGGGGCCGCCAAGGTCAACACCGAAAACCCGGAGGACCAGTTCCAGGCCCTGGAGAAGTACTCCACGGATCTGACCGCCCGGGCCCGGGAAGGCAAGATTGACCCGGTTATCGGCCGCGATCAGGAAATCCGCCGCGTGGTTCAGGTCCTGTCTCGCCGTACCAAGAACAACCCGGTGCTCATCGGTGAGCCCGGCGTCGGTAAGACCTCGATTGTGGAGGGCCTGGCCCGCCGCATCGTGGCCGGCGACGTGCCGGAGTCGTTGAAGGGCAAGACCCTCATTAGCTTGGACCTTGGCTCGATGGTCGCCGGCGCGAAGTACCGCGGCGAGTTCGAGGAGCGCCTGAAGGCGGTGCTCGATGAGATTAAGGCCTCCGAGGGCCAGATCATCACCTTCATCGATGAGCTGCACACCCTGGTCGGCGCCGGCGCGACGGGCGAGGGCTCGATGGACGCGGGCAACATGATTAAGCCCATGCTGGCCCGCGGCGAGCTGCGCCTGGTCGGCGCGACCACCCTGGACGAGTACCGCAAGTACATCGAGAAGGACGCGGCCCTGGAGCGCCGCTTCCAGCAGGTCTACGTGGGCGAGCCCTCGGTGGAGGACACCATCGGCATCCTGCGTGGCCTCAAGGAGCGCTACGAGGTGCAC
This sequence comes from Mycobacteriaceae bacterium, assembly GCA_028726465.1. GTDB lineage: Bacteria > Actinomycetota > Actinomycetes > Mycobacteriales > Mycobacteriaceae > Corynebacterium. The sequence goes on along the minus strand of JAQYQB010000026.1, from coordinate 161,061 downwards.
CACGGCGTGCGCATCCAGGACTCGGCGCTGGTCTCGGCGGCGGAGCTATCCAACCGCTATATCACCAACCGCTTCCTGCCGGACAAGGCCATCGACCTGGTCGATGAGGCCGGCTCCCGCCTGCGGATGGAAATCGACTCCTCCCCGCAGGAAATTGATGAGCTCGAGCGCGTCGTCCGCCGGCTGGAGATCGAAGAGCTGGCGCTGAAGAAGGAATCCGACGCCGCCAGCCGGGACCGCCTGGCCAAGCTCCAGCAGGAGCTGGCCGACGAGCGGGAGAAGCTGGGCGAGCTCAAGGCCCGCTGGGCTAACGAGAAGAAGGCTATCGACGAGGTCCAGGAGGCCAAGGAGGAGCTCGAGGAGCTCAAGCGCAAGGCGGAAATCGCCGAGCGCGACGGCGACTACGAGCTGGTCTCGGAGCTGCGCTACGGGCGCATCCCGGAGCTGGAGAAGCAGCTGGCCGACGCCGAATCCCGCGCCCACGCCCAGTCGGAGACCAACTCCATGCTGACCGAGGAGGTCAGCCCGGACGTCATCGCGGAGGTCGTCTCCGCGTGGACGGGTATCCCGGCCGGGAAGATGCTCGAGGGCGAGACCGAGAAGCTGCTGAACATGGAAGAGATCCTGGGCCGCCGCGTGGTTGGCCAGTCCGAGGCCGTCAAGGCCGTCTCGGACGCGGTGCGCCGCTCGCGCGCCGGGGTCGCGGACCCGAACCGTCCGACCGGCTCCTTCCTCTTCCTGGGCCCGACCGGCGTCGGTAAGACCGAGCTGGCCAAGGCCCTGGCGGACTTCCTGTTCGATGATGCCTCGGCGATGGTGCGCATCGACATGTCGGAGTACGGGGAGAAGCACTCCGTCTCCCGCCTGGTTGGTGCCCCTCCGGGATACGTCGGCCACGAGGCCGGCGGCCAGCTCACGGAGGCGGTCCGCCGCCGCCCGTACACGCTGGTGCTCTTCGACGAGGTGGAAAAGGCCCACCCGGACGTCTTCGACGTCCTGCTGCAGGTGCTGGACGAAGGTCGCCTGACCGACGGCCAGGGCCGCACGGTGGACTTCCGCAACACGGTCATCATCCTGACCTCCAACCTGGGTGCCGGCGGCACGAAGGAGGAGACCATGGCGGCGGTGAAGAAGGCCTTCAAGCCGGAATTCATCAACCGCCTGGACGACGTGGTGATGTTCGAGAGCTTGTCGACGGAGTTGCTGCGCGGCATCGTGGACATCCAGCTGGCTAACCTGGCCGAGCGCCTGGCCGCCAAGCGCCTGACGCTGGACGTGGCGGACGAGGCCAAGACCTGGCTGGGCGAGCGCGGCTACGACCCGGACTACGGCGCCCGCCCGCTGCGCCGGCTCACCCAGCAGGCCATCGGCGACAAGCTGGCCCGCAAGCTGTTGGCCGGCGAGATCCGCGACGGTGACATCGTGCGGGTCACCGTGGCCGCGGACGGCGAGTCCCTGGACATGCAGTCCACCGAGCAGTCGGAGGACTAAAGGCCCGCGGCTAGGCCCCGGCTTTCCCGCCAATCGTGACGGGGTGGCCGGGGCCTTTTGCCTGCGCGCGTCCAGGTCATGCCGCCACGGCGGGCGGCGCGGCCGCTTTGGCTCTAGAGTGGGAAACATGAGTATTTTGGTCTCCCCCCGCGAGCTTTTCGATGCCATCTACGCCGGCGATCGCCTCACCGTTCTGGCCTGCCTGTGGGGCTCGGGTGAAAACAGCGCCCGGAACCAGTTCCACGCACTCCACATCCCGACCGCCCAGCTCTGCGACGTCTCCGCCGCCATGGCGGGCCTGCCGGGCTCCCGCAACGGCCGCAACCCGCTGCCGGATCCGGACAAGCTGCAGGAATGGTTCGTGACCTGGGGCCTGCGCAAGGACCGCCCGGTCGTCGTCTACGACGAGGGCCGCGGGCTCTTCTCCGGCCGCGCGTGGTGGATCTTGCGCTGGGCGGGCATCGAGGACGTGCGCGTCCTCGACGGCGGCCTGGCCCACTGGCGCCGGGAGCAGCTGCCCACCCTGACCGGCCCGGGCAATATCTCCGTGGAGACCAACGCCACCGTGGACCCCAACCCGGACATGGTCGCCACCATCGACGAGGTCAAGGAGCACGACGGCATCCTGATTGATACCCGCGAGCCCAACCGCTTTGCCGGCCGTCGCGAGAACCTCGACCTCAAAGCCGGGCACATCCCGGGCGCGGTCAACGTGCCGGAGCGCTACCTGCACCACGCGGACCGCACCTGGAAGACCCAGGAGGAGATCCGCGAGGTCTTCCACAACGCCGGCATCAACGAGGACAACGTCAAGGACGCCATCGTCTACTCCGGTTCCGGAAACCACTCCGGCCTGGCCCTGGCCACCATGGACTGGGTGGGCCTGACCGGCGCGCGCCACTACGTCGGCGGTTGGTCGCAGTGGTCGGCGGATGCGACCAACCCGGTCGAGCGCGGCGACCGCGAGTCCCTCGGCGCCTAAAACCCTTCGGCCCCACCGCCCGCGCGCCGCCGCGGGAGGCAGTAAACTAAGGCGCTAATGACACCTATTTTGCTTTTGATCCTGGCCCTGCTGGCTGTTGCGGGCGCAGTCTTCCTGTGGCGCGCCGCCCAGACCCAGGAAGCCGCGCAGCAGCGCTCGCTGGCCGAGCGCGATGACAGCCGTGCCGACAGCCTTGACGCTGCCGATGCCCCCTCGGCCGATACCGAACCCGAGACCGAGCCCGAGACCTGGGGCAAGGCCGAGGCCCCGTCCGAGGTGCCGGAGCCGGATCCCTCGCCGGCGCCGGACATCGTCTACGAAGAGGACGACGACCCCGAGACCGCCGAGGTCGATAGCCCCGAGCCGGAAGGCGTCGACGCTGCCGACGACGGCTGGGACGAGGAAGCCGCGGAACCGGAAGAAGCAGCCGAGGCCCCGGAGGCCCCGGAAGCCGCCAGCGCGGAGGAGCCGGAGCCGGCCCCGAAGGCGGTGCCGAAGAAGAAGATCGGGCGCCCGATGCTGCCGGGCGCGCTGCGCCGGGAGCGCAAGGCCTGGGCAAACCAGCACGGCTTCGACTTCGCCAAGGAGGATTCCTACCTGGCGGACGAGTGGACGCGGGGCGCGGCGGCCGGGGGCGCGCGCCCGCGGGACATCGCCCACGGCACGGTCTTCGGCCACGAGCTTTTCCTGCTCGACCTGGGCGGAGTCAACGTGATGGCGCTGCGCACCGGCGCGAGCTCCGACGTGGTGGTGGATTTCCGCCGCACGGGCCTGCCGCTGGTGGAAGAGGCCTCGGAGGACCTGGTCGCCGCGAACGAGATCGCCGGCTTTAGCGTCTACGCCACGGAGCCGGGCGTGGTCGAGCGCATGAGCGACGACCGCTTGGCCACCGGGCTGGAATACCTGCCGGAGGCAGTGACCGCGGTGTGGATGGAAAACGAATGGGTACTCGCGCAGACCGACAAGACCGCCCGCAGCGCCGAGTGGGATGAGATGCTCGCCCCGATGGCGGTGCTGGCGGACGTCGCCCGCGTGCTGCCGCCGCGCCCGGCCGCCGGGCTGGTCTACCACCCGGAACAGGGGGATCCCACGCGCGTGGTGCCGCCGCCGCAGCCGGTCGCGCCGACGGGCCCGACCGCGGTGCCCAACCCCGCCGAGGACATGGCGCGCCCGCCGGTCCAGCGCCCGGAGGAACCGATGGTGCTGCCCAGCCGCCGGGCCGGCGCCGCCCACGGCTCCATGGAGCACCGCGCGCTGGGCGCGGACGAGGTGGACGCCATCGCCGACGGGCAGGAGCGCCCGCACGCGGACGAATCCGTCGCCCGCCTGCCGCGCGACCTGGGCCGAGGTTCCTCGATCTTCGACGAGATCGAAGCCGAGCTGGGCCCCATCGGGGATATCCCGGAGCACCCCGTCCGCGACCCCGCCGAGCCCAGCGACCACAACGACCACCAAGAAGGCGACGACAACCGCGACGCCTAAGGCGCCCTGGGCGTGGTTTTCACCCACGGGGTGTCTTAAGCTAGAAAACAGCGAGAAAACAACAAAAACGCAGTTGCGCGAGTAGCGGACGCAGACTTCGTCCCGCGCGGGCTAAGCAAAGGAGTTTTTAAACCTCATGAAGCTGGACGAGCAGAAAAAGAGCCAACTAGCCGAGCTGGTCAAAAAGCTGGCCGTGGTGCACGGCAAGGTGACTCTGTCCTCGGGTAAGGAAGCGGACTACTACGTCGACCTGCGCCGGGCGACCCTGCAGCACGAGGCCTCCCGGCTGATCGGCGCGCTGCTGCGCGAGTTGACCGCGGACTGGGACTTCGCCGCGGTCGGCGGCCTGACCCTGGGCGCGGACCCGGTGGCCACCTCCATCATGCACGCGGACGGCCGCCCGATCGACGCCTTCGTGGTGCGCAAGGAGGCCAAGAAGCACGGCATGCAGCGCCGCATCGAGGGCGCTGACGTTCAGGGCAAGAAGGTCCTGGTGGTCGAGGACACCACCACCACGGGCAACTCCCCGCTGACCGCGGTGGCCGCCCTGCGCGAGGCCGGCGCCGAGGTCGTCGGCATCGCCACCGTCGTGGATCGCGCCACCGGCGCGGACAAAGCCATCGCGGCCGAGGGACTGGAATACCGCTTCCTGCTGGGCCTGGAGGACCTCGACCTTGCTTAAGCCGGACGCCCGCGGCAGCGAAGCCGACCAACAGCCCGGCCCCACCGAATGGAACGAGGGCCGGCACGGGGTCGGCCCGTGGGAGGGGCCGTGGCCCACCGGCCTGGAGGCCGAGCGCTACGACCCGGAGCTGCTGGCCGAGGGCGACCGCCGCAACGTGGTGGACGCCTACCGCTACTGGCGGCGCGAGGCGATCGTCGCCGACATCGATAGCCGGCGCCACAGCCTGCACATTGCCATTGAGAACTTCGAGAACGACTCGAATATCGGCACCGTGGTGCGCACGGCCAACGCCTTTGCGGTGGACACGGTCCACATCGTCGGCCGCCGCCGCTGGAACCGCCGCGGCGCCATGGTCACGGACCGCTACCAGCACCTGGCCCACCACGACACGGTAGAAGAGCTGCTGGAGTGGGCGGGGCAGGAGGGGCTGACGGTCGTGGCCATCGACAACACCCCGGGCTGCGTGCCGCTGGAGACCGCCGAGCTGCCGGAGAAATGCCTGCTCCTGTTCGGGCAGGAAGGCCCCGGCGTGAGCCAGTCCGCCCAGGACGGGGCGGTGATGACCTGTTCCATCGCCCAGTTCGGTTCCACCCGGTCTATCAACGCGGGCGTGGCGGCCGGCATCGCCATGCATGCCTGGATCCGCCAGCACGCGGATCTGTCCCACAGCTGGTAGGCGGGGGCGCCAGCCAGTTGCGCAAAATTGCACGTGTGAGCTGGGAGCGCGCTAGACTTCCTGTGAGTAATAGATCGACTGAAATTAGGGCACCTGAGTGGACGAAAAGTGGGCACACCGCGCGGATCTGGCAGAAACCGCCATCAATGACCGCCACGCAGCACGCGTGTGGGGACTGCCAAAGACCAACTTGGCAATCGTGCGCTGGCCGCCCACCGGCAAGGAAAAGATCTTCCTCCATTGGCACTACTGGTGGCAGGCGCATTACCTGGACTGCCTGGTGGATGCCGCCCAGCGCCACAACACCAAGATGCGGCGCAAGCGGATCACCGAAACCGTGCGCGGCATCCGAGTGCGCAACCTCAGCCCGCTGAAGAACAACCGCTACTTCGACGACAAGGCCTGGCTGGCGCTCGCCCTGCAGCGCGCCGGGCAGCTGAGCAAGGTCAAGCCCTACTCGAAGCTCGCGGAGCTGCAGGACAACATCCGCGCCGGCCGCGACGAGCACCTGGGCGTGCTGCCGTGGCGGGAGGGCGAGAACTTCTTCAACGTGCCCTCCAACGGGCCGGCGGCGATCCTGCTGGCGCGCACGGGGCACCTGGCGGAGGCCGAGAAGATCGTCGAGTGGCTCTACGAAAACCTGGTCGATGACCAGGGGCTTATCATGGACGGCATCCGCATGCGCATGGACGGCCCGGAGTGGGTGCGCAACCTGCACCCCTACTGCCAGGGCGTGGTCTTGGGCGCCTGCGTGGAAATCGCGCTGGCCCTGCGCAAGCGCGCCGGCTTTTCCTCACTGGAGCACCTGGACTCGGTCCAGGAGGCCGAGCGCGCCGAGGACACCGTGAAGTACCTGACCCGCATCCGCGGGCTCATCCAGGCCATCGCCTCGTATATGGCCACCCCCGCCGGGGTCATCGACTGGGACACCGGCGACGGCGACGGCGGCCTGTTCAAGGGCATCCTGGTGCGCTACCTGGCGGGCGCGGCCGTGCGCCTGCCGGGGGATTCGCCCGCCAACCGCGCGGCGAAGAAGCTGGCCGCCCGCCTGGTGATGTCCTCGGCCGCCTCGGTCTGGGAGCACCGCCTGGAGGTCGACGGTCTGCCCATCTTCGGCACGGACTGGACCGCGGACGCGCGCCTGCCCCACAACTTCGGCCTGGGCCCGACCACGCTGGGCGAGAAGGTCGGCGTCATCCGCATCGCGGAGCGCGACCTGTCGGTGCAGCTGTCCGGCTGGATGCTGATGGAGGCCGCCGCCCGCGTCGCCCGCGACCGCGCAGAAGGCCGGGGCTAGCCCCACTAGCCGGGACCAGACACCGGCTAGGTACAAACTCACACCTTTCCTTAACCAAGACCTGCGGCGCGCAAGCCAAATCACAGGCATACTTGGTAGTGCAGTAAGTCAAACGCGAACCAAGTAAGGAAGATTCACTTCTATGCCTATTGCTACCCCAGAGGTCTACAACGCCATGCTGGACGAGGCGAAGCAGTCTGGCTTTGCCTTCCCGGCCATCAACTGCACCTCCTCGGAGACCATCAACGCTGCGCTCAAGGGCTTCGCGGAGGCCGAGTCCGACGGCATTATCCAGTTCTCCACCGGCGGTGCGGAGTTCGGTTCCGGCCTGGCAGTCAAGAACAAGGTAGCGGGCGCCCAGGCGCTGGCCGCCTTCGCGCACGAGGCCGCCAAGCACTACGGCATCAACGTCGCGCTGCACACCGACCACTGCCAGAAGGAAGTGCTGGACGACTACGTCCGCCCGCTGATCGCCATCTCCCAGGAACGCGTCGACCGCGGCGAGCTGCCGCTGTTCCAGTCCCACATGTGGGACGGCTCCGCCATCCCGATCGATGAGAACCTGGAGATCGCCCAGGAGCTGCTGGAAAAGGCCCGTAAGGCCCACATCATCCTGGAGGCTGAGATCGGCGTCGTCGGCGGCGAGGAAGACGGCGTGGAAGCCAAGGCTGGCGACAACCTCTACACCACCGTCGAGGACTTCGAGAAGACCATCGACGCCCTGGGCACCGGCGAGAACGGCCGCTACCTGCTGGCCGCCACCTTCGGCAACGTCCACGGCGTCTACAAGCCGGGCAACGTGAAGCTGCGCCCGGAGGTCCTGCTGGAGGGCCAGCAGACCGCGCAGAAGAAGCTCGGCCTAGACGAGGGCGCCCAGCCCTTCGACTTCGTCTTCCACGGCGGCTCCGGCTCTGAGAAGGAAAAGATCGAGGAGGCCCTGCGCTACGGCGTCATCAAGATGAACGTGGACACCGACACCCAGTACGCGTTTACCAACCCGGTCGCGCGCCACATGTTTGCCAACTACGACGGCGTGTTCAAGATCGACGGCGAGGTGGGCAACAAGAAGGTCTACGACCCGCGCTCCTACCTGAAGAAGGCCGAGCAGGGCATGTCCGAGCGCGTCATCGAGGCCTGCCAGGACCTGCACTCGGTGGGGAAGACGGTTTCCCGCTAAAGCAGTCTTTTCGGTCCGCGGCGCTATAAAAGTGTCCTAGAATGGCGCCCATGGCCGAAGAACGTAAACGACTCACCACGCGCGAGCGCCTGCGCAGTATCGACCGGTCATTGATGGCCCGGTTGAACCGCGTGCGCTCGCGCTTCGTGTTTATCCTGCAGGCCACCGTCGGCGCGGGGCTGTCCTACTGGGTGGCCAACGACATCGCGGGCCACGCGCAGCCCTTCTTCGCGCCGATCTCCACGGTGATCATCTTGGGCCTGTCCGGCGGCGACCGGATGAAGCGCGCGGTGGAGATGGCCATCGGCGGCATCACCGGCGTGGCGGTCGGCGATATCCTCTTCCAATTCGTCGGCCAGGGCCCGTTCCAGATCACCGTCATCGTGGGCGCGACGCTGCTGCTCGGCTCGTTTATGACCAAGTCGCCGCTGCTGACCAACCAGATCGTCTTTGGCTCCATCCTGATCGCCACTATCTTCCCGCCCACCGAGGGAGCCGGGGGCCTCAACCGCGCTATCGATGCCCTCATCGGGTCCGTCATCGGCGTGGTCACCATCGCGCTGATCCCGAACTCGCCGCTGGCCCAGGCGCGCCGGGAGGTCTCCAAGGTGCTCAGCATCGCCGCCAGCGTGCTCTACGACGTCTCCCGCGGGTTGGAGAAGCAGGACGTCGAGATCATCGAGGAGGCCCGCCAGGCCGTCTTCGGCACGCAGACCAATATCGAGAAGCTGGCCGATGCCGCCAAGCAGGGCCGGGAGGCCTCCGAGGTCTCGCCCATCATGTGGGGTTCTAGGCGCAATATCCGCTCGCTGGAACGCATCCTCGTGCCCGTGGACAACGGTGTGCGCGGGGTGCGCGTGCTCTCCCGCCGCGCGCTGGTGATCACCGAGGACGGGGACAAGGTCTCCCCGGTCCAGATTGAGCTCATCGAGGAGCTGTGCTCGGTGATGGAGGAGCTGGCCGAAATCTACGGCAGCCGGCGCGGCCTCAACGAGGCCCAGGAGCTGCCCCACCTGGTCCAGCGGCTGCGCCGGGCGGGGGCTAGGGCCAGCATGGACATCGTGGAGGGCCGCAGCCAGCTGTCGGCCTACGCCATCCTGGCGCAGACGCGCTCCATCGTGGTGGATCTGCTAATGATCTGCGGTATGTCCCGCGAGTCCGCCGTGGCGGTGCTCATCCCGACCTCGCAGACCCCGGCCTACCCGCCGGAGATCTACGACGAGGACGAGCACGACCTTTAAACGCTAGGGGCGCGCCACCCGCACCACCTGCAGGTCGCGCAGGTGCCGGTAGAAGGTCACGCGGTCGACCGGGCGGGGCCGGGAGACCCCGTCCACGGTCACGCGCAGCTCCGGCCCGCCGGCCTGGACCGCGCGCCCGGTGGCCACGGTGGACGGATCGACCGGGCCGGGCTGCGGCGCGGCCGGCTTCCGGCGCAGGCGCCCTAGCACCCCCTGGCGGGCCACTGGCGCCGCCGCGGCGACGATGCCGGGGGCGTCCACCATGGGCACCAGTTTGGCGCCGTAGACGCCCGCCTGGGGCCCGCGTAGGGCCTCGCCGTCTTGGCGGACGAGCACGTGGTCGTCGACGATGATCTCCCCGGTCATGGCCCCGGGGTTCCACTGGCTGATGGTGGCCGAGCCCGCCACGGCCTGGCCGGCGTCGTTGCGGATGGTGGGTACCGGCGCGACTACACCTTCCAGCGCCAGGCGGAAGGCATCGTTCGTATTCTGGGGCAGGCCCCAGTTCTGGGCGGCGGCGGAAGTGTCTTCCACCGGCACGTAGGCGACCTCGACCCACATTGTGTCGGCGCGCATGAGCCGGGTAATCACCGCGGACAGGGCGGCGTCCGTGCCGATGACGATCACGCGCAGCGCTTCGGGTACCGGCTGGGGCGCGGGCGCTGGCGCGCCTAGGTGCGCCACGTCGGGTTGGGCGGCGATTTCATCGAGCGACGGCGTGGGGTCTTCGGGCAGGATCTCGCGGGCGGCGGCGTCTAGCGCCTTGAGCTCTTTGCGCGTGGGTACGGCCTCGCAGTCCAGGATTTCCCAGTTGGAGTCCGGAGCGGAGGACAGGGCAAACTGCGGCGCACCGCAGCGTAAGATCATCACACGCATGTTTTCTATGCTACTTCGCCGGGGTAGGAGAGCCCACGCGGATGGCTAACCAGGTAGAGTTAGTGCGTATTTGACTCCAATTTAAATGGGGAAGTGAACTAGCAACCATGGCAGCAATCGTCATTGTTGGCGCCCAGTGGGGCGACGAAGGCAAGGGCAAGGCGACGGATATCCTCGGCGGCAAGGTCGACTACGTTGTCAAGCCGAACGGCGGCAACAACGCCGGCCACACCGTCGTGGTCGGCGGCGAGAAGTACGAGCTCAAGCTCCTGCCCGCCGGCATCCTGTCGGAAAACGCCACCCCGATCCTGGGCAACGGCGTCGTGATTAACCTGGAGGCCCTCTTCGACGAGATCGACGGGCTGGAAGCCCGCGGCGCGAAGGCCTCCCGCCTGAAGATTTCCGCCAATGCGCACCTGGTGGCGCCGTACCACCAGACGCTCGACCGCGTGCAGGAGCGCTTCCTGGGCAAGCGCGCCATCGGCACCACCGGCCGCGGCATCGGCCCGGCCTACGCGGACAAGGTCGCGCGCATCGGCATCCGCGTCCAAGACATCTTCGACGAGTCCATCTTGCGCCAGAAGGTTACCTCCGCGCTGGACATCAAGAACCAGATGCTGGTCAAGATGTACAACCGCAAGGCCATCGACCCGGAGCAGGTCGTGGAGTACTTCCTGAGCTACCGGGAGCGCCTGCGCCCGATGGTCATCGAGGCCGAGCTCGAGCTCAACGATGCCCTGTCCAACGGCAAGCACGTCCTCATGGAGGGCGGTCAGGCCACCATGTTGGACGTGGACCACGGCACCTACCCGTTCGTGACCTCCTCCAACCCGTCCGCCGGCGGCGCCTCGGTGGGCTCGGGCGTGGGCCCGACGCAGATCACCACCTCCCTGGGCATCATCAAGGCGTACACCACCCGCGTGGGCGCGGGCCCGTTCCCCACGGAGCTCTTCGACAAGTGGGGCGAGTACCTGCAGACCACCGGCGGGGAGATCGGCGTCAACACCGGCCGCAAGCGCCGCTGCGGTTGGTACGACTCCGTCATCGCCCGGTACGCCACCCGCGTCAACGGCTTCACCGACTACTTCCTGACCAAGCTGGACGTTCTCACCGGAATCGGGGAGATCCCCATCTGCGTGGCCTACGACGTGGACGGCAAGCGCTTCGACGAGATGCCCATGACCCAGTCCGACTTCCACCACGCCGAGCCCATCTTTGAGACCATGCCGGCCTGGGACGAGGACATCACCCGCTGCCAGACCTTCGAGGAACTGCCGCAGAAGGCCCAGGACTACGTCCTGCGCCTCGAGGAGCTGTCCGGCACCCGCATCTCCTACATTGGCGTCGGCCCCGGCCGCGACCAGACCATCGTGCGCCACGACGTCCTCGAGGACGCCTAAGCAGGCAGAAAACCAATAGAACACACACTCCCGTCGAATGCTGTGATGGCAGCTGGGCGGGAGTTTGTGCGTTGCGGGACCGGTACCTGCGCAATGTTATGGCCTGTTCCAATGCGGCAGATAGCTGGCGCTATGCGATAATGGTCGCAGAGTTTGCTGTGGTGTCTCACAGCTTCTGGAGGAACAATCTATGGACTTTGCACAACATATCGGAACGCCGCTGACATCCAACGCCACCAAGGTGCTGCTGCTCGGCGGTGGTGAGCTCGGCAAGGAGCTGACGGCTGCGTTCCAGCGCCTGGGGCTGGAGGTGCACGCGGTGGACTCCTACCCGGGGGCGCCGGCGCTGCACATCGCCCACGTGGCGCACGTGGCGCAGATTTCCGACCCGCAGGCGGTCTGGGAGATTGCCTCCCAGGTCCAGCCGGACTTCGTCGTGCCTGAGGTGGAGATGGTGGCCGTGGATGCCCTGTCGCGCCTGGAGGCGGAAACGGATGCCGTGGTAGTGCCCACCGCACGCGCTTGTGAGCTCACCCGGGACCGGGAATCGATCCGCAGCGCGGCGGAGTCGCTGGGCCTGCCCACGACGGCCTACCGCTTTGCGAATTCGGAGGAGCAGCTCGTCGCCGCGGTCGAGGAGCTGGGCTTTCCCTGCATCATCAAGCCGGACGTGTCGACCTCCGGCAAGGGGCACATGCTGGTCCGCGAGCCGGAGGAAATCGCCAGCGCCTGGCAGAAGGTCCGCCGTGTGTCCTCAGACTCGGACTGCGTGGTGGCCGAGCGCTTCGTGGACTTCGACTACGAGGTCACGCTGCTGGCGGTGCGCTCCATCGACCCGTCCACCAAGGAGATGGCCACGTGGTTTAGCGAGCCCATCGGGCACCGCCACGAGCACGGCGACTTGGTGGAGTCGTGGCAGCCGATGCCCATGAGCCAGCGCGCGCTGGAAAACGCCCGCTCGGTGGCCGCGCGAATCTCCAACGAGCTGGGCGGGCGCGGCGTCTACGGGGTGGAGCTCTTCGTCGCCGGCGACGACGTGTATTTCTCCTCCGTCTCCCCGCGGCCGTCGGATACCGCCATGCTGACCGGCTACACCCAGCGCTTCTCCGAGTTCGAGCTGCAAGCCCGGGCCATTCTGGGCTACCCGATCGACGTCACCCTGGTAACCCCCGGTGCGTCCTATATGCTGCACGCGGACGACGACATCGAGGACGTGGCCTACCAGGGCGTGGGCCAGGCGATGGCGGTCGCGGAGACCGACGTGACGCTGTTTGGCAAGCCGGGCGCCTACAAGGGCCGGCGCATGGGCCTGGTGGTCTCCACGGGCGAGGACATCGAGGAGGCCCGCGATAGGGCCAACGTGGCGGCCGCGCGCATCGAGGTGCGCGGCACCCCGACCGCGGCCGAGGTCGTCGAGGACTCCCAGACCCCGGATATCCCGCAGCTGCACAAGGTGGTGCTGCTCGACGAGCCGCTCGTGCGAGTCAACCCCGAGCTGACCGGCGGCATCGACGATGACGAGGAGGAAGCCGCGGTCGAAAACACCACCCTGTGGGGCCGGAAGTAGGAGCCTGCCTCCTAGCTACTTCGCCGTGGCGCGCTTAATCATCGGCGTGTGCGGGGTGCCGTCCTCGTCGAAGGGCTCGCCGCACACGCTAAAGCCGAAGCGGCCGTAGTAGCCGGTCAGCGGCGATTGCGCCTCCAGGTAGACCGGCGTGCCCGGACGGGCGGTGGCGGCGAACTGCAAGGCGGCATCGATAAGCTGCCGGCCCAGCCCCGTGCCCCGGGCGGCGGGATCCAGGGCGAAGCGGCCGAACTGGACGACCTCGATGGTCGGGGCGTCGGCGGGCTCGCCTTGCTTTGCGGCGTCCGGGTCCGGGATGGTCGCCGGGAACAGGCGGGCCGTGCCCAGGAGCCGGGAGGTGGGATCCTGGGTCTGTTCTTGTGCTTGCGCTCGTTCTTGTTCGGCTGCAGGACTGTCCCAGGCCAAAAGGTGGATGGTGGACGGCTGGGCGTCCGTGTCATCGATTTCGGCGTAAGGGGTGGCCTGCTCACGCACGAAGACGTCCACGCGCAGCTTGTAGAGCGCGTGGACGTCTAGCGGGGCCAGCGCCGCGAGCGGCGCGGCGGTGATGGTGGGGTTAAAAGATTCTTTAGTCACGCCCACCAGCTTAGCGGCCGGGCTTAGTCCTCCTGCGGGCCGGCGTAGCGGACCATGTCGTCCCATTCGACGATCTTGACGCGCTCGCGCTCCTGCGGTTCGCCGGCGGCGCGCTCGGCCGCGTCCAGGCGGTGCCAGCCTTCCCAGGTGGTCACGGCGATCTCGCGGCTGGCCAGCAGGTCCAGGATGTCCTGCGGGTCGCGCTTAGTGGCCTCGGTGAGCTCGCCGGCCAGGTGATCGGCCAGCAGCATGGAGGTGGTGTCCTTCGCGTCGGACTTGGTGTTGCCGATAAGCCCGACCGGGCCGCGCTTGATCCAGCCCGTGGTGTACAGGCCCGGGATCTTCTCCCCGCCGTTATCGCGCAGCACGTGGCCGCCGTCGTTCGGGATGACGGCCTTCTCCTCGTCGTAGGGCACGCCCTTGACGTCCTGCGGGTGGTAGCCCACGGCGGAGTAGACCGCCTGGACCGGCCACTCGGTGAACTTCCCGGTGCCGTTGACCCGCCCGGTGCCGTCGAGCTCAGTGCGCTCGGTCTTCAGGCCGGTGACCTTGCCGTCCTCGCCGAGGATCTCCACCGGGGCCTCGAAGAAGTGGATGTAGAGCTTGTGCGGGGCGCCCTTGGTCTCGCGCATGGCGTAGCCCTCCAGGGTCTGGCAGACCAGGTCGGTGGACTTGGTGGCGCGGCGAGCTTCCTCGGAGGCAGCGTCGTAGTCGATGTCTTCCGGATCGACGATGACCTCGATGGTCGGGGACTCGTCCAGCTCCTTGAGCTCCTTCGGGGTGTACTTCGCCTGGGCCGGGCCGCGGCGGCCGAAGACGTGAATCTCCTTGGCGCGGTTGGTCTTCAGGGTCTGGTAAACGTTGTCCGGGATCTCCGTAACCAGCAGCTCATCGGCGGTCTTGGCCAGGATGCGGGAGACGTCTAGGGAGACGTTGCCCACGCCGATGACGGCCACGGACTCGGCGGACAGGTCCCAGTCGCGCTTGAAGTTCGGGTTGCCGTCGTAGAAGCCCACGAACTCGCCGGCGCCGTGGACGCCCTCGAGGTCCTCGCCCGGGATGTTGACCAGGCGGTCTGCGGTGGCGCCGGTGGCGAAGATGACGGCGTCGTAGTAGTCCTGCAGCTCCTCGACGGTGACGTCACGGCCGACCTCAATATTGCCCAGGAAGCGGATGTCTTCCTTTTCCATGACGTTGTGCAGAGACTGAACAATCCCCTTGATGCGCGGGTGGTCCGGGGCCACGCCGTAGCGGATCAGGCCGAAGGGGGCGGGCATCTTCTCAAACAGATCGACTTGGACGTCGACCTCGGACTTAACCAGAAGATCGGATGCGTAAATGCCGGCCGGGCCGGAACCAACGACTGCAACGCGCAGAGGGGAAGTCATAATATGTCGGTGTCCTCACTGATTCTTGGGGGAGTGGCTGTTACTTGTCTAATCTGAGCTCATCATACGTTCGGATGCGAGCAACGTACTAGATAGGGTAACAAGCCTGCTCCCCAAATCAGCCTCAGAAGGGCTTATCCGACTATCTTATATTCAGGCGTACCTGGCTTGAGGTACTCGTACTCGAACTTGGAGTTGTCCAAACGTTCGATGAGCTGGTCGATTTCCTCGGGCTTTTCCAGCACCAGGCCCACCAGCGCGGTGCCCAGCACGCAGTTGTTGCGCTTCTGGTACTTGAACCGGGTGATGTCGTCGCCGGGGTTGAGGATTTCGTCGAGGAAGATGCGCAGCTGGCCGGGGACCTGCGGGAAGCTGATGAGGAAGTAGTGCTTCAGGCCGCGGTGGACCAGGGAGCGCTCCATGATCTCTGTGTAGCGGATGACGTCGTTGTTGCCGCCGGAGATGACGCAGACGACGGTCGAGCCCGGCGCCAGGTCCAGCTTGGTCAGGCCGGTCACGGACAGCGCGCCGGCCGGCTCGGAGACGATGCCCTCGTTCTGGTAGAGGTTGAGCATCTCGATGCAGACGTCGTCCTCGCTGACTGCGAAGTGCTCCAGCCGGTCCTTGTTGGCCGAGAGGATCTCGTAGGGCAGCGCGCCGATGCGCTTGACGGCCGCGCCATCCACGAACGGGTCCACGGTCGGCAGCGTCATCGGGCCATTATTACGGAAGGCTGCGGCTAGCGATGCCGCGCCGGCCGGCTCCACGCCGTAAATCTGGGCCTCCGGGGCCTTCTCCGCGACGTAGCTGGTCAGGCCGGAGAGCAGGCCGCCGCCGCCGACGGGGGCGATCAGCGCGTGCAGCTCCTTGCCCTCCTCGGCCAGCTGCTCGAGGATTTCCTTGGCCATGGTGCCCTGGCCGACGACGGTGTCGTGGGCATCGAAGGGCTCGATGAAGGTGGCCCCGCGCTCGGCGGCGTCCTCATGGGCGGCGGCGGAGGCCTCGTCGAAGGACTCGCCGGTCACGACCAGGTCCACGAAGCGGCCGCCGTGGGCCAGGATGCGGTCGCGCTTCTGGGCCGGGGTGGACACCGGCACGAAGATCTTGCCCTGGACGCCCATGGTCTTGCAGGCGTAGGCCACGCCCTGGGCGTGGTTGCCGGCCGAGGCGGTGACGATGCCGGCGGCCAGCTCCTCGTCGCTCAGGTTCTTGATGCTGTTGAGCGCGCCGCGGATCTTGTAGGAG
This sequence comes from Mycobacteriaceae bacterium, assembly GCA_028726465.1. Classification (GTDB taxonomy): domain Bacteria; phylum Actinomycetota; class Actinomycetes; order Mycobacteriales; family Mycobacteriaceae; genus Corynebacterium. The sequence continues at coordinate 144,960 of JAQYQB010000026.1, read as the reverse complement.
CGCACGTCCTGCAGTTCCTCGCACTTGAGGTAGACGTTGCAGTTGGTCAGTTGGGACAGTCGTTCGCTGTAGCGCAGTGGGGTGCGGTTGATTTCATCTTGGATGCGCTCGTGGGCGGCCTCGATTTCGGCGGCGGTGACGAGCGGGGTCTGGACTGTAGTGCTCATGCCTCCGATGTTATAAGTTCTCTGACCTGGGCAAAAGGGCTTTGATTTTGGTCATAGTGCCCGGTTTTTCCGTGACATGCCCAATAGTCGGGGGCATCCGGCGGGGGAGGTGCGGCCTTAGGGTGAAACACCGTTTCCCTAGGGGATTTTCAGGGGGCGTTTGGGGTCGGTGCAGCCTGGGCGGGTTTTCCGGTGGTTCCTGTTGGCTACTAGGTAAAAACTATGTCAGAACCGAGTGTGGCTAATTACTATAACGGATCCCTGCGGAAAAGTTCTCATTTTGGTGATGTGATAATAATTAATCATCAAATGTGAATTTGCTCATAGCATCCTGCGGGGGTTTTCCGGAGGATGGAGCGTGAAGTGATAAATAGTTCTCCATCGGCCCGTTCTTTCGCGTAGGGCTGCGGGGAACACGTCGAAAGGGTCGAACACACCATGTCCGTCATCCCTCCCGAGGCCGCCGACGCCCGGCGGGCACCAACCACCACGGCGCCGGGTAGCCCCGACAGCGCTGACAAAGCCCCCGGCTGGGGCAAAACCGATACCATCTGGACGCTGAGCCTGTTCGGCACCGCCATCGGCGCCGGCGTCATGTTCCTGCCCATCAACGCGGGCATCGGCGGCATTATCCCGCTGATCATCATGACCATCATCGCCTTCCCCATGACCTTCTGGGCCCACCGCGCGATGACCCGCCTGGTCCTGTCCGGCTCCGATCCGAAGTCCCACCTGACCGACGTCATGGAGGAGCACTTCGGCGCCAACGCCGGCGTCGTGATGACCGTCCTCTACTTCGTGGCGGTCTACCCGCTGGTGCTGGTCTACGCCGTCACGCTGACCAACACCCTGGAGTCCTTCCTCATCCACCAGCTGCACGTTGAACCCTGGCCGCGCTGGGCGCTAGCCACCCTGCTGGTCGGCGGCCTCATCTTCGTGGTGAAGATGGGCCAGGAAATCGTGGTCAAGGTGATGTCCGCGCTGGCCTTCCCCTTCATCGCCGTGCTGATCTTCCTGGCGCTCTACCTCATCCCGCGCTGGAACACCGCCTTCTTCTCTACCTTCGACCTAGACGTCGCGCGGGAGGCCTCCGGCAACGGCCTGGCCACCACGCTGATGCTGCTGGTGCCGGTGATGGTCTTCTCCTTCAACCACTCGCCGATCATCTCCTCCTTCGCCTCCGAGAAGCGCCAGGAGTACGGCGACAAGTGGGCGGATAAGAAGACCGGCCAGGTCCTGGCGGCGGCCGAAGGCCTCATGGTCATCGTCGTGATGTTCTTCGTCTTCTCCTGCGCCCTGTCCCTGTCGCCGGAAAACCTGGCCGAGGCCAAGGAGCAAAACATCACCATCCTGTCCTACCTGGCCAACCACTTCGATGCCCCCTTCCTGCAATGGGTAGCCCCCATCGTGGCGTTGGTGGCCATCTGCAAGTCCTTCCTGGGCCACTACCTGGGCGCGGCGGAGTCCGTCGAGGGTCTGGTGGTCACCGGCAACCACGTCGCTGGCAACACCAAGTTCACCCACAGCCGCGCGCTGGAGACCGGCTCGCTTATCTTCATCCTGGTGACCTGCATCCTGGTCGCCTGGGCCGACCCGTCCATCCTGGGCATGATTGAGACCCTGTGTGGCCCGGCCATTGCCGTCCTGCTCTTCCTGATTCCGATGTGGGCCATCCACAAGGTGGACGCGCTCAAGCGCTTCCGCGGCAAGCCGTCCAACTGGTTCACCACCTTCATCGGCCTGGTGGCCGTGGCAACCATCTTCTTCTCCATCTTCCACTCCCTGTAAGCGCTGCTACCGCCGGCCTACACTCGAGGTCGGCGGTTTTTCGCTTGCCGAGAACCCTTCTTGTTTCACTACTCGTCGAAAGGAAAATCATGAACCGACCAGCCAAGCTCGTTATCACCGGAGCGGGCCACGTAGGTTCCTACGTGCTGGCAGAGGCGGTACACTCCGGCTTGTTTGCCGACATTGTGGTCATCGATAGCGACCCCGACATTGCCTACGGCGAGGCCCTCGACCAACACCACCTGACCGGCGTGCCCGGTAGCTTCGTCCCGCGCGTGCGCCGCGGCGACTACTCCGAGTGCGCGGACGCCGACGTCGTCATTTCGGCCGCCGGCCCGTCGATGATCGTGGACCCCGACAACCCCGACGCCAACCCGGACCGGGCGGCGCTCGCGCCCGTCAACGGCGATATCACCCGCGGGATCATGCGCGAGGTGTGCGCGAACGTGGCCGACAAAGAGGCCGGCCCCGTGCTCATCTTCATCACCAACCCGGCCGATACCATCGTCTGGATTGCCCAGAACGAATTCGACTACCCGGAGCACAAGATCTTCGCCACCGGCACCATGCTGGACTCGTCCCGCCTGCGCCGCCTAGTCGCCGACGATCTGGGGATTAGCCCCGACTCCGTCGACGGCTACATGATGGGCGAGCACGGCATGGCCGCCTTCCCGGTCCTGTCCCACCTGTCCGTGGCCGGCATTCCCGCCGCCCGGCTCGGCGAATACTTCCCCGGCGTCCGGCTCGACGCGGCGGACCTGGCCGAGCGCGTCGTCGAGGCCGCCTACCAGGTCTTCCACTCCAAGGGCTGGACCAACGCCGGCGTCGCCGCCTCGGCCATGCGCCTGGCGCGGGCGGTCTTGCTCGATGAGCGCGCCATCTTCCCGGTCTCGACCACCCTGCACGGCGAATACGGCTACGACGGCGACGTCGCGGTCTCCCTGCCATGTTTGATCGGGCGTTCGGGGGTCCTCCGGCGCCTGACAGTGGAGCTGGATGACTGGGAAACGAAGGCCTTAGAAAAGTCCGTAGCTGCGGTTAAACGCGCAATCGCGGATTCTGCCCAAAACTTATAGTCATGAGTGACCTGTTTTACATCTACGCGAATCGGAAAAAATGGGCATTCTGAAGTAGGGTAGAGGAGGTCACTAAACAAATTACTGAGTGATATACAGCACTTTTGCTGTGGATATTGCCCCGTGACAGCGAATGAAAGGTTCGTCGCATGTCTAATGCTCGTTCTGTCCTTGTCAGTGTCGTAGGTCGTGATTTTGCCGACCTCAACCTTGCGGAAACTGCCCACCAGCTAGACGCGCAGCTGCGCACTCTGGATGAGCTCAACCCGAAGCTCGCCGACGTCGTCGCTGCGGAACTTACCGCCGACGGCCCCGTAGTTATTCAGGGCACCGGCGACACCCACTTCGACTCCGTAGCTGCCGCCGCCGTCGGCGTGCCGCTGCTGTTCGTAGCCGAGCAGGAAAAGGGCGCGGCCGAACTCGCGGTCCGCCACGCCAAGGACGTGCAGGCGACCGTCGCCGGCGTTGTCACGCCGGACCAGCTCAAGGACGGCGAGGCCCTGGCCCGCCAGATTAACCTCAACGTCGAGCCGGTCATGTCCGCTCCCGTCTTCGAGCAGCAGCTGCTGGGCCAGGCCAAGGCCGCCGGCGCCCACGTCGTGCTGCCGGAGGGCGACGACGACCGCATCCTGCTGGCGGCTGGCCAGCTGCTGGAAAAGGGCATCGTCAAGCTCACCATCCTGGGCAACCCAGACTCCATTGCCACCCGCGCCGGCGAGCTGGGCGTGGATCTGACTGACGCCACCATCATCGACCACCTGACCTCCCCGCTGGCCGAGGAATTCGCTGCCGACTTCGCCGAGCTGCGCAAGAAGAAGGGCGTGACCCTCGAGCAGGCCCGCGAGACCATGCAGGACATCTCCTACTTCGCCACCATGATGGTCCACAAGGGCCTGGCCGACGGCATGGTCTCCGGCGCGGCGCACACCACCGCCCACACCATCAAGCCTTCCTTCCAGATCATCAAGACCACCCCGGAGGCCTCCGTGGTCTCCTCCATCTTCCTGATGGTCATGCGCGGGCGCCTGTGGGCCTTCGGCGACTGCGCGGTCAACCCGAACCCGACCGCCGAGCAGCTCGGCGAGATCGCCGCCGTCTCCGCGAAGACCGCGGCCCAGTTCGGCATCGACCCGCGCGTGGCCGTGCTGTCCTACTCCACCGGCACCTCCGGCTCCGGCCCGGACGTGGACCGCGCCGTGGCCGCCGTGGAGGCCGCCCTTCAGATCAACGGCGACCTCAAGGTCGACGGCCCGCTGCAGTTCGACGCCGCCTGCGACCCGGGTGTGGCCAAGAAGAAGATGCCCGACTCCGAGGTCGCTGGCCAGGCCAACGTCTTCATCTTCCCGGACCTGGAAGCCGGCAACATCGGCTACAAGACCGCGCAGCGCACCGGCGGCGCCCTGGCCGTGGGCCCGATCCTGCAGGGGCTGAACAAGCCGGTCAACGATCTGTCCCGTGGCGCTACCGTTCCCGATATTGTCGACACCGTCGCTATTACCGCTATCCAGGCAGGAGGCAACGCCTAAATGGCCTACGTTCTAGTACTTAACTCCGGCTCTTCCTCCATCAAGTTCCAGGTGGTGAACCCGGAGAACGAAGCCACCGACGCTCCGCTGGTCACCGGCCTGGTCGAGCAGATCGGCGAGCCGAACGGTGCCATCAACGTCACCGTCAACGGCGAGAAGATCCGCGAAGAGCTGGAAATCCCGGACCACACCGCGGGCCTGAAGCGCGCCTTCGAGATCATGGAGGACAACCAGGTCGGCCCCACCCAGCTGGAGCTCATCGCCGTCGGCCACCGTGTCGTCCACGGCGGTCGCCTCTTCAGCGAGCCGCAGCTGCTGGACGAGCAGATCGAGTCCATGATCGAGGACCTCATCCCGCTGGCCCCGCTGCACAACCCGGCCAACCTGGACGGCATCCGCGTCGCGCGCGCCATCCTGCCGGACCTGCCGCACGTGGCCGTCTTCGACACCGCCTTCTTCAACCGCATGGCCCCGGCCGCCGCGCTGTATGCCATCAACAAGGAAGTCGCGACGAAGTACGACATCCGCCGCTACGGCTTCCACGGCACCTCCCACGAGTTCGTCTCGCAGCAGGTCCCGAAGCTGCTGGGCCGCGACCCGGGCCACACCCACCAGATCACGCTGCACCTGGGCAACGGCGCCTCCGCCGCCGCGATCTCCAACGGGCGCGCCATCGACACCTCGATGGGCCTGACCCCGCTGGCCGGCCTGGCCATGGGTACCCGTTCCGGTGATATCGACCCGGGCATCATCTTCCACCTGTCCCGCCAGGCGGGCATGACCATCGATGAGATCGACAAGCTGCTTAACAAGCAGTCCGGTGTGAAGGGCATTTCCGGCGTCAATGACTTCCGCGTGCTGCGCGAGCGCATCGAGAACGAGGACTCCGACGCCTGGCTGGCGTACAACATCTACATCCACCAGCTGCGCCGCTTCATCGGTTCCTACATGATTGCGCTCGGCCGCGTCGACGCCATCACGTTCACCGCCGGCGTCGGTGAGAACGACACCGAGGTCCGCCAGGACTCCCTGTACAACCTGGACATGTACGGTATCCACTTTGACAAGGAAGCCAACCTGGTCCGTTCCAAGGAGCCGCGCATGATTTCCACCGCAGACTCCCCGGTCAAGGTCTTCGTCGTCCCGACCAACGAGGAACTGGCCATCGCGCAGAAGTCTGCCGATATCGCCGCCATGGCCCGCGAGGCCGGCCTGTACTAGCACCTCGTGCTGCCGCGCGCCACTTGAGCGCGCCTGCGACTGTGGATAACTAGGGCCCGCGCCCAGTTATCCACAGTTTTGCTGTATCTGGGCCCGGGCGGCCTAGACCGGTGTTTGCGTGGGCGGTCAGGATGGCGGTATGAAACTGACTAAGACCCCGTACCACTGATAACCACTGCACCCGCCTCGCGCCGCAGGTAACCGCCGACGCGCAGGATTTCACGTCGTTGCCCGCCCACGAACAGGCCCGGCTGCGCTGCCTGGCCGCCGCGCTGAGCGCCCACCGCGCGGTGCTGACCTCCCGCTCGGCCGCCCGCATCCACCGGCTGTGGGTGCTCAGCGCCCGCGGGGGCGAGGACATAGAACTCGCCCTGGCCGGCGGCACCGCCCCGCCTAACGCGCAGGTCCCGCCCGGGTGGCGCTACCACAAGATGAAGCTGCCGCCGGGCGATATCGTCTCGGTGGCGGTTGCGGAAAGTGATGCCAGCGTCAGAGCCACCAGCCCGGCCCGCACCGTGGTGGATCTGGCCCGCCTGCACGGCTTCGTGCGCGGGCTAGTCGCCGCCGACAGCTACCTGGCCCGCGGTTTTGAGCGCGCCGAGTTGATGGCCGTGGCCGGCAGGCTCAAAGGCACCCGGGGGATTGGTCAGGCCCGTCAGGTCATCGGTGCCGCGATCGGCAACTCGGAGTCGCCGTACGAGTCGCTTGCCCGCGGACTGCTAATCCATAGCGGGTTGGCTAAGCGCCACCGCGTCGAGGCCCAGGCCCAGATCGGCGCTTTCCGCGTGGACCTGCTCATCGACGGATGGCTGGTCCTCGAGGTGGACGGCGCCGCCAAATACGACGGGCAGACCTACGGCCGCGCGGTCGAGGACGTCATCCGCTCCGAGCGCGACCGCGAGGCCTACCTGCAAAACCAGGGTTTCGTGGTCCGTCGCGTGACACCGCGGCAACTCTTCTACGAATACGCCGAGTTCATGGAGATGCTGACCACCACGTTGCGGCGGGCGGGGAGGTAGGGCGACGAGCGCCGGGCGCTGGGTGCCGGGCGCTGGGCGGAAAATATCGTCCTTTGCACAGAAGCCGATATTTCCGGTGTCTAAAACCGCTGTTCACGGCTTTGTGCGTGTCGGCTGCGGGGAGGTTGGGCGGTAGAAGTAGATATTTTCGGCCGGGGCAGAGGAGAATCCGCGGAAAATATCGCCCTCTGCCCAAAGGCAGATATTTCCGACCCGTAAAACCGCTGGTCAACGCGTTAAAGGTGAAATCCGCGGACCAACCCGCTGGCAGGGGTCGATATTTCCCCGGACCCAGCCCCAGTACCCACCGAACCTAAAACGTCGTCACCGGCCGGACCTGGTTCGCCAGGTCGACCAGCGCGTAGCGGTGCCGGGAGAAGGGGGCTTGGCGGGCGAGCGCGCGGAGCGTGTCGGCGAGCCCGTAGCGCAGGCCGCGCTGGGTGAAGGCGTACTCGAACAGGTCGTTCGGGCTGGCGGCGTGCGTGAGCTGGTGATCGCGCAGGAACGTCAGCCCGGCGGAGAGCACGGCGACCTTGATCTGCAAAAAGCGCGGCTCGTTGGTGGGGATCTCTTCCAGACGGCGGGCGGCGCGGCGCACGCGGGGTTCGGTCAGGGAGTGGGAGATGAGCTGCAACACCGTGGTCAGCCGCGCCATGCGCTGGTGGCGGGAGGCGTTCGGCACGCGGTCGAGGGTGTTGACGGCCATCTCCACCTGGTGCTCGGTGCGCAGCTGGCGGGCCAGCCCGAAGGCGGAGGAGACCGTGGTCGGGTTGGTGGCCCAGACCAGCCCGTAGAGGCGCATCGAGTTAAACCGCAGGACGCCGGGGTCCTGCGTGATGTGTTCCCAGAGCTCGGGCTGGCCGGCGAAGTCCTCGTCGGGCAGGTCTCCCAAGCTGAGCTCTTGGACCGCGCAGGCGCGGGCGACCTTCGGCATGAGCAGGGAGGAGCCGTCGTAGCCCAGCTGCTGCAGGAGCAGTTCGTTGATGGCGGCCAGCGCCAGCTTCGGCGCGGCCTCGCCGGGCAGGAGGCTGAGCACGGTGGAAAAGTGCTTCTGCGCCTCGGCGTAGTCGTCCAGCAGCAGCGCGGTCACGCCGGAGTACCACTCGAAGCGCCAGTCGCCGCCCAGGCGCTGCTCCAGCGAGGACAGCCAGCTGCGGGCCTGACCCGTGTAACCGAGGTCGATCATGGAGCGCACCACGCCCAGGGGGATTTCGGCGGACTGCTCGTATTCGTCGGTCTGCATCGCCTGGCGGAGGGTTTCCAGGGCCTCCTGCGGCTCCGTATAGGACGCGCCCTGCAGCAGCGCGGCGCCGACGTCGCTGCGGTCCAGCAGCGGGGTCGGGAGGGCGGAGACCACCTCGGGGGCGGTGGTCCGCACGGTGCGGTCGATGCCGTCGATGAGCTGGTCCGTGCGGAAGACCAGGTGCTTGGTGCCGAAGGTGGTACGTTGCGGCGAAAACAGCGAGTGCTGGGAGGGGTGCTGGACACCGTCGCGGACGGCGATGACCTCGCGCAGCACGCCGTAGAGCTGCGTGCGCAGCTCGCCCAGGTTGTTAAAGCGCTTGTCCGGGTCGCGGTCGGTGGCGCGCAGCAGCAGCCGGTAGAAGGACAGGTGGCGGCGGAACTGCGGTTCCTTTGCCGGGCTCGGCAGCCCGGGCAGGTAGATGCCGTCCTCGCTGGGAAGGTCGATGGTCAGCGCGGCCAGGGTGCGGCCGATGGTGTAGATATCGCTGGCTACCGAGGGGCCCTGGGTGGCCACCTCGGGGGCCTGGAAGCCTTGCGTGCCGTAGATGAAGCCGTAGGCGCCGATCCCGGAGACCGCGCCTAGGTCGATGAGCTTGACCTGGTCCTCGGTGACGATGATGTTGTCGGGCTTCAAGTCATTGTAGACCACCCCCCGCGAGTGCAGGTAGTCCAGGGCCGGCAAAAGCTCCAGGATATAGGCGATGGCGATGTCGATGGGCAGCACCTTGCCCGGCTGCGCGTTGCGGCGGCTGCGCAGGGAGGGCCCGCCCACGTATTCCATCACGATGAAGCCGCCGGGCACGCGGGCGTCGTCGATGAAGTTGAAAATCTTCACGATGCCCGGGTGCGTAATATCCGCCAGGAACTCGCGCTCGGCGGCCGCGGCGGCGGTCTCGTCCTCGGACTTGTGGGCCTGCATGCCCTTGAGCACGACCACGCGCCCGGAGACGAAGTGGTCGTTGGCCAGGTAGATCCAGCCCATGCCGCCGTGGGCGATAACGCCCAGGATCTCGTACTGGCTGGCCACCATGTCGCCGGGGTTAAGCTGCGGGCGGGGGATCTTCTTGCGCTCGACGACCTCGTCCACGTCGAGCAGCGCCTGGCGCGGGTTGCTGGGGGAGACGAACGGCAGGTGGACCATGCCGTCGGCGACCTCGCGGTCGCGGCGGCGGGTCGCGCGCCTAGAGCGGAAGGTGTCGAGCGCCTTCTGGCGGGAGCGCTGCGAGGTATCCGCCACCTGCTGCGCGTCGCGCGCCTTCTTGTCGCGCAGGTTGCCCAGGTCCTTGATCAGCGCGGCGATGTTGTCGGAGTCGGCGGCGAATTCGTCGTCCTCGTCGTCGTCCGCGAAGGGATCGAAGGCCACGGCGGCGGTGCCGGTCTCGCCTTCCTCGTCGTCGGCGAAGGGATCGAAGGGCACGGCCGCGGTGGCGGCGTCCAGGTCGGAATCCGGGCCCGGTTCCAGGTGATCGGAGCGATCAGTCATTGCGTGCCTCCTCGGAGTCGTCGTCGGGGTCTTCGCTGCGGTAGTCCAGGGCCGGCGGGCTGGCGGGGGCGAGGTAGGGGCCGAACCACTCGTTGTAGAGGCGCGCCCACGTGCCGTCGCGGCGCAGCCGCTCCAGCGTGGAGTTGACCTGTCGGACCAGCGGGCGGGTGTCTGCCCCCGGGCGGGATTTCTTGATGCCTACGCCGTAGGACTCGGTGGACATGGGCTCGCCGACGATCTCGGTGTAGGAGTCCTGATCCACCATGCCGGACAGGAGCGTGTCGTCGGTGATGACGGCGTCGGCCTGGCTCAGCTGCAGGGCCATGAGGCAGTCGCCCCAGGAGTGCGTGATCAAAAGCTGGGCGTCGGGCAGGTGGAGGCGGGCCTGGTTGAGCGAGGTCGAGCCCGCGGTGGCGCAGACCCGCTTGCCGGCGGTGGACTCGAGCGAGTCGATGCCGCTGGACTTCAGCGCCAGCAGGCGCGTGGAGGCGTCGAGGTAGGGCGTGGAAAACTCCACCTGTTTTTGGCGGTCTTCGTTGATGGTCATGGTGCGGACCACCATGTCGACCTCGCCGGACTCCAGCGCGTCCACGCGCTCGGCCGAGGACAGGAAGCGGAAATCCACCTTGGACGGATCGTCGAAGATATCGCGGGCGATCTCGTGGGCCAGGTCGACCTCGAAGCCGCTCATCTGCCCGGTGGTGGTGTCGCGGTAGCTGAGCAGGTTGTGCGACTGGTCCACGCCGACAATCACCCAGCCGCGCTTGACGATCTCGGGCACCCGCTCCTCGGCGTCCTTGTCGTCGGGGCGCCAGGAACCGGCGGGGTTGCCGCGGGAGTCCGCGTCGGCGGCTTCGGCATCGGCGGGCTCGTAGTAGGCGCCGGCGGGCAGCGGGGGGCCGGCTTGTTCTTCCTGCGTGCGCTCGGGGAGGATGCGGTCGATCTCGTTGGTCGGGGCGAGCTCGGAAGAGTGCGTCACGCAGCCAGTAAGCAGCAGCGGGAGAATGGCGAGCGCGGGCAGGACTTTCTTGCGCATTAGAGGTACTCCTGCACTCGGGGGCGGATGCCCAGCCAGACCGAAATCACCGCGGCCACGGTCAGCAGCATGACCGCGCTGGAGACCAGCGTCATGGCGGTCAGTCCCTCCTGGATGTGCAGGCGCATGGCGCGCCGGGCGTCGGCGATGAGCTGGTCCAGGGTGCGGTCGAGCTCGTTGAAGGAGCTGGCGGCGCTGGTGGGTGAGGTCTCCCCGGGCAGCGTGTCGCCCGGGTTGGGATCGGTGGCCAGGAAGATGGCGTCGTCGTAGCGGCCCTCGCTCAGCGCGTTGAGCAGCGCCTCGTGGGACTGGGTCCAGCGCTCCAGCGAGTGCTGGGCGCCGCGGATGAGGTCGTCGCGGTCGAGTTCGGACTCGGTGGTGATCGACTCGGAGGCCGCGTAGTCCTCCAGCGCGTGGGAGATGGATTCGGTGGTCTCGTCGAAGGTCACGGCGGTTTCCTGCTCCGACTGGCGGTTGACCAAGGCCAGGGTCTCCGAGGTGCGGGCCTGCTGCGCGGCGATGCGCGAATTGGTCAGCGCGTCCCACGGGCGGGAGGCGTCCTCGAAGCCCTGCATGCCGGCGGACCAGGTCGCCAGGTTGGACAGGCCCACCCACAGCACCGCCAGGGTGAGCAGGCTGGTGGCGGTGACGAAGCCGCGGTTGAAGCGGCGCCGGGTCAGCCGCCACAGCCACCACTGGGCTAGTACCAGGAAGATGACGGCGGCCACCAGGCCGGACAGCGGAACCCACTGGGGGCGGGTGAGCTCGCGGCGCTCGTCGGAGACCTTCTGGCTGGTCAGCTGGAAAAGCTCGTCGGCGGCGGGCAGGATCTCCTCGCGCATCAGCGACGAGGCATTGGACATATAGGCGCTGGCCACGGCGTTGCCGGCGCGGTGGTTGGCCCGGGCGGTTTCCACCATGGAGGTATAGACCGGCAGCTCGCGCTGGATGAAGCCGACCAGGTCGCGGATGCGCTGGTCGTCGTCGGAGGTGCCCAGGATGGACTCGGTGGCGGCTACCGATGCCCGGTCGATCGCGTCGTTGTATTTCTGCCGGTTCTCGCCGGACTCGACGCCGGCCTGGACGAAACCGGTGGTGGCGACGGTATCCGCCAGGGAGAGGGAGGTGTAGAGGTTGTGGGCCGAGTTCGACATCGGCTCCGTGGTGGACAGCAGGGTGTCCAGGTTGTCCTGCCGGGCGGCCGAAGAATTGGACATGGAGATGCCGGCCGCGGCGATGGCAAGGGTCAGAATCACCGTGACGGTGAAAAGCTTGCCGGGCGTGGTCTCCAGGAAGGACCAGACGCGGCGGGCCAGGCGCGCGGGTCCGGCGAAGGTGGACATCGCCAGGTGGGTGGCCGGGTTGAAGGCAGGGTCTGCTGGGGCCGTGAGGTCGTCGAGCCAGTGGTCGCCCCCGGCGAACTGGGAGTCGTGCTCGGTGGGCTGGGTCGACTTAGGTTTCCTGCGGCGTGGCCGCATCAAGCTGGGTGCCCCGGAACCGGTCATTCATCTAGAATAGCTTTTCCGCTGTGTGCTACGCCACCTGTCCGCGGGGTTTTGCCAAAAGTTATAGCATGGAGGGTGATGAATGTGGCAGGCAAACCCGAAAGCGGCGACGGCTGGGCAGCGGGCCCGGGCGGCAAACCCGCCTGGGGACTCTACGGCGCGGCCGGCCTCTTCCTGCTGGCCGAGGGCCCGCGGGTCCTGCTCCAGCACCGCGCGCAGTGGACCCACCAGGGCGGCACCTGGGGGATTCCCGGCGGCGCGCGGGACTTGCACGAAACCGCCAGCCAGGCGGCGGTGCGCGAGGCGGTCGAGGAATGCACCATCGACCCGGCGGACATAGAAATTATTGATGAGATTGTTACCGCCGGCCCCTACCCGGCCAACCCCGCGCGCCCGGACCTGCCCGGCGGCTGGACCTATACCTCGGTGCTGGCCCGGACCAAGACCGGAAACCCGCTGGACACCGTGCCCAACGAGGAGTCGCTGGAGCTGCGCTGGGTGCCGCTCGGCGAGGTCGAGCAGCTGCCGCTGCTGTCCGCCTTCCGCTCCGCTTACGCGGATTTGTGCCGGGCGGCGCGTGCCTTGGGCAGGTAAAACCGCCCGAATTGTGGCACGCTAGTGGGCATGATTGAAGTGAACGGGCTGACTAAGCAGTATAAGTCGGTCCGCGCCGTCGATAACTTAAGTTTTACGGTCAACCCCGGAATGGTGACCGGCTTCTTGGGACCCAACGGTGCGGGCAAATCCACCACCATGCGCATGATCCTGGGCTTGGATAAGCCGACGGCGGGCACGGCTCGCATCGGCGGCAAAAGCTACCGGGAGATGAAGAACCCGCTGCGGGAGGTTGGCGCGCTGCTGGACGCGAAGGCCGTGCACCCGAACCGCTCGGCGGCCAACCACCTGAAGTGGATGGCGCAGTCCAACGGCATCCCCACCCGTCGTGTGGACGAGGTGCTGGGCCTGGTGGGCCTGTCCGACGTGGCTGGCAAGAAGGCCGGCGGCTTCTCGCTGGGCATGGGGCAGCGCCTGGGCCTGGCCAGCGCCCTGCTGGGCAACCCGGGCGTGCTGATCCTGGACGAGCCGGTCAACGGCCTGGACCCGGAGGGCATCCGCTGGGTGCGCGACCTGCTCCAGGCCCTGGCCCGGGAAGGCCGCACCATCCTGGTCTCCTCGCACCTGTTGTCGGAGATGTCCATGACCGCCGACCGCCTGGTGGTCATCGGCCGCGGCCAGCTGGTGGCTAACCAGTCCACCTACGACTTCATCAAGGAGCACGCCGCCTCGCAGGTCATCGTCCGCTCCGAGTACCTGGACGCGTTCACCAACGCGCTGGAGGAGGAGAACATCACCTACCAGTACAGCCAGGACCAGGAGGGCCGGCCCACGCTGGTTATCCCAGAGCAGGCCACGGACCTTATCGGGCAGCTGGCGTACTCGGTGGGCGTGCCGCTGAACGAGCTCACGCTGCACCGCGCCTCGCTGGAGGACGCTTTCATGGAAATGACCGGCCACGCGGTCCAATACCACGGCCAGATTGAGGGGGCTGACGATGCTCGTTAATACTTTGCGCGCAGAGTGGACCAAGCTGATTACCACGCGGTCGTTCTGGCTCACCAGCGCCGTGTTCTTCCTGCTGACCTGGGGCTGGAGCGCCCTGAACGCATCTGTTGCCCGGCAGACGCCGGAGACCGCCATGTTCCTGACTCCGGAGTCCTCGGCCACCGCCGTCTGGATGCTGGGCCTGCCGGTGCTGATGATCCAGTCCATCATGATCATCACCACCGAATACCGCTACAACATCCAGACGAACGTCTACATGGCCAACCCGAACCGCCCGATGGTGGCGGTGGTCAAGCTGGTCATGTACGCGGTAATTTCCGCTCTTTTGGTATTCATCGCGCTGGTGGGCGTCTACCTGCTCACCCAGGCCATTGCCGGCGAGGTCGCCCCGGATTATGACCCGTGGAACAGTGAGAGCGCCCGGCGCTTCCTTTGGGTCTACCCGCTGGTGATGGCGGCGATGGTGCTGTTTTCCCAGGGCATGGGCCTGTTGCTGCGGCAGACCGCCGGCACCGTGGCCATCTGCTTGATCCTGAACCTGGGCATCGACCAGCTCATCGGGCGACTGCCGAAGATTGGTGAGCACATCGCCCCGTTCATGCCGTTTACGGCCTTGCAGAACTGGATCTTTGAGACCGTGCCGGAAAAGGCGATGTGGGACGCCAACTGGATGAACCTGGTTATCTTCCTGCTGTGGGCCGGTGGCCTGTGGCTGCTGGGCGTTTTGCTGCTGCAAAAGCGCGACGCCTAAAGCCCGCACGGTTTAGTCTAGGAAACCGTGCCCTATTCACTTCTTCTGTCCCTGGCGCTGCTGTCGGCCACGGCCGCCTTCGCCACGGACGTGTACCTGCCGGTCATGCCCGCCATCGCGGCGGAGTTCGGGGTGGCGGATGCGTGGGTCCAGCTCACGCTGACCGCGTTCTTCGTCGGCCTGGCGGCGGGCCAGCTGTTTATCGGCCCGCTTTCCGATGCCCTCGGGCGCAAGACCCTGCTCCTGCTCGGCGCGGTGGGGGCGGTGGCCGCATCGGTGCTAGCGGCGCTGGCCCCCAACATAGGGGTGCTGATCGCGGCCCGCTTCCTGCACGGCCTGGGCGGCGGGGCCTGCGTGGTGCTCTCCCGCGCGGTGGTGCCGGACCTTTTGGTCGGCAAGGCCGCGGCCCGGGCTTTTTCTTTGCTCATGGCCATCCAGGCCATCGCGCCGGCGCTCGCCCCCATCATCGGCGGCCTGCTGGCCGAGCCCATCGGCTGGCGCGGCATCTACTGGGTGCTGGTGGGCCTGCACGTGGTGCAGCTGCTCCTGGCGTGGCTGGTCGTGCCGGAAACCGGCGGCCGGAACCGGCAGGGCCGCCTGCTGGGCCAGGTGCTGGGCAATTACGCCACGGTGCTGTCCCACCCGGCGATCCTGGGATACCTGGGCTCGATGTCCTTCGGCTTTAGCGCGATGTTCTGCTATATCTCCGCCTCGCCCTTTGTCATCCAGGACGTGCTGGGCTTTAGCCCGGCCGGCTACTCGTTGGTTTTCGCGGTGAATTCGCTGGGCCTGCTGGCCGCGAACCTGGTGAATATGCGGCTGGTGGATAGCCACGGACCGAAGGTGATGCTGCGCGCCGGGGTGATTTTAAGCGTGTGCGCGAACGCGGTGCTCCTGGCCACCATCGCCTTCGGGGCCGGCGGCGGGGTGGTGCTGGTCGCGTTGTTTTTCTGCGTCGCGCCCACCGGGTTCATCATGGGCAATTCCGCGGCCCTGGCCACGGGCCTGCGCCGGGATAAGGCCGGTTCGGTCTCGGCCGTGATGGGCGGGGTCCAGTCGCTGCTGGGCGGGTTGGTCAGCCCGCTGATGGGGCTGGGCAGTGATCGTCTGCTGACGATGTCACTGGGCATGTGCGTCTGCGCGGGCGTGGCGGTGGCCGCCGCCTTTGCCGCCACGCGTTGGCATGTGGGTGAGTAGTTTTACTTCTTGCCCTTGCCCAGGGCGATAAGGGCCAGGCCGATGGACAGGATCCAGCTGTCCTTGGCGATGGCGGTGCCGTCCTCGGACGGGCTGATGCCGTCGTCCTGGGTCATGTTGTCGTTGTTGAAGTACAGGGTCAGCAGGCCGGAGGAGAAGCCGGTCAGGGCCAGGCCCGCCAGGCGGTTCGGGATGAACGGGGCCAGCAGGGCGCCGCCGACGCCAATCTCCGAGTAGGAGATGAACTTGCCGAAGGTATCCGGATCCATATCGCCCAGAGCCGGGACGCCGGTGGCGGCGAAGTCACGCAGGCCGGCGGCGTTTTCCCCGCGCAGGCCCAGCTTGCCAATGCCGGAGTTGAGGATGAAAGCGCCCGGGAGAGCGCGCAGGGCGACGGAGGCGAGACGGTGGCCGAGGGTCGGCTTGGAAGACTTGGACATGATGCTCCTTAAAAAGCGATCGGTGATTGAACTTTCTGCTCCCCACTCTAGCAATGTTGATGTGTCACGCACGGGCGGCTACTGCAGCGCCGAGGTCAGCCGCATGACGTTGTCCACGTAGCGGCGGAAGAAGCCGCGGGTGTTCCATTCCTCGAGGGTCAGCTCGTGGGAGACGCCGCGGTAGTTGGCGGCTAGCTGGTTGAGCTGGTCGATGAGGTCGCCGCGGGCTACCAGCATGGTGGACTCGTAGTTCAGGCCGAAAGACCGCATGTCCATGTTGGAGGAGCCGAACATGGCCAGCGGGTAGGTGGAGGTATTGGCCGGCTCGTCCGGGTCCGCGAGGGTGAACTTGGAGTGCAAAACGTAGGGCTCGGGGAACTGGTAGATGTGGACGCCGGCTTCGAGCAGGGTCTGGTAGTAGGAGGACTGGGCGTGGTTGACCATGAACTGGTCGGCCTTGGCGGAGACGTAGAGCTCCACCCGCACGCCGCGGTAGCAGGCGGTGGTGACGGCCTCCATGAGGGACTCGTCCGGGACGAAATAGGGCGAGACCATCACCAGGCGTTCCTTGGCGTGGTGCACCACGGAGTTGAACATGCGCAGGTTCGGCTCCGTGGTATAGCCCGGGCCGGAGGGGATGAGCTGCAAGAAGTTGGCGTCGGCGTCCCAGGCGTCGTCGTAGGGCAGTTCTTTGAGCCCCAGGGTCTCGTTGGATTCCAGGTACCAGTCCACGGCGAAGACGGCGGCCAGGGAGGTGACCACCGGGCCGGTGAGCTCGACCATGTAGTCAATCCAGGCGCGGTCGTCGGTCTTGTACTGGCGCTTGATCATGTTCAGCGAGCCGAGGAAGCCGGTGTGGCCGTCGATGACCACGATCTTGCGGTGGTTGCGCAGATCGGGGCGGCGGAAGCGGAATTTGTGCAGCTGGATGGGCAGCATGAGGCGCCAGTCGACGTCGATGGCGCTGAGCTTCTTACCGAAGCTGAAGTAACCGGGGTACTTGATGCTGCCGATCTGGTCGAGCAGTAGCTTGACCTCCACCCCGCGCTTCCGGGCGCGGGCCAGGGACTGGTAGAAGACGTCGGTGGCCTCGTCCCAGGACTGGATGTAGATTTCGACGTAGACGTATTCCTCGGCGGCATCGATAGCGCGGGCAATCGCCCGGATGCACTCGTCGTAGTCCGCGTGCAGGCCCTGGTTGTGGCCGACCACGCAGGGGAAACCGGTCAGCTCCCGGTTGAGGTGGATGAGGGACTCGACCTCCGAGGGCAGGCGGTCCTCCGGGTGATCCGGGGTGGCGGCGGTGATGTCGTCGATCATCTCGTTCGCCTCCTGCTGGATGCGGTGGCGGCGCCGGTTGATATACGGCGAGCCCATCAGCAGGAACAGCGGCAGGCCCACGAAGGGCAGCAACAGGATGGCCAGCAGCCAGGCATTGGAGCTGGACGGGCGGCGGCCCTCCGGGACGATGCCAATGGCGACGGCCTTGATGGCGTAGTCCAGCACCATGAAGAAGGCCTGCCAGAAGGTCAGATCGATACTGAGGCTCATTAGCGCACCGCGTCGAAGTCCGGAAGGTCGTAGTCGGCCATCAGCAACACGTGGTCGGAGGTGCCCTTTTCCGCGCGCTCGGCCATGTCGACCGCGGCGGAGCGCACCCGCTCGGCCAGCGGCTGCGAGGCCAGCTGGAAGTCGATGCGCATGCCCTCGCCCTTTTGGAAGCGCATGCCCTTGTAGTCGAAGTAGGTCCAGCGCTCCTCGCGGGTGAACTGGCGGGTGACCTCCTGCGTGCCCGCCTCCAGCAGCATCTGGAAGGCGGCGCGCTCCGGTTCGGTCACGTGGGTCTTGCCGCGGAAAACGGACAGGTCCCAGACGTCCTCGTCGCGCGGGGCGACGTTGAAGTCCCCGGTCAGCAGCAGCTTGCGGTGGGAGCGCTGCTCCACGTAGCGCGCCAGCGCGTAGTAGAACTGCAGCTTGTAGTCGTAGTGGCGATCGGTGATCTCGCGGCCGTTGGGGAAATACAGGCTCCAGATCTCCACGCCGCGGATGACCACGCCCAGCGCGCGGGCCTCCAGGGCCTGCTCCTTGTCCGGGTCTTTGGCGAAGCCGGGCTGGCCGGGGAAGCCCTCGTAGGTCTCCTCCGGGGCCTGTTTGCTGATAATGGCCACGCCGTTCCACTGGTTCAGGCCGTGCCGGGCCACGTGGTAGCCGGCGTCTTCGAAAACCTGGGTCGGGAATTTGTCATCAGCCACCTTGGTCTCTTGCAGGCACAACACGTCGATGTCGTGAGCGTCCAGCAGGGCCAGCGCGCGCTCGGCCCGCGTGCGGACGGAGTTGATGTTCCAGGTGGCTATGCGCATGATTTACAGGGTAGCGAACCGCCGCCGATGGTGCTCATCCAGGCCGCACTCGGCCGCAATCGCGCGGGCGGCGGCGTCCGGGACCTCCAGGACCGCCACCGCGCGGGTCGCGCCCTGGGCCCGGCCCCAGCGCAGCTTCTCGCGCAGCTCGGCCGCGCTGGCCGGGGCGGTGGGCACGACCACCCACACCGTGTCGTCGCCGGCCGTGCCCAGGGCGGCGGGCGCGGTGTCGGGATTTTCGGCGCTGGTCTCGTCGGGCAGCTCCCCGACGTAGCAGACCAGCTCCGGGCCCACCGGGCGGGAGTGTGGCAGGCCGTTTTTGCCGATGCGCTCCGGCAACAGCAGGCGCGGGCCGGCGTTATCGAGGATCTCGGCGGCGGGCAGGGGCGTGAACCCGGCCGAGGGACCCAGCGGCACCGAGCCGGAGGCGCGCATTAGCCACTGCCCGTCCGCCGACCACTGCTCGTGCGGGTCCGGGTAAGCGTTCGCGATGGCCTCTTCGACGCGGCGGATATCCGAGTTGCGGATGGTGCGCGGGGAGAGCTTCTTGATGATCTTTAGCTCCTCCGGCGCGATTTCCACCGCCTCCTTATCGGAGGGGTAGCCGCCCACTTGCTGCGGGCGGATGATCAGCGGATCCAGGCTTTGCACGTGCCCGATGACGTCGCTTTTGACCCCGCCGGCGTAGTCGCGCCGGGCCACGACCCGGTCGCCTACCTCCACCGCGTCGGAGCGAAACGCGAAGCCCACGGCCTAGTCCTCACCGTCCGTGTGGCCGAAGGGATCCTCGTCCACGCCCGGGGTCCAGGTCAGCCCGGCGACGTTCCAGCCCTCGCGCTTGATGGCCTTCTTGGCCGCGCGCTTGTAGCGGCCGATGAGGGTGTCGGTGTAGACGTAGCCGTCCAGGTGGCCGACCTCGTGCTGCAGGCAGCGGGCGAAGAAGCCGTAGCCCTCGACGGTGATGTCGTTGCCGTTTTCGTCCTGGCCGGTTACCCGGGCCCAGTCGGCGCGGCCGGTGGGGAAGGACTCGCCCGGCACGGACAGGCAGCCCTCGTCGTCGGAGCCGTCGTCCGCCGGCATTGTCACGGGAATCTCGGAGGTCTCCAGCACCGGGTTGATGACGCAGCCGCGGCGCATCCCGCCGTCTTCCTTCTCCGTGCCGTCCGGGCCGTCGGTGTCCGGGCAGTGGTAGACGAACAGTCGCTTGTTGATGCCGATCTGGTTGGCGGCCAGCCCGACGCCGTGGGCGGCGTCCATGGTCTCGTGCATATCGCTAATCAGCTGCTGGAACTGCGGGCTGGAGATGTCTTCCGTGACTTGTTCGGTGGGGTGATGCAGCACGGGGTCGCCGTGGATCACGATGGGGCGAATACTCATGTTCTACAGTTTAAGCATGTCCGCGCAATCTGACCTACCCGACCTGTCTGGCCTATCCGAGCAGGACGTGGCCATTCTGGACTTCGAGGCGCACGCCCCGCGCGCCGTCGGGCGCAAGGAAGAGGCCATCCGCGCCCAGCTGGACCTGACGCCGGTGCGCTACCACCAACGCCTCAACGCGCTGCTGGATCTGCCGGCGGCGCAGGAATACGCGCCGGTGCTGGTGGGCCGGCTGCGGCGGGTACGCAGCCAACGCGAAGAAATCCGGCGCGCCGCGCAACAAAATGAAACTCCTGGGGTTTAAAGTAAGTTTTGTGACTAATGTGAATCAGGAGAAGAACGACGCCACCTCGACCAGCCTGCCCCTGCGCGGTTTCGCGATGGTGCTCATCGCCGTCGCCGTCGTGCTGGGCCTGTGGGCCCTCTACGCCCTGACCCAGGGCGGCGGGGACGAAGAATCCACCCCGGCCGCCGCCACCTCTTCCGCCCCCGCCGGCGGCGCGGAGGGTCCGACCACCTCCGCGGCCGCGCCCAGCCAGGAGAAGGACGCCGACGCCGAGCGCAGCACCGAGGCCCCGGCGCCCGCCGAGGACAGCAACCGGGAGGAAGCCGCCCCGGCGGCGGGCCAGCCGGAGCAGGCCGACCCCGCCCCGGCCGAGCAGCCGGCCCCGAAGAAGGTCAGCGTGCTGAACAACTCCATGACCCAGGGCCTGGCCGATCGCGTCTCCCGCGACCTAGAGGGCAACGGCTACGAGCTGGGCGAGGTCGGTAACTTCCCGGAGGAGGTCCTGCCGGAGACCACCGTCTTCTTCCCCAAGGGCGACGCGGCCGCGGAGGCCGAGGCCCGCAAGATCGCCTCGGAGCTGGGCGGCATCGCGCGCGAAAACATCGACAGCCTGCCGGACAAGGCCACGCAAGGCCGCGGGCTGACCGTGGTGCTCACCGACGCCTAACCACGGATAAATAAAGAATTAAAAGGCGCGGCAGCTAACGGATTCTAACGCTGAATAGATACGATAAACGCGTGAAGATCCCGGAAGAAAAATTCGCGCGCTCCGCCGAACCCACCCTGGGGGTGGAGTGGGAGATCGCGCTGGTGGATCCAGAAACGCGGGATTTCGTCCCGCGCGGCGCCGAGCTCATTGACCGGGTCCGCGCCGCGCACCCGGACGTCCGCCTGGAAAAGGAATTCCTGCAAAACACCGTCGAGCTGGTCACGGGCATTACCCACACCGTGCCGGAGGCCATGGCGGATCTGGGCGGCACCCTGGACAAGGTCCGCGCCGTGGCGGACGAGATGGGGGTCAAGTTGTGGTCCTCGGGCGGGCACCCGTTTTCCGACTTCCGCGAAAACCCGGTCTCGGAAAAGCAGGCCTACAGCGAAATCATCAACCGCGCCCAGTACTGGGGCCAGCAGATGCTGCTGTGGGGCACCCACGTCCACGTCGGGATCAGCCACGAGGACAAGGTCTGGCCGATTATCAACGCGCTGATGACCAAGTACCCGCACCTGTTGGCCATCTCCGCTTCCTCCCCGGGCTGGGAGGGGATTGACACCGGCTACGCCTCCAACCGGACCATGCTCTACCAGCAGCTGCCCACCGCCGGCATGCCGTATCAGTTCACCAGCTGGTCCCAGTGGCAGGACTACATGCGGGATCAGGCGATCTCCGGGGTCATCAACCACACCGGCTCCATGCACTTCGACATCCGGCCGGCCTCCAAGTGGGGCACGGTCGAGGTGCGCGTCTCCGACGCCACGAGCAACCTGCGCGAACTTTCCGCCATCGTCGCGCTCACCCACTGTCTGGTGGTCCACTACGACCGCATGCTGGAGGCCGGGGAGGCGCTGCCCACCCTGCAGCCGTGGCACGTGGCCGAGAACAAGTGGCGCGGGGCGCGCTACGGCATGGACGCGCTGGTCATCACCTCGCGGGAGACGGACGAGCGCTGGGTCAAGGACGAGCTAGCCGATCTCATGGAGGAGCTGGCCGACCTAAGCCGCGAGCTGGGCTGTGAGGAGGAGCTGCAGCTTATCCGCGAGATCATCGACGGCGGCGCCGGCTACGAGCGCCAGCGCGCCATCTTCGAATCCACCGGCAGCTGGGTCGGCGCGGTCGACCTGGCCTGCCAGGAGATGGAGAACAAGCGCCCGGTGCGCTAGGCCGCGCGGTGCCGGCCCGTGACCACGGGCAGGTCCTGGGTGTCCGGGCCCTCGTCGACCGGGGTGCGCGGGATGAGCCGGTAGATGACATAGACCAGCATGAAGACGATGGGCGAGCAGGAAAACACCAGCGCCGGCCAGGTGGCCTCGAGCCCGTCCAGAGTGCGGTAGGCAAACCAGGGGAAGCTGCGCTGCCCCACGAATGGCGCGAGGATCAGGCAGAGGCCGGCGACGGAGACCAGCCCGACTACCTGCTCGCGCAGGACGGTGCCGCGCCACTTGCGGCCCAGGGTCTGGTTGATCCAGGCGAAAAAGCCGATGCCCAGCGGCACCACCCAGACGAAGTGGTGGTACCAGCTAAACGGGGAGACCAGGCAGGAGCTCAAGCCCGTAAAGGCCAGCGCCAGCGTGTTGTTCCCGCTGCGGCTGGCAAGGAAGACCGCGGCGCAGGTCAGCGCGAAAACGGCCACGATAACGCCCAGCCAGACCGGCCCGCCGGCCACGCCGAAGGCGCGCTCGAGCACCGAGCGCAGCGCCTGCGCGCCCGGGTTGGTATGCGCGCCCACGCGCGAGGACTCGAACATCGACTCCGTCCAAAAGCGCATGCCGTCGCCCACGACCGCCAGGCCCACCACCACGGTGGTCAGGAAGGTCAGCACGCAGATCACCGCGTGCCACCAGCGCCGCTGAATGACAAAAATCAGGCCCATATACGCCGGGGTGAGCTTCAGCCCGGCGGCCAGGCCCGTGCCGATGCCGGCCAGGCGGAACTTCCGCGGCAGGAAATCGAGCGCGACCAAAAACATCAAAAAGACGTTGATCTGGCCGTAGTAGGCCGTGCCGTGAATGGGCTCCAGGTTGACCGTGGTCAGGGTGAATACCAAGAAGACGAGGATCCCGAGCACCCCCAGCCGTAGGCCGCGCTCCCGCAGGGCCAGGGCGACGACGGCAAAAAGCGCCAGGAAAGTCGCGCCGTGCCACAGCGCCATGGTCGCGTTGTCGCTTAAGGGATCGAGGCCGGCGAAGACGACGCCGGCGAACGGGGGATAGGTGAAGGGGAGGTCGAAAATCAGGGGGCCGTCGTAGAGCGGCTGGCCTTGGGCGACCTCCGCGCCGCCTTTGAGGTAGATCGCCAAATCCAGGGGCATCCGCCACACGAAGGCGGATTGCTCCCGCACCGGGGCGATCTGGTGCCAGGCCCACCAGGTCAGGGCCAAAAAGACCAGCCCGACGGTGGGCAGACCGTAGATTTTCTTCACGGTGGCGTGCCTGCTACTTCCGGCGCATGGATTTGCCTGCCGGTCGGTCGTTGCGCGTCATATCGTCTTCCTTTCCGTACAGACCCTCACGCCGGGCAATACGGGACATGCGCTGCGCGGTAACGGGACTGGTCATCATCGCAAAGAGTACCAGCAGGAAGAGCATGCCGAGGTCTCCTCGCTCCGCGACCCCGAAGGTCTCGGAGCCGGTCACCCTAATGAGGGCACCCAGCATGGTCAGGATGAGCCCCACGGTCTGGGGCTTGGTCACGAAGTGGACGCGGGACATGGTGTCCTTGTAGCGGACCACGCCCACGGCGGCGGAGAAGACTAGCAGCGCGCCGCAGACGATGAGGATGAGCGAGACAATATCGGCGATGAGCGAATAAGTCACTGGTTATCCCTCTTCCTAAAGCGCGTGACCGAGACCGTGGAAATGAAGCCCAGCAGGGCCACGACCAGCATGGAGTTGACCACGGTGGTATTCAGCGTCCAGCAGATATAAACCGCCATGGCGCACTGGAACATGGCGACAAACCCGTCCATGCCGATCAGCCGGTCCATGGAGTTCGGGCCGACGATGATCCGCCAGGTGGTCATCAGGAATGCGGCCATGAACAGCACGGCGGCGCCCGCCAAGACGATGTTGTAGATTGTCGGGTCCATCTAGCGCACCTTCCTTTCAAAGATATCGATCATGTGCGCCTCCAGCTTGCGGATGTTGGCGATCTCGCGGGCGATGTCGTCCTCCGAGTCCGCGTCCAGCACGTGGGCGGTCAGCATGCGGTTGGCGATGTCGATATCCGTAATCGTGCCACCCGGCTGCAGGTTGTAGAGCATCACCGCAAAGGATAGAACGAATTCGCTCTCCACGCGCATGGGGACGTTCAAGATGGCGCTGCGCGGCTTCGGCTGGGGGCGCACGCCCAACCAACCGACCTTCAGCGAGGCCTGGAATAACTCCCCGGTCCAGGTGAAGGCGTATTTGATGAGCCGGCCCCAGGACACCGACAGGCCGTTGATGGGCATCGCCGGCAGCGGGAAAATCACCATGATGATGAGCCCGACGCCGATGCCGGCCACGATATTGGCAAAGGAGACCTCGCCCATGAGCAACACCCACATGATGGTGATGGCCAGCAGGAAGCCCGGGCGGAAACGGTAGCTGAGCCGGCGGGAAAAGGTGGGTTTAATGGGATGAGTCATTTACTCTTCCTCCTCCGACTCGTCGATGTCGTTCGGGCTGGTGGCAATGCCCGGCTCCGGCTCGGGCAGCGGGTGCGTGCGCGACTCCAGGGAGTCCTGGCCGCCGTGGTAACGCTCGCGCTGGTCCAGGTGCCGGGTCGGGTTGTCCGCGTTGTCGCCCAGCACCGCGTACTGGTAAATCGAGGTGTCCTGCGCCGACTCGGCCGCCCGCGAGGTGATCCCGGAGATCGGGCCGGCCAGGAAGGTGATCGCCGTGGAAGCGGCCACCAGCAGCGCGGTGGAGCCGACCATGCCCAGCGGCAGCTTGCCGACGTCCTCGCGGTCGGAGTAGGCGACCTCGTCCGTGATATCGCCCAGCGGGGACGGACGGGCCATGGCCACGTTGCCCTCCGGGGCATCGGCGCGGTCGCGCAGGAAGCCCTTGGACCAGACCAGCATCATCACGTACAGGGTCAGCAGGGAGGTGATCACGGCGCCGGCGATGAGCACCCAGGACAGCCAGGAGCCCTCGTTCGCGCCGGCCTGCAGCAGCAGGATCTTGCCCATGAAGCCGGAGAAAGGCGGGATGCCGCCCAGGTTGACCGCCGGGATGAAATACAAGATCGCGATCAGCGGGGCGGAGTAGATCAGCGAGCCCAGGCGGCGCAGCGAAGACGTGCCCGCCTGGCGCTCGATGAGGCCGACCACCAGGAACAGGGAGGTCTGCACCAGAATGTGGTGGACCGCGTAGAAGATCGCACCCGACAGGCCCTGGGCCGTGCCGAGGGCCACGCCGAAGATCATGTAGCCGATGTGGCTGACCAGGGTAAAGGACAGCAAACGCTTGATATCGCTTTGGGCGATAGCACCTAAAATGCCCAGCACCATGGTGGCCAGGGCGACCCACATCAACAGCGTGTCCAGGCGCCCGTCGGTAAAGACCGTGGTGCGCATGCGGATAATCGCGTAGACGCCGACCTTGGTCAGAAGGCCCGCGAAGACCGCGGTCACCAGCGACGGGGCGGTGGGGTAGGAGTCCGGCAGCCAGGCGTCCAGCGGGACGATGGCGGCCTTAATCGCAAAGGCGATGAGCAGCACGCCGTAGATGGCGGTCTGGGTGCCGGCCGGGATGTCTTCCATGCGCATGCCGATCTGGGCCAGGTTGACCGTGCCCACGGAGGCATAGACCATGCCGATGCCGAAGAGGAAGATCATCGACGAGGCCATGGAGACCATCACGTAGCCCACGCCGGCGCGCACGCGGCCGGGCGAGGCGCCCAGGGTGAGCAGCACGTAGGAGGCCACCAGGAAGATCTCGAAGCCGACGTAGAGGTTGAACAGGTCGCCGGCCAGGAAGGAGACGTTCACGCCCATGGTCAGCAACATATAGGTCGGCAGGAAGACCGCCACCGGCTCGTCCTTGGAGCCGTCGCGCACGCCCTGGGAGATGGCGTACCACATCACGCTAAAGAGCACGATGGAGGAGGTAAACAGCATCACCGAGGCCAGCCGGTCCGCGGCCAGCGTGATGCCGACGGGCGCGTCCCAGCCGCCGATCTGGACGGTCTGGATGCCCTCCGCGTCGGCGACGATGATGAGCACC
This sequence comes from Mycobacteriaceae bacterium, assembly GCA_028726465.1. GTDB lineage: Bacteria > Actinomycetota > Actinomycetes > Mycobacteriales > Mycobacteriaceae > Corynebacterium. Next base: position 118,995 of record JAQYQB010000026.1, on the reverse strand, counting down.
GCGTTCACCGCGGCCGTCACCAGCAGTGAGAAGAACGCGATCTGGCGCTGCACGCCCGGCTTCTTGGCGAACATCATCGCGGCCGCGGCGGCCAGGGCCGGGATCAGGATGGGCAGCGGAATGATGTAGCCCATGTTCGGCAGGGCCCAGTCAACGATGGGTTGGAAAGTCTCACTCATCCTTGGCCCCCTTCACGGGCTCCTCGAAGAACTTCGGACCGAACTGGTCGCCGTGCTTGGTGGCCCGACCGGTGGTCGGGTCGTCGGAGGCGTCGTGGTCCGGCGCGGCCGCCGCGTTGCCCGGGCGGGCCGCGATCTTGGCGATTGCGGCATCCTCCGCGTCGTCTTCAATGACGTCGGCGGTGCGGTAGCGGTACTGGCGGTAGGCCAGGGTGAGGATGAAGGCCGTCATGGCCATGGAAATCACGATGGCGGTCAGGATCATCGCCTGCGCCAGCGGGTCGGCGATCTTCTCGCCGTACTGGGCCGATTCCCGGCCCATCACCGGCGGGGAGCCGGCCGAACCACCGGCCTGCAGGATGAGCAGGTTGGCGCCGTTGCCGATGAGCAGCAGGCCCAGCATCATCTTGGTCATGGCGCGATCGAACAAGAGGTAGACGCCGGCGGAGATCAGCACGCCTGTGGCGAGCAGCAAGAACAGGTTCGCTTCCATTTATTTCTCCTTTCCGGTGGATCGGTTGGTGATGTCGTTGGCGGTGGACTGGTGGCGCGCCGCCGCCTTGGCCGGTTGGCTGCGGGCGGCCGCGGCCTTCTTGTTCTTCGCGTTTTCGCGCTGGCGCTGGCGGCGGGCCAGCGAGCGGGCCCGGTCGCGGGCGCGCTGCTTACGGACCTCTTCCTCCTCGTCGAGCTTGCCGCCAAGGGAGAAGAGGATGAACAGGATAAGCCCGATGACGATCAGGTAGACGCCCACGTCGAAGACCAGCGCCGAGGGGAAGGACACGCTGCCGATGAGCGGGATGTCCAGCGAGCCGTAGGCCGAGGCCAGCGGCGGGCGGCCGAAGAACATCGGCACGATGGCCGCGGCCAGGGAGGCGAACAGGCCCGTGGCCATGAGTCGGCCCGGATCGACCGGGAGGGCCTCCTCCAGTTCCTCGCGGCCGCCGGCCAGGTAGCGCAGCGTGAGCGCCAGCGCGGCCACCAGGCCGCCGGCAAACCCGCCGCCCGGGGCGTTGTGCCCGGCGAAGAAGAAGTAGAAGCTCAGCGCCATCATCAGCGGGAAGAGGATGCGGGTGGAGACATCGATCATGAGCGAGCGGTTCAGCGCCTGCTCCGTCTCGACCTCCGCGGCCAGCCAGCGCCGGCCGGTCACCCGCAGCGTCGGGCGGCGGGAGTCGCGCTCGAAGGACTGGGTGCGGAAAATCAGGGAGGCCACGCCGATGGCGGCGATGACCAGCACGGTGATTTCGCCCATGGTGTCCCAGGCGCGCATGTCGACCAGGAGGACGTTGACGGCGTTCGCGCCGTGGCCGATCTCCTTGGCCAGCTCCGGCATGGGCTCCGAGATGGGATCCGCGGTGCGGGAGTTGATGGCGAACATGGCCACGATGGTCACGGTCAGGCCCACGCCCACGGACAGCCAGGCCCGCAGCCGGTTGAGCTGGGGTCCCTGGCGCCACTCGACGTTGGCCGGCATCTTGCGCAGCACCAGCATGAAAAGCACCACGATGAGGGTCTCGACCAGCAGCTGGGTCAGGCCCAGGTCCGGCGCACCCTGCAGGGCGAAGACGGCGGAGAGCCCGTAGCCGGACACGCCGACGATCAGCACGGCCGACAGGCGGTTATGCGTGACGGTCGCCGCGATGGCCGCGATGATCATGATGATGGCGGCGATGGCCTGCCAGGGGCTTTCCGCCACGATCATGCGCACGTCGTTGAGCCCGCCGGAGACGATCGCGGCTGCCGGCAGCAGCATGAGGCAGGCGAAGATGATGGTCAGGTTCATCTGCAGCGAGCCGCGGTGGGTAAAGGCGGTGGTGCGCAGCGACAGGTTGCGGATGCCGTCGATCGTGGCATCGTAAGCCACGTCGGCCGAGCCCAGGGCCGGGTGCTCCAGCTGGGCCTTGGCGACCACGCCGCGCTGCCAGTGCATGGCAACACCGCAGACGATAATCAGCGCGGAGATGGCCAGCGGCACGTTGAAGCCGTGCCACAGCGCCAGGTAGGTCGCCTCCGGGTCCGCGCCGTAGACGTTGTCCAGGTGCTGGTTGATGAGATCCGACAGCGGGCGCGGGAAGATACCGAAGGCCACCGTGCAGGCGGTCAGCGCGGCCGGCGGGAACCAGAGCATCGGCCCGATGGCGTGCATGTTCTCCACCGCCTCGGAGATGCCGCCGCCGGTCGGGTGGCTGGCCGGCTTGGTGGCGAAGGCTCCCCACAGAAAACGCAGCGCGTAGGCCATGGTCAGGATGGAGCCTAAGACCACGCCGACCAGCAGCATGTTGCGCGGCATGCCGACCAGCAGCTGCTCGTGCATGACGGACTCGATGACCGCCTCCTTGGTCACGAACCCCAAAAGCGGCGGGATGCCGGCCATGGACAGCGCGGAGACAATCGCCAGGCCGTAGACCACCGGGTGGCGGCGGCCCAGGCCGGACAGCTCGTTGATGTCGCGCGTGCCGGCAGTGTGGTCGATGGCGCCGACCACCATGAACAGCGGGGCCTTAAACAGCGAGTGGGCGAAGGTCAGCGCCAGGCCAGCCAGCATGGCCTCCCGGGAGCCGATGGCCACCACGGCGGTGATAAAGCCCAGCTGGGAGACCGTGCCGTAGGCCAGGATGAGCTTGAGGTCTTTCTGCTTGAGCGCCATCCAGCCGCCCAGCAGCATGGTGATAACGCCCAGCGGGATGATGACCAGGTGCCAGGTGTCTACCACCTGCAGGTCCGGGGCTAGGCGGGCGACCAGGTAGATGCCGGCCTTGACCATGGCCGCGGAGTGCAGGTAGGCCGACACCGGCGTCGGCGCGGCCATAGCCCCCGGCAGCCAGAAGTGCGCCGGGGCGATGGCGGACTTGGTCAGCGCGCCGAAGAGCATCAGCACGATGGCGGCGGTGATGTACGGGGTCAGCTCGATCTGCTCGAACCCGGAGATCTCCGAGAAGTGCCAGATGCCGGTCTGCCGGCCGAAGAGGATGATGCCGACCAGCATGGCCAGCCCGCCCAGCACGGTGACCATGAGTGCCTGCTGGGCGGCGCGGCGGGAGGAAGCGCGCTCGCCGTAGTAGGAGACCAGCAGGAACGACAGCAGGGAGGTGATCTCCCAGAAGACGTACATCAGCAGCATGGAGTCGGAGGCCACCAGGCCGAACATGGCGGTGGCGAAGGCGACCATCTGCGCGCCGAACATCGAGAGGCGGCGCGGCGTTTGGTCGAAATAACCCCAGCAGTAGACCAGGACCAGCGCCCCCACGCCCAGCACGATCAGGCTGAACAGCCCGGCTAGGGAGTCCAAGCGTAAGTCGAAGGCTAGGTGCGCGGCGGGCATCCATTCGACGGTGACGTCGACGGAACCGCCGTTTCTAAACGTCCCGTTAGCAAAGAGGCTGAGTACCCACACGAAGCCGGCGCCGGGGACTAGGGCGAGCAAACCGAACGCGGGTCTACCCAGATAGTGAATGAGGATAGGCGCACTGATCGAGGCGATTAGCAGTGCGCAAAGCAGAATCAGCACGGTGAGACGAGTGCTCCCTACGTGTAAGTCGCGGATAGGACAGGGTGCCGCGAGTAAAGGGTCCATGTCGACGCACAACGGTGCTGCCCCAGCGGCAGTCTGCACTCATTCGCCGCGCTTGAGGATGGCGGCGGAACCGATCTGATTTTCACTGAGAAACACAAGCGACACCACCAGGCGGGAGCGTCCAGCGTTGAGGCGGCGTCATGAATGGCGCGGCCAACGTTTCCCCACTTTACCGTTAAAGTGCTGGATTTTAAACCTAAATTTTTCCACTCAGTATTATATGGGGTCAGTTGGCGGTGCCAGCGGGGGTTTATTTGCCGTAGCGCAGCAGGAACAGCGCCTCGGCGGTGGCGATGCGCTCAATCTCCGTCGGGTCCACGGACTCGTTAGCGGAGTGGATGGCCGCCTGCGGATCCTCGACGCCGTACAGCGCGATCTCCGCGTTCGGGTGGGCCTCCTGCAGCTCCACGGTCAGCGGGATGGAACCGCCCATGCCGACCTGCGCGACTTCCGCGCCGTAGGCGGCCCCCAGGCACTCGCCCAGGGTGGCCAGGGCTGGCTTGGTCGGATCGGTGGTAAACCCGCGGTTGACCTCCGGGACCTCGCAGCTGATATGCGCGCCCCACGGGGTGTGGGCCTTAAGGTGGCTGACGATGCCGTCGATGACCTCGCGCGGGTCCATATCGGCCGGCACGCGCACGTTCAGGTTGGCCTGCGCGGTCGCCGGCACGGCGTTGACGGCCTCGGCGACCGGGGTGGAGGTAAAGCCGGTCACGCTCACGGCCGGGCGGGCCCAGAGGAAGTCGGCCACGGCGTCGGTCTCGTCACCCAGGATGTCCACGCCGTCCAGCAGCTGCGCGTCCGCGCGGTAGTCCTCGCGGGAGTACTCCCGGCCCTCCCACTTGGCGCGGGTGTCGACGCCGTCGATGACCAGGCGGCCCTGCTCGTCGCTGAGCGAGTCGATGGCGCGCATCAGGGCCTTGACCGCGTCTGGGGCGGCGCCGCCGAACTGGCCGGAGTGCACCGGGGAGGACAGCGTGTCCACGCGGACCACGATCTGGCCGCCGCCGCGCAGGGAAGTCGTCAGCGTCGGCTGGCCGACCTTCACGTTGCCGGCGTCGGCGATCATGATCGCGTCGGCGGCAAAAAGCTCCGGGCGGGTCTCGATGAGGTGGGACAGGCCCTCGCCGCCCTGCTCCTCGGAGCCCTCGATGAGGAACTTCAGGTTCAGGTCGGTCCCGCCCAGGGCCTCGACGGCGCGCAGGGCCGCCAGGTGCATGGCGACGTTGCCCTTGCAGTCGGCGGCGCCGCGGCCGTACCAGCGGCCGTCGCGCTCGGTCAGGGTGAAGGGATCGGAATCCCAGCCGGCGGGGTCGCCGGCCGGCACGACGTCGGAGTGGGAGTAGAGCAGCACCGTCGGCGCGCCCTCCTTGCCGGCGCGGGTGCCGACCACGGCGGTGGAGCCGTCCACCGCGGAAATCTCTTCCACCTCGGCGCCCAGCTCGCGCAGGGCGTTGGCAGCCCACGCGGCGGCCTTCTCGGTCTGGTCTTTAAGCTCCGGATCCCCGTGGACGGAGTTGAAGCCGACCAGCTCGGAAAGCTGCTTAAAGATCTGCTCGCGGTCGCCGGTGACGAATTCGAATGCTTGCTGTGCGGAAATGTTTTCGGTCATGCCCTCTAAACTACCCGTCCCGCCTACTGGGAGGCTCGTTTAGGGAATCGACCTGTCAAGTACTAGAATTTCGTTATCTCGCAACCGGGAAACTGCCTGCTTAAGGAACTGACCCTGTCAGCTTCTAACCGCAGAACCCACGGGCGCGGGCGAAAAACCTCCATACTAGCTAGAAAGGACCTGGCATGGCGACAACGGAAACCGCCGCCGGTTCACAGGCGAGCCTGCGCGAGCTTACCCTCCGCGGCATCATCATCGGCGGGCTGATCACCCTAGTCTTTACTGCCGCCAACGTTTACCTCGGCCTGAAGGTGGGGCTGACGTTTGCCACCTCCATCCCGGCCGCCGTGATTTCCATGGCTATCCTGCGCAAATTCGCCGGGCACAACATTAAAGAAAACAACATCGTCCAGACCATCGCCTCGGCGGCCGGCACCCTGTCGGCCATCATCTTCGTGCTGCCCGGCCTGGTCATGGTCGGCTACTGGACTGGTTTTTCCTTCCTGGAGACCGCCGCGGTCTGCGCCATCGGCGGCATCCTGGGCGTCATGTACTCGATCCCGCTGCGCCGCGCCCTGGTCACCGGGTCCGACCTGCCGTACCCGGAGGGCGTCGCCGCGGCTGAGGTGCTCAAGGTCGGCGACGACAACGGCAACCATGCCGAAAACGCCCGCGGCCTGCGCGTCATCCTGGTCGGCGGCCTCGTCTCCGCGGGGATGAGCCTGCTGGCGGCAATGAAGGCCGCCGCCTCCTCGCTGGGTAGCTATTTCAAGCTGGGAGCGGGCGCGACCACCCTGGGCATGAGCCTCTCGCCGGCGCTTATCGGCGTCGGCCACCTAGTGGGCTTGCCCGTGGGTATCGCCATGCTGGTCGGCGTCGGCATCTCCTATTTCATCCTGCTGCCCTGGAAGACCGGGGACGTTGCGGCCGTGGCCAGCCTGCCGGACGTGGTGGACACCGTCTTCTCGGACGAGATCCGCTTCATCGGCGTCGGCGCGATGGCGATCGCCGCCATCTGGACGCTGCTGAAGATCATCGGGCCCATCGTCAAGGGCATCGGCGAAAGCCTCGCCTCCTCCCGCCTGCGCAAGGCGGGCCAGGCAGTCGACGTCACCGAGCGCGATATCCCCTTCCCATACGTGGCCACCACCATCGTGGTGCTGATGCTGCCCATCGGCCTGCTGCTGTGGGACTTCGTGCAGGGCACCGACATCCACGAGCACATGGGCGTGCTGATCACCGTCTCCGTTCTCTTTACGCTGCTGGCCGGCCTGATCATCGCCTCGGTCTGCGGTTACATGGCCGGCCTCATCGGCGCGTCGAACTCGCCCATCTCGTCCATCGGCATCATCGCGGTGCTGGCGGCCTCCCTGATCATCGCCGCCGTGACCCGGGGCACCAGCGCGGATCCGCTCTCCCTGGTGGCGTATACCCTGTTTACCGCCGCGATCGTCTTCGGCATCGCCACGATTTCCAACGATAACCTGCAGGATCTGAAGACCGGCCAGCTGGTCGGCGCCACCCCGTGGAAGCAGCAGGTCGCGCTGGTCATCGGTGTCGTCTTCGGTTCGCTGGTCATCCCGCCCATCCTGCAGGTCATGCTGACCGGCTTCGGCTTCCAGGGCATGGAAGGCGCCGGCGAAGACGCGCTGGCCGCCCCGCAGGCCGCCCTGATGTCCTCGGTCGCCTCCGGAATTTTCGACAGCTCCCTGGACTGGAACCTCATCTTCCTAGGGGCCGGCATCGGCGCCATCCTGATCGCTATCGACGAGACCCTGCAGCGCACCACCGCGAACAAGTCCCTGTCGCCGCTGGCCGCCGGCATGGGTATGTACCTGCCGGCCACGCTCTCGGTAACCATCCCGATCGGCGCGCTGCTGGGCTATTTCTACAACCGCTGGGCCGCCAAGCAAAACGGCGCGGAGGCCAAGAAGCGGCTGGGCACCCTGGCCGCCACCGGCCTCATCGTCGGTGAGTCCCTGTTCGGCGTGGTCAACGCGGCCATCATCGCCGCCTCCGGCGGCGACAGCCCGCTGGAGATCTTCGACGGCGGCCCCGCCGCCAACTGGGTCGGCGCCATCCTCTTCGTGGTCGTGCTCGCCTTTGTCTACCGCTACACCGCGAAGAAGTCGCAGGAGGCCTAAAGGCACGCTGGCGGAATTATAAGCAGAGTTTACGCAGTATTAACTCACGGGTTATCTCCACTGCGTAGGCTCTGCTTTTGCATTCGTATATAAGAGGAGAAAAACCCGTGAGCCCTTTTAACCGCCGTACACTTTTTGCCGCCACCGGCGCGCTGGGGATGGCCGCCGCCGCGGCCCACCAGCCGGCCGCCGCCGCGGCCCACCAGCCGGCCGCCGTCGCGGCCCCAGCGCCGCATGCCCTGCGCTTCAACGCCGAGCGCCGCTTTAAGGTCATCCAGTTCAACGACACGCAGGACGACCACCTCACCGACCGCCGGACCATCGAGTTCATGGAGAAGGTCCTGGTTTCCGAGAAACCCGATTTCGCCCTGATCAACGGTGACGTCATCGCGGCCGGGCCGACCACTAACGAGCAGGTCTACCAGGCCATCAACAACGTGGTCTTGCCCATGGAAGAGCGCGGCATCGCGTGGGCGGTGACCTTCGGCAACCATGACGAGGACCCAGCCGAGGAAGCCGCGGCGGTGACCGTGCGGAAGCCGGAGATGACCCGCTTTGTCAGGCAGTACCGCCATAACCACAACGCGCCGGCCACGGGGGAGGGCTACGGTGTTTCGAATACGCTGATTCCCATCCTGGACGGGGAGATACCGGCGTTTGCGCTCTGGCTGCTGGACTCGGGCGCGTACCTGGGGGAGGAAGTCGCCGGCCAGTCGGTGGAGGATCTGCCGGGCTACGACTATCTCCGCCCGGCCCAGATCCGTTGGTACGAGGACAACTCCCGGAAGCTGGAGGCCCAGGCGGGCGCCGTGGTCCCCGGTTTGATGTATTTCCACATCCCCACCTACGAGCACCGCGATATGTGGTTCGGCGGCCCGGACAAGAATTCCCTGATCGACCATGGGAAGGCCAAGCAGCGCCACCAGATTGTCGGGGAGAAGAACGAGGACGTCTACAAGGGCGCGTTCAACTCCGGCATCTACGCCGCGGTGGCCAACCGCGGGGACGTCAAGGGCATCTACTGCGGCCACGACCACATCAATACGTATAAGGGCAACTACTTCGGCGTGGAGCTCGGCTACGCGCCGGGCACCGGCTTCGGCCCCTACGGCCTGCGGGACGGCACGCTGGCCATGCACACCCTGCGCGGCGCGCGGGTCTTCGAGCTGAACCTGGACGCCCCGGAGGTCTACGAATCCACCCGCGTCATCTTCGCCAAGGACTTGGGCCTGGACATGGCCCCGGCTAAGCAACCCCTGGATGCGCCGAAGGCTCTGCCGGACTACCTCAGCACGGTAGACGAGGCGAAACCGGATGAAGGCTCGAGCCGCTCAAACTCGAGCAGCCTGAGCTCGGGCAGCTCGTGGTAGGTGGCGTCCTTGCACTCGGGGGTCCCGAGTGCCAGAATGGTCTTTAGCACTTGCAGAAGGCGAGTGCTAGAAATCTTGGTTTGCATGGTTGAGGTTGGTCTAACACTCGCCAATCATGCCGTCGCGGGCGTCCATGCAAGCACTGACGTGAGTGTCGTCCTATCTAATAAACGAGGAGCACAAACACCATGGCAAAGATTATCGCCTTCGATGAAGAGGCCCGCCGCGGCCTGGAAAGCGGCCTGAATACCCTGGCCGACGCCGTCAAGGTCACCCTGGGCCCGAAGGGCCGCAACGTTGTGTTGGAGAAATCCTGGGGCGCTCCGACCATTACCAACGATGGCGTTTCCATCGCACGCGAGATTGAGCTCGAAGATGCTTACGAAAAGATCGGTGCCGAGCTGGTCAAGGAAGTAGCGAAGAAGACTGACGATGTGGCCGGCGACGGCACCACCACCGCTACCGTCCTGGCTCAGGCCCTGGTTCGCGAGGGCCTGCGCAACGTCGCTGCTGGCTCCAACCCGATGGGCATCAAGCGCGGCATTGAGTCCGCCACCAAGGCCGTCGTCGACTCCCTGCTGTCCTCGGCCAAGGAGGTCGAGACCCAGGAGCAGATCGCTACCACCGCTGGCATCTCCGCTGCAGACCCGGCTATCGGCGAGAAGATCGCCGAGGCCATGTACACCGTGGGCAACGGCCAGGTGAACAAGGACTCCGTCATTACCGTGGAAGAGTCCAACACCTTCGGCGTGGACCTGGAGGTCACCGAAGGTATGCGCTTCGACAAGGGCTACATCTCCGGCTACTTCGCCACCGACATGGAGCGCCAGGAGGCCGTCCTGGAGGATCCGTACATCCTGCTGGTCTCCTCCAAGATCTCCAACATTAAGGACCTGGTCCCGCTGCTGGAGAAGGTCATGCAGTCCGGCAAGCCGCTGCTGATCATCGCTGAGGACGTCGAGGGTGAGGCCCTGTCCACCCTGGTGGTCAACAAGATTCGCGGGACCTTCAAGTCCGTCGCCGTCAAGGCCCCGGGCTTCGGCGACCGCCGCAAGGCCACCCTGCAGGACATGGCTATCCTGACCGGCGGCCAGGTCATCTCTGAAGAGGTCGGCCTGTCCCTGGAGACCGCCGACCTGCCGCTGCTGGGCCAGGCCCGCAAGGTGGTTGTCACCAAGGACGACACCACCATCGTGCAGGGCGCCGGCGCCCAGGAGCAGATCGACGGCCGCATCAAGCAGATCCGTGCCGAGATCGAGAACTCCGACTCCGACTACGACCGCGAGAAGCTGCAGGAGCGCCTGGCCAAGCTGTCCGGCGGCGTGGCCGTCCTGAAGGTCGGTGCGGCCACCGAGGTCGAGCTCAAGGAGCGCAAGCACCGCATCGAGGACGCTGTCCGCAACGCTAAGGCAGCCGTCGAGGAGGGCATCGTCGCCGGCGGCGGCGTGGCCCTGCTGCAGGCCGCTTCCGCCCTGGACAGCCTGTCCGACCTGACCGGCGACGAGGCCACCGGCGTCAAGATCGTCCGCGAGGCCCTGTCCGCTCCGCTGAAGCAGATCGCCCACAACGCCGGCCTGGAGCCGGGTGTGGTGGCCGACAAGGTTGCTTCCCTGCCGGCTGGTGAGGGCCTGGACGCCTCCACCGGCGAGTACGTCAACCTGATGGAGAAGGGCATCAACGACCCGGTGAAGGTCACCCGTTCCGCCCTGCAGAACGCGGCCTCCATTGCCGCCCTGTTCCTGACCACCGAGGCCGTCGTGGCTGACAAGCCGCAGCCGGCCGGTGCTGGCGACGCAGCTGCTGCTGCCGATGCCATGGGTGGCATGGGCGGCTTCTAAGCCGACCAGCAACCCTAAACCGCTAAGGCCGCCTCCCTATGAGGGAGGCGGCCTTCCGCGCATCTAAGGGCTTCGCAGCGCCCGTTTAAGAGTTGTTCAGACTTAAGGTGTAGCCTGCAGAAAAGCTCGAAGCGAGAGCCCGAACCCGCCCCCAAATTGGGGTAGAAACCTAAGGGATTCTGACACTAGCACCTTTGAAAGTCGGTCGAGTTTATCGCGACGAAACAAATGTCCGTTACGTGGCTAAGTCTAAATAACAAAATATCCGGAATTTTGCGGCAAAACCGCAGGAAAAGCGGGGGTGACACACCTGAACCGCCTGTGTATCGAGTGTCGAGTGTGACGTGAGTTTTTGGTGTTGAATAAATTATGAAGACACGCTCCGGTTGACGTCCGAAAATATTGTGGCAAAATTACTTCGTGTGACGCCCGTAGGGTGTCTGCAAAACCGCAAACCCTCTCCGGCGTAAGTCGGAACTAGATTAGGAGTTCAATATGGATCTCTCTCTCATCCAGACTCACATCGACAACTTCGTTGACACCTGGGAAGGCTGGGGCAAGCTGTTCGGCAACGTTGAAGGAATCTTCGACGGCCTGGCCCGCCTGGTCAACTTCCTGGGCCGCGAGAACCTGGGCAGCTCTGACTTCTTCCCGAAGACCGACGCCCTGATCGACGCTAACGAGAAGGCTGCCGAGGCTGCTGCCTAAGTAATTCCATCGGTTAGTGGCACAGACGGCCACTAACCACGGGCTGAATGCCCACCCACAATCTGTTTCGACTCACTAAGGAGAAAAAATCATGGAGCACACTTTCGAGAACGAGGGTTTCCAGACTTTCGCTGAGGGCTCTTCCGCTTTCGCTGCCGACCTGTTCCGCGTCACCGAGTGGATGGAGCCGCTGGTCGACTTCGCCAAGGGCCTGTCCAAGCTCGTCGGCATGTTCGCCTAAGAGCTTCGCTCTGAATGCTTGACGCAGTCGGCATGAGACCCCGTCTTCGGACGGGGTCTTTTTTGATCTTTTGTGCAAAGTAGATGTCTAGATCGGCGCGCCAGAATGGGGTAGGCAGGTTACACTTAATACATGGCTGAACACAAAGACGACGAACTTCCCGAGATTGATTTGGCGCAGACCGACGGCTACGTCGTCGACGACTCTGACGAGGACGACCCGGCGCTGATCATGCCGGATGGCTCGCCGGTCCAGACCTGGCGGGAAAACTACCCTTATGACGAGCGCATGACCCGCGACGAATACGAGTCCACCAAGCGCGCGCTCCAGATCGAGCTGCTGAAGTGGCAGAACTGGACCAAGGAGACGGGCCAGCGCCACATTATCCTCTTCGAGGGCCGCGACGCCGCGGGCAAGGGCGGCACCATTAAGCGCTTCAACGAGCACCTCAACCCGCGTGGTGCGCGCACGGTGGCTTTGGAGAAGCCGTCCCCGCGGGAGTCGACCTCCTGGTACTTCCAGCGCTATATCCAGCACTTCCCGGCCGGCGGGGAAATCGTCTTCTTCGACCGTTCCTGGTACAACCGCTCCGGCGTCGAGCGCGTCATGGGCTTTTGTACCGAGTCGCAGCACGCGGAGTTCCTCCGCGAGGTGCCCATGCTGGAAAACATGATCCTGGGCTCCGGCATCTCCCTGACCAAGCTGTGGTTCTCCGTGACCCGGAAGGAGCAGCGCACCCGCTTCGCCATCCGCCAGATCGACCCGGTGCGCCAGTGGAAGCTCTCGCCGATGGACCTGGCCTCCCTGGATAAGTGGGATGACTACACCCGCGCCAAGGAAGAGCAGTTCCGCTACACGGATACGGACGAGTCCCCGTGGATCACCATCAAGTCGAATGACAAGAAGCGCGCCCGCATCAACGCCATGCGCTACGTGCTGTCCAAGTTCGAGTACACGAACAAGGACCACTCCGTCGTCGGCGAGGTGGACGAGAACATCGTCAAGCGCGGCCGCGACCAGATCGGTGACTAACAGAAGTTTCCTAAGGGTTAATCTCGTCGTTACCCTGCGGTGATGGGGGTAGGGAAGAGTTATTGGGGTGAATAACTCTTCCCGTTTTTTCGTAAGCCTACTGTGCACCGCGGCCCTTTCTGTTCCGGTCGCGCACGCACAGTCGTCTTTGTCTTCTACTTCATCTCTATCCTCTTTATCCTCGTTATCGTCGGGTTCTTCGTTGAGCTCGTCGTCTAGTTCTTCTTCTGTTTCTGACTCTGATGCTGACTCCGGCGACCGGGTCCTGTGGTCGGAGGGCTTTGACGCGGTTCCTAATCCCGCGAAGTTCACGCACAACGTGCCGGAGGGCTGGTCGGTGTCTACGTCCGGGGTCAGCTCCGGGGAGGCGCGCTGGAACGGGTGGGCGCTGTCCACCATCCGCGATTGGACCTGGGCGGCCGGCACGGACATGCGGCACTGGTTCACGCAGGCGCACGGCAACGTGGCCATCGTGGATAACAAGCAGCAGCGCCTCAACGAGACTGATTCCATGACCACGGCGCTGCGCAGCCCGGAGATCCCGGTGGACGGAGAGACCGTCAACCTGGAATTCGACCACCACTACCGGCAGGGCTCCCCGGAGCAGTCGGCGACGGTGCGCGTGGCCTTTGACGGCGGCGAGGCGCGCGAGGTCGCGGTCTTTTCCGAGGACGTCTTCTCCAAGCACGAGAGCCTGGAGCTCGACGTGCCGGCGGGGGCCCAGACCATGCGGGTGGAATTCGTCTACCGCAACGGCAACGATGACTGGTGGTGGGCGCTGGACAACGTGGAAGTCACGCGCCCGCTTGGTGAGGTGGGCACGCCGCAGGCGGTCGTGGATGTGCTCTCCGACGTGCAGGGTGACCCGGAGGACTACCAGGACGCGGTGCGCCAGCTCAACGGCATGGAGGACAAGGCGGACGCGCTGGTGATCAACGGGGACCTGGTCGATGACGGCTCGAAGGCGCAGTGGGACGACTTCCTCGCCGCGCACCGGGCGCAGCCGCATGATTCCGGCACGGAACTGTGGACCATCGGCAACCACGAGATGTACGGGCCGGAAGGTTCCGAGACTTATCTCCAGCGCTTCCTGGAGCATTCCGGGCAGGACAAGCCCTGGGCGGAGGTCACGGCCGGCGGGGTGCCGCTGATTTCTATCAACACGGAGTACTACTCCGATATCGACCGCGGCGGCAAGGAGCCCTTCCAGCGTCTTTCGGAGGAACAGCTGGACTGGCTGGAGTCCCGCCTGGCCTACTGGGAAGGCCGGGGAGTGACCCCGCTGGTGTTTACCCACCCGCTGCTGCCGCAGACGGTGTCGATGTCGCACTCGGCGTGGTACCAAAACGACTTCGAGGATCTGGAGGCGCTCAGCGAGGTGCTCGCCCGGCACCCGAATATCGTGGCCTTTACCAGCCACTCGCACTCCTCGCTGCGCCAGAACAATTGGTGGGGCACCTACCGTTACAAAGACGCCGCCTTCCCGGTGGTCAACACCGGGGCGATCCTCAACGAATACCTGCCCGACGGCGACCACGACGAGGAAATCGTGAAGGACAAGGAGGAGGCATCGTCCGGCCTGCGGGTGAAGGTCTACCCGGACCGGGTGCGCGTGGAAGCCTGGGATTTCAAGGCCGAGAAGATGCTGAAATTCCAGGACTTCCCGCGCTAGGCGACCGGCTCGATTGGGTTGCCCTGCCAGGCCGAGTCGCTCGGCACGGCATCGCCGCGCATGACCAGGGAGCCGGGCGCGACGGTCGCGCCGGCGCCGATGGTGGCGGCCGGAAGGGCCACCGAGTGGGCGGCCAGGGTGGCCCCGTCGGAGACGGTAACGGTATCCAGGCTCATCACGCGGTCCTGGAAAAGGTGGGTCTGGACCACCGTGCCTGGTCCCACGGACGCGCCGCGGCCGACCACGCACAGGTCCGTCTCCGGGAACCAGTAGGTCTCAATCCAGGCGCCGCGGCCGATCTTGACGCCCAGCGAACGCAGCGCCAGGTTGATTTCGCCCGCGCCGGTGGTGTGGTTGAAAAACCACGGCGCGGCGACGACCTCGACGAAGGTGTCCTGGAGCTCGTTGAGCCAGACGAACGCCGACCACAGCGGGTGATCCGCGGCGCGGTGTTTGCCCACGCAGACCCACTTCGCCACCCAGGCGATCGCCACCGCGACGGCGCCGGCCGCTATGAGGACGAGGCCGCACAGCGCGATCGCCACGCCCAGGTTGGCCGTCTTGAGCAGCCACAGCAGGGTGGCCAGGACGCCGGCGGCAAGCATGGCCGAGGCCATCGGGGCGAGCAGGCGGAGGGTCTCCACCAGCCCGCGGGCGACCTTCACGCCCGTGCCCGGGCGGTAGGTGCGGGACTCGCCGCTGCTGCCTTCCACGTGGGCCTCCACCCGCCGCATGCGCTCCGGCGGGGAGCCCCACCAGTTGGCGCCGGCCTTGGACTTCTTCGGCGTCGAGGAGAGCACGGCCACCAAGGAGTTCTTGGACAGCTTGCGGCCCGGGCCGGTCACGCCGGAGTTGCCCAGGAAGGAGCGCTTGCCCACCTTGGACACGCCGGTGAGCATCCAGCCGCCGCCGAGCTCGTAGCCGCCCAGCAGGGTGTCGTCGGCCAGGAAGGCACCGTCCTTGACCTCCGCGAACTTGGGCACCATCACGGCGGTGGAGACTTCTACGTCGGAACCGATCTGAGCGCCCAGGCTACGCAGCCAGGCCGGGGTCAGCTGGCCCGCATAAAGCGGGAAGAGGTGGGTGCGGGCGTCGTCCATCAGGCGGGTGATGGTCCACGTGCGCCAGCCGGCCGCGGAGCGCACCGGGTTCGTGCCGGGCTTGAGACCCAGCGAGAACAGCCGCACGCCCGCCCAGGTCAGCGCCAGGTAGACCGCGAAGGCCGCCAGCCCGCCTAGCGGGGCGAAAAGCATGGCGCCGACCGCGGGGTTGCCGGGGCCGTTTACCAGCCAGACCACCAGTGCGGCGCCGGCGGCCAGGGCGCAAATCGGCAGCAGTGACAGCACCACCGAGGTCAGCCCGTAGATCGGCACCCAGGCGGAGCGCCGGGCCGGCGGGTGATCGGGGAAGCGGTGCTTGGAGCGGCCGACCTTGCGCGCCGGGGATCCGGACCAGCGCTGCTCCGCCTTGACCTTCTTGGCCCCGGTCACGGTGGAGCCGGTCTCCACGTGGGCGTAAGCGCCGATGACCGCGCCGGGCAGCAGGGTCGAGCGCGCGCCGATGCGAGCGCCCTCCTTGATGTCGATGGCACCGACGTGGATGATGTCCCCGTCCACCCAGTAGCCGGACAGGTCCACGCCCGGCTCGATGGCCGCGTGCTTGCCCACCGTCAGCAGCCCGGTCACGGGCGGCAGGGTGTGCAGGTCCACGGATTTGCCGATTTTCACTCCCAGCAGGCGGGCGTAGTTGTTGACCCAGGTCGCGCCCGCGATACCGCGGGAGCCCGAGGCGTCCGCCCAGCGCTCGGCGGCCCAGATACGCAGGTGCACCGAACCGCCGCGCGGGTAGTCGCCGGGGGAAATCCCGGCCGTGAGCGCGCGGGCGCCCAAAGCGCCGATGGGGATGCGCCCCAACGGGGTCGCGAAGACGACCAGCAGGACGGCCACCAGCCACCAGTTGGTGTGCACGGCGAAATCGACGCCGGCCGCCGCTGCCAGGTTCGAGCCCAGCAGGAGCCAGGCGAGCCAGGTCATGCCGGACAGCGTCATGGCGACGACGTTGGTCAGGGTCTGGGCCACGCGGGTCGCAGTACCCACCGGGGCCACCGAGCGCGGCTCGTGGGTTTCCGGGCGCGGCTCGGCGCCGGCGAGGTGCTCGGCCAGCGAACCCAGCCGCGGGTGATCGTAGAGATCACGCACGGCCACGGTGGGGTAGCGCTCGCGGATCCGGCCGACCAAGGTCGCGGCCGCCAGGGAGGTCCCGCCCAGGGAGAAAAAGTCCGCGTTCTCGTTATCGACGGACACCCCCAGCACGTCGACCCACAGCTGGGCCAGCCAGGCCTCGGTGGCGGTCAGGCCCGCGCTGTCCACGCCCACGCCGGGCAGCGGCCAGGGCAGGGCCTTCTTGTCCACCTTGCCGGAGGTGCGCACCGGCAGCTTGTCCATCACGCAGATGCGCGGGACCAGGGCCGCCGGCATGGTCTCGGCTAGTCGCTCGTGCGCCTGGCGCTCGTCGAAGCCGCGGTCCGGATCTTCCAGGCTCACGTAGCCCACCAGCACGGACTCGCCGCCGGGGGTCTTCTGCACGGCGACGGCGGAGTTGTAGACGTTGTCCAGGGCGGCGACGTTCGCCTCGACCTCGCCGAGCTCGATGCGGCGGCCGCCGATCTTGACCTGGTCGTCCACGCGGCCCACGAAGTAGAGGCCGTCTTCCTCCAGCCGCACGTGGTCGCCGGTGCGGTAGGCGCGCTGCCAACCCAGGGAATCCAGCGGCGCGTATTTCTCCGCGTCCTTGACCGGATCCAGGTAGGTCGCCAGGCCCACGCCGCCGATGACCAGCTCGCCGACCTCGCCGTAAGCCACCGGGTTACCGGAGCCGTCGATGACGGCCAGGTCCCAGCCGTTGAGCGGCAGGCCGATGGAGACGGACTCGCTGGGCCGAAGCTGCGCGGCGCAGGCAACCACGGTGGCCTCGGTGGGCCCGTAGGTATTCCACATCTCGCGGTCCGCGGTCGCCAAGCGCTCGACCAGCTCCTGCGAGCAGGCCTCGCCGCCCACGATGAGCAGGCGCACGTGGTCCAGCGCTTCTGCCGGCCAGAGGCCGGCCAGGGTCGGGACGGTGGAGACGACGGTGATGTCGCGGCGGATGAGCCAGGGGCCCAGATCCATACCGGAGCGCACCAGCGAGCGCGGAGCCGGCACCAGGCAGGCGCCGTGGCCCCAGGCCAGCCACATCTCCTCGCAGGAGGCGTCGAAGGCCACGGACAGGCCCGCCAGCACGCGGTCGTCCGGGCCGAGCGGGTTGTCGATCAAAAAGAGCGCGGCTTCCGCATCAACGAAGGCCGCCGCAGAGCGGTTGCTTACCGCCACGCCCTTGGGCTTGCCGGTCGAGCCGGAAGTGAAGATGATCCAGGCGTTATCCTCCGGCTGCGGCTCCTCCAGCGGGACGGGCTCGCCCCGGCGCAACGGGCGGAAGCCGGCGTCGGTGAACAGGCCGTCGATGTCGGCCTCGCCGAAGACCATCTCGGCGCGCTCGTCCGGGTCGTCCGCGTCCACCGGCACGTAGGCCGCGCCCACCGCCAGGGTGGACGCGATGGCCAGGTAGAGCTCTCGGTGGCCCGAGGTCATGCGGATGCCAATGCGGTCGCCGCGGCGGATGCCCTGGGAGGCCAGCTCGGCCGCCCAGGCGCGGGCGCTGTCGATGAGTTCGGCGTAGGTCATCACCTCGCCGTCGTCGATGGCCGCTGCTTCCGGGAAGAGTTCAGCGGTGGTGCACAGCACGTCCCAGAGAGTCCGCGGGCGCGGGGCTAGGGCACTGGCTAGGTAGTGCTGCGGGACCATTTACGCTTCTTCCTCGTCCGCGGCAATGATCGACTTGGCCAGCTTGCGCAGGTGCTTGAGCTGCTTGTTGGTGGAAGAGTCCAAGGCCTCTTCCTCGGCGGAGTCGACCAGCTGGGCCAGTTCCTTCTGGGCCTTCGCACCCTTCTTGGTGGAGGCCACGATCTGGCGGCGGCGGTCCTGCGGGTCGCGCTCGCGCTTGGCCCAGCCGCGCTTTTCCAGCGAGTCGAGCAGGCGGACCATATCCGAGGCATCGATAGCCAAAAGCTCGGACAGGGAGGACTGGGAGGTGGCAGAAGAATCCACCAAGCAGGTCAGCACCCAGTACTCGCGCAGGGTGGTCTGCTTGGTGGACAAGGCGGCCTCCACGCCGTCGCGGGTGCGGCGGCGGAGGCGCTCCAACTGGAAGGACGGGGATTCTAGCAATTCGGTGGGTATTGAGGTCATTCCATCATAGTAGCGCCCCTAAGGTCGAAAACCTAAATGATTGGCGTCAGCCAACTATTTAGGCCATTTCGCAACCGCTGGCCTTCCAGTTATCGGTCCCGCCGACGACGTTCGCCGTGTCGAGACCAAAGTTCTGCTCCAGGTAGGCGGCCACTTGCAGGCTGCGCCCACCGGAATGGCAGATGACGTAGACGGTCTTATCGCTATCCAGCTCGCCCACGCGGTCGATGATGCCGCCCATCGGGATGTGGGTGGCGCCAGCGGCGTGCTCGGTGGCCCACTCGCTGTCCTCCCGCACGTCGATGAGCTGGGCGCCCGCGGGGACCTCGGTCGGGTTAACGTTGCGCATAGTTTAAGGACTAACCCTGGTAGCGCTCGATAGCGGCGGCGTGGATCTTCTCCGCCTCTTCCTTGTTGCCCCAGCCGGAACCGGTGACCTCCTTGTTCGGCTCCAGGTCCTTGTAGCGGGTGAAGAAGTGCTCGATCTCGTCCTTGATGTGCTGCTCGACGTCGTCGATGTCCTGGTAGCGCTCCCAGCGCGGGTCATCGACCACGGTCAGCAGCTTGTCGTCCCCGCCGGCCTCGTCGGTCATCTTGAACACGCCGACGATGCGGGCTTCCACGATGACGCCCGGGAAGACCGGCTCCGGCAGCAGGACCAGAGCGTCGAGCGGATCGCCGTCCTCGCCCAGGGTGTGGTCGATGAAGCCGTAGTCCGCCGGGTAGGCCATCGGAGTGAACAGGTAGCGATCCAGGTAGATCTTCCCAGTCTCGTGGTCCACCTCGTACTTGTTGCGGGAGCCCTTCGGGATCTCGATGGTTACTTCAACGCTCACGTTGTACCTCCATGAAAGAAATGCAAATTGCCGGTATTGATTCTAGTGAACATCCTAGCGTGCGCCCGGGGTAGGGTATTAGGCGATGAAGGCAAAACATGTGTGGTGGACCCTCGCTGCGGTGGTCACCGCCGCCGCGGTAGGCACGACTGCGGCGGTAGGCATCACGGTGCAGCAGGCCTACAGCGACTTGGACCACGGCGAGGCGTTTGCCGTCTCCGCCCCCGACGACGCGCTCACCCCGGCCACCCCGGAGGATATTGACGCGGCCGCGCTGGTCGGCGAAATCGAGGCGCTGGACAAGGAAGACCTGGGCAATTACGGCGCCCAAATCATCGACACCACCGATGGCGCGGTGCTGTGGGAAAAGGACGCGGGCAAAGCCCTCGTGCCCGCCTCGACTACCAAGGTGCTGACCACGGCGGCGGCCACCCTGGCCCTGGATGAAAACGAGCGGCTGCGCACCGATATCGTCCGCGCCGGCGACGACGTCATCATTAAATCCGCCGGCGACGTGTGGATCACTCACGAGCAGCTGGACCGCGCGGCCGAGGAAATCGGCAGCGCCTCCCGCGTGCTGATCGACAACTCCGTCTGGTCCGGCCCCGAGCAGGCCGCCGGTTGGGACTCGGCCAACGTGGACGAAGGCTACGTCGCCCCCATGCAGCCGTCCATGCTCTACGGCGGGCGCCTGGGTACCACCGAGGGCGACGTCCCGCGCAGCCACCAGCCCGCCCACGACGTCGCCCAGCAGCTGGCCGATCGCCTCGGGGCGGAGGCCGGCGAAGGCAGCGCCCCAGAAGGCGCGCAGGTCGCCGCCACCATCGAATCCGAGCCGCTGTCGCTGCGCGCCGAGCAGATGGTCAAGCACTCCGACAACGTCGCCGCCGAGGCGATCGCCCGCGAGCTCGCCCTCCACCAGGGCAAGCCGGCCAGCTTCACCGGCGCGGTCGAGGCCACCTTCGAGGTCCTGCGCGAAGCCGGCTACGACCTGAGCGGGGCGCACCTGGAGGACAATTCCGGGCTGTCGCCGGATAACCGCCTGTCCGCCCAGCTGCTGGCCCACCTGGTCGAGCGCGCTGCCGAGGACGATAGCCTGCGCCCGCTGCTGACCTACCTGCCGGTCGCCGGCGGGGAGGGCACCCTCTACGAGCGCTACGGCGACCGCGCCGGCAAGGGCTACGTGCGCGCCAAGACCGGCACGCTCACGGGCACCGCCGCCCTGGCCGGCACCGCCCAGGGCCAGTCCGGCCGCATCTACGCTTTCGCCCTGCTGACCAACGACGGCGAGCTGCTCTCGGCCCGCGCCAACCAGGACGCGCTGACCAGCATCCTGGCCCAGTACTAGCCATGACCGAGCCCTTCTGGCCGCGGAAATCCCCGCACTTTCTGGCCTGCCGCACCGCGGTGCGGCCCTTCGTGGAGGGCTATCCCCCTGTGACCGTCGGGCTGTCCGGCGGGGCCGATTCATTCGCCCTCACCGCCGCCCTGGCGGCCGAGTACGGAGAGCACAAGAACAAAATCACCGCCGTCTCCGTCGACCACGGCCTGCAATCCGGCTCGCGGGAAGTCTCCGAACGCGCGGTGGAGGCCGCCCGCCAGTTGGGCGTGGCCGGGAAGGTCATCTCCGTCGAGGTTGCCGAGCCCACCGAGGCCGCCGCGCGGCTCGCGCGGTATCAGGCGCTGGGCGCCCAACGGCCCGTCCTGGTCGCCCACACCGCCGACGACCAGGCGGAAACCCTGCTGCTGGGGGCCCTGCGTGGCAAGGTGACGGGAATGCGAAAGGTGGAAAACAACGTCTGGCGTCCGCTGTTGGGCGTGCGCCGCGCCGACACCGAGGGCGCCTGCCGGGAGCTGGGCTATACCCCCTGGCAGGATCCGCAGAACGCCGATGCCCGCTTCCGCCGCGTGGCCATCCGCACCCAGGTCCTGCCGTTGCTGCGCGACATCATCGGCGGAGATCCCACCCCGGCGCTGGCCCAGGCGGCCGCGGACGCCGCCGCCGACGACGCGCTGCTGAGCCCGGATCGCTTAACCGACGACTGCGCGGAGCTGGCCGCGCTGGCCGAGCCGCAGCGGCGCCGGGCGATAGCCGGCTGGCTGAACGCACACGGCGTGCCGGTGAGCCGGGCGGCCATCCGGGGTATCGACAAGCTGTGCACCGACTGGCGCGGCCAGGGTCCGGTGGCGGTGCAGAGCTTGGAAGTGGTGCGCCAAGGTGGCAAACTGTCACTGGTAGAAGCGAAGAAGAAAGGTCACCCCACCATGACTCTGCACGAGGCCAAGGACTACTCCGTGCCGGATAAGCGGTACGGCTCCGATGTGGAAGCGGTCCTCCTCTCCGAAGACAACATCGCCCGTCGCGTCCAGGAAATGGCCGACAAGGTCTCCGTACACTACCGCGACGCCGAGGACGAGCTGCTGCTGGTCTGCGTGCTCAAGGGCGCGGCCTATTTCCTGACGGACTTCTCCCGGGCGCTGTCCATCCCGGCCCAGCTGGAATTCATGGCTGTTTCTTCCTACGGCAACTCCACCTCCTCCTCTGGCGTGGTGCGCATCCTCAAGGACCTGGACCGGGACATCGCGGATCGCGACGTGCTCATCGTCGAAGACATCATCGACTCCGGCCTGACCCTGTCCTGGCTCATCGGCAACCTGCAAAACCGCAACCCGAAGTCCCTGCAGGTGGTCTCCCTGCTGCGCAAGCCGGAGGTCGTCAAGGCCAAGCTGGACCTGTTCGACGTCGGCTTCGACATCCCGAACGAGTTCGTGGTCGGCTACGGCCTCGACTTCGCCGAGCGCTACCGCGACCTGCCGTTCGTGGGCACCCTGCACCCCAGTGTCTACAGCAACAACTAGACTTATTCCTTGATGAAAAACCAGAAAATCCTCCGCTACGGCGGCATTGCGGCGATCCTGCTCATCGCCCTGTACGCCTTTACCTTCCTGACCGACGACACCCGCGGCTACGAGCCGGCGGACACGTCGGTGGCCATCCAGCAGTTGCAGGACGGCAACGTGAAGGAAGCCCAGATCGACGACCGCGAACAGCGGCTGCGCCTGGAGCTGAAAAAGCCCATCACGGTCGAGGACCGCGAGGGCGTCGAGCAAATCGTCGCGCAGTACCCGGCCCGGGCCAGCGAGCAGATCTTCAACGCGGTCAAGGACACCGACGCCGAGAAGTACGAGACCAACGTGACCCAGGAATCCTTCCTGGGCTCCATGCTCAGCTTCTTGCTGCCGATGCTCCTGCTGTTCGGCCTCCTGTTCTTCTTCATGTCCCGCATGCAGCAGGGCGGGGGAATGTTCGGCATCGGCGGCAACAAGGCCAAAGAGCTCACCAAGGACATGCCGACCAACACCTTCGAGGACGTGGCCGGCGCGGACGAGGCCGTCGACGAGCTCCAAGAGATCCGCGACTTCCTGGAGGATCCGACCCGCTACCACGAACTCGGCGCGAAGATCCCGCGCGGCGTGCTGCTCTACGGCCCGCCCGGCACCGGTAAGACCCTCCTGGCCCGCGCCGTGGCCGGCGAGGCGGGCGTGCCTTTCTATTCCATCTCCGGCTCGGACTTCGTGGAGATGTTCGTGGGCGTGGGCGCGTCCCGCGTGCGCGACCTGTTCAAGCAGGCGAAGGAGCACAGCCCGTGCATCATCTTCGTCGATGAGATCGACGCCGTCGGCCGCCAGCGCGGCTCCGGCATGGGCGGCGGCCACGACGAGCGCGAGCAGACCCTGAACCAGCTGCTGGTGGAGATGGACGGCTTCGGCGACCGCGAGGGCGTCATCCTCATCGCCGCGACCAACCGCCCGGACATCCTGGACCCGGCGCTGCTGCGCCCGGGCCGCTTCGACCGCCAGATCCCGGTCACCGCCCCGGACCTGGCCGGCCGCGAGCAGATCCTGCGCGTGCACTCCAAGAACAAGCCGCTGGGCAAGGACGTGGACGTCACCCAGCTGGCCAAGCGCACCGCCGGCATGTCCGGCGCCGACCTGGCCAACGTGCTCAACGAGGCCGCGCTGCTGACCGCCCGCATCGGCGGCAACGTGATCACCGCCGACGCCCTCGAGGAGGCCACCGACCGCGTGGTGGGCGGCCCGCGCCGCCAGTCCAAGATCATCTCCGAGCAGGAGAAGAAGGTCACCGCCTACCACGAGGGCGGGCACACCCTGTCCGCGTGGGCGCTCAAGGACATCGAGCGCGTCTACAAGGTCACCATCCTGGCCCGCGGCCGCACCGGCGGCCACGCCATGACCGCCCAGGAAGACGACAAGGGCATGTACACCCGGGATGAGATGTTTGCCCGCCTGGTCTTCGCCATGGGCGGCCGCGCCGCCGAGGAGCTGGTCTTCGGCCACCCGACCACCGGCGCGTCCGCCGATATCGAGCAGGCCACCAAGATCGCGCGCGCCATGATCACCGAATACGGCTTCTCCCCGGAGCTGGGCACCGTGAAATACGGCCAGGAACAGGGAGACCCCTTCGCCGGGCGCCCGGGTGGCACCAGCGAATACTCCGAGCAGGTTGCCGCCAAGATCGACGAGCAGATGCACTACCTGCTCGATCGCGCCCACCAGCAGGCCTACGAGATCCTGGCCGAGCACCGCGACTACCTCGACGCCCTGGCCACCGAGCTGCTGGAGAAGGAAACGCTGCGCCGCCCGGACCTAGAGCGCCTGTTCACCGACATCGTCCCGCGCGAGTCTTACGACGTCTTCCCGGGCGAAAACGTGCGCTTCCCGCAGCAGGCCGGCCGCGAGCCGGTCAAGACCCCGGTCGAGCTCGCCAAGGAGCGCGGCGAGGAGCTGCCCAAGCGCATGACGCTGCTGGATGCTTCCCGCGCGGCCCGCGAGCGCCGAGAGGCCGGCGAGACCCTGTCCGGCGAGTACGGATTCAACTTCGGCGAACACGCCGGAGACTACGACAAGGACCGCGACGATGACTAATTCCTTCGACCAACCGCGCGCAGAGGCGGCTATCCGCGAACTCCTCCTCGCCGTGGGCGAAGACCCGGACCGCGAGGGCCTGCAAGAGACCCCGGCCCGCGTGGCCCGCTCCTATGCGGAGATCTTCGCCGGCCTGCACGTGGATCCCACCGAGGTACTGCACAAGACCTTCGCCGAGAACCACGAAGAGCTGGTCCTGGTGCGCGATATCCCGATTTATTCCACCTGCGAGCACCACCTGGTGCCCTTCTACGGCGTGGCCCACATCGGCTATATCCCCGGCAAGGACGGGCACGTCACCGGCCTGTCCAAGCTGGCCCGCCTGGCGGATATGTACGCCAAGCGCCCCCAGGTGCAGGAGCGCCTGACCACCCAAATCGCCGACGCGCTGACCGATACCCTGGGTGCGCAGTCGGTTATCGTGGTCATCGAGTGCGAGCACCTGTGCATGGCCATGCGGGGCATCCGCAAGCCGGGCGCGACCACCACGACTTCCGCCGTGCGCGGCGGGTTCAAAACCAACGCGGCCTCACGCGCTGAGGTCATGAGCCTTATCCGGAGCTAGAAACCATGTCGATTGCAGATCTGTCCGCCCCGACCGACCGCACGCTGGTCATGGGGATTGTTAACGTAACCGAGGATTCCTTTTCCGACGGTGGCAAGTGGCTGGCCGTCGACGACGCCATCGCGCACGCCCACGAGCTCGTGGCCCAGGGCGCGGACATCATCGACGTCGGCGGCGAGTCCACCCGCCCGGGGGCTACCCGCGTGGACGCGGAGGTTGAGCGCGACCGCGTCACCCCGGTGATCAAGGCCCTCCACGAAGACGGGATCCTTACCTCCGTGGACACCATGCGCGCCAGCGTGGCGGCCGCCTCCGCCGAGGCTGGCGTGGATCTGCTCAACGACGTCTCCGGCGGCCTGGCCGATCCGGACATGTTCCGCGTGATGGGGGAGACTGACCTGCCCGTGTGCCTAATGCACTGGCGCACCGTCCGCTTCGGCGACGCCGCGGGCGCGGCTGACCACGGCGGGGACGTCGTGCGCGATGTGCACAACGTCTTGGACGACCTGGTCGAGCAGGCGCTGCAGGCCGGCGTGAAAGAAAACAACATCAGCATTGACCCGGGCCTGGGCTTCGCCAAGACCCCGCAGGACAACTGGGCACTACTGAAAGCCCTGCCCGAATTCATCGACGGGCCTTACCCGGTGCTCGTAGGCGCCTCCCGGAAGCGTTTCCTGACCGGCATCCGGAAAAACCGCGACCTGCCGGCCGGCCCGCAGGAAGCCGACCCCGCCACCGCCGCCGTCACCGCGCTGTCCGCCCAGCTGGGCGCGTGGTGCGTGCGCGTGCACGAGGTGGCCGTCTCCCGCGACGCCGTCGATGTCGCCGCCGCCTGGAAGCTCGGCGCGGACTACCAGGGGAACTAATGGCTGACCGCATTGAGCTGACCGGCCTCGAGTGCTACGGCTACCACGGGGTCTTCGACCACGAAAAGCGGGACGGGCAGAAGTTCCTCGTCGATATCACCTGCTGGTTAAGCTTCAGCCCGAACGATGACCTGGCCGAGACCATCAACTACGCGGAACTGGCGGATCTCGCCGCCGGGTTCGTCGAGGGCGAGCCCTACGATCTCATCGAGACCGTCGCCTCCCGCATCGCCGACGCCGCCATGCAATCCTACGAGCAGCTCTTCGCCGTCGAGGTGACCGTGCATAAGCCGCAGGCGCCCATCGAGCGCAACTTCGGTGACGTCGCCGTCGTCGCCCGGCGCTCGAAGAAGACGATCCGGAGGGGCTAATGCGCGCGGTACTATCCATCGGCTCCAACCTGGACGACCGGGAAAAGCTCTTGCAGACCGTCTTCGACGAATTCGCGGCGGAGACGGTGGCGGCCTCGCCCATCTATTCCACCCCGCCGTGGGGCGTTACCGACCAGGACGAATTTCTCAACGCGGTGCTCATCGTCGACGTCGCGGACAGCCCGATCGAGCTGCTGCGCCGCGGCCAGGAGCTAGAGCAGGCCGCCGACCGCCAGCGCATCCGCCACTGGGGCCCGCGCACCCTGGACGTCGACATTGTCGACATCGCCGGCTATACCAGCGACGATCCCGAGCTGACCGTGCCGCACCCGTACGCCCACGAGCGCGCCTTCGTCTTAGTCCCGTGGCTGGCGGCCGACCCGGGTGCCACCCTGAACGGCGCGCCCGTCCGCGAGCTGGTCGCGAAGCTGGAACCGGCCGAGGTCGCTGAGATCAAGGAACGCTAAGTGAAACGCACCTCCATCGGAACGCTCATCGGGGTAGGGCTCTTCGTGGCCGCCGCGGCCGCGATCCTCACCGCTCGCTTCTACGGCTCCATGCTGTCCATCCCCGTGACGGTGTCCATCACCTTGTGGGTCATGACCGTGCTCTGCTTAGGGCTGGCCTGGAAGGTACGGCAGGCCAAAAGCGACGACGGCATCGGCCTGGACCGCACCCAGCTGAACCCGCTTACCATCGCCCAGTTCATGCTCGTGGCGAAGGCCTCGGCCTGGACCGGGACCATCGTCGGCGGCGCGTACGCGGGCATCGCCTGCTACGTCATCCCCAACGCCGGTCGCCTGGCTGCTGCCTCCGACGATCTGACCGGCGTGTTGGCCTCCGCCCTGGGAGGGCTGGCCATGGCCATCGCCGGCGTGGTTTTGGAACGATACTGCGAAGTCCCTCCGCCCGAAACTGGATCGGACGCGTTAGAGTAGTACCCATGAATAACCAGACCGATCGCGGCCAGATTGGGCTCGCAGTGCTGGTGGTGCTCGCAATTATTGCCAGCATCGTCATGCTCATTGCCGGTTCCGACGCCGCGCTAAAGATCGCACTCCTTGCTGCTCTGTGGGCCGCTGTGGTCGGGTTCTTCCTCGTTACCCGCTACCGCCGCCTGGCGCAGAAGAGCGAGGACGAGCTCGCCTACCGCGAGAAGCTCCACCAGGCGGAGCTGGAGAAGGCGCAGAGCGCCGAGGAACCGGAGATCCTCGCCGAAATCCGCGAGCAGCTGAGCACCATCCGCAAGCAGCTGGAGGACCTTTCGGGCCGCGAGTTCGGCTACGAACCGGCCGCCCTGCGCGCCGAGGCCCGCCGCATCATGGAGCTCGAGGATAACTTCAAGCAGACCTCCGCCGGCGCGCCTTCGGAGGACGCCATCGCCGGCCGCCTGGGCAACCAGACGCAGCAGGAGACCCCGCTCGAGGAAATCATCAAGGAAAAGCAGGAAGCCGAAGAGCAGGAGCCAAAGAAGGAAGAACCCACCTTCCAGACTGATTCCTTCCAGGCCGTGCGTTGGGACTCCGGCGGGGATCCGGAAGTGAGCAAGCCAAAGGAAGAAAAGCGCGGTCGCCGCCGCCAGGACGCTCACCGCGAGGGCTCGGTCTCCGTCGCGCAGCTCATGGCCCAGATGAAGAAAAACAAGTAGTCGTGGACGCACCGCGCATGCGCATCGGGGTGATCGGTGACTCCGCCCCCGGAAAACTCTTTGCCGAGCGCCTGGCCCAAGCCGGCCACAAGGTCGGCAACGCCGCGGACGCGGAGGCTCTCATCCTGGCGGTCGAGGAGGACCGGCTGCCGGCGGCCATTGAGGAGGCGGCCGGCATCGTCCGCTCCGGCACCATCGTCATGCACACCTGCCTGACCCGCGGGGCCCAGGCTCTCGATGCCCTGGAGACCCGCGGCGCGATCGTCGCCGCCGTCTGCCCGGTGGACGACGAGGCCTGGGCCGTCGACGCCCTCGACGAGCTCGGCGAGACCGTCGCCACCCTGCTGGTCTTCGAGTCTCACGGGAAGTACATGCTGCTCAGCGATGCCGACCGCCCCGACTTCGTCGCCGGAGTCTACAAGCGGGAGATGCTCCGCGAGATTCTCGCCCGGGAGGGCGGCGGCAACGACTACACGCCGCTGAGCGCGCGGCAGATCATCGCCGGATACAACGGCGACCCCGCCTACCTGACCTATGCCCGCCGCCTGGCAGAATTGCGCGGGGACATCGACCTAGAATTCTGGGGGAGTAATGATAGATACCAGTGATCTCGACAAGATCCGCATGGTTGGCAGCGCCTACGCGAAGACCGGCCGGCCCGTTGTGCTGGTCATGCTCGGCGACGGCGTACACGCCGGCCACCAGGCGCTCATCCGCGCGGCCCGCGCCATCCGCTCCGCCGTCGTGGTCGTCGCGCTGCGGGAAGGCGAGGCTCCCGACGCCGACGTGGTCTGGCGCTACGATGCCGAGACCCTCTGGCCGCACGGAAAAACCATCGCCGTGCCGACCCCCGACCGGGGCCTGGAACCCGTTCAGGATCTCGCGCTGCCGCTGGCGCTCATCGGCGCGCTGCGCCCCTCCGACGTCGTGGTTGGGGAGAAGGACTACGAATACCACCTGGCCTTAAACCAGGCCGTGCGCGACCTGCACCTGGGGGCTCGCCTCCACGGCGTGCCCACCGTGCGCACCGCCGAGGGCGTGGCGATGAGCCTGCGCAATACCCGCCTGCCCGCCGAGCACCGCACCGCGGCCACCGCCATCTCCGCCGCGCTAACCGCCGGGGCGCATGCGGCCGAAGCCGGCGCCGATCACGTCCTCGAGGTCACCGAGGCCGTACTTCACTCCGCCGGCGTGGATCCCGACTACGTCGCCGTACGCGGCAAGGACCTCGGCCCCGCGCCCGAGCAGGGCGATGCCCGCCTCCTCGTCGCCGCCACCCTGGGCGGAATACGCCTTATCGACAACGTCGGCCTGCCGCTGGGCGTGGGCTTTAAGAACTGGGACGAGTACCAGTCAGAGCAGCTCCGCGATGAAGCCGAGTTGCTCCGGTCCGACGTCCGCGGGAAGTAGCGGCACCTCCACGGTCGGGACTGGCAGCGCCAAGCCGCTAAGCGCCGCGTCCTCGACCCGCCGGCGGGCCTCCATAAAGCTGCCTTGCCCCTGCGGTGACCGGCGATTGACGATAACCCCGCCCACGGTCATCCCACTGTCCCGGAGTTGGTGATAAAACTCGGTGGTTTCCAGCACCGGGAGCCTCTCGGGGGTTAGCACCAGATAGAACTCGGAGTCCTGCTGCAACGTCGCCCGCAGCCGCACGAAACGCTCCCGGCGGCGCCAGAGGATGCTCCGGATCTCCTGGTTGCGCTTATCCACCTGCTCGGAACCGGCCTCCCCGCCGAGCCCGCGGACCAGGGAGCTAAAACGATCCGAACGGTCCCGCCGCTCCAACAGCCCGTCGGTCCAGGCCTGCATAATTTCGGGCAGCTCCACCAGGCGGGCGGTGTGGCCGCTGGGGGCGGTATCGAAGATGATCCGTTCGTAGTCGGTATCGACCAGGTCCGCCATGCGCTCCAGCAGCGCGGATTCGTGCGTCCCCGGTGACTGCCGGGCCAGGTCCAGGTGCCGGTTGACCTGGGAGTGCAGCCGCTCCGGCATCATCTTGTGCATCGTGTGCCGGACCTCGGCCAGGTGTTTTTCCGTGACCTCGGCCGGGTCGATCTCCACGATGTCGAGGCGGTCGGCGACTGGCGTGGGGGTATCGCCCAGCGAGACGTCCCAGAGGTGCCCCAGGTTGTGCGCCGGGTCCGTCGAAACCAACAGCGTCGAATGCTGCTGCGCGGCCTTCCACGCCGCGGCGGCCGCCAGGGTGGTCTTGCCGACGCCGCCCTTGCCGCCGAAAAACGTCACCGGTTTTAGCAGCATGAGATGCCCTCCAGCGGGGAGCGATCCATCCCCATACGCCGATGCCAGGCGTGGAACTCGTCGTAGACGACCGGCAGCAATTCCAGGGTGTAATAGGTCGCCGGGTTGGGAACCCCGAGCGCCTCCGACATCACCAGCAGCAGGAACAGGTCATCCTCCTCCTGCTTGGCTTTGGCGAAGGTCGCCCGGTAGGGGCCGGCGTAGTAATCCTGGAGCAGCTGCCGCAGGCTCATCGGACCGGCTCCGGGGCGTCGACGTCCTCGTCGGTCCAGGTAATGGCCGGGCTTCGCCGCGCACGCTGGAGGGAAGCGAGCGCCTCGACGGTGACCCACAGGGCGGCGATGAGGATGATGACGTCCATGACCAGCAGCAGCCAGTTCTGCTCCTGCCAGAAGGTGCCGAGCTGCATAATCAGCGCCCAGACGGACATGACCATGAGGAAGGCGAAGGGGATGAGCACCGGCAGGGTCGGCCGGCGCAGGTAGGTCAGGATGACGGCCAGGATAGCCAGGGTCAGGCCGGCCATCAGCTGGTTGGTGGTGCCGAACAGCGGCCAGATAGTCATGCCGCCCGAGCCGTCGGTGCCCTGGGAGAAGGTCAGCGCGAAGGCCACGCCGACCGCGATGCAGGTAGCCACCAGGGCGCCGATCCGCACCCCGACGACCTCGCCGATTTCTTGGACCACGAGGCGCTGCAGGCGGATGCCCGAGTCCATGGTGGTGGCGGCGAAGAGCACGGCCATGGTCGCGAGAATGGTCCCCGACAGCGAGGTGGGGATACCGAGGCCCTCGTTCATCAACGAGCCACCACCGGCGACGAAGGCGTCCACGCCCCCGGCGTTGAACTCGTGATAAATCTCTTCCCAATCTTGGATGGTCTTGAACCCGGCCGTGGTCGCGATGATCGTGCCCAGGGACAAAAGGCCCTCACCGACGGCGCCGAAATATCCGACAAAGCGGGCGTCGGTTTCCTTGTCCAGCTGCTTCGAGGAGGTTCCCGAGGCCACCACGCCGTGGAAGCCGGAGATCGCGCCGCAGGCAATGGTGACGAACAGCAGCGGGAAGATGGAGGGGGTGCCGTCCGGGACGGCATCGTTAAGCGCCGGGGCGACGATGTCCGGGGCGGTGAACAGGAAGGCGCCGTAGAGGATGGCCAGGCCAATGAAAAGCTGGAGGCCGTTGATGTAGTCGCGCGGCTGGAGCAGCACCCAGACCGGCAGCAGGGAAGCCGCGAAGGCGTAGATGAACAGCGCGATGATCCAGACGCCGTTGGCCGGGATCCCCAGCACGGTCTCCGGGAGCACCACCGGCACGCGGTCGCCGATGATCATCAGCGCGTAGAGGGCCACGACGCCGACGATGGAGACCACCGGCAGGTTCCAGTTAAAGCGGTAGATTGCCTGACCGATCAACAATGCCACGACGATGGCGCCCCAGGTCGGGATGACCGCGGTCGGGGTGGAGACCAACAGGTTGGAGATGACGACCGCGAAGGCGGTGTTGACCATCAGCAGGAGGAGGAAAATAACGACCAGGAAGAGGTTGCGCCCGCGCGAGCCGATGTAACGGCCGGACAGCGTACCGATGGACTGGCCGCGGTGACGCTGCGATGCCCACAGCGCGCCGAGGTCGTGCATTCCGGCCATGAGGACGGTGCCGATGGTCACCCACAGGAACGCGGGCAGCCAGCCCCAGATGACGGCCACGGCCGGACCGATGATCGGGGC
This sequence comes from Mycobacteriaceae bacterium, assembly GCA_028726465.1. Classification (GTDB taxonomy): domain Bacteria; phylum Actinomycetota; class Actinomycetes; order Mycobacteriales; family Mycobacteriaceae; genus Corynebacterium. The sequence continues at coordinate 87,121 of JAQYQB010000026.1, read as the reverse complement.
CGCGCCGGCAACAGAGGTGAAGTGGTGCCCCCACAGGACGTACTTGTTGGTGGGCACGTAGTCGACGCCGTCGCGCATGGTGTGCGCGGGGGTGGCGTAGTTAGGGGAAAGTCGGAAAATTCGGTTTCCGAGGAAACGGGAATAGAGCAGGTACCCGGCGGCCATCATCGCGACGCCGATGGCAGCGAGTATGAGTGAGTTCATGATACCCTCCGTGGAAGTGTGCAATGAATCACTATTGTGGCACGAAAGTTTCGTGTAGGGGCTGGTTTTCCAAAACGGGGGAGGTGGCCTTGGTGTGCGCGCGGTCGCGGCGGGAGTGCTGCGCCTGTGCCATGGTCCGCATCCAGTTAACGTTTTTCGCGGACAGCGGGCCTTCCGGCGACGTGGACTCCCAGGTGCCGTCGTTGGAAAGCCACACCACGGTCCCAGTGCGCGGGTCGAGGATATAAGTCACCCGGCCGTCGGTCTTGATGTTGTGGTGGTGCTGGCAGAGGTTGACCAGGTTGCTCGCGGCAGTGGGGCCGCCGTCGTGAAAGTCTTTGCAATGGTCTTTCTGGCACCTGATGGCGGGGATGCTGCAGCCCGGGTACCGGCAGCAGCCGTCCCGGCCGTTGAGGAAGGCCTTGATGTCCTCCGGGGTCTGGTAGTTCGAGCTGCGTTTTTCGGCCGCGGCTGCCATGTCGCGCTGATGGTCGGATTTTTCGGCCATGTGGTCGGCGGTGTCTGCGTCGACCCAGCCGTAGCCGTCGATGAACCCGCCGCTTTCTGGGAGGTCCTGAGCCATGAACATGTTGAGTACGACGCGCGGCGAGCCATACTTGCCCAGGACGAGCCCGGCCAGCGCTTTGGCCGGGCTGACGTTGTTGTCTTTGGCGACCTTCCGGATGGCGGCGTCCATGGCGGCGGTGGTCTCCGCGTCGTATTCCGCGACGATCTCGCCGCGGTTGGAGCCGACGGGCCCGGCGGAATAATGCGGCGGGGGAGGCTCGTGGGGTGGTTGGGTAAGTTCCAATTCTGCGTTGACGAGCCGGTTGAGCTTCCGGCGGAGATTTTCGTGGGAGGGCAGGACCTGGGCGGGCTGCGTTGGGGTCAGGTAGTCGGCGAGTCCGGTATCGATCCGCGCGAGCGATTCCGAGGACGGGGTGGCGCCTAGTTTGTTGAGGACGGAATCAATGAGGGTGAGTTGTTTGAACTCGAGGTGGTGCAGGGTTTCGACTAAGTGTTTTAACTTCGGCAAGGTGTCGAGCCGTTCTAGGCTCTCGCAATAATCCCGTGCGCGCGTGAAGGAGAGACCGGTTTTTAGGGCTAAGCGCTTGATGGCGAGCTCGTCGTCAGCGCTGCGAGCAGGGCGGAGGTCTTGCCAGAGGTAGTAGTAGTTGCGGCGGTAGGTGGTACAGGCGGTAGCAGTCGGACAGTAGGGAGTATTGACGGTGTAGTAGGGCTGCATAATTCCCCCGGTTGTGAGTTAGCTAATCTGTTCTAACTAACCCACACAATACGCAACCGTCCGACATTGTGCTACCCTTTTTCGAAAAAATGTACGAATTATTTTCCGAATTCTTCCTGCAGGTGGTCCACCAGGTCCTTCGCGGAGAAGGCGTCAATTCGGAAGAACTCGCCGTCCAGCGGGTAGACGTGGTTGTTCCGGACGGACTCGGTGTCGGCCAGCTGGGGATCCTTGCGGACCTTCTCATCGGCCGGCTTGCCGCCCAGGTTGAGAACGAAGGCGCTCTTGCCGTCCAGGGCGAGCGGGAGGTTTTCGGTGTTAACGGCCTTGACGTCGCCGCGCTTGGAGCCTTGCGCCGAGGTGCCGACGAGGTCCTCTGCCGGGGTGGCGACCTCAATGCCCAGGTCGCTGAAGATCTGGCCCTGGGCGGATTCTTCGGTGAAGAAGTTCATGCCGTCCTTGGTGGGGGAGACGATGTTGACGGGCTGCTCGATGTCCAGGTTGCCCTTGGCCTTCTCCACGGCGGCGTCGTAGTCCCCGATGACCTCATCGGCCTTGTCCTCCAGTCCGGCGGCCTCGGCGACCTCCCGGGTGGTGTCCTGCCAGGACTGGTCGGAGTAGTCGATGACCTGGACCGGGACGATGTCCTTGAGCTGGTCGTAGATTTCGGCGCCGGAGTCGTTGCCGACGTTAGACATGACCACCAGGTCCGGATCCTGGGCCAGGACGGCCTCGGCGGAGGCGGAGCCGATGGTGTAGATGGAGTCGATGCCCTTCTGCTGGGCGACCTCGTCCCAGGCCAGGCCGAAGCCGGTGCCGTCGGCGAACATCGGGGCGTCCGGGTTGCCGCCGGCCGAGGCGACGACGGGCGCGTCGAGGGAGAGCAGGGCGCCGGTCAGGGTGACGGAGGCGGAGACGATCTTCTTGGGCTGGGACTCGATGGTGAGATCGGTTTCCTGGCGGTCCTTGTCCTGCGTCTGGATCGTTCGCGGGAAGGTGCTGTCTGCGGTGCTAGAGGAAGCGGCCTCCGAGTTCTCTGCGTTTTCCGAATTCTCAGCGTTGTCGCTGCAAGCGACGAGGCCGAGCGAAAGAGCTGCGGTGGCGGACAGGGCGAGGATGCGTCGTGCGACGGGCAAGGGTGCCTCCTAGGTAGCGGACTATTTCCTAGAAGGTTAGCCTAACCTATCGCGGCACCACCAAGGGTCCCCCACTTATGGGGTCAGTAGCAATGACCGCCTCGAGGCCGAAAACTGCGGCCAAAAGGTCCTCGGTGAGGACCTCGGTCGGGGAGCCCTGGGCCGCTAGCTTTCCGTCCGCGCCGAGCAGAATTAGACGATCGGACCAGCGGGCCGCCAGGTTCAGATCGTGGAGGACCATGATGGCGGTGCTGCCCCGGGCATCGACTAGTTGCCGGACCAAGCGCAGGACGTCGACGGACGTCGCCAGGTCGAGGTACGTTGTGGGTTCGTCGAGCAGCATGACTGGGGTATCTTGCGCGATGGTCATAGCGATCCAGGCGCGTTGCCGCTGCCCGCCGGAGAGCTGGTGGAGGGGCCGGTCCGTGAGATCGGTTAGGCCGGTGGTGGTGACTGCGTCGGTGTAGACGGCGTCGTCGCCGGCAGACCAGCGCTGGTACCACGTCTGGTAGGGGTGCCTCCCGCGCGCGACCAGCTGGCCGACCGTCAGCCCTTCCGGGGCCACGGGGGATTGCGGCAGCATGCTCAGGTAGCGGGCGCGCTCCCGCCGGTTCCAGCTGCCCAGATCGCGGTTATAAAACTCCAGCTTTCCAGTGTGGGGCAAGAGTCCGCACAGGGACTTGAGGAGGGTGGATTTTCCGCAGCCGTTCGGGCCGATGAGGCAGGTGATGCCGCCTTCCGGCAGGCGCAGGTTCAGGTCCGTGACCACGGGTTTGTTCCCGTAGCCGACGCTGACGTTGTCCAAAGAAAAGATATCCATCACACAGTTTCCTTTGCTCGGGTGCGCATGACCAAGATAAACAGCAGGGGTGCGCCCAGGAAGGCGGTGACCACGCCCACCGGCAGCGGCCACGGCAGCACCACGCGGGCGACGATGTCCGCCCACAACAGTGCGGTAGCACCCACCGCCGCGGAGAAAAGCAGCGGCGGGGTGGGGGCGCGGGAGACCATTCGCGCCACGTGCGGGCTCACGAAAGCTAAAAAGCCGATCGGACCGGCGGCCGCGACGGCAACGGCAGCCAGCACGACTGCCACCAGCAGCTGGATGAGCTGGGCCAGGCGGACGTTGTGCCCCAGGATGTGGGCGGTGGCGTCGCCGAGGCTGAGCGCGGCCAGTTGGAAAGAAAGCCAACCGGCCAGCGCGACGGCGATGACCACGGTGGCCAGGGGAACCCACGCGTGGTGCCAGTCCCTCCCGTTAAGGGAGCCGGCCATCCACATGCGGGCGCTGGCCGCGCGATCCAGCTGCGCGTAGGCCAGAAGCCAGGTGGTGAGCGAGGACAAAAACATCGACAGGCCCACGCCGACCAGCACGATTTGCACCATGCTGCGGCCCCGGCCGGCCAAAAAGACCATGGCCACGGCGGTAAGAGCCGCGCCGAGGATGGCGGCTACCGGCGTCATGCCCCAACCAAAGACGATGGCGGCCACCGCGGCTAACGATGCCCCGTTGGTCACCCCCAGGATATCGGGGCTGGCCAGCCCATTGCGGGCGACGGACTGGGTGAGCGCGCCGGAGTAGGCCAGCGCCGCGCCGACCACCAGGGCAACGACGGCGCGCCCGAGCCGGAATTCCAGGATGACCGCGCGGTGGGCGGCCGAGCCGCCGCCGGTAAAAACGGCCACCACGTCGGAGAAGGAAAGCGCCAAATCGCCCTGCATGACGGAGACGACCACGCCGAGGACAGCCAGGGCAATGAGAGTCAACCAGCGAATCATAGGTTGCCTCCAATCTTGTTGCCGCGCACCAGGAGGATGAAGATCGGGACGCCCAGCAGCGCCAGGACGATGCCCATGGGCAGCTCCCCGGGGCGGGCAAGCAGGCGGCCCAGGATGTCGGCCAAGAGGGCGCACACCCCGCCTACGAGGCCGGACAGGGGGACAATCAGGCGGTAGTCCACGCCGGCTAGCCGACGGGTGATGTGCGGGGCGGCCAAGGCGATGAACGCCACCGGACCGGCCGCCGCCACGGCCGCGCCGGTCAGGCCGGCGATGACGATAACCCCGCCAGCTTGGACCGCCGAGACGGGCACGCCTAGGGACTGCGCGGTGGCATCGCCGAGCAGTACCAGGTTGACCAGCGGGGACAGCAGGATGGCGGCCACCAGGCTGACGATGCCGATGGGCGCGGTGACTTCTACCGTCCCGAAGTCGCGACCCGCGACCGAGCCGGTGGCCCACTGCCGGATGGCGTCGAGCACCTCGTCGTTGGTGAGGACCAGGGCGTTGACCAGCGCCATGAGGACGGCCGACAGGGCCATGCCGGCGAGCACGAAAGTCAGTGGGCTACCGCTGGAGTTAAGCGCGAACAGCAGGCTGGTCACTAGGACCGCGCCCAGGATGGCGGGCCAGACGAAGGAATCCGTCACGCCGGTCGACACGGCCAGCGCCACCGCCGCGGCCGCCCCGGCGGTCACGCCGAGGATGCCGGGATCGGCCAGCGGGTTGCGGGTAAAAGCCTGGGTGAGCGCGCCCGCGGCACCGAGACAGGTGCCGGCGATGAGCGCGAGAAGAGTGCGCGGGAGACGCTGGATGCCCAGGAGCATCTCGAATTCGTCCGCGGGCGCGCCGGGGTCGAAAGCGTAGCGGAAACCGCCCGGGATGGCCTCCCATACTTGCGCAAAAGTGGTCGCCCGCGCGCCGACAAAGAGGCTTGCCAGACACAGGGCGACCACGAGCGCTAGGCACAAGGGTGCGACTAACCTAAACCTGAACACAGTTAGGTTAGTGTACCCTATACGCCGATGTTGCCGTTTTCCTTCCAGACGACTACGACGGCCGGGCGCGGGGTGGAGTTGCCACCGTCCGGCCAGTGGGAGGAGGGCTCGTCGAAGGCGGCCTCGTCATCCTCGCCCGGGTGCTGGACGTTGACCATGACGCGCTCGTCGGTGACGATGGGCCCGCAGGTCTCGGCCCCGGTCGGGACGGTGAGGAAGCACTTGAGCTCGCCGCGGGTCTCGCCTTCCGTGGTGACCGCGTACAGGCCGTCGTTGGACTCGAGGGCGTTGCCGTCGGTGGAGATCCACAGGTTGCCGTGGGAGTCAAAGGCCAGGTTGTCCGGGCAGGAAATCGGGGAGACCTTCTCCTTGTCGAAGCCGCCGAAGTAGGAGTCCGCGGTGGCCGGGTCGCCGCAGACCAGGAAGAGGTTCCAGGTGAACTTTTCGCCGGCGTGGTCGTCGGAGATCTCCATGACCATGCCGTTCTTGTTCTCCTTGACCGGGGCCCATTCCTTCGGGTCCTCCTGGTTCTTCCCCGCGTCCTCGCCGGTGGCGCCGCGGTAGGAGTTGTTGGTCAGGGCGGCGTAGACCTTGCCGGTCTGCGGGTGGATGTCCACGTCTTCCGGGCGGTCCATCTTGGTCGCGCCCGCCTTGTCGGCGGCCTCGCGGGTGAAGATGGCGACCTCCTCGGCGCTGAAGCCCTCCACGTGGGACTCGGCCTTGTCGCCGTCCACGGTCAGCAGCTTGTTCCACACGCCGGTGCCGTCGAACTTGCCGTCTTCCGGCAGGACGCCGGAGCCGTCGATCTCCTCTTCCGGGGAGTTGCCCTTCAGCTCGGCGACGTAGAGGGTGCCGTTGTCCAGGATGGTCATGTTGTGGCGGGTGTCGCCCTCCTTGATCTTGCGGGAGGAGACGAACTTGTAGATGTACTCGAAGCGGGCGTCGTCGCCGGAGTAGGTGACCACCGTGCCGTCGTCGGTGACGTGGACGTTCGCGGACTCGTGCTTGAAGCGGCCCAGGGCGGAGTGCTTAATGGGCGTCGACTGCGGGTCGAGCGGATCCAGCTCGATGACGTAGCCGAAGCGGTTCGGCTCGTTCGGCGTCTTGGCGATATCGAAACGGTCGTCGAAGCGCTCCCACTTGCGCTGGGAGGGCTCGTCCTCGAAGCCGAAGCGGTCCAGGGACTTCTGGGCGCGCTCGTCGTCGACCTTGGCGTTGGCGAAGTAGGCGTCGAAGTTTTCCTCGCCGGACAGGATGGTGCCCCACGGGGTAACGCCGCCGGAGCAGTTAGCCATGGTGCCGGAGATGGTGGTGCCCTCCGGATCCTTGTCCGTCTTCACGTACTTCGAACCGGCCGCCGGGCCGGTCAGGCGGAAGGGCGTGGTCAGGGTGATGCGGCGGTTGAGCGGGCCGAACTCCCGCTTGAGGTTGCCGCCCTCAGCCTTGGAGACCTCCAGCACGGTCAGGCCGTGGTTGGCCCAGCCGATCTTCGCGTGCTCCTCGGTGGGGTTCTCGGCGTCGTAGTCCGGGAACATCTGCGGCTCGGTGGTGTACTCGTGGTTGCAGACGTAGACCAAGCGCTCCGGGTCGTTCGGGTGCTCTACTAGGCCGGCGAAGTCGTTGTTGAAGCCGAACTGCTTCTCCGCGTCCTGGGAGGTCTGGTTGTGGACGTCGAATTCCGGGGCGCCCTCGATGACCGGATCGCCCCAGGCGATGAGCACGGACTGCTGGTAGCCCTTAGGTACGACGACTTCGTCCTTGGTGTTCGGCTCGACCGGCTCGAACTTCATACCCTCGGCGGAGGTCAGTTCGACGTCGGCCTCGGTGGTGGTGGTAGAGGCGCTGCCGGTGTTCTCCTCCGGGGCCGAGCAGGCAGCCAGGGCGGCGCTGCCGCCGACGGCGACGACGCCCAGGCCGCCGGCGCGCAGCGCGGTGCGGCGGCTGAACTGATCGCCGAAGTACGGGTTGGAGGTCGGGTTGTCTGCCTCCCCGAAGCAGGCGTTGCCGCACTTGTAGGTGCAGGTCAGGCTGGAACGGGAGGAAGTAAACAAGGAACTAAGAAGATTACGGCCCTTCAGTGCCATGGGTGAATGCTCCAAAATCGATTATAGAAAGTCATGGAAAGTTGCGCCTAGAACTTAGTTCGGTGAAGTAACTGGATATTTAGATTCAGATTGATATCGGACGACGTTTTCATGAAGTACGGGTTAACACCGCCGCAGATGGCATGCGGTATTCTGTTGGGCGTGAGCGAGCAAAAGAAGAATGAGACCCCAGACATCCCGGAGCAGCTACGGATCCGCCGCGACAAGCGCGCCCGCCTGCTCGCTGACGGCACCGAGGCTTACCCGGTGTCGGTAGCCCGAACCACCTCCCTGGCCGACCTGCGCGCCAAGTACCGCGTGCTGGCCGAGGACGAGGCCGCCGGTTCGGAAGAAGGCGTAACCTACCTGGCGGTAGGGGAGGAGACCGAGGACGTCGTCTCCATCGCCGGGCGCCTTATCTTTATGCGCAACACCGGCAAGCTGTGCTTCGCCACGCTGCAGGACGGCGACGGCACCCAGGTGCAGGCCATGCTCTCCCAGGCCGAGGTCGGCAAGGAGCGCCTCGATGCCTGGAAGCAGGACGTCGACTTGGGCGATTTCATCTCCGTGACCGGCCGGGTCATCTCTTCTCGCCGCGGCGAGCTGTCCGTGATGGCCACCGAGTGGACCATGGCCTCGAAGTCCCTGCGCCCGCTGCCGGTCTCGTTTGCCGACATGGCTGAGGACACCCGCGTGCGCCAGCGCTACAACGACCTCATCGTGCGCAAGGAAGCGCGCGACAATGCCATGATCCGCATCAAGGTCGTGCGCGCCCTGCGCAACTACCTGGAGTCCCAGGGCTTCAACGAGATCGAGACCCCGATGTTGCAGACCTTGCACGGCGGCGCGGCAGCTCGCCCGTTCGTGACCCACTCCAACGCGCTGGACATCGACCTCTACCTGCGCATCGCCCCCGAGCTGTTCCTGAAGCGCGCGGTGGTCGGCGGCATCGATCGCGTCTTTGAGATTAACCGCAACTTCCGCAACGAGGGCATCGACAAGTCTCACTCGCCGGAGTTCGCCATGCTCGAGACCTACGCGGCCTGGGGTGACTACAACGACTGCGCCCGCACCACCCGGGAGTCCATCCAGGCGGTGGCCCAGGAGGTCTTCGGCTCGCAGAAGGTCACCCTGGCCGATGGCACCGAGTACGACTTCGGCGGCGAGGAATGGCCGGAGATTGAGATGTACCCCTCGCTGAACGAGGCGCTGGCGCGCAAGTTCCCGGGCCAGCCGGAGGTGACCATCGACTCCTCCGTGGAGGAGCTCAAGGGCATCGCCGACGTCATCGGCCTCGAGGTCGGCACCGGCTGGGGCCACGGCAAGCTGGTGGAGGAAATCTGGGAGGTGCTCTGCGAGGACCAGCTCGAGGGCCCGATCTTCGTCAAGAACTTCCCGGTGGAGACCTCCCCGCTGACCCGTTCGCACCGCACCCAGCCCGGGGTTACCGAGAAGTGGGACCTCTACGTGCGCGGCTTCGAGCTGGCCACCGGCTACTCCGAGCTCATCGACCCAGTCATCCAGCGCGAGCGCTTCGAAGATCAGGCCCGCCTGGCCGCCGGCGGCGACGAGGAGGCCATGGTCCTGGACGAGGACTTCCTCGCCGCGATGGAGCAGGGCATGCCGCCGACAGCCGGCACCGGCATGGGCATCGACCGCCTGCTGATGGCCCTGACCGGCCTGGGCATTCGCGAGACGGTGCTATTCCCCATCGTTAAGCCTGAGCAGAGCTAAAAAGGGCAAGAAAAAGCAGACCAGAGAGTGAATCCGCTCTCTGGTCTGCTTTTTAGGTTCTAGTCGTGGCCGAAGTTCTGGACGACGTAGAGCCTGCCGTCGGCAGCCTGGGCTACGCCCACGCCGAGGGACTTAGCTTCCGGATCCAACATGTTCTTGCGGTGCCCCGGGGGGAGTTGGCCCAGCGGTTGACGAAGACGCGGCCGGAGTCACCGCGGTTGCCCTGGGCGATATTTTCGCCACCCGGGCGCATATTCGCCGGGTAGTGCTCCCAGTAGTTGGCTCGGTGCTTGAACTCGCCGGTGCGAGCGATGGTCTCGGCCCAGTCCTGGGCCAAGTCGTTGAGCGCGGCGTTGGCCTTGACCGGGGCGAGGCCGTTCTGGGCGCGGAAGTCGTTGGTCGCGTCGAGGACGGCCTGCTGGCTGGCCGAGGACGTTGCGGCCGGCGGCGCGGCAGGAATCGAGCTGCCGGAGGAGATGCCGCCGATGATGATCCCCAGAATGGTGAGCAGGGACAGTACAGCGGAGATGATCTGCTGAATATTGAAGTTGAACCGTGGCATGGTGAGGTTTCCTCTTCGAGAGAGAGATAGGGCCTACACCTTTAGTTTAAATTCCTTCACGGCTGTCAGTACATTTTCGGCAGAAATGAGGCACATTGGTACCCCCACTCCGGGAACGGTCGTGGCCCCGGCATAAAACAGGTTGTCAATCTTTTTCGATTGGATACGCCCGCGGAAGAACGCGGACTGGAACAAGGTGTGCGCGGGCCCGATGGCCCCGCCGGACAGCGAATGGTAGCGGTCGGCAAAGTCGGCGGGGCCGATGGTGTGCTGGACGAAGACGCGGTCGCGCAGATCCGGGACGTTTGCCCACTCGGCCAGCTGGTCGAGCGCCCGGCTAGCGATGCCGGCGACCGTCGCCGATTCCTCCCCGTAGGCGCTGCCCTGGCCGAGGGCGGCATCGGCGGCAGCGGGCACCAGGATGAAGAGGTTCTCGCACCCTTCCGGGGCCACGGAGGTATCGCTAGCCGAGGTCTTGCAAACGTAGATGGAATTCGAGGCGCCACCTTTTCGGAAGACAGCGTCGAAATCGGGGTCCCAGTCGCGGCTGAATAATAAATTGTGGTGGGCAAGTTCGGGCAGCGGACCGCGCACGCCAGTCAACACCAGCACCGCGGACAGCCCCGGATCGCGACGGTCGAAGAACTTATCGGAGAAGGTCCGCTGGTGGGCGGGCACCAGGCGGGTCTCCGTGTGGTGGAGATCCGCAGCGGAGACCACTAGGTCCGCCGGCAGCGTGCCGCGGTTGGTGGTCACTTCGGTCGCCTGCTTGCCGTGCGTGACGATCGCGGTGGCCTCGGTCTCCCACTGGAAGTGCACGCCCAGGTCGGTGGCGAGGTCCAAAAGCGCGTCGATGACCGCGGCGAAGCCGCCCTGCGGGTAGCGCACGCCCTGGGTGAGATCCGCGTGGCTCATCAGGGAATACAGCGCTGGGGCGGCGGCCGGCTCCGTCGACAGGAAGACCGCCGGGTAGGTCAGGACCTGGCGCAGCAGGGGATCGCTAAAACGCGAGCCGACGTAGCTTTGTAGGGACTGGCCCAGGAGCTTCGCCAGGCGCGGCAGGCGTCGCAGGATATCGGGGTGCAGGAGCTGCGAGGGGTGGCTGAAGGTGGTGTAGAGGAAGTGCTTGAGCGCCATCCGGTAGGTATCGCTGGCGGTGGCGAGGTAGTCGCCTAGGCGAGCGCCCTGCCCGGGCGTGCGTTGGTCGAAAAATTCGACCACGGTGCCGTCGATGTCCGCGGCGTGGCCGGCTTCGTTGAAAATCCGGTAGGCGGGGCTCAGTTCGGTGAGCTCGAAGAAATCACTGGTGCGGTGCCCCAGCCGGCCGAAGAAACGCTCGAAGGCCTCGGGCATCAGGTACCAGGACGGACCGGTGTCCCACTGGAAACCGGAGTCGGTGAATCTTCCCGCTCGGCCGCCCGGCTCGGCGAGGCGATCGACCACGGTGACCTCGTAGCCTTCGTCCTGCAGGAGGCAGGCGGTGGCCAGGCCGGCCACGCCCGCGCCGATAACAACGCAGGTACTCATGCATTCCTCCAGAGGCTGCCGGCCAGGATCTGGGCCTTACGGGGCGCGGGCACCCGGATCCGGCGCGCGTACAGCTCGTCGACGCTGGCGCTGTCGATGCGCTCGTTTAGGTCCGTAAACAGGCCCGTCGCGGCGAGGACTCCCCTACGTGCGCCGGGCGGCAGGAGGTGGGCGGCGCGGCGCGCGCGGGCGAGCTCGTCGCGGATCTCCGCGCACCACCGGCGCTTGGTGGAGGCATCCAGCTCCGGGAGGTAACCCCGCCCCAGGCAGTCGGTGTCCTCGGCGAGGTCTCGGAGGAAGTTGACCTTCTGGAAGGCCGCCCCGAGGGCCTTTGCCCCGTCTGCCATGGTGGCCCGGTCTTCTTCGGCGGGGTGGCGCCCGACCAGGAAGATATCCAGGCACATCAGGCCGATGACCTCCGCCGAGCCGTGGATGTAGCGCTGGAGGCTCGCCGCGTCATGCGGGGAGGGGTCCAAGTCCCTGCGCATGGAGGCGAAGAACGCGCGGATGTGGTCTTCGGAGAACTGGCAGCGGCGCTGCGCGTTCGCCCACGCGTGGAGGACCGGATCGGTGTGGAAGGCGGCATCGGCAGCGTGGACGACCTGCTCCTCGTAGCCGTCCAGCAGGGCGCGGATGTCGGCGGTCTTGGCCTCCGCGGCCGCGCCGTCGACGATCTCGTCCGCAATGCGTACCACCGCGTACAGGGCCTGGATATCGCGCCGGATCGCAGCGGGGAAAAGCCGGGTACTCCACGAGAAACTGGTGGAATAGTAATTGATAATGCGACCCGCGGATTGGCCCGCGGCGGCGTGGTAGTGCCGGAGCGCCGAGCGGTGGGAAATGTTCACGAAGCCTTTCATAATTGGACTTTTCCCTAAAGCCTAGTGCGGGGTAATTCACCCCGCTAAATTCGCCTGTTCGCTACCGGCGTACAGGTTCATGACCTGCTAAAAGCGGCTGATTTACTACCTTGGCGCAGAAAGTGAGAATGGAGGCTGGGGAAAGCGCGTTAGAGTGGATAGAGAATTTAGGAAAAACCACAAGGGGTAGATAGCAGATGTTCGAAAGGTTTACTGACCGTGCCCGCCGCGTCATTGTCTTGGCGCAGGAAGAGGCACGCATGCTCAACCACAACTATATCGGCACCGAGCACATCCTTTTGGGCCTTATCCACGAGGGTGAAGGCGTAGCCGCCAAGGCGCTGGAGTCCATGGGGATTTCCCTGGAGGACGTGCGCCGCGAGGTCGAGGAGATCATCGGCCAGGGAACCCAGCCGCACACTGGGCACATCCCGTTTACCCCGCGCGCGAAGAAGGTCCTGGAGCTGTCCCTGCGTGAGGGCCTGCAGATGGGCCACAAGTACATCGGCACGGAGTTCCTGCTGCTGGGCCTTATCCGCGAAGGCGACGGCGTCGCCGCGCAGGTGCTGACCAAGCTGGGTGCAGACCTGCCGCGCGTGCGTCAGCAGGTTATTCAGTTGCTGTCCGGTTACGAGGGCAACAACCAGGAAAACGACAACAGCAACAAGGGCGGCGGCCCCGTGGGCGCCGGTGCCGGCGGGCGCGGTTCCCAGGGCAACTCCGGGGAACGCTCTAATTCCCTGGTGCTGGACCAGTTCGGCCGCAACCTGACCCAGGCCGCCAAGGACGGCAAGCTGGACCCGGTCGTCGGCCGCGAGTCCGAGGTCGAGCGCATCATGCAGGTGCTCTCGCGCCGCACCAAGAACAACCCGGTGCTCATCGGTGAGCCCGGCGTCGGTAAGACCGCCGTCGTCGAGGGCCTGGCCCTGGACATCGTTAACGGCAAGGTCCCGGAGACCCTGAAGGACAAGCAGGTCTACTCCCTGGACCTGGGTTCGCTGATCGCTGGTTCCCGCTACCGCGGTGACTTCGAGGAGCGCCTGAAGAAGGTGCTCAAGGAGATTAACCAGCGCGGCGACATCATCCTGTTCATCGATGAGATCCACACCCTGGTTGGTGCCGGTGCCGCCGAGGGTGCTATCGATGCCGCCTCCCTGCTCAAGCCGAAGCTGGCCCGCGGCGAGCTGCAGACCATCGGCGCGACCACGCTGGAGGAATACCGCAAGCACATCGAGAAGGACGCCGCGCTGGAGCGCCGCTTCCAGCCGGTGAAGGTGGAAGAGCCCTCGCTGGAGGACACCATCAAGATCCTCAAGGGCCTGCGCGACAAGTACGAGGCGCACCACCGTGTGTCCTACACCGACGACGCCCTGAAGGCGGCTGCCTCCCTGTCGGATCGCTACATCAACGACCGCTTCCTGCCGGATAAGGCCGTGGACCTGCTGGACGAGGCCGGCGCCCGCATGCGCATCAAGCGCATGACCGCCCCGGACTCTGTCCGCGAGGTCGACGACCGGATCGCCGAGGTCCGCCAGGAGAAGGAAGCGGCCATCGACGCCCAGGACTTCGAGAAGGCCGCCGGCCTGCGCGACAAGGAGCGCCAGCTGGGCGAGGAGCGCGCCGAGAAGGAAAAGCAGTGGCGCAATGGTGAGCTCGAGGACATCGCCGAGGTCGGCGAGGATCAGATCGCCGAGGTGCTGGCGCACTGGACCGGCATCCCGGTCCTCAAGCTCACGGAGAAGGAGTCCTCGCGACTGCTGCACATGGAAGATGAGCTGCACAAGCGGATCATCGGCCAGGACGAGGCCGTCAAGGCCGTCTCCCGCGCCATCCGCCGTACGCGGGCGGGCCTGAAGGATCCGCGCCGTCCTTCCGGTTCCTTCATCTTCGCCGGCCCGTCCGGCGTGGGTAAGACGGAGCTGTCGAAGTCGCTGGCTAACTTCCTCTTCGGCTCGGATGATGACCTCATCCAGATCGACATGAGTGAGTTCCACGACCGCTTCACCGCCTCCCGCCTGTTCGGTGCCCCTCCGGGATACGTCGGCTACGAGGAGGGCGGCCAGCTCACGGAGAAGGTCCGCCGCAAGCCGTTCAGCGTGGTGCTCTTCGACGAGATCGAAAAGGCCCACAAGGAGATTTACAACACCTTGCTGCAGGTCCTCGAGGACGGCCGCCTGACCGACGGCCAGGGCCGCGTGGTGGACTTCAAGAACACCGTGCTGATCTTTACCTCGAACCTGGGCACCCAGGACATCTCCAAGGCCGTGGGGCTGGGCTTTACCGCCGACGCGGCCTCGGATCAGGACGCGCAGTACGAGCGGATGAAGGCCAAGGTCAACGACGAGCTGAAGAAGCACTTCCGCCCGGAGTTCCTGAACCGTATCGACGAGGTCGTGGTCTTCCACCAGCTCAACGAAGAGCAGATCATGGAAATGGTCGACCTGCTCATCGGCCGCGTGTCCAAGTCCCTGCAGGAGCGTGACATGGACATCGAGCTGACCGAGAAGGCCAAGCGCCTGCTGGCCAAGCGCGGTTTCGATCCGGTGCTGGGTGCGCGCCCGCTGCGCCGCACCATCCAGCGCGAGATCGAGGACCAGCTCTCGGAGAAGATCCTCTTCGGCGAGATCGGCGCGGGTGAGATCATCAGCGTCGACGTGGAGAACTGGGACGGCGAGTCCAAGGACAACTCGCAGGCCACCTTCACCTTCAGCCCGCGCCCGAAGCCGCTGCCGGAGGGCACCTTCGAGCAGGAGCTGGACGAGGACGAGGTCCGTGAGAACGAGGAGCCGGAGCAGGTAACCGCAGATACCCTGCCGGAGACGCCCGAGACTCCTGAGGACCACGGCGACGAGGACGGCCCGGCCGGAGCCGGCCAGCCGATGTAAGACGCCGCTAAAGAGATGAAGCAGCCTCCTGCGGGAGGCTGCTTTTCTAGTGCCTGTAAACCGGTAACTTAGAGTGAGTTAGAATCACTGGCATGGGATTGCAATACCGCTCACGTAAGAAGACCGGCAAGAACAGCTGGATTAACTTTTCCGGCCGCGGGGCCTCGGCCTCGACCAAGATTGGTCCGGTGACCTTCAACTCCCGCGGCGGGTTCTGGGTGAACCTGCCCGGCGGGCTCAACTGGCGGGGACGCTGGCGCTAAAGTGACCCCGCCGCCATACGAAAAGCACCGCCGCATGGGCGTAGAGGCCGACGTGGTCTTGCGCCTGGGAATGTTGCTCATGGGGGCGGGCACGTCGGGCTACCGTGTCCTGCGCGGGATGAAACGCGCGGCGCGGGCCCTGGGCTTCGACCGGCTGGACGCGACGGTCGGGCTCACGCAGATTACCTGTACCTTCCACCGCGGCGAGCTTTTCCGCACGGTCATTTCCCGGCAGCATTCGCCGGCGGTGGACGCCTCCCGCATTGAGGCGCTAGAGGATCTGACGCGGCACCACCTGCACTTCGGGATAACCGCCGAGGAGCTGGCGGAAAAGCTCGACCGGATCGAGCACAACGTGCGCAAGCGCTGGAACGGCTGGGTGCTCTCGGCTGCGGCGGCCGTGGCGTGCGCGGCCTTCGCGCTGCTGAATTTCTTTCCGCTGGCGGCGGTGGGCATCGTCGCCCTGGCCGCTTTTAGCGGGCAATTCGTGCGCCATTTCGTGCTGAGCAACCACGTCCACCAGATCGGCGGCATCGTGGCCGGCGGGGCGACGGCCAGCCTGGTCTTCTTCCTCGTGACCGAGCTCGTCGGGGCGCTCGGGCTGGCCGACCCAGGGGATTTTTCCTCCGGCTACGTGGCGGCGGTGCTCTTTTTGATCCCGGGTTTCCCGTTGTTCTCCGCCCTGATCGATATCGCGCGCTTCGACTTTGATGCCGGCATGGTGCGCCTGGCTTATGCCTTCACCGTCATTTTCGCCGCCACCTTCACCGTGGCCATGGTCAGCTGGCTGACTGACTTGAACCCGGCCCCGCCGGTGCCGGCTACCGATGCCACCTGGTACACCATGGCGGTCCTGGCCAGCTTCTTCGGCATCGCCGGTTTCGCCTTCCTGTTTAATTCCTCCCGCCGGATGATCCTGGTGGCCGCGATGGTGGGCACCGTGGCGAACGCGGCGCGCCTTCTGCTGCTGCACCTGGGCACCACCGGGTATTTCGCGGCGTTTTGCGGCGGGCTGGTCATCGGCCTGCTGGGCGCGCTGGCCTCCCGGAAGGCGCGGCTGCCGCGGATTACCACGACGGTGCCGGCCGCGGTCATCATGATCCCCGGGGTGACCATGTTCCGGGCAGTCTACTACCTCAACGAGGGGCAGATGGAGCAGGCCCTGGCTAACCTGGCCACCAGCATGATGGTGGTCGCCTCCATTGGTGCCGGCCTGGTCCTGGCCCGGCTGTTCACGGACCCGGACTGGGCGCTGACCCGGCTCATCGATTTTTCCATCCGGACCTAGCGCGGCAGGTGGAAAAGGCCCTGCTCGTCCTGTTCGGCGAGGCCGTCGGCCAGAAGCGAGGCCAGTGCCCGGGAGCGCTGCGGGGCGTCCGGCCAGACGACGTCGATGTCGGCCTGGGGGACAGGGGCATCGGCAGCGCGCAGCACGTCCATGATCTTGCCGCGCACCTGCCGGTCGGTGCCGGCAAATTTCTGGACCCGCTTCTTGGCCTTGGTCAGCTCCTCGGCGCTCGGGCTGGGGCAGCCGGCGGCCTGCCAGGCGCAGGACTCCTTCAACGGGCAGGCGGGGCAGTCTGGGGACTTGGCGCGGCAGACTAGCGCGCCCAGCTCCATCAGGGCCACGGAGACGGTGGGGCCATTGTCCTCCGGCAGGAGCTCGGCGACCTGGGCGAGCTCCTTCTTGGAAGGGTTGGGGGCTAAGAAATTGCCGTTCTCGGCCCGCTCGACCACGCGCCTCACGTTGGTGTCGACCACCGGGACGTTGTGGCCGTAGTGGAAGCAGGCCACGGCGCGGGCGGTGTAGTCGCCGATGCCCGGCAGGCTGAGCAGATCATCGACACCGTCGGGGACCTCGCCGCCGTGCTCGTCGCGGACCACCTGGGCGCATTCCCACAGGCGCAGGGCGCGGCGGGGGTAGCCTAGCTTGCCCCAGGCGCGCAGGACCTCGTCCCGGCTGGCGGCAGCGAAATCGGTGGGGGTGGGCCAGCGGCGCATCCACTCCTGCCAGACGGGCGCGACGCGGGCCACCGGGGTCTGCTGGCTCATGACCTCGCTGACTAGGACGCCCCACGCGGTGGTCGACGGCTCCCGCCAGGGCAGGGGCCGGCGGGCGTGGGCGAACCATTCGAGCAAAGCACCAGTATCCATATCTGTGCAGGAGTCTAATAGGAGCGGTGCGCAGGACTATAATTTGAGCCATGCCACTGAAAGATAAAAAGCAAAGCCCCCGGGAAGTCTGGGAGACCCTCCAAGCCGGTAACGCGCGCTTCCGCGACAACTCTCCGCTGCACCCGCACAACGACGAGGAGCGGCGGGCCGGCCTGCGCGGCGGGCAGGATCCCCGCGTGGTGGTCCTGTCCTGCTCGGATTCCCGCGCCCCCGTGGAGATCCTCTTCGACCTGGGCCTGGGGGATGCTTTCGTCATCCGCACCGCCGGGCACATCCTGGATACCGCGGTGAAGGGCTCGCTGGAATACGCCCTGGAGAACCTGAACTGCAACCTGGTGGTTATCTTGGGCCACCAGTCCTGCGGCGCGGTCGCCGCCACCGCCGCGGTGGTGGACCAGCACGCCGAGCTACCCGCCGGCTTCCAGCGCGCGATCATCGAGAAAGTCGCGCTGTCGACGCTGAAGTCCAAGCGCGCCGGCAGCTCGAGCACCGACGACTACGAACGCCAGCACGTGCGCGAGACCGTCGATCAGCTCGTGGCTAGCCTCTCGGTCCTGCAGCACAAGGTCGAGGAGGGGACCGTCGGCGTCGTCGGCGCCCGCTACCTGTTGGAGGACTCCACCGTCGAGACCCTGGTGACCCACGGGCTGGACTGAGCTGCGAAACCGCCGGCCAATCGAAGACACACCCCTGAAGGTGCCAGCCGTCGCCGCTGCTAAGGCAATAAACTATAAGCCGTGACTAACCGTAAACCCCAGCAGAAGCGCCCCCTGCCCAACGAGATCTACCAGCGCCGCCGCGTCGCGGCGTTGGTCATCATCGTCGTGGTCGTCGTTCTGCTGGTCTGGGTCCTAAGCATGGTCGGCGGTTCCAGCAACGACGAGGCGACCGAGCCGGCCGCCGAGACCACCTCGGAGTCAACCCCGGCAGCGGAGACCGAAACGACCGCGGTGGAATCAGAAACCGAGTCGGAATCTCAAACGGCAACCGAGTCTGAGACCGAGTCGGAATCTGCCCGCGAGAGCGAGGACGCGGAAGCGAGCTCGGAGCCGGTCGCGGCCGACGCTAAGGACACCTGTCAGCTCTCCGATCTGGAGATCACCGCCAGCAGCGACAAGGCCACCTACGGTGAGGGAGAGCTGCCCACCTTCTACATGACGGTGGAAAACCCCACCAAGGCCGACTGCAAGATCAACCTCGACGACCAGGAGCTGCGCTTCGAGGTCTACAACCTGGGCACCAACCAGCGGATGTGGGCGGACACAGACTGCTACCCGTCGGTGCAGGAAGGCAAGCAGACCTTCGAGTCTGGCAAGAAGCGCCACTTCCAGGCGACCTGGTCGCGGCAGACCTCCGCCCCGGAGCAGTGCAACAACCGCTCCGCCGTGGAGCCGGGCGGCTACTACCTCCACGCCGTCATCGGCGACAACCCGTCGGCGGCCCACACCTTCAACCTGTCCTAGGGGCTGACCAGCTCGATCGCCTCCCGTAGCGTCTGCGCCTGGCGCACCTGCAGGTTGGTCTCCAAGTTCTTCGTGGCCGGGACGATGGCGCTTTCATAGCCCAGCCGGGCGGCCTCACTCAGCCGGCGCGCCAGGTTGGGCACTGGGCGCAGCTCGCCCGCCAGGCCGACCTCGCCGATAACGACGGTGCGCGGCGGCAGCGGCTGCTCGTGCAGGGAGGACCACGTGGCCAGCGCGACTGCCAGATCCGTGGCGGTCTCCGAAATACGCACGCCGCCGACCGTGGCGACGTAGGCGTCCTTGTCATTGGTGCGCTGCCCGGCCCGGGCCTGCAGAACCGCCAGCACCATCGGCACCCGGTTGGTGTCCAGGCCGGTGACCACGCGGCGCGGGTTCTTGGCCACCGGGTCCACGGTCAAGGCCTGGACCTCGGCCAGGATGGGGCGCACGCCGTCCATGGCCACGGTCACCGCGGAGCCGTCCGGGGTGGTCCCGCGGTGGGAGAGGAAGAGGCCGGACGGGTCGGCGACCTCGCGGATGCCGGTGGCGGTCTGCTCGAAGCAGCCGACCTCATCCGTGGCGCCGAAACGGTTCTTCATGCCGCGCAGCATGCGCAGGCTGGACTGCTTGTCGCCCTCGAAGTTCAAGACCACGTCGACGAGGTGCTCGAGCACCCTAGGCCCGGCCACGTTGCCGTCCTTGGTGACGTGGCCGACCACCAGGATGGGGATCCCCGTCGACTTGGCCAGCGTGGTCAGCGCCGCGGTCACGGCCCGGGACTGAGCCACGCCGCCGGCCACGCCCTCCACGCCGGGCGCCTGCATGGTCTGGACCGAGTCGACGATGATGAGCGAGGGCTGGGTCTGCTGCACGTGCCCGAAGACGACGTCCAGGTTGGACTCGGCCGCCAGGTACAGGGTGTCCTGCAGCGCGCCGGTGCGCTCGGCGCGGGCGCGGACCTGGCCCGCCGACTCCTCCGCGGTGACATATAACGCGGTGCGGTCCTGCTGAGTCCACCGGGAGGCGACCTCCAACAGCAGCGTGGATTTGCCCACGCCGGGCTCGCCCGCCATGAGCACCACGGAACCCGGGACGATGCCCGTGCCGAGCACCCGGTCCAGCTCCGAGATGCCGGTCTTCCGCGTGCGGGTGGCCGAGGCGGCGATCTTGGTCATCGGCTGCGCCGGGCTGGACGGGGTGAGCCCTTGGGGCTTGCTGGCGGTCGCGGCCGTCGGGCTGACCGGCGTGGATTCCTGGAACGTGCCCCACGACCCGCACTCCGGGCAGCGCCCCAGCCACTTCGGGGAGACGTAGTTGCACTCGGTACAGGTGTGGATGGGACGCTGCTTCTTTGCCATGACCCTAGCTTAAAACACACCCCGGACATTCCCGCAGAGACAACAAAACCCCCGGCCGTAGCCAGGGGAGATGAGGAGTTTTAGCGCTTAGTGGCCGGAGGGCTCCTCGGTGGTGTAGCCCTCGGTGGACTCGACGTCGCGGTTGTACTTGCCGGCTTCCTTCTGGGAGGCGGCGACGGTGGCGTTGACCTCGATGTCGCCGTTGGAGAACTGGAAGACCACGGTGCGGTGGCCGGCGTAGCCGAAGTCGTCATCCTGCATGGTGGTGGCGACGTACTGGATGTCGTCCGACTCAGCCTGCGGCATGTTGTCCAGGTTCTCCTGGGAGTCGCCCACCAGGCGCTGATCGCGGTTGATCGGCTCGACGGAAGCCGGCTGCAGCTGGACTTCCTGGCCGTCCACGGTGATGGATTCCAGCTCGGCTGCCTGGTCCTCGTAGCCCTGGTTCACGGCGGTGAACTTCAGGGAGGCGTGCTGGTTGTCCGGCTCGACCAGGATGGTCACGTCGCGCACCGCAATCAGGCCATCTTCGGTGGAAGCTTCGGAGCCGTCAACGGCAGCGACCTGGTCGGCGGTCTGGGTGACATGGCCGGCGGAGCAGGAAGCCAGCGCCAGCGCGGACGCAGCGGTAACCGAAACGATGACACCGCGACGGGCGGCAGACTTCAGGGACTTCACTTTGGGTTGTCCTCCATCAACTAAAGATCACAGGGATTTGTCGATCATCAAGCCTAGTATTTTTTCCAACCAAGTACACAGTTTTCGACCTCAACGTGACCTAGCCCCCGCTCTAGGGAGGGCAATTGGGGGTGTACTTTTGGGGGATGTGGCCGGCCGGCGCCGGGGGAGGTGGCGCGTGGTAGAATATTTGTCCTATGTGCCTGCCAGGCAGGCTTTAGGGGTACCTCTTTAACAATCGAGCAAGGAGTGGCAATGGAGTTCAAGGTCGGAGAGGTGGTTGTTTACCCGCACCACGGCGCCGCGGTGATCGAAGACATCGAGCAGCGCGTGATGGGCGGCGAAGAGCTGGAGTACCTGGTGCTCCACATCAACCAGTCCGACCTGGTTGTCCGCGTGCCCTCCAAGAACGCCAAGAAGGTCGGCGTGCGCGACGTGGTGGGCAAGGAAGGCCTGGAAAAGGTCTTCTCCGTCCTGCGCGAGGAGGACGTGGAAGAGGCCGGCAACTGGTCTCGCCGCTACAAGGCCAACCAGGAGCGCCTGGCCTCCGGTGATATCAACAAGGTCGCCGAGGTCGTGCGCGACCTCTGGCGCCGCGATCAGGACCGCGGCCTGTCCGCGGGCGAGAAGCGCATGCTGGTCAAGGCCCGCCAGATCCTCGTCGGCGAGCTGGCCCTGGCCAAGCCGGTCGATGACGCCAAGGCGGACAAGATGATGGACGAAATCAACGCCACCATCGAGCGCCACCGCGCCGCCGGCCTGATCGAGGACAATTCGGTGACCACCGACGTCGACACGGACGACGTCGACCTGGGCGACCTGTCCTTCGACGACGAAGACTAGTGACTCGCCGGGTTATCGCGCTCGTCGCCGCCGCCGGCAGCGGCACGCGGCTGGGCGCCGAGCTGCCGAAGGCCTACGTCGAGTTGGCCGGCCGCAGCCTGCTGGGACGCTCCGTCCAGGCGATAATTAATTCCGCCGTGGTGGACGAGGTCGTCGTTCTCATCAACCCGGTCATGCGCGCCCACGCCGAGCGCGCCCTGGCTAGCCAGGCTAAAGAGATCCCGCTGCGCTTTGTCGCCGGCGGCGGCGAGCGCGCCGACTCGGTCTGGGCCGGGCTGCAGGCCATCGAGCACGAGGACGCGGTGGTGCTGGTCCACGACGCCGCCCGCGCGTTAACGCCCCCGGGGATGATTAGCCGGGTCGTGCGCAAGGTGCTCGACGGGGCGCCGGCGGTCATCCCGGTCCTGCCGGTCGCCGACACCATTAAAGAGGTGGCGGCCGCGGATACTTCCCGGGTGCTCTCCACCCCGGACCGCAGCCTGCTGCGCGCGGTCCAGACCCCGCAGGGCTTCGACCTGGCCACCCTGCGCCAGGCCAACGAGGCTTATTTCGCCACCGATTCTCGCGACTTCGTCGCCACCGACGACGCCAGCCTCATGGAATGGTTCGGCTGCCCGGTCGTGACTGTGACAGGTGATGCCATGGCATTTAAAATCACTACCCCTATAGATCTGCGGTTGGCTCAGGCCGTAGTATCTGAGGCTGAACCCACAGTATTTGAGGTGCCTAATGAACGAACCGATCCTGCCCAAGGTGGGCATCGCTAGCGACGCCCACCAGATCGAAGCCGGCAAGCCCTGCTGGATCGCCGGCCTGCTTTTCGCCGACGACGACGGCTGCGAGGGCCACTCCGACGGGGACGTGGTCTCCCACGCCTTGGTCGACGCCCTCCTGTCGGCCGCAGGGTTGGGGGACCTGGGCTCGTTTGTGGGCGTGGGCCGGGCCGAATACGACAACGTATCCGGGGCCCGCCTGCTCACCGAGTGCCGGGAATTCTTGGCCGCGCACGGCTACCGGATTGGCAACGCGTCCGCGCAGCTTATCGGGCAGACCCCGAAGATGGGCCCGCGGCGCGAGGAGGCCGAGCGCACCCTCACCGAGATCCTGGGCGCTCCCGTGAGCGTTTCCGCTACCACCACCGATCACCTGGGCTTTACCGGCCGCAAGGAAGGCCGCGCGGCCATTGCCACCGCCCTGGTGTATTCCGACCGGGGCTAAACCTGCCCGGTTGTCACAAAGCTAAGGAGTAAAAGCGCCATGGACAAGGTCATGGGACCGCTGCAAAAGCTCGGAAAGGCGCTGATGGGCGCGGTGGCGGTGCTGCCGGTCGCGGCGCTGATGACGGGCATCGGCTATTTCCTCGACGCCCGGGGAGGTGAACGCTTAAGCTTCTTGGCCTCCGTCTTTCAGCAGGCCGGCGGGGCGGTGCTGGATAACCTCGGCGTGCTCTTCGCCATCGCCATTTCCTTCGGGCTGGCCAAGGACTCCAACGGCGCGGCCGCGCTGTCGGGCTTCCTCGGTTTCTTCACCGTGACCAAGCTGGTCGGACCGGAGGCCGTGGCCAACTACCGCGGCATCGAGGATCCTGCCGCCCTGGAAGGCCAGCAGGCCCTCGACTGGGCGGCCCAGGGCTGGGACGCGGTCGGCCCGGCGAACGTGCTGCTGGGCATTTTCGTCGGCGTGCTCGCCGCCTGGACCTATAACCGCTTCCACGCCACCAAGCTGCCGGATGCGCTGGCGTTCTTCTCCGGACGGCGCCTGGTGCCCATCCTGACCTCCCTGTTTTCCATCGCGCTGGCCGGGGTCTTTTACTTCCTCTGGCCGGTGCTCTACACCGCGTTTTTCAACTTCGGCCAGTGGATCCAGGGCATGGGCGCCATCGGCGCCGGCGTCTACGGCGTGTCCAACCGCCTGCTCATCCCGACCGGCCTGCACCACGCGCTGAACGCCATCTTCTGGTTCGACGTGGTCGGAATTAACGACATCGGCAAGTTCCTGGGCGGTGCGGACACCCTGGTCGCCGCCCAGGCGGCTAGCGATGCCGCCTCCTGCCCGGGCGTCTGGGACGGCGCCAACTGCGAGGTCATCGGCGTTATCGGCCAGTACCAGGCGGGCTTTTTCCCCGTGATGATGTTCGGCCTGCCGGGCGCGGCGCTGGCGATGACGCTGCGCGCCAAGCCGTCGCGCCGCAAGGTGGTCGGCTCTCTGATGCTGGCCGGCGCGCTGGCCTCCTTCCTCACCGGTGTCACCGAGCCCATCGAGTTCTCCTTCATGTTCGCAGCACCCCTGCTGTTCGTGGTGCACGCGATCCTGATGGGCATTTCCATGGCGATCGCCTCCTTCTTCGACTGGACGGCGGGCTTCGGCTTCTCCGCCGGCTTCTTCGACATGCTGCTGTCCTCGCAGAACCCGCTGGCCAACCAGTGGTGGATGCTGCTGGTGATGGGCGTGGCCTACTTCTTTATCTACTTTGGCCTCTTCTACTTCCTCATCGGCAAATTCAACCTGAAGACCCCGGGCCGCGGCGACGACGAGGAAGACGCGCCGGAAGACGGTGGTGACAGCGCGGAAGGCGACGACCAGCTGGCCGCGCAGGCCGCCCGGATCCTGGCCGGCCTCGGCGGGGCGGAAAACCTCAACACGATGGAATACTGCACCACGCGCCTGCGCACCACCGTGCACGACCCGCAGCGGGTGGAGGAGCAGACGCTCAAATCCGCGGGCGTGGCCGGGGTATACCGGCCTTCGGCCAAGGGCGTGCAGGTCATCATCGGGCCCAACGTGCAGTTCGTCCACGACGAGGTGCGGCGCCAGATGGAGCACCCGGTGGCGGTTTCGGCTCCCGCTCCGGCTGTCGCGACCGCGTCCCCGGAGAAGGCGGGCATGACGGAGCTGTCCGCGCCCACCGAGGGCAAGGCCATCCCGCTGGAGGAGGTGGCGGATCCGGCCTTCGCGGGCGGCCAGGTGGGCCCGGGGTTTGCCATCGTGCCGGGCAACGAGGACGAGCTGGTCGTGGCCTCCCCGGTAGCCGGCGAGGTCACCATGGTGGCCAAGACCAAGCACGCGGTCGCGGTGCGCAGCGCCGAGGGCCTGGACGTGCTGGTCCACATCGGCATGGACACCGTGGGCCTGCGCGGGGAGGGCTTCGAGGTCCTGGTTAGCCGCGGGGACGCGGTGGAGCCGGGCCACCCGCTGGTGCGCGTGGACGCGGCCGCCCTGCGCGAGCGCGGCATCGACCTGACCACCCCGGTGGTCGTGACCAACAAGAAGAAAGTCGCTGAGACCACGCTGATCCGCACCGGGGATGTGGCCGTGGGCCAGCACGTCATGGAAGTGGAGTACCGCTAATGGCCGGTTGTACCGTCGCCGCCCGGCTCACCGACGGCCAGGCCGAGCCCTACCCCGCGCAGGTGCGCGTGGATGCTGAGGGCGTTATCGAAAGCGTGGAACGCCTCGAGTCTTCCCCCGATAAGCTGGGTATTATCGCGCCGGGCCTGGTGGACGTCCACAACCACGGCGGGGCGCGCGGGGCCTTCCCCACGGGAACGCTCGCCGAATGCCGGCAGGCGGCCGAATTCCACCGTCAGCAGGGCAGCGTCCACCTCCTGGCGAGCTTGGTCTCCGGGACGGAGGAGGAGCTGACCCGCCAGGTCGGCGTGCTGGCGCCGCTGGTGGCCGAGGGCGTGGTGGACGGGATCCACTTGGAGGGCCCGTTCATCCACACCGCCAAGTGCGGGGCGCAGGCCCCGGACCGCATCCAGGACGGCGACCCGGCCATGCTGCGCCGCATCCTGGAGCGCGGCGCGGGCGCGGTCCGCCAGCTGACCTTCGCCCCGGAAACGCCCCACGCCCGGGCGCTAGTGGACGCCTGCGTCGAGTACGGCGTCATCGTCTCCCTGGGGCACACCACGGCGGACTTCGCCACCACGGCCGAGATCCTCGACTACGCGGTCGCCCGCGGGGCGACGGTCACGGCCACGCACCTGTTCAACGCCATGCCGCCGCTGCACCACCGCCAGCCCGGGGCCGTGGGCGCCCTGCTCGCGGCCGCCGCCCGCGGCGAGGTGGCCGTGGAGGCCATCGGCGACGGCGTGCATCTGGCCGACGGGACCGTGGACGTCGTCGCCGCCTGCGCCGGGGACGGCCTGGTCCTGGTCACCGACGCGATGGAGGCCGCCGGCATGCCGGACGGGGCCTACCGACTGGGCCCGCTCGACGTCGTCGTTGCCGGCGGAGTGGCGCGGCTGGCCGGCGGAGACGGCGCCATCGCGGGCGGGACGAGCACCCTGGCCCAGCAGTTCGCGCGGTTTAGCGCCCGCCACGGGGCGCCCGCCGCGGCGCGGGCAGCCTCCGTTAACCCCGGCCGCCTGCTGGGGCTGGACCAGGCGCGCGGCCTGCAGGTCGGCCAGCCCGCGGAATTCGTGGAATTCGACCCCGCCGGGGCCGTTCGCACCGTCTTCGCCGACGGGCAGCGATTGCGGGGATAATAGGGCTCAAGCACCGCGCTGAGGCAGGACTGGAGGAAAGCAGCATGGAAGTCATCATCCGGAAGACCGCGGCGGAGGTCGCGACGGCGGCCGCGGATATCTTGTCCGGCTATTTCCGCCCCGGCGGGGTCATCGGGGTGGCCACGGGCTCGACGCCGCTGGCCACCTACGCCGAGCTCATCGCCCGCGCGCGGGCCGGGCGCCTGGAGACCGGCGGGGTGGAGTTCTTCGCCCTGGACGAATACGTCGGGCTGGGCCACGACCACCCGCAGAGCTACTACCACACGCTGCGTACCGAGCTCATCGACCCGCTCGGGGTCGAGCCGGCGCGGCTGCACGTGCCGGACGCGGCCGCGGCGGAGGGCTACGAAGACGAGATCGCGGCGGCCGGCGGCATCGACTGCCAGCTGCTGGGGGTGGGCCAAAACGGGCACATCGGCTTCAACGAGCCGGGCAGTTCGCTCAACTCCCTGACCCGCTGGAAGACGCTGCACCCGCAGACAGTGGCGGACAATTCCCGCTTCTTTGCCTCCGCGGACGAGGTCCCGCGCCACGTCGTCACGCAGGGCCTGGGCACCATCCAGCGCGCCGGGCACCTGCTGCTGATTGCCACCGGCTCAAACAAGCAGGACGCGGTCGCCGGGCTGGTGGAAGGGCCCCTGAGCGCGGCCTGCCCGGCCTCCATCCTGCAGTGGCACCGGCACGCCACGGTGGTGGTGGACGCGGCCGCCGCGAGTGGTTTGCGCAACCGGGAATATTACGAGTTCGCGGAGGCGAATAAGCCCAACTAGGACGGCAGATACGGTTAGGTAGAATCACTGTTGTGACTTTGCGTATCTATGACACTGCTACCCGTAACCTCCGCGATTTTGAGCCGCTTCGCCCCGGCCATGTGTCGGTCTACCTGTGTGGGGCCACCCCGCAGGCCAAGCCACACATCGGGCACCTGCGCTCCGGGGTTGCCTTCGATATCCTGCGCCGCTGGCTTCTGGCCAAGGACTGGGACGTGGCATTCGTGCGCAACGTGACCGATATTGATGACAAGATCCTGACCAAGGCCGCCGACAACGGCCGCCCCTGGTGGGAGTGGGTGTCCACCTATGAGCGCGAGTTCACGGCCGCCTACAACATGCTGGGCGTGCTGCCGCCGTCCGTGGAGCCGCGCGCGACCGGGTTCGTGACCCAGATGGTCGACTACATGCAGCGGCTCATCGACAACGGCTTCGCCTACGCGGCCGATGGCTCGGTCTACTTCGACGTTAATGCCTGGACCAAGGCGGAAGGCTCCGACTACGGCAGCCTTTCCGGCAACCGCGTCGAGGAGATGGAGCAGGGCGAGACGGACAACGCCGGCAAGCGCAACGCGCTGGACTTCGCGCTGTGGAAGGCCGCCAAGCCGGGCGAGCCGGCCTGGCCCACCCCGTGGGGCAAGGGCCGCCCGGGCTGGCACCTGGAGTGCTCGGCGATGTCCACCTACTACCTGGGCTCCGAGTTCGACATCCACTGCGGCGGCCTGGATCTGCAGTTCCCGCACCACGAGAACGAGATGGCGCAGTCGCACGCGGCCGGGGACGGCTTTGCCCGGTACTGGATGCACAACCACTGGGTGACCATGGCCGGCGAGAAGATGTCGAAGTCCCTGGGCAACGTGCTCAGCGTGGACAACATGCTGGAATTAGTCCGGCCCGTGGAACTGCGCTATTATCTAGGCTCCGCGCACTACCGCTCGGTGCTGGAATACTCCGAGGCCGCGCTTACCGAGGCCGCGGCCGGCTACCGCCGTATCGAGGACCTGGTCAACCGTTTCCCGGACCTGGTGCTGGGCGAGTGGACCGAGGCTTTCGGCGCTGCGATGGACGAGGACATCGCCGTGCCGAAGGCGCTGGCCGAAATCCACACCACCGTCCGCGCCGCCAACAAGGAGCTGGCCGCCGGCAACGAGGAGGACGCCCGGAAGCTGGCGGAGTCCGTGCGCGCCATGGCCGCGGTCTTGGGCTTCGACCCGCTGGATGAGAAGTGGGCAGCCGGCGCGGGCTCGTCGGCCGCCGATGCCGCCTTGGATCAGCTGGTCCAGGCCGAACTGGAACGGCGCGCCCAGGCCCGCAAGGACAAGGACTTTGCCACCGCGGACGCGGTGCGCGACCGGCTGGCCGCGGCGGGCATTACGGTCACGGACACTCCCGACGGCGCCACCTGGCAGCTGTCTTAAGACTTTTAAATACTCAGGAAGGACCACCAATGGCACGCACGCACGGTCGCGGCGGGGCAGGTACCCGCAAGACCAACAAGAAGGGCCAGGTTAAAGGCTCCGGCGGGCAGCGCCGCCGCGGCCTAGAGGGCAAGGGCCCGACGCCCAAGGCGGAGGACCGCGTCTACCACGCCAAGCACAAGGCGAAGCTGGCCCGCCAGCGCCGCGACTCCGGGCGCCACGTCAAGGAAACCCCGGAGATGGTGGTGGGCCGCAACCCGGTCATCGAGTGCCTGCACGCCCGCGTGCCGGCCACGGCGCTCTACATCGCCCAGGGAACCAAGAACGACGAGCGCCTGTCCGAGGCGGTAGCCATGTGCAACACCCGCAACGTGCCCATCCACGAGGTGCCGCGCCACGAGATGGACCGCATGACCGGCAACGGTATGCACCAGGGCATCGGCCTGCAGATCCCGCCCTACAAGTACGCCGAGGTCGAGGACCTTATGCAGCAGGTCCAGGACACCGGGGATACCGGCATGTTCGTCATCCTGGACAACATCACCGACCCGCGCAACCTGGGCGCGGTGGTGCGCTCGGTGGCGGCCTTCGGCGGCCACGGCGTCATCATCCCGGAGCGCCGCTCCGCGTCCGTGACCGCGGTGGCCTGGCGCACCTCCGCGGGCACGGCGGCCCGCCTGCCGGTGGCGCGCGCCACCAATATCACCCGCACGGTGCAGCAGTTCCAGAAGAACGGCTACCAGGTCGTTGGGCTGGACGCCGGCGGCGAGCACACCCTGGACAGTTACGACGGCGGCACCGACCCGGTGGTCATCGTCATCGGCTCCGAGGGCAAGGGGATCTCCCGCCTGGTGCGGGAGAACTGCGACGTCATCATGTCCATCCCGATGGCCGCGGGCGTGGAGTCTCTGAACGCCTCCGTCGCGGCCGGCGCCGTGCTATCCGAGTTCGCCCGGCAGCGTCGCGCGGCCGGTTAGGCCGAAGAAATCCGCGGCCACCTCGGCCGCGAGGAATTCCTGGGTGTTGGGGCCCAGCCGCGGGTCCACCTCGTTGCCCGACGGCACCACGTGGCCCAGCCCTTCCATGGTCCACAGCACCACGGGCGCATCTCCGCCCCAGGTCTCCGCGCGCACGCCGGGGTAGGGCCGGCTGGTCTCCGGGGCGGGGGAAGCGCCGTTGAGCTCGGCGAGCCGGGCGGCGGTCTCGCCGGCCGAGGTCACCTCGCCGCGAGTGCGCTGGGCGTCCAGCCCGGCCGTGCCGCCGGCGTAGGGGGCATACGGGTCCTCGGTGCCGTGCAGCAGCAGGACCGGGGTCGGCTGCAGGGCGGAGTCCGGGTTGCTTGGGCGGTGGTTGTCGCCGCGGCCCAGGGTCGAGGCGAAGATGCAGGCGGCGCTGAGCAGCCCGGGAGCGTCGAAGAGCAGGCGCAGGACCATCTGCCCGCCGTTGGAGTACCCGCAGGCGAAAACGCGCCCGGCGGAGTAGTCGCGGCGCAGGCGCTCGATCAGCGCGCGGGTGAAGCCGACGTCGTCGACGTTTTCCTCGCGCGCGGTGACCGGCAGGATGCCGCGGGCGTCGTTGAAGTGGCGGTCCACGCCGTCCGGGTAGGCCACCAGGCAGCCGTACTTTTCGGCCAGCTCGTCGAAGGTGCCGTTGGTAAACCGGCGGGAGACGTTGGCGGACTGCAAGGAACCGTGGAAATACAGCACGACGTCCGGGTGCTCCGGGAGGTTATCGGGCTCTATGAGCAGGTATTTGCGCGTCCTAGATTGGTGTTCTAGTTCTTCCCGGTGCAGCGTGTATCCCATAACTTGCCAGTCTAGTCCCTAGTCCTGCGCCGAACAGTGCTGCTGGGCGGCGGTCTCGTCGCGCTGGGCGTGGCGCCCGCGGCGCCAGCCGATGGCCCGGCAGAACAGGTAAATGACAAAAGAAATGGTGGTCGCGAACACGGAGACCGGCAGGCCCGGCGCCAGCGAGAGCACCAGGCCGCCGACGGCGGAGATCTCGGCGAAGACGGTGGCCCAGAGCACCGCGCGCACGGGCGAGGAGGTGATCTGGACCGCCGCCGCGCCGGGCGTGATCAGCAGGGCCATGACCAGCAGGGAGCCGACGATCTGGACCGACTGGGAGGCCGCCAGGCCCACCAGGATGGCGAAGAGCACGGAGAGGCTGCGCACGGGCACGCCGGCGGCCGCGGCCATGGCCGGGTCCGCGGAGGAAAAGAGCAGCGGCCGCCAGAACAGGGCCACGGCCGCGACGACCAGGGCGGTGGTGCCGGCCAGCCACCAGACCGAGGCCTGGGACACGCCGACGATCTGCCCGGTCAGCAGCGTCATCGCGGTGGTGGCGTTGCCGGGGTAGAGGTGGATAAACAGCACCGATAGGCCCAGCCCGAAGCTCATCACCACGCCGATGGCGCTGTCCTGCTGGCCCTTGAAGCCGAGCGTGGCCAGCACGATGGCCGCGACGATGGCGCCGGCGACCGCGCCGAAGCCGATGTTTAGGCCGAAGAGCAGGGCCGCGGCCGCGCCCATCAGGGCGAGCTCGGAGGTCGCGTGCACGGAAAAGGACATCTGGCGCAGCACGATGAGCGAGGTCATCACGCCCGACAGGACGCCCAGCAGGGCGCAGGCCACCAGCGAATTCTGGACGAAGTCGACGGAGAGCAGGTACTGGGTGTCCTCGACAAAGCGGGAGAAATCCATTAGACCACCAGCATCCTTCCGTCGATTTCCACAACCTTGACCTTTGTCCCGTAGAGCTCGGAGAGCACCTCGGAGCGCATCACCTCGTCCACGGTGCCGAAGACGTGGCCCTGCGGGGCGAGGTAGAGCACGTGGTCGACCACGTCGAGCACCGGGTTGATGCTGTGCGTGACGAAGACGATGGCGGTATCGCGCTCTTTTTGGAGCCGCTGCAGGCGGGCCACCGTGGCCTGCTGCCGGGCGGGATCTAGCGAGAGCAGCGGCTCGTCCGCCAGGATGAGCTGCGGGTCCTGGGCCAGGGCTTGGGCCTGGCGCACCAGCTGTTGCTGGCCGCCGGACAGGCGGCCCACCCGGTGGTCGGCGATCCCGGTGGCGCCCACCGCGGCGAGTAGCTCGTCCACGCGGGCCCAGTCGGCCCGGCGGTTGCTAAGCACCCCGTGCGCGAGCGCCAGGGAGACTAGATCCCGCGCGCGCATCGGTAGCTCGGCGGGGAACATGCGCTGCTGCGGGATAAAGCCCACGCGCGCGTCGACGTCGACGCTCCCGCCGGTGAGCTGGCGGGTGCCCAGGATGGTGCCCAGCAGCGTGGATTTGCCCACGCCGTTCGGGCCCAGCAGGGCGATGAAGTCGCCGGGCTGGATGTCCAGGCTGAGCCCGGACCACAGCGGATCAACCGCGGCGTCGGTGAAGCTAACTAGCGCCATTTATTTGCTCGCCGCGGCGAGATCATCCACCACCTGTTCGTAGTAGTCCAAGAAGTTCGTGTCCTTCGGTGGGGTCTCACCGATTTCGACGATGGGCAGGTCCTTGTCCTCGGCGGCGTCCTTGATGCGGGCGGTGAGATCCGTTTCCGTCTGAGGATTATAAATGAGCACATCCACCTTGTCCTCGTTGACCTCGCCCAGGAAGCGGGCCAGGTCCGCGGCGGTGGGCTCGCCCTCGGCGACGGTGGCCTTGCGGTAGCCTTCCGGCGTGGCGTCGGTCGCCGGGGTGTATTTCATCAGGTAGTCGGCGATGGGTTCGGTCTGGGCGTAGCGGAACGAACCGATATTTGCCAGCTTGTCCTGGATGGCCTCGGCCTCCTGGACCACCGCGTCGGCGGAGGCGGCCTGAGTCTCGGAGAGCTCGTTGAGGCGGTCGGCGGTTTCCTGCGCGACCTTCTCGATGGCGGCGGCGTCGTACCAGATGTGCTCGTTGCCCTCGATGTTGGTGACCTCGCCCGGGTGCTCCTTGGCCTCGGTGGCCTTCATGACGTCCGGCTCCTCGTCGAGGGCGCCGTGGTCGGTCAGCGGCAGCGCGGAGATGATGTCGTCCTGGTTGCTTAAGGCCTGGTACATCCAGGCGTCGTAGCCGCCGCCGTTGGCGATGACCACGTCGGCCTCGTTGGCCCGCGCCAGGTCCGCGGCGGTGGGCTCGAAGTGGTGCGGGTCGACGTCGTTGCCCTCGACCAGGGCTTGGACCTCGACGTCCAGGTCCGGGGAGCTGTCCGCGACCGCCTGGGCCACATCCGCCCAGATGGAGGTGGAGGCGACCACCTTCAAGGTGCCAGCGTCGTCGCCGTCAGCGCCCGGGCCGGAGCAGGCGCTTAAGGTCAGCGCGCCGGCGGCGAGAAGGGCGACGGGGACGAGTTTGTTCTTGGCGACATGCATGTCCCCCAGTCTGCACTTGTTGAAAATTGTTGTCAAATGGAAATGGGTTGAAAATACCGGGGTACCGGCAGCCGGTAAGGTAGTAGGCATGGTCAAACGCAGCCCGCAGCGCAAGACGCTGGCATCTCTAGCCGCTGAGCTGGGCGTTTCCCGTACCACGGTCTCGAATGCCTACAACCGGCCGGACCAGCTGGCCCCGGCCACCCGGCAGCGCATCCTGGCCGCCGCGGCCGCCCGCGGCTACCCCGGCCCCGATCCCACCGCGCGCAGCCTGCGCACCCGCCACGCCGGGTCCTGGGGAGTGGTGCTGACCGAGCACCTGTCCTATGCCTTCGAGGACATGGCCTCCGTGGACTTCCTGGCCGGGCTCTCCGAGGCAACTACCGGGACGGACTTCTCCCTGACGCTGATCCCCGCCGGGCCGGACACCACCGGCCGGGAGGCGAGCGCCGCCGAGCTGCTTGGCCGCGCCAGCGTTGATGGTTTCGTCATCTACTCGGTGGCCGCGGGCGATCCTTATCTGGCCGCCGCCCAGGCCCGCGGGTTGCCCGTGGTGGTCTGCGACCAGCCGGTGGACACCGGCCTGCCGTTCGTGGGCATCGACGATCACGTCGCCATCGCCCCGGCGGCCCAGGCGCTTATCGATGCCGGACACCGCCGCATCGGCATCCTTTCCATCCGCCTGCGCCGCGCGCGCCTCGACGGGCCCGTGACCCCGGCGGATTTGGACGCGGCCGAGATGCACGTGCAGCGCTCCCGCGTGCAGGGCGCGCTCGAGGTCTTCGCCACCGCCGGCGTGGATCCCGCGGGCGTGCCGGTGGTGACCCGCCACCTCAACACGCCGGCCACCGCCCGGGAGGCCGCGGCGGAGCTGCTGGAAGCCAACCCGGAGCTGACCGCCGTGCTGTGCACGACGGACTCCATGGCGCTGGGGGTTTTGGACTACGCCGCCGAGCGCGGTTGGAGCGTGCCCGGGGATCTCTCCGTGACCGGCTTCGACGGCATCGAGGTCGCGCGCCTGCGCGGGGTGGCCACGGTCCAGCAGCCGAACAAGGCCGAGGGCGCGGCGGCCGGCCACCTGCTGGCCCGGCTCATCGCGGGGGAGCCGGTGGCCAGCCCGCGCAAGATCCTAGGGACGACCTACCGCCCCGGCACGACGGTCGGCCAGATCGGTTAGGAAGGCCGCCACCGCGTCGACGTCGGCCACCCGCAGCTGCGCGGCCGTGTCCCCCGCGCCGACCTTCACGCCCACGTCCGTGGCCGGGTCGAGGGCCTGAAAACCGGTCTCGTCCGTGACGTCGTCGCCCAAAAAGACCACTGCGGTAGCACCCAGCTGGCGGCGGGTGTCGGCGATCCAGGAGCCCTTCGTAGCGGTGGAGGCGGAAAACTCCACCACGTTCTTGCCCTCGGTCACGTGCAGGCCCGGTGCCTCCACCTCCAGGGCCGCGTCCAGGGCGCGCGCGGCGGCGTCCGGGTCGCGCTGGGAGAGCGCTAAGGCGTGGAAGACGCGGTGGACGGGCTTGTACTCGATATAGGTGCCCGGGTGCTGGGCGGAAAGGTCCTCCAGCCGCTCGTCGATGGCCGCGATCTGGGCCGCCGCGGCCTCCAGCGCCGGGTTGTCCAGCCCCTCGGTTTCCGCGCCGTGGGAGCCGCCGAGCAGCACCGGGGCGCCCAGCGGGAAGACCTGCTTGAGCCCGGCCAGGTGGCGGCCGGATAGCGCGGCCACGGTGGTGCGCGGCAGCGCGGACAGGCGCTCCAAGGCGGCCAGGGAATCCGGGTGGGCTTTAACCGCGTAGATATCGGTGGCGAAGCCGGCTAGGGTGCCGTCGAAGTCGCTGACCACCAGCAACCGTTCGGCAGTGGCGAGGCGGTCGAGAGCGGAAGAATAATCCATGCCCTCCAATCTACCGCGCGCCCGGCCCGCTAGAGCGAGACGAACTCCACCGCCGGGCTGTCGACCTTGCCGTCGCGCAGGGTGAGCACCAGCTGGTTGTTGGGATTGATGGAGATGTCGAATTCGCGGTCCGTGGCGATGAGCCGGGACAGACTGTTGTGCGCCCAGGCGGCCTCACCCGTGCAGTCCTCGCTGCGCTCGTCGTAGCGGACCTCGTCGAAGCGTAGGTAATCGGCGTCGCGCACGTTGGCGGCGTCCTCGCCCTCGGCGTAGGAGACCTTGGCCACGAAGCGGGCGCAGCCGGTGGTGCCCACCGCGGTCGACTCGCCGAAGCTGATGGACGGCACATTGGTCACCGCCTCGGAGATGGTCGACAGGGCCTCCGGATCCGTGTAGATGCCCGTTACCTGCCAGTCCTTGCCGACGATGCGTTCGTCGCCGGGGGCGGTCGACGCTGGCGGCTCGGAATCCCCGCAGCCGGCCAGCACCAGCGCGGCCGCGGCCAGGCAAGTACCGGCCTGGGTCAAACGCTTCATTCGGACTTGGCCTCCCCGAGGGCCTGCAGGAAAGCCTGCGCCCAGACTTGGACGTCGTGGTCACGCACCTGGGCGTGCAGGGCTTTCATATTGGCCTCCATGGTCTCCGGGTTCTCGCGCAGCCCGACCACCGCCTGGCGGAGGGCGGACTTGACGGATTCAATGTCAAAGGGGTTGCACAGGTGGGCCTGCTCCAGCTCGTCGGCCGCGCCGGCAAACTCGGACAGCACCAGGGCGCCGGAGCCGTCCCCGTGGCAGGCGACGTATTCCTTGGCCACCAGGTTCATGCCGTCCTTGAACGGCGTGACCAGCATGACGTCTGCCAGGCGGTAGTACTGCCGCAGCACCGGCTTCGGCACCGAGCGGTGGCTGTAGTGCACGACCGGCTTGCCGATGCCCCCGAAGCGCCCGTTGATGCGCCCGACGGCTTCCTCCACCGCGGAACGGGTCTCCTGGTAGTGCTCGATGCGCTCGCGCGAGGGCGTGGCGATCTGGACCAGCACGACCTTCTCCGGGTCGAGCGCGCCGGTTTCCAGCAGCTCCTCGAAAGCTCTCAAGCGCTGGAGGATGCCCTTGGTGTAGTCCAGGCGATCCACGCCCAGGATGACGGTTTCCGGGTCACCCAACTCCGCGCGCATGCGCTCGACCTCGGCGACGTCGGACTCGCTGGCCGGCGGGAAGTCCCCCATGTCGATCGAGATCGGGAAGGCGCCGACCCGGGTGAACCTGCCGTCGGGCGCTTCGACCTGCGCGCTGGCGGGCCGGGTAGCCACCTGTCCGCTCACGCTCAAGCCCTGGGCCTGGGCCAGGCCCAGGAAGTTGTGCACGTTGGATTCTAGGTGGAAGCCCACGACGTCGGCGCCGAGCAGACCGCGGATGAGCTCCTCGCGCCAGGGCAGCTGGCGGAAGAGATCCGCGGGCGGAAAGGGGATGTGCAGGAAGAAACCGATGGTCAGATCCGGGCGCAGCTGCTCCAGGATGCCGGGCAGCAGCTGCAGCTGGTAGTCCTGCACCCACACGGTCGCGCCCTGGGCGGCCACGCTGGCCACCTCGTTGGCGAAACGCAGGTTGACGTCGCGGTAGGTGGCCCACCACTCGCGGTGGTAGGAGGGGGTCACGATGAGATCGTGGTACAGCGGCCACAGGGTCGCGTTGGAAAAGCCCTCGTAGAATTCCTCGTAGTCCCGCTGGGACAGCCGCACCGGGTGCAGGTGGATGCCGTCGTCCGTCGTAAACGGTTCCGGGGCGGCGTCGGCCACGCCGGGCCAGCCCACCCAGCAGCCTTCCTGCTCCCGCAGGACCGGGGATAGGGCAGCGACCAACCCACCCGGGGAGGCCTTCCAATCCTGGGAGCCGTCCGGGTGGGTGACAAGGTCAACCGGCAGACGGTTGGCCACGACCACGAACTTGTTGGTACCGGCCATGGCGGGTCCTTAAGACTTCTTCGTCGACTTCTTGGTGGACTTTTTGGAAGCCTTCTTCGTAGATTTCTTGGTCGACTTCTTAGTCGATTTCTTGCTGGCCTTCTTCGTGGACTTCTTGGAAGCCTTCTTGGTCGACTTCTTCCCGGCCTTCTTGGTGGACTTCTTGGTCGACTTCTTCGGCTCGGGCTCGCCGTACTCGGCCAGCACCTTCTTGTGAACCAGGCCGTCCGGTTCGACCCCCAGCATGGACATCAAGGTCACGCCGTCCAGGAAATCCTCGGCATAGGTGGCGACCACGCGGCGGGCGGCTGCGGCGGTCTTTTCCTCCACGGCGTTCATCTGCTCAACGTTGGGCTGGGTGTCAGTGACCTTGGGTGGCACGTATTCCTCCTACGGTGCGACGGCGCTAAATAAGCTAGTAGCTTCAGACCGTATATTGTACGCTACCGGCCTGGCTCAGCGCTGGTCGGGATCCGCGTGGGCCGCGTAGAACTCCTCGGTACCGGGGGTGGTGTAGATGGTTTCCTCGCGCAGCGGCTCCGGCTGGGCCGGCCACTCCGAGCGCTGCGGCCAGTGGTCGTCGATCTCGCCGGCATCGACCTGGGCCTGCCATTGCTGGGTGGCCGTCTCGTCCTGGCGCTGGCGGGCCTGCTGCGCGGCGGTCGGCGGCTTCGGGCCGTGCACGGGTGGGGGAACCGGGCGCTCCTGGCGCGGCGCGAACGGGGACAGCGGCACGCGCGGGATGCGCGGGCGGCTGTTGGCCAGGCGCGTGGCCTGGTGGAAGGAGTAACGTCCCAGCCGCTTGAAGGCGGAGTAGGGGCGGAAGTACTTCGGGCGGCGCAGGCGCCGCGCACCGCGCTCGCCGAAGACCACGCCGGCGGCCAGCGCCCCGGCGATGGCCAGGGCGGTGACCAGGTTGGTCATGCCGGTGATCATCTGCTCGTTCAGTGCGGCATACATGCCGCGGTAGAGCGTCAGGCCCGGCAGCATGGGCGTGTAGCCACAGATCATGGTCACCAGCGGCGGGATCAGGAAGCGGCGGGCCATCAGGCCGCCGGCCAGGCCCACGGCCACCGCGGAGATGCCACTGGCGATGACCGTGGAGACGCCGAAGGGAATGATGACGAAGTAGTAGAAGAACATACCGGCCGCGGCGGTCAACCCGGAGATAACCGTCTCCGACCAGGAGGCGTAGCAGGCCCAGGCGAAACCGGCCGAGCCCACACCGCCGCACAGGATGAGCAGCGGAATCTCGTGGTAAACCGGCGGTGCGATGGTCGCCAGCGGCGGCAGGGTAAACCCGATGTAGTCCACGAACTGGATGCCTATGCCGACACCGGCGATGATGGCGCCGGTAGACAACAAGGCCTCGAAGAAGCGGGCAGAAGAGGTCACCGGGGCCTTGGTGATGCCGTCAACCAGACACTGGACCAGGGTCAGGCCGGCCACCAAGACGACGATGCCCATACCGATGACTTGGCTGGGTGAGAAGGTCAGACCGATATTCGAGGCCACCCGGTAGAAAAACGCCGCGGGCACGACGGCGATAAAACCGCCGACCATGTTTTGGTAGAAGGGCGGTAATCGGAACCTGCCCAGCCACGCGTTGACGGACATGATGAGCAGGGCGACGAAGAAGGAGACGACGCCGACGAAGATGTCGCCGCCCAGCATGATGGAGAACGTCCCGCCCATCACTCCCCAGCCCAGCAGGGAGGAGCGCACGCTGCGCGGCGGCTTCATGGCCTCGATGTCGTCGAGCATCTTCTCCGCCATCGCCGGTGGGGTGGCACCCGAGTGGATGGACCGGATGAGCCGGTCCACCGCCGCCAGCCGGGAGAAGTTCACGTCCAGCCCGCTGGCGACCCGGAAGACGGTCACCGGCCGGCGGTCCGAGCCGGTGCCGATATTGGTGTGGATAGTGATCGTATTAAGCACGATCCCCACGTGGCAGTAGTGCAGGCCGTAGGAGGCCGCCGCGAGGTAGACCTGCGCGCGGGTGTCGGAGTTCGACGTGCCCGAACAGATAAGGAGGTCGCCGATTCGGGCGGCGATCTCCATGACGCCGGTGACCTGGGCCGGGTCGGTCAGATCAATGGGCGCCAGCGGGGAGGGCGGCGGCGCGGCCTTCGCCGCATCGATAGTGGCGATATTGCTGCTGTTGCCCGGAAAAATCCCGCGCAACTTGGAAAAAACTGACACGCGCTATCCTTTAGCGAGCTGGGTGAAAAACGGGTGGAATAAGGAACCTACCCGGAAGCCTAGTGCCTGAAAAGTGCTCACGCATAACCCGCCCTCACCCGCGCCTTTTAGGTACCCCTAAAGCCCCATCGCCGCCACTCTTTTCGTCCCCCGAAAGCCCGTAAGGTAGCATTTACTAGTCGTCACGGAGTGCAACCCAACCGTGGCGAAGGCTGGAGTGGCGCAATTGGTAGCGCAACGCACTTGTAATGCGTAGGTTGCGAGTTCAAGTCTCGTCTCCAGCTCAGGATGCCCTTCCCCAAATTGCAGGTGAAGGGCCATTTTATGTGCTAACTGAACTCCACCTTCAGGACAGCTGCTCACAAGTCGAGGTCCATAGCAATGCCGGGAAGGTCGTAGTGGTCAGGAACGAGATGACTGTTCTGGCGAGGAAACGTGATAAAACGCGGTGAAAATTAAGTTCCCTTACTTGCGTGCAGCGGCTCGAATTCTCTCGAGATGAACTATTTGATCATCCCGCAAGGTGTAGCCACCTTCATTGGCGAACATCGGGCGAGGTCCAGGTTGGATAAGTTGTGAATGGTTGAAATCTTTAATCGAACGTTCATACAGACGAAGTTTTGATTCATAAGTGAAGCGACCATCTGCGGCCTTGGCAGCTTTAGAGGAAGGAATCCATCGATACTTGGATTCCTTTACGAGTTGATTGTCAATAGCGCGTTTAATAAAAGCGCAGATCCAATCGGACAACTGTATGTTTGTTGAGTTTTCGCTGTCTATATGCATTGGTGGCTCGAGAATCCGGCGCATTTCTTTGAATTCCTGGCTACGCCTGTAAATATGTGCATACATGGCAGGTAGGCGCTGTTTTCTCGACTTCTCGTTAATCTGATCCATCATAATGAGAATATTGGACCCATTGTCATCAGCATGCCGAGCCAATCTGTTTAGTGTTTCGCGCATGGCGGTTTCCTCGCGCCGCTGAAATTCCTTCGGGCCGGTGTTCACTTGTTTTGGAGTTCCTAAAGGCTTCTCTTCGGCGTAGTAGAAGAGATTCCCTCCTAGATTGGCGATTTCGCCAAAAAGACCTGCGAGGATTCGGACATTTACGGGGCGGATCTTGTTTACGCCAGCGAAAAGTAGGTCAGAGCCCTTCTTTTCCCAGCGCCCAAGGTTTTCTGTTTGAGCAAGTTCTTCCTTGAAGGCTTCTCGCTTTACCTTCGCGAATTTCGCGCCTAGTTCTCGAACAGAGCATTCGGGAATGACGAATCCTGCGTACCCGAATGCGGGGCTGTCGTTGAAGCGTTTGTGGTCGGGGGAAACGAATGCGCCAGATTGTCCGATTTCGTCGATGTAGGCGAGCAGCATGGTGCCTAGTATAGGAACGCGTAAGGCCCCTTGGGAGGGGCCTTACGGAGTTGCTGCCCGGGGTTTTCTTGCTTGCGCTCAACCCTGGCTCACGAGTGGGAATTTACCAGGTTGTGTGTAATTGTGCAATGTTTAAGACCTGTTTGGGCAGTCTTCGTTTCGGGGAGCTTATCGCGCAAAACGGAGCCCTAACGAGGTTTGCGTAAGCGAGAGAATCTGTCTAGCCCTCTTCCGGCAGCTGGCTAAGCATGAACTCGATGAGCTTGGCGCGGTTGTCGGCGCTAAGCTTGGTCTCGGTGATGTGGTCGTGGATCCAGAGGCCCTCGCCCATGATGAGGGCGATGAGTTCGGTCAGGTCGGCATCGTTAGCGATTGCGGCGGCCGGGTCGGGGCCCCAGCGCAGGCTGACGGATTCCCAGGGGGCGGAGTACTCCGGATCGGACTGGGCGTGGATATTCATCAGCAGCTCGGCCAGGGGATCGTTTTTCGCCAGGGAGCTCAGCAGGGCGCGCAAACGCTGGGTTGGGGTGAGCTCGTCGGCCGTGCGCCCGCCGGAGTAGTCCTCCAGCTCGGATTCCCAGCGCGCGGCTCCATAGGTGTGGATGTCGCGCAGCAGGGCGTGCCGGGAGGGGAAGTGGTAGATGAGCCCGGACTTGGACAGCCCGGTGGTCTCCGCCAGGCGGTCGTAGGTCACGGCGTGGATGCCGTCCTCGCCGATGATCTCAATGGCGCTGGCGAGTATCTGATCCTTCTTGCTAGTGCGAGCCAACGAAACCACCGGACTTGGGGTTGTGGCGGAAGCAGTAGGCGGTGGCTGCGGCAAAGCCCACGGTGACTGCGGCCAGGATGCAAAGCGTGTACATGTACCCGTCATTGTAGGCCACGGCGGCAGCCGCGTGAGTGGAGTCTTGGTAGAGGGCCTCCATGCCGAGGGAGGCGATGTTCTCGGGCAGGCCCTGGGCCATGAACAGCGGGACCAGGGAACCGGTGATGGCGATGGAGAGCAAGGTGCCGAACTCGTAGGAGACTTCCTCCACGCTGGCGGCCATGCCGGAGCGGTGCGGCGGGGCGGCGCCGATGATGGCGGTCGAGGCGACGGACATCGCCAAGCCCGCGCCCATGCCGGTGAAGACCATAGCGACGACGAAGAACCAAAGGATGTCGTGGCGGCCGGCCCAGAAGGCGGCCCCGACGCCGGCGGCCATGAGGACGAAGCCACCGGAAATAAGCGGCAGGAAACCCACGCGGTGCAGGGTCGCCCCGCCCAGCGTCGAGGTCGGCACGGCCGCAATCGCCATCGCGGAGATGATGAGCCCGGCCTGCAGCGGGCTAAAGCCGTCGACGAGCTGGAGCTTCTGTGTGGTGGTTATCTCCACGCCGGCCATGGCGAACATGGCCCCGCCGGCGGCCAGGACGCCGCCGGTAAAGATGGGCGAGCGGAAGACGTCGAAGGTCAGCAGCGGTTCGGTCAGCTGGCGCTGGCGGCGGGCGAAGAAGAAGCCGCCGATGGCGCAGACGATGAGTGCGCCGGCGACCGTGCCCCAGCTTGGATCGGTGCTGGCGGCGGACTTGATGGCCATGACCAGGCTGGACAGGGTGACTAGCGCCAGCACTGAGGAGAGGAGGTCCCAGTGCTTGTCCGGGTTGGCGATGTTCGGCGGCGCCAGCAGGCGGGTGGCCACCAGCGCGATCGCCACGATGGGGACGTTGATGAGGAATACCGAGCCCCACCAGAAGTGCTCGAGCAGGAACCCGCCCACGGTCGGGCCGGCCGCGGCGCCGACGACGGCGACCGAGGCCCAGATGCCGATGGCGGTGTTGCGCTCGACCTCGTCGTGGAAGGTCAGGCGGATTAGCGCCAGGGTGGCCGGCATCATGATGGCGGCGCCGAGGCCCAGGACCGCGCGGGCGGCAACCAGTGCCCAGGCGGAGGGGGGCGAAGGCTGCCGCTAGGGAGGCGGCGCCGAAGATCCACAGCCCGTAAACGAACATGCGGCGGTGGCCGATCTTGTCGCCCAGCGTGCCGGTGCCCAATAGCAGGCCGGCCAGGACCAGCGCGTAGGCGTTGATGATCCACAGCTGCTGGGTGGAGTCCGTGTGGAGCTGCTCGTTCAGCGCCGGCAGCGCGGTGTAGAGGATCGAGTTGTCGAGTCCCACCATCAAAAGGCCGGAGGAGATAACGGCGAAGAAGGACCAGCGGGCGCCCTTAGACATGGTCTCCTCGGGGCGCAGTGTCGTCGTTTGCATGCCGATTACTGTAACGACCGTTCGGTACTGTTTGCAACCGGAGAAGGGCGGAGTGGCGGAAGTCATAGAGGCGCTTCTCCTGTGAGAAGCCGAGCCTTATATGTCCTGAGTATGGAAATTGGGGCGGTGAGGGAGCACAATGGCGAAGGAGATTAATTAATAGTTAAAAGGAGTTGAATCATGGCTCGTTCATACGCTGGACAGTTGGTCGCGACGCTAGAAAAGCAGGGCATCCGCCGCATCTACGGTCTGGTGGGCGACTCGCTGAACCCCATCGTCGACGCTGTGCGCCAGTCGGATATCGAGTGGGTGCACGTCCGCAACGAGGAAGCTGCAGCGTTCGCCGCTGAGGCCGACTCCCTGACCACCGGCGAGCTGGCCGTGTGCGCGGCCTCCTGCGGCCCCGGCAACACCCACCTCATCCAGGGCCTGTACGACGCCAACCGCAACGGCGCCAAGGTGTTGGCCATCGCCAGCCACATCCCGTCCCGCCAGATCGGCTCCACCTTCTTCCAGGAGACCCACCCCGAGGCCATCTTCCAGGAGTGCTCGGGCTACTGCGAGATGGTTAACTCCGCC
Source organism: Mycobacteriaceae bacterium (assembly GCA_028726465.1). GTDB lineage: Bacteria > Actinomycetota > Actinomycetes > Mycobacteriales > Mycobacteriaceae > Corynebacterium. Next base: position 44,029 of record JAQYQB010000026.1, on the reverse strand, counting down.
GAGCAGGGCGGGGTTGTCCTCCACCACGCCATCCAGTCCACCATGGCCGGCAACGGCGTGTCCGTCCTGGTCGTCCCGGGCGACGTCACCACCCAGGAAGCTGACGATGACACCTTTACCGACTCGGTGATTTCCACCGGCCGCCCGGTCGTCTACCCGGACCCGCGCGAGGCCGCCGCCCTGACCCAGGCCATCAACGAGGCCAAGAGCGTCGCCCTGTTCGTCGGCGCCGGCGTCAAGGACGCCCGCAAGGAGGTCCTCGAGCTGGCCCAGAAGGTCAAGGCGCCGATCGGCCACGCCCTGGGCGGCAAGATGTACATCCAGTACGACAACCCCTTCGACGTCGGCATGAACGGCCTGCTGGGCTACGGTGCTGCGCACGACGCCACCAACGACGCCGACCTGCTCATCCTGCTGGGCACCGACTTCCCGTACAACGACTTCCTGCCCAAGCACAACGTGGCCCAGGTCGACATCAACGGCTCCCACATCGGCCGCCGCACCAAGATCTCCTACCCGGTGGTCGGCGACGTCGCCGCCACGCTGGCCAACATCCTGCCGAGCGTCGAGGAAAAGACCGACCGCTCCTTCCTGGACAAGATGCTCAAGGAGCACTACCGCAAGCTCAACCACGTCGTCGAGGCCTACACCAAGGACGTGGACAAGCAGACCCCGCTGCACCCGGAGTACCTGGCGGACATTATCGACGACGAGGCCGACGACGACGCCATCTTCACCGTGGACACCGGCATGTGCAACGTCTGGGGCGCGCGCTACATCACCGCCAACGGCAAGCGCCAGCAGATCGGCTCCTTCCGCCACGGCACCATGGCCAACGCCCTGCCGCAGGCCATCGGCGCCCAGGCTGCCAACCCGGACAAGCAGGTCATCACCTTCTCCGGCGACGGCGGCCTGTCCATGCTGATGGGCGAGCTGCTGACCGTGAAGCTGCACAACCTGCCGGTCAAGATGTTCGTGTTCAACAACTCCTCGCTGGGCATGGTCAAGCTGGAGATGCTCGTCCAGGGCCTGCCGGAGTTCCAGACCGACCACGATCACGTCAACTACGCCAAGATCGCGGAGGCCGCCGGCATCAAGTGCATCCGCATTGAGGACCCGAAGAAGGCCCGCAAGCAGATCAAGGAGGCCATGGCCTTCGACGGCCCGGTCCTCATCGACATGATCACGGACCCGAACGCGCTGTCCCTGCCGCCGACGCTGACTTTCGAACAGCTGCTGGGCTTCTCCAAGGCCGCCACCCGCACCGTCTTCGGCGGCGGCGTGGGCAAGATGCTGGGCATGGCTAAGTCCAACCTGCGCAACATCCCGGCCTCGGTGGTCTAGTACCACGCGTTTTCGGTGAAAACTGCGGGCCCAGCACGGCTGGGCCCGCTTTTTCTAACTCACAGGGTCCTTGCAGTAACCGGTCAGTACCTTTGATAATTGAAGTGGCAGACTGCTGTGTAGTAGCTGAGAGAACTACCTTCTCTCCTAACAGCCCCGCAACGGGCGCGGATTTCGCCTCGAGTAGGTCCGCGGCACCGCCGGGCTGAGAGGTCCCAATAGTAGAAAGCGATGGTCACAACAATGGACGACAAGAGCACCGAAAACGTTAAAATCCTCGTCGTTGATGACGAGCCCAATATTGTCGAGCTGTTGACCGTGTCCCTGAAATTCCAGGGCTTCGACGTGCGCACGGCCAATTCCGGCACCGAGGCGCTGCGGATTGCCCGCGAAATCAACCCGGACGCCTACATCCTGGACGTCATGATGCCGGGCATGGACGGCTTCGAGCTGCTGGGCAAGCTGCGCTCCGAGGGCCTGGACGGCCCGGCGCTCTACCTAACTGCCAAGGACAGCGTCGAGCAGCGCATCCACGGCCTGACCATTGGCGCGGACGACTACGTGACCAAGCCGTTTAGCCTGGAAGAGGTCATCACCCGCCTGCGCGTCATCCTGCGCCGCGGGGCCAGCGTGGAGGATGAGTCCAACAACGCGACCATGTCCTATGCCGACCTGACGCTCAACGACGACACCCACGAGGTCACCAAGGCGGGCAAGATCATCGATCTCTCGCCCACCGAGTTCAACCTCCTGCGCTACCTCATGCAGAACAAGGAGGTCGTCCTGTCCAAGGCCAAGATCCTGGACAACGTCTGGCACTACGACTTCGGCGGCGACGGCAACGTGGTCGAGTCCTACATCTCCTACCTGCGCCGCAAGATTGATACCGGCGACACCCCGCTCATCCACACCGTCCGCGGCGTGGGCTACGTGCTGCGCACCCCGCGCAGCTAAGACCCGTACCTGACCTTCAAGAGAGATTGCCCCGTCCCCCAGCATGACCGACACCGAAACTAGCGCCCGTAAGGCCGCAGCCCCTACCTCCGCGTGGGCCAAGGTAAAGCGGGTGTTCAAGGGCCGCTTCAAGACCACCGCGATGCCCCTGCGCACCTGGCTGGTGGTCCTGCTGGTCGTGGTCTCCGGCCTGGGCCTGGTCGGTAGCTCCGTGGCCGTTTCATCGATCATGCGGGACGTGTTGTACAACCGCGTGGACGAGGACATCGCCTCCGCGGCCAAGGGCTGGGCGCAAAGCCCCGAGCTGTTCAACCTGGGCGACCGCTCGCAGCGCCCGCCGACGGATTTCTGCGTCATCAAGATCTACCCCAACGGTTCCATCGAATACTTCAACGTCTTCGACTCCATGCCGCGGGTCGACGGCCTCTACATCGGCGGCTCCCCGGAGACGGTGGAGTCCACGACCGATTCCGCAGTCAACGAGGTCAAGTGGCGCGCGCAGGCCTTCGAATCCGACGGGGTGGTCACGGTCGTGGCCAAGTCCCTGGGCAGCGAGGCCAGCATCCTGCAGGGCCTGGCGGTGGTCCAGGTGCTGATCCTGTCCCTGGTCATCGCGCTCATCGCGCTGGCCGGGTATTGGTCCATCCGGTGGGCGCTGCGCCCGCTGCGGGTGGTGGAAAAGACCGCCTCGGAAATCGCCGCCGGGGACCTGAACAAGCGCGTGCCCGAGTGGCCGCTGCACACCGAGGTCGGCCAGCTGGCGGCCGCGCTCAACGTCATGCTGGGGCACCTGCAGCGCTCCGTGGAGGAGGCCCAGACGAAGGAGGGGCAGATGCGCCGGTTCGTCGGCGACGCCTCCCACGAGCTGCGCACCCCGCTGACCAGCCTGCGCGGCTACACGGAGCTCTACCGCTCCGGGGCCACCCAGGACGTGGACTTGGTCCTGTCCAAGATCGATTCCGAGTCGACCCGCATGTCGCTTTTGGTCGAGGACCTGCTCTCGCTCACCCGTGCCGAGGGCAACCGGCTGGATAAGAAGCCGGTGGACATGCTGGAGCTGGCCCTATCGGTCGGGTCTTCGGCCCGGGCGGCCTTCCCCGGCCGAAACATCCAGGTGGTCAACAAGTCGAATTCTGTGCCCGTGGTCGACGGCGACCCAGACCGCCTGCACCAGGTCTTGCTCAACCTGATTTCCAACGGCATCCGCCACGGCGGCGAGGACGCCGCGGTGACGCTGCAGCTGCGCCGGGACGAGCGCGACGTGTTGCTCGACGTCATCGACGACGGCAAGGGCATGGACAAAGAAGTAGCCGCCCATATCTTCGAGCGCTTCTACCGCGAGGATAGTTCGCGCACGCGTGATACGGGCGGCTCGGGCCTGGGGCTGGCCATCGTGAAATCCCTGGTGGAACAGCACGGCGGCAGCATCACGGTGGATTCGACCCCGGGGGAGGGCTCGGTGTTTACCGTGCGCCTGCCGGCCTATCCGGAGGCCGACGACCCAGCGGCTTCGGCGGATTAGGCCGGGCGGCCCTCCAAGTCGGTGCCCAGGTGCTGGCGGATGCGGGCGGCCGCCTCGTCCATGGCGGCTGGGTCCGTGTCCTCGGCGGCGTAGGTCTTGGAGAAATCGTATTCCGACATCTTCTCGGTGGGGAAGAGGTGGATGTGGGTGTGGGGGACGTCGAAGCCGGCGATGATGTAGCCGGCGCGCGGGGTGCCGAAGGCGTTCTTGATGGCCTGGCCGATGCGCAGGGCGACCTGGTTCAGGTGCCCCCAGGTCTCCGGATCGAGGTCAGTCCACTTGTCGACCTCTTGCACCGGCACGACCAGGGTGTGCCCGTAGCGCAGCGGCTCGATGGACAAAAACGCCACGCACTGCTCGTCCCGGTAGACAAAACGGCCGGGGAGTTCTCCGTTGATGATCTTGGTAAATACAGAAGCCATGGCCCCAGGCTACCGGCAAGTTAAGATAGACGGCATGCGTATTCTCGTGATTGGCTCGGGCGGCCGCGAACATGCCCTCTTGAAAGGACTAGCCGCTGATCCGGCGACCACTGAATTGCACGTGGCGCCGGGCAGCCCGTGCATGGACCGGATCGCCACCGTGCATGCGGATTACACCCAGGTAGACGACCCGGCCCAGATGACGGGCCTGGCCCAGGACATCGCCGCGGACCTGGTGGTCATCGGCCCGGAGGTACCCCTGGTGGCCGGCGTTGCCGATGCCCTGCGGGACGCCGGCATCGCGGTCTTCGGCCCCAGCCAGGAGGCCGCCCAAATTGAGGGCTCCAAGGCGTTCGCCAAGGACGTGATGGACGCGGCCGGCGTGCGCACCGCCCACGCGGAGACCATCGGCCCGGACGCCGCGGAGGACGAGATCTCCCGGGTCCTCGACGAATTCGGCCCGGTCTACGTGGTCAAGGACGACGGCCTGGCCGGCGGCAAGGGCGTGGTGGTCACCGAGGACCGCGAGCAGGCCGAGGAGCACATCAAGGCGGTGCACAACGGCGGTAACTCCGTGCTCATCGAGTCCTTCCTGCCCGGTCCGGAGGTCTCCCTGTTCTGCCTGGTCGACGGCGAAACCGTCGTGCCGCTGCTGCCCGCCCAGGATCACAAACGCGCCTACGACAACGACGAGGGCCCCAACACCGGCGGCATGGGCGCCTACACGCCGCTGCCGTGGTTGCCGCAGGACGGCGTCAACACCATCGTCGACGAGGTCTGCGCGCCCGTTGCCCGCGAGCTGGTCGCCCGCGGCACCCCCTATTCGGGTCTTCTCTACGCCGGCCTGGCGTGGGGCCCGGAGGGCCCGGCAGTCATCGAGTTCAACTGCCGCTTCGGCGACCCGGAGACCCAAGCCGTGCTGAGCCTTTTGACCTCCCCGCTGGCGGAGGCCCTCAACGCGGTGGCCACCGGCAAGCTGGCGGAGCTCAGCCCGCTGGAGTGGGAGCCCGCCTTCGCCGTGACCGTGGTGCTGGCCGCCGAGGGCTACCCGGCCTCCCCGCGCAAGGGCGACGAAATTACCGGCGACGCCCTGGAGGATCCGGAGCGCATCCTGCACGCGGGCACCACCGTGGCCGAGGGCAAGGTGGTCTCCAACGGCGGGCGAGTGCTCAACGCCCTGGGCAAGGGCTCGACCTTGGCCGCCGCCCGCGAGGCCGCCTACGCGGTACTCGAAGGCATCACCATGGACGGCGGCTTCTACCGCCGCGACATCGCGCTGGCCGCCCAGGAAGGGCGCATCGAGGTGCCCGGCCAGACCCGCTAGCAACCGCAGCAGACCTCCAGCGGCCCCAGGTCCCGGCTACCGGGCGGGGCCGCTGTCGCATTATTGCCCCCGCGCCTAGACCACGTGGAATAATGAGGGCTTGTGGCTGAAAAGAAGAAGATTAACAACGTCCTGTCCTCCCGCTACGCTTCGGCGGAGCTGACCGAAATCTGGAGCCCCGAGCACAAGATCGTGCTCGAGCGGCAGCTGTGGATCGCGGTCATGCGCGCCCAGAAGGACCTGGGGGTGGATATCCCCGACGAGGCGATCAGCGCCTACGAGGCAGCGGTCGAAAACGTCGACTTGGACTCCATCGCCCAGCGCGAGCGCGTTACCCGCCACGACGTGAAGGCGCGTATCGAGGAATTCAACGCGCTGGCCGGCTACGAGCACATCCACAAGGGGATGACCAGCCGCGACCTGACCGAAAACGTCGAGCAGCTGCAGATCTACCGCTCCCTGCAGATCATCCGCGACAAGGCCATCGCCGTGGTGGCCCGCATGGGCGAGCACGCCGACAAGTACCAGCACCTGGTCATGGCAGGCCGCTCCCACAACGTCGCCGCCCAGGCCACCACCCTGGGCAAGCGGTTTGCCTCCGCCGCCGACGAGATGCTGTTGGCCATCGAGCGCGTCGAGGCGCTGCTGAACCGCTACCCGCTGCGCGGCATCAAGGGCCCGATGGGCACGGCCCAGGACATGCTGGACCTTATGGGTGGGTCCCATGACAAGCTAGCCTCCCTGGAGACCTCCGTAGCGGACTACCTCGGCTTTAGCCGGATCTTCGACTCCGTCGGGCAGGTTTACCCGCGCTCGCTGGACTTCGATGCCGTCTCCGCCCTCGTCGAGCTGGGCGCGGCGCCGTCTTCGCTGGCCACCACCATCCGTCTGATGGCCGGCAATGAGACCGTCACCGAGGGCTTCAAGGAAGGCCAGGTCGGTTCCTCTGCCATGCCGCACAAGATGAACGCCCGCTCCTGCGAGCGCGTCTGCGGCTTCCAGGTCATCCTCCGCGGCTACCTGACCATGGTCGGCGACCTGGCCGGGCAGCAGTGGAACGAGGGCGACGTTTTCTGCTCGGTCATCCGCCGCGTCGCACTGCCGGACGCCTTCTTCGCGCTTGACGGACAGTTCGAGACCTTCCTGACCGTGCTGGAGGAGTTCGGTGCTTTCCCGGCCATGATCGACCGCGAACTCGAGCGCTACCTGCCGTTCTTGGCCACCACTCGCATCCTCATGGCGGCCGTGCGCGCCGGGGTCGGACGCGAGACCGCCCACGAGGTCATCAAGGAAAACGCCGTCGCCGTGGCGCTGAACATGCGCGAAAACGGCGCGGATCAAGACCTGGTGGAGCGGCTGGCCGCCGATGAGCGCCTCCCCCTTGACAGGGCTGCCCTGGATGCGGCTCTCGCCGACAAGCACGCCTTCATCGGTGCTGCGGAAGCGCAGGTAGGCCAGGTTCTGTCCCGGATCGCCGAAAAGGCGGACCAGCACCCCCAGGCCGCCCAGTACCGCCCGGGCGAGATTATTTAGCCCACCGGCGCGCTAAGATGTGGGGCATGCGACCACGTCTTAGCGATTATCAGCACCTCGTATCCGGCAAAGTCCGCGACATCTACGCCATCGATGAGCACACGCTGCTCATGGTGGCCAGCGACCGGATTTCCGCCTTCGACTTCGCCCTGGAGCCCGCCATCCCGGACAAGGGGCGGGTGCTGACTGCGACCTCGCAGTTCTTCTTCGACGCCATCAATTTCCCCAACCACCTGGCCGGCCCGGTCGACGACGTGCGGATCCCGGAAGAGGTCCTGGGCCGGGCATTCGTGGTCAAGAAACTGCAGATGCTGCCCTTCGAGTGCGTGGCCCGCGGCTACCTGACCGGCTCCGGGCTGAAGGAATACCAGGCCAACGGCACGGTCTGCGGCATCGAGCTGCCCTCCGGCCTGGTGGAGGCCTCCCGCCTGCCGGAGCCCATCTTCACCCCGGCCACTAAGGCGGAGCAGGGCGAGCACGACGAGAACGTTACCTACGAGCGCGTCGTGAAAGACCTCGGCGCCGACCGCGCCGCCCAGCTGTGCAACGCCACGCTGACCATCTACGCCCAGGCCGCCCAGATTGCCGAAGAACGCGGCATCATCCTGGCCGACACCAAGTTCGAGTTCGGCCTGGACAGCGACGGCACCCTCGTCTTGGCCGACGAGGTGCTGACCCCGGACTCTTCCCGCTACTGGCCGGCCGACTCCTACGTCGAGGGGGAGGTCCAGCCCAGCTTCGACAAGCAGTACGTCCGCAACTGGCTGACCTCGCCGGAATCCGGCTGGGACAAGGCCTCCGAGACCACCCCGCCGGCCCTGCCGGACGAGATCGTCTCCGCCACCCGCCTGCGCTACATCGAGGCTTACGAGCGCCTGTCAGGCAAGCAGTTCATCGACTGGGTAGGCTAAAACCCACGCAGCGGGCGGGAATGACCCGCCGGCTGCGGGACACGGTGACGTAGGATGGGGGCCTATGACTGATGAATCCATGCATGCTCCGGTAGCCCCCGTTCGTCCGATTTCGCGCCAATTCCACGGCCGCACTTTCGTCGATGACTACGAGTGGCTGCGGGATAAGAAGTCGCAGGACACGCTGGACTACCTTAACGCGGAAAACGACTACACCAAGGCGCAGACCGCGCACCTGGAGACGCTGACCGAGAATATCTACCAGGAGATTAAGTCGCGCATCAAGGAAACGGACATGTCCGTTCCCGTGCGCCAGGGCGACTACTGGTACTACGGGCGCTCCCAGGAGGGCAAGAGCTACGGCCTGTCCTGCCGCCTGCCGGTCGAGGAGGGCGCGGACCCGTGGTTCCCGCCCGTCATCCCGGAGGAAGGTCGCCCGGCAGGCGAAGAGGTGCTGCTCGACCTGAACGAGCTGGCCGAGGGCAACGAGTTCTTCTCCCTCGGGGCCTCTTCCATCACGACCTCGGGGCGTTACCTGGCGTATTCCGTGGATGTCAGCGGTGACGAGCGCTTCGAGCTGCGCATCAAGGATCTGGCTACGGGCGAGTTGCTGGACGATCACCTGACGGGCCTGTTCTACGGCGCGACCTGGGTCGGCGAGGACTACATCTTTTACCAGACCGTCGACGAGGCCTGGCGCGCGGACAGCGTGTGGCGCCACAAGGTAGGCACACCGCAGGAAGACGATGTGCGTATCTTCTACGAGGAAGACGCGCACTTCAGCGTAGGAGTGGGCGGCACCCGCAGCGACAAGTACCTGTTCTTGGTCTCCAGTTCGAAGATCACCTCGGAGTTCTGGGTGCTGGAGCAGGACCAGCCGGAAGGCGAATTCCAGCTGCTCTGGGAGCGCGAATCCGGGGTCGAATACGAGGTGGACCACGCTGTCATCGACGGCGAGGACCGCTGGATCGTCACCCACAACGCTGCCGGCGCCAACTTCGAGGTCACCGTCTGCCCGGCGCTGACGAAGGACACCGGCCTGCCCGCCCTGCGGGATACCCAGGTGCTGGTCCCGCACCGCGAGGACGTGCGCATCGAGGGCGTGGATACCTACCAGCACCAGCTGGTGCTGGTCTACCGCAGCGGCGGCATCGGGCGCATCGCCATCATGCCGCTGACCGAGGGCGAGGGGCTCGGCGAGTTCACCCAGGTCGACTTCGACGAGGAGATCTATACCGCCGGCACCACCGGCAACCCGGAGTGGGACACCCCGGTCATCCGCATGGTCTACGGCTCGTTCACGCAGCCTGCCCAGGTCCTGCAATACGACGTCGCCACCGGCGAGCGCACCCTGCTGAAGCAGCAGGAGGTCCAGGGCGGCTACGAGCCCGGCGACTACACCGCCTACCGCCTGTGGGCCACCGCCCAGGACGGCACGGAGATCCCCGTCTCCGTGGTGCACCGCGCGGACCTGGACACCTCCGCGCCGCAGCCGATGCTGCTCTACGGCTACGGTTCCTACGAGACTAGCGTCGACCCCGGGTTCTCCGTCACCCGCCTGTCGCTGCTGGACCGCGGCATGATCTTCGCCGTCGCCCACGTCCGCGGCGGCGGGGAGATGGGCCGCGGCTGGTACGACCACGGCAAGCTCATGGAGAAGAAGAACACCTTCACCGACTTCATCGACGTGGCCGACGACCTCATCGCCCGTGGCCTGACCAGCCCGGACCGGCTGACGGCGGAAGGTGGCTCCGCGGGCGGCATGCTGATGGGTGCCGTGGCGAATATGGTCCCGGACCGTTTCACCGCCATCCAGGCCGCCGTGCCTTTCGTCGATCCGCTGACCTCCATGCTCATGCCGGAGCTCCCGCTCACGGTGGTGGAGTGGGACGAGTGGGGCGACCCGTACCACGACCCGGCCTTCTACGACTACATGGCCAGCTACGCGCCGTACGAGAACGTCACGGCGCAGGATTACCCGAATATCCTGGCCACAACCTCGCTGAACGACACCCGCGTGCTCTACGTGGAGCCCGCCAAGTGGATCGCCAAGCTGCGCACCGTTGCCAGCGGCGGCCAGTTCCTGCTGAAGACGGAGATGGTCGCCGGCCACGGCGGCGTGTCCGGCCGCTACGACAAGTGGCGCCAGAACGCCTTCGAATACGCCTGGATCATCAACCAGGCCACGGGGTGTACCGAGTAGCGTTCTCGACGCGCGGAACCTAGAAGGCTGTGCGATAATACTTCTTATGCATGGCCACCTCCTGGTTTCGATTTCCAGTATCTTCGACGACACCCGGAAACAGGCCTCGAATCTCCTCCGCATCCTGGATGCCGAGGGGATTCCTGTGTCTCTTCTGATTGCCCCGCATATTGACGGCAATTGGCACTTGGCGAAGGACTCCAAGACGAAGGGCTGGGTCAAAGAGCAAGCAGACTCCGGCCGGGTACTGATTCTCAACGGCTTCGACCAAGCCGTCCAGGGCCGTCGCGCGGAATTCGCCAACCTCGATGAGCACGAGGCGAAGCTGCGGCTGGCCGGTGCGACCCGGCAGATGGGCAAGATCGGTTTTACCCCCACCATCTTCGCCCCGCCGCGCTGGCGCATGTCGGAGGGGACCCTCAAGGTGCTGCCGGCCTTCGGCTTCGACGTGGCCGTGTCCACCCGCGGCATCCACGAGCTCGAGTCCGGCAAGTTCTACCAGTCGCGCAACCTCTCCTACGGCGAGGGCTTCGGCGCGGCCAAGTGGTGGCGCCGCAACATCATCCGCGCGGCGGAACGCTCCGCCCAGCGCGGCAACACCGTCCGACTGTCGGTCTCCGGCCGTAACCTCGACGACCGGAAGGTGGTCAAGGACTTCGTCAAAGCCGTGCACAAGGCCGCAGCGGCCGGCGCGCAGCCGGCCGACTACAGCATCTACCTGCCGAACTAGGGTAGCAGGCGTTCGATGACGCGGCGGATATCCGCCGGCAACATCGGCAGCACGCCGCGCAGGCCACCTGCCAGGGCGGCACCGATGCCCAGGACCGCGGCCAGGCCAGCAATCACTGCCACGACAGCGCCGCCCACCGAGGAGCCACTCGAGCCGGCGTCCCCCGACCCCTCCGGCTTGCCCTGGTCGTCGTCCTCGTTGTTGTCGTCCCCGCCGTTGCCGTTCTCGTCATCGCCGGCAGCGTCATCCCCGCCGAGGGAGAAGCCGACCTTGACCGGGTCGTGGTCGGAGGAGCGGAACGGGGAGTCGTCGTAGAAGTCGACCGCGTTGTAGTTGCGGCGCGAGTACTCGAAGGCGACGGACTCGTCCGCGTTGATGTTCCAGACCTGCGCGTCGGTGACGTTCTCGCTGGCCACCTCGTTGGCCAGGACGTGGTCCAGGGAGCCGAGCAGGCCGCTGAACTGGTAGGAGGCGTCGGCATCAAAGGTCTCCGCCGGCACGGTGTAGCCGTGGTTGCGGAAGATGTCCAGGGCCTCCTCGCGGGTGTAGGTATTCAGATCCCCCATGACGAAGGTGGCCTTGTCCTGCCAGTCCGGCTGCTTGGCCAGATGGTCGAGGACCGCCTGGGCCTGCGCGTTGCGCACATTGGGGTTGTTGCCCTGGCCGTCCCCGCGGTCCGCGTCATCCTTGACCACGGAACCCTTGGACTTGAAATGGTTGGCCACGGCCACGAAGGTCTCGGCGTCCTCGCCGGCATCTGCCGGGGCGAACTCCTGGGCCAGCGGCTCACGGGCGGTGCCGGTGAAGCGGGCGTCGCTGAAGATGCGGGACTCGCCCACCGGGCGCACGCGGTCCGGGTCGTAGATGAACGCGGTGCGGATGACGTCGACGTCCTCCGGCACGCCCTGAGACGGGGAGGCGACGGCCTTCCAGTTTCCGCCCGCGGCGTTGAGCTCCTCGACCAGGTGGTTCAGTGCCTCGTCGCGGCGGGAGAGGTCCCCGGTCACGCCGAAGGTGTCCTCGATTTCGGACAGCGCGATGACGTCGGCGTCCAAGCCGTTGATGGCCGCGACGATCTTGGCCTGCTGGTCTTCGAAGGCGGCCTGGGTATAGGCGCCGCGGGTGGTCCCGCGGTTGACGGTGACTGGGTTGCCGTCCTTGTCGTCGTAGGAGCTGCCGCCGAACTCCTCGCCCAGCGAGGTGAAGTAGTTCAGGACGTTGAAGGCGCCGATGGTGTAGTCGCCTTCGACGTCGAGGGCGTCCAGCTCCGCGGCGCGGGAGTCCTCCCAGCTAATCGGCAGATCTGCGCCGGCGGTCTCCCCGGTGACCGGGGAGGTGGGCTGGAAGCGCCACTGCTCGTGGGAGTAGTGCACGACGACCGGTTGCTGGAACTCCACCTGGTCGGTGGTGCGCAGGCTCTTGATGGTCTGGCCGCCGTCCTGGGAGATATACGGCAGCGGGGTCTCCTTATCGGTCTTCAGGTAATCCCGGGTCCGGCCGTCGTCCAGGGTGACCAGGCGCTCGGCGTTGTCCTTTTCCAGCTGCTTGAGCGGGGAGTTCGGATCCGTCGAGGGGGCATGGACATCGGAGGGCTGGCGCAGGGCTTCTTGGCCCGCGGCCAGGCCGACCTCGCCGTATGTGTTGAGTGCGTAGTTGTTGGTCACGGTGTGGGTGCCGGGCAGCACCAGCATGGACTCGTAGGCCTCCCGGGCCTCGTCGCCGGCGGGCAGCTCGTCGATCTCGATGGGCTCGACCTGCTCGAGCGGCTCCTCCAGTTCGGTGAAGGTCTTAGCCGAGACCTGGGTGTTGCCGTAGTACTCGGAGACCTTGCCGGTCACCTGCACGGACTGGCCGATTTCCGGGTACGCGCCGTCATTGCCGGCGTAGATGAAAAGGCCGTGGCTGGCCTCGCCGGCCGCGGATTCGCCGCCGGTCTGGATGGTGTAGCCGTTCAGGCCGCCTTCTTCCCACACGGCGGTGACGACTCCCTCGGTGGTCACGGTCTGGTCGACCAGCGGGGAGGCCGGGCCCGTGCCCTGGATATCGGCGATGGCCACGGCCTCGCCCGCGGCGGGCGGATCCTGCGGCTCCGGATCGGTGCCCGGTTCCGGGGCCACGCCTCCGCCGGTGCCGGCCGGGCTGGGCGCGCCGGCCGTAAAATCGGCGGAGTTGTCATCGGTGTCGGTGCCGTTCTCGTCGCGCTGGACCGAGTTCCGGTTGTTCGGCGCCTGGGCCGGGGAGCCCTCGGACAGGCTGGCCTCGCCGAAGCCGACCAAGTCGACCACCTCGCCCGCGCCGTCGCTGAGCTGGACCGAACCCTTGGTGGCGGACATGGCCAGGCTGCCGGTGGCATCGGCAGCCGGCAGGGCGGTGTTGCCGCCGTTGCCCTGAGCCTGCTGGATGAGGTAATGCGCCCCGGCCGGGATCGTCCCGTTCAGCTGGGTAGTGCCGCCGGAGCCGCCCTTGGCGGAGAAGTACTCGACGTTCCAACCATCCAGGCTGATGTCACCATCCGTCGGGTTGTAGAGCTCGATGAAGTCGTGGGTGTACTCCGCGCCGGAGTTGCCACCGCCGCCGTAGACCTCGGAGATGACGACGTTGTCCCCGGACGGGGCGGCCGAGGCAGTGGGGACGGCGAGACCGGCGGCGACGGTAGAGGTCACGGCCGCGAGTACGAGCGCGCCGCGGCGGCGGGCCACCCGCCGCGAGGACTGGGGAGAAGACATAGGGAACGAACCACCTTAGTTGGGGAAGAAGACAGACAAATTCATGCGTTCCGAGCGCATTACCCTCAGTTGTAGAACACGGAGCGGACACGCGCGGGAGCAAGCGCTGCCGCGTGTTCGAAGCCCGCAGGGGGTTTGCCTAGGTGTGGCCTAGAATTTGGTTTCCGTCTTTGCGGGGGATACCCGGTGTTTACTTTCCGGCCCCGATTGGGGGAGCGGGCGTTGGTGTGGGGGTGACCGCTGGGATGGGTAGGTTTTGCGGCCCTAGGCAGGCTAAACTAGTGCGCGCAGACCTAGCCGTGAGCACAGTAAGGAAATTTAATGGCTCGTGTAGTTGTCAATGTCATGCCGAAGGCCGAGATTCTGGATCCGCAGGGGCAAGCTGTTGTCCGCGCGCTGGGTCGAATCGGGGTTGAAGGGGTCAGCGATGTCCGCCAGGGCAAGCGCTTCGAGCTGGAGGTCGCGGACTCCGTGACGGCCGAGGAGCTGGAGAAGGTCGCGGCCACCCTGCTGGCCAACACCGTCATCGAGGACTACGAGGTCACCGGGCTGGAGGTCAAGTAGTGTCCGCCAAGATCGGAGTAATTACCTTCCCCGGCACGCTCGACGACGTCGACGCGGATCGTGCTGCGCGCCGGGCCGGCGCCGAGGTGGAAAACCTCTGGCACGCCGACGCCGACCTGCGCGGCGTGGACGCGGTCGTGGTCCCCGGTGGCTTTTCCTACGGCGACTACCTGCGCTCCGGGGCGATTTCCGCCCTCGCGCCCGTCATGCGCTCGGTCATCGACGCTGCCCACAAGGGCATGCCGGTGCTGGGCATTTGCAACGGCTTCCAGATCCTGACCGAAGCCGGCCTGCTGCCCGGGGCGTTGACCCGCAACCAGGGGCTGCACTTCCACTGCACGGATACCTACCTGGAGGTCGCGAACGCGCAGACCGCCTGGACCACCGAATTTGAGGCTGGCCAGCGGATCCTCATCCCGGCCAAGCACGGCGAGGGCCGTTTCCAGGCCGCCGCGGAGACCGTCGAGGAGCTGGAGAAGGAAGGCCGCGTGGTCTTCCGCTACACGGACAACTACAACGGGTCCGTCAACGCGATCGCCGGTATTACCAACGAGACCGGCCGGGTCGTGGGGCTTATGCCGCACCCCGAGCACGCCATCGATCCGCTTACCGGGCCGTCCACTGACGGCCTGGGCCTTTTTGTATCCGCTATCAACGCCGTGACGGCCGCAGTTTAGGAGGCGCACATGACCGTACACAATGACACCGTCTCCCAGGCCCAGCAGGACCCGGACCTGGAACAGCCCTTCCGCGAGCTGGGGCTCAAGGACGACGAATACCAGCGCATCAAGGACATCCTGGGGCGTAGGCCGACCGATGCCGAACTGACCATGTACTCCGTGATGTGGTCGGAGCACTGCTCATATAAGTCCTCGAAGACGCACCTGCGCTACTTCGGCCAGACCATGACCGAAGAGATGGGGGAGAAGATCCTCGCCGGCATCGGTGAGAACGCCGGCGTGGTCGACATCGGCGACGGCAACGCGGTGACCTTCCGCGTGGAGTCCCACAACCACCCGTCGTACGTTGAGCCCTACCAGGGCGCGGCCACCGGCGTGGGCGGCATCGTCCGCGACATCATGGCGATGGGCGCACGCCCCATCGCGGTGATGGACCAGCTGCGCTTCGGCTCGGCCGATGCCCCAGATACCAAACGCGTCCTGCCGGGCGTCGTCGAAGGGATCGGCGGCTACGGCAACTGCCTGGGTCTTCCCAATATTGGGGGCGAGACCGTCTTTGACGAGTCCTACGTAGGTAACCCGCTGGTCAACGCCCTGTGCGTGGGCACGCTAAAGGTCGAGGACCTGAAGCTGGCCTTCGCCTCCGGCACCGGCAACAAGGTCATGCTGTTCGGCTCTCGCACGGGCCTGGACGGCATCGGCGGCGTGTCCGTGCTGGCGTCGGACACCTTCGAGGACGGCGCGGAACGCAAGCTGCCGGCCGTCCAGGTGGGCGACCCCTTCGCGGAGAAGGTCCTCATCGAGTGCTGCCTGGACCTCTACCACGCCGGCGTCGTGGTGGGCATCCAGGACCTGGGCGGCGCCGGCCTGGCCTGCGCGACCAGTGAGCTGGCCGCCTCCGGCGACGGCGGCATGGAGATCAACCTGGACGAGGTCCCGCTGCGCGCCGAGCACATGACCGCCGCTGAGATCCTGGCTTCCGAGTCCCAGGAGCGCATGTGCGCGGTCGTGGCCCCGGAAAACGTCGAGCGCTTCCGCGAGATCTGCGCGCACTGGGACGTCACCTGCGCCGAGATTGGTGAGGTCACCACCGGCAAGCACCTGGTCATCCGCCACCAGGGCGAGGTCGTCGTGGACGCCCCGGCCGGCACCATCGCCGACGAGGCCCCGGTCTACGAGCGCCCCTACGCCCGCCCGGAGTGGCAGGACAAGCTGCAGGACTTCGGCGGCGTGGATCATGCCCCGCTGGGCGATGCCCTCCTCCAGCTGGTGGCCTCCCCGGCGCTGTGCTCCCGTGACTTCATTACCAACCAGTACGACCGCTACGTCCGCGGTAATACGGTGCAGTCGCACCACGCGGATGCCGGTGTGCTGCGCATCGACGAGGAGACCGGCCGCGGCGTCGCCGTCTCCGCGGACGCCTCCGGCCGCTACACCAAGCTGGACCCGAACATGGGCGCTCGCCTGGCCCTGGCCGAGGCCTACCGCAACGTCGCCGTCACCGGCGCCCGCCCGGTGGCCGTCACCAACTGCCTGAACTTCGGTTCCCCGGAAAACCCGGATGTGATGTGGCAGTTCCGGGAGGCCGTCCACGGCCTGGCCGACGGCGCGGTCGAGCTGGGTATCCCGGTCTCCGGCGGCAACGTCTCCTTCTACAACCAGACCGGTGAGGAACCCATCCTGCCGACCCCGGTCGTCGGTGTGCTGGGCGTTATCGACGACGTCGCCGCCTCCATCGGCCACAACCTGGGCACCGCTGAGGACGAAGTCCTCATCCTCCTGGGCTCCACCCAGGACGAGTTTGGCGGCTCCATCTGGCAGCAGGTATCCGGCAAGGGCCTGTCCGGCCTGCCGCCGCAGGTCGACCTGGCCAACGAGGCCAAGCTGGCCGAGTTCTTCCACGGCAACTCCGATATCACCGCGGCCCACGACGTCTCCGAGGGCGGCCTGGCCGTCACCGCGTTCGAGATGGCCAAGCGCAACCGCGTCGGCGTCGAGCTCGATTTGGCCGCCGTGCACGACGACGAGTTCGTCGCCGCGTTCTCCGAGTCCGCCTCCCGCGCCCTGGTCGCCACGACCAAGGACAAGGCGGAAGCGGTCCTCCAGCGCGCCCAGGAGCTGGGCATCCCAGCTACCCAGGTTGGCAAGACCACCGCGGTGGACAGCCTCATCCTGGGACAAACCGCCGTCCCGCTGACCCAGCTGGTCGACGCCTGGTCCGCCACCCTGCCCGACCTCTTCGGACACGCCGTGGGGGCGAACTCCGTGGTGGAATAGGGGAGATAGAAAATGCCTCGCACCGTGGTACGCGGTGTGAGGCATTTTTCGTGGGGCCATTCGACCGTATGCGGGGTGTAGAAAGGGTGCTTAAGACGCTTTAGCGTTGCGTGGCTAACCCCGCCCGGGGCGGCCGGTTTAGCCGCCGATGGTCGGCTGGATGGTTTGTGCCCAGCTGACCTTGAGCTGGTGGGAGAACAGCGGGAAGGAGTGGGAGCCGGTGTTGGTGTAGTAGCGGTTGACGTCGACGCCGGCTGCGCGGGCGGTGCGGGTGTAGATGTTCGTGCACTCGTTGGCAACCTTCTCGGTTGCGGACGGGCCCAGGTGTTGGGCGGGGCCGTAGTTGCCGTCGATGGGGCCGGGGGTGCCGGAGGCGGAAGCAACGAAGACCTTGACGTCGCGCAGTCGGTGCGGCTGGGCGTTGGGATCGTGGTCGGCCCAGGCCGGGGAGCCGGGCAGGCCCCAGGCATTGACGGAAGAGCCGCCGCCGGCGGCCATCATGATGCTGGAGACCGGCCATCCCAGGGCGCCGGAGCGGACCGGGCAACCGGAGTAGGAGGCGGCGGCGCGGAAGCGCTGCGGGGCGTGGCCGGCGATGTCGAGGGCGGCGGCGCCGGTGGAAGACAGGCCGGCGATAGCGTCGCGGCCGTTGCCGTGGAATTCGGCGTCGATGAGCGGCGGAAGCTCGTGGGTCATGTAGGTGTTCCACTTGTTAACGCCCAGGATGGGGTCCGCGGTATTCCAGTCGGTGTAGAGGGAATAAGCGCCGCCGATGGGCATGACCACATTGACGTTCTTGCCGGCGAACCACGGGCCGATGTCGGTGTGGCTCATCCAGTTCATGCCCTGCTCGCCACCCTGGATGCCGGGCAGCAGGTAGAAAGAACCGCGCGGCTGGTCGCCGCCGGGCAGCAGCACGTTATTGGTGATAACGGCGCGGTTGGCCGGGGACCACACGTCCACCTTCCAGAAGTTGCCGTTGACGTGGCGCTTGTTCACGATCTTCGGCTGGTTGCCTAACCAGGGCTGCTTGCTCTGGTTGCCGGGCAGCTGGAAGGAGCCGTCGATGAGGCTCGACTGGGCCTGGGCGGACGGGGTGGCAGGGCTGGCGAGGCCGAACCCCAAGGCGGCGACCGCGGCGAAGGCGGCGGCTAGCGCGCGGGGGCGGCGGATAGAGACAGATTTAAACACCGTTCGACTATAACGCATATAGCAAGGAATTCGAAGGATTTTCGCAGCCTTGGGTTACGCGACCGTAGGTTATACTACGGCTAGCAGCGGCGGTCACTACGTCGGTTGAGTCTTGCGAGGAGGAAAAATGGCGCCGGTACAGGACGGCATAGTCGAACGGACCAGGCTGGTGGCCGACCGTGGCCCGCGCCCGCTTACCCGCGGGTGGGGGCACGTCTTCGCCGCCCTGGCTGCCCTAGTTGCCGCCACCGTGCTCATTACATATTCCTGGATGACGCTGAGCTGGGCGCCGGCTATGGGCGTGACGGTCTACGGGGTGTGCCTGGTCGGGCTATTCGCGGTCTCCGCAACCTACCACCGCTGGCCGTGGGGCAGTTTCCGGGCCGTGCAGTGGTGGCGGCGGGCAGATCACGCCACCATTGCCGTGTTCATCGCGGCGACCTATACGCCGCTGTCCCTTATCGCCTTCGACGGCGCGACAGCGTGGATCCTGCTCGGGGTGGCCTGGGGCGGAGCGGTAGCCGGCGTGATACTTAACCTGGTCTGGGTGGAGCACCCGCGCTGGCTATCCGTGGCCGTGTACCTGGTGCTCGGCTGGCTGATAGTCCCGCTCATCCCGACCCTGTGGCGGCAGGAAGGCCCCGCGGTGGTCTGGTTGCTGTTTGCCGGCGGCCTAGTCTATTCCTTAGGCGCGGTGGTCTACGGATTCAAGTGGCCGGGGCGTAACGCCCGCATCTACGGCTACCACGAGCATTTCCACACCGCGACAATCGCGGCCGCCGCGGTCCACCTAGTCGCCGTGTGGATGGTAGTCGTCGGTGCCGGCTAAAAGCCCGGACGAATTACTCGCCGGGCCTAGGCCATGAGAGAAGGTTGAGCGCATGAAAGCAAAGGAGAAGGCAACTGCCATCATCCGGCCGGCAGGCGCCGACTAGCGCGTTGCCGGTCCGGGCGCTGACTGCCGGGCGCTGACTGCTGGGATGGGGCTTAGTCGATGTGCTGGTTGTTGGGCGCGACGATGAGCGGCTTGGGGGAGTACTTGCCGCGTAGCTCCCGCAGGATGTTGGCGTGCTCGGCCAGGCGCTTGTCCTCGTCGGTGACCGGGGTGAACTGGCGGGCGGCCTGCGGCTGGAAGTCGCGGTCGATGGCCATGTAAGCCACGGTGGCGTGGATGGCGGTCTCCAGGTTGTTGCGGCCGCCGCGCGGGTTGCCGGCGCGCACGTGGATGGACATCTGCATCGAGCGGTTGTCGGTGCGCATCATGCGGGCGTCGACCTCGATGAGGTCGCCGATCGCAATCGGGCGGTAGAAGCGGATGCCGCCGGCGTAGACGGCCACGGTGTGCTCACCGGACCATTCCATGGTGCAGGCGGTGCCGGCCTCGTCGATCCACTCCATGGCGGTGCCGCCGTGGACCTTGCCGCCCCAGTTGACGTCCGTCGGCTTGGCCAGAAAGCGGTTTACAAGCCGCGGGGCGTAGGACGGGCCCTCGTAGGTCTGCTGTTCCATCTCCTCTTCGATGGCCTTGCGCAGCTCAATACGGGACTGGGCGGCCTCGGCGACGCGGCGCTGCTCATCGTTTTCCGGGGTGAACGTGGGCACCGGGGTCGACTTGTTGGTTTCGGCGTCCTTGGCCACGAAGATGACCAGGCAGTCGCAGGCGCGGGTGAAGATGCCGTCGCGCGGGTCCGCGGAGAGCACCTCGTTGACGATGTGCATGGACGACCGGCCGGTCATCGCAATGCGGGAGCGGACCTCCACGATGTGGCCCGAGGGGATAGGGCGGGTGAAGTGAATGTGGCCTACGTAAGCGGTCACGCAGTACTGGCCGGACCACTGGACCGCGCACGCGTAGGCGGCCTTGTCGATCCATTCCAGAACGCGGCCGCCGCTGATGCCCTGGGCGCCAGCCATGAGGACATCAGTGGGCGAAGCCATGAAACGAAGGGTGATTTGCGGGGACTTGAGAGCATCCTGCGTCTGCGGAGTAGTGGTCATAATATATAAAGCTACCAGGGCGGGAGGAAGGATTAGGGCACGTGGCGTCGCGGACTGCCGCAAGGGTGCGCGCAGGCAGCGCCGGGGTGGCGGGGACTAGACTGGGCGGCATGGCAAAGAAGGCAGATCCCGCCGCGGCGCGCGCGGCCGTCGTGGCTTTGGCAGAGTGGATCCAGCAAGAAAACCCGGACTCCGCGCAGCGGCCGGCCCGGGCCACGCTGGCGCAGGCGGTGCGCAACACCGCCCGGTTGGTGGAGCAGGACGCGCCGGGGCACTCGGTGGAGCTGCGGGTACCCCCGTTCGTGGCCGTCCAGTGTATTGAGGGGCCGCGCCACACCCGCGGCACCCCACCCAATGTCGTGGAGACGGATCCGCACACGTGGCTGCGCTTGGCCACCGGGCATACCAGCTGGCAAGCCGCCGTCGACGCAGGGCAGGTTGATGCTTCCGGCTCCCGCGCGGCGGAGATCGCGGAGTGGCTGCCCGTCATCCCGCTGGGCCGCTAAGCCGCGCAAGCGGGCACCAAGGCGGCCGGGTATTAGTGCCGGGCTGGCGAAACGACTAAGATAACCGGCGTGGAAGCCGTCAAATCACTTCAGACAACTGGCCTCACTAATCTCGACGATCACGGCGAGACCTCTCCGCGGGAAGAATGCGGCGTCTTCGGCGTCTGGGCCCCGGGAGAAGAGGTTTCCAAGCTTACCTATTTCGGGCTTTTCGCCCTCCAGCACCGCGGCCAGGAGGCCGCCGGCATGGCGGTCGGGGATGATGACCGCCTGGTGGTTTTCAAAGACATGGGGCTAGTGGCCAATATCTTCGACGAGTCCATCCTGAGCTCCCTGCAGGGCAACGTGTCCGTCGGGCACACCCGCTATTCCACCGCCGGCGGCAAGGAATGGTCCAACGTGCAGCCGATGTTCGGCGCGTCCTCTAACGGGGTAGACATCGCGCTCGGTCACAACGGCAACCTGGTCAACTACCTGGAACTGCGCCAGGAAGCCGTGGATCGCGGTCTGATTAAGCCGCACGAGGAGTCGGTCTCCGACTCGATGTGCCTGTCCATGTTGCTGGGCGACGGCGTTAATGACGAAACCTCCGTCTTTGAATCCGCCCGCCAACTGCTGCCCCGCGTTCAGGGTGCTTTCTGCCTGACCTTTACCGACGGCCATACCCTGTACGCCGCGCGCGACGGCCACGGCGTGCGCCCGCTGGCGCTGGGCCGCCTGCCGCAGGGCTTCGTGGTCGCCTCCGAGACCTGCGCGCTTGATATCGTGGGCGCGCAGTTCATCCGGGAGATCGAACCGGGCGAGCTCGTCGCCATTGATGAGACGGGGATTCGCTCCGAGAAATTCGTCGAGCCCACCCGCCACGGCTGCGTCTTCGAATACGTCTACCTGGCCCGCCCCGATACCCAGATCTCCGGGCGCTCGGTCAACGAGACCCGCGTGGATATCGGCCGCCGCCTGGCCCGCCAGTTCCCGGCGGAGGACGCCGACCTGGTCATCCCGGTGCCGGAGTCGGGCAACCCGGCCGCGGTCGGCTACGCCCGCGAATCCGGCATCACCTTCGCCCACGGCCTGGTGAAGAACGCCTACGTGGGCCGCACCTTCATCCAGCCCACGCAGACCCTGCGCCAGCTGGGCATCCGGCTCAAGCTCAACCCGCTCAAGGAGGTCATCGCCGGCAAGAAGCTGGTGGTGGTGGATGACTCCATCGTCCGCGGCAACACCCAGCGCGCCCTCATCCGCATGCTGCGGGAGGCCGGAGCCGCCGAGGTCCACGTGCGGATCGCCTCCCCGCCGGTGAAGTGGCCGTGCTTCTACGGCATCGATTTTGCCTCCCCGGGCGAGCTCATTGCTAACGTCGCGCCGAGCGATGACCCGGAGGTCATCTGCCAGACCATCTGCGAGGCCATCGGCGCCGACAGCCTGGGCTTCGTCAGCGTGGATGAAATGATCGCGGCGACCGAGCAGCCGCGCAGCCAACTGTGCGCCGCCTGCTTCGACGGCCACTACCCGTTGGGCCTACCGGCCGGCAACCCCAATGCGGATGCCGTGCGTACGCTCATGAGCCAGAACTCTTAAAAAAGACCCCCAAGGAATGAAACTTTCGCTATGACCGATACGACTGACAACACTTACGCCGCCGCCGGTGTGGACATCGCCGCCGGCGACCGCGCTGTCCAGCTGTTCGCCCCGCACGCCAAGCGCGCTACCCGCCCGGAGGTCATGGGCGGCCTGGGCGGGTTCGCGGGCCTGTTCAAGCTCGGCGACTACAAGGAACCCATCCTGGCGGCGGGCTCGGACGGCGTGGGCACGAAGCTGGCAGTGGCCCAGGCGATGGACAAGCACGACACCATCGGCATCGACCTGGTGGCCATGTGCGTCGACGACCTGGTGGTCTGCGGCGCCGAGCCGCTGTTTTTGCAGGACTACATCGCCGTCGGCAAGGTCGTTCCGGAAAAGGTCGCGGAGATCGTGGCCGGTATCGCCGAGGGCTGCGTGCAGGCGGGTGCCGCGCTGCTGGGCGGCGAGACCGCCGAGCACCCCGGCGTGATGGAGGTTGATGATTACGACGTCTCCGCCACCGCCGTGGGCGTGGTCGAGGCCGATAGCGTGTTGGGCCCGGACAAGGTCCGCGACGGCGACGTGCTCATCGCCATGGGCTCGTCCGGCCTGCACTCCAACGGCTATTCCCTGGCCCGCCACGTCCTGCTCGAGCAGGCCGGACTGCCGCTGGACGGTTACATGGACGAGCTTGGCCGCACCCTGGGAGAGGAGATGCTCATCCCGACCCGCATCTACGCCCAGGACTGCCTGGCGCTGGCCGCGGAGTGCCACGTGGCAACGTTCTGCCACGTCACCGGCGGCGGCCTGGCCGGCAACCTGGAGCGCGTCATCCCGGAGGGGCTGACCGCGCACGTGGCCCGCTCCACCTGGACCCCGGGCCAGATCTTCCGCACCATCTCCTCGGTAGGCAAGGTCGAGCTGTCCGAGATGGAAAAGACCTTCAACATGGGCGTCGGCATGGTGGCGGTCGTCTCCGCCGAGGACCGCGACCGAGCGCTGGCCATGCTCACCGCCCGCCACCTGGATGCCTGGGAGCTGGGCGAGGTGCGCAAGTCCGCTGAGGGCGAGCCCCGCGTCGTCGTGAGCGGCAACCACCCGAACTTCTAATCGCCCGCCATATACACCAACGCCGCCGGTGACCAAGTGCTGGTCGCCGGCGGCGTAGTGGCGTTTTTAGGGGTTAACCTTTGTCTTCGTCGTCCCAGTCGTCGATGTAGTCGGCGTATGGGTCTTCGTAGCGGTCGTCTTCTTCATCCTCTCGGCCCCATCCATCGCCCGGCTTCTTGGAGGCTAGCTCGCGCTGGAGCGAATCCAAGTCCATCTCCGGAGAATTGTACTTCAACTGGCGTGCAACTTTGGTCTGCTTTGCCTTCGCGCGTCCGCGTCCCATGTGCATGACCCCCTTGAGGTGTGTAGGGCACGATCCAGGGTTTCGGATGGCCCCATCGGCTTGTCATTTGAGTATCTTCCTGTAAGACACAATAGCCTGTACGTCAAAAAAATTCCGCACGACCCCCTAAGGCAGGGCAAATGGCCTAGTGAGAGACTTAAAGGTTTTTCTCACTAGGCCCGTAAACGGGTGGCTCTACTTGCCCCGCAGTTTGTTGATGGCCGCGCGCCCGGCCTTCGGCCCCTCGGAGGTGGGAATGGAATCCGGATCCAGGTTGGCGGCCGCCTGGCCGATGGTCAGCTGCCCGGCATCCAGGGCGGAGCGCTTGACCAAGCCTAAGGCGATGGGGCCGAAGTCGCAGTCGTCGACGAGGGAGCCCATCCGCCCGACGCGGCGCCCGCCGAAGTTGATGTCGGATCCCGGTTCGGGCAGCTGCGGGGCCGAGCCGTCCAAGTGCAGCAGCACTAGCAGGCGGGGAGAGCGGCCGAGGTTTTCCACGCGCGCCACGGTCTCCTGCCCGCGGTAGCAGCCCTTGTTCAGGTGCACGGCGCCGGCGTGCTCGCCGCGGCCGATCCACTGCGGGACCTCGTGCGGGATGGACTTGTTGTCCAAGTCCACGGCCAGCTCCGGTTCGCGGGCGCGGATGCGCTCGGCGGTATACGCCATGAGCCCGGCCAGGGTGGCCCCGGCCGCTTCCAGCTCCCCGACGGCGCTGGCCAGCTCCGCGCGGGGCACGACGATGTCGCGGCGGCGGATCCCCGGCCAGTCGACGTCCCGGCTAAAGACGGTGGATGCGGGGGCTGCGACCTCGCCGTCGCCCAGGACCGTCAGCAGCGCGTAGTCGGGTTCGGCGATTTCTACCTGGGACCAGAAGACCATCTTGGTTAGGAAATCGCGTAGGCTGTCTGCTTGGCCCGCGGGCAGATCGAGGAAGAATCCCTCGGCCGTGCGGGTGATATCCGCCTGGTGCAGGATGTGGCCCTGGATGTCCAGGTCGAGGGCCGTCGCGCTGTAGCCCACGGGGACATCGTCCAGCTTCTGCGACAGAAGGTTGTTGAGGAACTCCGCGGAGTCCTGGCCGCTGACCTGAACGAAACGGCGGTGGCTGCGGTCTACGGCGATGGGGCCGGACTGGGTGGCGCGCTGTTCGCCCAGCGGGTTTCCGTAATGCCACGCGACCCCGGCGGCATCAAGCGGTGTTTCTGACTGGAATTCGGCAGCGCCAGGGCGCTGAAGAAGAACAGAAGAATAACTCACACTTGCCATCGTAACGCGCCATTCGCCTGCTTGGCTAGGTCCAACGGGGCATAATTATGGGCATGCTACAACCTGCGCCCGTAATCTACGTGGTCGAGCCCTTCGGGGGTTCGATCCGCCGCCACAACCCCTCACTGCCGCTGGTCTTTTGGGACGACGCGGCGGTCACGCGGGGCGACGGGGTCTTTGAGTCCCTGCTCATTAGGGGCGGGGAGGCCAAAAACGTCGAGCGGCACGCGCAGCGCTTCGCCCGCTCCGCCCGCGCCCTCGGGCTGCCGGAACCGTGCCTGGACAAGTGGCTGGAGGCCACCGCGCTGGCCGCGAGCGAATTCGACGCGGAGGAGGCCAAGTGCACCTGGACCTATTCGCGGGGGCGGGCCTCGACCGGGGTACCCACGGCGTGGGTGGCGGTCCAGCCCATCGGCGCGGACGTGTTGACCCAGCGGGCGAAGGGGGTGCGCGTGTGGGCCACCCCGCGGCGCTGGCAGGCCGATGACAAGGTGCTGGCCAAGACCCTGAACTACGCCGCGACGCTGGCTACGCTGCGGCAGGCCCGCCACGACGGCTACGACGACGTCATCTATACCCATCCGGACAGCGGGCTGGTGCTGGAGGGGGCGACCTCGACGGTCGTGGCGGTGCGGGGGAAGAAGCTGCGCACGCCCAAGGCCCCGGGGATTCTGCCGGGCACCACGCAGGCGGCGCTGTTCGCGCTGGCCGAGGAGCGCGGTTATAACTGCAAGGCCAAGGAGATGGACCTGGGCTACCTGCAGCGCTCGGACTCGGTTTGGCTGGTCTCCTCGGTGCGCACCGGGGTGCGCGTCCGCTCGCTGAACGGGACCAAGCTGGCGGCCCCGGACAACGAGAAGGAGATCCGCGCGCTTATCGACGCCGCGGTGGCGGCGTAGCGCGAGAAGCTAGCCGGCGACGCGGGAAAGCTCGGCGGACATGTACGGGCGCATCTCGCCGTCGACGAGGCGCTCGTCGACCCAGCCCAGGTTGTTGTTGGGCATCAGCCCGTACATGCGCTTGCCCGGGCCCAGGTTCTTCGGGCCGGTCTCGGTGACCATGGTCGAGGCGGACTCGAGCTGCCAGGCGCGCTCGTTGAAGGGCTCGCCGTAGAAGATTTCGACGATTCCGGTCGAAGACGTGTAGGTCATCTCGATCTCGTCCTTCGGGGAGATCCGCCAGAAGCCGGACTCGCGCACGTCGGCCTCGCCCGGGTTGCCCTCGGAGTCGATCTTCCAGGTCCGGGAGCTAAAGGACAGGTAGTTCTCGCCGTCGTGGGCGATAATCAGGCGCTGGCCGAAGGTGTACTCGTTGCCGTCGGTGCCGTGTGCTTGGCCCTCGCCCTGCCACACGCCCACCAGCGGCAGGAGGGCCAGCAGGCCGTCGTGCAGGGACGGGCCCTGGCGCAGGTTGGCGGTGTCCTCCGAGACGGGGATCTCGGCGAAGTCCGGGGCCGGGATGTTGCGGGCCGAGGCGTCCTTCCAGGCCTCGGCGGCGTGGTTCACGGCGGCGTTGCCGTTGAGCTTGCCATTGGAGCCGGTGTTCGCCGCGGCGGCATCGGCAGCCGTGTCCGGAGTCGGCTCGCCCGCCGGGGTGCTGTTCTCGGGGTTTTCGGAGTGTTCGTTTCGCTCAGTCATGCCCTCGATCCTAGCTAACTGTGCGTCGGCGCGGCGTGGTTGGGCGGGGGAGGAGGCCAGCGAAACCCGGCCCAGGTCGATAGAGTGTGGTGTGTGCGTGTCCTATTAATCCTGAACCCGAACTCCACGAGCCAGAACGCCGGCCTGCTGCGGCAGGTCGTGCCGGCGCTGCGGTCGGTGCCCGGGCTGTCCATGGAGGCCCGCATGACCCAGTACCCGGGGCATGCGGAGCAGATGGTGGCCGGCATGCGGCGCGCAGACTTCGACGCGGTCATCGCCATGGGCGGCGACGGCACCGTCAACGAGATAGTCAACGGCCTACTCGGCACGGTCAAAGACTCCGCAGGCGCTGGGCAGCAACCCCGCCCGGAGGACCTGCCCGTGCTGGCTATCATCCCGACCGGCTCGGCGAATGTCTTCGTGCGCGCGCTGGGCTTTCCCGCCGGCGCCGTGGACGCGACCCACGTGCTGGCCCGGCTGCTTGACCGCCACAGCACCCGCACCATCTGCCTGGGCACCTGGGACGAGCGCTGGTTCGCGGTGAACGCGGGCTTCGGCCTGGACGCCGACGTCTTGGCGCACGTGGACCGCGCCCGCGAGCGCGGCTTTGCGGCCACCCCGCTGCGATACCTGGCAATCGGGGTGCGCGCCTATACCCGCGCGCTGCGCCGGCCGCCGCGCATCAACGTGGTCGCGGAAGGCCGCGACGGGCAGCGCTGGGAGCACGAGAACGTGCCCCTGATGCTGGCCTCGAATACCAACCCGTGGACTTTCCTGGGCCCGCTGCCCATGGTGACCAACCCGCGCAACTCCTTCGACGAGGGCCTGGGCCTGTTCGGCCTGAGCAGCCTGCAGGGCGTGTCCGGCCTGGTGGGCATGTTGCACCTCATCGGCGTGGATCACCGCCGCTGGCTCAACAAGGTCACCAGCGCGCGCACCCTGCAATTCGACGACGCCACCGCGGTGACGCTGAGCTGCCCGACCCCGCACCGCTTCCAGGCGGACGGGGAATCCGAGGGCACGCACACCCGGGTACAGCTCAAGTCGGTGCCGGACGCCCTCGAGGTCTTCGCCCCGCAGGAGGCCGGCGAGCCGCACAAGCGCAGCCTCAAGGAGATCTTGCGGGATCTGATCCGGATTAAGTAGGCGCGGCTAGGCGCCGGAATTCTCGTCGTTGACCTCGCGCCCGTCGGAGTCGTAGTCCCCGGCGATCTCGATGGGGGCGAGCTGCCCGGGCTGCAGGTGGGTGTTGCGGCGCTGGGTCTCGAAGGTGATGCCGCCGCCCTGCAGGCGCACGGCGGTGGCCTGGGCGGGCAGGGGCAGCTGCCGGGTATCCAGCTCCAACTCGAAGGCCTTCGTGGCCTCTTCTTCGCTCGTGCCCGCGGCCAGCTCCAGGATCTCCACCGGGCGCATGTAGAAGCGCTCGCCGACTAGCCGCAGCGTCACGCGCACCCGGGTGGGCTCTTTCGCGCCGGCGACGGTGCCGCTGAGCTCGGCCTCGGAGGCCATGCCGCCGGTAGGCGAGATGTTGTCCGGGTTGGCAATCGACAGGTCAGTGATGTCCAGCAGGCGCCCGAGCGCCACCCCGTCCAAGGTGATGGCGCGCGAGAAGGTGGACACCGGCGCGCCGGCGAAGTTGCCGCTGGTCAGCTGGTCGGCGGCGACGGTGATATCGCGCAGGGTGGTCTGCGCGTTGATCATCCCTAGGTGGGGGACCTCCACGTCGAGGGACTTGACTTCGATCAGCGGGATCTCGTTGGTCACCGCCGCCCCCAGGTAGGGCATGCCCCCGATGAAGACCTCGGGGGAGTTTTCCAGCTTGGATTCTTCCTTGACCCGCTGGGAAATGGAATGCTCCGCGTGCATGGCGAAACCGGAGTCCACCACAAACAGGCTTCCGCTCACCGCGGCGATGCCCAGGAGCCAGGCGAGGGGCTTGCGGGCGCGGGCGGGCACAACAACGTCAGTCACATGCTCCATTGTTGCAAACTATCCTGGAAACCATGACAGCGACTACCACTAAAACCACGCACCTGCCCGACGATGCCGCCACGGCCCGCGCCGTAGCCGCCTTAGCGCGCCAGGCCGCCCAGGCCGACGGGGTAGCGCCGCTCTCCGAGCAGTTCCTGGCCGGGCTCGACGATGCCCGCCTGGGCCACACCCACACCCTGCTGTGGGTCGGCGAGGACCTGGCCGGGGTGGCCGCCGACGACGGGGACAGCGCCGAGCTCTTCGTCGCCCCCGACTACCGCGGTAACGGTGAGGGAAAGGCCCTGCTGGGCGAACTCGGCGATCGGCCGGTCTGGGCGCACGGGAACCTGCCCGCGGCCCAGCACCTGGCCGCCGCCGCGGGCCGCACCATCGAGCGCGAGCTGCTGGTTATGGCGCTCGAGGGGGACCTATTGCGCTCCGCCGCAGCCTTCGACGCCGCCGACGCGCCGGGCCTGGAGGCCATGGACTACCCGGCGGCCGCCCAGCGCTTCGGAGCCGAGGCCGTCGATAGCGCCTGGCTGGCCGTCAACAACGAGGCGTTTAGCTGGCACCCGGAGCAGGGCGGCTGGGACGCCGAGCGCTTGGCGCGCGGCAAGGACAACTCCTGGTACGACCCCGCGGACGTGCTCTTCTTGTGGGACACCCGCGGCGCGGAACCGAGGCTGGCCGGCTTCCACTGGACCAAGTGGCACTCCCCGGTGACCACCGAGGAGGACGAGTCCTTCGGCGAGGTCTACGTCATCGGCCTGGCCAGCTCTTACCAGGGCCAGGGGCTGTCCCGGCCGCTGCTGGCGCTGGGGCTCAAGCGCATGCAGGACAAAGGCGCTGACAAGGTCATTCTCTACGTGGAGGCGGACAACGCCGCGGCCGTGCGCTCCTACGACAAGGCGGGTTTCGAGGTGGCCGAGCGGCACTGCGTCTACGGCGTCTAAAACCTGAGGAAGAACGTTGAGAAAACTCAGTAGGAAACCATGGATCGGTGTGAAAGGTGAGAAGAATCACCTGCGTTGGGGCGATTGTTAACTCAGCGTTAACCGAAAGGGACCTTTCCGGTTAACCAAGACTGGATAGCTTTAAGCGTTGTGAGTATCCAGGCCTTCTAGGCGCGGAGGTACTGCGCCGCGGACTAGTTCACCGCTATAGGCCAGTTCCACCGCGTCGGAGGTCAGCCCGGCACCACCGTCCCATGGGGTGGCTGCGCGCGGGTAAAGGTGCTCGGACAATCAAGTTGAATCTGATCTCCACAGGAAAGGTTTCCCGTGATTCGCAATTTCAAGCGCACCGCTGCAATCTTCGGCATCATCGCGGCTTCTTCTACCGCTTTGGTCGCCTGCAACGACTCTGACTCCTCCGCTGAGGGCGAGACCGAGGTTTCCGGCGAGCTGACTGGTGAGGGCGCTTCCTCCCAGCAGAACGCTATGGACTACTTTGCTTCCAAGTTCCAGGAGACCACTGGCGGCGACGCTAGCCTGGCTTACAACGCCACCGGTTCCGGCTCCGGCCGTACCCAGTTCGTCGACGGCCAGGTCACCTTCGCCGGTTCCGACTCCCCGCTGGAGGAGGAACAGGTTGAGGCTGCTAAAAACCGTTGCAACGGCAACGACGCTTGGCACCTGCCGTTCGTTATCGGCCCGGTTGCTATCGCTTACAACCTGGAGGGCGTTGACGAGCTGAACCTTTCCACCGAGAACGTTGCCAAGATCTTCAAGGGCGACATCACCGAGTGGAACGACGAGGCTATCCAGGCTGACAACGAGGGCGTTGACCTGCCGGATACCCGCATCTCCGTGGTCTACCGCTCCGACGAGTCCGGTACCTCCGACAACTTCCAGAAGTTCCTGCACGACGCCACCGAAGAGTGGGACAACGAGGGTGGCAAGAACTTCCCGACCGAGGTCGGCGAGGGCGCCAACGGCTCCTCCGGCGTTGCTACCCAGGTCTCCAGCATCGACGGCGGCATCACCTACGTCGAGCACTCTCACGCTGAGCAGGCCGGTCTGGGCGTTGCCAAGATCGACTTCGGTGCTGGCCCGACCGAGCTGTCCGAGGAGACCGTCGGCACCGCTCTGGAGAACCTGCAGTTCGAGACCGAGGGCAACGACATGGTCGTGAACTCCGAGGCTCTGTTCTCCTCCTCCGATGAGGGCTCCTACCCGCTCATCCTGACCACCTACGAGATCGTCTGCTCCGCTGGCTACGACGAGTCCGAGGCGGCCCTGCTGAAGGAGTTCCTGAAGACCGCTCTGGACCACCAGGATGAGGGCCTGACCGAGGCCGGCCACATCCCGGTCACCGGTGCTCACCTGGACCGCCTGAAGACGGCTGTCGACGAGATCCAGGCGTCCTAAAGCATCCTCATACTGACTGGTTCATCACCCCGCCCCAGCGCGGGATGATGGGCTAGATGGTTGAATTTCCCCCGCCGGCCGCTCGTTACGCCGTCGGGGGTTCTTCCCGTTAAGCGGGAAGATGTGACAAACGTAAAAACCCTACAAGTTGAAGGATCCCCGCCACATGGCTGAGTACAACTCGACAACGGGTGAGCATAAGAAGCTCGACGATGACCGCAACGTGGAAGGCCACTCCGTGGCTACCACCACCGCCGCGGGCAAACCCGATAACGAACCCCAGGGCGCTTCCGAAGGCGTGAAGACCGGCGGCGTTAAGCGCCCGGGCGACCGCGTCTTTGAGATTCTCTCCACCGCGTCCGCTACCCTCATCACTGTCTTCATTGCGGCTATCGGCATCTTCCTGATTATTCGTGCCGTCCCCGCGCTGAACCGCAACGCCGAAGGCTACCTCGGCTTTTTCATCTACACGGGTCCGTGGGACACGTCCAACGTGGACGAAATGTACTTCGGTATCCCGAACCTGTTCGCCGCCACGGTCACCATGTCGGTGCTGGCTCTGATTATCGCCATGCCGGTGGCTCTCGGCGTGGCCATCTTCCTGTCCAACTACGCGCCGGCCCGCCTGGTCAAGCCGATGGGCTTTTTGGTCGACATGCTGGCCGCCGTTCCTTCCATCGTTTACGGTCTGTGGGGCTGGCTCGTCCTGGGCCCGGTGCTGTCGGGCTTCTACGAGTGGATTCACAGCTGGGCCGGCGGATTCTTCCTCTTCACCGTCTACGAGAACTCGCCGTCGTTCGCCACCGCCCGCAACATGTTCACCGGTGGCATCGTGCTGGCCGTAATGATTCTGCCGATTATCGCGGCTACCGCGCGTGAGGTTTTCGTCCAGACCCCGAAGGGGCAGGTCGAGTCCGCCCTGGCCCTGGGCGCTACCCGCTGGGAAGTCGTCCGCATGACCGTTCTGCCGTTCGGCCTCTCGGGCTACATCTCCGGCGCCATGCTGGGCTTGGGCCGCGCGCTCGGTGAGACCATGGCCCTGTACATGGTCGTCGGCCCGTCGTCCGAGTTCCGCTTCTCCCTGTTCGATGGCGGTACCACCTTCGCAACCGCGATTGCGAACGCGGCACCGGAGTTCAACAACCCGATTAAGGCGGGCGCCTACATCGCCGCCGGTCTGGTGCTGTTCTTGCTGACGTTCATCGTCAACGCCATTGCCCGCGCGATCGTCTCCAAGAAGTAGAAGAGTGAGGATAACAAACAATGTCTAATGCTGTAGCTGCTTCTGACGTTTCGACCACACACAACGCCTTTACCGACATCTCGGGCAAGCGTAAGTTCGCCAACAGCGCGGCGACCGTCCTTATCTACCTGTGCATGATTGTCGCTCTCATCCCGCTGGTGTGGGTGCTCTGGGAGCTCATCGTCAAGGGCCTGCCCGTCACTCTGAACGTGGAGTGGTGGACCGAGGACATGCTGGGCGTCATGTACCACCAGCCCGGCGGCGGTGCGCTGCACGCCATCGTCGGTACCATCATCCAGGCTGGCCTGGCGACCATCATCGCCGTCCCGATTGGCGTGTTCACCGCCATCTACCTGGTGGAGTACTCCCGTGGCGGGTGGCTCGGCCGCGTGACCACCTTCATGGTGGACATCCTGTCCGGTGTCCCGTCCATCGTTGCCGCCCTGTTCGTCTACGCCGCCTGGATCGGCGTCATGGGCTTCGACCGCTCCGGTCTGGCCCTGGCTTGGTCCCTGTTGCTGCTGATGATTCCGATTGTCGTCCGTAACACCGAGGAGATGCTCCGCGTGGTCCCGATGGACCTGCGCGAGGCCTCCTACGCCCTGGGCGTGCCGAAGTGGAAGACCATCGCCAAGATTGTTCTGCCGACCGCACTGTCCGGTATCGCCACCGGTGTCATGCTGGCAATCGCCCGCATCATGGGTGAGTCCGCTCCGGTCCTCATCCTGGTCGGTTCCACCAGCGCCCTGAAGTGGGACCCGACCAGTGGCACCATGTCCTCGCTGCCGCTGATGATGTTGGACATGTACAAGGCCGGCGTTACCGAAGCCGTCCTCGACAAGCTGTGGGGCGCCGCCTTCACCTTGGTCCTTCTCATCGCGCTGCTCAACGTTGCCGCCCGAATCATCTCCGCGAAGTTCTCGGTCAAGCAGTAATCTGCTTCGCCCGGCCCGAACTTTCACCGACAACTCTCATACTCAGGAGCACAAGATGTCCAAACTCGAACTCAATGACGTCAATATCTACTACGGCGACTTCCACGCTGTGCAGAACGTCAACATGCACATCCCGGCCCAGGCGGTAACTGCGTTCATCGGCCCGTCCGGCTGTGGTAAGTCGACCGTGCTGCGTACCCTCAACCGCATGCACGAGGTCATCCCGGGCGCCTACGTCAAGGGCGAGATCCTGCTGGACGGCCAGAATGTCTACGACTCCAAGGTCGACCCGGTCTCCGTGCGTAACACCATCGGCATGGTCTTCCAGAAGGCCAACCCGTTCCCGACCATGTCCATCGAGGACAACGTCGTCGCCGGCCTGAAGCTGTCCGGCGAGAAGAACAAGAAGAAGCTCAAGGAGGTCGCGGAGAAGTCCCTGCGCGGCGCCAACCTCTGGGACGAGGTCAAGGACCGCCTGGACAAGCCGGGCGGCGGCCTCTCCGGCGGTCAGCAGCAGCGTCTGTGCATCGCCCGCGCCATTGCGGTCGAGCCCGAGGTGCTGCTCATGGACGAGCCCTGCTCGGCCCTGGACCCGATTTCCACCCTGGCGGTCGAGGACCTGATTCACGAGCTGAAGCAGGAATTCACCATCGTCATCGTGACGCACAACATGCAGCAGGCATCCCGTGTGTCCGACAAGACCGGCTTCTTCTCCCTGGAGGCCACCGGCAAGCCGGGCCACCTGGTGGAGTTCAACGACACCACCAAGATCTTCGAGAACCCGGAAAAGAAGGAAACCGAAGACTACATCTCCGGCCGTTTCGGCTAAGGAGGCTCCCCGCGCGCGGCCGCACCGCGCGCTGCGCTAAAACTTGATTGTCTGAGCTAAAGACTTAAATCCCCCGGCGCCAGGTTGAGCCCTGGTGCCGGGGGATTAGTCGTAGAAAAACCCGCCGCGCGGGATGCGGGGCGGGCAAGTAGTAAGGGGAGGCCGGCTAGCGGCGGAACTGGCGCTCCAGGGCGGCGAAGTGGGCCTCCATGTCCTGGCGGCGGTCCTCGTCGGCGCGGCGGGCCAGGTACTCGTCCGGCAGCATGCCGGTGCTCAGGTAGAGGATGCGGGCGGCCACGTTGACGCAGTGGTCCGCGTAGCGCTCGTAGAAGCGCGAGAGCATAGCCAGGTCGACGGCCGAGCGGGTGGAGTACTTCCAATCCCGCTGGGTCAGGATGGTGATCAGGTGGTGGTTGATGTCGTCCACCGCGTCATCGTCGCTCGCCAGCTCCAGCGCCAGCTGGGGATCCGGATCGATAAGAGCGTTGCGGGTGCGCGAGCACATCTCATCGACCAGGCGGGCGAGTTCTTCGAGGTACCCCATGAACTCTTCCTGAACCACGTGGTTGGGGTGGCGGCGTCGCGCGGACTTCGCGATGTGCTTGGCCAGCTGGCCCATGCGGTAGAGGTCCTCCACGATATAGATAGAGGAGACCACTTGGCGCAGGTCCTTGGCCATGGGGTTTTCCAATGCCAGGAGGGACACGGCGCGTTCTTCGCACCGGGTGCGCAGCTCTTCTAGCTCGTCGGATAGGGATAGACCATCTTCGGCCGGCTGCAAGGCGGCCGTCAGAAGTGCCCGCGAAGCCTGAGACATGATCGCCTGAACCGTGTCGCACATCAGGATCAGGTCGTGCGCGAAGTTATCTAACTTCTCTCTGTAGGCAATTCGCATGCCCAACAGTATAGTGCACGTTTATTGGGAACGCCCGCCAAGAACTAGTAATTTTCAATACCCTGATAGGTGTATACAAGCTGCGGGTTTAGCCGCCGGAGTTCATGATCTCGGCGCCGGCGGGCACCGCCTCGTCCTCCGGGTCGTCCAGCCAGCCGTCCGGCAGCGCGACCTTGGCCGGCGAACCCTGACGTCCGCGGGGCCCAGAGGCATCGTCAGCCCGGGCATTAGAGCCGGCCCAGGGGGCGAGCAGCTCGCGCAGATCCGGCAGGGAGTTTACCTTAGACAGCTGCGAACGGACCTCGCCGCCGACCGGGAAGCCGCGCAGGTACCACCCAATGTGTTTACGAATATCGCGGCAGGCGTGGGCCTCGCCGTCGTAGTGCGCGAGCAGCTCCGCGTGGCGGTAGACGATCTGCGTGACCTCGCCCAGCGTCGGCTCCTCGGGCACCGGCTCGCCGCGCAGGTGGGCAGATAGCTCGGCGAAGAGCCAGGGGCGGCCTAGGCAGCCGCGGCCGACGACGACCCCGTCGCAGCCGGTGGCTTCCATCATCGCGGCGGCATCGGAAGCCTTGAAGATATCACCGTTGCCTAGGACCGGCACCCCACTGTCCGCGAGGTGCTCCTTCAGGCGGGCAATTTCCGACCAGTCCGCCTGACCCGAGTAGCGCTGGGCGGCGGTGCGCCCGTGCAGCGCCACGGCGGCCGCGCCCTCCTCAACGGCGATACGGCCGGCGTCCAGGTGCGTGTGGTGCTCGCTATCGATGCCGACGCGCATCTTCACCGTCACCGGGATGTCGGTGCCCTCCGTGGCCTTGACGGCGGCCGCGACGATGTTGCCGAAAAGCCGGCGCTTATACGGCAGTGCGGATCCGCCCCCGCGGCGGGTGACCTTCGGGACTGGGCAGCCGAAGTTCATGTCGATGTGATCGGCCAGGTTCTCGTCCACGATCATCTTCGCGGCGCGGTAGGTGTATTCCGGATCGACGGTGTAGAGCTGGAGCGAACGCGGATCCTCGCTCGGGGCGAAGGTCGTCATGTGCATGGTCTTCTCGTTGCGTTCCACCAGGGCGCGGACGGTGACCATCTCGCAGACGTAGAGGCCGGCCACGGTGCCGGTGCGGGCGAGCTCCTGCTCGCGGCACAGCGTCCGGAAAGCCACGTTGGTCACCCCGGCCATCGGGGCGAGGATGACGGGGGAGTTGAGAGAGATAGAACCGATGCGCAAAGTCACGTTTTACATTGTGGACTGTGGGCAGAAACGCTGGCAAACCGGGACGGCGGGTGCACCTTGTCTTCACAGTTTTGGCACAGTTGCGGAAAAGGTTGCAAATATTCGCTAATGTGGTGCGTGTAACTAAAACCATGCGGCGTGCGTTACACCCGCGCGCCGCGACAATCACAGGAGGTAAAGACTTGACTGAGCGGATTGGGTATTACCAGGACCTCGTGGTCTCCGCCGAGGAGGCAGCCAAGTACGTTAACAATGGCGACCGAGTGGGCATTTCCGGCTTCACCGGTGCCGGTTACCCGAAGGCGCTGCCGGCCGCTATCGCGGAGAAGGCCACCAAGGCCCACGAGGCGGGCGAAGAGTTCAAGATTGACGTCTTTTCCGGCGCCTCCACCGCCCCGGACTGCGACGGCGTCCTCGCGGAGGCAGACGCCCTGCGCTTCCGCGCCCCGTACAACTCCGATCCGGTGCTGCGTAACAAGGCTAACTCCGGCGAGCTGCTCTACCAGGACGTCCACCTGTCCCACATGGGCCAGCAGGTCGAGGAGGGCTTCTACGGCGACTTCCAGGTAGCCATCATCGAGGTCGTCCGCATTACCGAGGACGGCAACATCGTGCCGTCGTCCGCCGTGGGCAACAACCTCGAGTACATCGAGGCCGCGGACAAGATCATCCTCGAGGTCAACGAGTGGCAGTCCCTGAACCTGGAGGGCATGCACGATATTTACCGCATCGAGAAGCTGCCGAACCGCCAGCCAATCCCGATCACCAAGGTCAGCGACCGTATCGGTGAGACCTACATCGAGATCCCCAAGGACAAGGTCGTCGCCGTCGTTAAGACCAACGCCCCGGACCGCAACGCCCCCTTCAAGGCCCCGGACGAGACCTCCGAGAAGATCGCCGCGAACTTCATCAACTTCCTCGAGGGCGAGGTTGCCGCCGGCCGTCTGGCATACGACCAGTTCATCATGCAGTCGGGCGTGGGCAACGTCCCGAACGCCGTGATGGCCGGCCTGCTGGATTCCAAGTTCGAAAACATCCAGGCCTACACCGAGGTCATCCAGGACGGCATGCTGGATCTCATCGACGCCGGCAAGATGACCGTCGCCTCCGCCACCTCCTTCGCGCTGTCCCCGGAGTACGCGGAGAAGATGAACGCCGAGGCCGACCGCTACGCCAAGCACATTGTGCTGCGCCCGCAGCAGATCTCCAACCACCCGGAGGTCATCCGCCGCGTCGGCCTGATTTCCTCCAACGGCATGATTGAGGGCGACATCTACGGCAACATCAACTCCACCAACGTGGGCGGCACCCGCATCATGAACGGTACCGGTGGCTCGGGCGACTTCACCCGCAACGCCTACATCAGCACCTTCGTGTCCCCGTCGATTGCCAAGGACGGCAAGATCTCCGCCATCGTGCCTTTCGTGGCGCACACCGACCACACCGAGCACGACACCATGGTCATCATCACCGAGTACGGCGTGGCTGACCTGCGCGGCCTGGCTCCGCGCGAGCGCGCCGAGAAGGTCATCGCCGTGGCTCACCCGGATTACCGTCCTGCGCTGGAGGAGTACTTCGAGCGTGCTAAGCAGGGCAAGTTCATCCACACCCCGCACGATCTGAAGTCCGCCTTCGACTTCCAGATTCGCTTCGCCGAGACCGGGGATATGCGTCCCCAGTAAGCGCGCCGACGCTCATTAGGCAGTTAGTAGCCCCTATGAACAGGGCCTTTGAGGCCCGGATCGGGGGCTATTTTCTTCCTGTCGTGGCCTCCTATTAGAATAAGGAACGCATTGGGCCTTTAGCTCAGCTGGTAGAGCTACGGACTTTTAATCCGCAGGTCGAGGGTTCGAGCCCCTCAGGGCCCACGCACCAGCCCGCTAGCGCGCTCTAAGAGCCGTTAGCGGGTTCTTTCATGTCTTTACAAGGATTAAGGCCTGGCAGCCGCTGAGGCGGCGTTTAAATCGCCGGCAGGGGCTGTTGGTTGGACGGCGCGCTAGGGGAAGGGGGGGCTAGCTCTTGACCATCTTCTTGATGGCGCGCATGGCCTCGTCCAGCTTGTCCTGGGCGATGGTACCGTCCGCGTTGCGGGCGCCGGCCACGCAGTGGGCGATGTGGTCTTCCAGGAGGGCGAGGGAGACGTTTTCCAAGGCGGAGGTGACCGCGGAGATCTGCGTGATGATGTCGATGCAGTATTGATCCTCGTCGATCATGCGGTGGATTCCGCGGGTTTGGCCCTCGATCTTGCGCAGCCTGGCCAGGTACTTCTTCTTGGAGTCGGCGTCCGCGTTGTAGCCGTGTTTATGCGGTGCGTGGCACGAGCAGGCTTCCTGATTTTCGGGCATAGCGGTGGTTTTATCTCCGGGGTAGGGCGCGATTTTGTATTGAGTGATTCTTCCAGTATATTTTGAGAAGTCGCGCAAGGGAAAGCGAGAGTTTTCTGCCTTGAATACCGCGGCAGGCCCCCATCGTCTAGCGGCCTAGGACACTGCCCTTTCACGGCAGCGGCACGGGTTCGAATCCCGTTGGGGGTACGGAGAAGGCCTCTTTTAAAGAGTTTTTCTTCACCATGTACGTCTTAGACGTGCTGGCCCTGTGGCGCAGTTGGTTAGCGCGCCGCCCTGTCACGGCGGAGGTCGCGGGTTCAAGTCCCGTCAGGGTCGCAGTACCAGAAGGGTCGAGGTTTTACCTCGGCCCTTTTTCGCGTCTTTCGGGCGCGGGGACGGCGGAGCGGCCAGGGTTTGGCAAGACTTGTGGACGTGTCCCATCTGGTGCGAGCTTTCTCTATGAATATGGATGACTAGCAGGCGATTTGCCTATGTTTCGGCGTTCTGTGTAGAGTAATAACTCGTGCAAGACAGGGTGCTAAGCCCTGGAATGCAGCAAATTAAATAATGGCCCTGTGGCGCAGTTGGTTAGCGCGCCGCCCTGTCACGGCGGAGGTCGCGGGTTCAAGTCCCGTCAGGGTCGCCAAGGCTACTCCGGTAGTCTTCGGCCAGATAGCTCAGTCGGTAGAGCACACGCCTGAAAAGTGTGGGGTCGCCAGTTCGATCCTGGCTCTGGCCACCAGCAAGGTCCGTTTCCGCTAAAGGGAACGGGCCTTTTTGGCATACTGGGGCCATGGAAAACTACTCCGTTGCCAAGCAGACCGATCGTTCTCAGTTCGTCATCACCGTGGACGGCCACGAGGCCGGATACGCGCACTACATCGATGACGCTGACGTCCGCGAGTTCGACCACACGGTCGTCCACCCGGACTTTCAGGGTCGGGGCCTGTCTAAGCCCCTGATTCAGGCCGCGCTGGATGATGCGCGGGAGGCCGGCAAGCGCGTGCGCCCGACCTGCTCCGCCGTGGCGCGCTTTATCGACAAAAATCCCGCCTACAAGGAGTTGCAGGCGGGTTCTTAAGGGGGAAGCTACCGAGGGAGCTAGGCGGCGGCTGCAGGGCCGCGTGCGCGGCGCTGCGCGGTATTGTGCTCCGGCTAGATGAAGTAGTCGGGGTCGACGAGCTTGATGCGCTCTTCGTGGCGACGCGGGCGGTTCTTAGCCGGGATGCCGATGGCGCTGTGCTCCGGGGGCACGTCCTTGGTAACGACGGCGTTGGCGCCGACGGCGGAGCCGTGGCCGATGGTGATGGGGCCCAGCACCTTGGCGCCCGCGCCGATGACGACGTTGTCCTCGATGGTGGGGTGGCGCTTGGTTTGGGTGAGCACCTGGCCGCCCAGGGTCACACCGTGGTAGAGCATCACGCCGTCGCCGATTTCGGCGGTCTCGCCGATGACGATGCCCATCCCGTGGTCGATGAAGAAGCGCCGGCCGATGGTGGCGCCGGGGTGGATCTCGATGCCGGTGAAGAAGCGGTTAAGCTGCGCCAGGACGCGGGCCGGTCCCTTCAGGCCGCGCTTCCAGAGCCAGTGGGAAACGCGGTGGGCCCAGATGGCGTGCAGTCCGGAATAGACGATGGCGTTTTCGACGTCGCCGCGGGCAGCGGGATCGTGGTCGCGGGCGTTAGCTAGGTCTTCGCGGATTCGGCTGAGGATGTTCATATCCAAAGCGTACTAAAAACCGGTCGCCCAAAAGGCAAGAAAAAGTGCCTGCTTGGCTATACAAGGCTCAAGCAGGCACTTAACGCGTGAAATTAATCTTCGCGGATGTCCTCGTAGAGGATGGTGGAGACGTAGCGCTCGCCGAAGTCGCAGACGACGGTGACGATGGTCTTGCCTTCGTTCTCCGGGCGCTGGGCCAGCTCCAGGGCTGCCTTCAGGTTAGCGCCGGTGGAGATGCCGCCCAGGATGCCATCGGCGACGGCCAGCTTGCGGGAGGTTTCCACAGCGTCCTCGTTGCTGATGGCGATGACCTCGTCGACCAGCTTGCGGTCCAGGACCTCCGGGATGAAGTTAGCGCCCAGGCCCTGGATCTTGTGCGGGCCGGCCTTGCCCTCGGACAGCAGCGGGGAAGCGGCCGGCTCGACGGCTACGGTCTTCAGATCCGGGTTCTTCTCCTTCAGGAAGCGGCCCGCACCGGTGATGGTGCCGCCGGTGCCGACGCCCGCGACCAGGATGTCGACGTTGCCGTCGGTGTCGTTCCAGATCTCCGGGCCGGTGGTGTTGTAGTGGACGGTCGGGTTGGCCTCGTTAGCGAACTGGCGGGCCAGGATGGCGCCTTCGTTCTGCTCGATAATCTCGTTGGCCTTGTCGACTGCACCCTGCATGCCGGCGGCGCCCGGGGTCAGGACGATCTCGGCACCGTAGGCGCGCAGCAGGACGCGGCGCTCGTTGGACATGGTCTCCGGCATGGTCAGGATGACCTTGTAGCCGCGAGCCGCGCCGACCAGGGCCAGGGCGATGCCGGTGTTGCCGGAGGTGGCTTCCACGATGGTGCCGCCCGGCTTCAGCTCGCCGGAGGCCTCGGCGGCGTCGACGATGGCCTGGCCGATACGGTCCTTGACCGAGTTAGCCGGGTTGAAGGACTCGACCTTAACGAGGACGTCGGCCTTGAGGCCCTCGGTCAGACGGTTGACGCGAACCAGCGGGGTACCGCCGATGGTCTCGAGAATGTTGTCGTAAATCTTTGCCATAGGTATTCGGGACTCCTTGTGCAGCTGTTTTCCGATTTGCTTTTCCCACCCTACACTAGTTGTCTAGACCGACCAGTACGCAAGAAATAGACCGAGTTTTATTCAGTGGGAAACGCTGGCTGCGGTGGTGGTTGTCCCGTGGGTGACGGGCGCTTATACCAGTTCGGGCGCGCTGGCGCTCGTGGTTAACCCCGCCGCCTGTATTTTAATTAGGTAGCGGATTCGTGTTTTATGAGAGTTCTGATTTAGAATTACCCCCGTTAGCCCGATACAGTTGGGAAACAGTGTTGTAATACACCCGTTCAAAAGGGGCACCCCTGGGTGCACCTTAATGGGTACCCCCGAGTAGGAGTACGTCTTGGAAGCGCACCGAATTAAAGATGACGACGAGGCCGTACGGGCCGCATTGTCTTCCTTGAAGACCGCCACTGGTATCCCGGTGACGATGTACGGCACCTTGCTGCCGGATAATCGCCTGCAGATCACACAGTGGGTCGGCCTGCGCACCCCCGCCCTGCAGAACCTGACTATCGATGCCGGCGTCGGCGTCGGTGGCCGCGTCGTCAAGAGTCGCCGCGCGGTGGGTGTCTCGGATTACCTGCGCGCCAAGACCATCTCCCACGAAAACGACCGCCTCATCCAGGACGAGGGACTGCACTCCATCGTGGCCGTGCCGGTCATCGTCCAGCGCGAAATCCGCGGCGTCCTGTACGTCGGCGTGCACTCGCCGGTCCGCCTGGGAGACAAGGTCATCGAGGAAGTCACCATGACCGCTCGCTGTCTCGAGCAGGACCTGGCGGTCAACTCGGTGCTGCGCCGTACCGACGGCGGCAAGGCCGGGGCCGGTCGCGGTGGCCACGTGATGAACGGTGCGGAGTGGGAGCAGGTCCGTTCCACCCACTCGAAGCTGCGCATGCTGGCCAACCGGGTGGCCGAAGACGATCTCCGCAAGGAGCTCGAGACCCTGTGCGACCAGATGGTCTCGCCGGTCCGCGTCAAGCAGTCCACCAAGCTGTCCGCCCGCGAGCTCGACGTGCTCTCCTGCGTAGCTCTGGGGCACACGAACGTCGAAGCCGCGGAAGAAATGGGCATCGGCGCCGAAACCGTGAAGTCTTATCTGCGCTCTGTGATGCGTAAACTCGGCGCGCACACCCGTTACGAGGCGGTCAATGCCGCTCGCCGGATCGGCGCACTGCCCTAAGAGGCTGTAAGTTGGTCGGTGTGAAGGACCAATTTATTGTCACCGGTGGCGCCCGCCTGCAGGGTTCTGTGAGGGTCGACGGCGCCAAAAATAGTGTGCTGAAACTGATGGCGGCCGCCCTGCTGGCGGAGGGCCGCACGACGTTGACTAACTGTCCGGAGATTCTGGACGTACCCCTCATGAAGAAGGTTCTTGAGGGGCTGGGCTGCGAGGTCACTATCGACGGCTCGGTAGTCACCATCGACACCCCGGACCAGCCGCGTTCGGACGCGGACTTCGATGCCGTCCGGCAGTTCCGCGCTTCCGTTTGCGTCTTGGGCCCGCTGACCTCGCGCTGTGGTCGGGCGAAGGTGGCCCTCCCCGGCGGCGACGCCATCGGTTCCCGCCCGCTGGATATGCACCAGTCGGGCCTGGAGAAGATGGGTGCCAAGACCCGGATTGAGCACGGCGCCGTCGTGGCCGAGGCGGAGCGCCTCCACGGCGCGAAGATCAAGCTCGACTTCCCCTCGGTCGGTGCCACCGAGAACATTCTGACCGCAGCGGTACTGGCGGAGGGGACCACCGTCTTGGACAATGCCGCGCGCGAGCCGGAGATCGTGGACCTGTGTGACATGCTCAACTCCATGGGCGCGCGTATCAGTGGGGCGGGGACGTCGACCGTCACCATTGAGGGGGTG
The DNA here is from genome assembly GCA_028726465.1 of Mycobacteriaceae bacterium. Lineage (GTDB taxonomy): Bacteria > Actinomycetota > Actinomycetes > Mycobacteriales > Mycobacteriaceae > Corynebacterium. The sequence goes on along the minus strand of JAQYQB010000026.1, from coordinate 857 downwards.
GACAAGTTGCAGCCCACCGAGCACGAGGTAGTGGGCGACCGTATCGTCGCCGGCACCTGGGCCTATGCCGCTGCCATGACCCGCGGCGATCTGACTGTGGGCGGGATTGCGCCGAAGCACCTGCACCTGCCGCTGGAAAAGCTCAAGTCCGCGGGCGCCGACGTGGAGACCTACGAGACCGGCTTTAGGGTCCGTATGGACGGGCGCCCGAAGGCGGTCAACTTCAACACTCTGCCTTTCCCGGGGTTCCCGACCGATCTGCAGCCGATGGCCATTGGCCTGTCGGCGGTGGCCGAAGGCACGACGATGATCACCGAGAACGTCTTCGAATCCCGCTTCCGTTTTGTGGACGAGATGCTCCGCCTCGGGGCGGACGCACAAGTCGACGGTCACCACGTCATCGTCCGGGGGCAGGAGCGGTTGTCTTCGACCCACGTCTGGAGCTCCGATATTCGCGCCGGCGCCGGCCTGGTTCTCGCGGGCCTGTGTGCGGACGAGGTCTCCGTGGTCCACGACGTCTTCCATATCGACCGCGGCTACCCGAACTTCGTGGAGAACCTGAACCGGCTGGGCGCTCAGGTGGAGCGGACCCAGGAAGAGGAGCGGTACTAACGCTCAAAGCCCCTATCCGTCGGCCCCGGATTTTACCGGTGACCGGCGGATTTGTGTCTTTCGGGGACTGTGTGTAAATTAATCCCAGTCGCCGCGAGGTAGCTGAGAGGTTAACGGGCGGTGACGGTGTTTGACTTTGTTTACGGTTGTGAGTAAGGTTGAACAAGCCGCTTTGAGCAGTTGGTTGTTACTGATTGTTGGGGCGTGCCAGTGATGTTTGAGAACTCAATAGTGTGCCAATGTAC
>JAQYQB010000025.1 GCA_028726465.1 Mycobacteriaceae bacterium | reverse complement strand
GAACTGCCGCAAGCCGGCCGATGAGTGCCAGGTCCACCACATCCACCCGTGGGTCGATGGTGGTGAAACCAACCAAGAGAACCTCACCTTGTTGTGCGAGTTCCACAACTCTTGGAATGATGACGACCCGGCCTACCCCAGACACGGAAGGGTCAACCGAAGACACGGCAAAGTCACGTGGGATCCGCCCTGGGGCGGCGGCCCTAACAGCTGACGGCTAACGGCTGACGGCTGACATGAAGTCAGCCGAGGGACAAGGAACGAGAACGCAGCCGCGAGACCAGGCTGCGAGGGGACATCCCAAGGAACACACCCAGCCAAAATACGCGAAAAGGCGCCACGGACCACGTCCGTAGCGCCTACTCGGCGTGCCCGCCTACTCGGTCACCACAATCTGTCCGCGTTGGCCCTTCTCCGCGTTGGTCAGGGCATGATTGACGAACGTGTACGTCCCCGGCTCATCGAATGTCATCTCCACGAACCCGCCCTGGGCGGCTGCCAAGTCGACGGCCTGCGAGCCGGTGTCCTCGGCGTCGCGGATGAGGTACTGCCCTTCCTTGAAGACGGTGTCGAAGACCTCGCCGACGACGTGGAAACTCAGCGACTCGTCCGGTCCCACGTTCAGCACCCAGATGCGGATGGTCTCGCCCACCTTGGCCCGCAGGGGCCGCTGCTCGTACTGGTTGGGGTAGGAATTGAACGCCGCAAGGTCGTAATTGCCGGCGGCCACGCGCTCCTCGTCCGCGCCGACCTCGCGCTCGCCCAGGAAAAGCTGGCTGGCAACGAGGGCGTACTCGGCATCGACGTCCGACAAGGCATCTTGGGACTCCTCCGGCGGGTCGATGATGACCGCGCCCGTCATCCCGTTGGCGATGTGCAGCGTCATAGGCGCCGTCGCGCAGTGGTACATCCAAATCCCGGAGCGCTTCGCGGTGAATTCGTAGACCAGCTCCTCGCCGGGGTCGATGGTCGCCATCGCCTCGTCGGGGTTGACCTCGCCGGCGTGGAAATCCACCGAGTGACCCATATGCCCCTCGTTGCGCAGCGTAATCCGGAACGTGTCCCCGACCTGGCCGCGCAGCGTCGGCCCGGGCGCCTGCCCGTTAAACAGCCACTGCTTTTGCTCCACGCCCGGCGCGACCTCGCGGATCTCCTCGGTCATCACCCAGGTGTATTCGTGCACGCGCCCGGACGGGGCGGCCTCCAGGTGCGGGTCGAAGGCCGCAAAGCCCGGCCCTAGGTCGCTCTGGCGCTCGGCGGCCGTGGGCACGTCCACGTGCGGGTTCGCCCCGCCTGCCGCGCTTGCCGATGCCCCACTGCCGCCCGCTGGCGCATCACCAGCGACGACGTCGAAGGTCATGCCCTGCGTACGATGCCCGGCGATGGTGCAATAGCCCTCCACGGAGGCGGAAATCACGCCGGCATCCAGCACCACCGAGTCGCCTGGGTTGACGCGGCCGGTTTCCGCCTCGCCGATTTTCAGGTCGTGGACCTGGTCGCCGGTATTGGTGAAGTTGACCTTGAGCTGCGACCCGGCCGGCACGTCGACGCTGTTGGGCACGAAGGCCATACCCTCCACACTCACGTCAACCTCGACGACGTCGCCGGTCGCGGCCACCGGCTGATCGCCGCCCGTCGCGGTCTCTTTGCCGGCGGAGGTCGTGGTGACCACCGCCAGGATGACCACGGCGACGACCGCGATTCCGATGAGGGCCCAGGCGGCCCAGCCGGCCGATTCCTGGGTGCTCGTGCCACCACGAGGCGTGGATTGCTTAGTCATGTTTTCTCCCAACAATTACGACAACGGTGGCGATAACCACCACATTAGCCAGTAGCGCGAGCCCGACCAGAATGAGACCGGCCGGGCCGGCGGGCCCGCCGAGGTTGCCTACCAGGACCAGCCCGGCGCCCACGTTGAGGCAGACCAGGCGGGCGGCCCCTCCGGTGTCTGCCGCTCTCCGCGCCCGGTCCACGACCGCGGGCCCGCCGCCACGCAGCGTGGGCAGCAGGTGGTGCAGCACCCCGGTCACCAGCTGCAGCAGACCGCCCAGCAGAAAGACGGGCAGCAGCTGCAGCGTGATGGCGCGGGGGAAGGCGCCGGCTGCCAGGCTGGCGGCATCGGCGGCGTTGACCGCCCACATCCAGCCCAGGCCGCACAGTACGGACAGGCTGGCGGTATTAAGCCCCGGCCCCTGGGCGAGGACGGAGCCCACCACGGCCACGACGAGCATGCCGCTGGCTAGCGCCACCAGCGCCATCCCGAAGCCTGCGACCAGCCCTGCCCCGGCGACCAGCCCCGCCGCGGCCACCGCCAGCCCCACAACGTGGACGATTAAGGCCCGCGTGCACCGGGCCCGCGCGGCCTGGCTAATCGCCGTGCCCGTGAGCGTGGGCAGCAGGGTCACCACCGTGCCCAGGATGGTCAGCCAGGCAAAGCCCCAGACCATCAGCCGCGAGTGCGCCGCAATCAGCCCCGTATAGCCGCCGATGCCCCTGCCCGCCAGCACCGCCAGCACCACCGCGGCGATGGAGCAGCCAAACGCCGCCACGTAGTACGGCACCGTCACCGCGAAGGCACCGGCAAGGGATCGGCGCAGGCGAGAGACGATGACGGCCACCTGCCACGCGGCGGCGAGGAGGATGAGGGCGCAGGAGGCATCGGAAAGCCAGGACCAGGAATAGCCGGCCCGGTCCGCCAGCAGGCCCAGCAGCCCCACCTGGACGAGTGCTACGCGGGTGGCCACGCCGCGGTACTGGGCCGTCGGCGTGCGGGTTAATGCCTCGGTAAAGTGCGTGGAATAGACCAGAATGGCGGTGGTGACCGCCCCGAGGGTGAAGGTGTGGATGAAATCCCACCAGACCACGGGCCCGCCTAAGTGGTAGGCCACCGCGACGGCCAAGCCGACCAGTATCCAGGCCCCGATGAGTGCGCCGGCGGCCGTGTGCCACCGCGACCTCGCCCGCAGGGAGACGTCGCTGACTACCCCGAGACTAAGCTGCACGGCGACCACCCCGCAGGGTCAACACCAGCCCGGTGCCCACGAAGACCAGCACGGCCACGAGGGTTATCACCCCGCCGACGGTATAAATCGCGTCCTGGGCCAGAAAGTCCCCGGCCAGGCGCGTGGCCAGCCCGCCGTGCAGGAGCACCACGGGGACGTAGAGCGCCCGGTGGTACGGCAGCCGGCGGTGGACCACGGCGGTCAAGATGATGGGTGCATGCGCGAAGATCATGGACATGACGAAGCCTAAGAAGACGGCGTGGACGGAGGCATCGTAGGCATAGCCTTCCGCGCCGACGCCGTAGGCCAGCCAGGTAAAGCCGGCGACAACCAGCCAGAAATAGCCGCCCAGCATGCACGCGGCCGAGTACCGCGGCAGGGCCCGCGAGCGCACCAGGTGTCGGGCCACGTCGACGCGCAGCGCGGTCGTGGCCGCCACGATAAGCGCGAGCGCGACCAGCACGTGCCCCAGCCGCGGGGCGACGGCAAAGACGACGGCGGCGAGCACCATCGCCAGCACCTGCCGGGTCAGCTGGATCTCGGCGCGGGTGCCGGACACCGATAAGCGGGCCAGCTCCATGCGCTCGCCGATGATCGTGGCCACCACGTAGGCCACCGCCAGCGGCAACACCTCCGCGAAGCGGCCGGTCATCCCCCACAGCAGCGCCGCCATCACCGCCGCCACGACGCCGGCTGCCTGCACGACCACCGACACGGTCGGCTGGCGGCGGTAGATGGCCACGTAGATTGCCCCGAGCACGCCGAAGCTCGCCGCGAACAGCGCCCCGGGCACCAGCGCTGGCAGCTCGGTGCCCGCCACCGCCGGCGCCAACAGGGTCACCACGCCCGCGACGTGGGCGGCCGGCCCGGCCCAGGCCCACGCGCGCCGCACCGCGACCGCGCGCTCGAGCCCAATGGCCCCGCCGACGAAGCCGAAGACCATCAGCGGGCCGTGCAGATCCGCCACCGGCGCCGCGGCGTTGAACACCCCCAGCAGGGAGGCCCCCGCCGCCAGGCCAGCCAGCAGCGCCACCCCGGCGAAGGCGAGGAACACCACGCGGTAGGCTACACGGTCTTTTTGCACAGGTTTTATCGTACTAATTCCCCCGCCCCGGCGGAAACCCCACGCGCGCCGGCCACCCCGGTGGACGTCCCCGCTTTTACCCCCGTGCCGACGTCTGGCCGACCGCGCACCTACGGGCATGTAGAATAAGTTGAACAAGCGTCCAAGAAATGCCCGTCTACTAGGGTAGACGGGATGGGCGCGTTCTCGATTGTCTCGTGAAAGGAAATTGTCTCCATGATGAAGCGCGTTCTCGCCGGCTGCGCAGCCGCCGCCACGTTGTTCGCCGCCGCTTGCGCCCCGTCGACGGAGTCGGCATCGGATAGCAACGCCGATCGCACCAGCGGCTCCGAGAGCTCCGTGGAGCTCAACGTCCTGGCCGCCTCCTCCACCCGCGTGCTCAACGACGACCTGCAGGCCGCCGCCGACGAGCTCGACCCGCCGGCCGAGCTGAAGTTCCAGAACGCCGGCTCTTCCGACCTGGTCTCCCAGCTCAAGGAAGGCGCCCCGGGCGACCTGCTGCTGACCGCCTCCAAGAAGACCATGGACGACGCCGTCGAGGCGGGCACCGTCCAGGATCCCAAGGTCCTGGCCGAAAACGAGATGGTCATGGTCGTGCCGAAGGGCAACCCGGCCGGCATCAAGTCCGTCGAGGACATCACGGACGAGACCCGCTTCGTGCTGTGCGACCCGCAGGTCCCGTGCGGTGACATCTCCCAGCAGATCATCGAGGACAAGGGCCTCGACATCCAGCCGGATTCCCAGGAGCACCAGGTTGCTGACGTGCTCGGCAAGGTCGTCTCCGGCGAGGCCGACGCCGGCTGGGTCTACTCCACCGACGCCGCCGCGGCTGGCGACGACGTGGAGGTCATCAAGATCGAAGGCGCCGACCAGTTCACCAACCAGATCCTCGGCGCGGTAGTCACCGCCTCCTCCGAGCAGGACTCCGCCCAGGCAGTCCTGGACCTGCTGGCTGACGACTTCGACGCCACCTGGGAAGAGTACGGCTTCACCCCGGCCGACTAAGTGAGTTTCGTGGCTACTACCGCTACCTCAGCTGCTACGGCTACTACCCCACCGCGCCCCGCCCGGACGCCCGCCCCTGTGGTGTTTGGGCTCATCGGGATCATCGCGGTGGGGTTTATCCTGTTCCCCATCATCGCCCTGGCCGTGCGCGTGCCCTGGGCGCGCATGGGGGAGATCCTGGCCCGCCCCGAGGTCCACGACCTTCTCAAGGTCTCCCTCGCCGCGGCGGCCCAGTCGACCGTTTTGACCATGATCCTGGGCACCGGCCTGGCGGTCTGGATGCAACAGCTCGGCCGCGGCGGGCTCGCCGCCCGCCTGTTGGTCTTCCTCCCGCTCGCGATGCCCCCTGTCGTCGGCGGCCTCGCCCTGACCGCCGCCATCGGCCGGCGCGGCCTGCTGGGGCCCTGGCTGGAGGCGATGGACCTGCATTTCGCCTTCGCCTTCCCCGGCGTCGTGGTGGCGCAGATGTTTGTCTCCCTGCCGTTCGTGGTCGTCGCCGTGGATTCCGCCCTGCGCCAAATCGACGGGGAGGTCCTGGCCTCGGCCCGCGGCATCGGGATGAGCCCCGGCCGCGTGCTGTGGAAGGTCACCCTGCCGCTGGTCGCCCCCTCGATTGCCACGGGCGCCGGGCTGGCGTTTGCGCGCTCGCTGGGCGAGTTCGGCACGACGCTGACCTTCGCGGGCTCGATGCCCGGCGTCACGCGCACGATGCCCCTGGGCATCTACCTAGAGCGCGAAGTCGACACGGAGGCTGCCTACGCGCTTTCGGCCATCCTCATCGGGCTGGCCTTGGTCTGCCTGGCGCTGGCCGGGCTGCCGGCGGTCTTCGGGCGCCGGAACCGCCAGCACGCCCGCACCATCACCGAGATGGACGCCGAGCGCCTGCGCGAGCTGACCCGCCCGCCGGCAGAGCCCACCCCGGTCACGGTGGAGGGCACTACCCTGCCGGCCGGTCTGGTCTCCGCCGTCGTGGGCCAAAACGGCTCGGGCAAGACCACGCTCATGCGTCGGGTGGCCGGCCGCCTGCGGGGCCGGGTCGCTATCGGGGACCGGACCGTGGACGACGCGGCCGGCCAGTTCGTGCCGCCGCACCTGCGCCGGGTGGTCATGGTTACCCAGTCGCCGGGCCTGCCGCCGCGGGCGAGCGTGGTCGAGGCCGTCACCATGGCCAGCCGCGACCACAGTATGGCCACCCAGCTGCTGGAGGCGGCGGGCCTGAGCGACTTGGCGGACGTCGACGTGCCCTCCCTGTCGGGCGGGCAAGCCGCCCAGGTCGCGCTGGTGCGTGCGCTGGCCACCCGCCCGTCCGTGCTGATTTTGGACGAACCTCTGGCCGCCCTCGATGTGGCCGCCGCCGCCCGGTGGCGCCGCTTCTTCCACGCCAGCCGCCACGACCGCACCGTGCTGATGGTCACCCACAACCTGCTGGACATCCAGCGCCTGGCCGAGCACCTGGTGGTCATGGAGTCCGGACAGACCATGGCCAGCGGGCCGACCAGCCAGCTGCTCGCCGCGCCGCCGACGGAGTTCGTAGCACGCATTAGCGGCCTCAACCGGGCCACGGGCACCTGCGACGTCGTCCACGCGGGCACGGCGCGGGTGGCCGCCGGCGGGGCCACGCTCATCGGGGAAACCACCACACACCTGCGCCCCCAGCAGGAGGTCGTCGTGACATTTGCACCCGAGGACGCCCACTTAAGCCCGCATCCGGTGGCCGAGGCCGAAAACTGCTGGCCGGGAAAGATCACGGCCGTGGAGGCGCGTTCGCTGACCAGCTTCCTGGTCACCCTCGACTGCCCGTTCGGCCAGGTGCGCGTCTCCCACGCCGAACCGCCGGCCGTGGGCGAAGAGGTCTACTGTCAGGTGGATCCGAAGGCAGTTCACGTCAGCGCGAACTCGTACTAAAATTATGAGAATGACCGACCCTGCCCTCCTGCCCCGCCCCGCGACGGATCTCTTCCCGGAGGCGCTCGCGCTGTCCCCAAAGCAGCGCGCGGTACTCGACGTGGTGGATTCCTTCCGCGACGGCGCCACCGCGGCTCAGGTCGCTGACAGGCTCGGCATGCACGTCAACACCGCCCGCGGGCACCTCGACGAGCTACAGGCCGCGGGTGCGGTCGCGGCCGCTCGCGCCCACTCGCACGGGCGCGGGCGCCCCTCCCTCATCTTCCGGGTGCGGGTGCCTGACAACCAGGCCATCGCCGGCGAATACGTCAGCCTGGTCACGGTGCTGCTCGACCTGCTGGCTGACGATGCCGAGCTCACCAACTACGACTCACCCCGCGCCCGCGAAATCGGGCGCCAGTGGGCCAAGAAGCTGGAACAGACCGGCCCGGCGTCCCTGAGCCAGGTCCAGGCCCGGCTCCGCCAGATGGGCTTCGACCCGGAGCAGACCAAACAGGGCCTGTGCTTGCACGCTTGCCCCTTCGTGTCTGCCGGGGCGGCCCCCACGCCGTTTTTGTGCGCGGTCCACGAGGGCTACCTGCAGGAAATGACCGCCACCCCCGACGGAGAGCCCACCGTGCGGCTGCACCCGTTGACGGACGACGGCACCTGCTTTATCACCCAGGACTAGGCCTGGGTCACCTCGACCTCCACGGGCCCGGCGATCTCCAGCGGGAGGACCCGCAGGCCCTGGGCGCGGGCATCGTCGAGCACGGCCTCCGGGATGGGCTCGGTGTGCAGGACCATGATGGTCGGGCCCGCACCGGACAAATACGCCGAGAAACCGCGGTTGCGCAGGCGGTTGACCCATTCCGCGGTCACCGGGAGCACGTCAGCTCGGTAGGGCTGGTGCAGGCGGTCGCGCGTGCCCTCCAGGAGCAGATCCGGGTGCTTGGTCAACGCTGCCACCTGGACGGCGGTGCGGGAGACGTTGAAGGCGGCATCGCTGTGCGTGACGTGCGAGGGCAGCACGCGCCGCACGGCCTGGGTGGAGGCGTGGAAGTCCGGCACCAGCGCGGTGGCGCGGATATCCGGGTGCACCGGCAGGCAGCGCGCGCGGTACTCGGGCAGGGAACGCCCGTCGACCGGGACCGTCGTCCAGGAAACCACCATCTGGCCCAGCACGGACGCGGCGGCGTTGTCCGGGTGGCCCTCGAAGGCCGAGGACAACTGGACCACCTGGTCCTCATCGAGCGGGAAGCCGGCCAGCCCGTTGGCGGCGGCCACGCCGGCGACCGCGGCGGCCGCGGACGAACCCAGACCGCGCGACTGCGGGATGGCGTTGGTGCAGACCACGCGCAGGCCCGGCGCTTCGACGTCGGCGGCGTTCAGCCCGGAGCGCAGCGCCTTGACCACCAGGTGCGAGCCATCGCGCGGCAGGTCGTCCTCGCCCTCGCCGAAGATGACTACCTCGAGGCCGGACTCGGTGACCTCGATCTCGACGGTGTCGTACAGCGTGACGGCCAGACCCAGGGTGTCATAGCCCGGGCCTAGGTTGGCCGAGGAGGACGGCACCTTGACAATCGCCTTGGTCCCGACTTGCAATTCGGTGCTCATGAGCGCGCTTTCCTCCCCTTTCCTAGCTGCCCAGGCGGATGACCGAGTTGACAGCCAGCACGTCCGGCAGGGTCTTGAGCTTTTCCACGATATCGGCCAGCAGCTGCTCCTGGGCGGAGTGCGTGACGATGACCAGGCGGGCCTCGTCGTCGCCGTCCTCCTGTCGCACGGTGCGCAGGGAGACGTCGTTGGAGGAGAAGACGTTGGCGATTTCGGCCAGCACGCCGATCCGGTCGTTGACCGTCATGTCGATGTGGTAGCGGGTGCGCACCTCGCCGAAGGAGGCGATCGGCAGGTTGGCGTAGGTGTTCTCGCCCGGGGCGCGGCCGCCGTGGACGATGTTGCGGGCCGCGCCGACCACGTCGCCCAGCACCGCGGAGGCGGTCGGGTTACCGCCGGCGCCGTTGCCGTAGAACATCAGCGAGCCGGCCGCCTCGGCCTCGACGAAGATGGCGTTGTAGGACTCGCTGACCGAGGCCAGCGGGTGCGACTTCGCCACGAGGGTGGGGTGCACTCGCGCGTTCACGGCTTCCTTACCTTCCTTATCGGTGATCCGCTCGCAGATAGCCAGCAGCTTGATGGAATAGCCGGCCTGGCCGGCGGCCTCGATATCCTCGGCGGTGATGTTGGTGATGCCCTCGCAGTGGACATCCTCGAACTTGAGGCGGGTGTGGAAGCCCAGCGAGGCCATGATGGCGGCCTTGGAGGCGGCGTCGTGGCCCTCGACGTCGGCGGTCGGGTCGGCCTCGGCGTAGCCCAGGCGGGTCGCCTCCGCCAGCGCCTCCTCGTAGGAAGCGCCGGTGGATTCCATCGCGTCCAGGATGAAGTTGGTCGTGCCGTTGACGATGCCGGAGATGCGCTCGATCTGGTCGCCGGCCAGGGAGCGGCGCAGCATGCCGACCACGGGGATAGCGGCGGCGACGGCGGCCTCGAAATAGAGGTCGACGTTGGAGGCGTCGGCGGCCTCGGCCAGCTCGTCGGCGTGGGCGGCCACCAGCGCCTTGTTGGCGGTGACCACGGACTTGCCGGCGCGCAGGGCGGCCAGGACCAGCTCGCGCGGGTAATCGATACCGCCAATGACCTCCACGACCAGGTCGATGTCGTCGCGGGCGACGAGCGCGCGGGCATCGTCAGTCAGAAGCTCTTGGGGAACGCCCGGGCGCGGCTTTTTGCCGACGTTGGACACGGCCACGCCGCGGATCTCGGCCGGGCCGCCGATGCGGTGCGCAAAAGCGTCGGCGTTCTCCCCGAGCAGTCGGAAGACCTCCGCGCCCACGGTGCCGAATCCCAGCAGCGCAATTCCGACGGTCTCTCCCTCACCCTTAGCCGTGCGGATAGTTCCCTGCGTAGTGGCTGCCATCTTCGAAGCTCTCCTCAATCTGTGCGGTCGTTTAAGGTACGTGGCCCATCATACAGAACGAGCTGTCTATTTTGAGTCCCTACGAGAAGCCTCCCCCGTCCCCCGTCCCCCGTCCCCCGACAACCGCGCGTGTGCTGGCCGAATGTCCCGCACCGGGGAGAATAATAATCCCGCCCGGGCGCCAGTCCGGCGCCCGAGCGGGGGTAACTAGTCGACCTCTAGCGAGAGCAAATCGGCTAAGGTCTCGCGCCGCAGCATGGGCTTGACCTGGCCGGCGCGCACGGCGACCACCGCGGGCCGCACCGCGCCGTTATAGCGCGAGGACATCATGTACTGGTAGGCGCCGCTGGCGGCGGTGGCCACGATGTCGCCGCTGGTGATTTCTTCCGGCAGATCCCGCTCGTCGACCAGGATGTCGCCGGATTCGCAGTGGAAACCCACCACGCGGGAGGGCACCTCGGCGCCGACGGTGTAGCGGCCCATGACCCGCAGGTCGTACTCGGAGCCGTACATGGCCGGGCGGATGTTGTCGCTCATGCCACCGTCGACGGAGAGGTAGCGCCGCAGCGGCAGCTCCTGCTTGCCCGTCTCCACGTCCTTGACCGTGCCCACGGAATAGACCGCGATGGCGGACCCGGCCACCAGCGCGCGGCCCGGCTCGACCAGGACGAAGGGCGGGGTGATGCCCAGCGCGTCCGCCGTCGTGCCGACCGCGGTGAGCAGGTCGTGGGCCACGGCGTTCACGTCGAGGGCCTCCTCGTAAGGCATATACGGGATGCCGAAGCCGCCGCCTAGGTCCAGCTCCGACAGCGTGACGCCGAGCTCAGTGTGGATGCGCGAATACAGCGCCATGACGCGCTCGGCGGCCAGCTTAAAGCCCTCAGCGTTGAAGACCTGGGAGCCGACGTGGCAGTGCAGTCCGACTAGCTCAAGGTTGTCGGCGGTCAGGCAGGCGCGGGCGGCATCAAAAGCTGCGCCAGTGGCCAGCGAGATGCCGAATTTCTGGTCCTCGTGCGAGGTGGCGATGAACTCGTGAGTGTGGGCGTCCACGCCCGGCTTCACGCGCACCATCACCTTCTGGACGCGCCCCAACTCCCCGGCGATCCGGTTGAGCATCTCCAGCTCGTCGGTGTTGTCGAGTACCACGTGACCCACGCCGTGCTCGACGCAGTCCCGCAGGTAGTCCGCGCCCTTGTTGTTGCCGTGGGCAGTCATGCGGGCGGCGGGAAAGTCGCCGGCTAGCGCAATGAGCAGCTCGTTGTGGGAGGCCACGTCCAGGCACAGCCCCTCCTCGTTGACCCACTGCACGATCCTTTTGCAGATGAAGGCCTTGGAGGCGTAGTGCACGTGGGCGGGCCCGCCGAAGGCGGCGGCCATGTCGCGGCAGCGGGAGCGGAAGTCGTCCTCGTCGAAGACATAGAGCGGCGAGCCGTACTCTTCCACTAGGTCGGGCACGGGGACCCCGGCGACGGTGACCACGCCGTCTTCCTCGCGCTGGGCGTTGCGGGGCCAGACATGCGCCGGCAGATCGTTGAAATCGGCCATTACATCCGCTCCGGGGCGGTCACGCCCACCATGGTCAGCGCGTTGGCCAGGGTGGTGCGGGCGGCATCGGCAAGCGCGAAGCGGGCCGAGTGCACCGGCTGGGCCTCCTCACCGGCCTTGGGCAGGACCTGGCACTGGTCGTAGAAGCGGTGGAAGCTGGCGGCCAGCTCCTCGGCGTAGCGGGCGATGCGGTGCGGCTCGCGCAGCTCCGCGGCCTCGGCCACCACGGCCGGGAACTCGCCCAGAGTACGGATGAGGTCGCCCTCGCGGTCGTGGGTCAGAAGGGACAGGTCCGCGCCGTCGGCGGTGACCCCTGCCTCCTGCGCCTTGCGCGCCAGGGAGCACAGGCGGGCGTGCCCGTACTGGACGTAGTAGACGGGGTTATCGGAGGACTGGGACTGCCACAGGCCCAGGTCGATGTCGATGGACTGGTCCACGGACGAGCGCACCAGCGAGTAGCGGGCCGCGTCCACGCCGATGGCGGCCACCAGGTCCTCCATCGTGATGACGGTGCCCGCGCGCTTGGACATGCGCACCGGCTTGCCGTCGCGCAGCAGGTTGACCATCTGGCCGATGAGCACCTCGACCGCGCCGGCGTCGTAGCCCAGGGCGGCCGCGGCGGCCTTCAGGCGCGGCACGTAGCCGTGGTGATCGGCGCCGAGCATGTAGATGTTCAGGGTGTGGCCGCGGTCGAACTTGTCCGCGACGTAGGCGATGTCGCCGGCGATGTAGGCGGCGTTGCCGTCGGACTTGACGACCACGCGGTCCTTGGAGTCGCCGTAGTCGGTGGATTTCAGCCACCAGGCGTTGTCCGCCTCGTAGAGCTCGCCCTGGGCCTTGAGCTGGTCCAGTGCGCGCTCGACCGCGCCGGACTCGAACAGCGAGTTCTCGTGGAAGTAGACGTCGAAGTCCACGCCGAACTCGTGCAGCGACTGCTTAATCTGGGCGAACATCATGTCCACGCCGTCGGCACGGAAGGCCTCCTGGACCTGTTCCGGGGTGCCGTCCAGGGCCGACGGGTTCTTCTCCAGCACGGCGCTGGCGATGTCCTGGATATAGGCCCCGCCGTAGCCGTCCTCCGGGGTGGGCTCGCCCTGGGCGGCCGCCACCAGGGAGCGGGCGAAGCGGTCGATCTGGCCGCCGTGGTCGTTGAAGTAGTACTCGCGGGTAACCTCCGCGCCGCTGGCTTCCAGCACGCGGCCCAAGGAGTCGCCGACGGCGGCCCACCGGGTGCCCCCGAGGTGGATGGGCCCGGTCGGGTTCGCGGAGACGAACTCCAGGTTGATCTTCTCCCCGGCAAAGGTGGTGTTCTTGCCGAAGTCGGAGCCGGCTTCGCGGATCTTGCCGACCACGTCGCCCTGGGCGGCGGCGGCCAGGCGGATATTCAAAAAGCCCGGGCCGGCGACGTCGGTCTCTGCGATCGCGTCCTGCTCGTCCAACGCGGCGGCCAGCCAGGTGGCCAGCTCGCGCGGCTGGGTGCCCGCCTTCTTGGCGACCTGCAGGGCCAAGTTGGTCGCGTAATCGCCGTGTTCCGGGTTGCGCGGGCGCTCCACGGTCACGGTTTCGGGGATAACGGAGGTGTCCAGGTCGTGCTCCGCCAACACGTTGGTGGCGGTGTCCTTAATCAGTTGTGCCAGTTCTGCCGGAGTCATAACCCTAAACTCTATCGAATATCCCCTTTGACTACCGCACTAACCCCGGTAGTGCATGAGATACCCCATACGGGGACCGAAATGGTCTGATAACACACAGGTCCGCGCTATGCTTTTCTTAACTCAGTGTGAGTTTCTAAGCCGGTTCTTCCCCGACTAACCACAATGAGCACCGTGTACTACCTGCTGCGCCCCGAATAGTCGGGGCCTCCCTATCTGGAGAATTCGAGGACGCATCTTGTTTGAGATCAATACCTCAGCGATCGGGGACAGCCTCGGGCTCACCGCGCTCGTGGCCACCCTGCCGCTCATCGCCTTTTTCATTATGTTGTTGGGCTTCAAGGCCCGTGCCCACACCTCCGGCGCGGTCGCCCTGCTCACTTCCCTAGTGATTGCCATCGTGGGCTTCGCGATGCCCATCGACATGGCCCTGTCTTCTGCGGTCCGCGGTGGGCTCTTCGGCCTGCTGCCCATCGTCTGGGTCATCCTTACCGCTATTTGGTTCTACGAAATCACCGTGGCTTCCGGCCGGTTTGAGGATCTGCGCAAGACCTTCGACCTGCTCGGCGACGGCGATATCCGCATCCAGGCCATCCTGATCGCCTTCTGCTTCGGCGGCCTGCTGGAGGCCCTGGCCGGCTTCGGCGCCCCCGTGGCCATTACCGCCACCATGATCATGGCCCTGGGCGTCAAGCCGCTGCGGGCTGCGACCGTGGTCCTCATCGCCAACACCGCCCCCGTGGCCTTCGGCGCCGTGGGCATCCCGGTGACCACCGCCGGCGAGGTCGGCGGCCGTACCCTGGAGCAAACCCACGACATCGCCGCGCTGATCTCGCTGCAGGTGCTGGTCATCGCCGCCATCGTGCCCTTCCTCATCGCCTTCATCCTGGACGGGATGCGCGGCGTGAAGGAGACCGCCCCGGCGGCCGCCGTCATTGGCATTTCCTTCGCCGCGGCCCAGTGGCTCGCCGCGACCTTCTTCGCCTACCAGCTGACCAACGTCATCGCCTGCATCGTCTCCCTGGGTTGCGCTTTCGCCTTCCTGCGCGTCTGGAAGCCCAAGGGCGTGGCCGCCCTGCGCGAGCGCATGGAGCTGCCGGCCCAGGACGGCACTAGCGATCTGACCGGCCGCCGCATTTGGATGGCCCTGCTGCCCTACGCCGTGGTCACCGCGGTCTTCGCCGTGGCAACCACCGTCCCGGCCCTGTTCGGCTTCTGGGTCATCAAGACCGGCTGGCCCTTCCTGGACGGCACGATCGTGGACGCGACCGGCAACATCATGGACACCAGCTTCAGCTTCAACGTCTTCGGCAACCCCGGTACGCTGCTGCTGATTTCCGGCATCATCGTCACGATCATCTACCACTTCTTCAACGAGAACGGCCGCTACAAGCTAAGCTTCGGCCAGCCGGTGACCGCCTTCGGCGACGTCGTTTCCCGCATGAAGTTCTCCGCCCTGACCATCATCCTGGTCCTGGCGCTGGCCTACACCATGAACTACTCGGGCCAGACCATCGCCATTGGTGAGTTCGTCTCCTCGGCCGGCGGCATCTTCGCGCTGTTCGCCCCGGTGCTCGGCTGGATCGGTACCGCCGTGACCGGCTCCGACACCTCGGCCAACGCGCTGTTCGCCAACCTGCAGGTCGCCGCCGCCGAGCGCATCCACGTCAACCCGGATCTGATGCTGGCCGCCAACACCTCCGGTGGCGTGGTCGGCAAGATGATCTCCCCGCAGTCGCTGGCGATTGCCGCCACCGCCGTGCAGATGGAGGGCAAGGAGTCCGTCATCCTCAAGAACGTCGTCGGCTACTCGCTGGCCTTCCTGGCCGTCGTGTGTGTCATCGTCTTCCTGATGACCAACGTGCTCGGGTTCCTGGTGCCCTAACCAGCCCCCACGCCTAGTTCCCTAAGGCTTTCCTTACACGACCCTGATAACCCCGGCTACCCCCAATCCGTCCGGGGCCGGAATCCCGCGCAAAATGCGCGGGGCAGGCGCATGACCTGCGGACCATTTTCGCAACATTAATGTTTCGAAACATCCGCAGGTCATCGTCATTTTTAGGGGTGATTAAATACGGGATTCGCGCTAATATTTACTTCATAACCCCGTGAATTTTCTAGAAGCCTCATTTCCCGAGAGTCTTCTTAAGATCCCGCTAAACCAAGGAGCCTGATCGATGCGAATAGCATTGTTTTCCACCTGCATTGGCGACGCCCTTTTCCCGGACGCTCACAAAGCCACTGCCCTCATCCTTTCCCGCTTGGGCCACGAGGTGGTCTTCCCCGAGGAACAGACCTGCTGCGGGCAGATGCACGTCAACACCGGTTACCAGGAAGAAACGCTGGGCATGATCCGCACCTACGCGGATGCCTTCGCGGATCCTTCCATCGACTACGTGGTCTCCGCCTCCGGCTCCTGCGTCGGCGCCGTGCGCGAGCAGCACGTCAAGATTGCCGACCGCTTCGGTAACAAGGCGGATGTCGACGGCGCCAAGAAG
The DNA here is from genome assembly GCA_028726465.1 of Mycobacteriaceae bacterium. GTDB lineage: Bacteria > Actinomycetota > Actinomycetes > Mycobacteriales > Mycobacteriaceae > Corynebacterium. The sequence goes on along the minus strand of JAQYQB010000025.1, from coordinate 23,196 downwards.
GCCGCCGACAAGACTTACGACCTGCCGGAGTTCCTCGTCGACATCGCGCAGACCACCCAGCTGGGTGCCTTCTTCCCGCACCGCGTGACCTACCACTCCTCCTGCCACGGCCTGCGCTTTCTGAAGCTGGCGGATCGCCCGTACCAGCTGCTGAAGAACGTCGAGGGCATGGAGCTGGTCCCGCTCGAAAACGCCGAGGAGTGCTGCGGCTTCGGCGGTACCTTCTCGCTGAAGAACCCCGAGGTCTCCCAGGCCATGGTCACGGACAAGACCCGCCACATTAAGGACACCCGCGCCGAGTACGTCACCGGCGGCGACTCCTCCTGCCTGATGAACATCGCCGGCGCCCTCTCGCGCCAGCAGGCCGGCATCCGCGCCGTCCACATGGCAGAAATCCTCGCCTCGACCAAGGAACACCCGTGGACGCCGAAGTCCGCAGCTTACTCGAAGGAGAAGATGCTCTAATGGCTGTTTTCACCGACACTACCCCGCCCCGTGCCCCCGAAAACTACGGCAACCTGCGCGGCGACCGCGGCTTCGTCGCCGCCGCCCACGACGGCCTGAACAACGCCACCCAGCGCCGCAACCTGGAGCACGCCACCACCACCATCCGCAACAAGCGCGCCCACGCCGTGGAAGAAACCCCGGACTGGGAGGAGCTGCGTTCGGCCGGTTCCGCGCTGAAGGAGGACGTGGCCGCCCGCATGCCGGAGCTGCTGGAGCAGTTCGAAGAGGCAGTGACTGCCCGCGGCGGCATCGTCCACTGGGCCCGCGACGCCAAGGAAGCCAACGAGATCATCACGCAGCTCATCCAGGACACGGGTGAGACCGACGTGGTCAAGGTCAAGTCCATGGCCACCCAGGAGATCGGCCTGAACGAGCACCTCGAAGAGGCCGGCATCAGCGCCCGCGAGACCGACCTGGCCGAGCTCATCGTCCAGCTGGGCGAGGACAAGCCCTCCCACATCCTGGTCCCGGCCATTCACCGCAACCGCGCCGAGATCCGCGACATCTTCGTCCGGCAGATGCCGAACACGGACGAGTCCCTGCCGGCCAACCCGCCGGAGCTGGCCGAGGCCTCCCGTAAGTTCCTGCGCGAGCAGTTCATGAAGGCCAAGGTGGCTATCTCCGGCGCCAACTTCGGCGTGGCCGAAAACGGCGTTATCAACATCGTCGAGTCCGAGGGCAACGGCCGCATGTGCGTGACCCTGCCGGAGACCCTGATTACGGTCATGGGTATCGAGAAGCTCGTGCCGAGCTTCCAGGACCTCGAGGTCTTCCTGCAGCTGCTGCCGCGCTCCTCCACCGCCGAGCGCATGAACCCGTACACCTCGATGTGGACGGGCGTGACCGAGGGCGACGGCCCGCAGAACTTCCACCTGGTCCTGCTGGACAACGGCCGCACCGCCGCCCTGTCGAACCCGGTCGGTTCCCAGGCGCTCAAGTGCATCCGCTGCTCGGCCTGCCTGAACGTCTGCCCGGTCTACGAGCGCGCCGGCGGCCACGCCTACGGCTCGGTCTACCCGGGCCCGATCGGCATCTCGCTGACCCCGCAGCTGACCGGTATGAAGGATCACCACGACCCGTCGGCTTCTCTGCCCTACGCCTGCTCCCTGTGCGGGCGCTGCGACGAGGTCTGCCCGGTCAAGATCCCGCTGTCCCAGGTCATTCTGGAAAACCGTTACCAGAAGGTCACCCACGCCACCCCGCCGGTCGAGTCCAAGCTCTTCGACCTGGTGGAGTTCGTCTGGGCCAAGCCGAAGGTCTGGAACACGCTGACCCGCCTGGTCGCCTTCGGCCGCGTGCTCGGCGGCTTCAACGGCACCATCGACAGCCTGCCGCTGTTCATGTCGGGTTGGTCGGAAGGCCGCGACACCGCAGTGCCGCCGAAGAAGTCCTTCCGCCAGTGGTTCGAATCCGATGAGGCCCATGACCTACTGGCCCAGGCCCGCGAGGAAGGCCTGCCCGCCGCCGCTGTCCAGTCCCCGGACCAGGGCACTGAGAAGGAGAACTAAGTCATGACCCGTACCGCTGAACAATCCCGCGCGGCCAAGAAGGAAATCCTGTCGCGCATCCGCTCCGCCCAGAAGTCCGCGGGCCTGGCCGACCACGTGGACGTCCCGCGCGACTACCAGCGCGACCGCCAGGTCGCCCCGGACGAGCTGCGCGACCTGCTGGTCGACCGCCTGGTGGACTACAAGGCCGACGTACACGTCACCGACGCCGCCGAGCTGCCGGCCACCCTGGCCAAGATTCTGGCGGATAAGGACTGCCACGATATCCGCTACGCCCCGGGCATGGATACCGCGCTTTTCGCCGAGTTCGACGGGGAGGCCAAGCCGGATTCCAACGACGTGGACCCGCGCACCCTCAACGAGGTCGACGCCGTCGTGACGGAATCCCACGTTACGGCTGCCCAGACCGGCACGATCTCGCTGGAGGCCGGTGAGACCAACGGCCGCCGCGCGCTGACCTTGGTCCCGGACCGCCACGTGTGCATCGTCCGCCAGGAAAACATTGTCTACGGCGTGCCGGAGATGGTCTCCCTCATGAACCCGGAGCACCCGGCGACCTGGATTTCGGGCCCGTCGGCGACCTCCGATATCGAGCTCTCCCGCGTGGAGGGCGTGCACGGGCCGCGCGACCTGATCGTCGTCATCGTGAAGTAGCGCTGTCCCGCCCCGTGGGGCCGGCGGTGCCAGAGTTGTCAGTTGTGGCGACCTAGGGCACCCGCCGGCCCCCTTTTTATTGGGGAAGGATGCAGGCCGGGGGCAACGGCGATAATGTAAAAACACTCAAACCCTACGGTTTCCGTTATTTTCAATTTCTTTACTGACTCAGTTCCTAGGAGAATCAGGTGCTACGACCTTCTCAGAAACGCCCGGCCCGGGCCGCTGCTTCCATCCTGGCAGCGCTCGGGGTGGCTTGCAGCCTCGCCGTCGGCCCGGCGGTAGCCCAAGAAGCCCAGAACGCCGCCCCGCAGATCCAGTGGGAGGACTGCCCCGAGCAGGTCACCGAGGACAACGCCGAGTGCGGCCGTATCGATGTCCCCACGTACTACGACAACCCGTCAGCCGGCACCATCAGCGTCGGCTTCCTGCGCGTGCCGGCCGCCAACCCGCAGGCCAAGCGCGGCGTGCTCTTCGGCAACCCGGGCGGCCCGGGTGGGGACGGCTACTCCTACTTCGGCAGCGAGCAGTTCGCCTGGCCCGAGGGAATTACCAACGAGTGGGACCGCGTGGCGGTCCAGCCGCGCGGCCTGCCGGGTTCCACCCCGGTGGAGTGCACCCAGCCGGGCGGCAGCGACCTCGACGCCGCCACCCGCGCCGGCGCCTATATCCGCAATTCTTGCGAGAAGTCCACGCCCGGCTACACCAACTCCCTGACCACCGAGAACACCGCCCGCGACTGGGAGATGGTGCGCCAGGCCCTGGGTGAGGACCGGATTTCCATCATGGGGCTAAGCTACGGCACCCTGCTGGGCTCTACCTACGCCACCTTCTATCCCGAGCACACCGACAAGGTAGTGCTGGACTCGGCCATGAGCCCCGCCCGCGCGTGGAACGGCACCCTGGCCGACCAGCAGGCCGGCTACGAGAACGCGCTGCACGATTTCTTCGACTACGTCGCGGCTAACGATGCCACCTACCACCTGGGCACCACTCCCCTGAAGGCCTACGAAGCGTGGTCGCGCAAGGTAGCCCGCGAGGCCGGCGTGCGCCCGACGGTGCTGCCGCCGAACGCCAAGATCGGCGACCTGCCCCCGGGGCTGGAGTTTTCCAGCCAACCGGCGGCCAACATCATGACCGCGACCGGTGAGCTGCGCGTCCAGGCCGAGTTCCTGGGTGACAAGATCCGCAACCCGCAGGCCTCCCAGATCAACTCGAATACCCTGATGCTCACCCGCCTACTCGTGCCTTCGGCCGTCAGCTGGGAGGCGCTGGCTAAGCACATCGCCGGCATCGAGGACCTGGGCGGGCCCCAGGATCCGGAGCAGGCCCGCAAGGCGCTCGAGGCGCAAACCCAGGCCCAGTCCATGCAGAACCTCGTCCTGTGCAACGAGAACTCCTTCCGGGCCAACCCGGGCCTGGTCCCGTCCTACGCGTGGTCGGCATTCGTCACCCAGGACCCTTTCACGATGGCTAGCTCCCTGTACGGCTCCGGCATCGCCTGCAGCGGCCGCGGGCCGGTGACCACCGTCCCGGCGCTAAACGGCGCGGGGCTGGAGCACCGCCCGCTGCAGATCAACGCCACCGGCGACCCGCAGACCCCGTACCAGTTCCACGGCGATATGGCCGGCCAGATGGGCTCCCACGTCGTGACCGTCCACGGCCCGGGCCACGGCCACGTCGCCTCCGGCAACGCGGCTGTCGACGAGATCGTGGTGGACTATCTGCGCACCGGGACCAGCGACGTTAACGAAGCGCCGGGGCTGATTTAACACTGACTAGCCCGATGGGTTAGAATTTCATCATTGTCGTTCCAACGAGCGGCAATGGTGAAAATGTCTCCGTAGCTCAGCGGATTAGAGCATCGGTTTCCGGTACCGAAGGTCGCAGGTTCGATCCCTGTCGGGGACACCACAAAACAAGGGCCCGCACCCAGACAAAGTTCTGGGTGCGGGCCCTTTGTACTGCGACTAATCATCCTCCCGCGGGGTCGGCCGCCACATGGCGACCTCCGGCGGGTCGGCCAGCTTGTCGCCGGCGACCTCGATCGGGCCGAGCTCCACGAAGCCCAGGGAGCGGTACAGCGCCGCGGACTTCGGCGTGGAGGCCTCCAGGTAGACCGGGGCATCGCCGGCGCGGCGCAGGCCGTGCTTGAGCATCGTGGAGCCAATCCCCTTGCCCTGGACGCTGGAGCTCACCGCGATGGCGAAGAGGTACCAGTGGGCAAACCCCGGGTGGGCGCTGGCGGTGCGCGCCTCCCGCCGGGCTACGAAAGGCACCGCGCGGCGGAAGAGGTTGATGTACTTCGGCAGCAGCGCCATGAACTTGGGCGTCGACATCTGCTTATTGGGACGCGCCCACAGGCCCACGCCGACGATTTCGCCGTTGTCGATGGCCAGGTCCACCTCCCCGTTGGGGAAATAGTGGCCGTAGACCTGGATTTCATAAATGGCGCGGGCAAAGTCCACGTTGTTGTACTGGCCGCCCGTGTGCGCCATGATGGAGCGCACCGCGCGGTCCTGGGCGAAGGTGTGGGCCAGGACCTCGATGGCGGCGGGAAGCTCGTCTTCGCGCGCGGGTCGAATCTCTACATCTGCTGACTTATTATTCATATCCCCCAATCTAACACCGCAGATGCAAAAAGCTCCCTGACCACCTAGGTCAGGGAGCTTAAGAAAGCCAATGCGGGATTAGAAAAGCTCCATCGGGCCCGGCTCCAGGGCGAGCATGCCGATCATCAGCAGGCCCATGACGACGATCATGATGATGCCCATCGGGATCCACTCCAGGATGACCTTGCCAACGCCGTCACCGCGGTCGCGAGCTTCTGCCTCGCGCTTTTCCTGCTCCAAACGAGAAGTCATTACTTCGCTTCCTTTCGACTCCACTGGCCGTGACCGGCCCGATTCCACCGCTATCTTAGCAGTATCCACGTACTAGTTTCGACTTTGCCCGGCGGGTGCTACACCCTTCCAGGCTAGGCCTCGGGATCGACGCCTTCCTCCAGCGCCGCGACGAATTCCTCGCGCGCGCTAAACAGCGCCTCGACGTCGGCCTCCGCGCCGCTAATCCACAGGCCCGTCGCCGCGTCGAAGGTCAGCGCCTCGTCGGGGTGCGCCTCCAACAGCTTTTCCATGATCTCGGCCTGCTCGGCGGTCGGCTCCCCGTCCGGGAATTGTTCCGGATCGCCTAAGGCGGCGGATTCTTCCGGGAAGGCGGTGAGGTGGTACTGCTCGTATTGCTTGTGCGGTTGCTCGAACAACTCTTGGCCCATCATGGCCTTTACTCTACCTTCTCGCCCAGGCGGGCATCGGGGACGAACCCGGGTTGGCCGGGGATGTTGTCGACGGCGAGTACGCCCTCACAGAAGCGCCGCAGGGCGGCGCGGTCCGCGTCCGACAGGTGGTCGAAGACCAGGCGGCGGACGGATTCCACGTGGGCCGGCGCGGCGCGCTCCAGGCGGCGGCGCCCCTCGTCGGTGAGCTCGATGAGCACGCCGCGGGCATCGCCAGCGCACTTGCCCTTCGTGACCAGGCCGCGTTTGGACATCCGGTTGACCTGGTGGGAGGCCCGGGAGCGATCCCAGCCCAGGTTCTTGCACAGATCGCGCAGCCGCAGTGCCTCGCCATCGGCCTCGGAGAGCGGGACCAGGATGGAAAAATCTGCCAGAGAAAGATCGCTGCCGTAGAGCAGGGAGTCTTCCATGCCCCGGTCGATCTTCCGCATGGAGTCTAGGAGCATTCGCCAGAGGTCCTGCTCGCCATCGTCAAGCCAACGCGTTTGCTTAGTCATAGACTCAACGTACCCTATCCCACCTCCGAGTTAACAGCCCGCTGCAGCGGAGACATCCGGCCCTTCCTCGGCTACGCTCGCCAGTAAACGCCGCACGACGTCGGCCTCCCCGGGCGCAAGCCGATCGAAAATCGTACGCTGCAGCTGCGCGGTATAGGCCGGAACGGCGCGCCCCAGCTCCTCCTTGCCGTCCTCGGTTATCCGGGCGCGCACCGCCCGCCGGTCGTTACCGTCAGTCGATTTGCTGACCAGGCCGCGCCGCGACATGCGCGAGATTTGCTTAGAGACCCGCGGGTGCGCCCAGTCCAGCGCCTCGCTCAGTTCTTTCAAGCGCAGCGTATACCCGGGTGCCCGCGCCAGCGCCGCCAAGAGGTGGAACTCGGTCCGCGTCAGCGAGCCGCACGACTCCAGCGCCTGGTCCAGCTTCGCCTCGACGCGCTGGGCGGCCAGGTTCATCAGCTCCCACAGGCGCTGTTCTTCCGGGGCGAGCCAGCCGTGGTAGACAGACTGCCGCGCAGCTTCCTCCGCCTGCTGCCCGGCCTGCTCCATTGTCCTAGTCCGCCCGCTTGAGGTCTTCGATATCTAGTTCCAGCTTTCCCGGCACGCGCGAATAGCGCTGCGGCATGCAGGTCAACACGATGACCTGGGCGCGTTTGCCTACCTCGCTAAACAGCGTGGACATCAGCTGGATGCGCTCGGAGTCCGTCGAGCCCAGCGCGTCGTCGATGACCACCGGCACCGGCCGGGCCCCGGCCTCATCCCCGCCGCCCGCGGATTCCTCCACCAGCTCCGCGATGGCGAACCGCGTCAGGATGGCCAGCTGCTCGCGGGCGCCGCCGGAGAGCTCGCCCAAATCAATGGTGACGTCGTCCTGGGTGCGCTGGGTGACTTCGAGTTTTTCGTTCAGCTGGAATTCGACGTCGCCGCCGTAGACTCGGCGGGCCAGGCGGCTGAGCCGATCGGCGAACGGCGCCGAGTACTTGCGGCGGGCCTCCTCGCGGTGCCGTAGGAGCACCTCGCGCAGGTATTTCACGGCCTTAGCGCGCCGGTCCAACGAATCGAAGCGGTCCTGGGCGTTCTCGAACTGGGCCTGGGCCTTCTCCGCGCGCTCGGCGCTGCCCTGGTCCCGCTCGATATAGCCGGTAAGCGTAGCGATGGTCCGGTCGGCCTGCGACCAAGTCTCCTCGAGCGACTTCAGGTGAGCTTGGGCGCCGGCATGCAGTTGCTCCGCGCGTTCCGGATCCGCAGCATTCATCTCAGCCTGCGCCTTAGCGCGCGCTGCCTGGGCGGCCGCCAGTCTTTCTTGGGCGGCCTCCACCGCCTGCTCGAGTTCCTCGTCGCCGCGGTGCCCACGGGCGCGCGCCAGGGATTGTTCGGCGCGCTCGACAGCCTCCTGCAAGCTGTCCACCTTGACTTGGCTGCGCAGCAACTTCTCCGAGAGGTTGAGTTCCTCCTCGCGCGCGACGGCCGCGGCGGCTTCCTCCTGCTCGGTTTGGGCCTGCTCCTCCGCTTCCTCAGCCGCAGCCAGGGTGGCGGCGGCGGTGTCGACGTCGGGCAATTCCTCTGTCTGTTCGCCTTCGAAAAATTCCTGCAGCGCGCGGTGCTCGGCTCGCAGTTGCTCGATGTCGTCGCCGGCGGCGAGCGTATCCAACTCGTGGCGCAGTCGCTCCGCCCGCTGGTCCTGCTCGACCTGCTCCTCCCGCAGACCGCGGGCTTCCGCCGCCCCGTCGCAGCCGAGAGATTCCAACAGATCCTCCAAGCGGCGCTTCGCGTGGGCGTATTCCTCCCGCGCAGAGCGGACGCTCTCCCCCATCTGGCCGGCGGCGAACCGGGCCGACAGCGTGCCAATGACCAGTTCGGTGCCGTCTGCGACGGGGACTTCGAGCTCTTCGCCTCCCGCCTCTAGGGCATAGGACTGCCCGTCAACGGTAATCTCCTCGCCGGATGCGGAGCTAAAAAACAGCTTCGACTGGGCGGCTTCCTGCAGACGCTGGTGCAGCTGCACGTCTTGGGCCAGCTGGTCGATGTCCGCCAGCTGTTTCTCGGTGACCGTGTGCTCGCGCGCGGCGATTTCCTGGCGCACCGCCCCCAGCTTTTCGGAGACTTCGTCGATGCGGCCCAGCAGGCTGTCCAGCTTGGCCAAGCGGTTTCTATCCACGACGAGCTTGTGGGCACCCGCGGCGTCCTTGCGCCGCTGCCGCGCGTCCGAAACGACCTTGGCCGCCTCCGCGGCCCGCTGGCGCACCTGCTCGAGGCGCTGATCTGCCTCGGCGGCCTGCTGTACGACCGGGGCGAGATCCTCCCGCGCCGCCTGCAGCTGCTCCTGGTTGCGTTTGAGGTCCTCGACCAGCTCCTGGCGGCCGCGCAGATCTTCGCCCGCGCGCTGATGGGATTCCTGGGCTTGGACGAAGTCCTTGTCCTTGGCCTGGAAGGCCGCGCGCGCTTGCTGGGCCGCGGTCAGCTCGGCCGTGCGTTGCTCGAGCTCGCTTCGGGCGGAGCCTTGCTCCTGTGCAGCCTGCTCGCGCCGGTCGACCGCCCGCTCGTAGTCACGCACGTAGCCTTCCAGCTCCGTGAGCTCCCGCTGCGCCTGCTCCGCCGCGTCCTGGGCGGCCGATAACTCGTTGCCCGCGCGCTTGTACTCGCCGGTGGGCTCGCCCTTCTTGCCGGTGAAATAGCGCTTGTATTCTTCTTCCACCCTGTCCATCAGGCCGGAGTCGTGGCCCTCGCTGAGGGCCTGGCTGCCGGAGCTTTGCTCCAGGGCGTTGCGCAGGGAGGAGATGCCGACGGCTTCGACCGCCGCGCCCAAGTCGTCCTGCTTGAGAAACAGGGCGTCTAAGAGGTCGTCGTCGAGGTGCTCGTCCAGAATTTCCTTGAGGCGAGCATCCGCGGCGCGGCCGGTGTGGTTTTCCGGGCGCGGCGAGAAAACGGTCAGCTCCGCGGCCTGCTTTCTGAACCACCGCTTGAAGATCCGGAAGCGGTACGGCCCCACGGTAGCCTCCAGGGTGATTTCGGGCGAGGCGTCCTTGCCCACCGGGCGCAGGACGCCCACCGTGTTCTTTGCGTGGGAGCTGTGCGCCTGCTTGAGGACCACGCCGATGGCCTCGACCAGGGTGGACTTGCCGGCCTCGTTGTCGCCGTGGATGACCACCACGCCCTGATCCGGAAGGTCCTCCAGCTTCAGGTGTTCGACGGCGCGCACATTGCGCAGCTCGAGAGAGTGAATCCGCATTAATTAGCCCCTTTCCGCGCGTCCGGCGAGGAAAGCCGGAACAACAAATTCGCCGCGTCCCGGGCCACCGGATCCGCGTCCATGTCCGTGATGATTTCTTCCAGCGCCCCGGCCGCGAAACCGCTTAACTCCAGGTCCGCGAGCTCCTCCTCCGAGGGGGCGAGGTGGAGGTCCATGGTCCGGGCGCGCTCGCGCAGGTCGGCGAAGACTGGCTCCAGAGCCTCCAACTCGTGCTGCAGGCGCTGAGTGTCCTGGATGCCCAGGGTGCCCTGCAGGCCGTACTTGATGACGGTGCGGTCCTTGTGCGGGTAGGCCTTGAGCCTTTCGAGGAAGTGATCCACGTCCTGGCTGGTGGTCAGCTCGGCGCTCAAGGCCTCGAAGCGCCACTCGCCCAGCTGGTGCTCTTCCACGGTTACCGAGGCCTGCCCCGCGGCGGTCTTCTCGATGGTCACGGCCAGGGCCTTGCCCGAGTTGTTCTCGCCGGCGTCGCTTTCCACCTCGTGGAAGGCGGTGGTTTCCGGCGCCCCGGAAAACCACACCGCCCCGGTGCTGCCCAGGGGCATGGCCGAGTGGGTATCCCCCAGCGCGAGGTAGTCGATGGCCCCGGCGCGGATCTTTTCCTCGACCAGGGCGAGGTCGATCAGCTCGGCGTCCTCTTCTGAGGTGCGAGATTCGACCTGCCCGTGCCCGACGGCCACCCGGATGGTGTCGGTAGGCTCTAGGGGCTCGAGGGCGGCCGCGACCAGATCGTAATTGGAACGCTTCGACAGGTACGGGGCCCCGACGAGCTCGACGCCGTCCGCGACCGGGATGGGCTCCGAGTCCGCGATGACGTGGATTCCTTCGGCCTGGGTGCGAAAGAAGATCGAGTCCGCCACCAGCGGATCGTGGTTGCCGGGCAGCAGGTAGACCGGCACGTCCAGGTTGGCCAGCGCCTCCCGGGCGCGACCGGTGGTCTGCGGCGACAGGGAGTTATGTTCGAAGACGTCCCCGGCTACGACGATGAACTCGGCGCCCACTTCGGCGGCGAGCTTTCCCAATTTGTCAATGCTGGCCAGCCGGGCCGCGTTAAAGCGGGCCTGGCCGTCGCTTCCGAGGAAACCACGCTCCATCCCTATCTGCAGGTCGGAGGTGTGGATGAACGTCGTTGAAGTCATACCCCATGTCTAACACAGCCACCGGACACATGCCCGAAGCTATTATCGAACACCCGTTTAATCCCCTAGCGGGTGGTCAGGTGGTGGTACATGTCCTCGATATCGGAGATCGAGCGCAGCAAGTCCACGTTGGTGTGCGAGACCGCCCGCATGGCCTTGCGCAGCAAATCCGGGTCGGAATCCTCCAGCGCCGGGGCGACCTTCGGCCGCGGCAGGTCCGGCAGCTGGCGGCCCTTCCAGAACAGGTCGTTGCGCTCGTCGTTGGTCAGGCCGGCATCGTTAGCCAAGGCGTCCTGGGACGCGGCCTGCGATTCTTCCAGGACCGCCTGTTCCAGGGTCAGGAAGTTCAGGCCGCGGAAGGCGAAGACCACCGACGCGTCGGCGTCGATACGACTGGCCAGGCGATCGGCCACCGCCACCACGTGCTTGCAGACCGGGGTAGAATCCGGACAGGAGCAGCTCAGCCGCAGGTCGTCGGCCGTGGGGGCAAAAAGCAGGTCGAGGACCTCCTCGCTTAGGTGCCCCTCGTGGGCGTTGCGCAGGGCGTTCGGGGTGCGCGCCAGCAGCTCATTAATGCGCGCTAGGTCGTCGTTGGAGCGGTACGGCAGCTGAATGAGGACCGTGAAGGGCTCGTTTTGGGAGCCGGCGACCCGGCCGTGGATGGCGCCGTTGCGCACGTCGAGGCCCACCACGTGCCCGGCGCGCGCGTACTGGCGCCCGCGGGTCAGGCGGCCGTCGTCGGTGGCCTTGCTGATAACGGACCAGACGCGCTGGGCCGCCGGAGACAACACGGGCCCGGTAGCCCCGCTGCGGGTGACCTTGTTGGTCTCCTCCGCGGAGGTCACGCGCTTGCGGGTCCCGAAGTTCGCGTAGATGACATTGTCTTTAGACACGCTCATGACCGACTCCTCCTACTCTCTGCCCCGGTAGCTCATCAGGGAGGCCAGCTGCTCCGGATCCAGCTCGGTGAGCCAGCCTTCGCCCTCGCCGACGACGGAGCCGGCCAGGGTGGTCTTGCCGTCCAGGATATCCTGGATGCTCTCCTCCAGGGTGCCGGCGGTGATCATCTTGTAGACCTGGACGTTTTTGCGCTGGCCGATGCGGAAGGCGCGGTCCGTGGCCTGGTTTTCCACCGCCGGGTTCCACCAGCGGTCCATGTGCACCACGACGTTGGCGGCGGTCAGGTTCAGGCCCGTGCCGCCGGCCTTCAGCGACAGGATCATCGCCGGCGGTCCGTCCGGATCCTGGAAGTCCTCGACCATCTGATCGCGCTTGTTCTTGGTGACCCCGCCGTGCAGGAACGGGATATCGCGCCCCAACTGCTCGCTCAGGTAGGGCTGCAAGATATCGCCGAAGGCGCGGTACTGGGTAAACACCAGCAGGCGTTCGCCGGCCTGGATCGACTCGTCGACGATCCGCATCAGCTCGGCGACCTTGCCGGAGCGGTGCTTGCCCTTAATGGTCACGGGCGAGCCGTCGCCCAGGAAGTGGGCCGGGTGGTTGCAGATCTGCTTGATGCGGGTCAGCGAGGAGAGCACCAGCCCGCGGCGGGCCATGCCCTGGCGCTGCTCGAGTTGGACCTGGACGTCGTCCACGAAGGCCTTGTAGAGCGAGGCCTGCTCGGCGGTCATGGATACGGTGAGGATCTGCTCGGACTTCTCCGGCAGGTCGTCGATGATCTTCGGGTCCGTCTTCAGCCGGCGCATGATAAACGGCGCGGTGAGTAGGCGCAGGCGCTCGGTCATGGTGGGGTCCTGCTCCCGCTCGATGGCCTTGGCGAAGTGGTTGCGGAAGAAGCTGGTAGACCCCAGGATGCCGGGGTTGCAGAAGTCCAGGATGGAGCGCATCTCCGACAGGCGGTTTTCCACCGGCGTGCCGGTCAGCGCAATGCGGTGGCGCGACGGCAGGGAGCGCACCGCCCGGGAGCTGCGGGTCGCGGAGTTCTTGATCGCCTGCGCCTCGTCCAGCACGACGCGGTCCCACTCGGCTAGGCCGAGCTGCTTGAAATCGCGCCCGACGGTGCCGTAGGAGGTAATGACCAAGTCGGCATCGGCAGCTGCGGTCAGCAGCGCCTTGTCCTTTAAGCGGCCGGAGCCGTGCTGGACCAAGACCGTGAAATCCGGGACGAAGCGCGCGGCCTCCCGCGCCCAGTTGCCCACCACGGAAGTCGGCGCGACCACCAGCGTCGGGCCGAGTTCCTTGCCTTCCTCAGCGGCCTTGTCCTTTTCCACGGCCAGCAGGGTCAGCAGCTGCAGGGTCTTGCCCAGGCCCATGTCGTCGGCCAGCACGGCGCCGATGTTGTTCTGCGACATCCAGTAGAGCCAGTCGACGCCGCGGCGCTGGTATTCGCGCAGCTCCGCGTGCACGGTATCCGGCACCGCGACGCGCTGCGGGGCGACGGTGTCCATGCCGCCCAGCAGGCTGTTGAACCACTTGGAGCCGGTGAACTCGATCGGTTCGTTGGCCATGGATTCCAGGGCCAGCTGGCGCAGCTCGGCGATGGTCACCTCGCCGAACTCGTCCGTGTCCTTGTCGGCCTGGTTGAACTCGGCCAGCTGGCGTTCCACGTCCGCGACCAGCTGCTCCCAGCCCGGCGTCTCCAGCACCCGGGCGCGCTCGGCTTCTTTGGCGGCCGCCTCCAGCTGCTTCTTCCGGCGCTTGTAGGCGGTCTGGTTGAGCTTATCCATGTAGTCGGTAATACGGCTAAGCGCCTGCGTATCCGCCATGACCCACTCGCCGCGCAGGCGGATGAGCCCCGACTTGGAGTTGACCAGCTCCTCCATTTCCTGTTCGCTCAGCTGCACGTCGCCGACGGAGATATGCCAGTCGTATTCGACCAGTTTCTCCAGGCCCACCTGCGACTTGGTGGCCGCCACGGCCGGGTCGGTGACCTCGCGGGTCTCCAGCTGGGCCTTGGTCTCCGCCTGCGCCCAGGCCTTGGGCAGCATCACCGTGAAGCCGGCGGCCTTGAGCGCGGAGACGTCGCTGCCGATGAACTGCACCAGCGCGTCCGTACTCAGGTAGACGTCCCAGTCCCCGGCGTTGTCGTACCAGCGGGGTGCCGGCCGCGAGGAGCTGGGGTTGAGCGCCGGGGCGATGCCGATGGCGCGGCGCTGCGAGTCGCGCAGCTTCTCCACCGAACGGGCGTCGAGCTGGTCGACGCGGATGGGCTGCGGCGAGTCTGTACCGGAACGCACCCGCAGGCGCACCGGCCACACCGCCTGGGAAGGATCCAGAGAGGTCTCCTCCTCCCCGGGTTCCTCGACGATGATGACCAGCTGCAGATCGACCGAGGCGATCGAATCCTTCCACTCGTTGAGGCCCCGCAGCAGCTGCGCCCGGCCCCGCTTGATGGGCGAGGTGGTCAGCATGGCCTGCGCGAAATCGTGCCAGGGGTACGGCCGCGGCGTGTGGAGCAGGTCTTTGAGCTCCATGAAGGCGATCCAGTGGGTGAGCTCGTCGATGAGATCGTCCGACAGCGATCGGTTGTTGATGGTCAAGATCCCCGGCGCCGCGGCGATCATCTCCGCCAGCCAGCCGCGCTCCCCCAGCCCGGCGGCCAGCTGCCACATGGGGAACCACTCGCCCGCCTGGTAGGACAGGCGGATGGTCACACGCCCGGCGCGCACGAACTTGGTCAGCCCGCGGTAGGTCCGGATGAGCCAATAGAGATCGGGGGCAATGGAGGCGCGTTGTTCGGCGGTGGCCGCCGGGGTCCGCTCGTCCAGGAAGGACAGCTGGGACAGCGCGACGATGGCGTCCTGCGGGCCGAACATAGCCATCGGCGCCATGAGCGAGACGTCCTTGCCCTTCGGCGTGCGCAGGGAGACACGGGCCCGGTTGCGGAAAGACTTCTTGGCAAGCAGGCTCTCGACCGCTTCTGGAAAGGTCCCTTCCGGCACGGAGGCGGGCGTGACAATCTTGTGCCCCTCCACCTGTTCGACCCACAGGCTAAACCCAGACACAGGCAGCCAGAGGCCGTGCAGAAGGTATCCAGACATGCCGAATAGTCTAACACCGATGGCCGACACGCGACTTTTTCTGCCTGCGTCAAAGATTGCTCTCCCCGACCCGTCCGACCCTGCCGGCCGGCCGCCTAGGCCGCTGGCCAGCGTGGATGCCTACCCTCCTTTGAGGGGAGGAAACGGCGCTTTTTCGCGCAAACGACGCCGGAACGCCTGTCACCTGGGATTGTTACCGTCTCGTTATAAACAGTGGTGAACCTCCTCATTGCTTCACAAAAGCCTGCCACGCACCTGTGACGCCGTGTTTCATAGCTTGGGCAGTTCTGTGAGTCTCGTTACCCTTGTTATGTTCCGCAGGTCATATTCCCACGGCACCACCTGGGAAAAGACTCTGTAGGCAACCGTTATTTCCCGCCCCTGGGCCGCTTGAGCTTTATCGCGCCCGGGCGGCGCACTGTTTTTACACATCAATTACTGCAAGGAGCCTTCGTGGATACCTCAACCTGGTATGTCATCGCGATCATTATTTATCTGTTCGCGATGCTCGCCATCGGTTACTGGAGCTACAAGCAAACCGATCAATACGACGACTACGTTCTGGGCGGCCGTGGGCTGCACCCCTTCGTAGCGGCCCTGTCTGCGGGCGCCTCTGATATGTCCGGCTGGCTGCTCATGGGCCTGCCCGGCGCCCTCTTCCTGACCGGCATGTCCGAGGTCTGGATCGCCATCGGCCTGACCTGCGGCGCCTGGGCTAACTGGAAGTGGGTTGCCCCGCGTCTGCGCGCCTACTCGGAGGTGGCCGGGAACTCCATCACCATCCCGTCCTTCTTCGAAAACCGCCTGCGCGACAAGTCCCGCCTGCTGCGGATTATCGCCGCGCTGGTCATCATCTTCTTCTTCACCTTCTACGTCTCCTCCGGCATGGTCTCCGGCGGCCGCTATTTCGAGTCCACCTTCGGCGGCGACTACCTGACCGGCATGCTGATCATCGCCGCGGTCACCGTCGCCTACACCTTCGTCGGCGGCTTCCTCGCCGTGTCCTACACGGACGTCGTCCAGGGCCTGCTGATGTTCTGCTCGCTCATCATCGTGCCGGTCATGGCCATCATCTCCCTGGATAACCCGTCGGACATCTTCTCCTTCGCCGCAGAGAACCCCTACGCCACCAACGGCGTGCTGGAGAACCCGAACTACTTCTCCCTCGTCTCCGGCGTGACCGCCGGCGTGGTTATCGGCAATATCGCCTGGGGCCTGGGCTACTTCGGTCAGCCGCACGTCATCGTGCGCTTCATGGCACTGCGCAAGCCCTCCGATGCCCGCCAGGGCCGTTTCTACGGGGTGACCTGGATGGGCCTGTCCGTGCTCGGCGCCATCTTCGTGGCACTGTCCGCCACGGTCTTTTTCACCCAGAACGACTACTCCATCACGGACCAGGAGAACTACGAGACCGTCTTCCTGGACATGGCGCAGGTCATGTTCCACCCGCTGCCGGCCGGCCTGGTGCTGACCGCGGTTCTGGCCGCCATCATGTCCACCATGTCCTCCCAGCTGCTGGTCGTGGCCAGCTCGCTCATCGAGGACCTGTGGAAGATCTTCTCCAAGAAGAACCTCTCCGAGGATCTGCTCATCAACCTGTCGCGTACCGCGGTCGTGGCCGTGGCCGTCGTGGCCGCCCTGCTGGCCATCAACCCGTCGGATTCCATCCTGGGTCTGGTCGGCTTCGCCTGGGCCGGCTTCGGTGCCGCCTTCGGCCCGCTGGTCCTGCTGTCCCTGTACTGGAAGCGACTCAACTCCACCGGCGCCATCGCCGGCATGATTGTCGGTGCACTGACCACCATCATCTGGGGCAACGTCCCGGCGCTGACCGAGACCATCTACGAGATCGTCCCGGGCTTCGCCCTCTCGCTCCTCGTGACCGTCGTGGTCTCCCTGGCGACCAAGCAGCCGCCCAAGGAGGTCCAGGACGAGTTCGCCCAGGTCGAGGACCTGGTCAAGATCGTCTCCAAGGACGACGAGATGGCCTTCGAGGACGCTGCCAAGCAGGTCAAGGACTAGTTCCGCCTAGCCCGCACGGCGCCCTCCTAAGATAAGAAAAATCCCGCCTTCCCCGCCGCGTTCTTGCGCGGTCCGGGAGGCGGGTTTTTGCTTGCCGATGCCCCGTGGCGTCTACAGGAA
Organism: Mycobacteriaceae bacterium; assembly: GCA_028726465.1. Taxonomy (GTDB): domain Bacteria; phylum Actinomycetota; class Actinomycetes; order Mycobacteriales; family Mycobacteriaceae; genus Corynebacterium. The sequence goes on along the minus strand of JAQYQB010000025.1, from coordinate 6,209 downwards.
CATCAGGATGGCGATAACAACCCACAGCAGGTTGAAGATGCCGCTGAACATGGCCAGCTGCTTCTTGTCCTTGGCGAAATCGGTGGTGCCCTCACCGGCTAGGGCGGCCATGGCCTTCTTCTGGCGCGGGATGATGAGGAAGAACAGCAGCGCCCAGGCGATAATCGCCAGCAGGATGGACGCGTGGAACTGCCCCTGGGTGCCGTAGGTGGACATATCCATCAGGAAGACGGCGATACCCAAAATCGGCACGATCGCGGAGATATAGCCGTAGGAATTAGTGATGTTGTGCAGGGTACGCGTGGCGCCAAGCGCCTTGTCGTCGCCCTCGGCGGCCTTCAGCATCTGCGGGCCGAACTGCGACGTCGCCACGGTGACCGGGCCCAACAGCAAAATCGCGGCAATCACGTGCGCGGCGATGAACAAAGAAGTCATAAAAGTTGCTCCAGAACCTTTCTCACGGGTTTTTGCGACGGCTAAGTAAAAGCGCCGCTCATAGGAAAATCACCGTGCATGGGACACGGCTTCCGCAGTTAACCCTATCGTTAATTCGGGTCAAATGATCAACCGGCACTGCGCCCGCATGACCTTTACGTCCCGCCGCGGCAGGGGCAGGCCGTATTTCGCGGCGACGGCCGCCAGCCGCCGCACGTACCAGCAACGCTGCCCCACCGCCGGCGGCAGCCACCGGGCCGGCAGGTCGTCGGACTTGTCGCGGTTGACCTCGTCCCGGGTCACCACCAGGTTGAGCGGATCATTAGCGAAATCCTGCCGCCGCTGCGCCGACCAGCTGTGCGCGCCCAGATCCCACGCGGCAGAGAGCGGGAAGACGTGGTCTACCTCCACCGGGACGTCGCCGCGGCGCAGGGGCACCTCCTCCCCGGCGTAGGGGTCGTAGAGGCTGCCGCGGCTAATCCCGCACGCCCCGCTGCGGCGCAGCTGCATGGCCTGTTCCATAATGGCGACCTCCCGGGTGGTGCACGCCGAGCTTGGGGCCGGGCCCCACCCGGCGCCGAAGGCCTCGCGCTCGTAGCCCAGCACGCGCTGGCGCTGCTCGACCGGCTCCACCCGCTCCAGGCTGGCGCCCAGTTCTGGGAGACCGTCGTCTTCCTCCGGCTGTAGGTAAGGGGCCACCTGCCCGCAGAGATAGAGCAGGGTGCACAGACAAAGAAACCACAGGAAGCGTTGGCGCATGCCTTTATAGACTGCGCCAGGTTTCCTGTGGTTCCTTAGCTGGCTTAGGGCCGGTCAGCGCACTAGTCGCGCCAGCGGCCGCGACCGCCCTTGTCGCCCCGGCGGCCACCCTCGCGGCGGCGGCCCCCGCGGTTATCGCGGTTGTCGCGGTTATCGTCGCGGTGGAAGCCGCGGCGCGGCGGGCGCCCAGTGTCCTTCTGGATGTTGATGAGCTGCCCGGAAATACGGGTGTCCTTCAACCGATCCAGCACGGCCGGGTCCAAGTTCTTCGGCAGGTCGACCAAGGTGTGGCCCACCGCGATGGTGATACGGCCGAAGTCCTTCGACGACAGGCCGCCCTCGTTGGCGATGGCGCCCACGATGGCACCCGGGCGGACGTTCTGGCGCTTGCCGACGTCCAGGCGGTAGGTCTCGAAGTCGCCGTCCGGGCGCTTCGGCCCGCGGTCGCGGTCCCGGTCGCGATCCCTAAAGCGGCCGCCGCGCTTGTCGCCGCGGTCGCCACGATCGTCGCGGCGGAAGCGCTCCTTGTCGCGCTTGTCCTTCTTGCTCACCGGCTGTTCCTTCATCAGGAAGTCGGAGCCGGCCTGCAGCTGCACGGCCAGGGAAGCGGCGATGTCGTCCATGCCGACGTTGTTGACCTCGGAGTACTTGCGGACCAGGCCGCGGAAGAGCTCCATCTGCTTGTCGCCCAGGGTCTCCGTGATGGACTGCGCGAACTTCTCCTTGCGCTTGACGTTGACCTCGTCGACGGTCGGCAGCTCCATCTCCTCCAGGCGGGCGTTGGTCACCCGCTCGATGGAGCGCAGCATGCGCCGCTCGCGCGGGGTGACGAACAGGATGGCCTCGCCGGTGCGGCCGGCACGGCCGGTGCGGCCGATGCGGTGCACGTAAGACTCGGTGTCGTTCGGGATGTCGTAGTTGACCACGTGGGTGATGCGCTCGACGTCCAGGCCGCGGGCGGCCACGTCGGTAGCCACCAGGATGTCCAGGCGGCCGTCCTTGAGCTGATCCACGGTGCGCTCGCGCTGGTTCTGCGCGATGTCGCCGTTGATGGCGGCGGCGGAATAGCCGGCATCGGACAGCTTTTCGGCGACCTCTTCGGTCTCGTGCTTGGTCCGGCAGAAGACGATGATGGCGTCGTAGTCCGTGACCTCGAGGATCCGGGTGAACGCGTCCATCTTCGCGCGGTGCGGGGTCAGCAGGAAGCGCTGCTTGATGTTGTCGTTGGTGCGGCGCTCGGACTTGACGGTCACCTCGGCCGGGTTATCCAGGTACTGCTTGGACAGGCGGCGGATGCTGTTGGGCATGGTGGCCGAGAACAGCGCGACCTGTTTGTTGTCCGGGGTGTCTTCCAGGATGCGCTCGACGTCTTCCTGGAAGCCCATGTTCAGCATCTCGTCGGCCTCGTCGAGGACCAGGAAGCGCAGCTGGGACAGGTCCAGCGAGCCCTTCTCCAGGTGGTCGATGACACGGCCCGGGGTGCCGACGATGATCTGGGCGCCGCGGCGCAGGCCGGACAGCTGGATGCCGTAGGCCTGACCGCCGTAGATCGGCAGGACCTCGATGTTGCCCAGGTGATCCGCGAAGGACTGGAAGGAATCGGCAACCTGCAGGGCCAGCTCGCGCGTCGGCGCGAGCACGAGGGCCTGCGGGTGGCGGGCCTGCTCGTCGATGCGGGCGAGGATCGGCAGCGCGAAGGCCGCCGTCTTGCCGGTACCGGTCTGGGCGAGGCCGACCACGTCGCGGCCTTCCATCAAGATCGGGATGGTTTCCGCTTGGATTGGCGAAGGGGTGGTGAAACCAACGCTGGCCACGGCGTCAAGCACTTCGCTTGGCAGGCCTAGGCCGTCAAACCCCTGGGAGTTGTCTTTGGCCGAATCCTGGGATTCGGCGCCGGCGCCCTCAGAAGCTTGCGCAGCCCCGGTGTTCTTCGCAGCCTCTGCTGCCACACCTTGCGCGTTGTCCTGAGATTCCGACTGTTGAGAAAATTCTTCCGGCTCGTTGACGCCGCCGGTGGCGTTATCGGTAATGCTCATTGCCCGCCCAACATTACGCTAATGGGCGGGCAAACACCATTGGGGCAAGCCCCCGGCGCGTTGCCGCCGGTGGGGCTAGTTATTCTCGGCGGCCAATTCCCCGCCGACATAGGTGCGCCACGTGGCCGGCATGCCCGGGCGGTACGCCAGATTAATGGCGTTTTCCGCGGTCAGGACGTGCAAGTCCGCGGCCGCGCCGACCACCAGCTGGCCCTTGGCCGGGCGACCGGCGGCGTCCTTGCCTCCCGAGACCGCCTGCCGGCGCAGCGCCTTCGCCCCGCCCAGGGTGGCCGCGGCGATGGCCTCGTCCAGGCTTAGGTGCTGCTGGAGCACCGCCGTGGTCACGCAGAAATTCATCGAGGAGGTGTAGCTGGTGCCCGGGTTCAGGTTGGAGGCAATCGCGACGGTCACGCCAGCGTCGATGAGCTTGCGGCCCGGCGCGAGCGGCTGCCGGGTGGACAGATCGCAGGCCGGCAGCATGGTCGCGACGGTCTCCGAATCCGCCAGGCGCGCAATATCGTCGTCGCTTAGGTAGTTGACGTGGTCGACGGAGGCGGCGCCGAGCTCGACGGCCAGCGCCACGCCCGGGCCCTCCCCCAGCTGGTTGCCGTGCACGCGCAGGCCCAGCCCGGCGTCGCGGCCGGCCTCCAGGACCCGGCGGGACTGTTCCTCGTTGAAGGCGCCGCGCTCGCAGAAGACGTCGATCCAGCCGGCATAGGGCGCAACCTTATCTAGCATCGGCCCGACGACCTGCTCGACGTAGGCCTCGGCCTCCTGCCCCGGCGGCACCAGGTGCGCGCCGAGGAAGGTCACTTCGTCGACGTACTGGCTAGCCACCCGGGCGGCCTCGACCTCAGAATCCACGTCCAGGCCGTAGCCGGTCTTGGTCTCGAACGTCGTGGTGCCGCCCGCGTGCCCGGCGGCCACGCGCTCGCGGACCAACTGGCTCAGCCGCTCCGCGCCGGCCGAGCGGGTGGCCTCCATGGTCACCGCGATTCCGCCGGCCGCGTAGTCGCCGCCGGCCATCCGGGCCTCGAATTCCTCGGCGCGGTTGCCGTCGAAGACCATGTGGGTGTGGGAGTCCACCCAGCCGGGCAGCACGGCCCGCCCGCCCAGGTCGACGGTCTCGGCGTCTGCGTATTCTCCGGGCAACTCGGCCGCGGGGCCGACCCAGGCGATGGTGCCGGCGTCGTCAGACACCAGCGCGGCGTCGGTAATGGTGCCAGCTTCGGCTACCGTGCGGAGCTCGGAAATATTGCGGAATACCTTGGTCATGCGTCATACCTTTCTGGAACGGGCGTGGTCGGCAAAGGGAACGGGGCTTTATACCTAGTCGCGGGCCTTGAACTCCATCGGGATGCGCACCCCGCGCTCCTCGGCGACTTCCTGGGCCCGAGTGTAGCCCGCGTCCACGTGGCGGATAACGCCCATGCCCGGGTCGTTGGTGAGCACCGAGCGCAGCTTGGCGGCGGCCAGCTCGGTGCCGTCGGCGACGCTGACCTGGCCGGCGTGGATGGAGCGGCCCATCCCGACGCCGCCGCCGTGGTGGATGGAAACCCAGGTCGCGCCGGAGGACACGGCGGTCATGGCGTTGAGCAGCGGCCAGTCGGCCACGGCATCGGTGCCGTCCAGCATGGCCTCGGTCTCGCGGTACGGCGAGGCGACGGAACCGGAGTCCAGGTGGTCGCGGCCGATAACGATCGGCGCGGAGATCTTGCCCTCGGCGACGAGCTCGTTAAACCGCAGGCCGGCCTTGTGGCGCTCGTTGTAGCCCAGCCAGCAAATGCGCGCCGGCAGGCCCTCGAACTCGACGTATTCCTCGGCAGCATCCAGCCAGTTGTGCAGGTGCTCGTTGTCCGGGAAGAGCTCCTTAAGCGCCTGGTCGGTGACCTTGATGTCTTCCGGGTCGCCGGACAGCGCGGCCCAACGGAACGGGCCCAGGCCCTCGCAGAACAGCGGGCGGATATAGGCCGGGACGAAGCCCGGGAACTCGAAGGCGCGGGTGTAGCCGGCGTGGCGGGCCTCGTCGCGGATGGAGTTGCCGTAGTCGAAGACCTCGGCGCCGGCGTCCTGGAATTCGACCATGGCCTGGACCTGGCGGGCCATGGACTCGCGGGACTTCTTGGTGAAGGTGGTCGGGTCGGCCTGGGCCTCGGTGTGCCAGTCCGCCACGGTGCTCTCGGTGGGCAGGTAGCTGAGCGGATCGTGGGCGGAGGTCTGGTCGGTGACCACGTCCACCGTCAGCTCGCCGGCCTGCTGGCGGCGGAGGATCTCGGGGAAGACCTCCGCGGCGTTGCCAACCAGGCCCACGGACAGGGCGCGCTTTTCTTCCTTGGCGGCCAGGGTCAGCTTGAGGGCCTCGTCCAGGTCGGTGACTACCTCGTCGAGGTAGCGCTTGGACTGGCGGCGCTTGAGGCGGGTCTCGTCCACATCCACGATGAGGCACACGCCGCCGTTCAAGGTCACGGCCAGCGGCTGGGCGCCGCCCATGCCGCCGCAGCCGCCGGTCAGGGTCAGCGTGCCGGCGAGCGTGCCGTCGAAGCGCTTGTGGGCCACGGCCGCGAAGGTCTCGTAGGTGCCCTGCAGGATGCCCTGGGTGGCGATGTAGATCCAGGACCCGGCGGTCATCTGGCCGTACATCATCAGGCCCTCGGCCTCCAGCTCGCGGAAGTGCTCCCAGTTGGCCCAGTCGCCGACCAGGTTGGAGTTAGCAATCAGCACGCGCGGGGCCCACTCGTTGGTCTTAAACACGCCGACCGGCTTGCCGGACTGCACCAGCAGGGTCTCGTCCGCCTCGAGGTCGCGCAGCGTGTCGACGATGGCGTCGAAGGCTTCCCAGCTGCGGGCGGCCTTGCCGGTGCCGCCGTAGACGACCAGGCCCTCGGGGCGCTCAGCGACCTCCGGGTCCAGGTTGTTCATCAACATACGCAGCGGGGCCTCGGTGGCCCAGGACTTGGCGCTGATTTCGGTCCCGCGCGG
>JAQYQB010000024.1 GCA_028726465.1 Mycobacteriaceae bacterium | reverse complement strand
TTCCGCGCTGGCAGGGCAAGCTATACGGGGCGTGGCGCAGCTTGGTAGCGCACCTGCTTTGGGAGCAGGGGGTCGCAGGTTCAAATCCTGTCGCCCCGACGTATAGGGGCCTGTCAGCCACCCTCATGCGAGGTGCTGCCGGGCCCCTTGTTTATACTCTGTACCAGAAATCCTTCTACCAATTGAGAGCCAGGAGAGTTACTCGTGAAGACTACCGTCGACAAGCTGAGCGACACCCGCGTTAAGCTCACCGTCAACGTCCCGTTCGCAGAGCTGGATAAAGAGATTGATCAGGCCTACGCCGCAATCGCCCAGCAGGTTGCCATCCCGGGCTTCCGCAAGGGCAAGGCGCCGCGCCAGCTTATCGATGCCCGCTTCGGCCGCGGCCCGATCCTCGAGCAGGTCGTCAACGACATGCTGCCGTCCCGCTACGAGCAGGCCGTCACCGAAAACGACCTGAAGGTCATCGGCCAGCCGGACGTGGATATCTCCAAGATCGAAGACAAGGACTTCGTGGAGTTCGCCGCCGAGGTCGACGTCCGCCCGGAGATCGAGGTCCCGGACTTTGCCGACCTGTCCATCACCGTCCCGGCCATCACCGTCGAGGACGCCGACGTGGACAAGGAGCTGGAGAACCTGCAGGAGCGCTTCGGTGAGCTCAAGGACACCAAGCGCAAGATGAAGACCGGCGACATCGCCGTCATCGATCTCACCGCTGAGGTCGACGGCAATAAGATTGACGAGGCTTCCACCGAGGGCCTGAACTACCGCATCGGCGACGACGACCTCATCAAGGGTCTGGACACCGCCCTGCGCGGCCTGAAGACCGACGAGGACGCCGAGTTCACCGCCAAGCTGGAGTCCGGCGAGCACAAGGGCGAAGAGGCCACCATCAAGGTCCACGTCCAGCAGACCAAGGAGCGCAAGCTGCCGGACCTGGACGACGAGTTCGCCCAGCTGGCCAGCGAGTTCGACACTATCGACGAGCTGCGCGATGCCACCAAGACCCAGGTCGAGGAGCAGAAGAAGGCCCAGCAGGCCGGCAACATCCGCGACGAGGTCCTGAAGGCCGCCCTGGACAAGGTCTCCTTCGAGCTACCGGAGTCCATCGTGGAAGAGCAGGCACACGCCCAGCTGCACCAGGTCCTGGGCCAGCTGGCTCACGACGAGAAGGCGCTGGCGCAGCTGCTCGAGGCGCAGGGCACCACCCGCGAGGAGTTCGACGCCGACGCCCGCAAGTCCGCCGAGGAGTCCGTGCGCACCCAGCTGTTCCTGGACACCGTCGCTGAGCAGGAGCAGCCGGAGGTCTCCCAGCAGGAGCTGACCGACCACATCCTGTTCACCGCGCAGTCCTACGGCATGGACCCGAACCAGTTCGTCCAGCAGCTGCAGTCCAACGGCCAGATCGGCAACCTCTTCGCCGACGTCCGCCGCGGCAAGGCCCTGGCCGCCGCTATCTGCCGCGTTGACGTCAAGGACGAGGACGGCAACAAGGTCGACGTCGACCAGTACTTCGGCGAGATCGACGAGGACGAGGACGCGGCAACCGACTCCGAGTAAGGTCGCCTCCCGCCGCGCCTGTAGCGGCCGCGGCGGGGCCGCCTAGCCCAGCTTCGGCTGGGCTTTTCGTCTGTCTGCGGCGGCTGCACCGCGGCTGCAACGCTGACAGCGAACACGTCCCACGGGAGGCGGGAAAGGCAGTATCGTGGGTCGTATTAAGACAAAGATCCGTCACCAAGGAGATTATGAATTCTATGTCTGACAGTATTCAGATGACCTCGCCAGCGCCGGGCATGAACCTCGGCGACAGTGTCTACGAACGCCTGCTGCGCGAGCGCATCATCTTCCTGGGCACCCAGGTTGATGACGAGATTGCCAATAAGCTCTGCGCCCAGATCCTGCTGTTGTCCGCCGAGGACCCGACGCGCGATATTTCCCTCTACATCAACTCCCCGGGTGGCTCGGTGACCGCCGGCATGGCCATTTACGACACCATGAAATACTCGCCGTGCGACGTCGCCACCTACGGCATGGGCCTGGCCGCCTCCATGGGCCAGTTCCTGCTCTCCGGCGGCACCAAGGGCAAGCGCTTCGCCCTGCCGCACGCCCGCATCATGATGCACCAACCCTCCGCCGGCGTGGGCGGCACCGCCGCGGATATCGCCATCCAGGCCGAGCAGTTCGCCGCCACCAAGCGCGAGATGGCTGAGCTGATCGCTGAGCACACCGGCCAGACCTTCGAGCAGATTACGAAGGACTCGGACCGCGACCGCTGGTTCACCGCCGCGCAGGCGAAGGACTACGGCATCGTCGACCACGTCATCGAGACCGTCAACGGCCCCATCAGCAACTAGAACTAGGTAGCACCTCACCACCTCAAGCTCAGAAGCAAGGAGAATTTTTAATATGACGCAATCGCAGATGCCTTCTTCCCGCTACGTGCTGCCGTCGTTCATCGAGCAGTCCGCGCAGGGGACCAAGGAGACCAACCCGTACTCGAAGCTCTTCGAAGAGCGCATCATCTTCCTGGGCACCCAGGTCGATGACACTTCCGCTAACGATGTTATGGCGCAGCTGCTGGTCCTGGAGGCCCAGGACCCGGACCGCGACATCACCATGTACATCAACTCCCCGGGCGGTTCTTTTACCGCGCTGATGGCTATCTACGACACCATGCGTTACGTGCGCCCCGACGTGCAGACGGTCTGCCTGGGTCAGGCGGCCTCCGCCGCGGCGGTCCTGCTGGCTGCCGGTGCTCCGGGCAAGCGCGCCGCGCTGCCGAACGCCCGCGTGCTCATCCACCAGCCCGCCACCCAGGGCACCCAGGGCCAGGTCTCCGACCTGGAGATCCAGGCCGCCGAGATCGAGCGCATGCGCAAGCTGATGGAGAACACCCTCGCCGAGCACACCGGCCGCACGGCCGAGCAGGTGCGCATCGACACCGACCGCGACAAGATCCTGACCGCCGAGGAGGCCAAGGAATACGGCATCATCGACCAGGTCTTTGAATACCGCAAGCTGAACTCCTAAATTCAGGGGTACCCCTTGTGGGACTCAGGCCCGCCGCCGGCATAACGCCCGGCCGCGGGCCTTTTGTTTGGGGTGGCACGGGGCAGCCGGCGCGCGCGGGGCGGAAGATTGCGCAAGCGAAAACTATCAGTCGCCGGGAACGGCCCTGCTCAGCCGGGGCACTGCCGGCAGGGCTGACCCGTCCCACCAGGCGGGAAGGGCGAGGTAGCCCACCGGAAAACGGGGGTGGCAGATCCCACATTAATTGCGTTGTGGCGTGGAAGGTGGCTATATATTTCTATGTCACGAATCACAAACGCTCACTCAGTGTCAGGCGCGTCGGGCGACGCGCACGGTGCCGGCGGCGGCTCAGCCGTCAGTAAACCACAAGAATCGCAACGCCAGTTCTTCGGCCACCCGTGGGGGCTGGCCAACCTCTTCGGCGTGGAGATGTGGGAGCGTTTCAGCTTCTACGGCATGCAGGCGCTGGTCCTGCTGTACATGTACTACTCCGTGGCCGACGGCGGCCTGGAGATCCCCAAGGCGGCGGCAACCTCCATCGTCGGCGCCTACGGAGGCCTGGTCTACATGGCCTGCCTGCTGGCTTCCCTGGTGGCCGACCGTGTGCTCGGCGCGGAGCGCACCCTGTACTACTCGGCCATCATGGTCATGCTGGGCCACCTGGCGCTGGCCTTCATCCCCGCGGTCACCGGCCTGGCCATCGGCCTGGTGCTCATCGCCGTGGGCTCCGGTGGCGTGAAGACCACGGCGCAGGTGGTGCTGGGCGCGCTCTACTCGCGCGATGATCCCCGCCGCGATGGCGGCTTCTCCATCTTCTATATGGGCGTTAATATCGGCGCGCTCTTCGGCCCGCTGATTACCACGCTCCTGTGGGGCTGGCAGGGCTTCCACTGGGGCTTCGGCATTGCCGCCGTGGGCATGTTCTTCGGCCTGGTCCAGTACACCCTCATGCGCGGCAGCACCATCAAGGAAGCCGGCCACGAGGTCCCGAATCCGGTCTCGCGCCAGCAGCTGCTGGCAGCCCTGAGCGTCCTTGCCGTCATCGTTGTCGTGTGCGTGTGGCTCATCGCCTCCGGCGTGGTCAAGCTGGAGTGGCTGTCCAACATCGTCACCGTCGTGGCCTTCCTCGCCGCGGTGACGCTGTGGCTGCAGATGTACCGCTCCCGCCTGACCACCCCGCAGGAGCGCGGCCGCCTGCTCGGCTTTATCCCGATGTTCGTCTCCGGCGTGCTCTTCTTCGGCATCTTCCAGCAGCAGTTCACCGTGCTGACCATCTACTCCGATATGCGCCTGGACCGCCACATCTTCGGCATCGAGATCCCGCCGTCGATGGTCCAGCTCATTAACCCGATCTTCATCGTCATCTTTTCCAGTATTTTCGCCTTCATCTGGACCAAGCTGGGCGACCGCCAGTGGTCGACGCCGACCAAGTTCGGCATTGCCAACGTCATCATCGGCGTCTCGCTGTTCTTCTTCCTGCCGTTCAGCGGCGGCGGCCCGAACTCCACCCCGATGTTCGCCATCATCTGGATCCTCTTCCTGTTCACCATGGGCGAGCTGCTGCTGTCGCCGGTGGGCAACTCTCTGGCGACCAAGGTCGCCCCGGAGGCCTTCCCGTCGCGCATGATGGCGGTGTGGATGATGGCCGTGGCCATGGGCACCTCCCTGGCGGGCACGCTGGCCGGCTTCTACAACCCGGATGACGCCGGCGCGGAAAACACGTTCTTCATCACCCTGGGCATCGTTTCCATCGCTCTGGGCGTGGTCTTGTTGGCGCTCGCCAAGTGGGTAGTTAGCAAGTTCGCTACCTTCCGCTAAGGCGCGCCGGCTGCGTCGGGTGGGCGTGGTACGGTTGCTGGGATAAAGGAAATTGTGCCCTATGTGTTGAGAGGGTTTAATGGCACGTATGCAAGAAAGCGCGGATCTGCTCAAGTGTTCCTTCTGCGGCAAGAGCCAGAAGCAGGTTAAGAAACTCATCGCCGGCGGCGGTGTGTACATCTGCGATGAGTGCATTGAGCTGTGCAACGAAATTATCGAGGAAGAACTGGGCGCGGCCCAGGCCGAGCAGGCCGAAAAGGAAGAAGTTCGGCTGCCCCGCCCCTCGGAAATCTCGGCCTTCTTGGATAACTACGTCATCGGCCAGGACCAGGCCAAGCGGGTGCTGTCCGTGGCGGTCTACAACCACTACAAGCGCATCAAAGCGGAGGAAGCTGCTGCCGCCCGCGGCGGCAAGCGCTCCAAGAAGGAACCGGAAGACACGGTCGAAATCGCCAAGTCCAACATCCTGATGCTGGGCCCGACCGGCTCCGGCAAGACCTACCTGGCCCAGACCCTGGCGCGCATGCTGGACGTGCCGTTCGCCATCGCGGACGCGACCTCCCTGACGGAGGCCGGCTACGTGGGCGAAGACGTGGAAAACATCCTGCTGAAGCTGCTCCAGGCCGCGGATTTCGACGTGGAAAAGGCCCAGCGCGGCATCATCTACGTCGACGAGATCGACAAAATTTCCCGCAAGTCGGACAACCCGTCCATCACCCGTGACGTCTCGGGCGAGGGCGTGCAGCAGGCCCTGCTGAAGATCCTGGAGGGCACCGTCGCGGCCATCCCGCCGCAGGGCGGGCGCAAGCACCCCAACCAGGAATTCATCCAGCTGGATACCTCCAATATCCTGTTCATCGTGGCCGGCGCCTTCGCCGGGCTGGAGAAGGTCATCTCCGAGCGCGTGGGCAAGAAGGGGCTGGGGTTCGGCGCCAAGCTGGAGACTCAGTCGGAGCAGGACCGCGTCGACCTCTTCGAGGAGGTCCGCCCGGAAGATCTGGTCAAGTTCGGCCTCATCCCGGAGTTCATCGGCCGCCTGCCCGTCGTGGCGACGGTGGACAACCTGGACCAGGAGTCCCTCATCCGGGTACTCACCGAGCCGCGCAACTCCCTGGTCAAGCAGTACCAGGCCCTGTTCGTCATGGACGGCGCGGAGCTGGAGTTCGACACCGGCGCGCTGGAGGAGATTGCCAACCTCGCGCTGGAGCGCAAGACCGGCGCCCGCGGCCTGCGCGCCATCATGGAGGAGCTGCTGGTGCCCATCATGTACGACATTCCGGACCGCGAGGACATCACGGGGGTGCGCATTACCGCAGAGGTAGTCCGCGGCGAGGACGGCCCGGAGTTCATCTACGCCGACGCCGAGGAGCAGTCGGCCTAGGCAGATGTCTTAACAGCTAGAGGCAGATAAAAAGCCGGCCCGCGTTTTCGAAGAGGAAGCGCGGGCCGGCTTTTCCGCGTCCGGGCGCCGGGGAGGGGAGAGTCTCCGGCGGGCGGGGGGCTAGCCGTAGATGTCGCTGTTGTTGTCCGCGGTATCGGCGGCCTCCCGGGCGGTGAGGTAGGACGCCTCGCCGCTGTCCGGGATGTTGGCGGTCAGGAACGCGAGCACCGCGTCCACCACCATGCGGTGCAGCCCCGCGGTGTTGGCCTCGGACTGCATGTCTATCCCCAACAGGTTGTCGATCATGTTGTGGTTGGTCACCCGGTACATGGTCAGCGAGGTGATCAGGGTGAAGATGTCGTCGGCCGAGATCCCCGGCCGGAAGGCCCCGGAGTCCTGCCCGTGGAGGAGCAGCTTGTCCAGGTGCAGGGCCACCCCGCTGACGTCGTTGACCGGCTGCCGGCCGACCACGCCGAAGACCTGCTGGGTGGTCTCCATCGCCAGCATGCGCACGGCCTCCGGGTGGGCGATGTGGCAGTCGAAGAGGGCATCGACAAGTTTGCGCACGCCCTCGACCGGGACCTCGGAGTCGACCTCAAGGTCCTCGAGCGGGGGATTGAGGCGTTCTACCGCGGCCTCGAGGGCGCGCTGGTACAGCCCGCGCTTGTCGCCGAAGTGGTAGTGCAGCATGCGCTTGGACAGGCCCGAGAGGTTAGCGATGGTCTCCATCTTGGTTTCGGTGAAACCGAACTGGGAAAACTGCTCGAGCGCGACTTCGACGGCGCGCTGGGCAGACTCGGCTCCCGTGACGGCGGTGGGAGAATCGGAGTTACCCATAGCAACATGCCCCTCTTTTTTAAGAATCGCTTAGACGGATTGGTTCATTCCCTATCGTGCCGCAAATTCGCGACCCCGTCCGGTAATTGCCCCCGGGGGCGGTAAAATGCCAGTACAGCCGAGTTATAGGTGTACTTCTGCTACCTCAATTCGAGGGCAATCGGGCGGAACCTATCGCGCTACCGTTTTTGCGTCTAGACTAGGAAGTTCACCGAAAACTCGAGGTGTTCTTCTGGGAAGGATGATGCACACAATGTCTAAGCCAACAGCACAGGGTGGACCGAAGCACAACGTTTCAGAACCCATCAACGTTACGGTCACCGGCGCCGCCGGGGCCATCGCCTACTCGCTGCTGTGGCGGATCGCTGCCGGCGAGGTCTTCGGCGCCGACCAGCCGGTCCGCCTGCGACTGCTGGAGCTCGAGTCCGCCGTGCGCGCCGCCGAGGGCGTGGCCATGGAGCTGCAGGACTCCGCCTTCCCGCTGCTGGCCGGCGTGGAGATCACCGCCGACGAGGACACCGCCTTCGCCGACGCGAAGGCCGCCTTCCTGGTCGGCGCACAGCCGCGCACCAAGGGCATGCAGCGCGCCGACCTGATTTCTGCCAACGCGGAGATCTTCTCCCGGCAGGGCGAGTCCCTGAACCGCGTGGCCGCCCGCGACGTGCGCGTGCTGGTGGTGGGCAACCCCGCCAACACCAACGCGCTCATCGCCGCCCACCACGCGCCCGACCTGGATGATTCCCAGTTCACCGCGCTGATGCGACTCGACCACAACCGCGCGGCCGGCCTGCTGGCCCAGCAGGTAGGCGTGCGCCCGGATGAGATTGAGAAGCTGGCCGTCTGGGGCAACCACTCGGACACCCAGTTCCCGGACATCACCTTCGCCACGGCGGGCTCCCGCCCACTGGCGGAGGCGGTCGACCAAGGCTGGTACGCAGGCACGTTCATCCCGACCGTGGCCGGGCGCGGCTCCGAAATCATCGAGGTCCGCGGGTCCTCGTCGGCGGCCTCGGCGGCATCGGCGGCCGTGGACCACATGCACGACTGGATTTTCGGCACCCCGCAGGGCGACTGGCGCACCGCGGCTATTGTCTCCGACGGCTCCTACGGCGTTGACGCCGGCCTGGTGGCGGGCTTCCCGACGGTCAGCCGGGACGGTAGCTGGGAAATCGTGCAGGGCCTGGAGTTAAACGATGCCCAGCGGGCCCGCATCGACGCCTCGGTGGCGCAGCTGCGCGAGGAAAAGGAAGCCGTCGCCCACCTGCTGGGCTAGCCCCGGGAGAAAAACCCGCGGTCTTGCCTGGGCGGGGCCCAAAGGGGTTTGACCGACAGGGTAGAATTGGTCGGCGTGACTGAGCGTAAAAATGAGGAACTAGTAGGTACCAACCGCGCGGACGCGCTGCCCAAGTCCTGGGAGCCGCAAGAACAGGAGACCGCCCTGTACGAGGGCTGGGTCGACGCGGGGTATTTCACCCCGGACGCCCACTCCGACAAACCCGCCTATTCCATCGTGCTGCCGCCGCCGAACGTGACCGGCCAGCTGCACATGGGCCACGCGCTGGACCACACGCTCATCGACTCCATCATCCGCCGCAAGCGCATGCAGGGTTATGCCACGCTGTGGCTGCCGGGCGCGGACCACGCCGGTATTGCCACGCAGACCAAGGTCGAGGCCGCCCTCAAGGAATCCGAGGGCAAGACCCGCTGGGACTACGACCGCGACGAGTTCATCGGCAAGGTCTGGGAGTGGAAGGAAAAATACGGCGGCACCATCCAGTCCCAGATGCGCGCCATCGGCGACTCCGTGGACTGGTCCCGCGAGCGCTTCACCCTGGACGACGGCCTGTCCAAGGCCGTGCAGACCATCTTCAAGATGCTCTACGACGCCGGCCTGATCTACCAGGACTACCGCCTGGTCAACTGGTCGCCGGTGCTGGAGACCGCCGTGTCCGACATGGAGGTCGTCTACGACGACGTCGAGGGCGAGCTGGTCTCCATCCGCTACGGCTCGCTGGATGACAACGAGCCGCACCTGGTCGTGGCTACCACCCGTGTCGAGACCATGCTGGGCGACGTCGCCATCGCCGTCCACCCGGACGACGAGCGCTACGCCGACCTGGTGGGCAAGGAGTTCCCGCACCCGTTCCGCGACGATCTGAGCCTGAAGATCATCGCCGACGACTACGTCGACATGGAATTCGGCACCGGCGCGGTCAAGATCACCCCGGCGCACGACCCGAACGACTACGCCATGGGCCAGCGCCACGGCCTGGACATGCCCATCATCATGGACAAGACCGGCCACATTGCGGACACCGGCACCCAGTTCGACGGCATGACCCGCGAGGACGCCCGCGTCGCCATCCGCGAGGCACTGGCGGAGCAGGGGCGAATTGTGAAAGAAATCCGCCCCTACGTCCACTCGGTCGGCCACTCGGAGCGCTCCGGCGAGGCCATCGAGCCGCGCCTGTCCAAGCAGTGGTTCGTCAACGTCAAGGAGATGGCCAAGTACTCCAGCGAGGCGGTCCGTAAGGGCGATACCACCATCCACCCGTCCTCGCTCGAGCCGCGCTACTTCGACTGGGTCGATGACATGCACGACTGGTGCATCTCCCGCCAGCTGTGGTGGGGCCACCGGATCCCGATCTGGTACGGGCCGGAGGACGCTGACGGCAACCGCGACGTGGTCTGCGTGGGCCCGGACGAGGAGGCCCCGGCCGGATACGAGCAGGACCCGGACGTCCTGGACACCTGGTTCAGCTCCGCGCTGTGGCCATTTTCCACCCTGGGCTGGCCCGAAAAGACCCCGGACCTGGAGAAGTTCTACCCGACCAACGTGCTGGTCACCGCCTACGACATCCTGTTCTTCTGGGTCGCCCGCATGATGATGTTCGGCACCTTCGCCGCCACCAAGACCCCGGAGCTTCTGGGTAAGGGCACCGACGGGCGCCCGCAGGTGCCGTTTGCGGATCTCTACCTGCACGGCCTGGTGCGCGACGAGCAGGGCCGTAAGATGTCCAAGTCCCTGGGCAACGGCATTGACCCGATGGACTGGGTCCGCGACTACGGCGCGGACGCGCTGCGTTTCGCCCTGGGCCGCGGCGCCAACCCGGGCGTCGACCTGCCGCTGGGCCCGGACGCGGCCGCCTCGGCGCGTAACTTCGCCACCAAGCTCTTCAACGCCACCAAGTTCGCCCTGCTCAACGGCGCCGGCGTGGCGGAGCTGCCGGAGCGCGAAACGCTGACCGACGCCGACCGCTGGATCCTGGACCGCGCCGAGCAGGTCCGCTCCCGCGTCGACGCCTACCTGGACGACTTCCAGTTCGCCAAGGCCAACGAGCTGCTCTACCACTTCGCCTGGGACGAGCTGTGCGACTGGTACGTCGAGATCGCCAAGACCCAGATCGCGCGCGAGCCGGCCGACGAGGCCGAAAAGCAGCGCGCCCGCACCACCCAGATCGTGCTCGGCCGCGTCCTCGACGTCGTGCTGCGCCTGCTGCACCCGACCATGCCGTTTGTCACCGAGGTCCTCTGGAAGGCCCTGACCGGCGGCGAGTCCCTGGTCGTGGCCGACTGGCCGACCGCCGAGGACACCAACGGCGGCGCCGCGACCGACGAGGTCGCCGCCCGCCGCATCCAGGACGCCGAGAAGCTCATCACCGAGCTGCGCCGCTTCCGCTCCGACCAGGGGGTTAAGCCCTCCCAGAAGGTGCCGGGCCGCCTGGACTTCGCCGCCGCGGACCTGTCCGGCCAGGAGGCCCTGGTGCGCAACCTGGCCAAGACCACCGAGCCGGGCGAGGACTTCACCGAGTCCGCCTCCATCGAGGTCCGCCTGTCCCAGGCCACCGTCGAAGTCACGCTGGACACCTCCGGGGCCGTCGACGTCGCGGCCGAGCGCAAGCGCCTGGAAAAGGACCTGGCCAAGGCCAACAAGGAGCTGGAACAGACCACCAAGAAGCTGGGCAACGACAACTTCCTGTCCAAGGCCCCGGAAGAGGTCGTGGAAAAGATCCGCACCCGCCAGGCCGTGGCGCAGGAGGAAGTTGACCGCATCAGCGCGCGTTTGGAGGCGCTCAAGTAGTGACTGACCGTACCGGAAACGGCGGCAACGGCCGCGAGCAGGACCGCGATAAGGGCCGAGATAAGGGGCAGGAGACCGAATACGAGATCGTCGACGCCCTCAAGGAGGGCACCGAGGGCTCGCCGGTCGAAATCACCGAGTCGGGGCTCACACTCAACCTGGGCGGGGCGGAGGACTATTCCTCGCCCGCGCCGGAGACCGTCAGCGCCGAGGAACTGCGCGAGCTCGCCGAGGTCGAAGAGGAACTCAACGCCCGGTGGCCGGAGACGAAGATTGAGCCCTCGCTGGAGCGCATCGAGAAGCTCATGGACCTGCTCGGCCACCCGGAGCGGGCCTTCCAGGCCATCCACGTGGCCGGCACCAACGGCAAGTCCTCGACGTCGCGGATGATCGACTCGCTGCTGCGGGCCTTCCACCGCCGGGTCGGCCTGTTCACCAGCCCGCACCTGCAGCGGGTGACCGAGCGCATCGGCATCGACGGACAACCCATCCACCCGCGCGACTACGTGCGCATCTGGCGCGAGATCCGGCCCTACGTGGAGATGGTGGACGCCGAGTCCTTGGCGGCCGGCGGCCCGGCCATGTCCAAGTTCGAGGTCCTGGTGGCCATCGCTTATGCCGCCTTTGCCGATGCCCCGGTCGACGTCGCCGTCATCGAGGTCGGCATGGGCGGGCGCTGGGACGCGACCAACGTGGTCACTTCCGAGGTCGCGGTCGTCTGCCCGGTGGGCATGGACCACACCGATTACCTGGGCGATACCCTTGCCGAAATCGCGGGGGAGAAGGCCGGCATCATTAAGGCCCGCCCGGACGCCGACGACCCCATCACCCCGGCCGAGAACATCGCCATCCTGGCGGAGCAGGAGCCGGAGGCCATGGAGGTCCTGCTGCAGCAGGCCGTGGCCGTGGACGCGGGCGTGGCGCGCGCCGGCAGCGAGTTCGCCGCGCTGGAATCCACCATCGCCGTGGGCGGCCAGCAGCTGCGCATCCAGGGCCTGGGTGGCCTGTACGAGGACGTCTTCTTGCCCCTGGCCGGCGAGCACCAGGCCCGCAACGCCGCGGTCGCCCTGGCCGCCGTGGAGGCCTTCTTCGGGGCCTCGGCCGGGCACCCGCTGGACGCGGCGAGCGTGCGCAACGGCTTCGCCCAGGCCATTTCCCCGGGCCGCCTGGAGCGCATGCGGCAGTCGCCGACCACGTTCATCGACGCCGCGCACAACCCGCACGGCGCCCGCGCGTTGGCTAAAGCCCTGGGCCGGGACTTCGACTTCGCCCGCCTTGTCGGCGTGGTTGCCATCCTGGGCGACAAGGACGCTGCCGGGATCCTTACCGCGCTGGAAGACGTGCTGACTGAGATTGTCATCAGCCAGAACAGCTCCCCGCGGGCGCTGGACGCCTACGAGCTGGCCGAGCTGGCCCGCGACATCTTCGGCGAGGAACGCGTCTACGTCGAGCCCGACCTGCAGTCGGCCTACGCCCAGGCCGTCGAGCTGGCCGAGGATGCGGAAATCCAGTCCGGTTCCGGTATTGTCATCACCGGATCGGTGGTCACCGCCGGTGAGGCACGCGCGATGTTTGGAAAGGAGCCGGCATGACGGACAAGCCGAAGGACGTCGGGCCCTTGGGCATGGGGCACAAGCCCGTCAAGGACCCGATTAAGGGCTTTAACGGGATGGTCATCTCCAGCACCCTGACCCTGGAGGCGCTCACCCTGGTGCTGGCGCTGCCGATGCTGCGCATGCTCTACAGCGGCGAGCT
>JAQYQB010000023.1 GCA_028726465.1 Mycobacteriaceae bacterium | reverse complement strand
CGTCGCCACTCGTCCATCGGGATGGTAAGCCCCGTCGATTTCGAAGCCCAGCTCGCTGATCAAAATGGTAATAAGAAGGCCGCTGCTTAACCCCTAAGCAGCTTAACAACGTGTCCACGATTTGCGGGTAACCCCAGTAGGCGGAATCAGTAGGCGGAATCAGTAGGCGACGGCGTCGGTGGAGTTGGGGTGCTTGGCCAGCGGGGTGACGTGGATCTTCATGTACTTGTACATGGGGAAGCCGGCGAAGATGTCGTGGAGGGCATCGTTGTCGGGGGCGTCGTAGATGGAGTAGTTGGAGTACTCGCCGACTACGCGCCAGATGCCTTTCATTTTCCCGGCGGTCTGGAGCGAGCCGGAGTACTCCTTTTCGCGGGCCTGGAAATCGGCGACCTCTTCGGGGCTTAGGTGATCGGGGAAGGTGACGTCCATTCGGGCAAGAAACAGCACGGTGGAAAATCCTTTCCTTGTAGGTTCCGGGTTCAGTTCAGGGGTAGGTTGCGGATGGTCTATTTAATTGTCGGGGCCCGCGTGCGCGAGGGCACGCGGAAGTTCGTTGCGCGAGCGGATGCCGAGCTTCCGGTAGACCCGCGTCAGGTGGTACTCGACGGTCTTGGTCGATAGGTAGAGTTCCTCGGCGACCTCCCGGTTGCTGGCGCCGTCGGCGACGGCCTTCGCGATCTCCTCCTCCTGCGGCGTCAGTCCGCCGGCGCCGGTGGTGCGCCGTCCGAGCCCGCTGGCGCGGCGCTCCTGGTTGCAGCGCTCGACGAATTCGGGCGCGCCCATCGCGGCGTAGACTTCGCCGGCGCGGCCGAAGATCTCGTCGGCGTGGCGCCGCCGGCCCAGCCGGCGCAGGATGCGCCCGTACTCAAACAGGATGCGCGACTGGTAGAAGGGCAGGGGGCGCGACTCGATCATCTCGACGGCATCGGCGAGCCGCTTCAATCCGGCGGCGGTCTCGCCGCGCTGGATGAGCAGGCCGGCGCGCGGGACGGCGAGCTTCGCGGCAACGGACAGGATGTCGCTGCCGGCGGCGCGTTCCTCGGCGCGGGAGGTGACTTCCTCGGCGAGGTCGGCATCGCCGGCGTGGAGGAGCTGCTGGGCCCAGATGTCCTCCCAGGGCCAGAACCCGGGCTGGCCGATGTCGACCAGCCGGCCCATCTCGTACAGCGAGCGCCCGAAGCGCACCGCGGCGGGGAAGTCCTTGTTCATGGCGGCCGAGTGCATCTGGGTCATCGCAGACGGGATGCGCTGGATCAAAAACGCGTCCTGGCTCAGGGTCAGCCGGTTGGTGTAATCGCGCCCCAGCTCCCGGTCGCCGCGGTAGTGCGCGACGATGGACCCAGTCCACAGCAGCACCGGCTCCAGCACCCGGATGCCGAACTGCTCGGCCCGAGACAGGCCCCGCTCGACGATGCCCAGCGCCCCGTCCAAGTCCCCCATCAGCAGCAGGGCGCGGGCGTGCCAGGCGTCCATCCACAGCGCGATGCGCTCGGAGCCCTCCACGTGGTAGGTCGTGCGCAGCAGCTGGCTGGCGGTGACGGGGTCGTCGTGGACGACGGACAGCCAGCCCTGCGTCATCGCGCGCCGGTGTGCCAGGGCCGGGGTTTCGTGCGGGAGGGCGGGCCCGGCGTGGTCGGCGCCGGTCAAGATGGCGTGGGCGAAGGAGGACAGGTAGCGGGCTTCGGCGCTGGGGGCATCGTTGGCCGGGGACCACTGGGCGGTGGTCTGGGCCCAGTCGAGGACCCGCTCGGGGCGCCATTCGTGAAGGTAGTACAAGGTGTGGCGGGCGGCGACGGTGGCGCGCAGGGAGCGGTCCGGGGTGTCGTCGCGCTCGAGCTTGTCCCACGCGCGGTCAAGGACGCCGCGGGCCTCGGTCCGCCGGCCCTCGTGCAGGGCGAGGTAGCCGCGCACGGAGTCCACCCTGGGGTCCGCGCCCGCGGAGTTGAGCAGCGACGTGTACAGCTTGGCCTGCCGGATGTCGGAGCCGGCAATCAGCGCCTCGATGGCCGACAGGGTATTGCTTGTCGATGCCTCCTCGCCGTCCGCCAGGTGCGCCGCCAGCCGGTAGGAGTCGGCGGCCGCCCGCCAGCGGCCCGCGTGTCCCAGGGCGGCGCCGCGTTCAGCCAGGTCCTGCGGGGCGGTGGCGCCGGAGTCGGTGGGCTGGCTGAGAGCCCGGTGGAAGGTGGCGGCGTCGATGTCGTCGCGGGCGGCGTAGTAGTCCGCGGCGCGGGCGTGCAGGCGGCGGGCGCGGGCGGGATCCGTGGTGGAGCGGACGACGGCGCGGTCGGTGGGGTGGCGGAAGTAGACGCTGTGCTGGTGGTCGTCGGTGGCCAGCGCGAGGATGCCCGCCTCCAGGGCGGGCTCCAGGTTGGTGGCGGCCTGCGGGTCGAGGTGCTCGATAAGCCCCAGGTCGAGGCTGGAGCGGTGCAGGTGCTCGAGGGCGGCAATGGGCAGCAGGTCGCCCAGGTCACGGCCGTCGATGCGCGCCGCCAGCGCCCCGTGCCACGCCTCCGGCAGGCGGATGAGCGGGTTCGGATCGCGCCAGTGGTCGGGCGCGGCCACGTCGAGGAGCTGGCGCACCAGCGACGGGCGCCCGCCGGAGACGTGCTGGAGGCTCAGCGCCGACAGCGGGGACAGGTGCACGCCCAGGTGGGTCAGCGCCAAAGACTGGATCTCCTCCGCGCCCAGCGGTGGGATGTCGACGACGACGTCGGAGATGGCGCGCAGCCGTGGCATCGGGAGGCGGTTGGTGCCGGAGTGGGTGGCATCGATGGTAAAGACCAGGCACATCGTGCCCACCGTGAGGCGGCGGGCCAGGGTGACCAGCTGCTCGAGGGATTCCGGGTCGGCCCAGTGGGCGTCGTCGACGATGATGAGCGTGGCGGCATCAGGGGTATCCAGCACGCTTTCCAGGCTGGCGTGCGGGTGGCGGGAGCGGGCCAGCAGGCGGGCGCGGATGAGGTCGAGCAGCGGGGTGTCGTCCCAGTCCAGCGCGGCGGCCTGCACCGTGGACCAGCCGGACAGCGACTGGAGGATGCGGCGGGTCAGCTCCGTCTTGCCCGCGCCGGCCGGGCCAGAGATGCTGGCGATGAGGCTTTCGCCCGGGCCCAAGTGGCCCAAGGCTGAAAACAGGTGCCGGCGCGAGTGACGGGAATCACTAGTGGGGTGGGGCATGTGTTCTGAGTCTACCGATTCTGCTCGAGGCCGTGATCTAGGGCTGTCGTGGGTTTGCCTAGCGTTGCCCTAGCTCGGCCCCGGTCTTTCCCGGGCGGGCGCTAGGTTCACCCTGGGCAGGCGCTAGGCCGGCACGGGGCTGTTCTAGCCCTGATCCCCGCCGGCGACCGGGAGGACGGAGCCGTTGATATAGGAGGCCTCCGGCGAGGCGAGGAAGGCGATCGGGGCGGCCTGCTCGTCCAGGGTCCCGTAGCGCTTGGCCAGCGAGGACTCGATAGTCTGGTCGACGATCTCCTGGTACCAGGCCTTCTCCTGCTCGCTGCCGGGGCCCGGCCCGCGGGGGACCTGCCGCTTGGGCGCCAGCGTACCGCCGGGCGCGGCGGCGACGACCCGCACGTTGTGGCCGGCCGCCTCCTTCGCCAGGGCGGAGGTCAGGGCGTTGACCCCGCCCTTGGCGGCGGCGTAAGGCACGCGGTTGATGCCGGCCGTGGCCACGGAGGAGACGTTGACGATGGTGCCGCCGCCGGCATCGATAAGCAGGGGCAGCTCCGCGCGCACCGACCACAGGGTGGTAAACAGCGAGCGCTGGATCTCCTGCGTGATCTCCTCTTCGGTGTAGTGCTGGTAGGGCTTGGCCCAGATGGTGCCGCCGACGTTGTTGACGGCGGTATCCACCCCGCCGAGCGCCTCCGCGGCCTCCGCGAGCGCGTCCTGGGCGCCGCCGAAGGCCTCCAGGTCGGCGGTGGCGGAGCCGACCGCGCCCAGGGTCAGCTCGCACAGGGACTCGGCGACCTCGTGCACGATGGGAGAGCGGTCCACCAGGAACACGGAGCCGTTCTCGCGCGCGATGCGCCGCGCCACCGCCCGGCCAATCCCCTGCGCGGCCCCAGTGACCACGACCTTGCGGCCCCGGAAGCGGTCGGGCGTATACAGCTGCGAGGTCTCTTCGCTGCCGACGGGGACCTCGCCGGGCCCGGATTGCGTGGAAGACATGGTTTAGGCGGACTCCTTTGCCGTTTCTTTAGCCTTTTCCGCCGTGGTGGACGGGTTGAACTTCTCGAAGTAGAAGTTGCGCGGCGGGGTCTCCTGGCCGTCCAGGTACTTGCGGACGGCCTCGACCATCGGCGGCGGGCCGCACAGGTAGACGTCGGCGTCGCCGTCGTGCAGGTGCTCGCTGATGTCCATGTGGTCGGTGACGTAGCCGCGGCGCTCGTGCGAGGACTCCGGGTCCGCCACGACGGTGGTGTAGTCGAAGTCCGGCAGCTTGTCGCGGAAGGCATCGAGGCGCTCCAACTCCACCAGGTCGTGGTCGAAGGTGGCGCCGTAGATGAGGCGGACGGGCACGTCCAGCAGCTCGTCGCGGGAGAGCTTTTCCAGGATGGCCATGATGGGTGCCAGGCCCGTGCCGCCGGCCAGCAGCAGGATGGGATCCAGCGGCTCGCGGAGGAAGAAGGAACCGACGGGGCCGGCCATCGTCAGCCGGTCGCCGACGGCGGCGCGCTCGTCCAGGTAGGTCGACATCAGCCCGCCGGGGGTGTGCTTGATGAGGAACGTCGCCAGTTCGTCGGAGACGTCGGAGGAGAAGGAATAGGAGCGGTGCTCGGAGCTGCCCGGCACGGTGATGTTGATGTACTGGCCGGCCAGAAAGTGCAGGGCGGCCGGGTCGTCGAGCTTGACCGAGAGCTTGAAGGTCGAGTCCGACAGGCGGTCCAGGGCGGCGACCTCGCCGGCGAACTCGCTGACGCCGGTCTTGGCCATCTCCGAGGTGGAGGCGATTTGGACGACCATGTCGGTCAGCGGCTTGGTCTGGCAGGCCAGGATGTAGCCTTCCGCGGCCTCGTCGGGGGAGAGCGCCTCGTCGACGTAGTCGCCCTCGGTGAAGTCGCCGGCGTCGCAGAAGGACTTGCAGGTCCCGCAGGCGCCGTCGCGGCAGTCGAAGGGGATGTTGATGCGGGCCTGGTAGGCGGCATCGGCGATGGTTTCGTTTTCCGCGCAGTCGATGAAGCGCGTGACGCCGTCCTCGAAGGCCAGCGCGACCTTGTGCGGTGCAGTCATGATTTCTCACCTTTCCTAGTGTCGGGGTCTCTAGACCTGGTAGATGTCCACGACGTGGTGGATGTAGTCGTTTTTGAGCACGATCTTCTTCTTGGCGATCTGGAGGTCCTCCTGGGAGGTATCCAGGGTGATGAACGTGGTGCCGAAGTAGTGGTCGGTGGTGTTGTAGCGGAAGTAGTAGGAAATCCAGTTGAAGCGGATGTCCACGGCGTCGTCGCGGCGCTCCAGGATTTCGACGTTGGTGATGTTGTGGTTGTGGCGCGGCTCCGGGATGGAGGTCGCCGACGAGCGCTCGGTGCGGATGCGGAAGACGCGGTCCTCGAGGCCGGCGCGGGTTGGGTAGTAGATGAGCGAGATTTCCTGCTGCGGGTCCTGGGTAAGTTCGTCGTCGACGTCCCAGGCGGGCATCCAGTACTCGGCGTCTTCGCGGTAGCAGTTGAGCCAGTTTTCGAAGTCGCGGTCGTCGAGCAGGCGGGCCTCGTAGTAGAGGAAGTCTTCGATTTCCGTGCGCGTGATGTTCTGTGACATGGGTTTTTCTCCTTGGGGCTTGTTTAGCGGCGGCGGCGACGGCGGCGGGCGGGGGCGTTCTCGGCGGCTTCGGCCTTGGCGGCGGCCTTCTGCTTGGCGTAGTCGACGGTCGCGGCCTGCGATGCCTCGTTGTCCTCCCGCTGCTTAACCGCGCCGGATTCCTCGTGGTCGAGGGCCTTTTCCATGACCTGCTCCCAGTAGCCGTGCTGGACCGGGTAGAGGCCTTCGTCCTCGGTGCGGGCGCCGGAGGAGAGCACCTCGTTCATGCCCAGCTCCTTGGCCTTGTCATTGGGGCCTGCGGACTGCTGCTGCTGGCCGCGGGTCATGTCGTTCCAGGGGAAGGCGGAGGCCTGGTAGGTCTTCTGGCAGCTGCGGAACTCTTCCAGGTCGTCCGGGGTGGCCATGCCGGTGGCGTTGAAGAAGTCCTCGTACTGGCGGATGCGCGCGGCGCGGGCCTCGGCGGACTCGCCCTTCGGCGCGATGCAGTAGATGGTCACCTCGGTCTTGTCCACGCCCTTCGGCTCCAGGCGGCGGATCTGGGTGGAGAACTGGTCCATGATGTAGACGTTCGGGTACAGGCACAGGTTGCGGGAGGCACCGACCATGAAGTTGGCGCGCTCCTCGCCGTGCAGGTCCTTCAGCGCGTCCAGGCGGTCGTAGAGCGGGCGGTCCTCCGGGTTGGCCCAGGTGGACCAGAGGGCCAGGTGGCCGTTCGGGAAGGAGAAGTAGCCGCCGCCCTGCTCGCCCCACTTGCCGGCGTCCATGGCCTTGGTGTCGTTCTTGGACTCGCCGGAGCCGCGGCGGGAGGTGGTCGCCGCGTAGTTCCAGTGGGTGGAGGAGACGTGGTAGCCGTCGGCGCCGTTTTCGGCCTGCAGCTTCCAGTTGCCGTCGAAGGTGTAGGTGGACGCGCCCTTTAGGACCTCGAGGCCCTCTGGCGACTGGTCGATGAGCATGTCGAGGAAGACGCGGGCATCGCCCAGGTGCTCTTCGAGGTCGACGACGTCCGGGTTCAGGGAGCCGAACAGGAAGCCGCGGTAGGAGGCGAACTTGGGCACGCGGCGCAGGTTGTGGGAGCCGTCGGTGTTGAAGTTGTCCGGGTAGCCGCCGTCCTTTTCGTCCTTGACCTTGATGAGCTGGCCGTCGTTGGAGAAGGTCCAGCCGTGGAAGGGGCAGGTGATGGTGGTGCGGTTGTCCACCTTCTTGCGGCAGAGCATGGCGCCGCGGTGGGAGCAGGCGTTGATGAGGCAGTTGAGCTCGCCGTCTTTGGAGCGGGTAATGACGACGGGCTGGCGGCCGATATTCGTGGTGAAGTAGTCGCCGGGGTTGGGGATCTGCGAATCGTGGGCCAAAAACAGCCAGTTGCCCTCGAAGATGTACTTCATCTCCAGGTCGTAGATCTCCTGGTCGGTGAAGACCTCGCGGTTCACGCGAACGATGCCCTCGTCCGGGCGGTTGTCCAGCGCCCGGGAGAGGACCTCGCGGGCAGAAGAGGTGGGGGCAGTCATGGGAAAACCTTTCCTCGTTGTGCAGTTAAAGTAACGTCATGTGTTCGCCCTCACGTTTTCGGTGAAGGTGTGACAATGATGGGTCGAACGTGACCCGAGTCGCATTAGGGAAAGTCCTAGGGTGATTTAAGGGGTGTATGTTCACGACATTCCCGGGTGGTTCGCGGGTCGAAAACCTGCAGCTCAACCCCGGTAAGGCAAGCCTTTATTTACTGAGATAAGTATTTTTCGCGCCGCCGGGTGTGTTGTCACCCCCAAGCGCCAGGGTGGGGCCTAGTGGTTGTTAGGGGTGCCGCGTTCGCGTGGCGGCGGAAAGCGGGGAAAGTGCTGTTCGGGTACGCCGGCCGACCAAATTAGGGCAGCGTAACCTAAAGAAAACGCTCCAAAAAGGGGCTTGCGCACCTTGGTGAGTTGCAACACACTGATGGTCATCAAGTCGCCCACATCACGGGACGGGCGCTTGGCACTCCACAAGACCGAATCACCGACAACGAAGGAGCACCCCATGTCTAAGCTGGCAAACGCCCACGACGAGGAACTGTCCGCCAAGGGTTCCGGCAACGCCGCCACTGACGCGTTCAAGAACACCATCGTCAAGGCCGACACCTCGAAGGAACGCGCCGGGGAAATCTACAAGGACCTGCTGGCCGCCATCGCCGAGGTCGCCCACAAGCACCAGGTCACCTACGACGAGTACCGCGTGCTCAAGGACTGGATGATCAAGGTCGGCGAGTACGGCGAGTGGCCGCTGTGGCTGGACGTCTTCGTCGAGCACGAGATCGAGGAAATCAACTACAACCGCAACAACTTCACCGGCACCAAGGGGTCCATCGAGGGCCCGTACTACGTGCCTGACTCCCCGAAGCTGCCGTGGAAGACCGAGATGCCCATGCGCGACAAGGACAAGAACTCCGAGCAGCTCATCTTCAAGGGCCAGGTCACCGACCTGGACGGCAACGGCTTGGGCGGCGCAACCGTCGAGCTGTGGCACGCCGACGAGGACGGCTACTACTCCCAGTACGCCCCGGGCATCCCGGAGTGGAACCTGCGCGGGACCATCGTGACCAACGAGAACGGCGAGTACGAGATCACCACCGTCAAGCCGGCCCCGTACCAGATCCCGACCGACGGCCCGACCGGCTGGTTCGTCGAGTCCTACGGCGGCCACCCGTGGCGCCCGGCGCACCTGCACCTGCGCGTCAAGCACCCCGGCTACCGCGTAATCACCACCCAGCTCTACTTCCAAGGCGGCGATTGGGTCGACAACGACGTCGCCACCGCCGTCAAGCCGGAGCTCATCCTGGACCCGCAGCCGGGTGAGGGCGGCATCGACGTGGTGACCTACCCGTTCGCACTCGACAAGGAAGAAGCCTAAGGGATTAGCACCTTTAAAACACCTGGCCCCAGCCGCACTCGGACGCGGCGGGGCTTTTGGTGCGTTAAAACTAGAAGCGAGGAGCGAGCAATGACTGATTTGATAATTGACAAGGTAGAAACCCGCCTGCTGGACGTGCCGCTGTTTCGCCCGCACGGCTTCGCCACCTACACGGCGACGGCGCAGCCCATCCTGCTGGTGATGGTGCGGCTGAAGGGTGGCATCGTCGGCTACGGCGAGGGCGTGGTGCCCGGCGGGCCCTGGTGGGGCGGCGAGTCGGCGGAGACGATGAAGGTCATCATCGACGGCCACCTGCGCCCGCACATGGAGGGCCGGCCGGTCAACGAGCTGGCGGGCATCGTGGCGGATTTCGAGCGCTCGGTGGCGAATATGCGCTTCGCGAAGGCCGCCTGCGACGTCGCCATGCACGACGCCTGGGCCCGCGCGCTGGGCGTGCCGGTCACGGACCTGCTGGGCGGGCGCGTGCGCGAGGCCATCGACGTGACCTGGGCGCTCGGCGTGCTGCCGCTGGATGAAGCGCTGGAGGAAATCAACGACCGCCGCGAGCGCTTCGGGCACACCTCGTTCAAGCTGAAGATGGGCGCGGGCGATCCGGACCGGGATACCGGGCGCATCGCGGAGCTGGCCGATGCCCTGGGCGGCGAGGTGGGCCTGCGCATCGACGTCAACGCGCGCTGGGACCGGCTCACGGCCCTGCGCTACCTGCCGCGGCTGGCTGAGGCCGGCGTGGAGCTTTTCGAGCAGCCCGCCCCGGCCGACGACCTGGCCACCCTGCGCGAAATCACCACCCGGGTAGGCGTGCCGGTGATGGCGGACGAGTCGGTGTGCTCGCCGGCCGATGCCCTGCGCGTCGTACGCGAGCAGGCCGCCGACGTCGTGGCCATCAAGACGACCAAGCTGGGCGGGCTGCAGGAGTCGAAGAAGACCGTGGCGGTCGCCGCAGCCGCGGGTCTGGCCTGCCACGGCGCGACCAGCCTGGAGGGCCCGTTCGGCACGGCGGCCTCGCTGCACTTTGCGTGCGCTACCCCGGAGATTAACTTCGGCTCCGAGCTTTTCGGGCCGCTGCTGTTGCGCGAGTCCTATACCACCGAGGACCTGGTTTACCGCGACGGCAAGGTCGAGCTGCCCCAGGGCCCGGGCCTGGGCCTCGAGCCGGACTGGGACAAGGTGGATTTCTTCACCCGCGACTAGGCGGGCAGGAAGTCTGCCAGCGCCTTCGTCACGTCCGTGGGGGATTCCAGGGTCGGCACGTGCGCGCCGGGCACGGTCACGGTGGTGGCCGGCCCGGCCACGCGCTCGGCGATGGAGTGGACGGTGGCGGGTGGGGTGGAGGCATCGTCGGCGCCGGCCAGGGTGAGTACGGGGCAGGTGATGTCGGCGAGCTGCTCGGTGAAGTCCCAGTCGGCGAGCGCCTGGGCGCAGCTGGCGTAGCCGGACCCGCGGGTGGCAAGCACCATGTCGAGGCAGGCGGCCGTGGTGGCCGGGTGGGTGCGGCGGAAGTCTTCAGTCAGCCAGAGCTCGACCACGGACTCGGCCATGGGGGCAAGGCCCTCGCGGCTGGTCAGCTCGACCCGCGGCAGCCACTTGTCCGGGCCGCCGAAATAGGAGGCGGTGCACAGGAAGGCGGCGCGCTCCACGCGCTCCGAGGTCGCGGCCAGGTACTGGGCGATCGCCCCGCCCAGGGACAGGCCCACCACGCTAAAGCTATCGATGCCGGCTGCGTCCAGCGTCTCCAGCACGTCGGCGGCCAAGCGCTGCATGCTGGCAGGCTCCGTGATATCCGGCGAGCGCCCGTGGCCGCGGTGGTCGATGGCGACAACGCGGCGGGTCCCGGCGAGCTCGTCTGCGACCGGCGCCCACATCGCGGTGGCGGAGGCGATAGAGCCCAGCAGGAGCACCGGGGCGGAAGCGTCCTGGGTGCCGGGGAAGTCGTGATAGTGCAAGACGGTCATGGATTTTTCCTTTCGGGAGCTAGTCGCGGGTGATAACGGCTGCCAGGCCCTGACCGCCGCCGATGCACATGGTCACCAGCGCGGTGTGCAGGTCCTCGCGTTCCAGGGTGTGGGCGGCGGTCACCAGCATGCGCGCGCCGGTCGCGCCGACGGGGTGGCCGAGCGAGATGCCGGAGCCTAGCGGGTTGAGGCGCTTGTCGTCGGCGGAAATGCCCCATTCGCGAAGGCAGGCCAGGGCCTGGGCGGCGAAGGCCTCGTTGAGCTCGATGAGATCCAGGTTGTCAAGGCTCAAGCCGAGGCGCTCGAGGACGCGGGCGGTGGCGGGCACCGGGCCGATGCCCATGCGCTCCGGTTCGACGCCGGCGACGGCCCAGCCGCGCAGGCAGGCGGCCGGGGTTAGGCCGAGCTCGCGGGCGCGGGCGCGGGTGGTCACGATCATGGCGGCCGCGCCGTCGTTTTGGCCGGAGGCGTTGCCGGCGGTGACGGTGGCCTCCGGGTCTTGGGAACCCATGACCGCGCGCAGGCCGGCGAGCTTGTCCGCGGTGGTGCCCGGGCGCGGGTGCTCGTCGCGCTCGACCACGACGTCCGGGTCCTTGCGGCGCCGGCCCGGTACGGTCACCGGCACGATTTCGGCGTCGAAGAGCCCGCCTTCCTGGGCGGCGACGGCGCGCTGCTGGGAGGCGGCGGCCAGCTCGTCCTGGGCGCTGCGGGTTAGCCCGGCCTCGCGGCGGAGGTTCTCGGCGGTCTCGATCATGCCGCCGGGGATGGGGTGGTGCTTGCCGCCGGCGGTCTCGCGGGCCTGCTGGAGGCGGTCGCGCAGGACCATGTTGCCGGCCTTGACCCCGGTGCGGATGGACGGGTCGACAGTGTATTCGGTCTGGGACATGGACTCGGCCCCGCCGGCGATGATGAGGTCGGCCGCCCCCGTGGCCACGTGCGCGGCGGCGGTGGTCACCGCCTGCAGGCCCGAGCCGCAGCGGCGGTCCAGCTGCATGCCGGGCACGCTTTCGCCCAGGCCGGAGTCCAGCGCCACCACGCGGCCCAGCGCGGGGGCGGCGCCGTTCGGGGCGGCCTGGCCCAGGATGAGGTCGTCGACGTCGGCGGTCCGCAGCCCGGTGCGCTCGACCAGGGCGCGCACGACGGTGGAGGCGAGATCCTGGACCGGCACGGCGGCCAGGGCGCCGCCGAAGCGGCCGACCGGGGTGCGCAGGGGCGAGCAGATGACGATGTCGGCATCGTTGGCATCGCTCACGTCGTGGGCGGTGGACTTAGGCATGATAAGGCTCCTTCGCGTGGGTGATATCGGCGCTGATGGCCTGCGTGGTGCGCAGCAGCGCGGGGATGAGGGTGGTCTCGATGTGCTCGAGGTCGTAGGAGGCGGTCTGGGTGGAGATGTTGACCGCGGCTACGACCTTGCCTTCCGGATCGGTTACGGGCGCGGCGATGGACCGCAGGCCCAGCTCGAGCTCCTGGTCGACCAGGCTGTAGCCCTGCAGGCGGACCTCGTGCAGGATCTCGCGCAGCTGCGCCGGGGAGGTGACCGTCCGCGGCGTGAGCGGGGCGAGCTGGGTGTGGTCGAGGTGCTGGGCCAGGGAGGCATCGTCAAGCCCGGCCAGCAGGACGCGCCCCATGGAGGTCGCGTGGGCGGGGAAGCGGGTGCCGACGGTGATGTTGACCGTCATGATGCGGCGCACGGGCACGCGGCAGACGTAGACCACGTCCGCGCCGTCGAGAACGGACAGGGAGCTGGACTCGTCGATGGTCTGGGAGAGCGCCTCCAGGTGGGGCTGGGCCAGGGCCGGCAGCTCGAGCCCGGAGACGAAGCTGTAGCCGAGCTCCAAAACCTTCGGCGTTAGCCAGAACTCGGAGCCGTTGGTGGCGGCGTAGCCTTCCCCCACCAGGGTGTGGAGGAAGCGCCGGGCGGTGGCCCGGGCCAGGCCGGTGGCGGTGGCGACCTCGGAGAGGGATTGCCGGGGCGCGCTCGGTCCGAAAGACCGGATGACCTGCAGCCCGCGGACCAGGGACTGGACCGGCTGGGTGGTCGAGGTGGACATGGTGGTTGCTCCTAAGCGTGTGTGCTGGGTGTTCACATGGTGAACCCTTGTGCTCTGTATGAACATCAGTGTACATTGTGGGGCATGTTTGACAAGACATTCCCCGAAATTTCCGCGGCGGTGGCCGATATCCCGGATGGGGCATCGGTGGCCGTCGGCGGGTTTGGCCTGGTAGGCATCCCCGCCCGACTCATTGACGCGCTCCGCGAAAAGGGCGCCAGCGATCTGACGATTATCTCCAACAACTGCGGCACCGACGGCTTCGGCCTGGGCCTCCTGCTGGCCGACGGCCGGATTGCCCGGACCATCGGCTCCTATATCGGCTCCAACAAGGAATACGCCCGGCAGTACCTAGCCGGCGAGCTGACCGTGGAGTTCACCCCGCAGGGCACCCTGGCCGAAAAGATGCGCGCCGGGGGCGCGGGCATCCCCGCCTTCTACACCACCGCGGGCGTGGGCACCCAGGTCGCCGACGGCGGGCTGCCCATGCGCTACAACCCGGACGGGACCGTCGCCGAGGTCTCCGAGCCGAAGGAGACCCGCGTCTTTGGTGGCCGGACCTACGTGCTGGAAGAGGCCATCGTGGCCGACTTCGCCCTGGTCCACGCGCACACCGCCGACCGCTGGGGCAACCTGGTCTTTTCCAAGACCGCCCGCAACTTCAACCCGGATGCCGCGCAGTGCGCGCGGACCACCATCGTGCAGGCCGAGCACGTGGTCGACCAGCTCGACCCGGACGAAGTCCACCTGCCCGGCATCCACGTCGACCGAGTGGTGGAAGTAGGACCGCAGGAAACGGGCATCGAAAACAGGACGGTGAGGTAAATGACCTGGACGAGGGAACAGATGGCCGCGCGCGCGGCACAGGAACTGACCAACGGGCAGTACGTGAACCTGGGCATCGGCATGCCCACTCTGGTGCCGGGCTTTCTGCCGGAGGATTCGGAGGTCATCCTGCACTCGGAGAACGGCGTGCTGGGCGTGGGCCCGTACCCGACCGAGGACGAGGTGGACCCGGAGCTTATCAACGCCGGCAAGGAGACCATCACGGTCAACCCGGGGGCGGCGTTTTTCTCCTCCTCGGATTCCTTCGGCATGATCCGCTCGCGGGCGGTGGACGTGGCCATCCTGGGCGCGATGGAGGTCTCGCGCTACGGCGACCTGGCCAACTGGATGATCCCGGGCAAGACGGTCCGCGGCATGGGTGGGGCGATGGACCTGGTCCACGGCGCCCAGCGGATCGTGGTGATGATGTCGCACACCAACAAGCACGGCGCGTCCAAGGTGCTCAACACCTGCGAGCTGCCGCTAACCGGCGCGCAGTGCGTGGACCTGATCATCACCGACTACGCGGTCTTCCACGTGGACCCGCAGGAGGGGCTCACGCTCATCGAGGTCGCCGAGGGCGAGACCGTGGACTCCGTGCGCGCGGTGACCGACGCGGACTTCGCCGTCAGCGACCGGCTAGCGGGTTAGAAAGCTAGAAAGGCCAGCACCCTAGGCGCCCGGCCCGATATAGCTTTCGGGCGGGGTCAGCCGGGTGATCGCCAGGTTGATGCGGTCCTCGGTGAACTCGCCGAGCGACATGCTGCGGTGGAGCAGCAGGCCCTCGTAGAAGGCGTCGAGCAGGTAGGTGGTGTGGGCGTCGAAGTACTGGCCCATCACGTTGCGGCAGCCCTGCGTCCACTCCAACAGGTTCATGCGGTGCAGGGGGCGCCGCAGGGACAGGGTGTAGAGCTCGGTGCCCAGGATCAGCGTCTTGCGGGAGGCCGCGGACGCGATGAGCATCTGGGACAGGGCGGCGCGGGCATCGGCAAGGCTGTCGATGCCGGTGAAAAAGGAGCCGAAATCCGCCACGGATCGCTCCGCGAAGACGGAAAAGGCCGCCGCCAGCAGGCCGTCCTTGTCGTTGAAATAATAGGAGATGGACCCCAAGGACACGTCCGCCTTGTCGGCGACGACGCGCATGGTGGTGCCGACCACTCCGTTGTGCACGATGGAGTCTAGGGTGGCATCGATAATGCGCAGTCGGGGGCCGTACTGGGGGTTATTCTTGGGCAACCATCGCTCCTCAACGCAGCCGAAACGCGGCCAACAATAAAACAGGCGGCCGCGGCAGTAATCCGTGTGCTAGGGAAAGTATAGTTGCCCACCCCGGACCGGCAAGCAGGGGTCGGGGGTGGTGGCGTTAAATTTAGGCGCTTAGTCTTAGGCCTCGTTGCGGCGGGTATCCGGCACGGCCTCGGCAGCCTTGCGCTTGCTGGAGGAGGTGAAAATCTTCCACAGGCCGAACAGGGCGACAATCGCCCAGACAGCCTCGGTGATGAACAGGCCCGGGTTGAACGGGGACAGGGCGGTGTAGACGAAGCCCATCGCGCCCAAGAAGTTCAGGGTCTGGTAGATGGGGGAGGTAGCGGTCAGGACCTTGAAGTTGAGCAGGCCGAAGGCAACGACGAAGCAGATGCCGGCGATGATGCCAATTTCGTAGGAGAGTGCCATGAGGGTATTCCTTTCGTTCGTTGCGGACTAGGCGGTGGCGGACTGGGACTGGTTGTTCTTGCGGCGGTTCAAGAAGATCTTGATGATGCCGTAGAGGCCCAGCAGGGACCAGATGAGCTCGGTCCAGAACACGCCCGCGTTGAACGGGTTGGCGGCAGAGGCGGTCAGGAAGCCGGCGCCGACGAAGTTCAGGATCTGGTAGGGGTAATCGTCCGGCGTCCACTTGCCCAGGTTGAGCATCGCGAAGGCGAAGAGCAGGGCGACCGAGGCGATCAGCCCGAAGATGACCATTGCTGACATTGTTCGACGGTCCTTTCAGAATGTGTGCGATATGGGAGCGCGACTAGCCGCGCGCAGGAGCGCCCCGCGGGCGCTACATTTATAGACTC
The DNA here is from genome assembly GCA_028726465.1 of Mycobacteriaceae bacterium. Classification (GTDB taxonomy): domain Bacteria; phylum Actinomycetota; class Actinomycetes; order Mycobacteriales; family Mycobacteriaceae; genus Corynebacterium. The sequence continues at coordinate 35,506 of JAQYQB010000023.1, read as the reverse complement.
TAAGCTGGGTTTTTAATCCATGCGAAGTCGAACGAGCATACGGTTTTGAACGCTTGATCTAAACCGCAGGTAAATGGGATAGCCCCGCCCTTGAACGTACGATCAATTCAGCGCGTTTGCCCAGCTTAAACTACCTTGGGGTTATGGGCACGGAGGCCCAACATAGCCTCCCGCGCGCCCGTGGGGAAGGCCTCAACACCTCCCGCACAATCCGAACGGAACTTTAACCTAACGGACGACGTCACCGGCCGGCGCACACGCGAAGCGCCGCCAGACGAAGTCGATAAAGAACAATCTGAACAGAAAAGGAGCCGAGCCGTGTCACAGCAACCGAACCCGGACACCGAGGACATTAAGCTCCACGTCAAACCCGGAAAGACGCGGGCGCCGTTTTTCCGCTATATCCGCATTAACCTGCCGCGCCTGACCAAGGCCGCCATCCTGGTGATCGTGGCGCTTATCGGCGGCTGCGCCTGGGCCGTGCTGTCCAGCGGCTTCGATATCTTCGCCGGCAGCGACATCGCGCTCGGCCTGGTCATCGCCCTGGCCGCCATCTTCCTGGTGCTGGGCCTGGTGACCAAGTGGCGCATCTGGGGCTTTGGCACCGTGGTGGCCGCCGCCGGCATCCTGGTCTACATCGGCGGCCTGTTCGGGCACGCGCCGTTCGTGGGCAACGGCGCGGGCGTCTACCTCGCGGCCGGCTGGAACACCATGTTCTTCGCCAGCCTGGCCTACTGCGTTATCTACTGGGCGCTGGACTACGGCGTGCTGGTGGCATACCCGGATACCCAAGGATTTGAGGATTAATCATGTTAGAAGAATTTCCGGTCTGGCTCCGCGTCGAGCACTTCGTCAACATCTTGTTCGTGACGCTGTTTATCCGCAGCGGCATCGAAATCCTGGGCACCTTCCCCAAGCTGCACCGCTCCGTGCACACCCCGCTGGGCGGGCAGTGGGCGCAGTTTTCCATTAAGCAAAAGCGCAAGCGCAAGTACTTCCCGGTCTCCGGCGAGTATGACGACTATTCCCCGATCATCTCGCTGCCGGGCTACGGCGCCCTGGGCCAGGGCCGCTACTGGCACTTCATCAGCGTGATGGGCTGGGTGCTGCTGATGGTCATCTACTGGGGCCTGCTACTGGTCACCGGGCAGTGGCGCCGCTACTGGCCGGAGGACTGGGGTGTTTTCGCCCAGGCCTGGGACGATCTCATCCACTACCTGGCCTTCCAGATCCCGCCGGCGATGGACGGCTACCCCTTCAACGCCATCCAGCAGCTGTCCTACGGCTTCGTGGTGCTCATCCTCCCGCTGTGGATGATCATCACCGGCGCCTTCCAGTCGCCGGCCATCAACAACCACTTCCCGCGCATTTCCAAGCTGATGGGCGGCCGCCAGGTCATCCGCACCCTGCACTTCTGGGGCCTTATCGCCTACGTGGTCTTCATCGTCGTCCACGTCGCGATGGTGGTGCTGCACGGCTACGGCCACGAGGTCTCCAAGATGGTCTTCGGCCACGCGGAGAACCCGATCGCCGGCGGCGTGATCTTCACCCTGGGCCTGGTCGGCATCGTCGCCTTCCACGTCTGGGCCACGAAGACCTCGCTGGAGCGCCCGAAGGTCATCGAGCGCCTGCACAACGTGGTGGTCCGCCCGCTCACGCGCGCGCTGCGCAAGCTGCCCTCGCGCCAGAACGCCTACAGCGATGCCGAGATCACCAAGGCGCCGCACCACCGCGCCTCGGGCATGCCGCCGTCAACGGAGGCCTATATGTCCCTGGTCTGCAACGACTACGAGGATGACTACGTGCTGGAAATCGGCGGATTCGTCGAAAAGCCCATGCGTCTGACCATGGCGGATATCCGCAAGATCGCCGACGGGCACTCGCAGAACACCGTCCACCACTGCGTGCAGGGCTTTTCCTCGGTGGGCAAGTGGGACGGCGTGCCGCTGTACAAGCTGCTCGACCTGGCCGGCCCGCTGGACGGGGCCAGCGACGTGGTGGTCCACAGCTTCCAGAACATGACCCGCGACGACGATAACTACAACGGTTCCTACTACTACGAGTCCATGCCCATGGAGGAGGCCCGCCAGCCGCAGTCGCTGATCGCCATTGGCTACGACGGCGACGAGATCCCCATCAAGAACGGCGCGCCCATGCGCCTGCGCCTGGAGACCTCCACCGGTTTCCGCTCGGCGAAGTGGCTGGACCGGATCGAGGTGGTCAACCGCTTCGACATCATCGGCAACGGGATGGGCGGCTTCTTCGAGGACACCGATTCCTACGACCGCCTGCAGATGCTCTAAGGAGGACACACCATGTCACGAGCGTTATACCAAGACATTTTCCTAAGCCCCGAGCAGCAGCAGCGCGTGCGCGACTACCTCCACGAGGTCGACTTCCGCCTGCCGGGCGCCACCCCGGACGACTTCGAGATCAACCCGCGCGCCCGCTACCTGGGCTACATGTTCCAGGCCGAGGACCTGGAGTCCTTCGGCGTGGGCCTGCAGTGCACCCGCCCGGGCATGGAGGACCAGCGCACCTTCATCCGGATAAGCCGCGGGCAGCTGCTGGGCGAGGACGATGCCCCGCGCCTGCCTGTCAACGACCCGGTCCTGGCCCGCGAGGCCATGACCCTGGACCGTTTCTACCGCGCCGAGGACCCGCCGCGGCCCACCGGGGTTAACGCCTATGCTCACGATGCCGGCCTGCCCGGCGCCGACATGGACCTGTCCATGTTGGAGGAGCAGCTGCGCGATATCGTCGCCTTCCACAACGGCGAACCGGTGCCGGGTAACCAGGAGATCCTGGACCTGCGCATCTACTGGGGCACCCTGCTGGCCGGCCGCTACCCGCGGCTGAAGGCCCTGTGCGGCAAGCTCAGCGAGAACCAGGCCGCGCGCTTGGACCAGCTGGAGGCCGATATTACGGCCCTGGCCGGCATCCTCGAGGCGCTGGGCCTGCCCACGCTGGAGGATCTGACGAAGCCGAAGCGCGAGGACGGCTAGCCCGCCCGGTGGTCGAAGACCAGGGAGGTGTTGGTGGAGGCCACCTCGGGGCGTGCGCTGACCACGTCCGAGATGAAATCGCGCAGGCCGGCCGCGCTGGCCAGCTGCACGTGCGCCACAAAGTCCTGGTTGCCGGCCACGAAGAAGACGTGGCGCACCGGCTCTAGCTCCAGCAGGTAGTGGTAGAAGTCTCGCAGGGCGCCGCGGGCTCCGGGGTGGAGGCGGATGTGGATGAGCGCCTCCGTGCCCAGTCCCAGGGCCGCCGGGTCCACGTGTGCGGAAAAGCCGGTGATGACCCCGCGGGCGATGAGCGAGTTCAGCCGGCGGTGGGCGGTGGACTCGCTGACGTTGATGCGGTGGGCGAGTTCGGAGATGGGTAGGCGGGCATCGGAAGCCAATTCGCGGCAGATGGCCGCCTCAATCTGATCCAGCTGCATGGGGTTTTGTTCTCCGCGGTGGGGGATGCTTGCAAAATCGGGCGGATTCTGGGGGATCCCGCCAATGTATACCCGCCCACTCTATCCTCCGTGGATGATATAGGTATTCAAATCATCTGTGAGGAGGAGCACATGACTAAGGCTATTGTGGTAGGCGCCGGCATGACCGGCCTGTCGACGGCGTGGTACCTGCAGGAACACGGCTACGACGTGGAAATCGTGGACAAGATCGGCGTCGCCGCCGGCGCGTCCTGGGGCAACGCCGGCTGGCTGGCGCCGGGCAAGACCATCCCGCTGTCCAATTCTAGCCTGTGGGGCTACGGCCCCACCGCGCTGTTCGACAAAGATGCGGCGCTGAGTGTGCCCACCCGCATCGACCCGAAGCTGTGGGCCTTCGTCGCCCAGTTCATGGCCCGGGCCAACCAGCGCTCCTGGGACAAAACCATGGCGGCCCTGACGCCCATCGACAAGGCCGCCCTGGGCGCCTACGACGAGCTCATCGACGGCGGCGTCGACGCCGTGACCCACGAGGGCCCGTTCATCGTCGGCTTCGAAAACGATAACCAGGCCAAGGGCTTCTTGGACGAGGTCGAGGGCGCCATCCGCCACGGCCAGGAGATCCCCTTCGACAAGCTCAACCACACCCAGGCCCTGGAATACGCCCCGATGCTCTCGGAGCGCGTCCAGACCGTCTACAAGCTGGGCGGCCAGCGCTACATCGAGCCGCAGTACTTCTGCGAGGCCATCGCCGAGTCCTTCGTCGCCCGCGGCGGCACGATTACCACCGGCGCGGAGGTCACCGACGTCCAGTCCACCCGCAAGCCGGCCATCCAGCTGGCCACCGGCGAGTGGAAGCCCGCCGACGTGGTGGTCATCGCCACCGGCGCCTGGCTGCCGAAGCTGGCCAAGTCCCTGGGCGTGCGCACCATGGTCCAGGCCGGCCGCGGCTATTCCTTCACCGTCAAGCCGGAGCAGGAGGCCAAGCACTCGGTTTACCTCCCGGAGACCCGCGTGGCCTGCACCCCGGCCCCGACCCGCGGCCGCTTCCAGATCGCCGGCACCATGGAGTTCCGTGGCCCCGACGAGGCCTTTCAGCCCGGCCGCATCGAGTCCATGATCAAGGTCACCGCCCCGATGTTCAAGGGCATCGACTGGGACGACATCCAGGACGAGTGGGTCGGCTCCCGGCCCGTCACCCCGGACGGCCTGCCGCTTATCGGCCAGACCCAGGTGCCCAACGTCTACACCTGCGGCGGCCACGGTATGTGGGGCGTCGTGCTCGGCCCGATTTCCGGCAAGCTGCTGGCCAAGCAGATCGCCACCGGCGTTATCGATCCCATCCTGGACCCGTTCGACCCGCTGCGCTAAGCGGCGCCCGCAGCGCGCGCACGAGCAAGAGCGCATAAAAAATTCCCATCACCTCCAGCGAGGCGATGGGAATTTTTTTAAAGCTTAAGCCAGGCCGATCTGGCGCAGCAGCTTCTGGATGGGGGAGAAGTCAATCTTCAGGATGCCGGCTGCCTGCGCGGCGGCGAAGATGGCGCCGAAGATAGCGGCCACGATGCCCGCGCCCGCCAGGCCGGAGGCGGCGTTGGAGCTGCCCTGGGAGGCACCAGCGTTGTCGTCCTGGTTGCCATCACCCGGCTGCCCGGAACCATCCGACCACCAGTTCTTCATGGCCAGCTGGGCGACGTCGGTGTTGTCGATGTAGTCGCCGCGGACCGGGTCGGTGCCCTTGACGCGGGAGATGATGTCCTCGGAGCCGGCGCCCTTGAAGAAGAACGGAACCAGCTGGTTGGTGTGCTCGTCGGAGTACCACTGGTGGCTCGGCAGGGACTCGGCGTCGCCGGACATCTGGTTGAAGCGGCCCTCGTCCGGCTCGTTCTCACCGGACAGGTAGCCGGTCTCGTGGTCAGCGGTGACGATGAGCAGGGTCTCGTCCCAGTTGGAGTTCTCCTCGACCCACTGGATGGCGGCGTCGACGGAGGCGTTGAAGTCCTGCATCTCCTCGATCTCGCGGGCGGACTGGTTGGCGTGGCCGGTCCAGTCGATGGCGCCGCCCTCAATCATCACGGAGAAGCCGTCCTCGTCCTGGCCCAGGGCGTTCAGGGCGCCGGTGGTCATGGTCGGCAGGTCAACGACGTCGTTCTGCGGATCGGAGTACGGGGTGGTGCCCTCGCCGGAGCGCTCCTGCTGCAGGGTGGAGTGGACCGGAGCCAGGCCCCAGTACTTCTTGCCCTCTTCCACGTTGCCCTCGGCCAGGCTGGCGAAGCCGTCGTTGGAGTCGAAGTACTCCCAGTCGGTCTCGCCCTCGGCCAGGCGGTTGTAGTCGGCTTCGTTGATGTAGCCGAAGGAACCGGTCTCCGTCGGCTGGGCGTCCTTGTCGAAGAACGGGTGGCCCGCGCCCATGACGACGGAGAGATCCGAGTCGATCATTTCCTTGGCGATCTCGCCGTAGGCGTTGCGGTCCTGGTTGTGGGCGGCGAAGGCGGCCGGGGTGGCGTGGGAGAACGGTACGGAGGAAACCACGCCGGCGGACTTGCCCTGCTCCATGGCGGTCTCCTGGAAGTTCTTCTGGGCCATGCCGTAGTTGGACATACCCAGGACGCCGTTTTCGACCTTCACGCCGGTGGCCATGGCGGTACCTGCCGCAGCCGAGTCGGTGATGATGCCCTTCTGCACGTAATCGTGGGTGGCCCAGGCCTTAGACGGGTCGTAGGAACCGCCCTGGGAGTAGGTGGACATGGACAGGCGGTTGAAGTCCTCGTAGGCCTGGACGGACTCGCCGTCCAGCTCCTGCGGGCCGGCTTCGCTGAATTCGCCGTCGACCAGGTACTTGGACTGGCCGGTTTCATACAGGTTGTTGTAGGCGACGTGGCCGTAGCCCATGCCGTCACCGATCATGTAGATGATGTTCTTCGGGCCGTTGGATTCCTGGGCGGTGGCCGGGGCAACGCCCGCGGCAATCAGGGAAGCAGCAACGGCCACGGAGCCGGCGCGCAGAGAAAAACGCATAAGAAGAGTCCTTCACAAAGACGGAATAGAGACAAAAGAGACAGTGCGCGGGCGGTGGCTCGCCCGCGTCCCCACGCCGCGCAAAGGACGACGTTATGGTTCTGACAGGGCAATCACAGCCGCACGTGAAGAAACACTAATTTCCGAACATCTCGGGACGATGACAGAAAAGAAAACTTCGCGTTAACTCTCCCGGGAACACGCCCCGGGCACTAGCCGGCCGGCACCTGCTCGACGAGCGCTGCGGCGCGGGCGACCTCGGCGCGCTGGTGATCGTAGAGATCGTCCACGCCCTTGGTGTCCAGGTTCGCCGCGTGCGGGTCCCCGAAGCCGGACTCGCGGCCGGTCAGCTCCTCGATGACCCCCAGCCCGCAGACGGGCAGGTAGTACGGGCTGTAGCCGCCCTCCTGGAGGAAGGCGATCCGGCCGCCGCAGAGGGCATCGGCAGCCGCTAAAAGCCGGCGGGTAAGCGCCTTGAAGCCGCGCTGGGTGACCATCATCTGCGCCAACGGATCCATGACGGCGGCGTCGAAGCCGCTGGCCACCACGATGAGCTCGGGGTTAAAGCGCTCGAGCGCAGGCACCACGACGTCCGCAAAAGCCAGGTCGTAGACCGCGTTGCCGCTGCCCGGCGGCAAGGGAATATTCAGCGCCGCGCCCTTACCTGCGCCGGTGCCGTTGTGCTCCCGGTGCCCGGAGCGCGGCGGGAAGCTGTTGTGCTGGTGGATGGAGATGGTCAGCACCTCCGGGTTGTCCCACCAGATATCCTGGGTGCCGTTGCCGTGGTGGACGTCCCAGTCCACCACCGCCACGCGCTGAACCCCGTGCACTTCACGCGCGTGCGCAATCGCCACGGAGGCGTTGCCGAACAGGCAAAAGCCCATGCCGCGGGCGCGCTCGGCGTGATGGCCCGGCGGGTTGACCAGCCCGTAGGCCGTATCCACCTCGCCGGTGACCACGGCCTCCACCGTGCGGATCGCCCCGCCGGCGGCCAGGCGCGCGATGTCGAACCCGCCCCGGCCGAACGGGCTGGCGTCGTCGCCGGCATCGCCCCCGCGCAGCAGCTGCGACTGCCGCTTCATCTCCGCGATGTGCTCGCGGGTGTGTACCCGCGCAAGCTCGTCCTCGCTCGCGTACCGCGCCTGCAGCGGCGTCAAGTGCTCGCGCAAGGCGCTGACCTGCACCAGCTCGTGGAAGCGGCGCTTAGTATCCGCGTGCGCGACGTGGTGGGAAATAGGCTGCAGGCCCCGCGCCGGGTCCGCGGCCTCCATCCCGCCGGTGCCGGTATCCACCCAGCCATAAAGCGTGTCCCACACGTACCCAACCCGGCGCTTTGCCGCCTCCACCATCACAGCGTCCTTTCCTCGCGTCCACGAAACCACAATGTGATGTGGAGCCTACCGAAGGGAGACTGTGGTGTAAACGATAATGTGCGCGGCGGGGTTAACCGGCTAGGCCTCAGTTACACCCGCAACTTCTTACCGCGGTGTACGCGGTGTGCCAGAACCACACCCGTAAGTCCCCAGTCAGTCACGACCACTGAGGAGTGCTCTTTAGGGAGCGTGCCTGCGCTGCGTTGTTTTACGGCTGAGGCAGATTGTCGACAATACGGTTCGTCTCCATAGCGACACGAGTGACCTTGGCAACCAGATCCACGATGTAGCGCGGGTTCCCGGCTTCAGCAGCGAGGTCGTTCGGGTCATTGACGATGCCGGAGGCCTTGTCCTTCTTAATCTGGTAGCGGTCGATGATCCACGCTAGCGCCGAGCGGGAGCCGAGCTGGTAGCGCTCGGCCTCGGCGGGGATATCGGCGATGGTGATCTTGGGGTTGTAGATCATCCGGGTGGTGTCGTTGACCTTCTTGCCGGTCTCCGGGTCGGTGGTCTTAGCCCACTTCGGCTTGGTGACCTTCCAGGTATCTGGGTCGTCGGGGTCGGCGTTCTTCTTGAGTTGCACGTCGACGGGCCAGGGCTCGACGTCCTCGTAGTTGACGTGGAGGTCGAGAAGTTCCTTGCCGGCGGAGACGTAGGCGTCGAAGAAGTCCCGGTCGGCGGGGGTCTCGATGTGAGGCAGCATCTTCTTCAGGTCTGTCTTGTACGTCTCCCGGTAGTCGGGGGAGTGCAGCACGGCGTAGACAAAGTGGAAGATGTCGTCGCCGGTGACGTCAGATCCGAGACTGTCCCGGTAGATCGTCTTGATCTCGTCGGTGATGTTGTCAACGCGTCGGTAGCCGTCGACGACCTCGCCGATCTGTCCGTAGACGCTCGCCTCGGCTTCGGTGGTGGTATTCATGTCGAGGTTGAGTTCGCCTTCGGGCGCGTCGACGGGTTGCCAGGTGAAGCGCGAGAAGAACTGGCCAGCATTCGACCCCCACATCGCGAGATCCGGAAGGAGATTGGTGGCGATGGTGCTGAACGGCTTGGCCGAACCAGGGTTGACTACGTAGTAGCCGATGTTCTTGTGGTACGGGGTGGGGAACAACCGTGGGAGTTGGTAAATGCGTTGGTTCAGATGGGTGTCGTAGTAGACGTTCTGCTTAGTGAACGGGCGGTACAAACTCTTTTGGATGGATGGAGCAGATACTGAAATGCTCTTGTTACGCGCGCAGTTAGACTTCAGGTTGCTGTCCCAGGAGATCTTCGATCGATCTGTGTACTGAGGATTTTCATTGAGGAACTCGTCAACGACTCGCTCCGTAAGCTTCTGAAGCCCCGCAGACGCCGCCCAGTCGTGGAAGTCATTTCGGGCTTGGTTGTAAGCGGTAGCTAAAAGATCGATATTGTTTAACAATTTCGATCTATTAGGCCCGTAGCACCACGCGTCTCGTGCAGTCGCAAGGCCTAGGGAGTGTCTACCGAAAATCGGCGTGCCTTCCGCGGGCTTCTTGGATCCGAGGACTGGCCACGTCTCGAACTCTTCGTGGCGCTGAGACACCCAGTCTCCGTATTTGTTCGGGGTGATGGCCCACCATCCGTGGGATTCGGCATCGTCGGCCAGTGCGGTGGCGGCATGGTCGACGATGTCGAGCTTCTCCTCGGTGCTCAGGTAGTCACCGATGTCCCGGTAGAAGATCCTGCAGCCGGTCGCCTGCGGGTCCTTGACCCCGATGGTGATCGCGACCGTGGTCTGGGAGCCGCCTTTGAAGATTTGGCCGCCTTCCTCGCGCCAGTTCGCATTCCTCATGTTTCCGCGCAGGTTGAATACGTGGACCTCGTTGAAGTCCTCAGTGAAGGACAGCCGTACCCCGTCTGCGGTGTTGCCGTCGATCCATCCGCCGTTGGACACGAAGGCGACCACACCCTTGTCCCCGATACGGTCGGTCGCCCACCGGAATGCTCGCATATAGGAGTCGTAGAGCTGCGCTTTGCGGCCTCCGGTGGAAAGCTTGGCATAGGTTTCGCGGATTCGACTGTCGAGTGTCGGGTACTTCAGATTCGCGTTGAGGTCGTTCGCGTTACTCTGCCCGACCGAGTACGGCGGGTTACCGACCACCACGTGGATCGGGGCGTCCTGCTGACGTTGGATACGCTCGTTGTTGTCCTTGAAGACCTCAAGATCCAGCGTGTCATCCTCCTCGCTGATCTGGAACGTGTCCGCCAGAGCGATCCCCGCGAACGGCACATAGGCGGGAGCCTCACGATTCTCGCGTTGTGCGGCTTCGGTCGCTAGGGCGTTGTAGGTTGTCTCGATGTTGACCGCAGCGACGTAGTAGGCCAGCAGCATGATTTCCGTGGCGTGCAACTCGGTCGCGTACTTGCGCGCGAGATCCTCCGGTTTGATTAACCCGGACTGGATTAGCCGCACGATGAACGTGCCGGTACCGGTAAACGGGTCGAGGATGTGCACGCCTTTGTCGGTCAGGCCCTTGCCGAAGTGGGCTTTGAGGATCTCGTCGGCGGCACGAAGTATGTAGTCGACGATTTCGACCGGGGTGTAGACGATGCCGAGTGATTCGGACTGCTTCTTGAACGCCTTCTGGAAGAAGCGCTGGTAGAGGTCCTTGACGACCTGCTGCTTGCCGGAGGCCGAAGTCACCTCGCCGGCGCGTTTGCGCACCGACTCGTAGAAACCTTCGAGTTTCTCGGTCTCGCTGTCCAGCTGCTTGTCGTTAAGCGCGTCGACCATAGTCTGCATGACCTTGGAAACCGGGTTCTGATCGGCGAACTCGACCTCGGTGAACAGCGCGTTGAACACTGGGGCGGTGATCAGGTGCTGAGAGAGCATGTTGACCGCTTCTTCCGCGGTGATCGACTCGTTGAGGTTGCCGCGCAGCCCCTCGACGAAGCGATCGAATTCCTTTTTCAGCTTCGGGTTGGCGTCGGCGAGAAGCGCGTTGATGCGTGCGGTTTGAGCGTGGGCGATGTCGGCGACGTCGTCGGCCCAGTCCGCCCAGTAGGTGCGGTCGCCGACCTTGTCGACGAGCTTGGTGTACATCGCCTCCTGCCACTCCTCCAAGGAGAACAGCACCTGCTGAGCCAGGTCCGACTCGTCCGCGGGCGACTTGTCGTCGGTGTGGTCGCCTTCCGCGGCAAGCCGGGCTTTCTCCTCGGCCTTACGCTTTTTCTCCTCGAGGGCCTTGTCAGGGTCGACGACTGGATCGACAACGATGGGAAGCTCCGGGTCGCCCTCGTTGAGTTTGATGGAGTTGACCTTTGCATTGAACCGGTCGTCGTGGGCACGAAGGGCGTTGAGGATCTGCCAGACAACTTTGAAGCGCTGGTTGTGGTCGAGTACCTGCGACGGGGAAGCGCCCGCCGGCACGGCGACAGGCAGGATGATGTAGCCGTAGTCCTTGCCCTCGGACTTACGCATGACACGGCCGACGGACTGAACGACATCGACCATGGAGTTGCGCGGGTTGAAGAATACGATCGCATCCAGCGCCGGCACGTCGACGCCTTCGGCCAAGCAGCGTGCATTGGACAGAAGCTTCGATTCTTCTTCGCCGGTAGGTGCTTTCAGCCAGGTCAGAAGGTTGTTACGCTTCAGCGCGTTCATCGATCCGTCGACATGGCGCGACGAGACAGTCAGGTCAATGTTGTGCAGGCTGACATGCGGATTGGCGACTGCCTTCGAGCGCATCGTCTCGGTGTAGGCGCCGACAATCCGGGGAAAGATTTCGGCGATGCGAGTGGAGGTCTTGATGTCCTTGGCGAAGGCGACCGTGCGCCGCATAGGGGTCTCGTTCGAGGAGAATCCGGAGCGGGTGTCCTGCTCGTCACCGGAGCGCTTGGCTAGCGCGTTCCACGTGCCGATCATGGCGCTTGCCAGGTTGAGAGTGATCTCGGATCCCTCAGCCATGGTTACCTTGGCCATCGCGTCGGCGGCGAGTTTCTCGTCGACGGTCATGACCACGACCTTGTAGTCGGTTAGAAGCCCGCGCTCGACTGCTTCACCGAAGCCGAGGCGGTGGAATTCGGGGCCGAAGACGGCCTCGTCGTCCATCGAGGCAATTTCGGCGGAGTATTCTTCGGCCTTGCCCTTGACCGTATCGTCGAAGAGCTTCGGGGTGGCGGTCATGTACAGCCGCTTCTGGGCTTTGATGTAATCGGCGTCGTGGATTCGAACGAAGTTCGACGCGTCCACACCGTCCAAGGTCACCCCGGTGGTGCGGTGGGCCTCATCGCAGATGACCAGGTCGAAGTCATCGGCACCGGCAGCTTGAGCGTCGTGGACGGAGGGAAGGGACTGGTAGGTGGAGAAGACTACCGTCAGACCTGCCGCGCGCTTTCGGTGGGAGAGTTCCTCGGCGAGTACTTTGCCGTCGGTGGTCACGGGGACTTCGAGGTCATAGGTGGCGATGTCTTCGGCGTCGCGGGAGACCTTCTTATCGGAACAGACCGCGAAAGTGCGAAGGTCTAACTCTGCCTGGGAGTGCCAGCCGCGCAGGGACTGGGACAAAAGACTGATCGAGGGAACCAAGAAGAGCACGCGTGCGCGTCCGCCGTTTTCGCGCGCGAATTTCTCGGCTAGGCGCAGAGAGGTGAACGTCTTTCCGGTGCCGCAGGCCATGATCAGCTGGCCGCGGTCGCGGGTGGCAAAGCCGGCCATGCATTCATCGATGGCTTCGATCTGGTGAGGTCGGGGCTCAAAGGTCTGTCGGCGGGTGAGGTTGATGGTGACCTCGGAGCCGGGGAAAGCGATGTCCCAGTTGATCTCGGATTCGGCGATGTCTGACAAACCGATACGCGAGACAGGAATGGACTGGTCGTTGAGCATCTCCTCGGCGTTCTTACTCCACTTGTCGGTGGTAGCGATGATGATGCGCTGCTTGAATTCGACCGTCTCCCCGTCGATGTCGAAGGTATGCCCCGAGGCCTCGAAGAACGAGTCGAGGTTGCCTTTGGCCAGGGTGGTGGTTGGTCTGTAGAACTTGCACTGGATCGCGGCCCAGGAGTCGTCATCGACGCGTTGGGCTACCAGGTCGATGCCTGTTTCGGGTTTGCCGTTAAAGAAGGGGGGAGTCGTTGAAGCGGGCGACGTTTTTGTAGGTCTTCGATAGAACGGGGTCGACGGTGAAGTAGTTGACCATGAGCTTTTCGAAGGCGAGGCCCGCTTTGGCGTCCGAGGGGAGATCACGCAGGGCTTTGACGGAATCAGCAAACGACGACATATCTAACAGTATGCCGAAGTATGCCGACCATGTCGGGCAAACACTCGAGACTCGGCTCGATAGGGAATGGAGTCCTCTAAACCGGAGTACTCTTTCTCCCATGAGTCTGAATAACAAAGAACGCCAGGCCGCTGCGGCGGAGATTGCGGAGAACCTGCGGCGGGCGGGCATCGATGAGCCGGCGCTGCAGGCCCTGACCGGTTTGCCGGATGGGCGCTTTGCGGCGGCGTTGAACGTGACTGCGGCCTGCGACCCGGCGGATGTCTGGCTGGTGCGCGACGCGGTGGTCAAGGCCGTCGTGGACGCGGGCGCGGAGCCCTATCCGTTCTCGAAGATGGCGGATTCCATGCGGGACGCCGCCGGCAAGTGGTTCGGCTACCAGCGCCCGGAGCACCTGCGCTACTAGGCGGGCGCGCGCTGGTGGTAGCGCAGGAATGACAAAAGCGGCCGAGGGTCGGATTCTGGATCCGGTCCTCGGCCGCTGTTTTCTGTACCCGGCAGGGTAGTGCGGGTTTTAGGCCACGGCCTCTTCGACGAGGGCGACGACGGCGCGGCGGTCGGCGGCGGCGTAGAGCTTGTCGCGGAAGTCCTGCTTCATCAGGCTGCGGGCCAGCTTGGAGAGCAGCTTGAGGTGCTGCTTGCCGGCATCGTCGGGCACGGCGATGAGGAAGACCAGGCGGGAGGGGCCCTCGTCCGCGGCCCAGGGGATGCCGGGCTCGTTCAGGCGGGCAAAGGCCAGCGTCGGGGCGGCCACGCCGGCCACGCGGGCGTGCGGGATGGCCACGGCGTTGCCCACGGAGGTCGAGTGCTTGGCCTCCCGGGCGAGGGCAGCGTCGATGACGGCCTCGGCGTCGGTGATGCGCCCGCTTGCGGCCGCGGCGGCGACGAGCTCACGGATGACGTCGTCGCGGCTGGAGACGGCCTCCGGTTCCAGCAGCACGACCGAGGGGTCGATGAGCGTGCTGGGGGTGGTGGCAGTCGCCGTAGCGCTCGTGGCGGCCGTGGTGGCACCCGCGGCGCCGGCCGGGACCGCGGCACCGGTGGTGTCGGTCCCGGTGGTCTCGGTGCCGGTGGTCTCAGTGCCGGGCTGGGCGCTGGTGGCGTCGGTGGCGGCGTCGGCGTCGGTGTTCTGTTCTTCAGTGGTGGCGGGGTTCTTCTTCTGCGTCAGCCCCACCAGGACCAGGATGAGGATGGTCGTGGCGGCCACGCCGGCAGCCATGGCGATGAAGAAGCCGACGACGTTGTCCACGGCGCCCAGCAGGGCGACGATGGGGCCGCCGTGCATGACGTGGTCGGCCGCGCCGAAGGCACCGGCCAGGGCGCCGGCGATGGCGCCGCCGACGACGTTGGCCGGGATGACCTGCAGCGGGCGGGCCGCGGCCAGCGGGATGGCGCCCTCAGTGATGCCGAAGAAGCCCATAAAGAGGGCGGCGATGCCGGAGTCGCGCTCGGCCTTGGTGAACCAGGCGCGGCGGATGAGCGTGGACAGGCCCACGGCCAGCGGAGGGACGGCGATGGCGGCCGCGGCCATGCCCATGGGCAGCGCGTTGCCGGAGGCAATCATGCCGCCGCCGAAGAGGAAGGCGGTCTTGTTGAAGGGCCCGCCCATATCGAAGGCCATCATGGCGCCGATGATGGCGCCCAGCACCAGCACCGAGGCGCCCTGCATGCCGGCGAGGTATTCGGTCAGCGCGGCGAAGACGCTGGCAATCGGGGCGCCGATGAGCCAGATGAAGGCCAGGCCCACGATGAGGGTGGTCAGGATCGGGATGACGATGATGGGCCAGATGGGCGCGATGAACTTGTGGACCGGGATCTTCCTAATCCCCAGGGCCACGTAGCCGGACAAGATACCGGTGACAATGCCGCCCAGGAAGCCGGCGCCGGCCTCCGAGCCGTAGAGGGAGCCGGTGGTGGCGATAAAGCCTGTAATCAGGCCGGGCGCCAGCCCGGGCCGGTCCGCGATGCCGACGGCGATATAGCCGGACAGCACCGGCACCATCAGCGAAAACGCCAGGGTACCCAGCTCAGAGATGGTGAACCAGAAGGAGTCCTCCGGGATGGCCAGGCCCTCCGGGGTGGGTGTGCCGCCGATGGACAGGGCCACGGCCAGCAGCAGACCGCCCGTGACCACGAACGGGATCATGTGGCTGACACCGTTCATCAGGGCCTTGTACATCGTCTGGCCCACGCCCGCGATGCCGGAGGATGAGGACTCGGCGCCTGCGTCCTGGTCGGCCTGCTGCTTCTGCAGCTGGCGGTCGGTGAAGGTGTTGGCCTCCAGGGACTGGCGCAGCAGCTCCTTCGGGCGCTTGATCGCGTCGTCGACGCCGGTGGCCAGTAGGCGCTTGCCCACGAAGCGCTCCTTGTTGATGACGGTATCGGCGCCGATGAGGATGGCATCGGCAGCCTCAATATCAGCGGGGGTGAACGTACCCTCGACGCCGATGGAACCGTGCGTTTCGACCTGAAGATCGAAACCCAATTCTTGCGCGGCCGCGGTGAGGTTTTCGGCCGCCATATACGTGTGCGCAATGCCCGTGGGGCAGGCGGTGATCGCCAGGATGCGCGGCGGGTTCTTAGTGTTATCGGACATGGAACCAATTTTATGGCCCCAGCCGGGCCGGGCCAAGACAATTGGGAAGAAAAACAAAAAGAAAACTCCCTTGGTTGCGCGAGAAGGAATCACTTTCTCAGTGCGCAACCAAGGGAGTTTAGTGCATCATCGCCGCGGGCGATGAGCAGTTAGTCCCATGTAGTTCCTCTGTCCCTAAGGAACTTAGTGGTCTTTAGTACAGACCGCTGTGCTTCTTGTCGAAGTCGTTGGTGCCAACCTTGCGGGAGTCAACGTTCTGGTCGTTGCCCTTGGAGTTGTCACCGTCCAGGCGGGAGGTCTGGGTAACGGTGATGTAGTTCTTCAGGCGGCCTTCCTTGGTGTTGCCGTCGCCGAAGTCCAGGAACGCCAGCTCCTGCTTGTCACCCTTGTTGATCGGGTTGGACAGGTTGACCTCGAAGGAGCGGGTGGAGGTCTTCTCGTTGAAGCCCAGGTCGCGGATGTGAGCACCGTTGGTGGAGCGCGGGGTGATCAGGCGGTCAACGCCCTCCGGGCCCTTGTCGGTCTTGACATCGACGCGGAACTGAACGGCCGGGAACTCGCCGTAGTAGCGCTTGGAACCAACGTTCTCAGCGCCGATGGCGACGGTGCCGGCGAAGCCAGCGTGCTTAGCGTCGGAGGTCTTGATGAACGGCTTCAGGTCCAGCTCGGAGTCTTCCTCGGTGGCCTCGCCCTTGTCGACCTCTTCCTGCTTCTTCTTGTCAGCAGCCTCTTCCTTCTCGCCCTCAGCCTCGGAAGCAACCTCTTCCTTAACCGGCTTCTCGTTCTCGGCGATGACCTCGGCGTCAGCCTTCGGGTCCTTGTCTTCCTCGACAACCTTCGGGTCGTTGACGTCGGTGGTGTTCTGAGCGTCCTTGTTCGGAGCGAAGGAGTCAGCCAGGTCGTCGTACAGCTTGACGCGGACCTCGTTCTTAACCGGCTGCAGAGCGGACCAGAAGGTCGGGGTGGACCAGGTGCCGTTCGGCTTGCAGTACTGCTGGGTGCCGGTCATGTTCAGGACGCGGAAGCCGTAGGTGGCCTCACCGGTGTGGTTCGGCGGAACGTCGTACGGGCCAATGGTCTGGCCAGCGTCCCAGGACAGGGAGTAGGAAGCGGAAGCGCCAATCTTGGTGGCGATGGAGTGGGAGATGCCGACGGAGGACTCGCCGCCGTCCTTGGAGTAGCCGCCACCCAGGTTCATGGAGGTGGTGGAGGTGCGGTCACCGTTGATCTCCACGTTGATGGACTGGGACTTGGACAGGTCCTGGCTGAGCGGGATGTCCTTCTTGGTCTGGTTGGTGGTGGAGATGGTGCCGGCCGGCATGAAGGTGTCGGTGGCCTTGTAGACCACGGTGCGGTGGTCTTCCCACGGGTTGCAGACCGGACGCGGGTTCAGCACGTTGGCCTTCATGTGGTCGGAGCCGTGGGTGGTGTGGATGATCGGCAGCTTCGGGTTCAGCGCCGGGGTCTCCGGGTAGGACTCGGTCTGGGTAGCGGCACCGGCGACCGGGGCGGTCAGGGCGGTACCCGCAACGATGATGCCAGCGGTCAGGCCGGCAAAACGACGACGGATATTCATAAAGAAAGTCTCCTGAAGTAGGGGATGGTTTTTGACAGTACGACACGCATTCCTCAAGGCGTGATGGAATCCAACGTAAAGGCCGCTGGAAAGAACCGCAATAGCCAAGATGTCTAGACAAATGATCGTTTTTCAGGGTCGGACATCTGGTTCACCCTTTATTGAGCTTTTTCTGGACTTTCGCTGGCTACGGCGGGATAAATCATTATCTACTGGACCTTTAAAGGTATATACAATTGGAATTTCCAGAAATAGCCGGCACACCGATATGGGGGTGAAATTAAGCTTGCTGATCAGGAAACTCTCAGACGTTACTAACGGGTAAACAGTGATAAAAAGCGTTATTGAGCTGGAGCTTGCGAGATCGTCGAGGGTTGTGGATCATTTTGGTTAATGCGTCAAGTTAACGGAAGGTTAACTATGTCACGCTGGTTAGGCTGACCTCTGTAGATGGGTGGCGAGTGATGAAAGTTTTGCAATCTTGGGTCTAGCTGGGCACTGGGACAGCTGTTTCGGGGTGTTTCGCCCGTCGCAGGTGGCAGGCTGCCGCGAGTTTTGGGGCTTTGCTGCGGCTTTGCTGCCCTGTGCGGCTCGGTGCAGGTGGGCGCGGCGGGGCGGGGGAGTTTGACGCAGCCTGTGTGGCGCCTGCTTAAGCCACGTGCACGCTGGGGCTGGGCTGGCCGGTGTCCAGACTTGTCCGACGCAGGATCTCCCGGGTGACGGTGGCGACCTGGCCGCGGCCCAGGAAGACGGTGCGCAGGGCGGCCTTGAGCGGGCCGTCGTCGGCCCACTCGAAGTAGACCTCCACCGGCTTGCCGGTGAGGCGTTGGATGTCCAGGGCGATAACGGCCACCGCGTTGGAGACCGAGGCTGCCTCGACCACCAGGGCGCCGTCCACGCCGCGCACGGTGTAGGGTTCGGTGAAGGCGCTGGGATCGCGAACGGAAATCTCCAGCGCCACCAGCTCCGCAGTGCCGGCCAGGTGGTGGGCGCGGCAGACGCGCCGCTTCTTAGTGCTCAGGTCGGGGCAGGGGGCCGCCGGCATCAGCTGGACGCTAGGTCCGGGGACCTCGAGCAACGCCCGGGCGGCTGCGTCCCAACAGATGCCGTTGTCGCGCAGCTCGTAGGAGCGCGCGGCGCGGGAGGCCAGCGAGCTCAAGACAATGGCCACGATGAAAAAGCCGGCCACGCGCAGGCCGTCGGGGCGCTCCACGAGGTTGGCGGCAAGGGTCAGCCCCAGAACCACCGCGATGGCGGCGAACCAGGCCTTGGCGCGCGCAGTGCAGGTAACCGCCACGGCCCCGGAGAAAATCACCACCAGCACGCCGGTGGCATAGGCCCCGGACTGCTTGTCCACGTCCGCGTCGAAGAGGCAGGTAATGCCGACGGCGATAACGCTGAGCAGCAGCACCATCGGCCGAGAGCGCTTGGCCCACTCCGGGGCCATGCCGAACCGCGGCAGGTACTTCGGGATCAAAGCGAGCATGCCCGACATCGCCGACGCACCGGCGAACCACAGAATGGCCGTGGTGACGTAGCCATAGAACTGCCCGAAGGAAGCCCCGAGGTAGTGCTCGGCCAGCCAGGCCAGCGCCCGCCCGTCGGCGCTGCCGCCCGCGCCGAACTGGTCGGTGGGGATAAGCGTGGTCACCAGCAGGGAGGTCGCCAGCAGGTACAGGCTCATAATCACCGCGCTGGTGGTCACTAGCCGGCGGGCGCGCTTGATGCGCTGCGGCAGGGACTGCGAGCGGATAAGTGGCATGACGGACACGCCGGTCTCAAAGCCGGACAGTCCCAAGGCGAGCTTCGGGAAGACAATCAGGCTAAGCACGGCCATGCCCACCGGGTGCGGGTGCTGGGCGTTAAGGGTAGTGGCCCATTCGCCCAGGAGGACCGGGTGGGTGGCTAGCTGCCAGAAGCCGGCGCCAATGACCACCAGGGTCAGCGCGAGGTAGGTGACGACCAGGGCCACGGCCACGCCGACGGCCTCGCGGAAGCCGACCAGGAAGACCACGGCCAGGGCGCACACCAGGGCGATGGTCACGGCCAGCTGGTGCGGGCCGTCGGTGGCGCCGAGGAGGTGCGCGGAGGCATCGGAGGCCGACAGCGTGATGGTGACCATGAAATCCGTGGCGGCAAAGCCCAGCAGCACCAGCACGAGCAACTTGCCCCACCAGCCGTGGGTGAGGGCCTCCATCATCGCGATGGAGCCCAGGCCGTGCGGCGAGCGCGCCGCCACGCGCCGGTAGACCGGCACTGCCCCGGCCAGGGTGACGGCAACGAGGATGAGGGTCGCGGCCGGGGCCAGTGCGCCGGCGGCCAGCACCGCGATGCCGGGCTGGTATCCCAGTGTGGAGAAATAGTCCACCCCGGACAGGCACATCACCTGCCACCACGGGTAGGTGCGTTCAAGAATGGGGTCCGAGGAAAAATTGTCCCTCCGCACTGGCTTGTGCGGGCGGGGAAGATGCATTGCCACGACAAAGGAATATACGCCGCGCGCCGGAGAATAAAAGTCCCGCGACGGTGACATATATCATTGGCTCGACAGCGCGTGCCCGCCGCGAAGGGGCTAAAGACATGAAGTTGCCCCTCCGCTTGCTCGGGGGGTGATAGGCAGAGGGGCAACGGGTGCGAGGTGGGGCGGCCGGAACGCTCGGGGGGTGATGTTCCGGCGCCACGCTGCCTCGCAATTACGATACTAACGTAGGTCGGCAAAAAATGCACGCCCAAAGCACAAACTTTTTGTTAGTGCAGCTCAGTGGCCTTTTCGTTGGCCCGGATTTCCTCTAAACGGGCGGCATCTGCTAGGCCCGAGACCACTACCGCGGACCCACCCAACGCCAGCGGTTCCAAGACATTCGCGCGGAAGCTGTCCCAATCGTGCCATCCGGTGCTCAGCACGCGGGGTCCGCCGTGGCCGCCGTGGCTGTCAGGGTTGTTCGCGGCCGCGTTCGTGGGCACGAGCTCGGGCAGGGGAGTGGTCGGCTCGAAGTACTGATCGCCGTAGAAGCGCACGGTGGGGCCGAAGTCGATGGCGCCCAGCGGCAGCGCGCCGCCGGACTCGACCACGCCGCGGCCGAAGGGGTCCTCGGTGACTAGGACGACGTCGCGGCCCGGGAAGTCCTCGAAGCGCTCCGGGCTGGTGAAGACCACCTGCGGGGTGCTGGGGCCGGTTGTGTCGGCGCCGGCGCTGGCGTCGGTGGTGCCGGTGCTGGCGTGGGTGGATAGCTGCACGCGGACGTCGCGGGCCAGGGCGCCGAGGCAGATGACGGCGGCCTGCCAGCTGACCGGCAGGTTCACGGCGATGGTGTCGCCGGGCTCCAGGTCGAGCTCCTCGGCGAGCATGTTGGCGATCTTCGCCACCCAGTTCTGCAGGGTCTGGGCGGAAAAGTCGAGGCGGGCGCCGGTGGCCTCCGTGTAGACGGTAATGCGCGGGGCGGCCGGATCCTGGTCCAGCAAAGCTTTGACGAAATCCATGGCACCCCATGGTAGGCAAAAGCCGCCTGCCACGGCGCTGGGGGGCGGTGGCAGACGGCGGTGTGGCTGTGCGGCTGGGTGGCTAGTTCACGCAGCGCGGGCCGTGGCCGCCGGCGTCGATCTCCGGGGAGACCTCGGCGGTGCCGAAGTCGCCGCCCGGGGTGCCGACGGGGGCATCGGCGTCCGCGTCGGCCTCGCCGGCCGGGCCCTGGGCCTCCTCGTCGGAGGGGCCGGAGTACTCGTCGGCGGTGACCACGATGAGGGTGGAATCATCCAGGCCCTCGTTGACCGTGACCGGCAGGCCGCCGAGCTTCTCCGCCAGGGCCTTGGCCTTCTCGTCGTTGGCGTCGGCGGCGACGACCTGGGACTCGGCGTAGACCCCCGGCTGCGCGTTCGAGGTGCGCGCCACGGTGTAGCCCTCGCCCTCCAGGAAGGAGCCCACGCCGCCGGCCAGGCCGGAGACCGAGCCGGCGTTGAGGACGTGGACCTCGACGCCGTCGACGTGGGCCGGGGCATCGCCCGCGCCCGCGCCGTCGCCGGAGTCCTCGGCCGGGGCCTCCTCCTGGTCCTTTTCCTCCTGGCTGCGGGCCAGGTCGTCCATGAACTTGTGGACCTCGGCGACGTCGATGGTGATAATCGACTCGCCGTAGTCGCCCGTGCCGTCCACGGAGGTCACCGGGATGGTGTTGAAGGTGACGTTGCCGCCGGCCAGATCGGCCAGCTGCGTGGCGAAGCTCATCACGTCCCAGTTTTCATCGATGACGACGGAGCGCTCCACCGCCTCGGAGATCTTGCCCAGCTTGGACGGGTTGGTCAGGGTGCCCGCATCCAGCATCTTGTTGACCAGGGAGGCCATGAAGGCCTGCTGGCGGGTGATGCGGTCCAGGTCGCCGCGGGGCAGGCCGTAGCGCTGGCGGACAAAGGCCAGGGCGTCGGCGCCGTGCAGGGTCTGCTCGCCGGCGGGGAACTTGGCGCCGGACATGTCGTCGTCGACCGGTTCGTTCAGGCAGACGTCCACGCCGCCGACGGCCTCGGTCAGCAGGACGAAGCCCAGCAGGCCGATCTCCGCGTAGTGATCGATCTCGATGCCGGTTAGATCCCGGACCTCCTCCAGCAGGGCGGCGCGGCCGGCCTCGACGCCCTTTTGCTCGATCTCCTTGGCGTCGTGCGGGGCGGACTTGCCGGCGGCCTCGGCCTCGTCGTTTTCGGCCTGCAGCTGGTCCGTCATCGCGCCCTTGTGCGCGGCGTAGACGCCGTTGATCTTCATGTTGCCGTGCTCGTCGTCGGAGATATACGTATCGCGCGGGATGGACACGGCGGAGGCCCGCGAGCCGTCGTTGGGAACGCGGATGACCATGATGGTGTCGGTGTTTTCCTCGCCCTCGTCGACGCCGGCGTGGAGCTTTTCCAGCTCCTCGTCGCTCAGGCGGTTGCCGTGGGCGTCCGAGCGGGAGTCGGAGCCGACCAGCAGGATATCGACGGCGCCGTCCGCGGCGTCCTTATCCTTAAAGCCGCCCCCGCCGCCGAGCTGCAGGTTGGACACCGAAGACAGGTCCCCGCCCAGGCGGCCGATGGTGGCGTACCCGATGCCGCTGATAACCAGCACGATCACCGACAGGATGGTCAGCACGGTCTTCAGCGCCGTGGACCCGGACTGGGCGGTCTGCGGACCGCGCGTGGGGGCGGCCTGAATATCGCGCACGGGGCGGGCGAGTTCTTTGTTCACGAGTTCGACTTCCGTTGGACTGCTGGTAGCGAGGGGTACTGGAACTGGGAAATAATAGCACTCAGTTTAGGCGAAACCGGGTAGATCCCCGAAGCCGGGCCGGCCGGGTCGTGTCGTGGGCGAGAGCGACAGGCGGGGTGGGTAGTGTGGAAACCATTGTGACTACTCAGAACCAAACCCCGCTGGCCGTGGTGACCGTGACGTACTCGCCCGGCGCTTACCTGGCGGACTTCCTGGATTCGCTGGCCGGCGCCTGCAGCCAGCCGACCCACGTCGTGCTGGCCGACAACGGCTCCACCGACGGCGTGCCGGAGGCGGCCGCGCGCGAGCGCGACGGCGTCGACTTCGTGCCGACCGGCGGCAACCTGGGCTACGGCGGCGGCATGAACTCCGGCGTCAAGGCGCTAGAGAAGCTGCGCGCGGCCGGGGAGATCGACCCGGACTGGGTGCTGCTGTCCAACCCGGACGTGGCGTTTTCGCCCGGCTCCATCGATGCCCTCCTAGCGTGCGCCCGGGCCTGGGACCGGGTGGGGTCAGTGGGACCGCGCATCGTTGAGCCGGACGGCAGCAACTATCCCTCGGCGCGCGCGGTGCCGGGTTTGTTTACCGGGGTCGGCCACGCAGTCTTTTCCGATATCTGGCCGTCCAACCCGTGGTCGGCGCGCTACCGCGCGGGCGAGGACATGGCCCGCCAGCGCGAGGCCGGCTGGCTGTCCGGTTCCTGCCTCCTGGTCAGCTGGGAGGCCTTCCGGGCCGTCGGCGGCTTCGACGAGCGCTACTTCATGTACCTGGAGGACGTGGACCTGGGCGACCGCCTGGCTCGGGCCGGCTACCGCAACGTCTTCTGCCCGGAGGCGGTCATCAAGCACGCCCAGGGGCATTCCACCAAGGCACACTCGGCGGCCATGCTGCGCGCCCACCACGACTCGGCCTACCGCTTCCAGGCGGACAGGCACCCCGCGGTGTGGCAAGCGCCCCTGCGCTGGCTGCTGCGGGCGGGGCTGCGCCTGCGCGCCGGGCTGGCTGTGGCCAAAGGTACAGACAAAGTCTAGTCACGCCACGGCCCCTCTTTGGCGGCGTTTGACCAGCGTGCGTGCGGTGTTCCCGCGCGAGTGCGCGGGAGAGTGACGTAAAAAGCCGGCGGCACGCGCGTGGCAAGGCGCGGCGGCTGGGGCCGGGGGCTCTACAATCGGGCGAGAATATTTCTACCTAAACCAAAGAAAGATGGATTCTATGGCCGAGCACGAGACCGCCGCAGAGAACCTGGGCGCGGTTACCGATGCCGTGATCCTCGTCGGTGGACGCGGCACCCGCCTGCGCCCCTTGACCATCGGCACGCCCAAGCCCATGCTGCCGACGGCCAACTATCCCTTCCTGCAGCACCTGCTGGCGCGCATCCAGGCCGCCGGCATCACCCACGTCATCATGTCGACCTCCTACAAGGCCGAGGTCTTCGAGGAATACTTCGGCGACGGCTCCGAGCTGGGCCTGGAGATCGAGTACGTCGTCGAGGAGCAGGCCCTGGGCACCGGCGGCGGCATCCGCAACGTCTACGACCACCTGCGGCATGACACCGCCATGGTCTTCAACGGCGACGTGCTCTCCGGCATGGATCTCAACTCCATCCTGGAAACTCACCACTCCAAGGGCGCGGATCTGACCATGCACCTGCTCAAGGTCGCCGATCCGCGCGCCTTCGGCTGCGTGCCCACCGACGCCGACGGCCAGGTTACCGCCTTCCTGGAAAAGACCGAGGATCCGCCGACCAACCAGATCAATGCCGGCTGCTACGTGTTCGACAAGGAGCTTATCGCCACCATCCCGGCCGGGCGCGTGGTCTCCGTCGAGCGCGAGACCTTCCCGCAGGTCCTCGAGGCCGGCCGCAAGGTCATCGGGCACGTGGACAATTCCTACTGGCGCGACATGGGTCGCCCCGAGGACTTCGTGCGCGGTTCCTCCGACCTGGTCCGCGGGATCGCCCCCTCGCCGCTGCTGGAGGGCCGCACCGGCGAGGCCATCGTGGATGATTCCGCCGGCGTGGCTGGGGGAGCGCTCCTGCTGTCAGGTACCTCCGTGGGCCGCGGCTCCGAGGTCGGCGCCGGCTCCCGCCTGGACGGCACCGTGGTCTTCGACGGCGTGACCATCGAGCCGGGCGCAGTCATCACGAACTCGATTATCGCCTCCGGCGCGCACATCGGCGCCAACACGCACATCGACGGCTGCGTCATCGGCGAGGGCGCCCAGATCGGCGCCCGCTGCGAGCTCGAGGGCGGCATGCGCATCTTCCCGGGCGTGGTCATCCCGGACCGCGGCGTCCGTTTCTCCTCCGACGCCTAAAACCTCCCCGTGGGGCGGGCCACCGGCTGGTGGCCCGCTTTTTTGCTGCCGATGCCACCTGGCGCCCCGCAGCCAGAAGTAAATACCTGGCAAAAGGGTAGCGACACGCCGGGGATTCCTGTGAATTGTGAACAGGGATCGGGGTGGCCCCTATATGTAGTACCCCCGCCATCTCCCCCGGGGAAGCCGCGTCTGTGGTCAGTGTGAAAAATGTGAATAGTGACGTGGGGTTTCGGGATCTTTTCGGTTATTTAGCTCCCGACAGGTTGACGATATTTAGTGATACAGTGTGAAATAACAACAGTGTAAGTAACCACTTGGCGCGGTCCCGTGAGTACCGCGGCGGATGGTGTGGGTCGGCCCCTAGCGGGGTCGGCGAAGATTGTTCGAATTTTAAACTACTGCAAACTACGGAGGAAGGACGAGGCGTGAAAGACATGGCTAACGGCGCCATTCCCCGTGGCGGTGCTGCTGCAGAGATGTCCATCGACGAGCTTTTCGGGGCGGTCGAGCAAGAATGGCAAGACCAGGCGCTGTGCGCGCAAACCGATCCGGAGGCATTCTTCCCGGAAAAGGGCGGCTCCACCCGGGAGGCGAAGCGAATCTGCCAGGCCTGCGCCGTACGGGACGAATGCCTGGAATACGCGCTCGAGCACGATGAGCGCTTTGGCATCTGGGGTGGCCTCTCCGATCGTGAACGCCGCCGCCTGAAGCGCGAAATCAGCTAAACCGCACGTCAACTAACCGGTCAGAGCCCTTGTCCGTCGCGGGGTGCACCCGCTCCCAGCCTTCTCCGGCTGGGTTTTTGAGATCTTTGGGGCGGGCGGCCCGGCCGGGCGCTGGGTGCCGGTTGTCGGGTGTCGGCTACCGGCTACCAGCTAAACCGCGGGTCGATGTCCTGCGGGCTGAGGTTCAAGTAATTGGCCACCAGGGAGGTCAGGACGGTCGACAGGAGCTCGCTGCGCTCCTCGCGGGTGGTGCAGCGGGCTTCGATGGGCATGCGGAAAATTACCAGCCGCGAGCGCGTCGGCCGGCCCTTGGCATCCACGCCTGCCGGCACGATGCGCCCCAGCGGCACCGGCCCGTCCGCGATGATCTCGTCGGGCAGCACCGTCATGTCGGCGCGCAGACGCATCCGCGGCACGGTATCGACGGCCAGGTCCAGGGTGGTCAGCTGGTCGGCGAAGGCGTTCTGGATGGGCGCGTAGGCCTCCAACACGGCCATGTCGAAGCTCTGGGCGCGCGTGCGGAAACGCGGCGTCTGCTGCGGCAGCAGGGGGCCGCGCTGGCCGCGGCCGTGGCGGTCGCGGCGGACGGAAAGCGGCGGGGTAGCGGGCATGAGGCTTACTCTAGGGCCCCGCGCGGCGGATTTTTCCGGGGCGCGCCGGTGGGAGTCTGTCTAAATGACTACTTGAGGTCTAGACTGTGTGGCTGTGACTGAATCTCGACGTTGTTCCCGCCCCGGCTGCGGCCGTGAAGCCGTGGCTACGTTGACTTACGCCTACGCCGAGCAGACCGCCGTCGTCGGCCCGCTCGTGGAAGAAGAAGACCCGCACTCCTGGGACCTGTGCGCCGAGCACGCCGAGCGCATTACCGCCCCACAAGGCTGGGAGATGCTGCGCGTCGACCAGGTCGACATCGAAGACGACGATGATCTCCTGGCCCTCGCCGAGGCCGTCCGCGAGGGCGGGCGCGTGACCACCGGGCTGGTCGAAGGCGGCGAGCCCGGTTCCGGCGCGGACCCCATCGACTACGCGCCCACCTTCGACGGCGCCGATCCGGCCCGCTCCAACCACCCCGTCTTCCGCACCCGCCGCGTGGCCACCGCCAAGCAGCAGCGCCGCGCCCACCTGTCCGTGGTCCCGGATCCGGGCAGCAACAGCTAGCCTCCGGTTGCCTGTGAGTTAGCTAGCAGTAACCCATGGGGAGCCCGGCCCGTGGCTCGGTCGCCGCGGCGGCGGACTAGACTGGGCGTTTATGCGAGACCGTGAAAAGCTGGACCAAGTAATCAAGGCCTATGACGTGCGCGGCGTGGTGGGCGAGGACATCGACGTCGACTTCGTGCGCGAGGTCGGTGCGGCGTTTGCGGCACTGATGCGCGCCGAGGGCGAGCACGTCGTCGCCATTGGCCACGACATGCGCCCGTCGTCGCCGGAGCTGGCCGCCGCCTTCGGTGAGGGGGTCAACTCCCAGGGCCTCAACGTGGTCATGCTGGGGCTGACCTCCACCGACGAGCTCTACTTCGCCTCCGGCGACCTGGACTGCGCCGGCGCGATGTTTACCGCCTCCCACAACCCGGCCAAGTACAACGGCATCAAGCTCTGCCGCGCCGGCGCGAAGCCGGTGGGCGAGGCCACCGGCCTGGCCGACATCAAGGACGCGCTGGTCAACGGCGTGCCGGACTTCGACGGCGAGCCGGGCGCCTCCACGCCCCGCGAGGTCCTAGAGGACTACGCCGCCTACCTCAACAAGCTCGTCGACCTGTCCGACACCCGTCCCCTCGTCGTCGCCGTCGATGCCGCCAACGGCATGGGCGGCCACACCGTCCCCGCCGTCCTGGAGGGGCTGAACCTGGACATCCGCCCGCTCTACTTCGAGCTGGATGGCACCTTCCCCAACCACGAGGCCAACCCGCTGGACCCGAAGAACCTGGTCGACCTGCAGGCCTTCGTCAAGGAGCAGGGCGCGGACATCGGCCTGGCCTTCGACGGCGACGCCGACCGCTGCTTCGTCGTGGACGAGCTGGGCCAGCCGGTCTCCCCGTCGGCCATCTGCGCGCTGGTCGCCGAGCGCTACCTGGACAAGTTCCCGGGCGCGACCATCATCCACAACCTGATCACCTCCCGCGCCGTGCCGGAGCTGGTCGAGGCCAAGGGCGGCAAGCCGGTGCGCACGCGGGTGGGCCACTCCTTCATCAAGGCCCAGATGGCCGAGCACGACGCCGTCTTCGGCGGCGAGCACTCCGCCCACTACTACTTCCAGGAGTTCTGGAACGCCGACTCCGGCATGCTGGCCGCCATGCACGTGCTGGCCGCCCTGGGTGCCAGCGATAAGCCGCTCAGCGAGCTCATGGCCGACTACCTCAAGTACGAGGCCTCCGGCGAAATCAACTCCACCGTCGACGACCAGGACGCGGCCACCCAGGCCGTGCTGGACGGCATGGCCGACAAGATCGCCGGCGTCGATCGCCTCGACGGCGTGACCGTGGATCTCAAGGACACCCCGGCCTGGTTCAACGTGCGCGCCTCCAACACGGAGCCGCTGCTGCGCCTGAACGTGGAGGCGCCCACCAAGGACGAGGTGGACGGCATCGTCCAGGAAGTCCTAAGCTTCATCCGCGCATAAGCTCCTGTTCACGCTGGCGTCCCCAGCCGTTTACTAGCCGGTTTTAATATTCATCGCGTATTGAACCGTTCTAGTAAAAGGAAAGGCCGTCATGCCGAACCGTCGTTTCACCGCCACCGTGGTTTCCACCGCGGTGGCATCTTCTTTGGTCGTCATCGCCCCCGCTACCGCCGCCGAGGACACCGGCTCCCGGTTTACCTTAGGCGTCATCCCAGACACCCAGTTCTACTCGCGCTATTCCACCCCGGAGACCGGCAACCTGGCCAGCGAGCGCTACGGCAGCGAGCCCTACCAGACCCAGATGGAGTGGCTGGCCGACAACCAGGACGCCCTCAACATGGAATTCGCCACCCACCTGGGCGACGTGGTCGACCAGGTCGACGTCGCCGGCGAGTGGGACGTCGCCGACAAGGCCATGCAGGTCCTCGACGACTCCGACCTGAACTACTCCATCCTGCCCGGCAACCACGACATGGCCGAAGGCGCGCCCTTTAGCACCCACTTCCCGGCCTCCCGCGCGGCCGGCAACGACACCTTCGGCGAGCGCCACGAGGTGCCCAACCAGGAGTCTGAGTATCACATCTTCGAGGCCGAGGGCCAGCAGTACCTAGTCCTGGCGCTGGCCTGGCGCGCTAACGATGCCACCCTGGACTGGGCCCAAGGCGTCCTCGACGCCCACCCCGATCTGCCGGTCATCCTGACCACCCACGAGGTGCTCAACATCGACGGCCAGGGCCAGGTCTACTTCTCCGACGACTACGGCCGCGGCCTGTGGAACAAGTTCATCCGCAAAAACGACCAGATCTTTTTGACCATGGGCGGCCACCACCACGGCGCCGGCTACCGCGTGGACACCAACGACGCCGGCAACGAGGTCGTCTCCATCCTGCAGGACTACCAGATGGCCTACCAGGGCGGCAACGGCCTGCTGGGCGTGCTGGAATTCGACCTGGCCGGCAACGAGCTGGAGATGGCCGCGCTGTCGCCGTGGGTGGCCAAGAAGCCGCACAAGGAGCTGACCCAGTTCGACAAGCTCATCCTGGACGGCGAGGGCGACAGCTACCACATCCCGCTGAACTTCAAGGAGCGCTTCGCCGGCTTCGCCCCCGAGTGGGAGGCCGGCGACGGCCAGGAAGGCGACCTGGCCGGCAAGGCCAAGGAGGTAGTCGCGGAGGGTTACAAGCCCTACGAAATCACCGACGACGAGCTGCCGCAGGACGATGCCGACTACATCCAGGCCGAGGACACCGTCTTCCACTGGCGCCCGGGCCAGACCACCCTCGACGGCAAGCAGCTGGCCGAGGGCGAGGCCGCCGGCCGCGGCGCTATCATCCCGGACATCCACGGCGACGGCGATCTCACCCGCGAGTCCGGCCTGCCTAACCGCGTGACCTACAGCACCGAGCACCACCCGCTGTCCGCCGATGCCGGCTCCCTCTACTGGTCCGACCCGGCCGGCAAGCCCGCCGTGGCCTGGTTCAAGTCCGCCCCCGATGCCGCCATCAACAACGTCGACACCTCCCGCGGCTACACCTTCGAGTCCTTCGTGAAGCTGCCGGCCGACTTCGACGGCGAGAAGCACGGCTGGGGCAACGCCATCGCGCGCGATTCCTCCATCGCCGACCTGGTCGAGGGCTCCACCGACACCGACCCGACCGTGATGATGGGCGTGTCCAACCTGCGCGAGCTGCGCTGGTGGGCCGAGCCGGAGGAGGGCAGTGGCAGCACCGTCTGGTCCCACGAGGTGCCCACCGACGAGTGGATGCACGTTGCCGTAGTCAACGACCCGGAGCGCGACACTGTCGAGATGTTCATCAACGGCGCTCCCATCCTGCGCAACGCCGCCGGCGCGCAGGGCCTGCTGCCGCGCGAGCTGCGCTGGGTCATGGGCGCGGGCATGGACAACAAGCGCCCGCAGGACCCGTGGTACGGCTGGATCGGCGAGACCCGCCTGGTCAACAGCGTCATCGGCGAGGACGAGTGGCTGACCGCCCGCGCCCACAACGCCGGCGATGCCGACGGCTCCAGCTCCGATTCCAGCTCCGACGGTTCCAGCTACGGCTCCAGCTCCAGCTCCGACCTGAGCTCCAACGGTTCCAGCTCTGACTCCAGCTCCAGCAAGGCCGGCTCCATCGTCGCGATTATCGCGGCTCTGGCGGCGGGCATCGGCCTGGCGTTCAACTGGCGGACGATTGCCGCCCAGCTGGACAAGTTCGGCATCCACCTGCCGCGCTAGTCATCCCCCGCGGCATACCAAGCCGTCTAGAACAACCCGCCCCGGCGCTGATTAACCCAGCGCAGGGCGGGTTTTTCGCGATTGTGGCCCGCGTAACTTTTGGCTAACCGAATTCAGGTGGCCCCGCCGAGTTAATTAATTTCTAACCGGGCCGCCGAGCAAACCCCAGTACAGGGCATATTTATCCGCCACGCCCACCCAAGACCGAGCGGTCTAGCTAGACCGTACCTGTTTGTTCGCTAGACTTTGGTCACACAATTTTCCCGCCCCGCGCCACACGGAAAGGCACACGACTATGGCAACCGACGTCAAAGAGCGAAAGCGATCCGCCCGGCCGAAAAAGCCCGAGGGCCAATGGAAAATCGACGGCCACAAGCCCCTCAACAACGACGAGGTCATCAAGCAGGAAGACGGGGGCATGTCGGCGCGCCAGCGCGTCATCGACATCTATTCTAAACAAGGTTTCTCCTCCATCCCGGCCGACGACCTCGCCCCGCGCTTCAAGTGGCTCGGCCTGTATACCCAGCGCAAGCAGAACCTGGGCGGGGAGCTGACCAGCCAGCTCGACAACTCCGAGCTGCAGGATGAATATTTCATGATGCGCATCCGCTTCGACGGCGGCCGCGCGACCCCGCAGCAGCTGCGCGTGGTGGGCGAAATCTCCCGCGACTTCGCCCGCTCCACCGCGGACTTCACCGACCGCCAGAACATCCAGCTGCACTGGATCCGCATCGAGGACGTCCCCGAAATCTGGGACCGCCTCGAGGCCGTCGGCCTGTCCACGCTCATGGGCTGCGGCGACGTCCCCCGCGTCATCCTCGGTTCGCCCGTGGCCGGCGTCGCGGCCGACGAAATCATCGACGCCACCCCCGCCATCGAGGAGATCGTCGACGACTACCTCCTCCGCGAGGAATTCCAGAACCTGCCCCGCAAGTTCAAGACTGCCATCTCCGGAAACGCGCGCCAGGACGTCACCCACGAAATCCAGGACGTCGCCTTCATCGGCACCAACCACCCGGAATACGGCCCGGGCTTCGACTGCTTCGTCGGCGGCGGCCTGTCCACCAACCCGATGCTCTCCCGCTCCCTCGGCGCCTTCGTGCCCCTGGAGCGCGTGCCGGAGGTCTGGGCCGGCGTGGTCGGCATCTTCCGCGACTACGGCTTCCGCCGCCTGCGCAACCGCGCGCGGCTGAAGTTCCTGGTCGCGCAGTGGGGCGTCGAGAAGTTCCGCCAGGTCCTCGAGGACGAGTACCTGGATGCCCCGCTAGCCGACGGCGTGCCCACGCCGATTAACCCGGGCAGCCGCGACCACCTGGGCGTGCACCAGCAAAAGGACGGCAACTACTACGTCGGCGTCAAGCCCACCGTGGGGCATGCGACCGGCGAGCAGCTCATCGCCATCGCCGACGTCGCCGAGCGCTTCGGGCTCACCCGCATCCGCACCACGCCCATGAAGGAGCTGCTCTTCCTCGACGTGCCGGAGGACCAGGTCGCAGAGCTCAGCGATGCCCTCGACGCCACCGGCCTCTATTCGCACCCCTCCGAGTTTCGTCGCGGCGTCATCTCCTGCACCGGCCTGGAGTTCTGCAAGCTCGCCCACGTGACCACGAAAGCGCGCGCCATCCAGCTCGTCGACGAGCTCGAGGACGCCCTCGACGACCTCGACGTGCCGATCTCCATCGCGCTCAACGGCTGCCCGAATTCCTGCGCCCGCACGCAGGTCTCCGACATCGGCTTCAAGGGCCAGACCCTGACCGATCCGGACGGCAACCGCGTGGAGGGCTTCCAGGTCCACCTGGGCGGCGCGCTCGGCCTGGACCCGGACTTCGGGCGCAAGCTGCGCGGCCACAAGGTCCTGGCCGACGACGTCACCGACTACGTCATCCGCGTGGTCACCAAGTTCAAGGAGCAGCGCACCGAGGGCGAACAGTTCCGCCAGTGGGTGCTGCGCGCGGACGACGAGGACCTGCAATGAGATTCCGCCGCCAGCCCAACCCGAACCGCAACCACCCGACGTACTGCCCCTACTGCGCCGGCACGCAGCTCTTCCCGGACACCGAGGACGACTTTGCCTGGAACTGCCAGGACTGCCGCCGGGTGTTCTCGGTGCGCTTCCACGGTCAGGACGACTCGCCGGTCGCCCCGTCGCCGGCTCCGTCGTCCCAGGAGGCGCTGCAGCAGTCGCTGCGCCGGCACGGTCACGCCACGGCCCGGCAGGAGGCCAACGATGCCTAACCGCGCCCTCATCACCCTCGCCCACGGTTCGCGCCGGGCGGGGGCGGCCGCCGGCATCGAGCGGCTCACGGCCGCCGCCGCGCGCCGGGCCGGTGTGCCGTTGGCCGCCGCCGCGCACCTGGAGTTCAACGACCCGGACCTGGCCAGCGCCGCCGCCCGCCTGCGCGATCGCGGGGCCGACGAGGCCGTCGTCGTGTCGCTGTTGTTCACACCCGGCTACCACCAGCGCGTGGACTACCCAGCCGTGCTCGCCGATGCCCAGTCCGCCACCGGCCTGCCCCTCAAGGCAGCCGCCGGCCTGGGCACGGGCGCGGATCTTGCCGACGTGTTGGCCCCGCGCTGCCCGGCAGGTAGCCACGGCGTGCTCTACGCGGTGGGCTCTGCCGACCCGCAGGCCAACGCCGCCGTGGCCGACCTGGCGTCTGAGCTGGGCTGGTCCACGCTCTTTGCAACGAAGGCATCCCCGGACGCCCCGCGGGGTGCGGCCGGCTTGGAGCACCTAGCCCGAAAGCACGCCCAGCGGTGCACTCAGCAAAACGCCCAGGAACAGGCTCAACAGCCCGCCCCGCAGCGCACTCAGCAGCACGCACGCCTGCACGTGGTGCCGATGTTCGTCACCGACGGCCTCCTGCTCGACCGCCTGACCGCGGCCGTGCCGCACATCGAGGCGGCGACGGGCGCGAGCGTGACCTGCCGGCCGCCGCTGGGCGCTGCGCTCGCGGGCATCGTCGCGGCGCGGTACGGTGCCGCATATAAGCACGACAAGCACAGGCAGCACCAGACGCTACCGGCGCGGGAACTGTTGAAGGTAGGTGTCTAGATGACGGCATTGCTCTTGATTGCGGTGGGCGGCGCGGCTGCCCAGCTGGTCGATGGCGGCATCGGCATGGGCTTCGGCGTGACGTCGACGACCATCCTCATCTTCCTGGCCGGCCTCGGGCCGGCGCAGGCTTCTGCCGTCGTGCACACCGCGGAGCTGGGCACCACGCTGGTCTCCGGGATCAGCCACTGGCGCTTCGGCAATATCGACTGGAAGACCGTCGTGCGCCTGGCAGTACCAGGGTCTATCGCGGCGTTTGCCGGCGCGACGGTGCTCTCCAGCCTCTCGCTGGATGCCGCGGCGCCGATCACCTCGACCATTCTCTTCGCCGTCGGCCTGAACCTGGTCTGGCGCTTCTCCCGTGGGCGGGTCACGCGCAAGCTCACCGAGACCCCGCATTCCACCCCGTTCCTGTTGGGCCTGGGCTCGGTCGGCGGCTTCGTCGATGCCACCGGCGGCGGGGGCTGGGGTCCCGTCACGACGTCCACGCTGCTGTCGTTGGGCAAGCAGCAGCCGCGGCGCATCGTGGGCACGGTCAACACCGCGGAGTTTTTGGTCACCCTCGGCGCGACGCTCGGCTTCGTGGTGGGCCTGTGGGACGACCTGGTCTCGAACGCGGCCGCCGTCGTGGCGCTGTTGGTCGGCGGCTGCCTGACCGCCCCGGTCGCGGCGTGGCTGATTAGCCGGCTGAACCCCATCGTGCTGGGCGGGTTCGTGGGCACCGCGATCGTGCTGCTCAACGTCGGCACCATCGTGGACGGGGCGGAGAACGCCTTTGGCTTCACGATGCCCACCGCCCTCACCATCGCCCTCTACCTCGCGCTGGCCGCCGGGGGAGTGGCCCTGACCCTGCGGGGGCGTAAGCGCGCCCGCACCAACCGGCAGGCCGCCGCCGACCAGGCGCCGGCCGTGGAGACGACCGACCCCGTGCCGGCGCCTTCCAGTCGCTAGGCACGCCGAGTAGGCACGCCGAGTAGGCGCTACGGACGTGGTCCGTGGCGCCTTTCGCGTGTTTTGGCGGGGTTTGTTCCCTTGGGTTTGCGGCTGCCCCCGTCTCAGCCGTCCGCCGTCAGCCGTTAGGTGCCGCCGCCCCAGGGCGGGTCCCATGTCACCTTGTCGTTTCTTCGGTTGACCCTGCCGTGTCTGGGGTAGGTGGGGTCGTCGTCGTTCCAGGAATTATGGAACTCGCACAGCAGTGTCAGGTTTTCTTGGTTGGTTTCACCGCCGCCTGCCCAGGGGTGGATGTGGTGGACCTGGCACTCATCCGCCGGTTTCCTACAGTTTGGCCAGGCGCACGTGGTGGTTTCGGCTTTGGCCATGTCCTTCTGCTTCGGCGAGGCATGCCGTTGGTAGCGGTATTGGTTGACCGGCCCGCGCCTCGGATCCACCAGCGTGGCTAGGCCCGCATCCAGGAGGCAGTGGCGGACGTAGTCGGCACCGGTCATGGTGGTGCCGTTGCTCAGCTGCAAGGTGATCTCATCCCCGTCGCCGGCAAGGATGCGCACCCAGTCGGGAAGGGAGATCACCACGTGGGTGGTCTTGGGTTGTTTTTCTAGGCCTCCGCTGAACAAGGCTTCCACGTCGGGGATGGTCTTAATGCTGGCCCAGAGGTTTTCCACCAGCTGCGGATCCCCGGTGATAGAGAAAGTACTGGGTCCGTCTTTGCGGCGGGTCACGCGCACGCCTTCGGCGGGTGGGGCCGGGCGGTTGAGCTCCAGCACTTTCTGGTTGGCAAGTTTGCGGAGTTGTGTGGTGGTGCCGGGCGTGTTGCACAGTTCGATGAGCATAGCCCAGGCGTCGCCCTGGTGGCGCACCCGGCGGAAGGCGTTGTCCAACACCAAGAGGGTGTCGAGGTGGTGGCCCTGAGAAGCGGCGGCTCGACGGGCGGCGGCCTGCTTGCGCGTAAAGGACGTCTTCCCGAAGAAGGTCTGGCAGGCACGAAAGTGCGCGGCGGCGGCCACGTCGGACATGACAGCCTTCAAAGCGGGCAGGCTGAGCTGGCGGCACAGGTCCAGGTAGGAAATCCCGTCCGCGAAGATGGCGTGCGCTGCTTTGAGTGTGTCCATGGCTGTCGTTGTCATGACT
>JAQYQB010000022.1 GCA_028726465.1 Mycobacteriaceae bacterium | reverse complement strand
TTCTATGAGCATGGCCCAGGCGTGGCCTTTGTGTCGCACCCGGCGGAAGGCGTTGTCTAACACCAGCAAAGTATCTAAGTGGTGTCCGGATTCCGCGGCGCCTTTCCTCGCATCGGCTTGCTTGCGCGTATACGTGGTGTGCCCGAAGAACGTCTGGCAGGCACGGTAGTGGGCGGCCGCGGCAACGTCCGACATGACAGCCTTCAAAGCGGGCAGGCTCAACTCGCGGCACAGGCCCAAGTAGGAGATCCCGTCCGCGAAGATAGAGTGCGCTGCTTTCAAAGTGTCCATGGCTGTCGTTGCTGTCATGACCCACACGCTAAGCCCGCCCGTCAACCCCGACAAGCAGAAAAACCTGAACCTGTGGATAACTCGCCCAAAAACGCCATTTTTGATGACGCGTCAACGCGGGTGCCTGTGGATAACCCCGACTTTGGCGCCGCGGGAGTTGAACCCGTCACACTTCAGCGCGGGTGCCTGTGGATAACTCCCGCCGCGGGCGGGCCGGGAAGACCCATTCGGCGAGCAGCCAGGACACGACGATGGAGCCGATGACCCACCACCAGTTGTAGAGCTGGTGGTTGCCGTCGCTGGAAAACGACACAGCCACGAAGACGGAGGCGCCGGTGGCGAGCTTGATGACCCACATCGGCGGCCGCGCCACGCCCACCAGCGAGATGACGGAGGCGTAGTACCACGGCAGCGTCACGGAATTGAGGATGAAGGCGACTTGGTAGGCGCCGGCGGTGCCCAGGATGGCATCGCGAATGTTGCGGCGGGACAGCCACCACACGAGGACGAGGCCGAGCAGCATGAGGACCATCGACAGCGTACGCATGATGCTCAGCACGCTGTTGTAGGAGATGTCCGGGTTGAAGATCTGCACCAGCGGGGCGATGACGTCGGTGACCAGCGTCGGGCCCGCCAGCGGGTTGATGACCTTGGCGTTTCCGGTAATCTCCGACAGCCAGCCCCACGAGGAACCAGAGGCCCAGGTAATGACGGCCACGACGGCGACGGTCTCGACGACCATCACGGCGCCGGCCGCGACGAAGACACCGAAGCGCTTGGCCAGACTGGAGGACTCGCGCGGGGCGAAGTGGTGGACCATGATCCAGACGACGAAGGGCATCGCGATGAACGCGGTCGCCTTCAGAGCCACGGCGGCGGCGATAAGGGCCAGCCCGGCCAGGAATTTGCGGCGCAGGGCCGGCAGCAGGCCCACGGAGACCAGGCCGACCATGACGGATTCGTTGTGCATGCCGGCGACGAGGTGGAGCAGCATGACGGGGTTGGCCACGCCGAGCCAGAGCGCCATCGTGGGCGAGCCGCCGAGCTCGCGCGCGATCCGCGGGACCGACCAGGCAATCGCGGCGAAGCCCGCCAGCGAGATGAGCTTGTAGACGAAGATGCCCACGGCGACGTTGTCGCCGACCAGGGAAGTCACCCCGTCGCCAATCCACAGGTGCAGCGGGCCGTACGGGGTGGTGGTGTTGCGCCAGTCCTGGGAGACCTCGAGCAGGAAGGGGCCGGGGTTGACCACCGGGCCTTCGGAATAGGGATCGAAGCCGTCGCGGACCATGGCGCCTTGCATGAGGTAGGAATAGACGTCGCGCGAGGCCAGCGGCGCGGCGACGATCAGCGGCACGATCCACCAGGTCAGCGTCCGGCGTACGGTGCCCAGCGCCCCCTTGCGGGCGGGCGCTACGGTTTCGCGGCCGAGGAGAATCCACGCGCCGACGAGGCAGAAGATGCCGATCCAGAACACCGCCATGCCGAGGTTTCGGCCGTGGCCGTAGGCGAGGAAGCTCAGGTTGAGCGCCTCCAGCAGCCCGCCGCGGTTGCGGGTGGCGCCGCCGGAAAAGGACGCGAGGGCGAGCAGGATGGTCCCGGCGAGCCCGAGGCTCAGCGGTCGGGGTAGGCGGATAGTCAGTGGGGTCGTGGCCATGGCGGGGCGCTACTTCTGCCGGGCGGTGGCGCGGATGGCCAGGTCGTGCAGGGCGGAGGTGACCTTCTCGTCCACGCCGGCGGCGTGCAGGTGCCCCAGGCCGGATTCGGTCAGGGCGTCGATGCGCTCTTCGATGGCCTCGACCGCGCCGGAGTCCTGGATGATCTGCGACATCGTCGCGATATCGGCGGGGTCTTCGGTGGTGCCGACTAGGCGGCGCAGAGTGGCGGCCGCGGCGGGATCGGCCTGATCGGCGCGCTCTAGGGCCGTGGCCAGCAGGACGGTGCGCTTGCCCTCGCGTAGGTCGTCGCCGGCCGGCTTGCCGGTGACTGAAGGGTCGCCGAAAACGCCCAGCTGGTCGTCGCGCAGCTGGAATGCGATGCCGATGTCGCGGCCGTAACCGCGGAAGGCATCGATAAGCGTGGGCGAAGCGCCGGCAATGGCAGCGCCCAGGTGGAGGGGACGCTCGATGGTGTAGGCGGCGGTCTTGTAGCGGTTGACGGCATCGGCGAGTTCGACCGACTCGGAACCGGTGGCCTCCAGGGTGATGTCGAGCAGCTGGCCGCCGATGACCTCAGTGCGCATGGCGCGCCACGGCTCGCGGGTACGGGCCAGGGCGACGGCGCTTAAGCCGGAGTCCTGCAGCATGTCCTCGGCCCAGGCCAGGGCCATGTCGCCGACGAGGATGGCGACGGACTCGCCGAAGAAGCCGGCATCGCCGTGCCACTGCGCTTGGCGATGCCGCCCCGCCACCGCGCGGTGCACCGTCGGCTTGCCGCGACGGGTGCTGGAGGCGTCGATGATGTCATCGTGGATGAGCGCGCAGGCCTGGATGAACTCCAGGGAAGAGGCGGCGCGGAGGACGGCCTGCGGATCCTCGTCGCCGTCCAGCCCGCCGGCGCCGATGAAACCGGCCCAGGCGTAGAGCGGGCGGATGCGCTTGCCGCCGCCAAGGACGAAATCCTCGAGGTAGGCGATGGAGCGGGTCACCGGCTCGCCGATGGAGCTGACTGCCGGCCGGCGCTCGGCCAAGAATTCCGCGAGGGCAGCGCGGGCGGCGTCGGGGATCTGTTCTATCTGGGGAATATTGTCTGCGGTCACGCCTAGGTATCTTACCGGTCCCGGGTGCTGGTCCCGGGTTGCGCAACCGCCGGCAGCGGTAGTGGGGCGTAGAGGAGCGCAAACGGCCGGGAGTCGCCGGGGTAGCGGTGATGGCGCAACGCGTCCCGAAAGCCCAGCGACCGGTAGAGGCCGAAGGCGGAATTTCCCTCCTGGGGCACCTCCGGCGTCGATAGCGCGACGTAGTCGGCGGGCACGTTCCAGAGCAGTTCCGTAATCAGCCGGCGCCCGATGCCGTGGTTTTGCATGCCGGGGCGCACGTGCACCTCGGCCAGCTCGAAATAGCTGCGCAGGAGCGCCCACTGCTGCTCGGTAGGCCCGCCCTTTTCGTAGAAACCGCGGCGCAGCTGCCGGTCCCACCAGGTATCCGGCGAGCCGAGGAAGCCGTAGGCCAGGCCGACGATGCCGCTGTCGGCAGTTGCTATCACCGCGCTGAAGCCCGGGTGGGAAATCTCCCGGCGCCAGGCCTGGGTGCGGCTTACGCGTAGGGAGTCGTTGTAGTCCATCGCCTCGATATAGATCTCGACGAGTTGGGGCGCGAGGAGGGAGAACTCTTGCGGGCTAAGGCGACGGATGGCGATGTTCACGAATCTATCGAAACATGTTTGGCCCCGCGGCGGGTCAATTAGCCTAATTAAAGGTGTTCGAGATAGTTGACGAGTGTTCGAAAAGAAGGTTTCAGTGCTGGCTAGGGGCTTGCGTTAATCGAACAAACGAGCTATTTTTAAACGTGTAAGTCGGAGGCGTTCCTAGAGTAAAAGACAACAACGACAGGGCTCCCGTAAGCGGCGGCTGCGGAGGGAAGGTGAACGGAAATGGCACACGTAATCTCGGCAACTACACAGGCAACTAAGCGCGCGTCCCGGACCAGCGGCGTGGCAAAGCAGCAGCATTTCCTGCGCCAGGCGCGGATGCTAATCGAGCAGGCGCGGGAATACGCGGCCGACGGGCGTCTGGAGGAGGCCCTCGAGGTCGCTTACCAGGCGGGTTTGCGTACGGCCGGCGCGCGGATCGCGGTCTCGGTGGTGGCGCGCCGCAAGCGCAAGCCGTCGAGCGCCTGGGAGCAGCTGGCGCTCGTGAGTGTAGAGGGCAAGGAGTGGGCGCAGGAGTTTGGCCGGTATTCGAAGCTGCGCTCTCGGGTGTCCCTGGGGCTGGAGGACACGGTGGACGCGGAGACCGTGTTCGAGCTGATGGGCTTGGCCGCGCGCTTCATGGCGGCCACCCACGCGGCCGCGGTGGAATCCGATTTCGCCGCCTAGGGCTACCCCTTAGGGCTCTAGGGGCTTAAGTTGGGCGTTGTCTTTACGTTAGAATGGGGGAGGAATTGAGCCGGCGGGAACTAATTGTTTGGCGCTCGCGTTGAACACAGTGAAAGGCCGTCGTGAAGGGCCGTTTTAAGGCAGCGATCCCTGAGGTTTATTGGAGGTACAGTGTCTCTTTCGGAGCAGGAACAGCGCGCGCTACGGGAGCTCGAGCAGCAGCTGTTGGCTGAGGACCCCAAGTTTGGTGCCTCTGTAGCCCAGGCCTCAGCCGGTTCCCCGAGCGGGGCCGTGACCCTGCGCGGCGTGGCGCTCGTGGTCGTCGGGCTGGTCATGCTGGTGGGCGGCGTGGCCCTGGCGCAGAACAGCCTGTGGTTCGTGGTTCTGTCGATCCTGGGCTTCCTCGTCATGTTCAGCGCGGGCATCTGGATGCTCCGCGGTGGCGGGTCCACCGGCTCGAAGTCGGGCAAGAAGAAGTCGGGCTCCGGCCGGGGCCGCGCGGGGGCGTCGCACTCCGGTGGCAGCTCGATGGGTAACAAGCTGGAAGAGAACTTCCGCCGTCGTTTCGAGGGCAACTAACGGTAACTAGAGAGCTGGTCGAAGCGGCCTAGCTTTTCAGCCCCTGGGAGAGATCCCGGGGGCTTTTCCTGTGCCTCCACACAATTCCCCACTTTCCCCCACGTTTGTCCCCACGGTGCCCGGCGAGGGGAGGGGAGCCTAGCGGCGGCTAGGCGGACGGGGTGGAAGGCGTGTCATTGGGCCAGCTAACGGGCCCCAACGTGGAGCCGCGTTTCTAGTGGTACTAAAGAATCCTGTGCTAAAGGAGGTACTCAAGTGGCGTATGAGGCCTAAAAAACGCCGCGGCTGGGGATTTCTCCCCACTATTTTTATGGCCTCTGACCAGCATATATGTGGAAAGTGGGCGAAGGGTGGGGCGCGGTGGGTGTTGAAAGTGGGGGAAAGTGGGGTAAAGTGGGGCGCAGCGGTGGAGAAGTGGAACTTTGAGACCGTGGAGAAATGTCGGAGTTATCGAGCCAAGGAAGGTGGACGCCGGGATGTTTCTCGGAACCTACACTCCGAAGCTTGATGACAAAGGACGCCTAACGCTTCCGGCTAAGTTTCGGGATGAGCTAGCTGGCGGACTGATGGTGACCAAGGGACAGGACCACTCACTAGCGGTTTACCCGCGCGAGGAGTTTGCGGAACGAGCTCGAAAAGCAGCGGCCGTGTCCCGGACGAACCCAACCGCCCGCGCGTTCATCCGTAACTTGGCAGCGAGCGCCGATGAGCAACGCCCGGATGGGCATGGCCGTATTACGTTGTCCGCTGGACACCGCGAATACGCCAACCTTTCCAAAGAGTGCGTGGTTGTCGGGTCGGTGGATTTTCTCGAGATTTGGGACGCAGCCGCGTGGGCTGAGTACCAAGAGCAAACTGAAGACGCCTACTCGGCG
This sequence comes from Mycobacteriaceae bacterium, assembly GCA_028726465.1. Lineage (GTDB taxonomy): Bacteria > Actinomycetota > Actinomycetes > Mycobacteriales > Mycobacteriaceae > Corynebacterium. Next base: position 39,276 of record JAQYQB010000022.1, on the reverse strand, counting down.
GCGGACGCGGACGATGTCCTGTCCGGCTTGCTGTAGAAGGCAGTTCACAACTCAACAGAGTGCGTGTACGGACTCTGTCCGAAGTGGAGTAGCTGGTGTACTTCCCCGACATCAGAACCCATTTCGGGCAGGGCCCTATACGCACTTAATTTTTCCCGACAACCACCGCGGCCAACTCCAAGCAACTTCGTTTACGGAAAGGGGGCACCATGGGCTCGACTGAACAGAACAATCACGGCCACGTGCCCGTGATGCGTGAACGCATGGCTGAGCTTTTGGCGCCCGCGGTGGAAAAGGCCGAAGCGAAGGCCCCGGCCGGGGCCGTCCTGGTGGACGGCACGCTGGGGGCGGGTGGCCACACGGAATACTTCCTGGAGACTTTCCCGGAGGTGTCGGTAATCGGCGTGGACCGGGATGGGGCATCGTTGGCTGCGGCCCGCGAGCGCCTGGCCCGGTTCGGCGACCGTTTCGTGGGCGTGCAGGCGCGCTTCGACGAGGTCGGCAGCACGATCGCCCGACCGGCCACCGAGCACGCGGTTTTGGACAAGGCGCGGGAGGGCGGCATCGCGGGCGCGTTGTTCGACCTGGGAGTTTCTTCCATGCAGCTGGACCAGGCCGAGCGCGGCTTCGCCTACAGCCAGAACGCGCCGCTGGACATGCGGATGGATCCTAGCCAGGGGATAACCGCCGCGGACGTGCTCAATACCTACGACCACGGCAACCTGGCGCGCATCCTCAAGACCTACGGTGACGAGCGCTTCGCCGGCAAGATTGCCAGCGCCGTCGTGCGCGAGCGGGAAAAAGAACCCTTCCGTGACTCGGCGCGGCTCGTCGACCTGCTCTACGCCACCATCCCGGCGGCGACCCGGCGCACGGGCGGCCACCCGGCCAAGCGCACCTTCCAGGCACTGCGCGTGGAAGTCAACCGAGAGCTCGAGGCCATTGAGCAGGTCCTGCCGGTCATCACCGCGGCGCTGCGCGTCGGCGGCCGCGCGGTCTTTATGAGCTACCAGTCCCTGGAGGACCGCCTGGTCAAGCAGTACTTCAAGGAGCAGTCGACGTCGTCGACCCCGGAGGGGCTGCCGATGGACCTGCCGGGGACCGAACCGGACTACCGGGTGATCACCCGCGGGGCAGAGAAAGCCTCGCAGGCGGAGATCGCGGAGAACCCGCGGGCCGCCTCGGTGCGGGTGCGGGCGTTGGAGCGAATAGCCGGCACCCCGCAGCTGCTTTCCCCTGGAGGCACACCATGACCCAGACCACGCGACGCACCACCCGCCCATACTCGACGAAGGGACACCGCTCCATGGGAGCTAGCCGAGATTTCACCACCGGAGAAGACACCGGAGCGGCCACCGCGCTGCTCGAGCGGGATAACCGCCGCGGCACCCAGCGCACCGCCCGCACGCGCACCCCGGAACGCCGGGAGGTGCGCCCGCGGCGCAGCACCCACGGCACCACCAGCCCGCACGGGCCGCGCTACCAGCGCCTAGGCTCGCAGCAGGTGGTCTCCCAGCGCGGCCGCCGCCTGACGCCCATCAAGAAGAACTCGCTGTTCGCCCGCCTGTCGGCGGTGGCCATCGTGCTGCTCATCGGCGGGGTGTGCCTGGCGATGTGGCTGTCCGGCCTGTCGACCTCCCAGACCTTCAAGATCCAGCAGCTCTCCGCGCAGGAATCGCAGCTGAGCAACCAGATTGAGACGCTGAACCGCGACCTGGAAAACGTCCGCTCCACCGCGGACGTGGCCCGCCGTGCCGCGGACGCGAACATGGGCGTGCCCACCAACCCGGGCGTCGTCGAGGTCGCCGAGGACGGCAAGGTGGAAGAAAAGCGCGCGGCGACGGATGAGCAGGAAGCCATCATTGACGTCAACGGCACGGCAATCCGCCCGGGCCGCGCCTCCAGCAACCCGGACGACACGGAAGGCATGTCCGATAGTCTCAACGCGACGCCGGACGGGCATCGTTCGCCGCAGGCTGATTCCCAGCGCCAGGGCGAGGACCGCCAGCAGAACGCGGAATCGAATGCACCACGCGCGGACGAGTTACCGGATCTGCCGGTCCGCGCCCCGTATTCTGGAGCCGGGAATTAGCAGTTGCTTTGGGCAGCCGGGTGGTTGCCCCAAAGGAAATGAATAAGGCAGGTGACTTACCACCGTGACGTCACGGAATCCGGGATCGCGCCCGCACCGGCGGTATCGCGATACCGGCGCGCGGGTGGGGCAATCGGGCCGTCAGCCGCGCGCTGGCGGTCGCAGCTACGCTACCGCCGCGGAGAACACGCGGCCGGCTAGCACCCAACCGCAGGTAAAGAAGCTCTACAAGAATTCGCACATGATGTCCAAGCGCCTGCGGCTCATCATGGCTTTCCTGTTGGTAGGCATGCTGTTGCTGGTGGGGCGCCTGGCATGGGTGCAGGTGGTCTGGGGGCCGGATCTGTCGGCCAAGGCCATGGAGCAGCGCTCCCGCGTCTACGTGGAGCCGGCCCGCCGCGGCGAGATCACCGATAGCGACGGGCAGCGCCTGGCCTATACCATGCAGGCCCGCTCCCTGACGGTCTCGCCGACGCGCCTGCGCAAGGAGCTGGAAGAGCAGTTCACCAACGAGCTGAGCGCCGAAGGCGCCAGCGGCGAGGACCTGGAGAAGAAGGCCGGCGAGGCCGTCGATAACCGGCTGAAGGAGATGTCCAAGGGCATCCCGAAGATGATCAAGGACGCCGGCGCGGAGGTCGGCAGCGTCGACGACAAGGAGATCCTCGACAACCTGAAGGCGGACACCCAGTACGAGGTGCTGGTGCGCAACGTCGATCCGGACGTGGCCGTCGAAATCGCCGAGGAATACCACGGTGTGGCCGCCGACCACCAGGACATCCGCCAGTACCCGAACGGGGCCATCGCCGAGAACGTGATCGGCAAGGTTTCCATGGACGGCCAGGGCCAGTTCGGCCTGGAGGCGTCCGGGGACTCGACGCTCACGGGCATCGACGGGCGCAAGACCGAGGACGTGTCCACCGACGGGCAGCCCATCCCGGGCACCCTGCGCGATGAGGTCAACGCCGTCGACGGCGCCAACGTCCACCTGACGCTGGATCTGGACCTGCAGACCTTCGTGCAGCAGAAGCTGGAGAAGGCCAAGGCCAATTCGCAGGCCAAGTCCGCCGAGGCCGTGGTGCTGGATTCGGCCACCGGCGAGGTGCTCGCCATGGCGAACACGGACACCATCGACCCGAACGAGGACATCGAAAAGCAGGTCAAGGCCGGCAAGGGCTTCGAAAACCCGTCGATCTCGCACCCCTACGAGCCGGGCTCGGTGGCCAAGATTGTCACCGCCGCCGCGGCGATCGAGGAGGGCGTAACCACCCCGGAGGAAGTCCACCAGGTCCCCGGCTCCATCGACATGGCCGGCGTGACGGTCAACGACGCCTGGCAGCACGGCGTCGAGCCGTACACCACGGCCGGCATCTTCGGTAAGTCCTCGAACGTCGGCACGCTGATGCTCGCGGAGAAGCTGGGGGACAAGACCTTCTCGAAGTACCTCGAGGCCTTCGGGCTGGGCAACACCAGCGGCATCGAGCTGCCGAACGAGTCCGGCGGCCTGGTACCGGCCTTCGAGCAGTGGTCCGGCGGTACCTTCGCCAACCTGCCGATCGGCCAGGGCATGTCCTGGACGACGCTGCAGATGGCCAGCGTCTACCAGACCATCGCCAACGAGGGCGAGCGCATTACCCCGCGCATTATCCAGGACATCGAGGGCGAAGCCGGCGAGGACCGCATCCACTCCGAGCCGGAGAAGACCCAGGTCATCAGCCCGGCCGCGGCGAAGACCACCCTGGACATGTTCCGGGCGGTCTTCCAGGAGGACCCGGCGGGCGTGCAGTCCGGCACGGCGCAGGGCGCGGGCATCGACGGCTACCAGCTGTCGGGCAAGACCGGCACGGCTCAGAAGGTCGACCCTAATACTGGGGCGTATTCTAATTCCGCCTACTGGATTACCTTCGCGGGCGTGGCCCCGGCGGACGATCCGCGCTTCGTGGTCGCCATCATGCTGGACGAGCCGAAATCCGGCGTCAACGACGACGGCTCCGGCGGGCAGTCTGCCGCGCCGGTGTTTAGCGACATCGCCAGCTGGCTGCTGAACCGAGACAACATACCCACCTCTCCGGAGGGCAAGAACCTTAAACTGCGGGCGGAATAGGAGAACAACACCATGGCACGTACGCTAGCGCGACTGGCGCAGTTGGCCGGCGGGAACCTGAGCGGCTCGCCGGAGACGGAAGTTAGCAGCATCGGACTGGACTCGCGCTCCATCGCCCCGGGCGGGATGTTCGCGGCCCTGCCCGGCCTGCACGCCCACGGCGCCCGTTTCGCCGCCGACACCCCAGCCGCGGCCGTGCTTACCGATGCCGCCGGCGCGGAGATCCTCGACGCGGCCGGCGACACGCGCCCCCGCCTGGTGGTCGAGGACATCCGCGCGGTGCTGGGAACTATCTCCGCCGAGATCTACGACCACCCCTCGGCCGACCTGACCATCCTGGGAGTTACCGGCACCTCCGGCAAGACCACCACCAGCTACCTGCTGGAGGCCGGGCTGCTGGCGGCCGGCTACCAGGTAGGCCTTATCGGAACGACCGGCACGCGCATCAACCGCACCCCGGTGCCGACGTCCCTGACCACCCCGGAGGCTCCTAAGCTTCAAGAACTTTTCGCGCAGATGCGCGACCAGGGTGTTACCCACGTCGTCATGGAGGTCTCCTCCCACGCCCTGGCCTTGGGCCGCGTCCAAGGCACCCAGTTCGCAGTCGGCGGGTTCACCAACCTGTCGCAGGACCACCTGGACTTCCACCCGACGATGGAAGACTATTTCCTGACCAAGGCGCGCCTGTTTAACGGGCCCGAGGCCGCCGCGTCCGCCGTCATCTGCGTCGACGACTCCTGGGGCCAGCGCCTGGTGGAACTGTCGCGGGCGGCGGGCACGCCCACCGCGGAGGTCGCGACGGCCGAGTCGGCCGTAACGACCAACGCCGGGAAAATCGTCACCGCCCACCACACCGCGGTCGAGCCGACGGGCGAGCAGCACGGCGTGCTGAGCCTGGAGGGCAAGGACTACGAATTCACGGTCCCGCTGCCCGGCAAGTTCAACGTGGCCAACGCCGCGCTGGCGGCCGGGATGGCCGCCGCGGCCGGGGTGGACGTGGAAACCTTCCTGGAAGGCGTGGCCGGCGTCGCGGTACCCGGCCGCATGCAGCGCGTGGACTGCGGGCAGGATTTCGTCGCCGTGGTCGACTACGCCCACAAGCCGGCGGCCGTGGCCGCGGTCTTGGACACCCTGCGTGAGCAGATCCGGACCTCCGAGCGCCCGGAGGGGCGCATCGGCATCGTCATCGGCGCCGGTGGCGACCGCGACTCCTCGAAGCGCCCGCTGATGGGGCAGGCGGCGGCCAGCCGCGCCGACTACGTGGCGGTCACCGACGACAACCCCCGCACCGAGGACCCGGCCCCCATCCGCGCGGCCGTGCTGGCTGGCGCCCGGGAGGCCGCCGCCGAGCGCGACGACGAAGTCACCCTGGCCGAATACCCCTCCCGCGCCGCGGCCATCGACGCGGCCATCCAGTGGGCACAGCCGGGCGATGCGATTATCGTGGTAGGCAAAGGCCACGAAGTCGGCCAGATCGTGGGGGACACGGTCCACCACTTTGACGACCGGGAAGAGGTACAGCGCGCACTGGAAACTAAGACCTCCGGCAGCAGGCCGGCGGGGAAGGAAGAAGCATGATTGAGCTAACGCTAAAAGAGATAGCCGAGATAACCGGCGGCTACCTGGACGAGGTCGATGACCCGCAGGCTCAGGTCACCAGCTTCGTCGAATTCGATTCGCGCAAGATCACCCCGGGCGGGCTGTTTTTGGCCCTGCCCGGCGCCCGCGTCGATGGGCACGATTACGCCCGCGCGGCCGTCGACCAGGGCGCGGTGGCCGTGCTGGCCGCCCGCCCGGTGGGCGTTCCGGCGATCGTCGTCGAACCCACCGACCGCGTCGAGGGCGACGGCGCCAACGCCGATATCTACGCCCACGACTCCGACGGTTCCGCCGCCGCCGTCGTCCGCGCCCTCTCGGCGCTGGCGCAGGCGGTCACTCGCCGGCTGGCCGACAACGGCAACCTGACCATCGTCGGGGTCACCGGTTCCGCCGGCAAGACCTCGACCAAGGACCTGATGGCGGCCATCTTCCACTGCGCGGGCGAGACCGTCGCCCCGCCCGGCTCCTTCAACAACGAGGTCGGCCACCCCTACACCGCGCTGCGGTGCGACTGGCAGACCAAGTACCTGGTCGCGGAGATGTCGGCGCGCGGCATCGGCCACATCCGCCACCTGGCCGACATCGCCCGGCCGACCATCGGCGCGGTGCTTAACGTCGGCTCGGCCCACCTGGGAGAATTCGGCTCCCGGGAGAACATCGCGCAGGCCAAGGGCGAGCTGGTCGAGGCCCTGCCGGCCGCCGCCGAGGGCGGGGTAGCGGTGCTCAACGCCGACGACTCCTTCGTCGCCGCGATGGCTTCGCGCACCGAGGCCAAGGTCGTCTACTACTCCGCGGCCAACCCGCCGGCGCCGGAGGCGGACTACACCGCCACCGACGTAGAGCTGGACGATGTCGCGCGCGCCGCTTTTACCCTCCACTCGCCGAACGCCGCCCCGCAGCGAATCAAGCTGCAGGTCTTCGGCGTCCACCAGGTCTCCAACGCTCTGGCGGCCGCCGCCTCGGCCATCGAGTCGGGGATCCCGGCAGAAAAGGTAGCCGCGGCCCTGAGTGGGCACCGGAATGCCTCGGCGAACCGGATGGACGTCTATAGCCGCCCGGACGGGGTCACCATCATCAACGACTCCTACAACGCCAACCCGGACTCCATGCGCGCGGCCATCGCGGCGCTGGGCTACACCACGGCCGCCCGGCCGGACGCGCGGGCCATCGCGGTGCTCGGCGAGATGGGCGAGCTCGGCGCGGAAGCCGAGCAGGCCCACCAGCAGTTGGGCGCGGAGCTGGCGAAGTACAACGTCGACCGGCTCATCGTCGTCGGCGACACCCCGGCCTGCCGGGCCCTGGCCGCCGCGGCTGCCGACCGCGGGATCACCACGACCGTCGGGGCGGACCACGCGCAGGCCGCCCAGCTGGTCGAGGAAACCCTGCGGACCCCGCCCGCCGGGGTGGAGCAGTGGTCGCAGCGCGCGGCGAAGGACGTGGTGCTCATCAAGGCCTCGAACGCCCAGCAGCTGTGGCGGGTAGCCGCAACCTTAAAGGGCGAGGGCTAGAACCGCCTCGCTAAAATAAGCTCGCGCAGAATTTCTTCAGACTGCTCTTTGTTGTATTAGAAGGACCACGTTCACAGTGACCCAGATTATTGTCTCCGGCGTAATTAGCTTTATCGTCGCGATTTTCTTCACCCCCTGGCTGATTCGGTATTTCTCCCACGCCGGCAAGGGGCAGGAGATCCGCGAAGACGGCCCCAAGTCGCACCTGCGCAAACGCGGGACCCCGACCATGGGCGGGCTGGCGATCCTGGCCGGCATCGTCGTGGCCTACCTGACCACGGGCCTCTACGGGCTCATCTCCGGCAAGGGCGGGTTCACTGTCTCCGGAGTCTTGGTCCTGGGCTTGACCCTGGGGCTGGGCGGCCTGGGCTTCGCGGATGACTTCATCAAACTGTTCAAGGCCCGCAACCTGGGCCTGAACAAGAAGGCCAAGCTCATCGGGCAGCTCGCACTGGCCCTGGCCTTCGGCTTCCTGGCGCTGCAGTTCCCGAACGAGAACGGGCTGACCCCGGCGTCGACGAAGCTGTCGATGTTCCGCGAGATCGACACCTTCGATATCGCCGTCGGCGGCGCCGTCATCGGCACCATCGTCTTCCTGGTCTTCATGTATATCCTCATCGCGGCCTGGTCGAACGCGGTCAACCTGACCGACGGTCTGGACGGGCTCGCGGCCGGCACGACCGCCTTCGTGATGGGCGCCTACAGCCTGATCACCTTCTGGCAGTTCCGCAACGCCTGCGGTGCCGAACACGCCGCCGGCTGCTACGAGGTCCGCGACCCGCTGGACCTGGCCATCTTGGCCGCGGCCGGGCTGGGCGGCTGCCTGGGTTTCCTGTGGTGGAACGCGGCGCCGGCCAAGATCTTCATGGGTGACACCGGCTCCCTGGCGCTCGGCGGCCTGGTCGCGGGTATTTCCGTAACCACCCACACCGAGCTGCTGATGATCATCATCGGCTCCCTGTTCGTCGTGGAGGCGGCCTCCGTGGTCATCCAGGTCGCCGTCTTCAAGACCACCGGCAAGCGCTTTTTCCGCATGGCGCCCATCCACCACCACTTCGAAAACGGCGGCTGGCCGGAGACCTCCGTGGTCATCCGCTTCTGGCTGCTGGCCGGCATGGCCGCCATGCTCGGCGTGGCCCTGTTCTACGCGGACTGGCTGACCGCCGCGGGCATCGGAATCTAGCGACTAAGACAGCAAAGAGTAGGAGTCTTCGACAACACCATGACTGAGCACACGGCGCGTAGTCTGCCCGCGGACCTGGCCCAGGCCCGCCGGGTGCTGGTAGCGGGCGCGGGCGTATCCGGGCGCGGGTGCGCCCGAGTCCTGGACCGCCTGAACTTCGCGGTCACAATCGCCGACGACAATCCGCAGGCGCGACAGACCGCGCTGGACGATTGCGGGGCGAGGGCGGCCGGGCTCAGCACCGAGCAGGCCATGGCCGTCGCCGGCGACGGCCAGATCGACCTGGTGGTAACCTCCCCGGGCTGGCGACCGGACTCACCGCTGCTGGAGGCCTACCGGGCCGCCGGCGTCGAGGTCATCGGGGACGTCGAGCTGGCCTACCGCCTGGACGCGGCCGGCACCTTCGGGCCGGCCCGCCAGTGGCTGGTCATCACCGGCACTAACGGCAAGACCACGACCACCGGCATGCTGGCGGCCATCATGCAGGCAGATACTAACCGCACCGGGCGCCGCGCGGTGCCGGTGGGCAACATCGGCGTCTCCGTCTTCGACGCCATCCAGGACAACGATCGCGTCGACGTGCTGGTCGCCGAGCTGTCTTCCTTCCAGCTGCACTGGGCCAGCCAGCTGCGCCCGGAGGTGGGCGTTTTGCTCAACCTGGCCGAGGACCACCTCGACTGGCACGGCAGCTTCGACAATTACGCCGCCGATAAGGCCAAGGTCATGCACGGCGGCATCGCCATTGCCGGCACGGACGACGCGCACGTGATGGAACTGGTCTCCCGGGCCCGCCAAGCCGGGGACCTGGCGCCGCAGGTCTATTCCTTTAGCTCCCAGACCCCGCAGGCCGGGCAGGTCGGCGTGGAAGGCGGGCGGATCATTGCCCGCCTGGACGGCGAGGACCTCGACCTGGTCTCGGCCGATGGGGTAGAGCCGGCCGGTCTGGCCGGCGTCCTGGACGCTTGTGCTGCCGCCGCGGCCGGGCTGGCCGCCGGGGCGAGCCGCGAGGCCGTCCAGGCGGGCCTGGCGGCCTACCACGTCGCCGGACACCGCGGCGCGGTCGTCCACCGCCACGGCGGGGTCAGCTTCATCGACAACTCCAAGGCCACCAACCCGCACGCCGCGGACGCCGCCCTGGAAGGCCTCGACCGGGTCATCTGGCTGGCCGGCGGGCAGCTCAAGGGAGCAGATGTCAGCGAGCTGGTTGCCACCCACGCCGACCAGCTCAAGGCCGCGGTCGTGCTGGGCAAGGACCGGGAGCTGGTGGCTCAGGCGCTCCAAGCCCACGCCCCGCAGGTTCCCGTAACCGTCCTAGACGAGCAGGATCCGCAGGCGGCCATGGAGACCGCGGTGGCCGCGGCCTGGCAACACGCCGAAGCGGGGGATACCGTACTTTTGGCCCCGGCTGCGGCATCGTTAGACATGTACACCGGGATGGCACAGCGCGGCGATTTCTTCGCCGCGGCGGCGCGTGCGGTCACGGAAAAATCGGATCACCGTCCCGCGCCGGATGCCGGAGAAGATAACGAGGAGAAGCCAGCGCAATGACCTCCACAACGCAGAAGTCAGCCAAGCCCGGGCAGCGGGTGGCCAATTTCCTCGAGCGCCGCCACGAGCAGATGAACAAGTGGTCGGGGCTGGACTATCTGATGTTGCGGATCATCATCTTCCTGCTCGTCGGTATCGGCGTGACGATGGTCTTTTCCTCCTCCATGGCCGAGTCCCTTGTGGAATCCGGCCTGGTCTGGGGCCAGGCGCTGCGCCAGTCCGCGATGGTCCTGGTCGGCCTGCTGGCCTTTTGGTTGGCGCTGAAGATCCCGCCGCGCGCCATGCGCTGGGCCATCCCGTGGATCCTCTTGCTGTCCATCGTGCTGCTGATCCTGGTGCTCATCCCGGGGGTTGGTACCGGCCGCGCGGAGGTTGGCTCCCAGTCGTGGATCATCTTGGGCCCGATTTCCCTGCAGCCCTCGGAGCTCGCCCGCGTAGCCATCGGCCTCTTCGGCGCCTCGGCGCTGGCCAATAAGCAGCACCGCCCGAAGGACCTGCTGGATCCGTTCATGGTCTACTCGGCCATCGCGGGCCTGATGTTCCTGCTGATTATCCTGCAGGGCGACCTGGGTATGGCCATGTCGTTTGCCGTGGTCGTCGTGTTTACCCTGTTCTTCGCCGGCGTGGACTGGCGCGTGGTCGCCTCCATTATCGGGCTGGCCGTGGCGGGCGTGATCTTCGTCTTCCTGTCGGGCGGCTTCCGCTCGCACCGTTTCCACACCTACTTCGACGCGTTGGTGGGCAACATCCAGGACACCCAGGGCACCGGCTTCCAGGCCTACCAGGGCTTCCTCTCGCTGGCCGACGGCGGCATCGCCGGCGTGGGCATCGGCCAGTCCCGCGCCAAGTGGTTCTACCTGCCGGAGGCGAAAAACGACTTCATCTTCGCCGTGGTGGGCGAGGAGCTCGGCCTGTGGGGCGGCGCGCTGGTCATCGTGCTCTTCGCCCTGCTCGGGTTCTTCGGCATCCGCACCGCGCTGCGCGCGCAGAACCAGTTCCACGCCCTCATGGCCGCGACCCTGACCACCGGCGTCGTTGCGCAGGCCTACTTCAACATCGGCTACGTCGTCGGCCTCCTGCCGGTGACCGGCATCCAGCTGCCGATGATCTCGGCCGGCGGCACCGCGGCGATTATCACCATTGGCTCCATGGGCCTTCTGTGCAACGTGGCCCGGCACGAGCCGGAGGCGGTCTCGGCGATGCGCAACTACGGGCGTCCCCTCTTCGACCGGCTGTTCTTCATCGCGGAACCGGAGCCGGCCGATGCCGCCCCGCGCGGCGGTCGCCGTCGTGCCGACGGTTCGGGCGCGCCCCGGGACCGCCGGCCCGAGCGCCCGAGCGCTAACCCCCAAAAGCGGGGCAGCGCCCGCCGCCAGGCGCAGCGGGAGGAGCGTTTTGGCTCGCCGGTGACCGGGCGGACCCGCCCGGTGCGCTCCACGCCGCGCGGGCAGGATTCCGCCGGGCGCGGCGGGGACAGGAACCCGCGCCGGCGCTGGTAGCCTGTAGTTCATGAATTCAAAGCCTTTATCCGTCGTCGTCGCTGGTGGCGGCACTGCCGGCCACATCGAGCCGGCGCTGGCTGTGGCCGCTGTCCTGCAGCGTGACTACGGCGCCCGTATTACCGCTCTGGGCACCCAGAAGGGGCTGGAGAGCGACCTTATTCCCGCCCGCGGGGTGGACCTGGAAATGATCACCCCGGTCCCGATCCCGCGCAAGCTCAGCCTGGACCTGCTGAAGCTGCCGTACCGCCTGGTGCGTTCTGTGCTGGAAGCGCGCAAGGTTCTCAAGAAGGTGGACGCGGATGCCGTCTTCGGCACCGGCGGCTACGTCGCCGCGCCGGCCTACCTGGCCGCGGCCAGCCACCACCTGCCCTTCTACGTGCTCGAGACCAACGCGTTGGCGGGCCTGGCCAATAAGCTGGGCGTCAAGCTGGGCGGCATCGGCTTCAACGCCCACCCGAATTCGGGCATGCCGGGCGAGCAGGTCGGCATCCCGGTGCGCCCGGAGCTCGGCCAGGATCCGGAGGCCGCCGCCCGCGGGCGCGAGCTGTGGGGCCTGCGCGAGCGTATTCCCACCATCTTGGTCACCGGCGGCTCCCAGGGTGCGGCCAGCATCAACCGGGCCGTCGCCGAAGCACACCCCGGCTGGGCCGGGGAGTTCCAGGTCCTGCACGCGGTCGGCAAGAAGAACGAGCTGCCGGCTCAGACCGACAACTACGTGCCGGTGCCCTATATCGACGATATGTCCGCGGCCCTGGCCGTGGCGGATCTGGCGGTCTGCCGCTCCGGGGCGATGACGGTCGCGGAGGTTTCCGCCGCCGGCGTGCCGGCCATCTACGTGCCGCTGCCGCACGGCAACGGCGAGCAGGCGCTCAACTCGAAGGACGTGGTGGCCGCCGGCGCGGCCGTCCAGGTCCCCGATGCCGAGCTGGACGGTGCCCGCCTCGACCGCGAGGTCCGCGCCATCCTGGGCGACGAGGATCGCCTAAAGGCCATGCGCGCGGCGGTCGCCGACAGCGCGGCCGGCGGCGCGGCCCAGCGCCTGGCTGACCACATCGCTACCGCTATCCGAGAAGCCAAGGAGGAATCCTAGTGGGCCCCGAATCCACCCCCGACGCAGTTAACCTCGACCGGGTCCACCTCGTGGGCATCGGCGGCGCGGGCATGTCCGGCCTGGCCCGGATCCTCCTGGCCCGTGGCAGCGCCGTGTCCGGCTCGGACCAAAAGGAGTCCACCGCCGTGGAGGTCCTGCGCACCCTCGGCGCGAAAATCTCGGTCGGCCACGCGGCGGAGAACCTGCGGCTTTCCGGCGCCGAGCCGACCGCCGTGGTCACCTCCTTCGCCGCTATCCCGCAGGACAACCCGGAGCTGGTCGCCGCGCGGGAGGCCGGGATCCCGGTCATCCGCCGCTCCGACCTGCTGGGCGAGCTCATGGAGGGCTACACCCAGGTGCTGCTGGCCGGCACCCACGGCAAAACCTCGACGACCTCGATGACGGTCAACGCGCTACAGCAGGCCGGCGAGGACCCGTCCTTTGCCATCGGCGGCCAGCTCAACCGGGCCGGCACCAACGCGCACCACGGCACCGGAATGGCCTTCGTGGCCGAAGCCGACGAGTCGGACGCGTCCCTACTGCGCTACCGCCCGGACGTGGCCGTGGTGACCAACATCGAGCCCGACCACCTGGACTACTTCGGCACCCCGGAGGCCTATTTCCAGGTCTTCGAGGACTTCGCCGATCGGATCACCCCCACCGGCCACCTGGTGGTCTGCTTGGAGGACGAGCACGCCGCCCAGATGGGGCAGCGCGCCGCACAGCGCGGCATCGACGTGCTCGGCTACGGCACCCCCGCCGCCGTGGAGCGCTACCCGGAGATCCCGGCGGGCGCGGTCATCTCCACCGAGGAAGCCACCGCGGAGGGCACCCGCGTGACCGTGCACCTGGACGTTGCGGGGCACTCGGTGGGCCTGGACTACCTGCTGCAGGTCCCCGGGCACCACATGGTGCTCAACTCGGCGGCGGCCCTGGTGGCCGGCACGCTGGCGGGCGCGGACCCGCACAAGCTGGCCGACGGGCTCAGCGACTTCACGGGCGTGCGCCGGCGGTTTGAGTACCGCGGGTCCGTCCCGGCGGGGCTTAAGGGCCAGGAGCCGGTCGAGGTCTTCGACGACTACGCGCACCACCCGACGGAGGTCGCCGCGGTCCTGCGCGCCGCCCGCGAGCGGGTGGAGGCGACCACCCGCTCTGGCCGCGTGGTGGTCTGTTTCCAGCCGCACCTGTACTCGCGCACCATGAAATTCCAGCAGGAATTCGCCGACGCGCTGAGCCTGGCGGACGTGGCGGTGGTGCTGGATATCTACGGCGCCCGCGAGCAACCGGTAGAAGGGATCACCTCCCGGATTATCACCGACAAGATCCCCGCGGGCACCGAGGTCTTCTACGAGCCGGACTTCTCCGCGGCGGCGGCCAGCGTGGTCGCGGCCGTGCAACCGGGCGACCTGGTCCTGACCATGGGCGCTGGCTCGGTCACCCTGGTGGCCGCGGAGATCCTGACTGAGCTGGAGCAGCGTTTCCGATGAGGGGCAAGCTAGTACTTTCGGTGGCAGGCGCCCTGGTGGCGGTGGTGGCCATCGCCGCCGCCGTGGTCTGGTTCTTCCCCGTGTTCAAGGCCCAGGATTTCGAGCTCAACGGCGCCAGCCAGGTCACGGAGGAAGAGGTCCGCGAGGCCTCCGGGATCGCCGAGGGCAGCAACCTGATGCGCCTGGACGCGCATGCGGCCGCCGAGGGCGTGGCCACGCTGCCGTGGGTGAAATCCGCGACGGTGGGCCGCTCCCTGCCCAGCACGGTGCAGGTCGACATCACCGAGCGGGAAGCCGTGGCCTTCCTGCGCGAGGGCGATGGCACCCACCTCATCGACTCGGCGGGCAAGGAGTTCGTCGTCGCCGAGCCGCCGGAAGGCGCCGTGGAGATCGATAGCAACGAGGAGGCCGGCTTGGTCGACGCCGTAGAAATCCTGGCGGCCCTGTCGCAGGATCAGCGCGCGCAGGTCGAAAAGCTCAGCATGGACGAGAAGTACTCGGCGACGTTGCACCTGGCGTCCGGGCGCACGGTAGTCTGGGGCGCGAACGACGACAACGCGGACAAGGCCCGCGCGTTTTCCACCGTGCTGCAGATGGACGGCACCCATTGGAATATCACTAACCCCGAGTTGGTGACCAAGCGCGATTAGCGCCGGAAAAAATTCGCAACATCGCGCCCCTGCCAGATTGCCGTGTGGTGGGGGCGCGAACTGCATAAAAGCCCATGTCAGCAACCCTAAAGTAGAGGTTGAGGGTACCGACACGCGGGCAAATGAACACGTAAATTACACGTGTGTCAGTGAAGATGGAAAGCAACCGCGTCACAGGCGCGCAATTCCTCGTTTATTTACCAACAAATCCCGAAAGGTTTGACCACCTCTCATGAGCACACCGAACAACAATTTGGCGGAAATCAAGGTCGTCGGCGTCGGCGGCGGCGGCGTCAACGCCGTCAACCGCATGATCGAAGAAGGCCTCAAGGGCGTCGAGTTCGTGGCTATCAACACGGACTCCCAGGCGTTGATCTTCTCCGACGCTGACTTCAAGCTCGACATCGGCCGCGAGGCCACCCGCGGCCTGGGCGCCGGCGCCAACCCGGAGGTCGGCCGCACCTCCGCCGAGGACAACAAGTCCGAGATCGAGGACGCCCTCAACGGCGCCGACATGGTCTTCGTCACCGCCGGCGAAGGCGGCGGCACCGGCACCGGCGCCGCCCCGGTCGTGGCCTCCATCGCCAAGAAGCAGGGCGCGCTGACCGTCGGTGTTGTCACCAAGCCCTTCAAGTTCGAGGGCGCCCGCCGTACCCGCCAAGCCCTGGAAGGTATCGAGCAGCTCCGCGAGGTCTGTGACACCCTGATCGTCATCCCGAACGACCGCTTGCTGCAGCTGGGCGACGAGAACCTGTCCATGATGGAAGCCTTCCGCGCCGCCGATGAGGTCCTCCACAACGGTGTCCAGGGCATTTCCAACCTGATCCTGATCCCGGGCATGATCAACGTTGACTTTGCCGACGTTCGCTCCGTGATGGCCGACGCCGGCTCCGCCCTGATGGGCGTGGGCTCCGCCCGCGGCGACAACCGAGTCATGACCGCGGCCGAGCAGGCCATCAACTCCCCGCTGCTGGAGTCCACCATGGAAGGCGCCAAGGGCGTGCTGCTGTCCGTGGCTGGCGGCTCCGATCTGGGCCTGCAGGAGGTCTACGAGGCCTCCTCCATGGTCGAGGAGAAAGCCGACCCGGACGTCAACCTAATTTTCGGCACCATCATCGACGACAACCTGGGCGACGAGGTCCGCGTGACCATCATCGCTACCGGTTTCGACGCCGAGAAGAACGCCACGGATAAGCCGGCTGGCGAGGCCCGCCCGCAGCAGTCCCAGCAGCGTTCCGGTTCGCTGTTCGAAAACCGCGACCGCGCCACCGAGCCGGAGCCGGCCGAGGAGCCGCGCGGCGGCTACGAGCCGCGCCACCAGCTGCGCCACGACGAGCGCGAGGGCTACAGCCCGCGCGAGTCGGAGCCGCAGCGCCGCGCCGGCGATACCCGCGGCGACGGCGGCCTGTTCACCACCCGCGAGCGCTTCGAGCGCGAGGCCCCGCGCGAGGACTACCGCCCGAGCTACCGCGACGAGCGCGACAACCGCGGCGACGACGACTTGGACGTGCCGGACTTCTTGCGCTAATTGATCCATAGCGCGCGCTAGTCTGGAGTGCATGCCAGTAAACGAGGAAGCACGCACCACCCGCCCCGCCCGCCTGAAACGCCCCTTCCGGATGGTCTTTACGGCCCGCTCGGGAGGGGCTTCGGCGTCTCCGTACGAGTCGTTCAACCTGGCCGAGCACGTCGGCGACGACCCGGCGGCGGTAGCGGCAAACCGGCAGCGCCTGCAGGAGCTACTCCGCCTTGATGACATCGTCTGGATGGAGCAGCTCCACACCAACAACGTCACCGTCGTCGACGGCCCGCGTTCTACACCAGTGGAGGCCACCGATGCACTGGTTACGGCCACCGAGGGTCTGGCCCTGGGCGTGCTGGTGGCTGACTGCACCCCGGTGCTGCTAGCCGACCCGGAGGCCCGCGTGGTCGCCGCGGCCCACGCCGGGCGCTTAGGCGCGCGCAACGGGATCGTGCCGGCGACCGTCGAGGCGATGTGCGATCTCGGCGCCCGCCCCGAACGCCTGCAGGTGCTGCTGGGCCCAGCCGCCAGCGGCCGCCACTACGAGGTGCCCGCAGACATGGCCGCCGACGTCGAGGCCCACCTACCCGGATCGCGCACGACCACGGAGAAGGGGACCCCAGGTATCGATGTGCGGGCCGGACTGATCCGGCAGCTGATGAGCTTGGGCGTGACCGCCATCCAGGCGGATCCGCGGTGCACCATCGAAGACAGCACTTTCTTTTCCTACCGCCGGGAGGGCACCACCGGCCGGCAGGCAGGACTCATCTGGTTGGAGGAGGAGACCGACAATGACCGATAAAACCACCCCGCAGGACCCGGCAGCCCAAAGTAGCGACCAGGCCCGGCTAGCCGAACTGGAGCGCGGCCTGGCTAACACCCGCGAGCAGATAGCTGCCTTAGCCGCCGAGGCCGGCCGCCCGGAGCCGCGCCTGCTGCCGGTAACCAAGTTTCACCCGGCCGAGGACATCGCGCTGCTCGGCCAGCTGGGGGTCACCGACGTCGCGGAAAACCGCGAGCAGGAAGCCCGCGCCAAGGCCGAGCAGCTGCCCGAGATGCACTTCCACATGATCGGCCAGATCCAGACCAAGAAGGCCAACCACGTGGCCCGCTGGGCGCACAGCGTCCATTCGCTGGACTCGGAGAAACTCGCCGCCGCTCTCGACCGCGGGGTAGAACTGGCCCGGGAGCGCGGCCAGCGCACCGAGAACCTACCGGTCTACGTGCAACTGTCCTACGACTCGGACCCGTCCCGCGGCGGGGCGGCCTGGGACACGGCCGAAGACCTGCTGCGCTACGTCGAGGAGCTTGCCAACCTGGAGCTGCGCGGCATCATGGTCGTCCCGCCCGTGGAAGCGGACGCGGCCGAGGTCTTTTCCGCCGCGCGCCAGCTGGCCGATGAGCTGGGGGAGAAGCTCGGCCACGCCCTAGAGCTGTCGGCCGGGATGAGCGCGGATCTGCGCGAGGCAGTTTTCGCGGGCACGGATATCGTGCGTGTCGGAACCGGCATCATGGGCACGCGGCCAGTAGGTTAAAAACCAACGCAAAGACGCATATCAGACCGCACTTGTACATTTCGGGTCAGAGGGAGACCACATATGTCATTTATTGATCGCACGAAGGAGTTCTTCGGCCTCCAGCCGATGGACATGGAGCACGACGACGCCTACTACGAGGATGACGCTCGCTACGCCACCGCGGGTTCCGCGGCCTACCAGCCGCGCCCGAGCTACGAGCGCGCTCCGGCCGAGCCGGAGTTCGCGCCGACCATCGTGCCGATTTCCCTGACCACCTACAACGACGCCCCGAAGATCGGTGAGCCCTTCCGCGATGGCGACGCCGTCGTCTTCGAGCTGACCGACGCCGAGAAGTCCGCTGCCAAGCGCTTCATCGACTTCGCCGCCGGCCTTTGCTTCGCACTGCGCGGCCGCATGGTCGACCTGACCAAGGGCTTGGACACCGACCGCCGCGTCTTCGCCATCGTGCCGGAGCGCGCCAACATCTCCACCCTGGAGCTGGAGCGCGCAGCCCAGCTGCGCTAAGAACGCCACGACGTTAAATCCCCGGGCCCTGCCCGCCGGTTAAACCCGGCGAGGGCACCCGGGGATTTTTGCGCATTGCGGGGTAATTCCCCGAAGGTGGGGGTAGTTCGGATAGGGTCGGAAGGGTGAGTCAATTAGGAATTATTCTGTACGCCGTGCTCCGGATCTTTTCCCTGGCGCTAATCGTGCGCATCATCATCGAGATGATCCAGTCCTTTTCCCGGCAGTTCAACCCGCCGCGCTGGTTCATGATGTGCGCGGAGCCGCTGTTCGCGGTCACGGATCCGCCCGTAAAAGCCCTGCGCAAGGTCATCCCGCCGCTGCGGTTGGGCGGGGTAGCGCTGGACATGTCCATCATCGTCTTGTTCATCATCCTGGCCGTCCTGATGAATATCGTCATCGCCACGATGGTCTAGCTGCCACGGTCTAGCCGGCCTCCGGCGGGTTGGGCCAATCCGTAAACGGGCGGGGTCCGGCGGGGTAGAAGTAAACGAAAGTGCAAAATCGTCAACCTCGGCTTAATATTGAGACTTGAGTAATCGTCCGTTACTGTGTCTTTTTGGTTACAATGAAACGAAGAATCGTATTATTGTCCGATTAGAAAACCTTGGGTCGGGCGACGAGTGTAGGCTCGTAGCTTGATTCATATCTTCTATTGACTCCGGAAACCTCCGGGGTTGCACCGACTTGAAGGGGAAGAGAAGTCAATGCCGCTGTCACCAGCTGATGTACACAACGTCGCGTTCAGCAAGCCGCCGATTGGCAAGCGTGGCTACAACGAGGACGAGGTCGACCAGTTCCTCGACCTGGTTGAAGACGCCCTTGCCCAGCTGCAGGACGAGAACGACGAGCTGCAGTCGCAGGTCAACAGCCTGCAGTCCGGCTCCGGCGCCGCCACCGCTTCCGCGGCGTCCGCTACCTCTTCGGTCGATGAGGCCGCCCTCCGCAAGGAGATTGAGGCAGACCTGCGCTCCCAGCTCGACAAGGAATACGAAAAGAAGCTGGCCGACGCCAAGGCTGAGGCTGCGCAGAACGCTAAGAAGGAGCAGGCTTCCGCTGCCGCTGGCAAGTCCAGCGCCGACTCCAAGGAGCTGAAGGCCGCCCAGGACGAGGCCACCAAGGCCAAGCAGGACCTGGACAAGGCTCGCCGCGACCTCGAGGCTGCCAAGAAGGAAAACCAGGAGCTGCAGAAGAAGGTCGCGGACGTCTCCGCTTCCTCCGCCAAGGAGGCCCCGGCCGCTGCCGCCACCGCGGATGCCAACGGCCTGGCCACCCCGGAGACCCACATGCAGGCCGCCCGCGTGCTGGGCCTGGCCCAGGAGATGGCCGACCGCCTGACCAACGAGGCCAAGGCCGAGTCCGAGTCCATGCTGACCGACGCCCGCACCGCCGCCGAGAAGCAGCTGTCCGACGCCGACACCAAGTCCCGCACCCAGCTGGACGAGGCCCAGAAGAAGGCCGACGCCCAGGTTGCCGAGGCTCAGCAGCGCGCCAAGCAGACCGAGTCCGAGGCTAACTCCCGCGCCGAGGCCCAGATCCGCCAGGCCGAGGAGAAGGCAGC
This sequence comes from Mycobacteriaceae bacterium, assembly GCA_028726465.1. GTDB lineage: Bacteria > Actinomycetota > Actinomycetes > Mycobacteriales > Mycobacteriaceae > Corynebacterium. The sequence goes on along the minus strand of JAQYQB010000022.1, from coordinate 19,391 downwards.
GGCCCTGCAGGCTGACGCTGAGAAGAAGCACACCGAAATCATGAACACGGTCAAGCAGCAGCAGACCGCCCTGGAGACCCGCATCTCCGAGCTGCGCACCTTCGAGCGCGAGTACCGCACCCGCCTGAAGACCCTGCTGGAGTCCCAGCTGGAAGAACTCGAGACCCGCGGCTCTGCCGCCCCGAACGGCGAGTCCAACTCCTAAGGCTGCGCCGGGGAAGAACATCTTTCCCGTACCGCCTCACGCCCCCGCACGCCCACGGTCATAACCGTGCGCGGCGGGGGCTTTGGTGTAGGTTTAATGCATAAGCCATCGTGAGAACCGCATCTGCGAGAAAGGGCGTCATCTTCCATGCTGATTGCTGCCTTGGTCTTAGCGTTTATCGCTTTCATCGCCTTCGTTAACTACCTGTTGTCCGCGGCCACCTGGTCGCTCGTGGTGGTTTTCGTCGCGGCGGCCGCCGGCATCATCCTGGTTTTAATTGACGCCTTCGCCAAGCACCGCGGGGACCGGACGTCGCCGCACTCGCAGCCAGAGGACGCGGAACACCGGTCCTAGCTGTTTTCCCGTTTCCGCCGGGCGAGTCGAAAGGAAACCCGCGGGGACTGGCTCAGCCGGCGCTCGGGCGGCTATACTAAGGGCTTATATACGATGATCCGGCCATCACCGGGGAGTATTCCGGAAGAACGGCGCTGCTTTTGCGTTATCTGAGCAGCGCTTATTAGAACCGGGCGGGTGGGACCGTCAACTCCTTCACGACCAACGAAGCGGGAGCGCTAATTTTAGGGCTCCAAGCGGGGTGGTACCGCGTCTATTACAGGCGTCCCCGCGGTTTGATTGAATTACCGCGCGTGAAGGATGGAGTAAACCGTGAACCACCACAGCCCCAATGTTGGCGGCGTGTACCCCAAGGTCGATATGACCGGCGGTTCCAGCCGCTTCCCGGACATGGAAGAGGTCGTCCAGGACTACTGGAAGAAGGACGAGACCTTTAAGGCCTCGTTGGAGCAGACTGAGGATAAGCCGGAGTACATCTTCTACGACGGCCCGCCTTTTGCTAACGGCCTGCCGCACTATGGCCACCTGCTGACCGGCTACGTCAAGGACATCGTCCCGCGCTACCGGACCATGGCGGGTAACTACGTCCCGCGCGTGTTCGGCTGGGACTGCCACGGCCTGCCGGCGGAGCTGGAAGCCGAAAAGCAGCTGGGCATCACCGACAAGGGCCAGATCGAGGAAATGGGCCTCGAGCGCTTCAACGAGTACTGCGCGTCCTCCGTGCTGCGCTACGCAGGGGAGTGGAAGGACTACGTCACCCGCCAGGCCCGCTGGGTGGATTTCGACCACGGCTACAAGACCATGGACTTGGACTTCATGGAATCGGTCATGTGGGCGTTCAAGGAACTCTACGACAAGGGCCTTATCTACCAGGGCTTCCGCGTGCTGCCGTACTCCTGGGCCGAGCACACCCCGCTGTCGAACCAGGAGACCCGCCTGGACGACTCTTACAAGATGCGCCAGGACCCGACGCTGACCGTGACCTTCCCGGTCACCGGTGCGCTGGCCGGCTCGGCCGCGGAGGAGACGCTGCAGGCCAACCCGGAGCTGGCCGATGCCTCCTTCCTGGCCTGGACCACCACCCCGTGGACCCTGCCGTCGAACTCGGCCCTGGCCGTGCACCCCGAGGTCACTTATGCCCTGGTGCGCGTCGGCGGCGAAGGCGAATTTGCCGGCCGGCTGTTCGTGCTCGCCGACGGGCTGCGCGCGGCGTATGCCAAGGAGCTGGGCGAGGACGCCGAGGTCGTCAAGACCTTTACCGGCGCTGAGCTGACCGGCTTCAACTACCAGCCGATCTTCGACTACTTTGCCGATATGCGCAACGGCTTCCAGGTGCTGTCCGCCGACTACGTGACCACCGAGGACGGCACCGGCGTTGTCCACCAGGCCCCGGCCTTCGGTGAGGACGATATGAACACCTGTGCCGCCCACGACATCGAGCTGGTCATCCCGGTCGACGACGACGGCAAGTTCACCTCCCAGGCGCCGGACTACGAGGGCCAGCTGGTCTTCGACGCGAACAAGGAAATCATCCGCGACCTGAAGGCCGCCGGCCGGGTGGTGCGCCACCAGACCATCGAGCACTCCTACCCGCACTCCTGGCGTTCCGGCGAGCCGCTCATCTACAAGGCGATGCCGTCCTGGTTCGTCAAGGTCACCGAGTTCCGCGATCGCATGGTCGAGCTCAACCACAACGAGATCGAGTGGATGCCGGGCCACATCCGCGACGGCCAGTTCGGCAAGTGGCTGGAAGGCGCCCGCGACTGGAACATCTCCCGCTCGCGCTACTGGGGTGCGCCGATCCCGGTGTGGGTCTCCGACTCCGAGGAATACCCGCGCATGGACGTCTACGGCTCGCTGGACGAGCTGGAGCGCGACTTCGGCGTGCGCCCGACCTCGCTGCACCGCCCGTACATCGATGAGCTGACCCGCCCGAACCCGGACGACCCGACGGGCAAGTCCACCATGCGCCGCGTGCCGGACGTGCTGGACTGCTGGTTCGAGTCCGGCTCCATGCCCTTCGCGCAGAAGCACTACCCGTTCGAGAACAAGGAGTGGTTCGAGACCCACTCGCCGTCGGACTTCATCGTCGAGTACTCTGGCCAGACCCGCGGCTGGTTCTACGTCATGCACGTGCTGTCCACCGCGCTGTTCGACCGCCCGGCGTACAAGAAGGTCGTCGCCCACGGCATCGTCCTGGGCAACGACGGGCTGAAGATGTCCAAGTCCAAGGGCAACTACCCGGACGTTAACGAGGTCTTCGACCGCGATGGCTCGGATGCCATGCGCTGGTTCCTCATGTCCAGCCCCATCCTGCGCGGCGGTAACCTCATCGTGACCGAGCAGGGCATCCGCGACGGCGTGCGCCAGGCGTTGCTGCCCATCTGGAACGCCTACTCCTTCCTGCAGCTCTACGCGGGCCAGGAGGCGCATTTCGACACCTCCTCGACCAACGTGTTGGACCGCTACATCCTGGCCAAGACCCACGACCTAGTCAAGAACGTCGACTCCGCCCTGGCGAATACCGATATCGCCACCGCCACCGAGGAGGCACGCCTGTTCGCGGACGTGCTGACCAACTGGTACGTGCGCCGTTCCCGCGACCGTTTCTGGTCCGGCGACGCGGAGCACCCGGAGGCCTTCAACACCCTCTACACGGTGCTGGAGACCGTGGCCCGCGTCTTCGCCCCGCTGCTGCCGCACATCAGCGAGGTCATCTACCGCGGCCTGACCGGCGAGCGCTCCGTCCACCTGACCAGCTTCCCGGATCCGGCGGACTACCCGGCTGACGATGCCCTGGTCGCCGCCATGGACGCCACCCGCGCGGTGGCCTCGGCGGCGTCCTCGGTGCGCAAGTCCAACAAGCTGCGCAACCGCCTGCCGCTGCCGAAGCTGACCGTGGCCATGGCGGGCGCGGACAAGCTGGCTGACTTCGCGGACATCATCCGCGACGAGGTCAACGTCAAGGAGGTCGAGCTGACCGAGGACGTGGACTCCGCCGGCCGCTTCGAGGTGGTCTGCAACGCGAAGGTCGCCGGCCCGCGCCTAGGCAAGGACGTCCAGCGCGCGATCAAGAACCTGAAGGCGGGTAACTACGAGCGTCAGGGCGAGGAAGTCGTCGTCGACGGCGACATCACCCTGCACGCCGACGAGTACACCGAGCGCCTGCAGGCGGCGGATCCGGACTCGACGGCCCGCATCGACGGCGTCGACGGCCTGGTGGTGCTGGACACCAACGTCACCGAGGAGCTGGAGGCCGAGGGCTGGGCCGCGGATGTTATCCGCGGCCTGCAGGACGCCCGCAAGGCCTCCGGGTTCGAGGTCAGCGACCGCATCTCCGCGGTGCTCTACGTGCCGGCGGAGAAGGAAGAATGGGCCCGGCGCCACGCCGAGCACATCGCGGCCGAGGTGCTGGCCACGGACTTTGCGGTCAGCACAAACGCCCCCGCCGATAGCGAGGGCGTGCACCAAGTGGTGGCGGGAGTTACCGCCACCGTCGCGAAGAATTAATTCGCGCCCGGCAGGTGCTTGCGCCAGGCCAGGGACACGTTGCCCAGGCAGAACAGCGCAAGCACCGCGCCGACGGAAAACAGGCTAGTAAAGCCGATATACGGCGCTAGCGCCGAGAACGCCATCGGGATAAAGAACCCGAGGTAGGCGATGCAGTAGTAGACGGCGGTCAGGCCGGCCAGCTCCCGCTCGCCGGCGATCCGCTGCACCTCGGACAGGCCGGCCACCAGGGCCAGGCCGTAGCCGGCGCCCATCGTGGCCGCGGCGAGGATGCCCAGCGGCAGTGACAGGGTGTGCGCGGCGGCCGCGCCCAGCAGCGTGCCGCAGGTGATGACCGCCATGGCAATCGCCGAGGCGCGCGCCGAGCGGTTGGTGTCAATGACCTGGCCGAGCATCTGCACGCCCACGCCGCAGCCCAGGGTGATGACCGTCATCAGACCGGAGAAGGCGATGGGGACGTCGCCAGCCGAACGGGACAGCAGCTGGGGCAGGAGGGCGTAGGCCGCGCCCGCGCAGCCGAAGACCCACGGGGCGACCGGAACCACCACGCGCAAAAAGCGGCGGTGGGCGGCGGCCGGGATGCGCAGCATGGCCAGCATGTCGCCGATGGTCAGCTCCAGCACCGTGCGCTTAATCGACCCGCGCATGGGCTGGCGGGTCTCCGGGGCGTGGCCCAGCCACCAGCCGGTGGCCAGGGTGAGCACGATGTGGATGACATAGGCCAGGTGGGTGGGCCACGGTCCCCACTGCGCGAGCACCGAGGCGAGCCCGGCGCCGACGAGGAATCCGACGGTCAGGCACAGCGAGGCCTTGCGGGCGCCGCCGCGGGGCTCGAGCTCGGTGATCCAGGTAGAACCGACCGCCATGACTAGGCCCAGCGCCATGCCGCAGAGCACGCGGCCGCCGGCGATAGTCAGCGGCTCGTTCGGGGCCACCGACAGCAGGAAGGAACCGAACAGGGACAAGGGGGCGGCCGGCAGCAGCGTGGGCTTGCGGCCGATGAGATCGGACAGCGGACCGCCGATGAGCAGGGCGGGGATGATGCCCACCACGTAGGCGGCGAGCAGGCCGTTGACGGTGACCTGGCTGAAGCTGGAGACCTCGCGGTACATCACCAGCAGCGGGGTGAATTCGTTGCCGCCCCAGGCGACGGCGACCATGGTGCCGGCCACCGGCCACCAGGCGTGGGCGGGATAGGACTTAACAAAGGGGATGCGTTCGGTAACGGTAGTGGTCATAACTGATTTCGGGAATTCGTGAGGTGTTCGGATAAGGCGTGGCGGTAGGCGTCGAAGTCGCCCGCGATGAGGGCGCGGGTCAGCTGGCGGTGGCCGTCGACGAAGCGGCGGGCGCGCGCCGGGCTGCGCCCCACCGCGGTGGCGGTGAAGCGCTGCTGCTGCTCGCGCAGGCTGTGGCCGAGCTGGGAGAGGAAGCGGTTGCCGCCGTTGTCCATGATGGTCTGGTGGAACTTGGCGTCCAGGCGGGTGTATTCGGCCAGATCCTCAGCCGCTAGGGCCTCGTCCTGCTCGGCGATGATGGCCTCTAGCACGCCGCCGATAACGTGTCGCTCGCTGTCCGACAGGCCGCAGATGTGCTCGGCGGAGAAGCGATCGATCAGCTCGCGGGCCTCGTAGACCTCGCGGATATCCCGGGCGGTCAGCGGCTCCACTAGGGCGCCGCGCTTGGGGTAGAGCTGCAAGAAGCCCTCGACTTCGAGGCGAAGAAAGGCCTCGCGGACGGGGGTCCGGCTGCAGCCGAGCTCCTGGGCAACTTCGCCCTCGCTCAGCATGGTTGACCCGGGCACGGTGCCGTCGATAATTCGTTCCTTGAGGTAGGCGTAGGCGCGTTCCGCCGCGGGCGGGGAGGGGTGCTCGGTCTTTGTATGCAACATGGATACATCATGGATCCAAGTTGGGGTGCGGGGCAAGTGCTCGGTTAAGATCGGGGGTATGCAGCGCTGGGTTCTCCACATCGACATGGACGCGTTTTTCGCCTCCGTCGAGCAGCTGACCCGGCCCACCCTGCGCGGCCGCCCCGTCCTCGTCGGCGGCCTGGGAGGCCGCGGCGTGGTCGCCGGGGCCAGCTACGAGGCCCGCGCCTTCGGGGCCCACTCGGCGATGCCCATGTACCGGGCCCAGCAACTGGTCAGCGCCCGCGCCGTCGTGGTCCGCCCCCGGCGCGTGGTCTATCAGGCCGCCTCCCGGCGCGTCTTCGAACTGATTTCCTCCCGCGTCGGGCTCATCGAGCAGCTGTCCATCGACGAGGGCTTCATGGAACCGGCCCAGCTGCAGGGCGCGAGCGCCGAGACCGTCTTCGACTGGTCCGAGGAACTGCGCGCGGCCATCCGCGAGGAGACCGGCCTGCCGTGCTCCATCGGGGCGGGCACGGGCAAGCAGTTCGCCAAGATCGGCTCGGGCGAGGCCAAGCCGGACGGCACCTTCGTCATCCCCGCGGACAAGCAGCTGGACTTCCTGCACCCGCTGGACGTGGCCAAGCTCTGGGGAGTGGGGCCCGTAACCGCGCAGAAGCTGCACTCGATTGGGATTAAGACCATCGGCGACTTGGCGGGGCTGAGCAAGCGCGAGGTGGAAATCTCGGTCGGCTCCATTGTCGGCGGCCAGCTGTGGGAGATGGCCCGCGGCATCGACCCGCGCGAGGTCGCCCCGCGCGCCATTTCCAAGTCGATTTCCGCCGAGCACACCTACCCGAAGGATCTGGTCACGGAGGCGGAGGTGGACGCGGCCATCGACCGCGCCGCCGAGGGCGCGCATGTCCGCCTGCTCAAGGACGGGCGGGGAGCGCGCACGGTGACGGTCAAGCTGCGGATGGCGGACTTCCACATCGAGTCGCGCTCGGCGACCTTGCCGTACGCCACCGACGACTTCGAGACCCTGCGCGCCGCGGCGTTCAAGCTGGCGCGCTACCCTGCGGAGCTCGGCCCCATCCGCCTGGTCGGCGTGGGGTATTCCGGGCTGGAGACCGCCCGCCAGGACGTGCTCTTTCCGGAGCTGGACCGCGAGATCGTGCGGCCCGTCCCGCCGGATAGCGACTTCGAGACCGGCGTGGCCGACCACACGGTCGACACCGGCCCCGTGGCCGTCGATGTCGCCGATACCCCCGACAGCCAGTGGGTGGCCACCCAGGACGTCTACCACCCCGAGTACGGGCACGGCTGGATCCAGGGCGCCGGCCACGGGGTGGTCAGCGTACGCTTCGAAACGCGCGCGACCGGGCCCGGGCGCACCAAGTCGCTGGCCGCCGACGACCCGGACCTGGTACCGGCCGACCCGCTGGACTCGCTGGCCTGGGACGAGTGGTTCGCCTCCCGCGAGGACGGCCTCGGCGGGCTAGGCGAGGACTAGAAGTTAAAGACCTCCGCCGGGTCCACGCCCCCGGCCAAGCAGGCCGCCAACAGGATGCGCGCCTGCCCCGGGCGCAGCGGCCCCGCGCCCAAGGCGCCGGCCGCGCCTAACGATGCGCCCCCGCCGTCGCCGCCGTAGGCCAGGCGCACCGCGCCGTAGGGCGAGCGCGTCGAAATGACCACGCTGACCCCGCCGCGCGCCGCCTCGCTCAAGGCCTGGCCTATCACCGGGGACATGTTGCCCGAGCCCATGGCCGCGACGACGATGCCGCGGGCGCCGGCGGCACAGGCGGCATCGACCAGCTCGCGCCCGGCGCCCGGGTACGCCGCGAGGGTGGTCACCGGGGCGTCGGCCAGGGCGCCGGCCGGCAAGGGGAAGCGCGCCGGGAGCGCGTCCGGGACCGCCAGCGACTCAAAGGCCTCCAGCTCGCTGGTATGCCGCTTGCGCACGCCTGCCGCCGGCAGGACCTTCCCGCCGAAGCACACCCACGCCCCGCCCGTGCCCTCGGCGGCGTGGCGGTCTACGGTGTCCAGGGCCAGCTGCAGGTTGCCCGGCCCGTCGGGATCCGGGTGGTCGGCGGCGCGCTGGGCGCCGGTGAGCACCACGGGCCGGGCGGGGGAGAGCTGGCAGGCCAGGGCCATGGCCGTTTCTTCCAGCGAATCGGTGCCGTGGGTTACCACCACGCCGGCGGTGGCGGGATCGGCCAGCAGTCCGCGGACCTCGTCCAGCAGCCCGTCCAGGTCGGCCGGGGTGATGGCCGAGGAATCCAGCTGCAGGTAGTCCACGGCTCGGACCGGGTGCGGGCTGTCCAGGCCCCGCACCAGGTCGGCGGCTTGGCGGGTGGGCACCAGCGCGCCGGAATCATCCTGCGTACACGCGATGGTCCCGCCGGTGGCCAGGACGACGATGGAAGGGGACGCGGAAGTGGAATTCATGCGCTCCAGCATAACCTTGAGCGGCCGCTGCGAGCGGGCGGAGTTTGTGAATTGGCTGATAGCTCCGGCGCGCGTGTTTCGCCGGTGGCGAGATAGCCGGTAGCATAAATAAAGTTGACAGGCGCGCTCGAGATGACCGCGCGCTGGACCCTATGCAAGGAGATCTATTTCGTGATTAACGCTCAACTTGGTCGTCGGATTTCCGCCGCGGCACTCGCCACGGCCGCCGGGCTGGCGCTGGCCGCCTGCTCTTCCGACGAGGAAGAGAACAACGCCCCCGACTCCGCCGCGACCACCCAGGCGGAATCCACTGAGGGGTCCGAGGGCGGGGACAGCGCGACCCCGGAGCAGCCGACCGCCGCGGACCTGAACGCCGTGTTGGCCACCGCCACGGATCCGGCCGCCTCCGAGGAGGATAAGGTCGCCACCGTCCAGGGCGGCGAGACCGCCCCCGAGCTCTTCGAGACCATGGCCGCCTCCAAGGCGGAAACCGGCGCCACCTTCGAGGTCGTCGACCCGGTCCTGCCGGGCTACGCCCCGCAGTCCGTGCTGGCCACCGTGAACTTCAGCGTTCCGGAAGAGCCCGGCCAGACTGCTGACAACGTCGAGTTCGTCTACGAAGACGGCAAGTGGAAGCTGTCCCAGTCCTGGGCCTGCACCCTGATCACCAACACCGTCGCCCCGGAGCAGGTTCCGGCCATGTGCACCGACGGCACCGTCGAAAACAACGACGGCGCAGTCAGCGAGCAGTAAGCCCGCCCGCTACCGCGCAACGACGCAGCCGAAGACCCCCCGCCATAGCGGCCGGGAGGGTCTTTCGCTGCCTGCGGGCAGGGCGTTTTAGGAAAAGTCCAGCGCGGTAGCCGAGGTCTGGATGACGCGCACGTCGGATTCCGGCGTGCCGTAGGTGATCTTGGTGTGCATGCTGACGTTGCCGGCAACCGGCAGGGGCTTGCCCAGGTCCACGGTCAGCGAGCCCTCGCTGTTGGTGCTCGAGTCCAGCACCTTCAGCTCCTGCCCCTCCAGGTCGGTGCCCTCCGCCTGGCCCTCCAGCGACAGCGCGCCCAGCGACGGGCGCTGGTGGATCTCCACGCCCAGCTCCGCGCGGCCATCCGCCAGCGATTCCAGCGTGAAGGTCGTCTCCTGCAGCAAGACGGCCTCGCCCGGAACGCGCGATTCCACGGTCCAGGTCGCGCCGGGGCCGATCTCCTCGTCCGGGAACACCACGGGCAGGGCCGTCAGCTTGGTGATGGCCTGCTCCGTAATCGCCCGCGCGTTATCCGTGGATTCCTGCGGGGCGGCCAGGCGCAGCGAGGTCATCTGGCCGTTGTCCTCGGCCCGCCAGCCAAACTGGAACCCCTCGGCCGAGGAGATGTCGGCGTCGCCGTCGAAGCCGGGCTCGCCCACGGTGAAGAAAGCGTTGCGGGTAGCCGGCGCCTGGCCCTCGGTGGCCTCGGAGGCCTCCTCCACGGAGCCGGTCAGCGGCAGGTGCGTGGTGGCGGTGTCGATGTCCTCGGCGCGGAAGTCGGCCGCGGCATCGGCCTGCAGCACGTCCTGCTGGAAGCCTTCCGTGATATCCAGGTTGAGCTCCTGCTCGGAGTCGATATCGGCGAAGGTCAGCAGCTGCTTGTCGCCCTGGCCGGTGGATTCGACGGTGACCCGTGGGGCATCGACAGCCATGCCCACGGGCTGCTCCACAGCCGGGCCGGGGGCTTGGTAATTGCAGCCGGCCAGCAGCAGGGAGGTAACTAGGACAGCGGGGATAGCTTTAACACGAAACACGTATTCCAAATTACCGGATCGATACGTTTACAATGGACCGGGTGAGCCCAACTAAAAGGAGAAATCTCGGATTAATGGCCACCATTGTGGTGGCGGTGGCAGTCCTCGACCAGGTGACCAAGGCGATCATGCTGGCGTGGCTCGACGAAGGCGAAGCCGTCGCCGTCATCGGGGACTGGTTCCGGTTCTTCCTCGTCTTCAACCCCGGGGCCGCCTTCTCCATGGGAGGGGAGGGGTCGACCTGGCTGTTCACCACCATCCAGCTGGCCTTCGTGGTGGGCGTGGCCATCGCCGCGCCGCGGATTAAAGACCCCGGCCAGGCCGTCGGGCTGGCGATGATCGCCGGCGGGGCCCTGGGCAATTTCATCGACCGCATCGCCCGCGAGCCGGGCTTCTGGTTCGGTCACGTCGTGGATTTTATCTCCGTGGGATCCTTCGCCGTGTTCAACATCGCCGACGCGGCCATCACCGTCGGGGTGGTCGTCTTCATCGTCGCCATGTTCTTAGAGGAAAGGAGCCAAGCCCGTGCACAGGGAGAGTAGAGCACTGCCCGTCCCCGAAGGACTCGCCGGTATGCGGGTCGATGCCGCCCTATCCAAGCTGCTCGGCTTCTCCCGGGCCACCGCGGCCCAGCTGTGCGCGGACGGCGACGTCACCGTCGACGGCAAGCCGCAGAGCAAGTCCGACCGCCTGCTGGAGGGTGGCTGGCTGGACGTGACCATGCCGGAGCCGCCCAAGCCGCTCATGCCGACCGAGGAGCTGGTCGAAGGCATGGACATTCTGTATTCCGACGACGACGTCATCGCCGTGCACAAGCCCGTCGGTGTGGCCGCCCACCCCACCGTCGGCTGGGAGGGCCCCACCGTCGTCGGGGGCCTGGCTGCCGCCGGGTTCCGCATTTCTACCTCGGGCCCGCCGGAGCGCAAGGGCATCGTCCAGCGCCTGGACGTGGGCACCTCCGGCGTGATGGTGGTCGCCGCCAGCGAGCGCGGCTACTCGGTGTTAAAACGCGCCTTCAAGGAGCGCACGGTGGAAAAGACCTACCACGCGCTGGTCCAGGGCCTGCCCGATCCCATCGAGGGCACCATCGATGCCCCCATCGGCCGCCACCCGTCCGCCGGCTGGAAATTCGCCGTCACCGAGGACGGCAAGCCGGCCGTGACCCACTACCAGCTCATGGAGGCCTTCCGGGAGGCCAGCCTGCTGGAGGTCCACCTGGAGACCGGCCGCACGCACCAGATCCGCGTGCACATGTCCGCCACCGGGCATCCGTGCTGCGGGGATCCGATGTACGGCTCCGATCCCAACCTCGCGCAACGCCTGGGGCTTATCCGCCAGTGGCTGCACGCGGTCAAGCTGGGCTTTTATCACCCGGTCAGCGGCCGCTGGATGGAAATCACCGCGCCCTACCCGGACGATCTGGCCCACGCCCTCGACGTGGTGCGCGGATGAATGGCCGCGGCTGGGCAGTCGTCGGCGTCGCCGCGGTCGGGGTGGTCTGGGCGGCCGGCGCCTTCGGCGCGCAGCCTACCGCGCCGCTGCAGGGCGACCAGCTCGGCCCCCAGGCGGGCGAGGACCCCGGCGCCTACATCACCCGCGCCGACGGCCTCCTGGCAGAAGCCGACGATGCCACCCCGACCTACGCGCTCGTGACCTTCCAGTCCGCGCTATCTGTCCAGGACGCCGCCGATGTCGTGGAGCCGGCCGGGCGCGTCAACGCGATGCTGGTGGGCGCGTCCGAGCCCATCGCCCTGCCCGAACCGGTCGCCGGGGCGGACCGGGCGGACGTCTTCGACGCCGCGCTGGACCAGACGCAGGCCGGGCTGGACGGGGTCGGGCGCGTCGAGGTGCCCCGCGAGCTCAGCGCCGTGGTGGTCTGGGACACGGGCGAGGTCCTGCGGGCCGTCGCCGCGGCGCCGGAGGTGGCCGCCGTGGAGCCCGCGCCCGACGATGCCGCCTGGGGCAGCTTCGCTATTCGCCCGCCGGGCGCCCTGTAACCCGGCTCGCCCTGCGCGGCCGGTGGCGCAGCAGGTCGATGAGGTAGACCGCCACGGCCACCCAGATGATGATGAATCCGACCCAGCGCTCCGGGGGCATGTGCTCCTGGGTGACGAACAGCGCCCAGAGCATCTGCATGGTCGGGGTGATGTACTGGAGCATGCCGATGGTCGCCAGCGGCAGGTGCTTGGCGCCCTGGGCGAAGCACAAAAGCGGCAGCGCGGTGACCAAGCCGGCGCTGATAAGAAGCAGCGGGTGCAGCGGGCCCTGGTTGAAGAAGGTGCCCTGGCCGCCGGCCTCGAGGTAGATGAGGTAGCCCAGCGCCAGCGGGACCATGACCAGGGTCTCCGCCGCCACGGAGCCGGTCGAGGAGACCGAAATCTTCTTCTTGAGCAGCCCGTAGATGCCGAAGCTGAACGCCAGCGCCAGCGAGATATACGGGGTCTGGCCCGTCATGAAGGTCAGCCAGAGCACCGCCACCGCGGCGATGATGACCGCCGCCAGCTGGCCGCGGCGCAGCTGTTCCTTCAAGAAGATGATGCCTAAGCAGACCGCCACCAGCGGGTTGATGAAATAACCCAGGGCGGCGTCGGCGACGTGGTTGGTGTTAATCGCCACGACGTACACGCCCCAGTTGATGGTGATCGCCACGCCGCAGGCGGCCATCCAGCCCCAGGTGCGCAGGCTGAAGGCTTTGAGCTCCCGCCAGCCGCCGGTGGCCAGCAGGTAGGCGCCGACGAGCACGGCGGTCCACACCACGCGGTGGGCGAGGATCTCCAGCGGGTCGGCGGGCAGCAGGAGCGGGAAGAAGGCGGGGAAAAATCCCCACATCAGGTAGGCGGCGAGTGTATACAGCATTGGCTTAAAAGGTACTCCTCCCGCGCCGGACGGGCCGTCTTGACGCACCGGCTAGAATAGCCGGCATGGTCAAAAACTCCTCCTTCGTCCACCTGCATAACCACACCGAGTTTTCCATGCTGGACGGCATGGCCAAGGTGGATCTGCTGGCAGAGGAGGTCGGCCGGCAGCAAATGCCGGCGGTGGGCATGACCGACCACGGCAACATGTTCGGCTCCGACGCCTTCTACCGCCGCATGACCGGCGCAGGCATCAAGCCGATCATCGGCATCGAGGCCTACATGGCGCCGGGCTCCCGCTTCAACAAGAAGCGCCAGCTGTGGGGCAACCCGGACCAGAAGCGCGACGACGTTTCCGCCTCCGGCGCCTACCTCCACCAGACCATGCTGGCGGAAAACGCCACCGGCCTGCAGAACCTGTTCAAGCTGTCCTCGCTGGCCTCCTACGAGGGCCAGCTGGGCAAGTGGCCGCGCATGGACGCCGAGCTTATCGCCGAGCACGCTGACGGCATCATCGCCACCACCGGCTGCCCCTCGGGCGACGTGCAGACGCGCCTGCGCCTGGGCCAGTTCGACGAGGCCCTGGAAGCCGCCGCGATGTGGCAGGACATCTACGGCAAGGACAATTACTTCCTGGAGCTGATGGATCACGGGCTCGACATCGAAAAGCGCACCCGCGACGCCCTGCTAGAAATCGGCCGCCGCCTGGACCTGCCGCCGCTGGTGACCAACGACTGCCACTACGTGCTGGAGTCCCAGGCCCCCAACCACGAGGCCATGCTGTGCGTGCAGACCGGCAAGACGCTCAACGACCCGGATCGCTTCAAGTTCGGCGGCTCGGGCTACTACATCAAGTCCGCGCAGCAGATGCGCGAGATCTGGGACGAGATGGTCCCGGACGGCTGCGACAACACCCTGTGGATCGCCGAGCGCGTCGGCGACTACAGCAAGGTCTGGGAGGAACACACCCACGACCGCATGCCGATCGCGGACGTGCCGGAGGGCTACAGCCCGACCTCCTGGCTGACCCACGAGGTCATGGAGGGGCTCAAGGCGCGCTTCCCCGACTCCGAGGTGCCCGACGAGTACATCAAGCGCGCCGAGTACGAGATCTCGGTCATCGACATGAAGGGCTACCCGTCCTACTTCCTCATCGTGGCCGAGCTCATCAAGCACGCCCGGTCGGTGGGCATCCGCGTCGGGCCGGGCCGTGGTTCCGCCGCCGGCGCCCTGGTCGCCTACGCGCTGACCATTACCAATATCGACCCCATCGAGCACGACCTGCTCTTCGAGCGCTTCCTCAACCCGGAGCGCCCGTCCGCGCCCGATATCGATATCGACTTCGACGACCGCCGCCGCGGCGAGATGATCACCTACGCCGCCGAGCGCTGGGGCGAGGACAAGATCGCCCAGGTGATCACCTTCGGCACGGTCAAGACCAAGCAGGCCATCAAGGACTCCGCGAAGGTGCACTTCGGGCAGGAAGGCTTCCAGATGGCCGACCGCATCAACGCGGCCCTGCCGCCGGCCATCATGGCCAAGGACATCCCGCTGGCCGGCATCACCGACCCGGAGCACGAGCGCTACTCCGAGGCCGCCGAGGTGCGCAACATGGTCGAATCCGACCCGACCGTCCGCCAGATCTACGACACCGCCCGCGGCCTGGAAGGCGTGGTCCGCCAGGCTGGCGTCCACGCCTGCGCGGTGATTATGGCCTCGGTGCGGCTGATGGACCACATCCCGATGTGGAAGCGGCCGGCCGACGGCGCCATCATCACCGGTTGGGACTACCCGGCCTGCGAGGCCATCGGCCTGCTGAAGATGGACTTCCTGGGCCTGCGTAACCTCACCGTCGTCGGCGACGCCCTGGAAAACATCCGCAAAAACCGCGGCGAGGAGATCCACCTGGAGGACCTGCACGCCGACGACCCGGCCGTCAGCCGCGTCTACGACCTGCTCTCCCGCGGCGAGACCCTGGGCGTGTTCCAGCTGGACTCCGGCGGCATGCAGGAGCTGCTCAAGCGCATGAAGCCGACGGGCTTCAAGGACATCGTGGCATCGCTGGCGCTCTACCGCCCGGGCCCGATGGGCGTGAACGCCCACTGGGACTACGCCGACCGCAAGAACGGGCGCAAGGAAATCACCCCGATCCACCCCGAGCTGGCCGAACCGCTGAAGGAAATCCTGGACGAGACCTACGGCCTCATCGTCTACCAGGAGCAGATCATGCGTATCTCCCAGAAGGTAGCCAACTACACGGCCGGCGAGGCCGACGGCTTCCGTAAGGCCATGGGTAAGAAGAAGCCCGAGGTGCTCGC
Organism: Mycobacteriaceae bacterium; assembly: GCA_028726465.1. Lineage (GTDB taxonomy): Bacteria > Actinomycetota > Actinomycetes > Mycobacteriales > Mycobacteriaceae > Corynebacterium. Next base: position 4,070 of record JAQYQB010000022.1, on the reverse strand, counting down.
CCAGCAGTACGAGAAGTTCTCAGGCGGCATGTTCGACAACGGCTACTCCAAGGACGCCGTCGATGCCCTCTGGGGCACCATCGAGCCGTTTGCGTCGTACGCGTTCAACAAGTCCCACGCCGCCGGCTACGGGCTGGTCTCCTTCTGGACCGCCTACCTGAAGGCCTACTACGCGCCGGAGTACATGGCCGCGCTGCTGACCTCGGTGGGCGACAAGAAGGACAAGTCCGCCATCTACCTGTCCGACTGCCGCCACCTGGGCATCAAGGTGCTGCCGCCGGACGTCAACGAGTCCGACGTCGACTTTCAGGCCGTCGGCGAGGACATCCGCTTCGGCATGGGCGCCATCCGCAACGTCGGCGCGGACGTGGTGGAGTCTTTGATTTCTACCCGCCGCGAGAAGGGCGCGTTTACCAGCTTCTCCGACTACCTCGACAAGATCGAGCTGGCTGCGTGCTCCAAGCGCGTGACCGAGTCGCTCATCAAGGCCGGCGCCTTCGACTCCCTGGGCCATCCCCGCAAGGGGCTGATGCTCATCCAGGAGGACGCGGTGGACTCGGTGCAGACCACCAAGAAGGCCGCGGACAAGGGCCAGTTCGACCTGTTCGCGGGCTTCGGCGGCGACGACTCCGAGACCGCCAACGCTTTTGCCATCGAGGTCCCGGACGAGCACTGGGAGCGCAAGCACGAGCTGGCGCTGGAGCGCGAGATGCTGGGCCTGTACGTCTCCGGCCACCCGCTGGACGGCTTCGAGGAGGCCCTCGACGCGCAGACCGACACCCCGCTGCCCAAGATCCTGGCCGGCGAGGTCCGCGACAAGCAGGAGCTGCTCATCGGCGGCATCATCTCGGGCGTGGACCGGCGATTTTCCAAGAAGGACGGCTCGCCCTGGGCCATCGTCACGGTGGAGGACCACCACGGCGCGCAGGTGGAAATCCTGGTCTTTAACAAGGTCTACTCCCTGGTCGCGCCGCAGATCGTCGAGGACAACATCATCCTGGCCAAGGTCCAGGTCAAGATCCGCGACGAGCGCATGTCCCTGTTCTGCAACGACATCCGCGTGCCCGATCTCGGCCCCGGCAACGGCGCCGGCCTGCCGCTGCGGCTGACGATGCGTACCGACCAGTGCACCATGGACAACATCGCCAAGCTCAAGCAGGTGCTGTCCAACAACCGCGGCGAGTCCGACGTCTACCTGACGCTGACGTGCGGCGACGAGTCCACCATGATGATTTTGGGCGAGGATCTGCGCGTGGAGCGCTCCGGCAACCTGATGGGGGATTTGAAGGCGACGATGGGCGCGGGCATCCTCGGCTAGCCAGCGCGGGTGAATATAAACGTCGGGGCGGAGGCCCTCCTCAGTTAATGTAGACAGCACAGTCTACTAGGAACGAAGGAGAGCCTCCCATGGCCAACAAAATTCGCACCACCCACGTCGGCTCGCTGCCGCGCACCCCGGAACTGCTGGAGGCCAACCATAAGCGGGCCCAGGGCGCCATCAACGACGAGGAATTCCACGCCATCCTCGAGCGCTCCGTCGACGAGGTGGTCAAGCGCCAGGTCGACCTGGGCCTCGACATCATCAACGAGGGGGAGTACGGGCACATCACCTCCGGCGCCGTCGACTACGGCGCCTGGTGGAACTACTCCTTTACCCGCCTGGGCGGGCTCACCATGACCGACACCGACCGCTGGGCCAACGGCGAGGTCGTGCGCTCCACCCCGGGCAACCCGCGCCTGACTTCCTTCCCGGACCGCCGCGACCGCGCGCTGTTCTCCGAGGCCTACGAGGATCCGGAGTCCGGCATCTTCACCGGCCGCTCCAAGGTGGGTAACCCGGAGTTCACCGGCCCGATTACCTACATCGGCCAGGACCAGGTCGACGCGGACGTGAAGCTGCTGCGTCAGGTCATGGACAAGGCTGGCGCCACCGAGGGCTTCGTCGCCGCTCTGTCCCCGGGGTCCGCGGCCCGCCTGAAGAACAAGTACTACGACGACGACTTCGACGTCGTGCGCGCCTGCGGCGAGGCGCTGAGCCACGAGTACAAGGCCATCACCGACGCCGGCTTCACCGTCCAGTTCGACGCCCCCGACCTGGCCGAGGCCTGGGACCAGATCAACCCGGAGCCGTCCGTGGAGGACTTCCGCGGCTTCGTGCGGGATCGCATCAACGTGCTTAACGATGCCATCCGCGATCTGCCCGTCGACAAGACCCGCCTGCACATCTGCTGGGGCTCCTGGCACGGCCCGCACGTGACCGACGTGCCGTTCGCCGACATCATCGACGAGATCCTGCAGGCCAAGGTTGGCGGCTTCTCCTTCGAGGGGGCGTCCCCGCGCCACGCCCACGAGTGGCGCGTCTGGCAGGACCACGAGCTGCCCGAGGGCACGGTCATCTACCCGGGCGTGGTCTCGCACTCCACCAATGCCGTGGAGCACCCGCGCTTGGTGGCCGACCGCATCATCAAATTCGCCGAGCAGGTCGGCCCGGACAAGGTCGTGGCCTCCACCGACTGTGGCCTGGGCGGGCGCCTGCACCACCAGATCGCGTGGGCGAAGCTGCAGTCGCTGGTCGAGGGCGCGGAAATCGCCTCGCGCGAGCTGTTCTAGCAGCTAAGTTATCCACAGCCCCCGCCTGGTGAACTGGCCCCCGAAAGTTGGACTGGTTTTAATTCTAGGCGGTTAGGGCTTCAAGGGTCTGATTTCGATATTGCATCGGGGTCAGACCCTTGAGTCGGTGTTGGATGCGTTCGGTGTTGTACCACTGGATGTACTCGTCGATCGCCTGGTTGAACTCTGCGATGGTGTCGAAGACTTCTCCGTGGTACATCTCGGTTTTCAAGTGCCCGAAGAAATTCTCCATGACCGCGTTGTCGTAACAGTTGGCTTTACGCGACATCGACTGAACGCCACCGTTGTCATGAATCAGGTTGCGCCAGGACGAATGCTGGTACTGGAAACCTTGATCGGTATGCATCATCCACCCAGGCTCAGGCGCACACGTTTCAATCGTCTTAGTTAAAGAATTGGCGGTAAATGCTGTCGACGGCGATGTAGCCACGGTGTGGGCAACGATTGAACGGTCGAACAGATCCATCACCGGTGACAGGTAGACCTTGCGGCCTGCGACCCTGAACTCGGTGACGTCGCTGACAAAGACGGTATTTGGCTTATCTGGGGTGAACTTGCGGTCAAGTGTGTTGTCGGCAATGTGGCTGATCGTCCCGTTATAGGAAACATACGGCCTGCGCTGGCGGACCTTGGCTCGAAGTCCCATCTCGCACATGAGCTTGTAGACGAGCTTGTGGTTGACCACCCACCCCTGGTTGCGCAGGTCAAGTAGTACTCGTCGGTAGCCGTAGCGATGCTTGTTACGCTCGAAGCTTTCTCGGATCGCGTCTTTGAGCGCAGCGCGCTTATCCGGCTCGCTGAGTCGTTTCTGGTGGTAGAAGAACGTTGATCTCGGCATGCCTGCCGCATCCAAAAGGTATTGCAGACGATGCCGTGACTTGAGGATGACAATAGCCTGGACCTTCAGGCGTGTCCCTGATTCCTCAAGTCCCGCAATTTTTTTAGATATGCGTTTTCCGCTTCCAACCGTGCGATCTGGCGACGCAGCTTCGCTTGTTCCGAGAGCGGCTTCGATGTGACCGAGCCTTTGGGCCTGCCCTTCGGCTTCGGCGTTAGTGCCTCATCGCCACCTTTACGCCATTTCCGCGACCACCCGCTGACCAGCTGCTCTGATGACAGGCCAAACTCGCGCGCAAGATCCATCGCTGTCTCACCAGTAAGGTGGCGTTGGACAACTTCCTTCTTGATTTCGAACGAATGCTGCTGCTTAGTTGGTTTTTCCACAAGACATAGTCTGCCATGCAGCTTAAACCGGCGACAGAGCATACGGGCGGCGTATTTGGAGACACCAAGAGCAGTAGCAGCGGCACTATAGCCCATACCTTGCTCAAATAGTTCAACCAACTGCTCGCGCTGATGTTCACTCAGCGAACTTCGAGCTCTCAATGAAAACTACTCCCCACTAATCGGTAACTGATTTCTCAGTCCAACTAATGGGG
>JAQYQB010000021.1 GCA_028726465.1 Mycobacteriaceae bacterium | reverse complement strand
GCAGACCACAGGCTGCGAGTTTGTTTTATTTTTAGAGGTTGTAGACTAAGCGATTATGACAGATAAACCGGATCTGAAAACGACTGCCGGCAAGATCACCGATCTGGACAACCGCCTGAGCGAGTCCCGCCAGCCCACCGGCGCTGAGGGCCCGACCGACGCCCGCCAGCGGGTGCTCGACCTGCTGGACGAGGGATCTTTCGTCGAGACGGACGCCCTGGCCCGCCACCGCTCCACCGACTTCGGGCGCGAGCACGACCGCCCCTACACCGACGGCGTGGTGACCGGCTACGGCACCATCGACGGTCGCCGCGTCTGCGTCTTCAGCCAGGACGCCACCGTCTTCGAGGGCACCCTGGGCGAGGTCACCGGGGAAAAGATCTGCAAGCTCTACGACCTGGCGCTGAAGACCGGCGTGCCCATGGTGGGCATCCACGAGTCGGCGGGCCCGCGCGTGCAGGAGGGCATCGTCAGCCTGAGCATGCATGCGCGCATCATGGCCGCCGTCACGCGCGCCTCCGGCCTCATCCCGCAGGTGGCCGTCGTGGTCGGCGACAACGAGGGCATGGCCGCCTTCGCCCCGGCCCTGGCCGATCTGGTCATCGTGGCCCGCGGCGGCGCCCTGCACCAGGCGGCCCCGGCCGTGGTCCAGGAGGTCGCCGGCGCCGAGACGACCGCCGAGGAGCTCGGTAGCGCGGACGCCCTGGCCACCAACGGCACCGCCCACCTCATCGCGGAGACCGACGCCCAGGCCCTGGACTTGGCGCGCACCGCCCTGGCCTACCTACCGGTCAACAACCGCGCCGAGGCCCCGCGCACGGACGCGGAGATCTCCCATGGATCCATCGCGGACAACGTCGACGAGACCGCCCGCGCCCTGGATTCCATCGTGCCCGACGAGGAGACCGGCGCCTTCGACATCACCGAGGTCATCGCGGCCGTGGTGGATCCGGATTCCTTCTTCGAAATCCAGGCCGACTTCGCCGGCAACGTCGTGACCGGCTTCGCGCGCATCGAGGGCCGCGCCGTGGGGTTAGTGGCCAACCAGCCGCTGGCCCTGGCCGGCACCCTGGACGGGGCGGCCTGCGACAAGGCGGCCCGGTTCATCCGCACCTGCGACGCCTTTAATACCCCCATCATCGAGTTCGTCGACTCGCCCGGCTTCCTGCCTCAGCCGGCCGAGGAGCAGGCCGGCCTACTGCGCCGCGCCAACAAGCTGGCCTTCGCCTTCGCCGAGGCCAGCGTCGGCAAGCTGACAATCATCACCCGCAAGGCCATCGGCCCGGCCTACGTCTTCATGGGATCCAAGGACCTGGGCGCCGACCTGGCTTATGCCTGGCCCACCGCCCAGATCGCGGTCACCCAGGCCTCCCAGGCCGCCCGCGCCATCTACGGGGACGCGGCCACGCCCGAGCAGGAAGCGGAGCTGGCCGAGCAGTTCTTGCACCCCTACGCCGCGGCCGAGCGCGGGCTGGTCGACGCCGTTATCGAGCCGGCCACCACCCGCGGCCACCTGGTCGAGGGGCTGCGCCTGCTCGAGCGCAAGATTTCCCAACCCTCCATGAAAAAGCACGGTAATATAACGCTCTAACGCCCGCCCCGCCCGTGCCAGTTACCACCCACCGTGAGGAGCCACCCGCAGTGACCGATACCGCCTCCGCAGCAGTGTCCGAATCCAAGCCCCTGTTCCAAGTAGTCAAGGGCCAGCCCAGCGACACCGAGATCGCGGCCCTGACCGCCGTGTTCACCCAGCTCGCCGCCCAGGCCCGCGCGGCCGCCGCCGGCGCCGGCACGGGCGAGCGCAACCTGTGGGGCGCACGCGACTACGGCCGGCGCGGCCTTCCGGGCCGGGTGGAATACAACCCGAACGCCTTCCGCAACGTGCGTTACTACTAACGATGCCCGCTGCTAACAACGCCGCCGCGGCGCGCCGGCCGCGCATCGTCCTGGCCTCCCAGTCGCCGTCACGGGCCGGCATCCTGCGATCCGGCGGGATTGACCCGGTGCTGGCCCCCGCCGGGGTGGACGAGGAGGCCATCCGGGCAGGCCTGCCGGACGCCTCCCCCGCCGAGGTCGTCGCCGCCCTGGCGCGCGCCAAGGCCCAGGCCGTGGCCACCGAACACGCCGCGGACTACGCCGGCGACGTCATCATCGGCGGCGACAGCATGCTCCTGCTGGACGGGCAGCTGCAGGGCAAGCCGCACACCCGCGCGGCCACCGTGGAGCGCTGGCGCGCACAGGCCGGGCGCACCGCACACCTTTTGACCGGGCACTGCGTTATCTTCAGCGGGGAGGAATTCGTGGAGACCGCCAGCACGGCGGTCCACTTCGCCGCGGCCGAGGAGGCCGACATCGACGCCTACGCCGCAACCGGCGAGCCGCTCGAATGCGCCGGCGCGTTCACCCTGGAGGCCCTGGGCGGCTGGTTCATCGACGGCATCGAGGGCGATCCCTCCTCCGTTATCGGCCTGTCCCTGCCGGTGGTGCGCCGGGCGCTGTACTCCTTCGGCCTGCGCGTGGCGGATTTCTGGGACTAGCCTTTTCTGGGACTAGCGTTGGGCCCCCTAAAACGCCGCCGACAGGACCGGGTGGGCGCGACTATACTGGCATGCCATGGAGATGAAAGACATGCTTGCCCCTAACCCGATCAAGCTGCCGGCGGATCCCGGTGCGGAGTCCACGCAGGACCTGTCCGCCGGCATCGTCGAGCACCCCGACTCGCCGCTGCTGTGGGCCACCCTGGCCGAGCAGGAGCTGGCCCGGCTGCGCTCCGACGAGGCCCTGCCGACCGCGTATATCACCGCCTACGCCTACGCGCGCACCGGCTACCACCGCAGCCTGGACCGCCTGCGCGGCAACGGCTGGAAGGGCTGGGGCCCAGTCCCCTATTCCCACGAGCCGAACCAGGGCGTGCTGCGCGCCATCGCGGCCCTGGCGCACGCGGCCCAGGCCATCGGCGAGCAGGACGAGTACGACCGCCTGCGCCAGATGCTTAGCGATGCCGACCCGGAGTCGGTCGCTGCCCTGCTGGACTAGCTAGGCTGGCTTAGACACTAAAAACCGCCCCGGGAGGCTGATTTAGCCCCGGGGCGGTTTATCGTTGCCGGTGGTTGTTGGCCGGTCTTAGGCGGCGCCGTGCTTGGCCTCGACGCGGGAGATGGCCTCGGCGGCCACCTTCTGCTGGATGCCCATGTCCAGCTCGGAGGTGAAGCCCACGCAGGAGCAGTTGATTTCGCCCAGGACGTAGGTGTCCTCGCCGTTCTCGCCGTCGGCGAGCATGAAGTCGGCGGTCCAGATCAGCGGGATGTTGTCGCCGCCGAGCTTCTCCGCGATGACCGGGCGGACCTCGGCGAACATGTCGACCAGATCCTGCCAGGACTCCGGGGAGTCGTAGGTGTACTTCGCGCCGGAGAACAGCGTGGCGGAGAAGTTGTCGCCGCCCTCGGCCGGCTTCTTGTGGACCACGAAGACCGGCTCCACGCCGACCAGGAGGATGCGGATTTCGCCCTCGACGATGCGCGGCATGAAGCGCATGTCCACCAGCATGCCGTTATCGCCCTCGATGTACTGGTCGCAGAAGTCCATGAACTCGCCCAGCTGGCGCTCCTCGGTGTGGTTGTCCACGGCCTCGGTGCACTTGAGCTCGGTATCCAGCGGCAGCGTGGTGCCCGGCTCAACACTGGCGGCCAGCTCCTTGTCCTTGAGCTGCACGCGCCAGATGCCGGAGCCGGTGGACCCGCGGTTCTGCTTGAGGACGCGCTCGCCGTAGGACAGGGTCTGCGGGAAGGTCTCGTGGAAGCTCTCGACGTCGTAGTAGGCCTGGGTGTCCTCCGGGACCAGGTCGGTCTGATTCAGCTTGACCAGGGCGTCCTTGGCGCCGTAGGCCATCATCTCCTCCGGGGTGGACATGCCCACCAGGCCGGCCTCGGACAGCTTGGTCAGGAGATCGAAGTAGCCCTTCTCCCCGCCCGGGATGTTGCCCGGGTTCACGCGGGAGATGTAGGCGTCGAAGTTGTTGGAGACGTAGTCGAAGAGATCCTCGGACCACTCCGGGCGGAAGTAGACGACCTCGGAGTGCCAGCCGGCCTCCTGCAGAGACTCGACGATGGGCATGGTGTCCTTGCGGTGGCCGTTGAACTGCTTGTCGGATCCGCCTTCAACTTCGAAGACGACGATGGCTTTGTGCATGGGTGAAACCTTTCGGGAAAGGGGGCATCGGTCACGTCTGGGGCACCGGATTTCTAGCGGCTCCCACACCCTTTAATTTATCGGACTTCCCGCCGCCGCGCGCGCCGGGAATTACCCCCTCTATCCCACCTTTAAGCGGGGTTTTTGGGGGTTGATCAGGCCGGGCGGAAAGCGCGCGTGCACCCTACCAGCACACTTGTTATAACCAGCGCCCCGGCGGGGCGGCGCAGGGCCCGGGGAAGGGGCATCGGCGGGCGCAGGAATGTATTAAATACCACACCCGTCGCGGGGAAGTGACCAATCGTTTTCCGCGCGGTAAAGTATGTGGCAGTAAAAGTTATACGCAGATTCAACCGTGACTCAGCCCCGCCGGCCCCAGCCCCGGCGCCTGGGTCAACACTTTTCGGACCGCGCCGTGAAGCCCCCTTTACCCAGCGCACGGCGCGCACCGCACCCCCGAAGAAAGGTTTCAAAGAGCATGACCGAATTCGACCCGCACCCGCCCTTCCAGGACTTCGCGCACCCCGGCCGCTTGGTCTCCGCGCCGTGGCTGTCCGCCCGGCTGGGGGTCAAAGGCCTGCGCGTCATCGAGGTCGATGAAGACTCCCTGCTCTACGACATCGGGCACATCCCCACCGCCAGCCGCATCAACTTCCAGAAGGAACTGATGGACCCTACCACCCGCGACATCATCGACGGCGCGGCCTTCCAGCAGCTCATGCAGGACAAGGGCATCAGCCGCGAGGACACCGTGGTCTTCTACGGCGACAAGTCCAACTGGTGGGCCGCCTACGCCCTGTGGGTCTTCGAGCTCTACGGACACCCGGACACGCGGCTGCTCGACGGCGGGCGCGACGCCTGGATGGCCGAGGAGCGCGACACCTCCTTCGCCGTGCCGGAATTCGCGGCCTCCGATTACCCGGCCGTCGAGCGCGACGACGCCCCGCATCGCGTCTTCGTCGACGAGCTGCGCTCCACCGACGCCGTCATTGTGGACACCCGCAGCCCCGAGGAATTCGCCGGCCAGCCGACCAGCGCCTCCCCGCAGGGCAACTCCGCCTACGGGACCACCATCCGCCACGGCCACATCCCGGGCGCGACCAACCTGGAGTGGGACCGCGCGATGTACCCGAACGGCACCTTCCGCTCCCTGGAGGAGCTGCGGGTCAACTACGGCAACCTGAATGCCGGGGATCCCACCATCCTCTATTCGCACGTCGGCGCGCAGGCCGCGCACACCTGGTTCGTCCTCAAATTCCTGCTGGGAGTCGAGAACGTCCGCACCTACGACGGCTCCTGGGCCGAGTGGGGCAATATGGTTCGAATGCCCATCGAGCGCTAGAATCCTAGTGTCTAAGCCGAGCTGGGTGTAACACGCCGGAGAAATTCCCGTATCTAACCTGGTACGGGATTATTTTTTGCATAATTTTTAGAACCTGACGGTTTTCTCATGTTTTGATGTGCAAGAATAGTAAGCGATCCAATACTAGTTTTTCAGGAGGATTCCTGCTGTGGCAGTTGAACAAAAGAAGATCACCAAGGTGCTCATCGCCAACCGTGGTGAGATCGCAGTTCGCGTCATCCGCGCTGCGCGCGATGCCGGCATCAGCTCCGTAGCGGTCTACGCCGAGCCCGATGCCACCGCCCCCTTCGTCGAGCTTGCCGACGAGGCCTTCGCGCTGGGCGGGACCACCTCTGCCGAGTCCTATTTGGTCTTCGACAAGATCCTCGACGCCGCCGCCAAGTCCGGCGCCGACGCCATCCACCCGGGCTACGGCTTCCTGTCCGAGAACGCCGACTTCGCCCAGGCCGTCCTCGACGCCGGCCTCATCTGGATCGGCCCCTCCCCGGAGGCCATCGCGGCCCTGGGCGACAAGGTCACCGCCCGGCGCATCGCGGAGCGGGCCGACGCCCCCATGGCTCCGGGCACCAAGGACCCGGTGGCCGAGTCCGCGGAGGTCGAGGCCTTCGCCCAGGAGCACGGCCTGCCGGTGGCCATCAAGGCGGCCTTCGGCGGCGGCGGCCGCGGCATGAAGGTCGCCTACACGCACGAGGAGATCCCGGAGCTTTTCGAGTCCGCCACCCGCGAGGCCGTGACCGCCTTCGGCCGCGGCGAGTGCTTCGTGGAGCGCTACCTGGACAAGGCCCGCCACGTCGAGGCCCAGGTCCTGGCCGACATGCACGGCAACGTCGTGGTGGTCGGCACCCGCGACTGCTCCCTGCAGCGCCGCTTCCAGAAGCTGGTCGAGGAGGCGCCGGCCCCCTTCCTGACCGACGAGCAGCGCGCCACCATCCACGACTCGGCCAAGCGCATCTGCCGCGAGGCCGGCTACTACGGCGCCGGCACCGTGGAATACCTGGTCGGATCCGACGGGCTCATCTCCTTCCTCGAGGTCAACACCCGCCTGCAGGTCGAGCACCCGGTCTCCGAGGAGACCACCGGCCTGGACCTGGTGCGCGAGCAGTTCCGCATCGCCCAGGGCGAAAAGCTGCCCTTTAGCGAGGACCCGACCCCGCGCGGCCACGCCTTCGAGTTCCGCATCAACGGCGAGGACGCCGCCGCCGGCTTCATGCCGGCCCCGGGCACCGTGGTGGATTACCGCGAGCCGACCGGCCCGGGCGTGCGCGTGGACTCCGGCGTGCGCGCCGGCAGCGTCATCGGCGGCCAGTTCGACTCCATGCTGGGCAAGCTCATCGTCTGGGGCCCGGACCGCGAGACCGCCCTGCAGCGCTCCGCCCGCGCCCTGGGAGAATTCACCGTCACCGGCCTGCCGACGGTCATCCCCTTCCACCAGGCCATCGTGGCCGATCCCGCCTTCCGCGGCGACGGCGAGTCCTTCGACGTCTACACCAAGTGGATCGAGGAGGAGTGGTCCGGTGACCTGCCGGCCTACCAGGATCCGGACGCCGAGGCCGAGGACGCCGAGGCCCTACCGGCCCAGAAGTACGTCGTGGAGGTCAACGGCCGCCGCGTCGAGGTGGCCCTGCCGGGCGATCTGGTGCTGGGCGCCGGCGCGGGGGCGCCGAAGAAGAAGTCCAAGAAGCGCCGCGGCGGCGGCTCCAAGGCGGCCGTGTCCGGCGACGCCGTGGTCGCGCCCATGCAGGGCACCGTCATCAAGGTCGCCGTCGAGGAGGGCCAGGAGGTCGCCGAGGGCGACGTCCTCATCGTGCTGGAGGCCATGAAGATGGAAAACCCGGTCAAGGCCCACAAGGCCGGCGTGGTCACGGGCCTGGCCGTGGAGACCGGCGCCCAGATCAACAAGGGCAACCCCATGCTGGAGATCAAGTAGCTAGGCTGGTGGGCATGACTGATAATGCCCACTCCCCTTCTGAGCACCGCACCCCGCTGCACCCCGACGTCAACGACACGGGGATCAGGCTGCGGCTGGCCCAGGATGATGACCGCACCTACCTGTCGCGCCTGTTCTACCTGACCGACGTGCTCGGTGACGAGACGGCCGCGCTGGGCGAGGAACACCTGCGCGACATCGGCCCCTACGTGGGCGAATGGTCCCCGCGCGTGGACGGCGGGGTCATCGCCATCTCCGAGTACGAGGTCCCGGCCGGCGGGGCCTGGCTGCGCTACTTCACAGGCGAGCACAAGGGCGTGGCCTACACCGGCCGCCCGGACGCCGATCCCCACGATGACAGCCAGTGGGCCACGGAATTCGACCCGGAAGACATCCCCGAACTGTGCATCGCCGTCGAGCGGCGCTACGCCGGCCTAGGCCTGGGCAAGCGCCTGCTGCGCAACGTCGTGGATCTCGCCCGGGAGCAGACCGCGCCGGCCGTCTCCCTGTGGGTCGATCCTCGCAACGAGCGGGCCCGCCGGCTCTACGATGCCGCCGGTTTCACCCCGCTGGAGGTCCCCGGCGGCGAACCGGGGACCATGATTTACTACTTCTAGCTTCTTAAGCTAGCTGACCACCACGATGAGGTCGCCGCCCTCGACCTTGGTGGCCTGGCCGATGGCCAGGCGCTCCACCGTGCCGGACTGGGTGGCGGAAATGGACGCCTCCATCTTCATGGCCTCGATGACGGCGACCTGATCGCCCTCTTCGACCTCGTCGCCGACCTTGACGGTCGGGTTGACCACGCCCGCGAACGGGGCGGCCACGTGGCCCGGGTTGGCCGAGTCGGCTTTCTCCACCGTCGCGACGGTGGACTCGGCGGAGTGGTCGCGCACCTTCATCGGGCGGATCTGGCCGTTGACGTTGAGGATGACCGAGCGCATGCCCTTCTCATCCGGCTCGCCGACCGCGTCCAGCCGCACGACCATGGCGTTAAGCGACTCGCGCTCCGTGCTGTTTTCCGGGAAGAAGTGGACGATCTTCTCCTCGCCCTCGGTCAGGCCGTAGAAGAACTCGGCATCGTTGAGCGCCTCGGTGTTGCCGTACTGGCGGCGGAACTCCTTGAACTCCTCGAACTGCTTCGGGAAGAGCAGGTGGTTGAGGGCCTCGCGGCGCTCGGTGAAATCCTCCGAGTCCAGGTGGCGGGCCTGATCGGCCGGGACCTCAGAAATCTGCGGCCCCTCCTTCTCGCCCGCGCGGCCGGAGAGGATCTTGTCGCGCAGCGGCGGCCAGCCGCTGGACGGGGTGCCCAGCTCGCCGCGCAGGAAGGCGATGACGGAGTCCGGGATGTCGTACTTGGTCGGCTCCTTGGCAAAGTCCGCCGGGTCCACGCCGGCGCCCACCAGGTGCAGCGCCAGGTCGCCCACGACCTTCGAGGACGGGGTGACCTTGGTCGGCCGGCCCAGCATCTCGTTGACGGCGGCGTAGGTGTCCTCGATGACCTCGAAGCGGTCGGCCAGGCCCAGCGCGGAGGCCTGGGCGCGCAGGTTGGACAGCTGGCCGCCCGGGATCTCGTGCTTGTAGACCCGGCCCGTCGGGCCCGGGATGCCGTTCTCAAACGGGGCGTAGACCTGGCGCACGGCCTCCCAGTAGGGCTCCAGGTCGGAGACGGCCTGCAGGTCGATGCCGGTGTCCCGCTTGGTGTTCGCCAGGGCCGCGACGATGGCGGACAGGGACGGCTGCGAGGTGGTGCCCGCCAGCGGGGCCGAGGCGCCATCGACGGCGTCGGCGCCGGACAGGGCCGCCGCGTAGTAGGTGGCCAGCTGGCCGCCCGCGGTGTCGTGGGTGTGCACGTGCACCGGCAGGTCGAAGTTCTTGCGCAGGGCCATGACCAGCTTGCTGGCCGCCTCCGGGCGCAGCAGGCCGGCCATGTCCTTGATGGCCAGCACGTGGGCGCCGGATTCGACGATCTGCTCGGCCAGGCGCAGGTAGTAGTCCAGCGTGTAGATGTCTTCCTTCGGCGAGGTCATGTCCCCGGAGTAGGCCATGGCGACCTCGGCGACGGTGGTGCCGGTCTCGAGGACGGCATCGATAGCCGGGCGCATCTGGCTGACGTCGTTCAGGGCGTCGAAGATGCGGAATACGTCCACGCCGGAGCGGGCGGCTTCCTCCACGAAGGAGTGGCAGACCTTGTCCGGGTACGGGGTGTAGCCGACGGTGTTGCGGCCGCGCAGCAGCATCTGGATGTTGACGTTCGGCATGGCCTCGCGCAGCATGTCCAGGCGGACCCAGGGGTCCTCGTGGAGGAAGCGCATGGCCACGTCGAAGGTCGCCCCGCCCCAGGCCTCCACGGAGTACAGGTTCGGGGTCAGGCGCGCGACGTGCTCGGCGGCGGAGACCAGGGTGGTGCCGCGCACGCGGGTGGCCAGCAGCGACTGGTGCGCGTCGCGGAAGGTGGTATCCGTGACCGCCAGGGCGTCCTGGGCGCGCAGCTTCTCCGCAAAGCCCTTCGGGCCCAGCTCGCGCAGCTCGTCGCGGGAGCCGCGCGGCAGCTCGGAGTCGCGGTGGGAGCGCTCCGGCAGCTTGTCGAAGGGGCGCAGTGGCGTCGGGCGCTCGCCGTTGGGGCGGTTGACGGTGGTCTCGGCCAGGTAGTCCAGGATGCGGCCCGGCTCGTCGCTGGCCGGCGGGGCCTTGAGCAGGTCCGGGTGGTTGGCGATGAACCCGGTGTCAATGCGGTGTGCGGTGAAGTCCGGCTCCCGCAGCAGGGCGCGCAGGAATCCGATGTTGGTGGAGACCCCGGAGACCGTGAACTCGTTGAGCGCGCGGATGGCACGCGCCACCGCCTGCTGGAAGTCCTTGCCGCGGCAGGTCATCTTCACCAGCAGGGAGTCGAAGTTCGGGGAGATCTCCGCGCCGACCGCGGTCGCGCCGTCCAGGCGCACGCCGGCGCCGCCCGGCGAGCGGTACGCCGTCAGCGTGCCCGTGTCCGGGCGGAAGCCGTTGTTCGGGTCCTCGGTGGTGATACGGCACTGCAGCGCCGAGCCGGTCAGGTGGATGGCCTCCTGGTTAAGGCCCAGGTCCTCCAGGCTGGCGCCGGCGGCGATCTGCATCTGGGACTTCACGATGTCCACGCCGGTGACCTCCTCGGTCACGGTGTGCTCGACCTGCACGCGCGGGTTCATCTCGATGAAGACGTGGTTGCCACGCTCGTCGACGAGGAACTCGACCGTGCCGGCGCCCTCGTAGTTGATGTGGCGGCAGAACTTCACCGCGTCCTGGCAGATGCGGTCGCGCAGCTCGGCGTCCAGGAACGGCGCCGGGGCGATCTCCACGACCTTCTGGTGGCGGCGCTGCACGGAGCAGTCGCGCTCGAAGAGGTGGATGACGTTGCCCTGGGAATCGGCCAGGATCTGGACCTCGATGTGCTGCGGGTTAATGACGGCGGTCTCCAGGTAGACGCTGCCATCGCCGAAGGCCGCCTCCGCCTCGCGGGAGGCCTCCGCCGCCTTCTCCTTGAGCTTCCCCGGCGTCTCGACGAAGCGCATGCCGCGCCCGCCGCCGCCGGCCACGGCCTTGACGAAGACCGGGAACTGGAAGTCATCGGCATAAGCAACCAGCTGGTCCACGTCGGTGGACGGCTCGGAGTCCTTCAGGGTCGGCAGCCCGGCCTCCTCGGCCGCGTGCACGGCGGCCGCCTTGTCGCCGGTCAGATCCAGCGTCTCCGGGGTCGGGCCGATAAATTTGATGCCGGCGTCCTGGCACGCCCGCGCTAGATCCGCGCGCTCGGACAGGAAGCCGTAGCCCGGGTAGACGGCGTCCGCGCCGGACTTCTTCGCCGCCCGGATGATCTCCTCAATATCCAGGTAGGCCTTCACCGGCTGGCCTTCGGTGCCGATACGCACGGCCTCGTCCGCGAAAGCCCGGTGGAAGGAGTTTCGATCCTCCCGGGGATAAACAGCAACGGTGGTAGCCCCGGTCTCAAAGGCCGCACGGAAGGCACGCACGGCAATCTCGCCGCGGTTAGCGACGAGCACCTTCGAGAACGAGGCAGGGGCAGTCTGAACCACGAGTTTTCCTTTCAGTTCAGTGAGTGATGCACCTTACATCCTAGTTCCATCACGACCGTTTTAGGGACGATTTCCAGTGCAAAGATTCACACAGTTGCAACGGTCTTTTTGTTAAGGCTGTAAAGAGGAAAACCCCCAGCACACGCACCCTCAAGCGGAAGCAGAAACGGACGGGTGTGCTGGGAGAATCTTGGCGACCGGGCCCCGGCCGGGGGTGGGTCTTAGTAGGACTTCGGCGGAACCGAGCGCTGCTCTTCACCGACGTAGGCGGACAGCGGACGGATGAGCGAGTTGTTCTCGTTTTGCTCCACGATATGAGCGGTCCAGCCGGTGATGCGGGACATCACGAAGATGGGCGTGAAGAACTCAATGTCGAAGCCCAGGATGTGGTAGGCCGGGCCGGCCGGGAAGTCCAGGTTCGGGCGGATCTTGATGGAGGTGTTTTCGTACATGGTCTTCGCCATGATGTCGTACATCTCGACCCACTGTTCCTGGCCGTGCTCCTTGGCCAGCTCCTTGAAGGCGGCCTCCATGGTGGGAACGCGGGAGTCGCCGTTCTTGTAGACGCGGTGGCCAAAGCCCATGACCAGCTCCTTGTTGGCCAGCTTGTTCTTGGTCCACTCCTCCGCCTTGGCCGGGTCGGCGACCTCCAGGAAGTTCTTCATCACGGCCTCGTTGGCACCGCCGTGCAGCGGGCCCTTGAGCGCGCCGATGGCGGCCACGATGGCGGAGTAGGTATCCGACATGGTGGAGGTGACCACGCGGGCGGAGAAGGTGGAGGCGTTGAAGGAGTGCTCCGCGTAGAGGATGAGCGACTTGTCGAAGGCCTCGATATCAGCGCGGTTATTGGCCGGGGAGCCTTCCTCCTCGCCGAAGACCATCCACAGGAAGTTCTCGGCGAAGCCCTTCTTGCGGGACGGCTGGATGTAGTCCTCGCCGCGGCGGCGGCGGATGTCCAGGGCGATGATCGTCGGGATCTTGGCCATCAGCTCCAGGGCGGTGCGGCGGATGTGCTCCGAGTCGCGGGTATAGGCCTCCGGGTCCTGGGCGCCGATATAGGAGATGGCGGTGCGCAGGACGTCCATCGGGTGGCAGGACAGCGGCATCGACTTGATCAGGTCGATGAGGTGGCGGTCCAGGTGGCGCAGGGCCTTTTCCCGGGCGGAGAAGCGGATGAGGGATTCCTGGCCGGGCAGTTTGCCGTTCCACAGCAGGTAAGCGACCTCCTCGAAGCAGCAGTAGCGGGCCAGTTCCTGGACCGGGTAGCCCCGGTAGGTCAGGGAGTTGGTCTCCGGAACGACCTTGGAGATGGCGGTCTCGTCGACGACGACGCCGTAGAGGCCCTTGCGGATCTCCGGTTCCTGGTTCTTGGTATCAGCTGCGGTATCAGACATGGTGAATGCCTCTTTCTTTCAACGAAGGTGGGTGGTGGGGGGTTTAGAAGGTAGGACGGTAGGAGTCCTTGGAGTAGGTGAACACCGAGTTGTCGAAGGCGTTGTACTCGTCGTAGCGGACCAGCTCGTAGAGGCGGGAGCGGTGCTGCATACGCTCGAGCCATTCGGTCTGCAGGCCGGTGTTCGCCATGTCGCGGAGGAAGTCCTCGGTCGCGCCCATGGCCACGCGGAAGGTGGAGACCGGCCAGATGACGGCGTTGTAGCCCAGATCCTGCAGTTGCTGGGCGCTGAGCAGCTCGGTCTTGCCGAACTCCGTCATGTTCGCCAGCAGCGGGGTGTCCACTGCGGCGCGGAACTTCTCGAAGTCCGCGGGGCTGTAGAGCGCCTCCGTGAAGATCAGGTCGGCGCCGGCGTCGGCGTAGGCCTTGGCACGCTCGATGGCCTCGTCGATGCCGTGGATGCCGGCGGCGTCCGTGCGCGCACAGATGACGAAGTTCTCGTCGCGGCGCTCGTTGACGGCAGCGGTGATGCGGCGCACCATCACGTCGGTTTCCACGACTTCCTTGCCGTCCAGGTGGCCGCAGCGCTTCGGGTTGACCTGGTCCTCCAGGTGGCAGCCGGCCAGGCCGGCGTCCTCCAGCGCGGCGATGGTGCGGGCGGCGGACATGGGCTCGCCGAAGCCGGTGTCGGCATCGACCAGCACGGGCAGGTCGGTCACGCGGGCGATCTGGCCGGCGCGCTGGGCCACCTCGGTCAGGGTGGTCAGGCCGATGTCCGGCAGGCCCAGGTCGTTGGCCAACACGGCGCCGGAGATGTAGACGCCGCCGAAGCCTCCGATGTCCTGGATGAGCCGCGCGGTCAGCGGGTTGAACGCGCCGGGCAGCGTGGTGATGTTCTCGTCCGCCAGGGTCTGGCGCAGCGCCTGGCGCTTCTCAGTGTCAGTAACGGTGGAACCAAACAGGCCAGCCATTAGAAGAGTCCTTCCGGGGTGTTGGGGGCTTGGGCGAGGGCGGCATCGTTAAGCCGGACGTTGAGCTCGCTCAGATCGGTGAGTTCGCGCAGGTTCTGGGCAGCGGCCAGGAATCGGTCCTGCTCGGCCGGGTCGACCTGCCCTTCGGCGAGGGTGCGGAACTTGGCGATGTAGTTGTCGCGCTCGAACGGGCGCGCGCCCAGCGGGTGGGCATTAGCCACGGCCATCTCGTCCTCGACCACGGTGCCGTCGTTGAAGGTGATGACGGCCTTGGCGCCGAAGGCCTTCTCGTTCGGGTCGTGGGAGTGGTAGCGGCGGGTCCACTCGGGGTCTTCCACGGTGGAGATCTTGTGCCACAGCTCCACGGTGTCCGGGCGGGCGGCGCGCTCCGGCAAGTAGGAGTCCACGTGGTGCCAGCCGCCGTCCTGCAGGGCCACGGCGAAGATGTACATGATGGAGTGATCCAGGGTCTCGCGGGAGGCCTGCGGGTCCATCTTCTGCGGGTCGTTCGCGCCGGTGCCGATGACGTAGTGGGTGTGGTGCGAGGTGTGCAGGACGATGGACTCGATGTCAGCGGTGTCCAGGCCCTTGTCCGCCAGGGTCTGCTTCATGCGGATGGCCAGGTCGATGGGCGCCTGGGACTGGTATTCCGCGGAGTGCTCCTTGGTGTAGGTGTCCAGGATGGCGCGCTTGGCCTCGCCGGGGGCCGGCAGCGGCACAGTGTAGGTGCGCTCCGGGGAGTGCAGCATCCAGGCGATGAAGCCGTCCTCGCCCTCCCAGATGGGGGCCGGCGCGCCCTCGCCGCGCATGGTGCGGTCGACGGCCTCGATGGCCATCTTGCCGGCGAACGCCGGGGCGTAGGCCTTCCAGGAGGAAATCAGGCCCTTGCGGGACTGGCGGGTGGCGGTGGTGGTGTGCAGCGCCTGGCCCACGGCCTGGTAGATGGTCTCGGTGTCCAGCTCCAGCAGGGTGCCCAGGCCGGCGGCCACGGACGGGCCGAGGTGGGCGACGTGGTCGATCTTGTGCTCGTGGAGGCAGATGCCCTTGACCAGGTTGACCTGGATCTCGTAGCCGGTGGCCACCGCGCGGAGGAGCTCCTTGCCGCCCAGGCCCTTATGCTGGGCGACGGCCAGCAGCGGCGGGATGTTGTCGCCGGGGTGGGAGTATTCCGCGGCCAGGAAGGTGTCGTGGAAGTCCAGCTCGCGCACGGCGGTGCCGTTGGCCAGGGCGGCCCACTCGGCGGAGTAGGTGCCGTCGATGCCGAAGACGCTGGCGCCGCCTTCGGTAACCGGGTGGCCCTCGGCCATGCTGCGCGCAGAGGTGACCGGGCGGCGGGTGACGGAGGCAACCGCCACGGCCGCGTTATCGATGATGCGGTTGATGATCATGTCCGCGACCTCGTCGTCGACGGCCACCGGGTCCGCGGCGACCTGCGCCACCTTGTAGGCCAGGTGCTCCTCCAGCGGGAAGTCCTCCGCGGACTTGTGGGTGCGTACTTGGTGCTCGATCATGGTCTGCCGTGCCTGCCTTTCTAGGCCCCCATTGTGAGGGCCGTAACACTTGTTTGCGTTTCACATCACACTAGGCGCTTGCCGCGGGCCCAGACCACAAGTAAAGTTTGCGGAATAGAGTGGAATATGACGGCAATTCCCGCAAAAGCTGTAAAAACCGCAGCACACGGGCTCCAGAGGAAGGTTAAAAACGATGAGCAAGCACTACGCGGGGGCAAGGATCCACGCGCTCCGCAAGTCCCGCGGCCTCACCCAGGTCGCCATGGCCAAGGAGCTGGACCTGTCCACCAGCTACCTCAACCAGCTGGAAAACGACCAGCGCCCGCTGACCGTGACGGTACTGATGCAGCTGACCCAGCGCTTCGGCGTGGACCCGACCTATTTCTCGCCGGTCAAGGACGTGCGCACCATCTCCGACCTGCGCGCCATCTTCCCCCAAGCGCCCGAGTCCACGCTCTCCGAAATCGCCGCCCGCTACCCCGAGCTCATGCCGGAGCTCGTCGACATCGCCCGGCGCGTGCCCGACTCCCGCCCTGCCGGCTCCTACGAGGTCGTGCGGGATTTCTTCTACGACACCAACAACTACATCCACGAGCTCGACGTGCTCGCCGAGGAGCTCTCCGGCCGGCTGGGTGACAGCCTCTTCCGCCTGACCCAGCTGTCCACGCTGCTCGACCGCGAGCTCGGCGTGCAGGTCCGCTTCCGCG
This sequence comes from Mycobacteriaceae bacterium, assembly GCA_028726465.1. Taxonomy (GTDB): domain Bacteria; phylum Actinomycetota; class Actinomycetes; order Mycobacteriales; family Mycobacteriaceae; genus Corynebacterium. The sequence goes on along the minus strand of JAQYQB010000021.1, from coordinate 4,956 downwards.
CGGCCGGCCCGCACCTGCGCCGCCACTACGACCCTGAGACCCGGCAGCTGGATCTGCAGGACGGGCTGACAGATGCCCAGCTGTGCTTCCAGATGGCCCTCCAGTACTGCCTGCTGGCCTACCGCGACGTCCTGGACAACCTGGTCTCCGAGCTGGTCGATGCCGGCTCCCGCGACCTGGCCACCTACGGCCTGGCGCAGTACTTCGCCGCCGCCGTCACCATGCCGTACACCGCCTTCCTCGAGCAGGCCGAGGATTTCCGCTACGACGTCGAGCGCCTCGGCACCGCCTTCGGCACCAGCTTCGAGGCCACCGCCCAGCGGCTAGCCACCCTGCAGCGGCCCGGCGCCCAGGGCGTGCCGTTCTTTTTCATCCGCACCGACCGCGCGGGCAATATCTCCAAGCGCCAGTCCGCCACCAGCTTCCACTTCTCCCGCTCCGGCGGCTCCTGCCCGCTGTGGGTGGTCCACCGGGCCTTCGAGACCCCCAACCGCATCACCCGCCAGGTCGCCACCATGCCCGACGGACACAGCTACCTGTGGATCGCCCGCCACATCCAGGGCCAGGTCCAGCCCTTCGGCACCCCGCGCAAGGAATTCTCCGTCGGCCTGGGCTGCGACATCTCCCAGGCCCACCGACTCATCTACTCCGACGCCCTCAACCTCAACCCGGCCGCCGCGACCCCCATCGGGCCCGGGTGCACCACCTGCCCACGCAGCGCCTGCCCCCAGCGCGCCTTCCCGCAGTCCGGCGTCGAAGCGCACCACGACCTCAACGCCAGCCCCAACGGCCTGCGCTTCTAGCAAGCAAAAAGGCATCTGGTCTGACCAGCTGCCTTTAATTTATGCCGTCGGGGCCGCCCCCGGGGTGGCGTTTGAGTAGTGCCTACTCCAGATCGTCGTGGGCAACCAGGCGGCGGGCGGCCTCGGTGATGGTGCCGGACAGGGACGGGTAGACCGCGAAGGAATCCGCCAGCTGGTTCACGGTGAGCTGGTTGGTCACGGCGACCGCAATCGGCAGGATGAGCTCGGAGGCCGTCGGGGCGACGACCACACCGCCGATGACGCGGCCCGAGGTCTGGCGGCAGAACAGCTTGACGAAGCCGTGGCGCAGCGAGCGCATCTTGGCGCGCGGGTTGGTGCTCAGCGGCATGGTGATGGTGCGGGCGGCGACGTCGCCGTTTTCGATCTCGGCCTGGGTGAAGCCGACGGCCGCGATCTCCGGGCGGGTGAACACGGCGGTGGCGACGGTCTTCAGGCGCAGCGGGGACACGCCCTCGCCCAGGGCATGGTACATAGCAATGCGGCCCTGCATGGCGGCCACGGAGGCCAGCGGGAACAGGTCGGAGCAGTCACCGGCGGCGTAGATGCCGGCCACGCTGGTGCGCGAAACACGGTCGACCTCGATGTGGCCGGACTTGGTGGTGGACACGCCGACGTTCTCCAGGCCCAGGCCCTCCGTCTTCGGGATGGAACCAATCGACATCAGGGCGTGGGAGCCGAAGATCTCGCGGCCGTCGGAGGTCTTGACGCACACGCCGCCGTCCTCGGTACGGGTGATGGTGTCCACGCGGGCGTGCTTTTCCAGCTCGACGCCGCGCTCAGACAGGACGGTCTCCAGCACGTCGGCTGCGTCGGCGTCGTCGTGCGGGAGGATGCGGTCGCGGGAGGCGACCATGGTGACCTTCACGCCCAGCTCCGCGAAGGCGGAGACGAACTCCGCGCCGGTGACGCCGGAGCCGACCACGACGAGGTGCTCGGGCAGGTCCTGCAGGTTGTAGACCTGCTGCCAGGTCAGGATGCGCTCGCCGTCCGGCTGGGCGCCCGGCAGGATGCGCGGGGTCGCGCCGGTGGCAATCAGCACCAGGTCCGCTTCCAGGACCTCTTCCTCGCCGCCGTCGTTGTGCACCGCGGTGACCTTGTGGCACGCGCTGGCGCTGGCAGTCTGGTCCTCGCCGAAGTAGCCGCGGCCGTTGATGACGCGCACGCCGGCGCGTTCCATGTCGTTTTGGATATCGCCCGACTGGTTGGCGGCCAGGGCCTGCACGCGCTCGTTGAGGGCCTGGAGCGCCAGCGGCATGTGCCCCAGGCGCTCGTTGAGGCCCATGGCCTCCGCGCGCCGCAGGTCGGTCTTAATGTTGGCGCCCGCGATGAAGGACTTCGACGGCACGCAGTCCAGCAGGATGCCCGAGCCACCCATGCCTTGATCCTCAATCAGGGTGATGTCGGCGCCATACTTGGCACCGGCCAAAGCTGCTTCATAACCTGCGGGGCCGCCGCCGATGATGACAATTCGCTGCGACTGGTGAGACACGTAGAAAAGCTCCTTTATAAAAATTCAGGCGATTAAGTCACGGGGAAATAGAGACAAGACAAGTGTCGAGATGATACTTCCCCGCCTACTCTACCGCCCTAGCCTAGGTCTACGCCCTCCGAGTTCGCGATTTGCTCCACCACGGAGCCGAAGAGCTTGATGCCCACGCCGATGGCGCGCTCGTCCACCACGAGATCCCCCATGTGCAGATCGAACTGCTCGCCGTCGCCGGACCAGCAGCCCAGGCGCGCCATGGAGCCGGGGACGTGCTCGAGGTACCAGGAGAAATCCTCCCCGCCGGAGGACTGCGGGGCCTCCACCACGGCCTGCGGGTCGATGTGGCTGGCCGCGCTGGCCAACAGGGCGGTGGCCACGTCGTCGTTAAGCACCGGCGGAACACCGCGGTGATAGGACAGGACGTGCTCGACGCCGACGGGGGCTAGGATCTGCTCGATGAGCTCGGTGACCAGCCCCTGGATCTTGCGCCAGACCCCGATGTCGGCGGTGCGCACCGTGCCCGAGGCAGTGCCGGTCTCCGGGATGGCGTTCGGCGCGTAGCCGGAGTTGACCTGGCCGAAGACGGCGACCGTGCCAGTGCGCGGATCCACGCGGCGCGACAGCAGCGCCGGCAGCTCCGTTATCACCTTGCCCAGCGCGTAGACCACGTCCGCGGACAGGTGCGGGCGGGAGGTGTGCCCGCCGGGTCCGTTGATGGTCAGCTCGACGATGTCGGTGGCCGAGGTGATAGCGCCGGTGCGCACGCCGATGCGCCCGACGCGCAGCTTGGGCTCCACGTGCACCGCGAAGATGGAGTGCACGCCCTTGAGCGCGCCCCACTCGATGACGTCGGTGGCCCCGCCCACCCAGACCTCCTCGGCGGGCTGGAAGATGACCCGCACGCCGACCGGCAGGCCGAAGGCCCGGTCGTAATCGGCGATCGCACAGGCCAGGCCCAGCACCACGGTGGTGTGCACGTCGTGGCCGCAGGCGTGCGCCACCCCGCGGACCTCCGAGGTAAATTCCAGGCCGGTGACCTCCGTGACCGGCAGGGCGTCGATGTCCGCGCGGAAGGCCACGCGCCCGCCCTCGGTCTCCGGGCCGATGTCGGCCATCAGGCCGGTCTCCGGGAAGCGGTGGGCGCTAACGCCGTACTCGGCCAGGCGGGCGGCGATATACCGGGTGGTCTCTACCTCCCGGTTGGCCGTCTCCGGGTGGCGGTGGATGTGGCGGCGCCAGCCGTGGATCTCCGCCCGGTGCTCCTCGAACCAGGCGCCGACGAACGCGCTGATTGACTGTGGGACCGCCGGGTCTCCCGTCTGGTCTGCCATTAATGGCCTCCTCACCGCGTTAGGCAACTGCTCGTTTAGTACTCGCCACAGTCTACAACTAGACCATGCTGTTCAGTTAGTCGCCCAGTATAACCGCCCCTCCCCCGCGCGCCAATAGCCCGCCCCCTTAGCTTGCCCGCGCGGCCGGGAAAGGCTGGCTAGTCGCCTCGCGGCGGCGCTGGCGCACGTACGCCGGCGAGAAGGCGGCGACATCGGAGACCTCGGCCACCAGCGAGCCCGCGAACTGGCGGGTATACGGCAGCAGCACAGCCGGCGGGATCTCCAGGGCCAGGGCCAGCTTGTAGACCGTGGAGACCGTCGGATCCGCGGCGCGGGCGCGCTCCAGGTTGCCGATCTGGTTGCGGGAGACGCCGGAGATATCCGCCAGCGCCCGCTGGGACAGGCCGCGGCGCACCCGCGCGGTGCGCAGGTTGCTGGCAAATAATTCCCCGCAGGATTTCCAAAAGCTCAAGGCCGGACGCGCAGCCGTAGTCAAAACTTCCCCACCCCCGTGGAAGACGCTCGATGATGTGCGCCTTAAAGCCTAGCTTAGAAGTCGATATTGCGCGGGCCGTAGAGGCGGTCGCCGGCATCGCCCAGGCCGGGGACGATGTAGGCCTCCTCGTTCAGGCTCGGGTCGATGCACGCGGTGACCAGGCGCACCGGCAGGCCCGAGTTGGCCAGCGCGTCCACGCCCGGCTGCGCCGAGACCATGCAGATGGCGGTGATGTCGGTGGCACCGCGGTCGGCCAGCAGCCGCAGCGAGTGCAGCAGCGAACCGCCGGTGGCCAGCATGGGATCGACCACGAAGACGGTGCGGCCGGACAGGTCCTCCGGCAGGGCCTCCAGGTATGGGACCGGTTCGTGGGTCTCCTCGTTGCGCGCCATGCCGATGAAGCCGACCTGGGCGTCGGGGATCATCGCCAGCGCGGGGTCGATCATCCCCAGGCCGGCGCGGATGATCGGCACGATGATCGGCGGGTCCTGCAGGCGGGTGCCTTCCGCCACGTCCACCGGGGTCTGGCAGTCGAAGTGCTCCACCGGCAGGTTCCGCGCGGCCTCGTAGACCAGCATGGTGCCCAGGTCCTTCAGCGCGGCGCGGAAGGCCGCGTTATCGCTGCGGGCGTCGCGCATCAGGGTCAGGCGGGACGCCGCGAGGGGGTGATCAACAACGTAGGTTTCCATGTCCCCCATCGTAGGGCATCGGCGGCATGCAGAAAGTGGCGGGAACCGTGTCGGCGCCCGCGCAGTCTAAGAAGGCATGAGCATTCTCGACGTTGACCCAGACCTGACCCGCCAACTAGCCACCGACGTA
>JAQYQB010000020.1 GCA_028726465.1 Mycobacteriaceae bacterium | reverse complement strand
CCCGAGCCGCGATTACAATCCGGCTCGCTAGAAGGCCGCGGCGACCCCGAAGAGCACCAGCGCGAAGACGAAGCCGATCACGCTGATGAGCATCTGGTTGACGGTCCAGGTGCGCAGCGTGGTGGCCACGTCCATGCCCATCAGGCGGCCGACCAGCCAGAAGCCCGAGTCGTTGACATGGCTGCCGAAGACCGAGCCCGCGGCCGTCGCCAGCACGATGAGCGCGAGCTGGACCTCGTTGAAGCCGCCGGCCTCGACCGCCGGGACCATCAGCGCGGCGGCCGTGGTCAGCGCGACCGTCGCCGAACCCTGCGCCAGGCGCAGCGCCACCGCGATGAGGTAGCAGGCCAAAATCACCGGGATACCGATGCCCGACAGCGAATCCGCCAGCGCATCCCCGATGCCGGAGGTGCGCAGCACCCCGCCGAACATGCCGCCGGCGCCGGTAATGAGCACCACCGAGCAGATCGGCCCCAGCGAGGACTCCATCGCCTTTTCCATCGCGTTCTTGTCCACCCCGCGGCGCAGGCCCAGGATTGCCATCGCGGCGAAGGTGGTAATCAGCAGCGCGATGGGGGTCTGACCCACCATGATGAGCACCTGCGCCCAGGTGGCCTCGCCGTCGATGGCCCCGGCCGCCGCTAGCGTGTTCAGCCCCGTGTTGCAGAAGATCAACACCAAGGGGATAAGCAGCACGGAAATCACCGCCGCCGGGGAGGCCGGGCGGTGGGGCATCTCCGCTTCCTTCACAGCCGGGCCGGTGAGCATCTCCGTCACGCCGAAGGGGAATTTCTTACCCAGGAACAGCCCCAGGCGGTAGCCGGAGAAGTACCACGTCGGGATGGCGATCAGCAGGCCGAGCGCCAGAATGAGCCCGATGTCCGCGTTGAAGAACTCCGCGGCCGCGACCGGCCCCGGGTGCGGCGGCAGGAAGACGTGGGTGACCGAGAACGCGCCGGCGGCCGGGATGCCGTAGGCCAGCACCGGCCCGTTGAGCCGGCGCGCCACCGCGAAGATGACCGGCAGCATGACCACCAGGCCGGCGTCGAAGAAGATGGGGAAGCCCATAATCAGCGAGGCGATGCCCAGCGCCAGCGGCGCGCGGTCTTCGCCGAAGCGGGCCACGAGGGCATCGGCGAGCGACTTCGCGCCGCCGGAGGCCTCCACCAGCCGCCCGATCATCGCGCCCAGGCCGACCAAAAGCGCCACCGATGCCAGCGTGCTCCCGAAGCCATCCGTCATCGTCTCGACCACCCCGGCGATGGGCAGCCCCGCCGCCAGCGCAGTCAGCGCCGACACCGTTACCAGCGTGACGAAAGCGTGCACGCGGAAATAGATGACCATCACCAAAATCAGGGCGATGGCTGCCACCGCGATGCCCAACAGCGGGCCCGCGCTCAGCGTCGGCTCCCACGTGTCCATAGTCTCCATTGGACAAACCTCTTTTCCTAGGTGGTTTGTGTAGTTAGGGGGAAGGCTCCGGTCGCCGTGGGCGGGCACGGGGCCAATACCTCAAGTTAACACGCGCACCCCCGCATTCAGGGTGTCGGTGAGCTTGGGAAACAACACACCTGCGGGATTTGCTTTTTGGGTCCGCGGCGTGCCGGTTGCTAAATTCAGGTGTAAATACCGCAGGCCGGCGCCCTAGTTGACGCTGACGGATTCGACAACTGCAAGGAGAAACCATGTCCAAACTAGGAGCCCTACTCGCGCCCGGGGGCGTGGAGCTGGACGCGCCTGCCGCGGACTGGCGCGCCGCTATCACCCGCGCCGGCCGCCTGCTGGAGGCCAGCGGTTCCGCCACCGCCGACTACACCCAGGCGATGATCGAGACCGTGGACAACAACGGGCCCTATATCGTCGTCGCCCCCGGCTTCGCCTTCGCCCACGCGCGGCCCTCGGAGGCGGTCCGCCACACCGCCATCAGCTGGGTGCGCCTGGCCGAGCCGGTCCGCTTCGGCCACGGCACCAACGACCCGGTCACCCTGGTCGTAGCCCTGGCTGCCCGCGACGACTTCGCCCACACCCGCGCCATGAAGGAACTGGCCCGCGTGCTCGGCGATGCCGACAAGCGCGAACTCCTCGACGTCGTCACCTCCGAAGGCCAGCTGCGCAACGTCCTGGACGGCTACGTGCCCACCGCCGCCGCCAACGCCATCGCTATGCGCCGCGAGCGCGAGGCCCGCGAGGCCGAAGAGACCGCGGCGGCCGCCGCAACCGGCGCGGCGGTCCCCGCCGCGCGCCCCGACGGCACGGTCGAGAGCAAGGGCAAGATACTTACCGTCTGCGGCAACGGGCTGGGCACCTCGCTGTTTTTGAAGAACACCCTGGACGGCGTGCTTGACGAGTGGGGCTGGTCGCCGTATTTCACCGTCGAGGCCACCGATACCATCTCCGCGAAGGGGCGCGCCAGCGAGGCCGACGTCCTGCTGACCTCCGGCGAGATCGCCGCCGCCCTGGGCGACGTGGGGGTGCCGGTCTACGTCATCGACAACTTCACCTCCGCCGCGGAGCTCGACCGCGCGCTCCGCGAAATCTACGACATCCCCGCCGCACAGGAAGGCCGGTAAAAACATGAACATCCTGGTAGACGCCGCCAATTTCGTGGTCAATGAGATCCTGGCCGTGCCGGCCTTCCTCATCGGCATCATCACCGCCATCGGGCTGGCCGCGCTGGGCCGCGGCATCGGCCAGGTGCTGGGCGGGGCGATCAAGGCCACGCTCGGCTTCCTGCTCATCAACGCCGGCGCCGGGCTGGTCACCGCCTCCCTGGAGCCACTCGGCGTCATGATCACCGGCGCCACCGGCGCGCACGGGGTAGTGCCGACCAACGAGGCCATCGTGGGCATCGCCCAGCAGCAGTTCGGCAGCCAGGTCGCCTGGGTGATGATCCTGGGCTTCGTGGTCTCCCTGCTGCTGGCCCGGTTCACGCCGCTGCGGTACGTCTTCCTGACCGGCCACCACGTGCTGTTCATGGCCACCCTACTCACGATGGTCTTCGCCCCGGCCGGCTATCCCGCCTGGGTGGTCATCGTCTTCGGCGCCGCCCTGTTGGGCATCCTGATGGTCTCCCTGCCGGCCATCGCGCACCCCTGGACCTGGCGCATTACCGGCGACGACTCCGTGGCCATCGGGCACTTCGGCGCCGCCGGCTACGTCGCCGCCGGCGCGGTGGGCAAGCTGGTCGGCGGCAAGCGCAAGCCTTCCGCCTCCACCGAGCAGCTCCACCTGCCGGAGGGCCTGCGCTTCCTGCGCGATTCCATGGTCGCCACGGCGCTGTCGATGGCGCTGATGTACATCGTGCTCGCCCTGCTGTTCCTGGCCCGCGCCGGCGACGAGGCCTTCACCGCCTTCGAGGACGGCGCGACCGGGGTGGGCAACTACCTCATGCAGTCGCTGACCCAGGGCCTGCAGTTCGGCGTGGCCGTCGCCGTCATCCTCTTCGGCGTGCGCACCATCCTGGGCGAGCTCGTGCCCGCCTTCCAGGGGATTGCCGCCAAGGTCGTGCCCGGCGCCATCCCGGCCCTCGATGCCCCCATCGTCTTCCCATACGCCCAAAACGCCGTCCTGGTCGGCTTCCTGACCTCCTTTGCCGGCGGGCTGGTCGGCCTGGCGGTCCTGTCGCTGTGGCTGGGCCCGGCCTTCGGGGTCGCACTCATCCTCCCCGGCCTCGTCCCGCACTTTTTCACCGGCGGCGCCGCGGGTGTCTACGGCAACGCCACCGGTGGGCGCCGGGGCGCGGCCGCCGGGGGCTTCGTCAACGGCCTGCTCATTACCTTCCTGCCGGCCTTCCTGCTGGGCGTTTTGGGCTCCTTCGGCTCGGCGAACACCACCTTCGGCGACGCCGACTTCGGCTGGTTCGGCATGCTCATCGGCTGGGCGTCCGCGCCCGGCGGGGTAGTGGGACTCGTCCTGGTCGGCCTCGTCGGTTTGGCCGTGCTGGGGCTCGGCTGGTTCTGCCAGGTCCGGCTCGTCGACGCCCACTGGGACCCCACCCCGCACCGCCCCGCGCCAACCGCGCACGACGATGCCGCCGGCGCAGGCGCCGCCACCGATGCCCGCCGCGGCACCTGGCGGCACTACCCGCGTATCACCCCGCCGGCGGGAGCGCCGAAACCACCCGCGCCCCGGAACTAGCCCCGTTCTAACCCCCTCCTTACTTGCGGGGGTGTTCCGGCGGGCGTGCAATTAAAGGCATGAGCCTCGACGTCAATACCGCCCTGATCGATCGCGTGGCCGCGGCCAGCGATGCCTCCCACTTCCTGTTCACCCCACAAGCCGTCATCGAAGCCAAAAACGCCGATGACGTCGCCGCCGCCTTCCGCGCTGGGCGCGCCAACCACATCCCCGTGACCCTGCGCTCCGGCGGCACCTCCCTGGCCGGCCAGTCCGCCGGCGATGGCTACCTGGTGGACGTGCGCAAGCACTTCCGCGGCATCGAGGTCCTCGATGGCGGCGAGCGCGTGCGCGTCCAGCCCGGCGCTACGGTCCGCCAGGTCAACGCCCGCCTGGGGCTCTACGGCCGCAAGCTGGGCCCGGACCCGGCCAGCGAATCCGCCGCCACGATGGGCGGCGTGATCGCCAACAACTCCTCCGGCATGGCCTGCGGCACCGAGCTGAACACCTACCGCACCCTGGAGTCGATGACCCTGGTCCTGCCGTCCGGCACCGTCCTGGACACCGCCCGCCCGGACGCCGACCAGCAGCTGGCCCAGCAGGAGCCGGAGCTTTTCGAGACCCTCCAGCGCCTGCGCCGCCGCGTGGTGGACAACCCGGCCTCGGTGGAGAAAATCACCAAGCACTTCAGCCTGAAAAACACCATGGGCTACGGCCTGAACTCCTTCCTGGACTATGAGACCCCGGCGAAGATCCTGGAGCACCTCATCATCGGCTCGGAGGGCACCCTGGCCTTTATCGCCGAGGCCGTCTTCCGCACCGTGCCGATTGCCCGCCTGACCACCACCTCCGTGGCCGTCTTCCCGGACGTGGACGCCGCCACCCGCAGCCTGCCGGACCTGCTGGATACCGGCGCGGCCACCCTGGAGCTGATGGACTCGGCCTCCATCCGTGTGGGGCGCACCTTCGACAAGGTCCCGGAGGCGATTACCGGCTTCGACGTCGACTCCCAGGCCGCCCTGCTCATCGAGTACCACGCCGACAGCGAGGACGAAATCAACGCCAAGGAGCAGGCCGGCTCGAAGCTGCTGGCCGAGCTCAACCTCCAGTCCCCGGCGCAATTTTCCGCCGATGCCGCCACCCGCACCGCCGCCTGGAACTTCCGCAAGGGCCTCTACGCCCAGGTCGCGGAGGCCCGCCCGTCGGGCACCACGGCGCTGCTGGAGGACATCGTCGTGCCGGTCGCCGACCTAGCGGACGCCTGCGCCGGCCTGCAGGACATCTTCGCCCGCTACTCCTACGACGACGCCGTCATCTTCGGCCACGCCAAGGACGGCAACATCCACTTCCTGCTCACCGACCGCTTCGAAGGCGACGAGGCCATCGGCCGCTTCAACAACTTCAACGAGGACATGGTCTCCCTGGTCCTGGAAGCCGAGGGCAACCTCAAGGCCGAGCACGGCACCGGCCGCGCGATGGCGCCGTATGTGCGCCGCCAGTACGGCGACGAGCTCTACGCCGTCATGCAGGAGCTCAAGCGCGCCTGCGACCCGGGCAACACCATGAACCCGGGCGTCATCCTCGACGACGACCCGGACGCCCACGTCAAAAACATCAAGCTCAACCCGACCGTCGAGGAAGAGATCGACCGCTGCGTGGAGTGCGGCTACTGCGAGCCGGTGTGCCCGTCGCGGGATCTCACGCTCACCCCGCGCCAGCGCATCGTGGTCCGCCGCGCCCGCCAGCGCGCCGAGGAGGCCGGTGATAACGCCACCGTCGCCGAGCTCGACGAGGCCTACCAGTACGAGGGCATCGAGACCTGCGCCGTCGACTCCATGTGCCGCACCGCCTGCCCGGTGGGCATCGACACCGGCAAGTTCATCAAGCGCCTGCGCCGCGAGCAGGCCCAGCCGGTCCTGCAGGCCGGGTGGAAGGCCGCGGCGAAGGGCTGGCCGGTGGTCAGCGAAGGCGCATCGGTGGCGCTGACCGGCGCCCACTTCCTGCCGACCTCCCTGGTCAAGGCCGTCACCGACGTCGGCCGCCGCCTGGTCGGCTCCGACGTCATGCCGCAGTACCAGCCCGAGCTGTCCAAGGGCGGCAAGCCGCGCGCCCGCCTGGGCCGCCGCGTCGGCGACAACCGCGCCGCCGTGACCGGCATCTTCCTGCCCGCCTGCGTGAACACCATGTTCGGCCCGCAGGGCGACGGCCCCGGCGCCACCGATGCCTTCGTCAACCTCCTGGAGCGCGCCGGGCTGGCGCTGGAGGTGCCCGGTGGCATCGACAAGCTCTGCTGCGGCACCCCGTGGTCGTCCAAGGGCCTAAGCGAGGGCCACGACGTGATGGAAAAGCGCGTCGTGGACACCGTCGTGCCGCTGACCGACGGCGGGAAGCTGCCCGTTATCGTCGACGCCTCCAGCTGCACCGCCGGCTTCCGCGACCTGCTGGAAGCCCACGGTGTCACGGTTATCGATGCCATCGCCTTCACCGCCGAGCACATCCTCCCGGCCCTAGATGTTGCCCACCCCGCCGAGTCCGTCACGCTGCACCCGACCTGCTCCGCCTTCCAGCTGGGGCTCATGCCCGACCTGGAAAAGGTCGCCGGGGCCGCCGCGCGCGAGGTCAACGTGCCGACCGCCTGGAACTGCTGCGGCTACGCCGGCGACCGCGGCATGCTCCACCCCGAGCTGACCGCGTCCGCCACCCGCGCCGAGGCCGCCCAGGCCAAGGAATTCGGCGCCCAATACCACGCGTCGACCAACCGCACCTGCGAGCTGGGGCTGACGCGGGCGACCGGCTCCGACTACCACCACATCCTGGAGCTGCTGGACAAGGCCAGCCGCTAGCGCGCGGAGTTTCGGCGTAGGCTGGCTCCGTACGTTCTAGTGAACCGGAAGGAGCCAGCCCATGGCAGTAGGGGACATCGTTAGCGGCTACGACGGGATTCGGGAGAAGCAGGAGGCGCTGTACGTCGACCTGCACCAGCACCCCGAACTCAGCATGGAAGAGGAGCGCACCCGCGGGATCATCGCGGACAAGCTGCGCGAATTCGACTACGACGTCGTGGAGGTCGGCGGCGGTGTCGTCGGCGTCCTAGAAAACGGCGACGGGCCCACCGTGATGCTGCGCGCCGACTTCGATGCCCTGCCCATCCAGGAGGACACCGGCCTCGAGTACGCCTCCACCGTCGACGGCGTCATGCACGCCTGTGGCCACGACTCCCACGTCGCCGCGCTCATGGGCGTGGCCGCCCTCATGAAGGACGCCACGGATGCCTGGTCCGGCACCCTGGAAGTCCTCTTCCAGCCCGGCGAGGAAACCGCCGAGGGCGCACAATCCATGGTGGACGCCGGCGTGGTGGACAAGGTCGCCAAGCCGGACGTCATGCTGGGGCAGCACGTTTTCTGCAGCGTCGTGCCCGCCGGCAGCGTGGCCATCAAGCCGGGCCCGGTGCTCTCGACGGCCACCAGCGTGACCGTCAAGGTCTTCGGCGCCGGCTCCCACGGGTCCATGCCGCACTTAAGCGTCGACCCGGTGGTGCTGGCCAGCTCCATTGTGATGCGCCTGCAGACCATCGTCTCCCGCGAGCTCAACCCGAGCGAGTTCGGCGTGGTCACCGTCGGCTCCGTCCAGGCCGGTTCCAAGGCCAACGTCATCCCCTTCGACGCCACGCTGAAGATCAACATCCGCGCCTACGACGAGGACGTGCGCGACAGGATCATCGCCGCCATCGAGCGGATCGTGAAGGCCGAGTGCGAGGCCGCGCGCTCGCCGAAGGAGCCGGAGTTCAGCTTCTCCGACCGGTACCCGCTCACCGACAACGACGCCGAGGTGACCGCCCGCGTGCGCGAGGCCCTCGAGGAACACCTGGGCAGCGACCGCGTCCAGGACGCCGACCGGTTTACCGCCTCCGAGGACTTCTCCGTGGTCGCCGACGCCTTCGGCACTCCGTACTGCTACTGGATCTTCGGCGGCGGCAAGGAGGGCGAGGAGATGCCGAACCACAGCCCGTTCTTCGCCCCCGTCCAGCAGCCGACGCTGCAGACCGGCACCGAGGCCCTCATCACCGCCGCTTACGCCTGGTTGGGCAAGTAGTTGCCCCGCCCCGGTTGCGGGGTGGTGGGGTCTGCCTTAGTGTGTGGGGCATGACATCGGGGGATTGTTTTTCTAGGTTTGTGGCTGCCGTGACCCAGCCCGGCATTGAGATCGTGGAGGGGGCTTGGCACGCTGACTGGGATGCCGAGCGCGCCGCCGCCGGCTCCGGCCGCGACGAGTTGGAGCGCCTCTTCGATTTGGCCGGGGTGTTTTTCGGCCCGGTCAGGCACGCGGGCCGCCAGCGGCGGGTGCGCGCGAATGCCGCCCGCCACGGGCACTGCCTGCCCGTGCTGGATGTGCTGCGCGGGGTGCTGCGGCGGGTGAAGAACAAAAACGATGCCTGGCGCATCATGGAGGAGCTGTCTGCCCAGCCGGTTGGTGCCCAGGAGATGGCCGCCACGGCCCGCCGCAAAATCCAGGAGGCCCGGCCTGCCCCGACGCCGCAGCCGGGGGTGATCTACCGCCGTTCGGCTGAGGGGTTGTGGTCGATGCGCCTTATCGCCGACGCCGGCCTCGTCGCCGATATCAAAGCCCAAGTCCGCACCGTCGAGGATGCCCGCGCTGTCTTCACCGACGGCGACGGTGATGGTGCTGGTGTCGGCGGTGGGGTGCGCGCGTCGGTGACCACCAACGTGGTACTCAATCTCAAGGATTTCGGGCACTTGGTCGGTGGCAAGGATGCCGCGGATATTACCGTGCAGTTGACCAACGGCGCGGTGATTAGTGGTGCGGAGTTGGTGACCCGGGTGTTTGAGCAGGTCGGCTACGTCGGGGTCTTCGACCCGGTGGCCGGGCCGGTTAATTGTTACCGGGATGAGCGTTTGGCGTCCTGGAAGCAGCGGCGTTTGGCTCTGATGGAGCATCCGGTGTGTGCCTGGCCGGGGTGTTTGGCCGGGGCCGATGAGTGCCAGGTCCATCACCTGCAGTCCTGGGACTCAGGTGGCCCGACGAATGCGGCGAACCTGGCCACGTTGTGTCCGCACCATAATGGTGCCAACGAGGATGGGCCGGGCCCGGCGCAGACTCGGGGCCGGATGGCTAGGGTTGGTGGCCGGGTGGTGTGGATACCGCCCGAACGCGTGCCGGCTTAAATCGCCGGCGTCCCACCCTGCGGCCAAAACTAGCGGCCAGGTCAGCGGCTAACTCGGCAGCAGGCCAGCACCCTGCAGCCAGCCCGGCTGCCAATTTGGCAACGGCAAAATGCGCGCGGTTAGCCCGGCGGGAAACGCGCAGCTAAGCAGCAAGAACACCGCGACAAGAACACGCGAAGAGGCGTCCACGGAACACACCGTGAACGCCCATTCAGCGTGCCTACTCGGCGTACCAAGGTTGTGAGCCTGCGCTGCGCGACTGGGGTGTGCGCCGAGGCGGCGCGCCTAGATTGCGCACCTAGATGGTTCTTACGGAAATCAGTAGGCGGAATCAGTAGTGAGGTTACCCTCGAGTAGTGGACACCCTATTAGTACGGATCTTGTGTCCGTAGGAGAGGATGTTCATTGTGAATTCGTCAAGGAAGAAGTACACCCCGGAGTACCGGCAGGAGGCCGCCAGACTGGTCATCGAGTCTGGGCGCCCAATCGCTCATGTGGCTAAGGAAATTAGCGTATCAGCGACAATTTTAGGCAGGTGGGTCAAACTCGAGCGGGAACGCCAAGGCTCGGTAGACGGCCGCAGTGATGCTGATATACGAGCCGAAAATGCTCGCCTGCGTCGTGAGTTAGCTGAGGCCAAGATGGATAATGAGTTCTTGTCAAAAGCCACCGCCTTCTTCGCTGCGAAGCAACGCGATCGGAAAAATTTGAGCTAATACAGCAGGAGAAGGCGAACTACAGTATAAAAAGAATGAGCAGGTTATTAGAGGTTTCCCGTTCTGGCTACTATAAATGGCAAAAGGCTCAAGCAGTACGGCTTCGTGGTGAAAATCAGCGTCAGAGATTCCTCGACCAGTTAGACAGGCAAATTCATGACATCTGGGAAGATTCTGACGAAGTCTACGGTGCCCCACGGATTACTGCAGAACTCGCCGAGGTTGGGGTCTATGTGAATCGTAAAACCGTGGCCAAACGCATGCGGATGATGGGTATTGAGGGCATCTCACCTAGGGCGTTTGTTCCCGTAACGACGATTCAATCCAAGCGGAAGTCCACGCTTCCAGACCTGGTGAAACGCCTATTTGATCAAGGGCAGCTTAATCGAGTGTGGATGTCAGATATTACCTATCTACGCACGAATGAGGGCTGGCTGTACCTATGCGTTATCCGCGATGGACACTCCCGCCGAGTCCTAGGCTGGTCCATGGATAGTGTGCAGGATTCTTACCTGGTTGAACGTGCACTGCGCATGGCTTACACTCTGCGTGGTGAAATACCCAACGGCGTGGTCTTCCACGCCGATCGTGGTAGCCAGTTCACCAGCGAACAACTGTGGCAGGTCTGTCAAGAACTAGGGATTGCACAATCGGTCGGCCGTACCGGTGTCTGCTTTGACAATGCGATGGCCGAGTCGTTCTGGTCGACATTGAAGACCGAATTTTACGATCGGAAGAAATGGCGAACCCGTGACGACGCTCGGAAGGCGGTGGCTCGCTGGATTGAGATTGTCTACAACCGGCGCCGTCGCCACTCGTCCATCGGGATGGTAAGCCCCGTCGATTTCGAAGCCCAGCTCGCTGATCAAAATGGTAATAAGAAGGCCGCTGCTTAACCCCTAAGCAGCTTAACAACGTGTCCACGATTTGCGGGTAACCCCACTACCTAGTGGTTAGGCAGCTATTTCTTTTCTGCTGGTGGTTAGACCAATGCGGTTCTCAAAGTCGACGGGGCTTGCCATACCGAGTGCGGAGTGTCGGCGTCGACGGTTGTAGACGACTTCAATCCAGTAGGCAACGGCCTTGCGTGCAGCATCACGGGTAAGCCATCGCTGCCGGTCATAGAATTCAGTCTTTAGCGTCGACCAGAACGACTCGGCCATCGCGTTATCGAAGCACACGCCCGTACGCCCCACAGACTGGGCAATGCCCAGGTTGCGGCACACTTCCCAGAGCTTCTCACTGGTAAATTGCGTTCCGCGGTCAGCGTGAAACACCAGCCCATCAGGAACGTCACCGCGTAGTGTATGCGCCATCTGCAGGGCCCGTTCGACCAAACTTGTGTCTTGAACGCTATCCATAGCCCAGCCCAGTACTCTGCGGGAATGACCATCGCGGACCGCGCACAAATACAACCAGCCCTGGCCGGTGCGCAGGTAGGTAATATCTGACATCCATACTCGGTTGAGCTCACCAGTATCAAACATGCGCTTGACCAAGTCAGGAAGACTCGACTTACGCTTGGTTTGGACCGTTGTCACTGGAACAAAGGCCCGCGGTGAAATCCCTGCAATGCCCATCATGCGCATCCGCTTAGCCACAGTCTTACGGTTAAGCACAATGTGGTAGCGCTCGGTAAGTTCTGCGGTGATCCGCGGAGCACCATAAACTTCATCGGAGTCTTTCCAAATCTGATGAATCTTACGGTCAACATCATCGTAAAATGCAACACGATCATCTTCGCCAGATAGCCGTTTCTGCTGCGCATGGGCCCATTTGTAATATCCAGATCGAGACACTTTTAATAGCCGTGCCATGCGCTTGATGCTGTAGTTCGCCTTCTCTCGCTGCATTAATTCGAACTTTTCTGCTCGCGTTGCTTTGCGGCGAAGAAGGCTGTCGCTTTTGACAAAAACTCGTTATCCATCTTGGCTTCAGCCAGCTCACGGCGCAGACGAGCATTCTCAGCACGAAGATCAGACTCACTCATCCCATCTGATGCTCCTCGGCGTTCACGCTCATTTTTTACCCACCGGCCTAAAAGCCCGGCGGAAACACCGATCTCCTTAGCCACATGAGCGATCGGGCGCTGCGACTCGATTACCAGGTTCGCGGCTTCACACCGGTACTCCGGCGTGTATTTCTTGCGCTGTTGACTCACAATGAACATCCTCTCCTACGGACACAAGATCCGCACCAATAGGGTGTCCACTAAACGAGGGTAACCTCATAAGACGCCAAAACTATTATGTCGTATAGGTAAACTGCTCGTAAAACTCGCGTGGGATTAGGCTGTCTAGGTCCTATTTCCAGATCCCCTTAGTATCGACGACTTCCTTGCTGCCCAACAGCTGTGTGTCTAGGTTCTTGAACTCCTTGTGGTCGACCAGCAGCAGGATGACATCGGCATCGTCGATTGCCCGGGTGTACTCGCTAAGCTGCGCGTTGTCGAAGCCCTTGAGGCGCTTGGGCAGCTCGTCGACGTTCGGCTCAGCGACTAGGAAGGTGGTGTCTTCCAGCTCTTCGGCCAGGTCGACCGCGATGTTGAGCGCCGGCGACTCGCGCAGGTCGTCGATGTCCGCCTTGAAGGCGAGGCCGAGGACGGCGACCTTGGACGCGCCGGTGCGGTCGATGGCCTCCTTGACCTTGCTAATGACCCAGGCCGGCTTGCCGTCGTTGACGTTGCGCGCGGTGTGGATGAGCTTCGAGTTTTCCGGATCCGCCGACACGATGAACCACGGATCCACGGCGATGCAGTGGCCGCCCACGCCGGGGCCGGGCTGCAGGATGTTGACGCGCGGGTGGTGGTTCGCCAGTTCGATGAGCTCCCAGACGTCGATGCCGAGCTTGTCAGCAATGAGGGAAAGCTCGTTGGCGAAGGCGATATTGACGTCGCGGAAGGAGTTCTCGGTCAGCTTGGCCATCTCCGCGGTGACGTCGTTGGTCGGCAGGAGCTCGCCCTTGCAGAAGGAGGAATAGATGGCGGTGGCGCGCTTCGTTGCCTCCGGGGTCTGGCCGCCAATGATGCGGTCGTTGGTGCGCAGCTCTTCTATAGCCTTGCCCGGGAGGATGCGCTCCGGGCAGTGGGCGAAGTAGACCACCGGCTTGTTCTCAGGATTCTCAGCGCCATCGGCGACAAGGTCGGGGCGGAGCTCGAGGATCTTGTCGGCCATCTTCTTGGTGGTCAGCGGCGGGGAAGTGGATTCCAGGATGACCAGCTCGTCGCCCTCCAGCTGCGGCGCGATGGCCTCGGCTGCCGAGTAGATGAACTTCATGTCGACGTCGTAAGACTCAGTAAAAGGCGTGGGCACGGCGATGATGTAGGCATCCGCGTGCACCTGCTCCGTGGTGGCCTTGAAACGGCCGGATTCCAGTGCCGAGCGCAGCTCTTCTTCCAGCCCCGGCTCAACGATGGTTACCTCGCCGCGGTTGATGCGGTCAACGTTGGGTGTGTTGACATCGACACCAGTGACTTCTACACCGGAATTAGCTAGAACAACGGCGGTCGGTAGGCCAATATAGCCAAGCCCGACAAATGCGACGTGAGCTTTCGACATGGAAATCCTTTGCAATAGAAGTAAAGGGCACGCAAGCTTGTTTCATCCTGGCGTGCCCGGCAAAACCTGGGGTGGGACTCGGCAAGGATGTTACACGTGTGGCAGTAATAATGCTTGGTAAGTTGTAAATTCTTATTTAAAGCTTATGTAGGGGTGACATTTTTGGGGGTGAGCGGAGCGAGAAGGTCGGTGGGTCTACGGGAAATAGGTGGTCGGGTATGAGTATCTCTCTTATGCGGTTGATGGACACTTCTATGCTCGACTACGTTCTCTGGGGGAACATTCGTTCCGGAAAACGTCCGGCTAAAAGGTAATGTGAACAATTTTCAGATTTGCCTCAATTAGTTCCATAGCTTGTGATGGGAAAGCTATTGCAAGAGTGCGCGGTGTAGTCATAGTAGGGAAGTGCGGCTCGTAGCCAAAGTAGGGATCTGTAGCGCATGCCAAAGCAGAGCCGGGGTATTCAGGTTTTAGGCGCGTGAAGTCGTATGTAATATAGAAAGTTGGCTCGAGTTTTCGCTGCTCGCGAAGTGTGTTCCCCGCGCAAGCGGGGATGAGCCCGCCGGTGCTGCGGACTACACGCATGGTTCCCCGTGTTCCCCGCGCAAGTGGGGATGAGCCGGTTCCGACGCCCTACTACGACAGGCCTTTTCGGTGTTCCCCGCGCAAGCGGGGATGAGCCCTACCGATTCATGAAGCCCATGCAGGAGGAACTGTGTTCCCCGCGCAAGCGGGGATGAGCCCCCCCTTTGGTGGGTGAATGCTGGGCACCCACAGTGTTCCCGCGCAAGCGGGGATGAGCCCACCAGGCCCGTCAGATTTCGCACCCGCTCCGGGTGTTCCCCGCTCAAGCGGGGATGAGCCCTTTTGCCAAAACGACCGGTCAGTCCGCAGAGTGTGTTCCCCGCGCAAGCGGGGATGAGCCCGTCGAGCGTGGCGCGGCCGCCATCCCCCACGTGCGTTTCCCTCGCGAGCAGGGATGAGCCGGCTCACGCGGTGTTGGCTCAGGCACTTGATGTGTGTTCCCCGCGCACGCGGGGATGAGCCGTCAGAGCGCAAATACCTGACCGAGTTTGTCGCGCGTTCCTCGCGTAAGCAGGGATAAGCCTTTGAGATCGCGGGAGACCTCGTCGACGGTGATGTGTTTCTCGGGCAAGCAGGGATAAGTCGTTTCAGTGAGGCAGGAAGAAGCCAGTAAAGCGGTGTGCCGTGCAAACAGACGTGACAATGTGGGGCGGGGCGGAAGGGGTATCGCGGTCTAGCGCGGTTCCGAGCTTTCAAGCGTAAGGATGTCTTTAGTCCCGCTCGTCTTTCCTATGTATCGCCATTCTTAAACGGGGTTGAGCGCTGGGTGCCCCGCCGGAGCGGGGAAGTGGGCTCCGCAGAACAGAACAATGGCTCATCCCTAATCTGGGGAATTACTTGCTTGGAGCCCGATGAATAAGGGTAGCACCAGTGGACAAGGCCGAACAGCAAGCAAATCAGCAACTTGTTATATTTGGCGGTTACCAATTGTACTTCATTCTTGTATCTTCAAGTGTATAGGTCGTTAAATCAAATGGCGGCCCACAAAGAAAATGGAGTTTTCCATGACGTCGACACGTAGTCCTTGGGGCTTGCCGCAGCCGGTCATTAACCTTGCTCAACGGGCTGATGGCTGGGTTGCGGAGCGAAGTGTTGAAGCGCGGAGTTTATGGGCGAAGTCTGGTGATGGGGTCAACTTTCTGACTTTGCCGGAACATTTGCGGGACTCGGCATGCGCGGCATCCATGGTTTTTCATGTGTGGTTGTCTGACTCTATAAAGGGGATTCTGGCGGGCAACCTCGGCCTATCGGTGAAGGAGCTAGAAAAACTTATTCTCTGGCTTGCTGCCTCACACGACGTGGGAAAAGGTGTACGAAAGTTTCAGAGTCAGATTGAGCTCAGGGAAGATGTGCGGCACTTGGTTTCACGTGTGCGGGATGCAGGGCTTAGTCTCGATCAAGGCGTTGATGAGCTCAATGTGGACAAGCTGCCGCATAGTGTGGCATCCGGTGTAATAATCCGTGACTGGCTGGAGGAAACGCGCGGCTTTTCGCGGCGTTCAGCAAACTCGGTAGCCGCTGTCGCTGATGCTCACCACGGTATTCCGAGTGAGCAAATTTCAGAACGAGTAGCTCTCATTATCGCTCAGTACCCTCCAGCGTGGCGGAAAGTCCATGGCGAGCTGTTGGAAGCGACTGCGAAGCTTACTGACGTGGATGTGGTGCTAAATAAACTGCGGAAAAAAGGGATACGTCGTGCCCGTGACCTGCAGTTGCTGACAGGTTTGGTGGTGATGTCGGATTGGGTCGCTTCCAATGAAGATGCCTTTAGCCTGAGCGGTTCAGATTCGCAGGCAGAACGTGTCGATCAGGCCGCGCGCGCGGTTCAGCTCACAGCGCCTTGGCATCCGGTAAGTGACGCGTCAGTGGACGTGGATGTTAGTTTTCGGCGAGCGTTTGGTTGGCCTAGTGAGTATTCGGCGCGACCAGTGCAGAAGGCCATGGTAGATTCGGCGAAAAAGACTACTGGCCCGGTGATGATGGTGCTAGAAGCTGAAACCGGTGCAGGCAAGACCGAAGCTGCCTTGCAAGCAGCGCGGGTTCTGGCAGCGAAGGCTGGCGCCCAGGGGCTGTACTTTGCGGCGCCGACTATGGCGACCGCGAACGGCCTGCTGGACAGGACAGTGCGGTGGGCGAAAAATACGACGGACCAGCAGGTGCGATCGATGTACTTGGCTCACTCGAAAAATTCCTTGTCGCAGCCTTTTCAAGATTTAAAGCTACGGGATATTGAACCAGAACTTTCCGACGGTAGTGGCGCGGTAGTTGCATTGCAATGGCTTAGTGGACGACGCCGTGGACTGTTGTCGAACATCGTCGTGGGGACAATCGACCAAGTCCTGATGATGGCCCTGCAGCAGCGGTATTCAATGCTCAGGCACATTGCCCTGGCAGGGAAGGTGGTCATTTTCGATGAGGTGCATTCTTTCGACCTGTATTCGACCAATTATTTGAAAACCACCCTTAGCTGGCTGTCGTACTACGGCGCAAGCGTTATTGTCATGTCAGCAACGTTGCCACCAGCGAGGCGTAAGGAACTTCTCGAAGCGTATTCCGATGGAAAAATCTCGGAAGCCGAGGACCCAAGTTATCCCCTGATCACCGTGGCGACCCCTGATGAGGTCACCCAAATTCCAATTGAGGAGAAAACCGAAAATGAAGTAGTGGCGGTCAACTTCATCGAGGATGACTTGGATACTCTCACCGCGACGGTGACTGAGCTTGTCGGACATGGGGTTACCCGCAAATCGTGGACACGTTGTTAAGCTGCTTAGGGGTTAAGCAGCGGCCTTCTTATTACCATTTTGATCAGCGAGCTGGGCTTCGAAATCGACGGGGCTTACCATCCCGATGGACGAGTGGCGACGGCGC
>JAQYQB010000019.1 GCA_028726465.1 Mycobacteriaceae bacterium | reverse complement strand
TGGACCTCCAGGATGTGCAGGCGCCCGCCCTCGACCTTCTCGCGCGCGGTATCCACCGTGGACTCATCCGCCGTGGCGTCATCGTGCGCGTGCTCCGTGGCGTAGCGGTACCCGGAGCGACCACGAATGCGCTGGTCGCCGCCGGAGCAAAACGCCCAGCCGCCGTCCTTCTGACTGGGCCCGTTACCAGTCAGCAGCACCGTGCCCACATCAGGTGTGCGCCGCGCGTGGTCCAGCACCCGGTACAGCTCATCCACCGTGTGCGGCCGGAAAGCGTTGCGCACCTCCGGCCGGTCAATCGCCACGCGCACAATCCCATCCGCCCGGCTCTCCCCACGCAGCCGGTGGTAGGTCACATCCGTCAAGTCCTCGAAGCCGGCAACCGGCGCCCACAGCTCCGCCTTGAACGGGTTGTCCATGCTGTATTTCCTTTGCTCAGTCATGGTCTCGACTGTAGTCAATCCCGACGGACAAAAGGCGTGCGGGCACCGCTCTAAACCCGGCTCCATGAAAGAGGGCCAGAAGAACCGAAGTCCAAAAGAATAGAAACCTACAAGCGAACCAGAAAACCTCAAGCCCCACGGTTGACTTCACCAAACCCTGAAGTAAACTTGTAAACCTCAAGCCGTGAAGTGTCCCAGGTTTTGTTCCGTTTGAGTAGATGGGAAAATCTGGAACATGCCAAGGAAATTTGACCAGGATGCCAAGGACCGTGTGGTCCGTCTTGTGGAAGACCGCATCTTGGCGGAAAATATGTCGATGCAAGCCGCGTGCCAGGTAGTAGCTCCAAAGCTGGGGGTTTCATGGCACACAGCTCGTCAATGGACTCAGCAGGCCCGCCGTGCAGGAAACATCCCAGATCCTGTGCCTGAAGATTTGGCCGCCGAAAACGCTAGGCTACGCCGTGAAATTCAAGAGCTTCGCGACACTAACGAGCTGCTGAAAGCTGCCTCAGCTTTTTCGCGTCGGAACTCGACCCACAACGTCGGAAATGATCCGGTTCATCGATGAATACCGGAGTAGTTTTTCCGTCGAGTTCATCTGTAAGACGTTGAAAAATAACCGGGCTGGTGGGTTTATCACCTCGCGTGGGTATCGCCAGTCCAAGGCCCGTGGATTAAGTGCTCGTCGCCTTCGCGATGCTGTGCTGGTTGAACGCATTAGTGCTGTTCATCGGGATAATTACGGTGTTTATGGTGTGCGGAAAATGTGGCATGCTCTCCGCCGTGGCGGAATTGATATCGGTCGTGAACAAACTGCTCGGTTGATGCGCCTAGCCGGCGTTTCTGGCAAAGGCAAAGGCAGATCACCTCTCACTACCCGTAAGCCTAATGTGCCTGATCTGCGCCCAGACTTGGTCGAGCGTGAGTTTAAAGCTCAGGGCCCGAATAAACTGTGGGTGGCCGACATTACCTATGTGCGCACGAAGAAAGGCTTTGTGTACGCCGCGTTTGTCACCGACGTTTACTCTCGACGGATCGTTGGGTGGGCGTTATCAGACTCGATGCGGACGGAAGCGTTACCGTTGCAAGCTCTTAACCAGGCGATCGTGTGTGCTGAGGAAACAACAGGGCTCATTCACCATTCGGATCACGGCT
Organism: Mycobacteriaceae bacterium; assembly: GCA_028726465.1. GTDB lineage: Bacteria > Actinomycetota > Actinomycetes > Mycobacteriales > Mycobacteriaceae > Corynebacterium. The sequence continues at coordinate 21,408 of JAQYQB010000019.1, read as the reverse complement.
CACAGTATGTCAGCGTGGTCTACAACGAGCGACTTGCCCAGCACGGGATTGCCGCTTCCACCGGAACTGTCGGGGATTCTTATGACAATGCTCTGGCTGAGAACGTCAACGGCTCCTACAAGAACGAAATCATCCATACCCGCACATGGAACGACGTGGTCGACGTGGAAATAGCCACGTTCGAGTGGGTCACTTGGTGGAACGAATCACGACTGCACCAGAGCCTCGGCTACCATACGCCGGCTGAGGTGGAAACCGAATTTTGGGAACACCACCCAAGCCACGACATAATAAAACACAAGGCAAATGCCTAGGAACAAAACCCGGGGCACTTCACCGCAAGGCAAATAGGCTCTGGCCCTCAAGGAATCTTGGGGGTCATCTTCTATTTCTAGAAGCCCCAAACGCTGGGGTTCAGTTCTCAAAAGCCCTGGTAGACTTCAACGCAGGACGCGACTCCACCCGTGCCTGCTGGGGTTCAGTTCTCAAAAGCCCTGATAGACTTCGGGGAGGGCGGAGTGGGGAGAAAGGACTGCTGGGGTTCAGTTCTCAAAAGCCCTGATAGACTTCCGGAGGATGAACGCAATGCCTAGGCTCTGCTGGGGTTCAGTTCTCAAAAGCCCTGATAGACTTCTGGTTCGCCCCTTTCCCAATAAAAAAGGGCTGGGGTTCAGTTCTCAAAAGCCCTGATAGACTTCACGACCGGGAAGGCGCAGTGTGGTATCTGCTGGGGTTCAGTTCTCAAAAGCCCTGATAGACTTCGAGCCGCCTAAGTTCTCAACGCGCGAGCGCTGGGGTTCAGTTCTCAAAAGCCCTGATAGACTTCGCGAGCTAAAGCGCTAGTAGCTCCTGGCGCTGGGGTTCAGTTCTCAAAAGCCCTGATAGACTTCAGTCTGCGAAAGGTGCGGCAAACCAATCGCTGGGGTTCAGTTCTCAAAAGCCCTGATAGACTTCCCGGGTTTAGTCACCCGGAGCTGGTGTTGCTGGGGTTCAGTTCTCAAAAGCCCTGATAGACTTCCCCGGGGCCATGACTACGTGAATGACCCGCTGGGGTTCAGTTCTCAAAAGCCCTGATAGACTTCGCACGACGCTCTACCCCTGGGTATGGTCGCTGGGGTTCAGTTCTCAAAAGCCCTGATAGACTTCGTGGTGGGGCCGGTGTAGACCGGAAGGTGCTGGGGTTCAGTTCTCAAAAGCCCTGATAGACTTCAGGCCAAACAACAGACCATCAGGATCGCGCTGGGGTTCAGTTCTCAAAAGCCCTGATAGACTTCAAAAACTCGACAACCACGCCGCTTACATGCTGGGGTTCAGTTCTCAAAAGCCCTGATAGACTTCAAACCCGCGTGGGATGCTCTAACCAAGTGCTGGGGTTCAGTTCTCAAAAGCCCTGATAGACTTCAGAGCGTGGACGGGGAGCAGTCCGGCTTGCTGGGGTTCAGTTCTCAAAAGCCCTGATAGACTTCCTGCGACTGTGCGACGGCACCTACCGGGGCTGGGGTTCAGTTCTCAAAAGCCCTGATAGACTTCGTGGGGATATCGCCAACGTCCGCGACTCGCTGGGGTTCAGTTCTCAAAAGCCCTGATAGACTTCGCGACGGCAACGACTCCGCAAGCGTTACGCTGGGGTTCAGTTCTCAAAAGCCCTGATAGACTTCCGCTTATGGGAGACATGTACCGATCTATGCTGGGGTTCAGTTCTCAAAAGCCCTGATAGACTTCCCACCGTCTCCGGCGGCAGGACTGACGTGCTGGGGTTCAGTTCTCAAAAGCCCTGATAGACTTCAGGCCGTCGGCGGGCTGGATAAGCTCGAGCTGGGGTTCAGTTCTCAAAAGCCCTGATAGACTTCACGTCCCCGAAGAATACGCACACCTACTGCTGGGGTTCAGTTCTCAAAAGCCCTGATAGACTTCGTAGTAGGGAGACATGACTACAGAGCCGGCTGGGGTTCAGTTCTCAAAAGCCCTGATAGACTTCTCACCCCAAAGGGTGAAGTGCTAGACGGGCTGGGGTTCAGTTCTCAAAAGCCCTGATAGACTTCTGTGCCACCTGGATATAGTCGCCCGTTTGCTGGGGTTCAGTTCTCAAAAGCCCTGATAGACTTCAGGTGGGCTTGGAAAAGCCCATTTACCTGGGTCTATTTTGGTGATCTTGGACTAAAATATGACGAGCTGGCTAGGAGTAGTGTCCGCAGGGACCTCTTTTTCTTTCGAGAATCGGATGACTTTAGACCATTGGGCATCAGTGACCGAAAGTATTCGGATATCTCCCCCCGAAGGTAGCTCCGTTTTTATCTGTTTTACCGTCGCTGCCACTCGAGAAGCCAAAGGGAAATACTGGACATAGACGCTCAGTTGAGCTCGGCAGAAGCCGAGGTCCAAGAGGTGATTACGGAATTTGTTGGCGTCTCGAGTTTCCTTTTTTGTCTTGACTGGGAGATCAAACATTACGACGCACCACACTGGTTCACTGCCCTTCGCCGGCATCTAGTAGCCCCTTCCACTGAGGTACCTTGAGAGACTTGACTTCACCTTCGACGTAAAGCCCATAGTGCTGGGCGAATTCGTTGAAAACAGTGGGAAGAGACTTCCCGTCTCCGTTGAAGCTTCCTGTCATACGAATCGAAAGCGTTTGTTTGATCCTTGGAGTTAAGTCCTCCGCAGGAGTCACTGTGCTGAAGACTATCTGGTCAACCATCGGTCGGAAAGGCTCCATGAGATCATCGACTAGGGCGAAGGCGTTGCTGCGGCCGCGATGGAAGAGGCCGAGTGTCCCCGCCAGACCTGCGCTTGTAATAGCTCGTATGCCGTACCCTCGCAGAAGAGTGTAGGCATAATCGAGTGCGCTATTCCATCCTGCTTCACCTGCTCCCGGAATTCGAGAAAAGCCCTGTCCATCGGAAATCAAGGACCAGTAAATTCGTGCAGCCCGTGCCTCGTGGTTATCGGGATCTCCGGAACGGACTTTGCCGGCAAGTTCATTGAGTTTTGCAGAAGGATACCCCGTGATTGCCTCCGCAGTCCGGCTTTGGCCGTAGATCTTTGCTGAAATGACTCGTGCCCATGCTTGCTTCTTCCTTGGAAGCGAAAGCTCTGCCTGGCAGCGCTGGCGAATACCCACCCGCGTGTGGTCATGCCACGGAATAGCGCCAGCTACTGGAACCTGTCGCCAATCGCACACAATTAACGAGATGTCGTATTCGCTGAGCTTCATGACGACAGCTCCTGACACGCTCGTTTTCGAACCGATGAGCACTACAGCTACTTGTGCGAGCGGGATGGCGACCTCCGACTCTTTTTCAGGTTGCCGGACAATTATCTGCCCGCGTCTGTATCCAAGAGAGCCTTCGAGGCCGATACAGTCGATGACTCGCCATCCCGATTTCATGATCAGTCAGCCTTCCAAGTGACAGGGAGATGCGCAGAACTAGTTAACCGGGGCCTACCCAAGGAATCACGGCGAACAACGACTACGCTGCCATCATGGAAAACTTTGTTTACTGCCGGTAGCCAACCAGGGCGGTCGATAATTTTCTTCAGGTCATCTGAGGCAGCATTGTCGAGGCCCTCGGCGCTCAATTGCAATGGCCGAAGCCTCAGCTTTGAATTAGAAAAGAACCCGTCCAACCTCCATCGTCGGACTTGACCGAGCTCGTTCTGCATACCGGCGACCTGCCCGGTGTTGAATTTGGACGTGTCGATGACTAGCTCGTCGTCGACCACAATCCAGCCCAGGTATTCGGCGGTTCCTTCGGCTAGGGCCTTACGTAGCTTGGGTTCGGACTGGCGTACAGACATGGTCTGCGGTTTGAGCTCGACGCTGAAGAGATCCTCGTTGCGGTGTCGGACCAAATCCGTGTTGTAGACGCGCAGCATGCAGTAAGCGTGCTTCTTTCCGCTCGGGACGCGGTAGATGCGCGCGTGGTGGAAACGGCTGAGCTCAGCGTAACCGCCGCGTACCTTGATAGCGCCCGCCCCGACGGGGAAGACCTCAACCGTGTCGTTGTCTTTAGCGCTGAACCACGTCCCGTTGACTCGGATTCGGCGGTCAGGGTTAGCGGGCAGTCCTTCCTTGGGATCGAAGTCTGGTTCGCGGGTAAGAGCACACCAGAGCGCTTCCGTCGAGGCGCGGTCGATGTCGGTGATGCTGATTTCAGACCCGAGCGGGATCTTCTTCAGCTTGCCGATCGTGTCTTCGTGAGCGCGGCTGTTGCCCAATCGCAGTCGCAAATTCGAGGTGACGACAACGCGATCTTCATCCAGCGCCTGCTGCAGTAGGGCGGCTAGCTTCTGCATGCGGGGCAACCATTGGCGCCAGGCTGCGCGGTGCGCGTCATCAATGCCGGTGAATTCCTTCCACTGTTCGGCTTCGCCTGTGAGCTTTGCTGCTTCACGCTTGTTGCTGCGCAGCACGAGAGTTTCAGCCACATAGTTTTGCACGAAGGAGACCACTGCAGCGTCCACGGCATGGTGACGGCGGTCCAAACGGGATTTGCCGGTCCCATCGATAAACCGAAGCTTCCGAGAGATACCGGAGGCGCCACGAGCTTCAGCCGTGATCTGGCCGCGGTATACACTCACCGCGGTGTCGCTAGCAGTGTAGGTCTGGGCCACGCGGGCCCGGAGTTCGTTTGCCATCCAAGCGACGGATTCTATGGAGCGGTTGTCGATAGGCTCATCGACTGCCGTGCGCTTGAATCGCTGGCACACGCTGTCGCGGAACTTGTTGAAGTCACGCTTCGTCAGACCGGAGTCTTCGACCCAGTGGCGGGTGCGTTCGAGTGCTTCCTTCACGCTGACGCCGGGGATGGAAGAAGATTCGGCCCATACTGCGAAGGGAACATTCTTCTTCGACAGGTTGCAGCGGTGGCAGACCGCCACGAGATTGTCACGAGTGTTCGTCGAGCCCTCACCAGCGCGCGGGACGATATGGTCCATCTCGCAGTTGGTGTAGGTAATCGTGTCGCCGCAGTAGGCGCACTTGCAGTTCTGGCGTTGAACAGACTGGTACCGCCACAGGTCGGACTTTCGCGGTTTGCCCTCCATCCCGAGGTTTTCCTGCATCTTCGAGAGCAACTCATAGTTGCGCTTCGTCCGTCGGTTAATGTCACGGTCAATTTCGATCGACTTGGCACGGCTGACGAAGCCATCGCGGACGTGCTCAATAACGACAGACTCGGGCGCACCCCACTCGTTGGTCGCGGCATTGAGCCAACGCGCGACCGTCTTGAGGACGCGGTCCACAGCGGGGTTTCCTACCGGTTCTCCGATCGGTGGTGCAGGTGGTGCCCAATCCTCGGGGATACCGAACTCTTCGCGCTGGGCGCGGTGGAGGTCGAGATTGTCCTCGAGCATGCGTCGGGTAAGGCGAACCAAGGTGTCCTCGCTGTAGGCAGCGCGGCCCATGGGCAGGTGCAGTTGATCAAGCTTTTCGTGCTCAGTTTCCTCGAGCTCAGCGAAGAAAGCCTGGACCAGGGCGCCTTCGGCGGAGTCCCAATCGTCCACCTCAGCATTGGACAAAGACTTCAGCATGGCCGCCCGCTCGGCGTCGTTTGCGCCCTTCCACCAGTTCGCCAAAGCCTTGACCTTGCTGGACAAGATGGTGCGGTTGGTGTCGTGCACCGGAGGCTTTGCTCCTGCGCGTTCGCCGTCGTTGGTCATCGTCGCCGTGCCGAGTAATTCGCCGCGGTCGATTTGCAGGATCTCTGCGACGTCCAACCAAGAAGGAGTCTTCTTCGGATCCAAGTTGACTAGGTGGTCAAAGACCAGCAGCTTTTGCTCCTTAGTGAGCTCGTCCTTGGACGAGCCATTGCGGATGCGCAGGTTTCCGATGAGCGCGGCGATACGGTAGCGCTGGAAGGCATCCGAAGCTTTGAGCGCACGATCCAGTTTGGGCTGTAGCGGGTCCTTGCCCACACGGCCGACCTGCGCGCCCTTCGGGGACTCGGCCGCGAAAACGTGATTGATGAGCTCTTTTCGAAGGGTGTCGTCAATCTTCTGGGTCTTACAGATCTCGTTAATTTCGCGCGCGTGATCGACCTGTTGAAGGCGTGCAGAAATCACCGCGGTTTTCACCTCGTCACCACGGCCGGCTTTTTCCTTGGCTTGGTCTTTCTTCTTCCCGCCGCCACGGATGCGATCTACGCCGAGCTGTGCAAAAGAGATCAGCTGGGCAACGGTGGCGTCCGCGGGGATCTTCTTGCCGGTCTTTGCCTCGAGCTCTTCGCGGATAGCTTCAAAGGCGTCGCTAGGCTCGCCGGGGGAGTAGAGGGAGACGGTCTTGACATACGGATTACGCCAGCCGCGGTGATTGGCAATGTGTCGCATCGCGATGGACAGCTTCTCGCCCCGCTCGGCTTCGTCGGCGATGAAGCCGTTGGCTAGTTCGACGCGTGCTTTCCATGGCAGGTAGGGGTCGGAGTAGCTCTCGAAGGGGAGGGTGGTCCAGCTCTGCTTTTCGAGGAATTTCTCGAGCTTAATCATGCGGTGGCGTCGTCGGCGGTACAGGCGGCGCGTGCGTCGAGCGACACCGGAGACGGCGAGACGAGTGATCGCGGTTTTCTGAGAATCGGGATCCAGACCCGAGTCATGGATGAATGACACAGCACTGAGGATTTCCGTGGGGAATCCGGCGTCGTCGATAGCAATGGCGGCGCAACCGACCGAGTAGGAGCCGACATCGATGCCTACGCGGTATTTCTGGGGAGTCGTCATGGTAGGGGGACAAGGCCTTTCGGGTAGTAGAAAAGCCGATGCCCGAAGGCATCGGCTGGAGCAATCGGTACCGATAACGAGTCGGTCCTTACTGAGGTTCAATTCTCACTAAAGACTTTATGTCTAGACAGCGTATTTGGCAACACAATTTCTTGATATATTCACCACATTTTCTCCCCTTGGCGCAGCGCCGGTACCTACCCACCCGGCTCTTGGTACCTGCCCAGTAGGCTGGGGACATGAATCTTGATGATGTTTTAGACCGCGCTCACGTGGTCCAGCTGCCCATGGCGGTGAAGTTCCGTGGGGTGACCAGCCGGGAGGCGCTGCTCATTGACGGGCCGAAGGGCTGGGGTGAGTTCGCTCCCTTCCTGGAATACGGGCCGGAAGAATCCGCGCACTGGCTGCAGGCCGGCTTGGAGGCCGCCTACCAGGGCTTCCCGGTGCCGTTGCGGGACACGGTTGAGGTCAACGGCACGATCCCGGCGGTGCCGGCGGAGCAGGTCCCGGAGGTCATGCAGCGCTACCCGGGCTGCACCACCCTCAAGATTAAGGTGGCGGAAAAGGGACAGACCCTGGGTGATGACATCGCGCGCGTGGCGGCCGTGCGTGAGCACGTGGCGGCCACGGGTGCCACGCCGGTGCTGCGCGTGGATGCCAACTGCGGCTGGACCGTGGACCAGGCGGTGGAGGCCGCGCAGCGCCTCATGCCGCTGGATTACATGGAGCAGCCCTGCCAGACCGCGGAGGAGCTAGCCGAGGTGCGCAACCAGCTCATGCGCCGCGGTATTTTCGTGCGCGTGGCCGCGGATGAGTCCATCCGCAAGGTCGAAGACCCGTTCCGGGTGGCCGAGCTGAAGGCCGCGGACGTGGCCGTCGTGAAGCCGGCGCCGCTGGGTGGCGTGCGCCGGGTGTTGAGCATCGCCAGCGAGCTGCGCGCTAGGCACATGGACATCACGGTGGCCTCCGCGCTGGATACCTCCGTCGGTATCAGCATGGGGCTGGCTGCCGTGGCGGCGCTGCCCAAGATTGCTGATGACGAGGACATTGACGTCGCCCCGGCCGCAGCGGGGCTGGCGACCGGTTCGTTGTTCCTCGAGGACGTCGCCGCGCCCCGGGAGATCGTCGACGGGCATCTCAAGGTAGACGCCGCCGTCCCGGAGCTGGACCGCCTGGCCGCACTGGCCGCCCCGGCGGACCGCCGCGACTGGTGGTTCGAGCGCCTGCGCCAGGCCTGGGAGTTCGTGCCTGCCCAGGAAGACTAATAGGGGACGTGCGGTGGGCCGCGCTGCTGTTAGCTTTCTGGACGTAGGCTGGATGGCATGACGGAAGGAATGATTTCGGTCCGAGACGCCCACCTGCACAACCTGCGCCACGTCAACGTGGACTTGCCACGCGGCAGGTTGGTTGCGGTCACGGGGGTCTCCGGCTCGGGTAAGTCGTCGCTGGCGTTTGGCACCATTCACGGCGAGGGCCAGCGGCGGTACTTGGAGTCCGTGGCCCCGTTCGCCCGGCGGCTGATCGGCTCGGCCGTGGACCCGCAGGTCGAGTCCATCACGGGCCTGCCGCCCACGGTGGCGCTGCAGCAATCGACCTCCGGCGGTGGGGCGCGCTCCACCGTCGGGACGGTCTCCGCGATGGCGAATACGCTGCGCCTGTTGTACTCCCGCGCCGGCAACAACCCGGAGGGGCTCTACTCGGATTCCTTTTCCCCGAACACCCCGGAGGGCATGTGCCCGACCTGCCAGGGCCAGGGCGTGGAACACGTCCCGACGGAGGCCTCCATGGTCCCGGACCCCAGCTTGAGCATCGAGGACGGCGCCATCGCTGCTTGGCCGGGGGCGTGGGCCGGCAAGAATTTCCACGACATTCTGGAGGAACTGGGCTTCGATCTGGACAGCCCGTGGCAGGACCTGCCGGAACAGGACCGGCAGTGGATCCTCTTTACCGACGAGCGGCCTGTCGTCACCGTCAAGCCGCACCGCGGGGCCGACCAGATCCAGCGCAACTACCAGGGCACGTGGCGCTCTGTGGCCGGATACCTGAACAAGACCCTGGCCGAGACCGAGTCGGACACCCTGCGCCGGCGCACTCTGTCCTTCATGGAATCGCGCAGCTGCCCCACCTGCCACGGCCGCCGGCTAAACCCGCGGGCGCTCGAGGTCACCTACGCGGGCCGGCCCATCGATGTCACCAACGCGTTGCCGCTCGACCAGCTGCACGCCGAGCTGCGCGAGCGTGCTCCGGAAGAAAACTCGGCCGAGGACTTGCTGCTCAAGCAGCTGGTGCCGACGCTGGCCTCCGCGGTGGAACTGGGGCTGGGCCACCTCAGCCTGGATAGGCCCACTGCCACACTGTCGGCCGGCGAGCTGCAGCGCCTGCGCCTGGCCGGGCAGCTGCGCGCCGGGCTCTTCGGCGTGGCCTACGTGCTCGACGAGCCCTCGGCGGGCCTGCACCCGCAGGAGCGCGCCGCGGTGGCGCAGATGTGCCAGCGCTTCCTCGCCGAGGGAAACAGCGTCCTGCTGGTCGAGCACGACATGAACCTGGTGGCCCAGGCCGACTGGATTGTCGACGTCGGGCCGCAGGCCGGCAGCGGCGGCGGGGAGATTGTCTTCTCCGGCCCCGTGGACGAATTCATGGACCAGGCCGACTCGCCGACCGCGCGGGCGCTGCGCCACCGGAAGCGCGAGCCGAAGAACACCCCGCGCGAGGCCACCGGCCTGCTGGAGCTGCGCGGCGTCCAGGCCCGCAACATGGACGATCTCACCGTAAACCTCGGGTTGGGCCAGTTCACCGTGGTCGCCGGGGTGTCTGGCTCGGGCAAGTCCACACTGGTCAGCACCGTTCTGGCCGGCAAGCTGCGCGAGGAACTGACCGCGGTGACGGACACCGAAGAAGCCGGCGGGTGGTCCATCGACTCCGTTGGCGGGCTCGACCAGCTCAAGCGCGTGGTGCAGATTACCCAGAAGCCCATCGGCCGCACGCCGCGCTCCACCCTAGCCACCTACACCGGCCTCTTCGACGCGGTCCGCAAGCTGTTTGCCGGCACCGACTACGCCCGCGGACGCAAGTGGACGGTCAGCCGCTTTTCCTACAACACCAAGCAAGGCCAGTGCCCGACCTGCCAGGGCGCGGGCAAGATCGAAGTTGAGCTGGTCTTCCTCCCCGGCGCCTACACCACCTGCCCGGACTGCGGCGGGGCCCGCTACAACGCTAAGACCCTGGAGGCGACCTGGCGCGGGTACACCATCGCCGACATCCTGGCCCTGACCGTGGACCAGGCCAGCGAGGTCTTCGACGCTGATGATAAGGCCGAGGCCAAGGTGGCGCGTGCCATCGAGACCCTCCAGGCCGTCGGGCTGGGCTACCTGCAGCTGGGCCAGGGCGCGCCGGAGCTGTCCGGCGGCGAGGCCCAGCGCATCAAGCTGGCCACCGAGCTGCAGCGCTCCCGCAACTCGCGCCGCGGCCACACCATGTACCTGTTGGACGAGCCCACCACGGGCCTGCACCCGCAGGACGCCGCGCTGCTGGGCGCCGAGCTCAACCGCCTCGTGGACGCCGGCAACAGCGTCGTGGTGGTGGAGCACGACCTGTCCTTTATCGCCCAGGCCGACCGCGTCGTGGAGATGGGCCCGGGCGCGGGCAGCCAGGGCGGACAGATCGTGGCGGACGCGGCTCCGGCGGAGTTGGCGCGCCTGGATACTCCCACGGGCAAGGCTCTGCGCGCGGCGGTCTAGTGGGGCGGGTGCGCCGGGGCGGGGCTGTACTCGGCGCGCCCCGATCCGGTACTAATGGGAGTTATGCCTAATCGTTACGATAATTCCGACGACGAGACGCGCTATATCGGCCGCGTCCCTAACAGCGGCAACCAGCAGCCGCAGGGCGGCCAGGAGCGCCCGCGTCAGTACTTCCCGGGCGAATACGACCCGAACCAGCCCCAGACGCAGCAGTACCAGGCCGGCTACCAGCAGCCGGGCCAAGAAACCTACGCGGGGCAGCCCGGCTACCACCAGGACAACTACGAGGGTGGCTACCAAGATAACTACCAGGGCAATTACCAGCAGCCGGTCAGCGACTACGAGCCGCCGCGAGAGAAGAAGTCCGGCTCGGGCCTGGCCGGGGTCCTGGGTGCGCTGGCCGTTCTAGCGCTGGTGGCCGCCGGCGCGCTGTTCTTCCTGTGGCGCAACGCCGCCAGCGAGGCGGACAAGCCCGCGCCGAAGCCGGTGACCGAGACGGTCACCCACACCACGCAGCAGCCGACCACCGTCACCGAAACCGAGACCACCACGGATAGCTCCGGCGAGGGCGAGAGCCTCCGGGACCGCGGCCGGGATCTGATCCCGTCGGAGGTGCCGGATGACCTGTTGCCGGAGAACACCGAAGACATGGATGTCGAGGGCTGGCTGCAGGATCTCTTCGGCGAAGGCGGAGCACTGGAAAACCAGTAGAGGCAGCTAGACTTAGCCACTATGACTGGCACGCAAGACAATTCCCCCGCCCGCGCGACCGACGCCACCGAGGTGGCGCGGGCAGTCGCAAGCGAACTAGCTAATCACCTCACCGACGTGGTCATCTGCCCGGGCTCCCGCAACGCGCCGCTGTCGCTGGCGCTGATTGCCCAGCCGGGCATCCGCGTCCACACCCGCCTGGACGAGCGCGCCGCCGCCTTCCTGGCGCTGGGCATGGCGCGCGTCCAGCGCCGCGCGGTCGGGGTCGTGATGACCTCTGGCACCGCGGTGGCGCACACGCTGCCGGCGATGATCGAAGCCTCCTACGCGCACCTGCCCCTGGCCGTGATTTCGGCCGATCGCCCCGCGCGCCTAGTCGGCACGGGTGCCTCCCAGACCATCGAGCAGCAGGGGATTTTCGGCCGCTACGCCGAGACCACCCAGGTCACCACGGTCGAAGACGCCGCCAACATCGGCGAGCGCTTCGCCCGCGACCAGCAGGTCCACATCAACGTCGCGCTGGACAACCCGCTGGTGGGAGAGCAGCTGCCGGAGCCGGGCGCTGCCCCGGCGAGCGCGCCGCGGGCATCGAGCGCGGGCTGGGTCGACCACGGCGAGGTGGAGATCGACTTGAGCCGCAACACCCTGGTCATCGCCGGCGACGAGGCCTGGGCAGTGGAGGGCCTGGAAGACGTGCCCACCATCGCCGAGCCCAGCGCCCCGGCGCCGTACCACCCGGTGCACCCGGCGGCGGCGCACATCTTCCGCCGCGCCCAGGTCAGCGCGAACGACTACGTGGTCAACACCAAGGTCGATCAGGTCATCGTGGTCGGCCACCCGACCCTGCACCGCGCGGTGCTGGCGCTAATCAATGATCCGGACATCGAGCTGGTCACCCTCTCGCGCACCGCGGACTTCACCAACCCGCGCGGGGAGCACGCCCGCCGCGGCACCCGGGTGAAGGTCACCGGCGAGGTCAGCCGCGAGTGGTACCGCATCTGCCAGGGCGCGGCCGAGGTCGGCGCCGAGGCGGTGCGCTCCGCGCTGGAGAACGAGGACTACGGATTCACCGGCCTGCATGCGGCCGCCGCCGTCGCCGACACCCTGGCGGTGTGCGATTACTTCGTGGTGGGCGCTTCCAACCCGGTGCGGGACGCCTCCCTGGTGGGGCTGCCCTTCGACGGGGTGGAGACCTACTCCCAGCGCGGCGTCGCCGGCATCGACGGCACCGTGGCCCAGGCCGTCGGCATCGCGCTGGCCGGCCAGTCCCTGCACGCGGACCTGCCGCGGGCCCCGCGCACCGTGGCGCTTCTGGGAGACGTCACCTTCCTCCACGACGCCTCCTCGCTGCTTATCGGGCCTGATAACCCGCGCCCGGAAAACCTGACCATCGTGGTGGCCAACGACGACGGCGGCGGCATCTTCGAGACCCTCGAGGTCGGCCAGGAGGGCCTGCGCGGCTCCTTCGAGCAGGCCTTCGGCACCCCGCACGAGGCGGACATCGAGTCCCTGGTCCGCGGTTACGGCGCCGACTACCGCCGCACCGAGACCCCGCAGGAGCTCCTCGACGTGCTGGCGGAGCTGAAGGAATACTCCGCCGGCGTGACCGTGGTCGAGGCCCGCACGACCCGGGAAACCCGCCGCGGTCTGAACGCGGCCATCCGTTCCCACGCGGGCGAATAGGTAGACCCACCCCATGCAGCAGAGACGCCACCGTCCCGCCATCCTGCGCCGGCGCGGCCGCCAGCTCATCTTGGGCGCCTACGCCGTGATGATCGTCGCCTCGATCGCGCTGGTGATAGGCCCCTGGCTCAACGACCGGGAGATCAACCAGAACCCGGGGCGGGCCCTGGCGACCGTCACGGACATCGACTGGCTGCGCACCACCGTCGACTTCCAGGATGAGTCCGGGCTCTACCACTCCCCGGAGACCGGGCTGCTCTATCCGTCCGGGCTGGGCGAGGGGCAGCGCGTGTGGGTGTCTTATTCCACCGCCGACCCGGAACTGGTCAAGGTGGAGGGCCGCGAGTGGACCCTGGCGGTCATTCCGGCGCTGTCCGTGTGGGCCGTGTCCACGGCGGCGGCTGCCGTATTGTGGTGGTTGTTAAACCGGGCAACCCGGGGTGTTAATAAAAATTAACCTCAAGTTCGCGCCCGGGCCACCAGCGGTTGAGTTTGATGAACAAGGATGAGCGTATGCGAGTAGCCATTGTTGCGGAATCTTTCCTCCCGAACGTCAACGGCGTGACCAACTCGGTCCTGCGCGTGCTCGAGCACCTGCACGCCAACGGGCACGAGGCCCTGGTGGTCGCGCCGGGCGCGCGGGACGGCCAGGAAGAGATCGCAGACTACTTGGGTTTCCGCATTCGCCGCGTGCCCACCGTGCGGGTGCCGCTGGTGGACTCCTTGCCCGTCGGCGTGCCGACCACGGAGGTGCTCGGCAGCCTGCGCGAGTTCCAGCCGGACATCATCCACCTGGCCAGCCCCTTCGTCCTGGGCGCGGCCGGGGCTTTCTCCGCCCGGCAGCTGCGCATCCCGGCCGTGGCGCTCTACCAGACCGACGTGGCAGGCTTTGCCACCAAATACCACGCCTCCGCCCTGGCGCACGGCGTGTGGGAGTGGCTGCGGATCATCCATAACTCCTGCCAGATGACCCTGGCGCCGTCCACGCCCACCATCGAGGACCTGGAAAAGCACAACGTGCGTAACGTCCGCCGCTGGGGCCGCGGCGTGGACGCGGAGCTGTTCCACCCCTCCAAGCGGGATGAGAAGCTGCGCCGCAGCTGGGATGCCAGCGGCAAGAAGAACATCGTCGGCTTCGTGGGCCGCCTGGCCGCCGAGAAGGGCGTGCACCGGCTCAGCGCGCTCAACGACCGAGACGATATCCAGCTGGTCATCGTGGGCGATGGCCCGGAGCGTCCCCTGCTGGAGGCCCAGCTGCCCACCGCGGTCTTCACCGGCGCCCTGAAGGGCGAGGAGCTGGCGCGCGCGTACGCGAGCCTCGACCTGTTCGTCCACGCCGGGGAGTTCGAGACCTTCTGCCAGTCCATCCAGGAGGCCCAGGCCTCGGGCGTGCCGACCATCGGCCCGCGCGCGGGCGGCCCGGTCGACCTCATCGACGAGGGCTACAACGGGCTGCTGCTGGACGTGGACACCTTCATCGAGGATCTGCCGCGCGCGGCCGAGGCCCTGCTCAACCCGGAGATCCACGCGGAGTTGTGCGCCAATGCCCGGGAGTCCATCCGCACCAAGACCTGGGAGGGGCTGTGCGAACAGCTCATGGGCTACTACGCCGAGGTGCTGGAGGAGACCCGCCGGGTGCCGCTGACCATCCTGGGGCAGCGCCCGGAGCTGCCGCGTTGGGCCGCGCGCGCCCTCGGCGCCCGAGTGGCCTAGACTAGACAGCCGTGGCTAAGGCAAATCTGGACAAGCAACCCTTCGACGTCGCGCACATGTTTGACGCGGTCGGGGAGAAATACGATCTGACCAACACGGTCCTGTCCTTCGGGCAGGACGCCGGTTGGCGCAAGCGCACCCGCGAGCGCCTCAACCTGCAGCCGGGCGAGAAGGTCCTCGACCTGGCCGCCGGCACCGCGGTGTCCACCGTGGAGCTGTCCAAGTCCGGCGCCTGGTGCGTGGCGTGCGATTTCTCCCGTGGCATGCTGGCCGCCGGCCGCGACCGCAACGTGCCCAAGGTGGCCGGCGACGGCATGCAGCTGCCGTTCGCGGACAACACCTTCGACGCGGTGACCATCTCCTACGGCCTGCGCAACATCCACGACTTCGAGCTGGGACTGCGGGAGATGGCGCGCGTGACCAAGCCCGGCGGGCGCCTGGCGGTCGCGGAGTTCTCCAAGCCCGTGGTGCCGGTCTTCGGCACGGTCTACAAGGAGTACCTGACCCGCCTGCTGCCGCCCATCGCCCGCGTGGTCTCCTCCAACCCGGAGGCCTATATCTACCTGGCAGAATCCATCCGCGCTTGGCCGGACCAGGAGGAGCTGGCCCAGGCCATCAACGCCAACGGCTGGTCTAACGCCGGCTGGCAGAACCTCACACTCGGCATCGTGGCGCTGCACTCGGCCACCAAGCCGGAGGAATAAACCTTTTAAGCCGCGTCCCAGAGCGGGGAGCCGCGCCGGGCGCTGGAAACGGTGTGGCCGGCTAGCTGCCAGGCGCGGGCGATGAGATCGCGGTCCTGCTCGGTGACCAGGTTGCCCATCAGGCGCGCGGCCGCAGGCATGAGGGCCCGGCCCACCGGCCCGCGCAGGCCCACCGGGCCGACCACGGGCAGGAACTGCGGGTAGGTCAAAAGGCGGGCGGCGGTACGTGCCAGGACGAAGGCCTCGCCGTAATCCGCGCGCAGCCGGTCCGGCCAGGCCAGGGTGAAGTCCTTCGGGCCCAGCATCTCCACCGCGCTCCGGGCGGTTTCCAGCCCGTAGTCGATGCCCTCGCCGTTGAGCGGGTTCACGCAGGCGGCCGCGTCCCCGATGAGCATCCAGTTGTCGCCCGCCACGTGGGAGACCGCCCCGCCCATGGGCAGCAGGGCCGAGGTCACCGCCTGGGTGGGGCCCAGCTGCCAGTCGGCGCGCTGCTGCTCGGCGTAGTGCTCCAGCAGCTTCTTGGTGTTGATCTTGGCCGGACGCTTGTCCGTGGACAGCGCCCCGCAGCCCAGGTTGACCTGGCCGGATTCGGTCCCCAGCGGGAAGATCCAGCCGTAGCCGGGCTGGACGGTGCCGTCGTTGTCCTTCAGCTCCACGTGGGAGTGCATCCAGGGCTCGTCCGCAAAGGGGCTGTCGCAGTAGGAGCGCGCGGCAATGCCGTAGACCTCCCCGCGGTGCCAGGTCCGGCCCAGCTGCTTGCCGAAGGTGGAGCGCACCCCGTCGGCCACGATGACCCAGCGCGGGCGCACCGTCTGCTCGCCCACCCGGAAAGACTCCACGCGGTTGCCGGCCAGCTGCGGATTGGTGGCCGGCGCGCCGAGCAGGGGAGTGGCGCCGGCGGCGACGGCGGCTTCGAAGACCAGGTTGTCGAAGTCGTGGCGCGGCAGGGCCGAGCCCTCCGCGCACGGGTACGTGCTCGGCCAGGGGGCGGTGACGTGCCCGCCGTAGCCGTGCAGCTTCAGCCCCAGGTTGCGGTAGCCCGGGTTGACCGTGATGCCCAGCTGGTCCAGCTGGTGCATGGCCCGCGGGGTGAGCCCGTCGCCGCAGGTCTTGTCGCGCGGGAAGGAGGCGGTATCGACAAGCAGCACCTCGTAGCCGGCGCGGGCGGCGTGGATGGCGGCGGCCGAACCGGCCGGCCCGGCGCCGATGACCGCCACGTCGCAAGTCAGTGGGGAAGATGCGGGGATGTGCTGAGTCTGTGCCGACATGCCCCCTATTGTCGCATGCGCGCTTGCCCGCCGACCCCTCGACTATGTCTAAAAACGAGTATTGGACTACGGTTGAGGGAGTTAAATTAGAGTATCGACCCCAAGGATCGCCTCCATGACCAACGGCCCGACATCGTCTCACGGCTCCTCGCAGTCCGTGGACTTGGGAGACCCCCAGCTGAACCAGCGCGTGGGGGCAGGCGTGGCAGCCGTCGAAGAATTGCTGCGCACTGAGATTACTCAGGGAGAGGATTTCGTCCACGAAAAGGCTCTCTACCTCGCGGAAGCCGGCGGCAAGCGCTTCCGCCCCGTCATGGCTTTGCTAGCCAGCGAATACGGCCCCGAGCCCGGCTCCGCCCGGGTGGTCAAGGCGGCCACCTCCGTGGAGATGGTGCACGTGGCTACCCTCTACCACGACGACGTCATGGACGAGGCAGAGCGCCGCCGCGGCGTGGAATCCGCCAACTCCCGCTGGGACAACTCCGTGGCCATCCTGGCCGGCGACGCCCTGCTGGCGCACGCCTCCCGCCTGATGAGCCAGCTGGACACCCACACCGTCGAGCACTTCGCGGAGACCTTCCAGACTCTGGTCACCGGCCAGATGCGCGAGACCATCGGGGCGGGCGAGGCGAACGCCATCGAGCACTACCGCGCCGTTATCGAGGAAAAGACCGCGGTGCTCATCGCCTCCGCCGGCTACCTGGGTGCCTACCACGCCGGCGCCGCCCCAGAGCACGCGCAGGCTCTCAAGCGCATCGGCAGTGCCGTCGGCATGATCTTCCAGATCGTCGACGACATCATCGACATCTTCTCCGACCCGGAGGAATCCGGGAAGACCCCGGGCACCGACCTGCGCGAGGGCGTATTCACCCTGCCGGTGCTCTACGCCCTGGAGGAAGACAGCCCCGCGGGCGAGCAGCTACGCGAGCTGCTCACCGGCCCGCTGGAGGACGACGCCACGGTCGAGCGCGCCATCGACCTGCTGCGCCAGTCCGCCGGCCGTCAGAAGGCCCTGGACGACGTGCGCTACTACCTGGACCAGGTGGATACCGAACTGGACCGCCTGCCGGACAACTCCGCCACCACGGCGCTGCGCCAGCTGGCCAGCTACACCGTTAAGCGCGTGGGCTAAGGCCTGCCCGCAAAACTCGTCGCGATAGCCCCCTTGCCTGCCGATTTGTGTCGGGCAGGGGGTTTCGTAGTAGAGTAACTACTCGCACCAAGGTGCACGCCAGGTTGCCCGAGCGGCCAAAGGGAGCGGACTGTAAATCCGCCGGCATTGCCTTCAGAAGTTCGAATCTTCTACCTGGCACCAACAACAACTCCCCTTCACTTTCGTGAAGGGGAGTTTTCTTGTGCCCGCGGATCCGGGACGAGTTCTTCTTTCCTAGCGGGAGCCGGCCAGGCCGCGGCGGACAAGCAGCGGGCGGATGTCCTTGTCGTGCCCGCGCCACTGGCGGAAGGCGTCGGTGAAATCGCGGGAGGCGCCCGCGGACAGGATCTGCTCGCGGAAGGCCTGCCCGGCCTGGCGCAGGGACTCCGCGTCGCGGAAGAGCTCGAAGCCGTCGGCGTCGAGGGCCTCGGCCCACAGGTAGGAGTAGTAGCCCGCGGAGTAGCCGCCGGCGAAGATGTGGTTGAAATACGTCGAGCGGTAGCGCGGGGCGATCCCGGTCTCGTCCAGGCCCACCTTCGCCAGGGCCTCCTGCTCGAAGTCGGCGATGGCCTCCGGCGTGGCGACCAGCTTCTCCGCCTCGGCGGCCGGCAGGCTGTGCCAGGCCAGGTCGATGACGGCCGCGGCGAGGTATTCCACCGTGGCGAAGCCCTGGCCGAACTCGCGGGCGCGCCCCAGCGCCTCCAGCGTCTTGTCGGGGATGGGCTCGCCGGTGTCCACGTGGAAGGCATACGCCTTCACCAGGCGGGGATCCAGCGCCCAGTTCTCATTGATCTGGCTGGGGAACTCCACCCAGTCCCGCGGCACGTTCGTGCCGGAGAAGGTCGGGTAGCGCACGTCGGAGAGCAGGCCGTGGAGGGCGTGGCCGAACTCGTGGAAGACCGTGTGCAGCTCGTCCTGGCTCAGCAGCACCGGCTGGCCCGCCGGCGGCTTGGACAGGTTCATCACGTTGACCACCACCGGGCGGGTGCCAAGCAGGCGGGACTGCTCCACGAACGTGCTCATCCAGGCCCCGCCGCGCTTGGAGGGGCGGGTGAAGTAGTCCGTCAGCAGCAGGCCCAGGCCGGTGCCGTCGGCATCCACGACCTCCCAGACGTCCACGTCCGGGGCGTAGCCGACCAAGTCCGGGCGCGGGTGGACCGTCACACCGTAGAGCATGTGCGCGGCCTGGAAGACCCCGTCGCTTAAGACCCGGTTGAGCGGGAAGTACTTGCGCAGCTCCTCCTCGTCGAGGGCGTAGTCGCGCTCGCGCACCCGGGACTGCCAGTAGGGCCAGTCCGCCGGGCCGAAGTCCGCGTCGTGGAAGCCGGCCTCCTCGCTCAACAGCTTGCCCTCGGCGGCGGCGTTGGCCGCGGCCGCCGGCGCCAGGTCCGCCAGCAGCTGCCGGGCCGCGTCCGCGGTACCCGCGGTCTCCTCCGCGATGACGTAGTCCGCGTGCGTGGCATAGCCCAAAAGCTCCGCGCGCCGGGCGCGCAGCCGCACCATCTCGGTCAGCACCGCGCCGTTGGATTCCGCCCCGCGCTGCTGGGAGGCCTTCCAGAGCTTTAACCGGGAGGCCGGGTCTGCCAGGCGCGCCTGCTCGGCCTGCTGGGTGGGCAGCTCCAGCGGCAGCACGAAGCCGGTGCGGCCCGCCTGGGCGGCGTAGTCCCGGGCCGCGGCCACGCGTTCTTCCGGCAGGCCGCGCAGCTGCTCGGCGCTGTCGAAGCCCACGGCCAGCCGCTTGGTGTCGTCCAGCAGGTGGCGGCCAAATTCCTCCGACAGCGCGGACAGGCGCTGGTTCAGGCGGGTTAGCTCCTCCTTTCCGGCGGCGTCCAGGTCCGCGCCGCGGCGGGCGAAAGAGCGCAGGAGGTAGTCCAGCAAGCGCTGGGACTCGGGATCCTCGGGCGCGGTGACCGCCTTCAGCCGGGTGTAGAGCTCATCGTTCTGGTAGACGGCGTCGAAGTGGGCCGAGAGCTCCGGGAAGAGCTCGCCGGCCAGCTCCTGCATCTCCGGCGTGGAGTCGGTGCCCAGCAGGTTCGCGAAGTAGCTGACCACCCGCTCGAGGTCGCGGCCAGAGCGCTCCAGCGCCTCGACCGTGTTCTCCCAGCTGGGATCGGCCGCGGCGATAGCGGCCACTTCCGCGTCGTGCCGGCGCAGCGCCTCGTCGAAGGCCGGGCGCACGTGTGCAAAAGAAATCGCGGCGAAATCCGGCAGCTGGTAATCCAGCTTCGAGGGCTCAAGCAGCGGGTTGGCGGCTAACTCCGCGGGATCCGCGGTGCGAGCCTGGGCCGCGGAATCAGAATCGGCGGGGTGGGAGGGTTGGTGAGACACAATCTTTCCTTTCTACGGCGGCGGCGCGGCAAGCAGCTTTCCGGCCTGGGCAAACACCGGCCTTCGTAGCCAGCGCTGCAGCCGCAACGGCAAGGCCACCACGCTACGCCGGGTGCTGGGGCAGGGGCGCTAAAATACATCAAAGCTAGCACAACTGTGACCCGCGCTACACGGACTTCGGGGCGACCCGTAACGCCGGGACGGACGCAGTGCAGCGCGGGGATTTCCGGGACGTGTCCCCGCCCGCGCTCGGCAGTGGCCGGAGGAGGGGCGCAACCAAGGCGAAAACAGGCGTTTTTAGAAGCCGTAAAAATGGTGTCTGTGCTGCCGATTTGTGAAAGTTTTAGGAATCGGGTTATTGTTATCAAGGCTTCAACGCGAGAGGGGCGGTAAGAATTACCGCTTGTCTTAACGAGGCTGTGCCCCCTTAGCTCAGTCGGCAGAGCGTTTCCATGGTAAGGAAAAGGTCGACAGTTCGATTCTGTCAGGGGGCTCTGTTCGTTTCTAGGGTATTATCCAACAGTGCCCTTTAAGGAAGCGGTCACTTGGCGGTGTAGCTCAGTGGTAGAGCAAGCGACTCATAATCGCTGTGTCGCGAGTTCAATTCTCGCCATCGCTACCGGGAACAAAAAGCGCCCTCGGGCGCTTTTTTATTACCGATCTCCACCGAAAATGAGGGCGGTTTATTTATTAACCCGCTACTCTGGTAGGGTAGTCCGTGCTGTTTTAAAAGCAGTACGCTTAGGGGCGTGGCGCAATTGGTAGCGCAACGGTCTCCAAAACCGTAGGTTGCAGGTTCGAGTCCTGTCGCCCCTGCCAAACTTATTTTCTAGCGAGGAGTTTAGACGTCGTGAGCGATAATCAGCGGCCAGATGCTGGCGCACAGCGCCCCACCGGCAAGCGTCAGCGCTCCGGCGCCTCCACGACCTCCTCTGCTGACTACGCCAAGAAGCACGGCGGCCAGGTCGCTACCGCGCGCCCGCAGGATGAAAAGCCGGGCAATGGCGTGGCCTCCTTCCTTCCCGAGGTTGTTACCGAGGTCAAGAAGGTCGTCTGGCCGACCGGTAAGGAAATGGTCCAGTACACCCTGGTGACCTTCGGCTTCCTGATCGTGCTGACCGCTCTGGTCTGGAGCGTCGACACGCTGACCGGCCTCGGAGTTGAGTGGGTACTGACTCCTTAGTACACTAGGTAAACAGCAAGCTAGAAAGCTTAGTCCCGCCGCTTCCCGATGATGGGGAGGGCGGGATAATTTATTAGCCCACCGCCTATAATCGGTGGCACGCGAAACCCCAAGGTGAGGAAGAATCCAGTGAGCGAAGACAACAACCTCGAGAACTCCGTCGAGTCGGCCCTGTTGGAAAGCATCCAGGACAAGGCTGCCGACGCCGCCGAGA
>JAQYQB010000018.1 GCA_028726465.1 Mycobacteriaceae bacterium | reverse complement strand
GTACCACAAGGTAATGACGGCGCGGGAAATATCCATGGTCCTGGTAGTCGCTTAGTTTTTCGGGCGCTTGGTGTTGGCACGCACGCCGAGTAGCACGTCCTCCCAGTGCGGGGTCACGGCCTTGCGGCGGCGCTTGGTCGGCTTCTTTTCCGGATCCGGGTTCTGGAGGAATTCCTCCGGGGAGTTTTCCTCCGCACCGCTGTGCTCTGCGGAGTCGGAGCGGTCACGATCGGCGTCGCCGGAGTCCGTGGGCGCGGAGGCGTCGTGCAGGGACTCGCCGTTGGCGGCGGAAACGGCCGCGGCGTCGTGCTCGTCGTCCCAGTCGTCGCCCAGCACTGCGGTCTCGTAGCGGTTGCCGCGTCCCACCGAGGTCAGCGAGCGCACCGGCTGCGCAAAGTCCGGGTCGGTCAGGTCAGCGGCCACGGAGTTGCGGGCCTCGACGGTCGGCTCGGAGGTCATGGTCTGCTTGAACAGCCACTCGGCCTCGTTGTCGGACAGGCCGGCGCGCCAGCGCAGGCAGACCACCCAGGGCTCGCCCTTCTCGCGGTAGGCGTCCCACTCGGCCTCGGCCAGGGTGTGCCCGCGGGCGGCGAAGGCGGTGGCCAGTACCTCCCAGAGGGTCAGCTTGGCCGGGCCGTCCTCGCGGACCGGGTGGGCCTGCTTGGCCAGGTCCGCTACCCGGTAGCGCTCCAGCATCACCGGGTGGGCGAAGGATTCGAGGCGGGATTCGTCCACGCCCAGCTCCTCGGCCAGGCTGGCTGCCGTTGCCCCGGCCCGGATGCGGTGCTGAATCTCCGCCGGGCGCAGCGGCAGGGCCTTCTTGGACTCCGCGTGCGTGGCCGGTCGTGCGCGCCCGGTGCCGGAGGTCCCGGACGGCGACGCCGCGTGCAGGCGCGTAGGCGTGCTTGCCGCCGCACTAGCGCCGGCGTGGTCGGCGTGGCCGTGCACCTCGCCGGTGGCGGAGCCTTCGTGGTCTTCGCTGCCCGCAGCGGCAGAGACGTCCTGCGAGCTGTCAGCGTTTTCATTCCCGGCGCTGGTCTCGTCATCCGTAGGGCGGATGGTCGAGGCCAGCGTGGCGCGGGTCGCGTCGTCGACGGCGAGGAAGAATTCCTCCCCATCGTCGGCGCGCAGCACCAGGGATGATTCGGTTGAGTCGCTGTTAACTAAAAACAGCTCGCGCATGCGAGTCTCCTTCAGCCGTGGAGGACAGGGTTACTTGTGATGGGCTCCACTGTAGTCGACCCAAGGCAGAATTTATGCCAAGTCAGTGGGTATGTTGGCGGCACCGGCCTCCAGGCAGTAGTCAATAGCCTGGGTCAGGGTGCGGATGTCTTCCGGATCGATGGCAGGGAACATGCCCACGCGCAGCTGGTTGCGGCCGAGCTTGCGGTAGGGCTCCACGTCCAGGATGCCGTTGGCGCGCAGGACGGCGGCCAGGCGGGCGGCGTCGACGGTCTCGTCGAAGTCGATGGTGCCGACCACCAGCGAGCGGGCCGCCGGATCCTGCACGAAGGGCTGGGCCAGGGCGTGGCCGTCCGCCCACTGGTAGAGGATCTCGGAGGAGGCGCGGGTGCGCTGCGTCATGCCGTCCAAGCCGCCGTTGTCGTTCATCCAGCGGACCTGCTCGTCCAGGAGCAGCAGCGTGCCGATGGCCGGGGTGTTGTAGGTCTGGTTCTTGCGCGAGTTGGTAACCGCGGTCTTGAGATCCAGAAACTCCGGGACGTAGCGATCCGTGGCGGAGATCTTGTCGACCCGCTCGAGGGCGGCGGGGGAGAAGGCTGCCAGCCACAGGCCGCCGTCGGCGGCGAAGCATTTTTGCGGGGAGAAGTAGTAGGCGTCCGTGGCGCTGATGTCGACGGGCAGGCCGCCGGCGCCGGAGGTGGCATCGACCAGTACTAGCTGATCCCCGTCGGCCTTCGGCCGGGCGACCGGGGCCATCGCGCCGGTGGAGGTCTCGTTATGGGCCCAGGCCACGCAGTCGCAGTCCGTGGTGTCCGCGTGGAGGGGATACGGGGCCGAGCCGACCGGGGCGTCGGTGATGACCGGCTCTTCCAGCCACGGGGCCTTGGCTGTGGCCTTGGCGAACTTCGAGGAGAACTCCCCGTAGGTTAGGTGGGCGCTGCGGCGCTCGATGAGCCCGAAGGCCGCGGAGTTCCAGAAGGCCGTGGCCCCGCCCAGGGACAGGACGATCTCGTAGCCCTCCGGCAGTTGGAAGAGCGCGCTGAGGCCCTCGCGGATGGAGCCCACCAGGTTCTTTACGGCGGGCTGGCGGTGCGAGGTGCCCATGATGTCCTGGCCGTGCCGGGCGAGGTAGTCGATCTGGGCGGGGCGCACCTTGGACGGTCCGCAGCCGAAGCGTCCGTCGGTGGGGAGAAGTTCAGTTGGCAAAGTTAACTCGGGCGTCGTCATGCGCATAGCCTAAACGGCGACCAACCTATTTTCTGTCAGTTATTAGAATTTAACCTAGAATGGGTGTACCGGTAACGGGAAACGAGGCGGTAGCGGCATTTAACAGGACGCTTGTCCGGTTGGTGTAGTAGGGGTCACAGATAATTGGTAAAGTGGTGCCTGGTATGCCCGAACGCTTTTAGGGCATAGTATCGCTGGGTAAAGCCGACCGCATCTTTTTCTCTGGCTCCCAAGCGCATGAAGGATTACAGAAAGGACAAGCACGTGGCTTCTGAAGACAACAAGGTTGTACTGCACTACCCGGGTGGCGTGTACGAGATGGACATCAAGCAGTCCACCGAAGGCGACTCCGGTTTCGATATCTCCAAACTTCGCAACGAGACCGGCCTGGTCACCTTCGACCCGGGATACGCCTCCACCGGCTCCACCGAGTCCAAGATCACCTTTATTAACGGCGAAGAGGGCGTTCTGCGCCACCGCGGTTACGACATCGCGGACCTGGCAGAAAACGCCACCTTCAACGAGGTCTCTTACCTCCTTATCAAGGGCGCTCTCCCGACCGAGGAGCAGCTGACCCACTTCAACCAGGAGATCCGCCACCACACCCTGTTGGACGAGGACTTCAAGGCCCAGTTCAACATCTTCCCGCGCGACGCCCACCCGATGGCCGTGCTGGCCTCCTCGGTTAACATTCTGTCCTCCTACTACCAGGACCAGCTGAACCCGCTGGACGAAGAGCAGCTGGACAAGGCGACGGTCCGCCTGCTGGCCAAGGTGCCGATGTTGGCCGCCTACGCCTACCGTGCCTCCCAGGGCAAGCCCTACATGTACCCGGACAACGCGCTGAACGCCCGCGAGAACTTCCTGCGCATGATGTTCGGCTACCCGACCGAGCCCTACGAGGTCGACCCGGTCGTGGCCAAGGCCCTGGACAAGCTGCTCATCCTGCACGCCGACCACGAGCAGAACTGCTCCACCTCCACCGTGCGCATGATCGCTTCCGCACAGGCGAACATGTTCGTCTCCATCGCCGGCGGCATCAACGCCCTGTCCGGCCCGCTGCACGGCGGCGCCAACCAGGCCGTGCTGGAGATGCTGGAGGAGATCCACGCCAACGGCGGCGACGCTACCGACTTCATGAACCGCGTGAAGAACAAGGAAAAGGGCGTCCGCCTGATGGGCTTCGGTCACCGCGTCTACAAGAACTACGACCCGCGCGCGGCCATCGTCAAGGACACCGCGCACGAGATCCTGGAGCACCTGGGCGGCGACCACCTGCTGGACCTGGCCGTGAAGCTGGAAGAGATCGCCCTGAACGACGACTACTTCATCCAGCGCAAGCTGTACCCGAACGTGGACTTCTACACCGGCCTGATCTACCGTGCCATGGGCTTCCCGACGGACTTCTTCACCGTCCTGTTCGCCATCGGCCGCCTGCCGGGCTGGATCGCTCAGTACCGCGAGCAGCTGGAGATCAACACCAAGATCAACCGCCCGCGTCAGGTCTACACCGGCGAAACCCTGCGCAAGGTTTCCCCGCGCGCAGAGCGCTAAAACCCACAATTCCGCAGGACGGCTGCCCGGCCCGGCTTCGGCTGGGCGGGCAGTTGCCTTATACTAGGGAATATTTGGTTCAGCGGTAGCCCCACTGAACATGCCAAATCTTCCCAATACTCCCAAGGAGAACTCCCCATGGATAAGCCACAGATCGAAGCCCACACGGAGCCGGCGCCGACTGACGTCGTCATCGAGGACATCGTCGTCGGTGACGGAGAGGAGGCACAGCCGGGTGGGCTGGTCGAGGTTCACTACGTGGGCGCGGATTACGAGACCAACCAGGAATTCGACTCTTCCTGGGACCGGGGCCAGTCCATCGAGTTCCCGCTGACCGG
>JAQYQB010000017.1 GCA_028726465.1 Mycobacteriaceae bacterium | reverse complement strand
GCCAGGCGGAAGTCGCTCTCGCACTGCTCGATCTCTGCGCGCAGGTCCGCCAGGGGCTTTTCCGCGCTGCTGATGACGGTGTAGGCGATGGTCGGCCGCTTGCGGTCGTAGGTCACGCGCCGGTCCACGGTCTCCACGCCGTCGAGGTTTTCCAGGGCGCTGGCGATACCCCCGGCAATCGGGTTCATCGACATGGTCACCTGGCCCTCGTCGTTGGAGGCCGAGGAGGTCAGCTTGTTGAAGCGGTGCGGCCGCGAGTTCGCCACGATGATCCACAGGCCCAGGATGAAGGCCACGACGGCCGTGCCGGCCAAGACGTAGACCCACCAGGACTGTTCGCTGAGGCTGCCCCAGACGTCGTGGTTGACCCACTCGGCGGCCTGGTTGGCGAAGCTGACGTCAAAGTGCATCAGGATGGGCCACAGGCCCAGCACGACGAGGATAACGCCCAGCAGGAAGAACAGCAGGCGGTCAACGGTTGCTAGTGCTCTAGACATTGGTTTCGACCTCCTGGACCGGCTCGACGGTCACGCTGACCCGCGGGGTGGACTCCAGCGTCTGCAGTGCTTGGCTGACGGCTTCCTCCACGCGCGGGGCCAGCGCCGGGTCTTCGGTGTCGCCGTTGACGGTGATCTTGACGTTCTTGTCCGTGGCCTGGGTGCGGGCGGCCGCAACGCCGGGGACCTGGCGGGCCACCGCGCTGGAGCGGCGGGCCACGTCCACGGCGCGCAGCCAGACCGAGGACCGCTCGGACTCGAGGCGCATGTGGGTCTTCCGGCGCGGCTTGAAGGCCACGATGAGGAAGATAAGGCCCACCACGACCGCGGCCACGCCGGCCCAGATCATCCAGGTCTCCAGGTTCTCCCGCGCCACCAGGTCGGTGACCGGGGTGACCCAGGAGCTGGCGTTGGCGTCGGTGGCCACGAGCCAGGTCTCCCGGCCGGCCATGACGGCCAGCGCGAGCAACAACAGGCCCAGGAAGATGGCCCAGCCGCGCGCGGCGGGGGAGGCCTTGGGCTGCTGGCCCTGACCGACGATTTCCTGGTTGTCGGAATTAGCGGACATCGTAGCCTCCCTTCGGCGGTTGCGGCTGAGGCGCCTTCCGGCGCTTATGGAACGGGACGATTTCGGGGCTGCGGACCTGCAACGGCGTGACCTCGATCTGGCGCAGCGGCTCCGGGCGGGGCGCGTAGACGTGCGCCGGCGACGGATTGGCGGGCCGGATCTCGATTCGGCGCAGCGGCTGGCTGGACGCGGTGCGCACCGGGCGCGGTTCGTGCTCGAAGGCCTCGCCGTGGGCGCGCAAGCGTGCCGGGGCAGGGGACTGCACCGAGCGCGGGGTAACCGGCTCCGGGGTCACCGGGCTGGTGACCTGAGCCTCGCGCGGCTGTGCAATCTGGCGCGGGCGGAACGGGGAGGCGTCCGCGGACACGGAACGCACCTCCGGCTCGCGGCCGGCGTCGATGGACCGCAGGCGGACCGGCTCCGGGGAGTGGATCTCCGCGAGCTTGTCGATGCCGCGTACCGTCTCCGGCTGCCAGATGCGGTGCGGGTTGACCTGCGGGCTAAACGCCGCGGCGTGCGGGCGGGCGGCCACGCTGGTCGGCGCGATGCGCTCGCCCGGGACCACGGTGCCCACGGAGACGTTGACCCGGGTGGTCTCGTAGTCCGTGTAGGTGCGCGCGGCCTCCGCGATGGCGGCACGAACCTGCTCGGCCACCTGGGTTACGGGCGCGGGCCACGTGACCGCGATGGAAGCCTCCACCGCGAGGACGCGGCGGTAGGAATCTACCTGGGTTTGCACGCGCGGGAAGCCGCGGCCGGCGATACCGGCGAGCTTCGAGTCCACGTCGCAGGTTCCGGGCACGGAACGGATGGCTGCCGTGACCAACTTGTCGAAAGTGCGGATGGAGATATCCGTCGCGCCAGCGTTATCCGCCCCGGCCCCAGTGGGGTTGTTCGGGGTGTCGGTCATTAGCCTTGGCCCTTGTCTTTGCCGATGATGTTGTACCAGATTTCGGACAGGTTAATGCGGCCATCAAAGTGTGCGCCGATGACGCCGCCGATGGCGCCGAACAAGATCGCGAGCAGCACCAGGGGCAGGTTGCCCAGAATGATGGCGAAGGCCAAAACAACACCGGCGACGATGCCGTAAGTGGTGTAGTTGTTCATAGGTTTACCCTTCGTTGGGAAAGTAGAAGTCGGGCTGTTTGCTCGTCTACGAGGTCGGGCCAGTAGCCGACGGGGCAGCGGAAGAATCCGCGTTCGCTACAGCGGAGGCGTTCGGGACAGCATCAGCGATCCGGACGTCGACGCGTTGCAGCTCGGGAACGGTTTCCCGGGCCTTGTCGCGCACGCGGTCGGCCAGATCGTGGAGATCCTTAGTGCGGGAAAGATCCGCGACCACCTGGATTTCGATCTGCGTGTCGTCGCGCTGGTGCAGTTGACGGATGCCCGGGATGCGTTGACCCGGGAAATACAGAGAGACTTCCCCGAAGCGTCCGCCGAAAAGCTCGGCGACGCCGGGAAGTCCTTCCAGTGCTGCAGCTAGCCCTTGGGCCTGGTCTGCCTCTAAGAGGAAGCGAGAACGGGGGCTGGGCATGAGTTACTACGCCTGGTTGCCGGCGATGGCCTGCTGCTCGTTGTCGTCGTTGTCTTCCTCCGGCAGCTTCACGTCGTGGACGATGACGTCGACGCGGTCAACGTTCAGACCAGTCATGCGCTCCACAGCGTTCATGATGTTGCGGCGGATGGCCTCGGCCAGCTCGTGGATGGCCACGCCGTACTCGGCGATGATGGCGACCTCGACGGAAGCGGTGCCCTCGGAAACCTCAACGGACACGCCCTGGCGGACGTCCTCGGAAGCGCCGAAGGACTCGCGGATGGAGCCCAGCATGCGGGCGCCGCCGCCACCCAGGGCGGAAACGCCGGAGACCTCGCGGGCGGCGATGCCGGAGATCTTGGCAACGACGTCGTCGTCAATGGTGGTGGTGCCGTACTCGGTCTCCAGGTTGGAGTTCACCTTGCGCTGGGAGACCTCCTCGCCGCCGACCTTCTGGGCCGGGGCGTTCTGGGAAGCGGAATCCTGGACCTTGGTCACGTCAGTCTTGGTCTCGTTAGCCGAGTTGTTGTTGGAGTTCTTGCCGGAGTTTGCGGTGTTGTTAGCCACAGCTATTTCCCTTTCAATAATGGGCTTTTATTTACGCCCCAAAGTATACGGAGATTTAGCGGAACCGGCTCGTTATTAATGCGGGGATAGACAAATCTTTATTTAAAGGTGATTTTTGGCACTGTTTGGGCAGTGGTTTGGAAAAAGCGAATCTACGTGCTTTAATACAAGGGTTGCTTTAACACGGCAGCGTGTCCTTCGGACTGACGGGAGGGCCGCAGTACTTAGCTACGGCGGGGTTCCCACAGGGAAGGAGGAAGACGCTGGCGCTGGTAAGGCGAACATGACGCTTTCGCATAGGGCCTGCTCTGGCAGGTGCTAACGAAGGTCTAAGGATCGGGCTAGGTCCGCGTTTGAGCAGAGACATCCCGAGAATTAGAACCGGAGAAGGGGCATGGCAAATAAACAGCGGCAGTATAGTAAATCGGTTCGGATTGCCACGTGTAATGCGTGAAAACCGTCCTCGAGTAGCTTGAATTGACTTCGGGTCTTGTACCCCGAAAAGAAGTCGGTGCCTGTTTTTGCCAGGCCGAGCACTTCTTCGTCGTCATGGCAGTCAAGACAACTGGCGTTGCGCCCAGGCCCCTGGCCCGGACAACGTTATAGAGAAATCGAGAAGCAAGTTTCCACCGCTTCACGCCCCGGAAGAACCGGGTATGTGAAAGTGGGAAAGCGAGAAAGAGGATAAGCGTGGCGGGACAAAAAATCCGCATTCGGCTGAAGGCCTATGACCACGAGGCTATCGACGCTTCTGCCAAGAAGATCGTCGAAACTGTCACCCGCACGGGTGCCCGTGTCGTTGGCCCGGTGCCGCTGCCGACCGAAAAGAACGTATACGCCGTTATTCGTTCTCCACACAAGTACAAGGACTCTCGCGAGCACTTCGAAATGCGCACCCACAAGCGCCTGATCGACATTCTCGACCCGACGCCGAAGACCGTTGACGCCCTGATGCGCATCGATCTTCCGGCAAGTGTCGACGTGAACATTCAGTGATCGACGAATAGAACTTTGGTGGAGAAATACTAATGAGTGAAAACGAGATCAAGGGCATTCTGGGCCGCAAGCTCGGCATGACCCAGGTCTTCGACGAGGAGAACCGCGTTGTGCCGGTCACCGTCGTCGAGGCTGGGCCGTGCGTTGTCACCCAGATTCGTACCGTAGAAACCGATGGCTACAACGCCATCCAGATCGCCTTCGGCGACATGGATCCCCGCAAGGCTAAGAAGCCGGCCGCTGGCCACTTCAAGAAGGCTGGCGTGACCCCGCGTCGCCACGTGGCCGAGATCCGCATGGACGACACCTCCGCTTACGAGGTCGGCCAGGACGTGACCGTTGAGATCTTCGAAGGCGTTGACTTCGTGGATGTCACCGGCACCACCAAGGGCCACGGCTACGCCGGCGCTATGAAGCGCCACGGCTTCGCCGGCCAGGGCGCTGCCCACGGTAACCAGGCTGCTCACCGCCGCGTCGGCGGTATCGGCGGCGCTGCTACCCCGGGCCGCGTCTTCAAGGGTAAGCGCATGGCTGGCCGCATGGGCCAGGACCGCGTTACCACGCAAAACCTGAAGGTTCAGAAGATCGATGCCGAGTCCAACCTGCTGCTCATCAAGGGTGCTATCCCGGGTGCTCGCGGCGGACTCGTCACCGTTAAGACCGCAGTGAAGGGCGGTGCACACGCATGAGCAACCTTAAGCTAGACGTCCAGACCGCTGAGGGTAAGACCAACGGCTCCGTGGAGCTGCCGGCTGAAATCTTTGACACCGAGGCATCCATCGCTTTGATGCACCAGGTCGTCACCGCTCAGCTGGCCGGCGCCCGTCAGGGCACCCACGCCACCAAGACCCGCGGCGATGTCCGCGGCGGTGGCCGCAAGCCGTTCCGCCAGAAGGGCACCGGCCGAGCTCGTCAGGGCTCCATCCGCGCCCCGCACTACACTGGCGGCGGCACCGTGCACGGTCCGCAGCCGCGTAACTACGCGCAGCGTACCCCGAAGAAGATGATCAAGGCTGCTCTCTTCGGCGCACTGTCCGACCGTGCTCGCAACGAGCGCATCCACGTCATCGAAGAGCTGGTTCCGGGCCAGAAGCCGTCCACCAAGTCGGCTAAGGCCTTCCTCGAGCGCCTGACCGACCGCAAGAACGTGCTGCTGGTCATCGGCCGCGAGGACCTGAACGCTCGCCGCAGCGCCAACAACCTGGAAAACGTCCACATCCTGGACGCTGGCCAGCTGAACACCTACGACGTCCTGAACGCGGACGACGTTGTGTTCTCCGTTGAGGCTCTGCATACCTTCGTCACCCGCGTGAACGGCGCTGACGAGGCCAAGGAGGTCAACAATGGCTAAGACCGTTAACCCGCGCGATATCATCATCGCCCCGGTCGTCTCTGAAAAGTCCTACGGCCTGATGGAGCAGAACGTCTACACGTTCTTCGTCGCCAAGGACTCCAACAAGACCCAAATCAAAGATGCCGTAGAGCAGATCTTCGGCGTGAAGGTCGACTCCGTCAACACCGTTAACCGCGAGGGCAAGCTGAAGCGCACCCGCACCGGTTTCGGCCGACGCAAGTCCACCAAGCGCGCCTACGTGACGCTCCGTGAGGGCAGCGACTCCATCGACATCTTCGGCGCTGGCGCCTAAGAGGAAAGTCGAGAAGTAAGGAAGAATTATGGCTATTCGTAAGTACAAGCCGACAACTCCGGGTCGCCGCGCATCCTCCGTGTCTAAGTTCGAGGAAATCACTCGTTCTACTCCGGAGAAGTCCCTGCTGCGTCCCCTGAGCAAGACCGGCGGCCGTAACAACTACGGTCGCATCACCACTCGCCACATCGGCGGTGGCCACAAGCGCCGTTACCGTCTGATCGACTTCCGTCGTAACGACAAGGACGGCATCCCGGCAAAGGTCGCTCACATCGAGTACGACCCGAACCGCACCGCAAACATCGCTCTGCTCCACTACGTGGACGGCGAGAAGCGCTACATCATCGCACCGAAGGGCCTGAAGCAGGGCACCATGGTCGAGTCTGGCGCCAACGCCGATATCAAGACCGGTAACAACTTGCCGCTGCGCAACATCCCGACCGGTACCATCATCCACGCTGTAGAGCTGAAGCCGGGCGCCGGCGCTAAGCTGGCCCGCTCCGCTGGTGCTTCGATCCAGCTGCTGGGTAAGGAAGGCAAGTACGCAGTTCTGCGTATGCCGTCTTCCGAAATCCGCCGTGTGGACATCCGCTGCCGCGCTACCGTCGGTGAGGTCGGCAACGCTGACCAGATGAACATCCGTTGGGGCAAGGCCGGCCGTTTGCGTTGGAAGGGCGTTCGCCCGACCGTCCGTGGTGTTGTTATGAACCCGGTCGACCACCCGCACGGTGGTGGTGAGGGTAAGACTTCCGGTGGTCGCCACCCGGTTTCCCCGTGGGGCCAGAAGGAAGGCCGTACCCGCAACCCGAACCGTTACTCCAACAACATGATCGTGCGCCGTCGTCGCCCGAACAAGAAGCGCTAAGAGGAGGTAAAAAATGCCACGCAGCCTAAAGAAGGGCCCCTTCGTCGATGAGCACCTCCTCAACAAGGTAGATGCTCAGAACGAGGCAGGCACCAAGCAGGTCATCAAGACCTGGTCCCGCCGTTCGACCATTTTGCCGGACTTCATTGGCCACACCTTCGCCGTCCACGACGGCCGGAAGCATGTGCCGGTGTTTGTCGACGACTCCATGGTCGGCCACAAACTGGGCGAGTTCGCCCCCACCAAGACCTTTAAGGGTCACGTCAAGGATGACAAGAAGGGACGTCGATAAGCGATGAGTGACACCATCACCAACGCCAGCGCTACGGCCCGTTACGTCCGCGTAACCCCGATGAAGGCGCGCCGCGTTATCGACCTGGTACGCGGTAAGTCCGTATCCGAGGCACTGGCTATCCTGAAGTACGCCCCGCAGGGCGCTGCTAAGCCGGTCGCTAAGGTCGTTGCCTCGGCCGCTGCTAACGCTGAGAACAACTTCGGGCTCGACCCGAAGACCCTGGTCATCTCCGAGGCTTACGCCAACGAGGGTCCGACCATGCGTCGTTTCCAGCCGCGCGCCCAGGGCCGCGCATTCATGATCCGTAAGCGCACCAGCCACATCACCGTGGTGGTCGAGAGCCAGCAGGAAGGGGCCAAGTAATGGGCCAGAAAATCCATCCTCACGGCCTACGTTTGGGCATCACTTCCGACTGGAAGACCCACTGGTACGCCGATAAGGACGACTACGCAAAGTACGTAGCCGAAGACATCAAGATCCGCGAGTACCTGTCCACGGGCCTCGAGCGCGCCGGCATCGCCGACGTCGTCATCGAGCGCACCCGTGACCGCGTCCGCGTCGACATTCACACCGCCCGCCCGGGCATCGTGATCGGTCGCCGCGGTGCTGAGGCCGACCGCATCCGCCGCGGGCTGGAAAAGCTCACCGGCAAGATGGTTGCCCTCAACATCCTCGAGGTCAAGCAGGTCGACGCCAACGCCACCCTGGTTGCTCAGTCCATCGCTGAGCAGCTGGTCAACCGCGTTGCTTTCCGCCGCGCCATGCGTAAGGCCATCCAGTCCGCTATGCGCCAGCCGCAGGTCAAGGGCATCAAGGTCCTCTGCTCTGGTCGTCTGGGCGGCGCTGAGATGTCCCGCACCGAGCGCTACCACGAAGGCCGCGTTCCGCTGCACACCCTGCGTGCGGAAATCGACTACGGCACCGCAGAGGCCCACACCACCTTCGGCCGCATCGGCATCAAGGTGTGGATCTACAAGGGTGACGTTGTCGGCGGCGTACGCGAATCCGAACTGAACGCTCCGGCGCAGGGCCGCGGCCGCGACCGTGGTGGTCGTTCCCGCCGTGGCGGCCAGCGCCGTCAGCGCGCACAGCAGAAGCAGGAGGGCTAATCCATGCTGATTCCTAAGCGCGTCAAGTACCGTCGTCAGCACCGCCCGGGTCGGCGCGGTGTCTCCAAGGGCGGTAACCGCATCAACTTCGGTGATTTCGCCATCCAGGCTCTGGAGCCGGCTTATATCACCAACCGTCAGATTGAGGCCGCACGTATTGCCATCAACCGCCACGTCAAGCGCGGTGGCAAGGTGTGGATCAACATCTTCCCGGACCGTCCGTTGACCCAGAAGCCGCTCGGCGTTCGTATGGGTTCCGGTAAGGGCCCGGTCGAGAAGTGGGTGGCTAACGTTAAGCCGGGCCGCGTTCTTTTCGAGATGAGCTACCCGAACGAGGCCACCGCTATCGAGGCTCTGCGCCGTGCCGGCCAGAAGCTTCCGTGCAAGGTCCGCATCATCAAGAAGGAGGACCAGTTCTAATGGCTACCGGTACCCCCGCCCACGAGTTCCGCGAGCTCGACAATTCCGAGCTGGAAAACCGCCTGAAGGATGCGAAGGAAGAGCTGTTCAACCTCCGTTTCCAGAAGGCAACTGGCCAGCTGACCAACAACCGCCGCGTCAGCGTTGTAAAGCGCGACATCGCCCGCATTTACACCGTTCTGCGTGAGCGCGAGTTGGGCCTGTCCGTTGCTCCGGGAGCTGAGGCTTAATCATGAGTGAGGCAAACGTGACTGAATCCAAGAAGCAACCGACTCCGAAGAAGGAGAAGGAAAAGGGCGCCCGCAAGGTCCGCACCGGCTACGTGGTTTCTGACAAGATGCAGAAGACTATTGTCGTCGAGCTCGAAGACCGTAAGCAGCACGCCCTGTACGGCAAGATCATGCGCTCCAACTCCAAGGTGAAGGCGCACGACGAAGACGAGATCGCCGGCGTCGGCGACCGCGTCCGCATCGCCGAGACCCGCCCGCTGTCCAAGGACAAGCACTTCCGTCTCGTCGAGATCGTCGAGAAGGCTAAGTAAAACCTAGCCCTTTCGCGATTAAGCGATTTAAGCCCGCAGCAACCATCTGGTTGGCTGCGGGCTTTTTGCATAGGCCAGCCGCCGCACCAGCGCAAACGCCCCGGCGGCGTGTTGGAGAATGAAAAGATCAGGGATTTGAGTTAAGGGGCCGGCATGTGGTTGAATATTAGGGTTGCTAAAAGCTTGGTCGGCGCGCGGTGCGTTCCGAACCGCAGCCCGAGACCCCTCGACATGTTCGTTGTAAGGCTTTAGCTCCAATCATGTAAGTAGACCAGGTGTGGCAAGGACGGAAATCTTGTCGCACGTTAATCCAGGTCAGGAGACCCATAGTGATTCAGCAAGAATCGCGCCTGCGCGTCGCCGATAACTCGGGTGCACGAGAGCTGCTCGTCATCCGTCCTCTCGGCGGCTCCGTACGTCGCTTCGCTGGCATCGGTGACGTTGTCGTCGCTACTGTCAAGGAAGCCGTACCAGGCGGAAACGTTAAAGAAGGTGACGTCGTCAAGGCCGTCATCGTCCGTGCCAAGAAGGAAACCCGTCGTCCGGACGGCTCCTACATCCGCTTTGATGAGAACGCTGCTGTCATCCTGAAGGGTGAGAGCGAGCCCCGCGGTACCCGTATCTTCGGGCCGGTCGCTCGTGAGCTGCGTGACAAGCGCTTCATGCGCATCGTTTCTCTCGCCCCGGAGGTGATCTAGTCTTATGAAGATTCATAAGGGAGATATGGTCGTTGTCATCTCGGGCCCGGATAAGGGTGCCCAGGGCAAGGTCATCGAGGCATACCCGAAGCGCGAGAAGGTCCTCGTCGAGGGCGTCAACCGCATCAAGAAGCACGTCGCCAACTCCGCTACCGAGCGCGGTGCTGAGTCCGGCGGAATCGTGACCCAGGAGGCTCCGATCCACGTGTCCAACGTTGCGATCCTGGACTCCGAGGGCAAGCCGACCCGCGTGGGCTACCGTTTCGACGAAAACGGCAAGAAGGTCCGTATCGCGCGTAGCAACGGGAAGGACATCTAAACATGAGCGAGAACTACACCCCGCGCCTGAAGGCGCGCTACCGCGACGAAATCAAGAACACCCTCAACGAGGAGTTCCACTACGACAACGTCATGCAGATTCCGGGCGTGACCAAGGTTGTCGTCAACATGGGCGTCGGCGACGCTGCCCGTGACTCCAAGCTGATCAACGGTGCACTGGAAGACCTGGCCCTGATTACCGGCCAGAAGCCGCAGCTGCGCCGCGCACGCAAGTCCATCGCAAACTTCAAGCTGCGTGAGGGCATGCCGATCGGCGCCCGCGTCACCCTGCGTGGCGACCGCATGTGGGAGTTCCTGGACCGCCTGCTGACCATCGCGCTGCCGCGTATTCGCGACTTCCGCGGTCTGTCTGATCAGCAGTTCGACGGCCACGGCAACTACACCTTCGGCCTGTCCGAGCAGTCCATGTTCTACGAGATCGACATCGACAAGATCGATCGCCCACGTGGTATGGACATCACCGTCGTCACCACCGCTACCAACGATGACGAGGGCCGCAAGCTCCTGCGCGAGCTGGGCTTCCCGTTCAAGTAAGGTAGCTAGCCGAGTTCTCAGCCGAACCAAGGCTAGGAACTCGGGCTAAGCAAGAACCCCGGCCGGTACTCAAACGAAGTACCGGCCGGGGTTCTTCTATGTCTTCTTCTTTGTCGTCTCTGTCTCGTTCTTTAGTTGAGGCCCTCATCCCACTGCGGCATTTCGTCGTAACCTGTGCGCTCGACGGTGTATACGCGGTATGATGTCCGTAGGTAGAGAGCTTCATAGCCGCCCGCCGGGCGCTAGTGGCTGCTTACGAGCGCTGGGCTGGGCAGAGAAAAGCTCCCGTAGCCACGTTGGTGGTTACGGGAGCTTTAGTGTTTTCGGCTTCGCGCTATTAGGCGAAGAACTTGCGGCGGGCCACGAAGGCGGCGGCGCCCGCCATGGCGACGACGGCCAGGGCGATGAGGCCGCGTGCCACGGTGTTGGAGCCGGTCTCAGCGGCCATACCGCGCGGGGCGGTGGCGGTGTCCTGGGCGGTGCCGACACCCTGGGCGCCGGCGCCGGCGTAGGCGGCCTCGTCCAGCTTGCCGCCCTGGGCGATGACCTCGTCCTTGTTAGCGGCCAGGAGCTCCTCGGAGGCAGCCTTTTCTTCTGCGGTCGGCTGCTCGTTCACGCGGGCCTTGTCCTGGGTGTAGGTCTTGCCGTCCTGCATCAGGTACCAGGTCACGCCGCCGATGATGAGGGCTGCCGGCAGGGCCAGCCAAGCCAGCTTGGAGTAGTCCTTTTCTTCCTCCGCCTGCTGCTTGTTGTACTCGGCCAGCATGGCATCGGAAGCAGCGCGCATCTCGTCGGTGATCGGCTCGTTGACCTTGGCCGGATCGTCGACGTAGACGCCCTTGTCCTGGGTGGATTGGTACCAGGTGGTGCCCTCTTCCTCAATGGTGGCCGGGGCCGGGATGCCCTCGTTTCCCTCGGGGGTGCCTTCCTCGCCGGTGTCACCTGCTTCGCCTTCAGAGGTGAAGCCGTTTTCTTCGCGCCACGCATTCAGGGCGTTGTCGAGCTCCGCGCCGGTCAGTTCGGTGGCATCCTCGCCGAAACCGGAGGTGTACTTGCCGTCGGCGTTCTTGTAGTACTCCGTGCCGTCGACGGTGAGCGTCATCGGGTTTTCCTGGGCCTGAGCCACGACGGTGCCGCCCAGGGTAAGAGCTGCGGCCATAACGCCGGCGGTCAGGGTGCGGGTGAGCTTCTGTATGAGAGGTTCTCCTTGAGGGTGATGGGACTAGGCGCCAAGTTCGAATAGGGGACCATGGCGCCATCGAAATTGAGATTAGCCCCAAGCGCACCTTTTGTCACAACAAGTAACAATTTTCTCATCAGTAACTTTGAGAGTGGCTCACTAATTTTGGCCCTAAAAGCGTAGACAGCGCGGCGGGTGCCTTAACGGGTGCTAGATGAAGTTCCAGCTTGGTGGAGGCTCGAACAGTTTTCGGCGTGGCGAAGTGCTATCTTTTCGGCGAAAAGGTATTATTTAGGGCTCGCGATCTTCGCTGGGGGTAGGTTTCGGGGGTATAGACAACTGCGCTGGGGTAGTGTCGCTGGCGGGTCTCCGGTGGGGATCCGGTCTAGAGCGTGGCCGGCTCCTTGCCCGGGTAGGGCACGGGTTGAACCTCGTCCGGGGAGACCTGGTCCGGCGCATCACTGCCGGCGTCGGGGCTGACCACGGATTCCAGCTGCCAGCCCACGACCGCGTTGCGGACGGCCGGCTGCCACAGGTTGGCGGGCTGGATGCAGCTGATGGTCAAAAGGCGCCCGGGCTGGGGGCCGTCGCCCCAGACGGAGGCATCGTCAGCCAGCCCGCCCTTGTCGGGGTCGTGGAGGTCGGTGGCTGTATAGACCAGCCAGTCGTCGCCGGAGGCCGCCGTGCGCAGGTAGAGCTTGTCGCCCACATTGATGCGGTGCTCGTCGCTGCCGCCGTCGTAGAGGTTGTCGAAGACCCCGGGCACGCCCGCGCCGGTGTGGCCGGCGACCACCACGAGGTCCTCGGCGGTGGTGCCGGGTAGGGAATAGGGGCGGTCATCTGCGGTATACGTGCACGCGGTGTCCATGTTCTCCGGATCGATGGCGCCGTCTTTAGCCCGGCAGGGCTCCGCGTCGAAATTGGCGTGAATGCCGACCGCCGGTACGTACATCTCCTGCGCCGGCGACGGGGCGATAGCCGGGGCCTCGCCCGCGTGGGCCGACAGCTGCGGGGCCTGGGTGATTTCCTCCGGGGTCTCGACGGTGCGCTGGATGGAGAAGATAAGCGCGACCGTAGCTACCACGCCGACGGCGACGCGGACCGCGCCGTTGTTGGACCACGCGCGGAGCAGTCTGGGACCGGCAGTGCTTTCGGCGGTGTCTACCTGGGTGCTCGCCGGCGTAGCCGCGGGCGCCTCCTGTTGCGGGAAGGCCAAAGGGTGTTGTCGCGGGGTGGTATCCGTGCTCCGGCGGGGGCCGTCGGCCTCCGGCCGGGGGCGGGTAGCGGAGCGGGAATCCGGGCGGGCGGCATCGCCCCGGGCCTGCAAGGCGGCCCAGGCACTGGTGTGTGGGTGGCTCGGCATCGAGGTGGCTCCGAAAAGGGATAGGGCGGGGAGAGGGGAAGGAGTCCGCCGGCCGGGCCAGCGGAACGAATATACACAACCATAGTGCCTGGAGTGACTGGAGTTGCAAAAGACACGGTTGGGGTGTCTGGAAAATCTTTGCGCCCTGATTATGCAAGTGCTGGAAATAGTCTTAAAATTTTATGCGTACTAGGCCCGCGTGGCCCCTTCCGCGTAACCGCAGTAAAGGAAATCAATGTCGTTGAATGATTCGGCCGCCGCGGCCGTCAATAAGAAAGTGACCCTGCTGGACAAGTCCTTCAGCAGGTTCGCGGGCCGCTCCACCCTGGCGGGCGTCTACCTGACCGTGGGCACCGCCTTCGCGGGCGTCGTGGGCAACGCTGTGGAGCAGCTCGCGCCCGGCCTGGGCACCCCGGTCTTCGCCATGATCTTCGGCCTGGGCCTGTTCGCCATCGTGGTGCTCGGCGCTGACCTGGCCACCGGCAACATGATGTACATGGTCTACGGCGCGGTCAACAAGCAGGTCTCGTGGGGCAAGGGTCTCTGGCTGCTCATCGTCACGACCTTCTTCAACCTGTTGGGCGTGATTCTTTTCGCCGCGGCCATGGGCATGTCGGCGAAATTCTCCGGGATGGACCCCAGCCACCTCATCGTCACCCTGTCCGAGGGCAAGCTGACCAAGTCCCCGCAGGGCATGTTCGTCGAGGCCATCCTGGCCAACTTCGTGGTCAACATGGCCATCGTGGGCGGCATCTTCGCCAAGGAGGTCGTCTCCAAGTTCTTTATGATCGTGCCCATCATCGCCTGCTTCGTGGGCCTGGGCCTCGAGCACGTTATTGCTAACTTCTGCCTCTTCCTGCTCACCGCCTTCGGCTCGGATCCGCTCCCGGCTGCGCTGACCATCGGCAACGTCGCGCTCAACTGGACCCTGGTCTGGCTGGGCAACCTGGTCGGCGGCGGCTTCCTCATCGGCGGCGTCTACGCCTGGCTGAACAACGGCCCCGAGGAATACCGCGACTAATCCCTGCCAGGGACAAGGACTCTCGGGCCTTTTGGCTCCGCGAATCTCCCAATTTCGGGGAGTTCTCACCTGCTGAGGACGAGGCCCGCTGGGTATGTGCCCGGCGGGCCTTTGGTGATCTGGTGGTGCGTGTGCGGGGCGTTTAACCCCGCGAGCGGTCCAGCTGGCCGGAGTACAGGTTAAAGCGGTTGCCGCGGGCGAAGCCGACCAGTGCCATGCCGGCCTCGCGGGCGGTCTCGACGGCAAGGGAGGAGGCGGCGGAGACCGCAATCAGCGCGGGGAAGCCGGCCATGGCGGCCTTTTGCACCAGCTCGAAAGAGGCGCGGGAGCTAACCACTAGCACCAAGTCGTGGGCGGGTAGACGCCCTTCCAGCAGCAGGTGTCCGATGACCTTGTCGGCGGCGTTGTGGCGGCCGATGTCCTCGCGCACGACGACCGGCTCGCTGTCCATGGTGAAGGCGGCCGCGGCGTGGATGCCGCCGGTCTTTTTGAACTGTTTTTGGTACTCGCGCAGGCGGTCCGGGATGGTTGCGATGAGCTGCGGGTCCACGTCCCAGTGGGGGATGGGGTAGGGCAGCTTGTGCTGGAGCTGCTCGATGGAGGAAGTACCGCAGACCCCGCACGCGGAGGTCGTCAGCCCCAGGCGCAGATCCGAAAGCTCGATGACGTTCTGACGGGCCAGTTCCACGTCCAGCAGGTTGTAGGTGTTCTCCCCGTTGACAGTCGATCCGGCGCAGTAGCGCGCGGTCGTCACGTCGGCGGCGGCCCGGATGTGTCCCTCCGAGTGGAGGAAGCCGTGGGCCAGCTCCACGTCGTGGCCCGGGGTGCGCATGGTGGTCGTAATCGTCTGGCCGTCCACGCGGATCTCCAGCGGTTCCTCGCCCGCGACGGTATCGGCCCGGGTGTCGACCTGGGTGAGCTGGCCGTCGTCGTCAAGGCGCACGCGGGTGACGGCAAAGCGGGCGTTAACCCTGTTGGACACTAATCCTCCTGGTCTGGGTGGTCTTTCTGACCTGGGGTCTCTCTGATCTGGCTTGCTGTGGGCTTGGCCGCGGCGGCCGGGTTGCTACTGCTCGGCGATCTGGGCGCGCAGCTTCTCGATGTGCTGGCGGGCCTCGTCGGTGTCTTTAGAGGCCAGGCCCACCAGGAACGCGGTTAGCGGTGCGGCCGGGCGGGAGCGGTTGTGGGCGACGTCGGCGGTCAGGTCGAGCAATCCCTTGGTCAGGGCGGTGGCATCCGCCTGGTCGAGGCCCAGGTGGCCGGCGGCCTCGACCAGCCAGGCGTGGGCGGACTGCATGGGTTCCTTGTTGTTATCGATCTTCTTCGCATCATCAGACATGGGACCCAGTTTAGGCCCCCGCGCAAAAGGAGGCGTTGATGCTGGTGAATAGGCAAGGGGGAGCCTGATTGGATTCTGCGGTGGGGCGGCGGAAGGGGTGCGGGAAAGCCCCGCGGGCGGCGAAGAAGTCGTGAGCAGTAGAAATTTTACAAACGCCCTGCTGGTTGGGTACACTGACCCGTTGGAATAGCGTCCGTCGGGGGTTTTGAACCCCTGACCTGCGCGGCAGTACCCAAAGGGTCCTGCGGAGCCGTGATTTTTTCGGCGCCTTCCAGGTAAGAATTGAACATCAACTTTGTTGTAGGCCCCTCGCCGATAAAGCGGACCGTGTCTGTATCAAAGGGTGGCGAGCGCCTCGCGGTATTGACCGCGGGGAGCGTGAGTAGCCCGAAATCACACGGAAAACGCGCGTGGTGAGTCCAGTCGAACGGGCAGGCAGTCTCTGCCTGTCGCGCGGCTGGGATGGGAACCGCAACGAGAAAGGTAACGGTCGTTTAACCATGACCATGACTGATCCTATCGCCGACATGCTGTCGCGCGTGCGCAACGCAAACCATGCGCACCACGACACCGTGTCGATGCCGACCTCCAAGATCAAGGTCAACATCGCTGAGATCTTGAAGCAGGAAGGCTACATCGCTGACTACTCTGTCGAGGACCGCGAGCTGTCCCTCGAGCTTAAGTACAACAACCGTGAGCGCTCCCTGTCCGGTCTGCGCCGCGTGTCTAAGCCGGGTCTGCGTGTGTATGCAAAGTCCACCAACCTGCCGAAGGTCCTTGGCGGCCTGGGCGTGGCTATCATCTCCACGTCCCACGGTCTGCTGACCGATCGTCAGGCTCAGGAGAAGGGCGTAGGCGGAGAAGTTCTCGCCTACGTCTGGTAAGGGAGGTATGACACATGTCTCGAGTCG
Organism: Mycobacteriaceae bacterium; assembly: GCA_028726465.1. Lineage (GTDB taxonomy): Bacteria > Actinomycetota > Actinomycetes > Mycobacteriales > Mycobacteriaceae > Corynebacterium. The sequence continues at coordinate 88,130 of JAQYQB010000017.1, read as the reverse complement.
GTCTAGCACCCATCGCCGTTAAGAGCGGCGTCGAAACCAAGATCAACGGACAGACCATCGAGGTTAAGGGCCCGAAGGGCACCCTGACCGTCGAGGTTCCGGAGCCGATCACCGTCGCCGTGGAGGACAACGAGATCCGCGTTTCCCGCCCGGATGATCACCGCAAGCACCGTGCCCTGCACGGCCTGTCTCGTTCCCTCATCAACAACGCCGTCATCGGCGTGACCGATGGCTACACCATCAAGATGGAAATCTTCGGTGTCGGCTACCGCGTTCAGCAGAAGGGTTCGAACCTGGAGTTCAACTTGGGCTACTCCCACCCGATCCTCATTGAGGCTCCGGAGGGCATCAGCTTCGCAACTGATGGCGCCACCAAGTTCTCCATCACTGGCATTGACAAGCAAGCTGTCGGACAGATCGCCGCGAACATCCGCCGCCTGCGTAAGGACGATCCTTACAAGGGCAAGGGCATTCGTTACGAAGGCGAGCAGATCCGCCGCAAGGTCGGAAAGACGGGTAAGTAAGCAATGGCAAACACTGAAAACAACAAGCGCACTCCAGTCGGCAAGGACATCTCTAGCCGTCGTCGCGAGGCACGCGCCCGCCGTCACTTCCGTATCCGCAAGACCCTGCGCGGTACCCCGGAGGCACCGCGTCTGGTTCTCCACCGCTCTTCCCGCCACATGCACGTCCAGGTCATCGACGACCTGGCGGGCCACACCTTGGTCTCCGCGTCCACCATGGAAGCGGACATCCGCGCCCTCGAGGGCGACAAGAAGGCTAAGGCTTCCAAGGTGGGCGAGCTGATCGCAGAGCGCGCCAAGGCAGCTGGCATCGAGCAGGTTGTCTTCGACCGCGGTGGTTACAAGTACCACGGTCGCGTCGCAGCTCTGGCTGAGGCCGCACGTGAAGGCGGTCTGAAGTTCTAATGGTCAACGGAAACATCAACGGAAGGAACGCCTAATGTCGGACCGTGAACAGCGTGACGGCGGACGCTCCGCCGAGAACAAGAACAACAACCGCGGTGGCCACAACCGCCGCAACGATCGTCGTAACCAGGACAACGAGCGCGATAAGTACATCGAGCGCGTTGTGACCATCAACCGCGTCTCCAAGACCGTCAAGGGTGGCCGCAACATGTCGTTCACCGCTCTCGTGGTCGTTGGCGACGGCCAGGGCATGGTCGGCGTCGGCTACGGCAAGGCCAAGGAAGTCCCGGCCGCCATCCAGAAGGGTGCCGAGGAAGCTCGCAAGAACTTCTTCCGCGTCCCGATGATCGCTGGCACCATCACCCACCCGGTCGAGGGCCGCGACGCCGCCGGCATCGTCATGATGAAGCCGGCCGCCCCCGGTACCGGTGTAATCGCTGGTGGCGCTGCCCGCCCGGTGCTTGAGTGCGCCGGCGTGCAGGACATCCTGTCGAAGTCCCTGGGCTCCGACAACGCCCTCAACGTCGTCCGTGCTACCGTGGACGGCCTCAAGCAGCTGGTCCGCCCCGAGGAAGTTGCCGCTCGCCGCGGCAAGTCCGTCGAGGAGGTCACCCCGGCCCGTATGCTGCGCCGTCGCGCAGGTCAGGAGGCATAAACAATGGCTCTGAAGATTACTCAAATTAAGGGCCTGGTGGGCACCAAGCCGAACCACCGCGCCAACATTGAGGCCCTGGGCCTCAAGCGGATCGGTCAGTCCGTCGTTAAGCAGGACACCCCGGTCATCCGCGGCATGGTTAACAAGGTGCGTCACCTGGTCACCGTTGAAGAAGTGGCAGGGGAGTAGATAAATCATGGCTGATATCATCAAGCTGCACGATCTGCGCCCTTCCAAGGGTGCAAACAAGGCTAAGACCCGCGTCGGCCGCGGTGAAGCTTCCAAGGGTAAGACCGCCGGCCGCGGTACCAAGGGTACTAAGGCACGTAAGCAGGTTTCGGCCGCTTTCGAGGGTGGCCAAATGCCCATCCACATGCGTCTGCCGAAGCTCAAGGGCTTCCGCAACCCGAACAAGGTCGATTACCAGGTGGTCAACGTGTCCGACCTGGCCAAGGCCTTCCCGAACGGCGGCGACGTCACTGTCGCAGACATCGTCTCCGCCGGCCTGGTCCGCGCTAAGCAGCCGGTCAAGGTCCTGGGCAACGGTGAAATCAGCGTCAAGCTGAACGTCACCGCTGACAAGTTCTCCAAGTCCGCTGTGGAGAAGATCGAGGCCGCCGGTGGCTCCACCACCGCGACCAAGTAAGTCTTTTTAAGACCTACTAAATAAAATCCCACCGCCGGGTTCCCGCTTGAGGGAGACCGGCGGTGGGATTTTTCTATGCGTTGTATGCCACTCGAGCGCTCAACGCGTTGGAGCGGCAAGCGCCAGGTGAGCGGCGCGCTAGGTTACTTGGATTCTTCGGAGGCCGGCGCGGACGGCTCGGTGGAGGAGACGTCGTGCTCGTTCTCGCTGCGCGAAGAGTCGTCGCAGGCGGTGGCGCCGCCCACGGCGAGCAGCGCGGTCAGGGCGACGGCCGCCAGGCGGCGGGTGGGCTGAAACTTAGTGGTAGCCATAGATAGAATTCCTTCCTTTAACGGCTAACGGTTGTCTAAGCAGCCACCCTAGTCGTTTTTGCGGGTGGCGTGGCGGGCTACCCGATTCCGAAGGGGGATAACGGCGATAAAAGCCACGGCCACGACCAGCCAGCCGGCGCCCAGCAGGAGCCCGGCGTTAGCCAGGCGCGGGGCGATCTCCAGATCCCCGCTGCTGTAGAGCATCACCAGGCCGAGGAGAGCGCCCCAGGCAAATCCGAGGAGGCTGACGGAGACGAGGGGTGCGAAGATCTCGTAGGCGGCCACGCGGGTGAGGAAGCCCGGGCGCAGCCCCATCAGCCGGAGGCTGCGGGTCAGGTCAGCGTTGGCGAAGACCTCGTGCGCCTGGCCCTGCAGGATGGACATCGCCGTGATGCAGAAGCCGAAGGAGATGGTCAGGATGATCCCGGTAAAGACGTCGTGGAAAATGATGGAGGTCTCCGGGTTCTCCCGCAGCGACTGGCTCAGGTCGTCGTCGCCGAAGGGGGAGACGATCATATACCCGGCCAAGAGGCCGAAGAGCGCGCTCGGGGCGACCCGCCGCCAGGCCGCCCGGGCCCCAGTGGCCACGCGGCGGGAGGCGATGAAGTTTGCATTAGAGCCCAACATACCCGCCACCCAGGCGCTGACCTGGAGGAAGAGCGGGGCGATGAGGCTCAGAGTGCCGATGAGCAGAAAGAGAAAAGCGGCGATGGCGAGCATAGCCCCCAGGCTGGCAAAAAAGTCGAACTGATTGACTCCTACCAGCAGGCCGACGGCGAGCACCAGGAAGGCCACGGCGCGCCACCAGCGCAGGGCGCGGGGCGCCACCAGCGCAGGGCGCGGGGCATCTGGCGGCGGGCTACCCCTAGCGGGCTCACCGCGACCCGCTGCATGCCGGCCAGGGCGGCGGCTAGCGCGAGGACGATGAGAGCGGAGCCGACGGCCAGGTAGCCCCACCACGGCAGGTAGAGCTCGGTCGGGGAGAGGGGAACCCCCATAAAGGTCAGGGTGGCAAAGGCGGGGACCAGCAGCGCGCTGAGCAAGGCCCCGAGCGCGGTGCCGACCACCGCGTTGATGCCCGTCTCCAGGACCGTCATGCGGGTGATGTCGCGGGCGCTAAGCCCGATGAGCCGCAGGGCGGCCAGCCGCCGCTCCCTCCCGGCGGCGCTGGTGACGGCGGCCTGGGAGATGAGGCTAAACAGGGCAGGTACGAGGAAGGCGCAAGCAATCAGGGCCAAGACCGTCCAAGTGTGCGCGTCCATGCCCGGCTGGGAGGTGTCCAAGCCGGCCTGGAGGTGAGCGTTTTCGCCCCGGCGGTAGAACATGTACGTCCCGCCGGCGACGAGGAAGGCGATGGTCGCGCCCACCGTCAGCGAGCCGAGCGAGAGCAGGGTCAGGGTGCCGGTGCCGGAGCGCGAGGACACGGAGGCCCGGAACAGCTGCAGCGCCAGGCCGCCGATGGAGGCGCGCACCGGCGCGGGACGGGAGCTCGGAGAGGCGGTGGGAGTGCTCATCGTGCGGCCCCCAGCTGGCGGTCGTCGTGGATGATGCCGTCGCGCAGCTCGATGCGCCGGTCCAGCCAGTCGGCCACCTGCGCGTCGTGGGTGACCAGCACCAGGGTGGAGCCCTGCTGGCGCACCAGGGTCGTCAGCATCTGCATGACGTCGTGCCCGGTGGCTTGGTCGAGCGCCCCGGTCGGCTCGTCGGCGAAGATGACCGCGGGCTCGGTAGCCAGCGCGCGGGCGATGGCCACGCGCTGGGCCTGCCCGCCGGACAGAGGCCCGGGGCGGCGGTCGGCGAACTCGCCCAGGCCCAGCTGATCCAGCAGGTGGACGGCGCGGCGCCGGGCCTTCCGGCGGGAGGTGCCGGTCAGGGTAGCCGGCAGAGCGATATTCTCCGCGGCGGTCAGCTCCGGCAGGAGTTGCCCGTCCTGGAAGACGAAGCCGAAGGAGCTAAGGCGCAGGTGCGAGCGGTCGCCGTCGTTGAGCTCGGTCAGGTCGGTCGTTCCGAAGTGGACGCGGCCGGTGGTGGGGAGCAGGACCCCGGACATGCAGTGCAAAAGGGTGGACTTGCCGGAGCCGGACGGGCCCATGATGGCGGCGGTTTCACCCGGGGAAAGCTCCAGGGTGATGCCGGAGAGGACATCGTTGCCGCCAAAATTCTTGGTGACGTCGTTGAGTTTCAGTGTGGTGGTCATGTCTACCTATTCAACGTAGGAAAACGCCGGCGCAGAAGCGGGGTGGAACTAGATTTCCGGGTAGGGCTGGCCCTACCCCCACCGAAAGCGCAGGCGTTAAAGTCTGTCAGTGTGAAACTCCCGTGGAAGCATAACCCGCGCGCGGCCTTCAACCCGGCCGCCACCGAGCGCGCGCAAGAGCGGGCGCAAGCCCAGCGCTTGGCCGAGCTTACCCGCGCCCGCCGGGCGATCGCGGACGCCTACGAAGTCGAGCGCCAGCGCATAGAGCGGGATCTGCACGACGGCACCCAGCAGTACCTCGTGGCGGCCTCCATCAAGCTGGGCGAGGCCCTGCTGGACCTGGAGGGTACCGAGGCAGACCTGGTGCGCGCGGCCAAGGAGGACATCGAAAACGGGCTGGCCAGCCTGCGCGCGACCGTCCGCGGCATCCAGCCGCAGGTGCTCACGGACCGCGGGCTGGTGGCCGCGCTGAACGATGCCGCGGCGGGGTTGGGCCCGCACGTCGCCGTCCGCGCCCCGCACCCGCTGCCGGATCTGCAACCCAGCATTTTGGCGGCCGCCTATTTCTTCGCCACCGAGGCCATGACCAATGCCTCCAAGCACGCCCCGGGCGCGGCGGTCAGTGTCCTGGTCACCGCCGACGCCAACCTGCGCATCACCGTGGTGGACGAGGGCCCGGGTGGGGCCGAGCTAACTCCAGGCTGTGGCCTGGCCGGGATGCGCGAGCGGCTGGCGGCTTTCGGCGGCAGGCTGGAGCTGACCTCGCCGGCGGGCGGCCCCACGCGGGTGGCGGCGGTCATTCCGTTGTTGTTGGAACGAGGAGAAACGGGGATCGGATAATGCGGATTGTTATCGCGGATGATTCCGCGCTGCTGCGCGAGGGCGTGGCCGGGCTGCTAGAGCGCCGCGGCCACCGCGTCGTCGGCCAGGCTAGCGACGCCGACCAGCTGGTCGGCCTGGTGCGTGAGTTGGCCGCCGCCGGCCAACTCCCCGAAGTCTTAATCACGGACGTGCGGATGCCGCCGCGCATGGCCGACGACGGCCTGCGGACTGCGGTGAGCCTACGGCAGGAGTTTCCCGGCCTGGCGGTCGTGGTTTTGAGCCAGTACGTGGCCCCGGCCTATGCCGTGGAGCTTTTCGATAACACCGACGGCGGGACCGGCTACCTGCTCAAGGACCGGGTGTCGGAAGTGGCGGACTTCCTTAAGTCCCTGGACACGGTGGCCGCCGGCGGCGTGGTCATCGACCCCACGGTGGCGCAGGCGCTGATGAACTCGGCGCGCAGCGGCATCGGCGAGCTCACCCCGCGGGAGCGAGAGGTCTTGGAGCTGATGTCCTGCGGGCTGTCGAACCGGGAGATCGAGAACCAGCTGTTCCTATCGACCGCGGCGGTGGGCAAACATGTGAGCAATATCTTCCTGAAGCTGCGCTTGGACCCGGCGGAGGAAAACCGGCGGGTCAAGGCCATCTTGCGCTATCTCGCGCAGCGCCAGCTGCCCGGCTAAGGCGAGCCTAATCGCGTTTAGGTCGCTGCTATTGGGGCTAATGCTTTTGGGGCTGGTAGGGTAATGGGGTCAAAACTGTTCATCCCACCCGGAGGGCTAACCAGGCTGCCTTTACCGCGCGCGCCGCGGGCGGCGGCCTGGCGTTGCCCAGCGGGTCAAATGAGTATCCACCTCGAGGCAGTAGAAGGGCACCGGCACGCGTGAGACGCGGGCGGTATTTTTCTGCGCACGCCCTCGGTAGGCCAGGAGGATTGTGTAGTGTCCGCCATTATTCAGGCATTTAAGGACGCCGATCTGCGCAAGAAGATCATCTTTACGATCGTGATGATCATTGCGTACCGCATCGGCGCGCAGATCCCGTCCCCGGGCGTCGACTACGGCGCCATCGCGGGCCGTCTGCGCGACCTGACGGAAGAATCCGGCAACCTGTACTCCGTCATCAACCTGTTCTCGGGTGGCGCGCTGCTGCAGCTGTCGATCTTCGCCATCGGCATCATGCCGTACATTACGGCCTCCATTATCGTGCAGCTGCTGACCGTGGTCATCCCGCACTTCGAGCAGCTGAAGAAGGAAGGCCAGTCCGGGCAGACCAAGATGACGCAGTACACCCGCTACCTCACCGTGGCGCTGGCGCTGCTGCAGTCCTCCGGCATCGTCGCCCTGGCCGACCGTCAGCAGCTGCTGGGCCAGGGCGTGGAGGTCCTGGTTCCGGACCGCAACATCTTCGACCTGGTGGTGCTGGTGCTGGTGATGACCTCCGGCGCCGTGCTCGTGATGTGGATGGGCGAGCTGATTACCGAAAAGGGTATCGGTAACGGCATGTCCCTGATGATCTTCGCAGGTATCGCGACCCGTCTGCCTACCGACGGCATGAACATCCTGCAGAACAACGGCGGCCTGGTCTTCGCCATGATCGTCGCCGGCGTCATCGTCCTGGTCATCGGCATCACCTTCATCGAGCAGGGCCAGCGCCGCATCCCGGTCCAGTACGCCAAGCGCATGGTGGGCCGCCGCCAGTACGGTGGTTCCTCCACCTACCTGCCGCTGAAGGTCAACCAGGCCGGCGTTATCCCGGTGATCTTCGCCTCCTCGCTGATTTACATGCCGGTGCTGATCACCCAGATCGTCAACTCCAACAACGCGGTCACCCCGGACAACTGGTGGCAGCGCAACGTCATCTCCTGGCTGCAGAGCCCGGCGTCCTGGCAGTACATCGTGCTCTACTTCGTGCTGACCATCTTCTTCGCCTACTTCTACGTTTCGGTTCAGTACGATCCGGCGGAGCAAGCGGATAATATGAAGAAGTACGGTGGCTTCATTCCGGGCATCCGCCCCGGCCGCCCGACGGCCGAGTACCTGGGCTACGTGATGAACCGCCTGCTGTTCGTGGGCGCTGCCTACCTGGGTATCATTGCTATCCTGCCGAACATCCTGCTGGACTTCGGCGTGGGGCACTCCCAGGGCGGCGGCATGACCGCCTTCGGTGGTACCGCGATCTTGATTATGGTCTCTGTTGCCTTGACTACCGTCAAGCAGATTGAGTCCCAGCTTCTGCAATCGAACTACGAAGGACTGTTGAAATAATGCGTTACGTACTCCTTGGACCTCCCGGTGCCGGCAAGGGCACGCAGGCCGCTATTTTGAGCGAAAAGCTGGGCATCCCGCACATCTCCACCGGTGACCTCTTCCGCGCCAACATCGGCGAGGGCACCGAGCTAGGCAAGGAAGCCAAGTCCTACATGGACGCCGGTCAGCTCGTGCCGACCGACGTCACCGCCCGCATGGTCAAGGACCGCCTCGAGCAGGACGACGCCGCCAAGGGCTTCCTGCTGGACGGCTTCCCGCGCACCGTGGAGCAGGCCGACATCCTGACCCAGCTGCTGGCCGACAAGGGCCTGAAGCTGGACGGCGTGCTGAACTTCGAGGTTTCCGAGGACGTCGTGGTCGAGCGCATGCTGGCCCGCGGCCGCGCCGATGACACCGAGGACACCATCCGCACCCGCCTGGGCGTCTACCGCGATGAGACCTTCCCGCTCATCCAGCACTACGGCGACGCCATCATCCCGATCAAGGCCGAGGGCGAGGTCGAAGAGATTAACGCCCGCGCCATGGAAGCACTGGGGAAGTAGGTTAAGAGCCATTTCCATCTTCTCGCGCCGCAGCAAACGCATCCCCGCCCGCACCCCGGGTGAACTCGACGCCATGCAGGCGGCCGGCGAAATCGTCGGTCGCGCCCTGCAGGCCGTGCGCTTGGCTGCGGCGCCAGGCGTATCTACCCTCGAACTCGACGCCGTCGCGGAAGAACTCATCCGCGGCGCCGGCGCTCAGCCCACCTTCAAAGGTTACGAGGGCTTCCCGGGCTCCATCTGCGCCTCCGTGAACGACGTCATCGTCCACGGCATCCCGGATGAGGAGACGATCCTGGCCGAAGGTGACCTGGTCTCCATCGACTGCGGGGCCACCCTCGACGGCTGGGTGGGCGACAGCGCCTGGACTTTCCCTGTCGGCGAGGTCAGCGCGGAGGCCACCAAGCTGAACGATGCCACCGCCTGGGTCCTGTCCGAGGGGCTCAAGGCCATGGTGCCGGGCAACCGGCTGACCGACGTCTCCCACGCCCTCGAGCTGGCCACCTGGGCCGCCGAGGAGAAATTCGGCGTTGAGCTGTTCATCGTCGACGGCTACGGCGGCCACGGCATCGGCTGCACCATGCACGAGGAGCCCTACCTGGCCAACGAGGGCCGCCCGGGCCGCGGGCCCTATATCCAGGAAGGCTCCGTGCTGGCCATCGAGCCCATGCTCACGCTGGGCACCGAGGACTCCGTGGTCCTGGACGACGACTGGACCGTCATTACCGAGGACGGCTCGCTGACCTCCCACTGGGAGCACACCGTCGCCGCCACCGCCGACGGCCCGCGCATCCTGACCCCGCGCTACGACAAGTAGCCCGGCTGCCTAGGGCCAAGCTCCCCAAACACTCCAAAAGCTCCCAGCGAGCGCGCGGCGACGCCGGGCGGGACAGGCCTGTGCGCGGCTACGATTTGGTAACGTTCATGCCCGGCTGGGAAATTCCTCGGCCAGAGGTCTATAATTTTCAGCATGTCGAAATTCCGCTTCAATGCCGTCCCCCTGGCTTTCCGTCGCGCCGCCTTAGCGCTGGCCGCCACGGTGGCCATGGCCGTCACCCTGATTGGTGGCGTGCCGAACGCCCACGCCCAGCAAATGCCGGACCCGACCCAACTGTCCTCCCAAGTTCAGCTGAACCAGGGCAGCTCCCAGCTGCCGAACATCGACCAGCTGTCCAAGCAGGTGCAGGAAGAAGCAGACAAGTTCTTCGGCGGTGCCCGCGAGCAGGCCTGGAACACCCGCAACCAGATGCTCAACGAGGTCAACAAGCTCAACCCGCAGGCCGCCAACGCCCTGCGCCCGGTCGTCGACAACGTCCTGAACGCTCTGTTCCCGGGCCTGGTGGCCCAGAAGCAGGCCGAGGCCAAGGCTGCCCGCGAGGCCGCCGCCCGCGCCCAGGCCGAGCAGGCCGCCCGCGAGAAGGCTGCCGCCGAAGCCGCTGCCCGCAAGGCGGAGCAGGAGCGCCAGCGCAACGCCTTCAACCGCGGCCCGTGCCCGGCCGACGCCGCCGTCTGCGTCGACCTGGACGGCCGCCGCACCTGGCTGCAGAAGAACGGCGATGTCACCTACGTCGCCCCGTCCATGGCCCCGGGCAAGACGGGCCAGGAGACCCCGCGTGGCACCTTCCACGTCAACCGTAAGATCAAGGACGAGATCTCCTACGAGTTCAACAACGCCCCGATGCCTTACGCCATCTACTTCACCAACAACGGCCACGCCTTCCACCTGGGCGACCCGGCCTACGACTCCGCTGGCTGCGTCCGCCTGCCGGACCAGGCTGCTATCCGTTACTTCAACGACCTGCAGATTGGTGACAAGGTCTTCATCTACTAAGCGAAGCTTCGACATCTGAAACTTCCCCGGCCCGCCCCGCCCGCCTCATCCAGGCGCGGGGCGGGTCTTTTTGGCGTCGCTAGCGCGCGGGCACCCAGCATGAACGTTAGGGGACGGGTTTGGAATTCGTGTCGTTAACGCGTATGCTCTTTGTTTGGTGTATGTGTGCGGAACTCTCCGCACGATAAACGCCAGGCAGTAGACAAATACATGCAGTCGCTTCGGCTAGTAGCCAGCGGCTAGAAAAGTTGAGGTTATGGCTAAGGAAGGCGCAATTGAGGTCGAGGGCCGCATCATCGAGCCCTTGCCGAATGCAATGTTTCGTGTCGAGCTTGACAACGGACACAAGGTTCTTGCCCACATTTCGGGCAAAATGCGTCAGCACTACATCCGCATCCTCCCTGAGGACCGGGTAGTTGTTGAGCTGTCTCCTTACGACCTGACCCGCGGACGCATCGTCTACCGCTACAAGTAAAGACAGTAAGCCTCCTTACCCAGGGGCGGCCGCAAGGTCGGTCGCCTTTTTCTACCTCAGGCCACGGTGGCTTGAGCCCCACCACAATTTCGCGCGGGCACCGGCACGGTCCGGGCAGCGCGCGAAATGGTAGGGGACGGGTAGGGAGAAAACCACCGTAAAAACCCGAAAGGACAAGCCACATGGCACGTCTAGCTGGTGTTGATCTCCCGCGCAACAAGCGCATGGAGATCGCTCTCACCTACATCTATGGCATCGGGCACACCCGTGCCAAGGCACTGCTGGAAAAGACCGGCATCTCTCCCGACCTGCGTACCGACAACCTGGATGATGACCAGCTGTCGGCACTGCGTGACGCGATCGAGGCTGAGTACAAGGTAGAAGGCGATCTGCGCCGCCAGGTACAGGCTGACATCCGCCGCAAGATTGAAATTGGCTGCTACCAGGGCCTGCGCCACCGTCGTGGCCTGCCGGTTCGTGGTCAGCGCACCAAGACCAATGCTCGTACTCGTAAGGGTCCGAAGAAGACGATCGCAGGAAAGAAGAAGTAATTCATGCCTCCAAAGACTCGTTCCGGCGCCCGCCGTTCCGGCCGTCGCGTCGTAAAGAAGAATGTGGCCCAGGGCCACGCGTACATCAAGTCCACCTTCAACAACACCATCGTCTCGATCACCGATCAGACCGGTGCTGTTATTTCCTGGGCATCCTCCGGTCACGTCGGCTTCAAGGGTTCCCGTAAGTCCACCCCGTTCGCAGCTCAGATGGCTGCCGAGTCCGCCGCCCGCAAGGCGATGGAGCACGGGATGAAGAAGGTTGACGTTTTCGTTAAGGGCCCGGGCTCGGGCCGCGAAACCGCAATCCGTTCGCTCCAGGCCGCCGGCCTGGAGGTGTCCTCGATCTCGGATGTGACTCCGCAGCCGCACAACGGCTGCCGTCCGCCGAAGCGTCGTCGCGTTTAAGGGAAGGAAGAGGTAACTAAACTATGGCTCGTTATACCGGCCCCGCTACCCGTGTATCCCGCCGTCTCCGCGTCGACCTGGTCGGCGGCGACATGGCGTTTGAGCGCCGCCCGTACCCCCCGGGACAGGCTGGCCGCAACCGCATCAAGGAATCCGAGTACTTGCTGCAGCTGCAGGAAAAGCAGAAGGCAAAGTACACCTACGGTGTCCTGGAGCGTCAGTTCCGTCGCTACTACGCAGAGGCCAACCGTCTGCCGGGCAAGACCGGTGACAACCTGGTCATCCTGCTGGAGTCCCGCCTGGACAACGTGGTCTACCGCGCTGGTCTGGCTCGCACCCGCCGCCAGGCCCGTCAGCTGGTCTCCCACGGCCACTTCACCGTCAACGGTAAGAACATCAACGTTCCGTCCTTCCGCGTGACGCAGTACGACATCATCGATGTCCGTGAGCGTTCCCAGAAGATGGAATGGTTCGAAGAGGCCCAGGATCGCCTGGCCGACGCCAACGTTCCGGCATGGCTGCAGGTCGTTCCGGAGACCCTGCGCATCCTCGTGCACCAGCTGCCCGAGCGCGCACAAATCGACATCCCGCTGCAGGAGCAGCTCATCGTCGAGCTTTACTCGAAGTAAACTTCGAAAAGTCATCTTTATCCCTCTACCGACGTCATATAGCGGGCGTCGAAAAGGAGAATTTCAATGCTCATTTCCCAGCGTCCTCAGCTCTCCGAGGAATTCATCGACTCGTCTCGTTCCAAGTTCGTCATCGAACCGCTCGAGCCGGGCTTCGGTTACACCCTCGGCAACTCCCTGCGTCGTACCTTGCTGTCGTCCATCCCGGGCGCGGCCGTGACCTCCGTCAAGATTGATGGCGTTCTCCACGAGTTCACCACCATCAACGGGGTCAAGGAAGACGTTTCCGAGATCATCCTGAACATCAAGGGCCTGGTACTGTCGTCGGACTCCGAGGAACCGGTCGTTATGTACCTGAGCAAGGAAGGCCCGGGCGAGGTCACCGCGGGCGACATTCAGCCGCCGGCCGGCGTGGAGATTTACAACCCGGATCTGCACATCGCCAGCCTGAATGACACCGCGAAGCTGGACATGGAGCTCGTCGTAGAGCGCGGCCGCGGCTACGTGCCGGCCGCCGCTACGTCTGGGGAAATCGGTCGCATCCCGGTCGACCAGATCTACTCCCCGGTCCTCAAGGTTTCGTACAAGGTCGAGGCAACTCGTGTTGAGCAGCGCACCGACTTTGACAAGCTGATCATCGACGTGGAGACCAAGAACTCCATCACCGCTCGCGACGCCCTGGCTTCCGCCGGTGGCACCCTGGTCGAGCTGTTCGGCTTGGCCCGCGAACTCAACACGGCCGCCGAGGGCATCGAGATCGGCCCGTCCCCGCAGGAGACGGAGTTCATCGCTGCCTACAGCAAGCCGATTGAGGACCTGAACTTCTCCGTTCGCTCCTACAACTGCCTGAAGCGCCAGGAAATCCACACCGTCGGTGAGCTCGCCGAGTGCACCGAGTCCGATCTGCTGGATATCCGCAACTTCGGTCAGAAGTCGATCAATGAGGTAAAGATCAAGCTGGCTAACCTGGGTCTGGCTCTGAAGGACACTCCGGAAGACTTCGACCCCACCCAGCTGGAAGGTTACGACGCTGAAACCGGTGACTTTAAGGATCCGGCTGCAGACGATTCCGAGTAAAGAAGCTAGTGCGCCGGCCCCGCCGGCTGCAGCGCTCATTTAAAACGCTAACGAGGAGTACATAATGCCTACCCCGAAGAAGGGTGCCCGTCTCGGCGGCTCCGCTGCCCAGCAAGCTCACCTGCTGAGCAACCTGGCAGTCAGCCTGTTCGAGCACGGCGCTATCAAGACCACCGATGCGAAGGCGAAGATGCTTCGTCCTTACGCTGAGAAGATCATCACCAAGGCCAAGTCCGGCTCCGTTGCCGACCGCCGCCAGGTTCTGAAGCTCATCCCGCACAAGGATGTTGTTGCTTACCTGTTTGATGAGCTGGCCCCGAAGTTCGCTAACCGCGACGGCGGCTACACCCGCACCATAAAGCTGGACAACCGTGCCGGCGACAACGCTCCGATGTCCCAGATCTCCCTGGTGACCGAGGAGACCGTCTCCGCCGAGGCTAACCGCGCCACCCGCGCTGCCGCCTCCAAGCAGGCTGAGGCCGAAGAGGCCGAGGCTGAAAAGGCCGAGGAGACCGCTGAGGAAGCTCCGGCTGAGGAGACTACCGAGGCTCCGGCCGAGGAGGCTTCCGCCGAGGCTGAGACCGAGGCTGAGGACAAGTAAGTCCTTCTCACTCAGTAGACCGCCCGTCCATTCCGCACCTGCGGTAAGGACGGGCGGTTTCTTTGTGCCGTGGTGGCCGCGCGCCTTGCGGGGGGATACCGCCCCGCGCGGGATAGGACCGCCCAGTGCACAAACCAGCGCGCCGTCCTTGACGGCGCCTGATACAACAACGAACCGCCGGCGGCCCGAAGGCTACCGGCGGTTCGCTGTCTCTGTCTCTCTAAGGTTCCCCAAGCTACGGCTTGAAAAGGAAAACTCCTCCGCGGCCGTTCAAGCCGCCTCTGCGAAGTCCACCCCGCTTTGGCTGTCACCAGCCGCCCTGCGGGGTGCAAGGACCATCTCTCAAATCCACACCAAGGAAAGTGGAAAACTTTCGCCTTCCCTTGGCGCCTGACAATTATTGTGACAGGTCAGTCTGTAAAGGCGCTGTTAATGCAGTTCTCACACATTCAGCTATCCTACATAATGCCCGCTAGGTGCCGAAAAATCCCTCCCAAAGATTTTTTTCCAACCCGGCGTGGCGGTAGCATGTGGGCCTATGAACCCTGCTGAGCACAGCCCCCAAGTCACCCCGGAGGAAACGCCGAACCCCGCGCCCGCGGCGAGCCTGCGGCGCGTGCGGCTGGACGTCGCCTACGACGGTACCGGCTTCCACGGGTGGGCCCGGCAGAAGCCGCAGCAGGGCAGCGAGCTGCGCACGGTCCAGGCGGTTATCGAGGACAACCTGACGATGATCCTGCGCCACCCGGTCGAACTGACCGTCGCTGGGCGCACCGACGCCGGGGTGCACGCGGCCGGCCAGGTCGCGCACTTCGATATCCCGGAGGATTGCTTGCAGCAACGCTCCATCGACGGGGATCCGGGCAAGCTGGTCCGCCGCCTGGCCAAGCTCCTGCCGGAGGATATCCGCGTCCACGACGTCGCCTTCGCCCCGGATGGCTTCGACGCGCGCTTTTCGGCCCTGCGGCGGCACTACGTCTACCGGGTGACCACCTCCCCGGCCGGGGCGCTGCCTCTGCGCCGGGCGGATACCGCGGTCTGGTCGAAGCCGGTGGACATCGACGCCATGCAGCAGGCCGCTAACCTCCTGGTGGGCCTGCACGACTTCGCGGCCTTTTGTAAGGCCAAGCCACACTCCACCACCATCCGGGAACTGGAGAGCTTTACCTGGGAGGATATCTCAACCCCGACCGAGCCGAACCTGTACCAGGCGCACGTGGTCGCCGACGCGTTTTGCTGGTCCATGGTGCGCTCTCTGGTGGGCTGCTGCCTGGCGGTGGGGCAGGGGCGCCGGGACGTCGACTTCGCCACGGCGATGCTCGCGGAGAGTCAACGCTCCTCCCAGATCCCGGTCGCCCTGGCCAAGGGGCTGAGCCTGGTGGGCGTGGACTACCCGGCCCCGGAAGAGCTCTCCGCACGGGCGGAGGCCACCCGGGCCAAGCGCAGCGGTAGCGAGCTGGGCTAAGCCCGGCTACCCTGACGGGCAGCGGCAGAGTTTTCTGGCTGCCGACGGTACGGTTTCTACAGCAGCGATGGGGTGTCGCTGGCTACCCAGGGGGGAAATTTTATGGCGCGTCCAGTGCCCACTACGAAAGCGCAAGTATCCGGCCACAAGTTCCTGCGCAGGCGGGTAGAGCACGGCCTGGTCATGGGGGATATCCGCATGATCCATGACCCGCTGTCCACCCGCCGGCGGGCGCTTATCTTCGGGCTTATCGCCGTGGTGCTGGTGGGCATAGGCTCGGCCCTGCTGGCCTGGCTGCAGCCGGAGCCTAACCCCGGCGAGGCGCCCATCGTGGAATCGGCGGACAAGCAGCTCTTCGTGCTCGTCGACGGCACCTACCACCCGGTTTCCAATTTGGCCTCGGCCCGCATCATCGCCGGCGAGCCGGCGGAACCGGCCCGCATCGGCACCCAGCACCTAGACGACGCGCAGCTGGGCGTGCCCCTGGGTATTGCGGACGCGCCCGGCTTTATCGCCGCCTCCGGCACCGAAAACGCGGTGGAGTGGTTGGCCTGCTTCGCCGGCGCGGACGCGGCGGAAACCCCCGGCTTCGTCATCACCATCGACGCCGCCCGCGAGTTCAGCGCCGGCGACATCGTGGTAACCGCCAACCAGGGCCACGAGCTCCTCGACGGGCGGGCCGCGTGGGTGGAAACGGAGGGCACGGACTGGCTGGTGGACGTGCAGGGCCGGCGCGAAATCCCTCCGGCGGAGACGACGGAAGGGCGGATAATCCGGCGCGCCCTGGGCGTGGACGCGGACACCTTCCGCTGGGAGCTGCCCGCGGAGATGCTCAACGCTTTCCGGGTGCTGCCCGCCGTCGAATTCCCGGACCCGCTGCCGGCCGTCATCGACACCGGCACCGGGGACCAGGGGCTGTGGGCCCGGACGGACCAGGGAGTCTTCGCGCTAACCGAGCCGCAGGCCGGCGCCTTGGTCGATGCCGGCGCGGATCTGCAGCGCCTGAGCCACGAGGAGGTCGCCGCCCTGCCCGATGCCCCGGCGGCGCAGGAGGCCTTCAGCCTGCCCGAAGCCGCGCCTGAGTTCATCGACCCGGCCCACGGCTGGCTGTGCGCGACGGCCGCCGGCCGCGGGGCAGCCGCCCCGCCACAGGAGGGGACTATCGAACTGTCCGGCTCGGCCGTGGCCGACCGCTTCAGCGGCTTGCCCCAGGGCGGGCTGGGGCTAAGTTCCGAGCACGGCTTCCATCTGGTCACCGCGCACGGCCTGCGGCACTCCGTGGAGGACGAGGCCACGCTGGAGGCCCTGGGCACGAGCACCGGGGCGCATGCGCCCTGGCAGATCCTCCGGCTGTTGCCGGGCGGCAGCCAGCTCAGCCGGGAGGAAGCGCTGAAGGCCAGCTACTGAGCGCGCCCGCGCCGGAGGGTGGCCCAACCCAGGGCCGCCACTAACGCGGTGCCGGCCAGGCCGAGCAGCACCAGCTGCGCCCGCCGGGTGGCCGGACGGATGGCGTCCTCGCCCGCGGCCACGGCCAGCGCCCGTTCTTCCTCGGCGTAATCGGCCGGGCGCGCGCCCACGGCCGCCAAGGGATCCACGCCGCCGTGGGCGGGCTCGGCCGCCTGCGCCAGCAGCGCGCGGATGTCTGCGGCACTGGCACCCGGATGGACCTCCCGCAGCAGTGCCGCGGTGCCGGCGACGGTCGGCGCGGCGAAGCTGGTGCCCGTGAACTCGCGCTGCGGGCCAGTCCCATCGGCCGCCACGACGGCCCGGGCCCAGCCCTGCCCGTCGGGGCTTAACCCCAGCGGCACCGAGCCCGGCGCGGACAGCGCCAGGCCGGAGTCGGGCTGCGGGATGGAATATTCCGCACGGACCTGCGGGCCAGCCAGCGCGCCCACGGAGACGACCGTGGCGGCATGGGCCGGGTAGACGGTATGGCCCGGCTCGCAGGAATCACCGGCGTTGCCGGCGGCGGCGACCACCACGGTCCCGGCGGCCTCGGCACGCTCTAGGGCGGCGTCGAGCCGGCTGGTGTCCACGCTGGTGCCGGCGGGCAGGCAGGAGACCACCGAGATGTTGATCACGTCGGCCTCCGCGTCCACGGCCGCCTCGATGGCCTCGGCCAGCGTATCCAGGTCGCCGGCCGCAGCGTCCTCCTGCCCGCCGTCCCCGCCGGCGGCGCGGTAGTGCGCCGAGGTCTGCCGGATGGATAGCACCCGGGCGCCGGGGGCCAGACCGGTATCGGCCGCGGCGATGACCCCGGCGACCACGGTCCCGTGGGCGTCGCAGTCCTCGAGCGGGTTCGGTTCCTCCGGGTCGACGAAGTCGGGGCCCGGATCCAGCTGGCCCAGCTGCGGGTGCGGGTGGACGCCGGTGTCGATGACCGCCACGGTCACCCCGTCCCCGGTGGCCTGGGCGTGCAGGCGGGCGCGGTAGTCGGCCTGCTCGGCGGTCGGGGCGGGGACCTCCTCGGTGGGTACTGCCACCGCGCAGGCGGTGTCCGGCTCCGCCGCGGCGGCTATGGGAGCCACACCCGCGACGACGGCGCCGGCGACGAGTGCTGCGGCGCACCTAGTTCCTCGTCCTGGACGCTGCGTCATCCCAGCCCCCGCAGCAGGGCGAAGAGCCCGATTAGGTGCGCGGCCAGGGGCAGGCACGTGGCGATGGCAAGCGCCTCGGCGCGCTCCCACCAGACGATGGTGGTCGGCTCCGCCGCGGGGACTTTCGCCGCCCACAGCGGGGTGCTCAGCGCGCCCGCGGCGGCGAAGCCGGCGACGATGAACATCGCCAGGTGCGGGTCGCCGTCGCTGGCCGGCGCGCTGGCCGCAACCGGGATGAGGCAGGCGGTCAGCAGGCTAGCGGCCGCCAGCAGGGACAGGCACCATGCGGCGCTGGCCTGCCCGTGCCGCACCGCGTGCATGATGAGTGCCCCGCCGACGCACAGGCACAGCGCCTGGGCGAAGCCGGAGCCGTGAAGCTGCGTGCCGAAGGGCCCCTCGTAGACCGGCGTAATGCCCGTGCCGGTCAGCGCCAGCGCCGCCAGGGCGGGCAGCGCAGCCAGCCCGGCGCCCAGGCAGACCCCGGCGTAGAGCTCCTGGGCGCGCCGGGCGCGGGCGTCCACGTCCGGCTGGTGCCCGTCGGAGACCGACAAGTCCTGGCCCGCGGTCGGCAGCTGCGGCACCGACAGCCCCGCCGCCCGCGTGACCACGCCCGGGGCGGCGGCGATGAGGCAGACCACCGCCAGCAGCACCGCGGCCCCGGCGGCGACGAAAGGCGCCTCACCCGGCATGGCCAGGCCGCCGGCCGCGACCAACCCCAGCCCGCCGAGGGTGAGCGCGGCGGCCGTGCACCGCGGCCGAGCCACGGCGGTCACGTGGAAGACCGCCACCATGGCCAGCCCGCAGGACACCGCGGCCAGCAGCGCCCAGGCGGCATCGCCAAGCGCGGCGGGGGCCACCCAGGACAGGGCACTGTGGATTACCAGCGCGGGCCCGTCTAGCTGCTGGTGGGCCGCCTGCCACGCGGGTGGAAGCGTCCCACCCGGCGGGGCGACGGCCCACCAGCCGGCCAGCGCCCCGGCGAAAACCAGCGCCGGGACCAAGGGGCGGGTCGCGGGTTGATAGATGACCAGCGCGGTGCCCAGGGCTAGCGCGATGGCGACCGCGGCGGAGGCGGGCAGCACGCCCGCGAGCAGGGCGGCGACGGCGACCAGCCCGATACCCGCCCAGACCGCGGCCAGCCCCGGCAGTTCCGAGGGGCGGCCGGCCGCCACGAGGGCCTCCGCCGAGTCGCGGATGACCGGCGCCGGGGTGTCCTCCTGCGGGGTGAGGATGACGACCGCGCCGTCCGTGAGCCGGGTGGCTGCAAGCGGCTGGGCCATGTCCAACCCGCGCCCGCCCGCGGTGGACGCCCGCCACGGCTTGGACAGCTGGGGCGCGTCGACCATATAGCCGATATCGTCAATCATCTCGCCTAAACTGCCGGTCACCGGCAAGGACAGGTCCGCTTCTTTCCGAAAATTACCTGCGTGGACGCGCACCGTCACGCGGACGGTATGCGGGATCGCAGCCGTCATAACACTTCACCCCCGAAGTAGTAGATCCCCGAATTCTCAGGCCGGTGGCCAAGAAAAATTTTCTTCCCCACCTTGCCCGTCGCGCTCAATTGTGGCTTACTGTGGGCAGCGTGTCCACCGCTAGGGGAGGTGGCCGCCAAAAACTTTTCGGGGGTGTATCAGCCGTGCTGGATCAGCGCGAGAGTATCCAAGTAATCGAGCCAACAACCTTAACGCAGCGCCAACCGGTGCCGCCGGCGCCGACCGGGACCATCACCGCAGAGGCGGTGCCGGAGGCCCAACGCAAACAACCCGTGCCGCTGGTGCGCATCATCATGCCCATCGTCATGGTCGCCGCCATGCTAGGCATGGTCGCGTTCATGGTCTTGAGCGGCGGGTCGGATCGGACCTTCAGCCCGCTCATGCTGATGTTTCCCATCATGATGCTGGCCAGCATGTTCATGATGTTCAGCCCGACCACCGGCGGCCAGGACCCGGACGAGACCCGGCGGACCTACCTGCGCCACCTCAAGGCGCTGCGCGAGAAGGCCCTGGACAACGGCGCCGCCCAGCGGGCCCACGAGCTGCACCGCCACCCGCCGGTCGAGCAGCTGCCCGCCTTCGTCCACAACCAGCGGCTGTGGGAGCGCAGCGCGGGCGACCCGGACGCGCTCGAGGTGCGCATTGGGGTGGGAGAGACCAAGCTCGCCACGGAAATCCAGGTGCCGGAGGCGGCCGCGGCCGAGGACCTCGACCCGGTGTGCGCGGTCAGCCTGCGCCGGACCATCCAGGCGGTCGAAACCCTGCCGGAGATGCCCGTGGTCATCCAGCTCCAGGCCTTCGGCGTGCTGGGGATCGCGGGCGCGGGTGCGGCGGACCTGGCTCGGGCCATCGTCATCCAGCTGGCCTGCGCGCATGGGCCCGACACCCTGGGCATTTCCGTGCGCTCCGTGCGCGGGGCCGGCTGGGAGTGGGTCAAGTGGCTGCCGCACGCCCGCCGGCCGGAGCAGGCGAACTACCGCGTGCTCATCGTCGACGGCGTGGCGACCACCGGGGTGGAAGACTTCCTCGACGAGGAGGGGGTAACCACCATCATCGATGTCGGGTCGCGGCGCAACACCGCACTCGGCCTGCGCGCCGAGCACGAGGGCCTGTGCCTGAGCCTGCGCGACGAGGCGGGCGGGGATGCGGGCACAACGCTGTTGGTCTCCACGGCCGCGGGCGAGGAAGAGTTGGGGCGCGCGGACCAGCTGGCCGAAGAGGGCGCGGTGCTCATCGCGCGCCGCATGGCCCGCTGCCGCCGCCCGTTGGCCGAGCCGGGGCCCAAGCTCGGCTCCGGCGGCGGCGACTTGGTGGCCCTGCTCGGGCACCGCGACATCGCCGAGCTGCGCGGCGAGAACCTCTGGCCAGGGCGCGCCGGGTCGCAGCGCCTGCACGTGCCGGTGGGGCTGGACCCTAGCGGCCAGCCGGTCTACCTCGACCTGAAGGAATCTGCCCAGGGCGGCATGGGCCCGCACGGTCTGTGTATCGGCGCCACCGGCAGCGGCAAATCGGAGTTGCTGCGCAGCCTGGTCACCGCGCTGGCGGCCACGCACTCGCCCGAGGAGCTGAACCTGGTGCTCGTGGATTTTAAAGGCGGGGCGACCTTCCTGGGCTGCGAGCAGCTGCCGCACACCGCGGCGGTGATTACCAACCTGGAGGAAGAATCCGTCCTGGTCGAGCGTATGTACGACGCCATCTCCGGGGAGATGAACCGCCGCCAGGAGATCCTGCGCCAGGCCGGCAACTTCGCCAACGTCGGCGACTACAACGCCGGCCGCGACCCGGACCAGTTCCCGCCGCTTCCCGCCCTGGTCATCGTGGTGGACGAGTTCTCCGAGCTGTTGGGCCAGCACCCGGACTTCGCCGATCTCTTCGTCGCCGTCGGCCGCCTGGGCCGTTCGCTGCACGTGCACCTGCTGCTGGCCTCCCAGCGGCTGGAGGAGGGCCGGCTGCGCGGGCTGGATTCGCACCTGTCCTACCGGATCGGGCTCAAGACCTTCTCCGCCGCGGAGTCCCGCCAGGTCTTAGGCGCTACCGATGCCTACCACCTGCCCGCCCGGCCGGGTGCCGGCTACCTGAAGACCAACGGCGACGCCCTCGAGCGCTTCCAGGCCACCTACGTCTCCGGGCCGCTCGCTCGCCCGGCCGAACCAGCCGAAGGGGAAAGCGTACCGCCGGCCCGGGTGTCCGTCTTCGACGGCTGGGACGCTCACACCACCGAGGACAGCGAGCCGGAGCTTGTCTGGGACGAGTCGACCACGCTGCTCAACGAGGTCGTGGCCGTCGCCCGCGCGGAGGCCGACCACCGCGGGCACAGCGCCCACCGCATCTGGCTGCCGCCGCTGCCCGCCGCGGTCGAGCTGCCCGAGATCCTGCACCGGGCCGGCCAGACCACCCACCTGCAGGCCGCGGTCGGGCTCATCGACCGTCCCTACCACCAGCGCCAGGATCCCCTGGTGGTCGACTTTTCCACCGCCGGTGGGCACGCGGCCGTCTGCGGCGGCCCGCAGACAGGCAAGTCCATGGCGCTGCGCACCATCGTCGGCTCCCTGGCCGCGACCCACGGCACCGAGGCCATCCGCTTCTACGTCATCGACCTGGGCGGCGGGGCGCTAGCCAACCTGGACCGCCTGCCGCACGTGGCGGGCGTGGCTGGCCGCGACGAGCCGGACACGGTCCGCCGCATCATCGACGAGGTCACCGGCCTGGTCGAGCGCCCCGAGCCCCGCCACACCTTCCTGGTGCTAGACGGCTGGCACCACGTGGGCACCGCCGGCGCGGAGTTCAACGATCTCACGGAGAAGATCACCGCCCTGGCCGCCGACGGCCCCAGCGCCCGCGTCCACCTGGTCTTGTCCACGCCGCGGTGGACCACCCTGCGCCCGTCGATTAGGGACCTCATCGCCCACCGGTTGGAGCTGCGCCTGGGGGAGGCCATGGAATCCCTGGTGGACCGCAAGGCCCAACAGAAGCTGCCGGCCCTGCCCGGCCGCGGGCTCACCGAGACCGGGGAGATGATGCTGCTGGCGCGCACCTCCAACCAGGACGTGGCACACCTGCAGTCCCGCGGCGGCGAGCCGGTGCCCCGGCTCAAGACCCTGCCCGCCCAGCTGCGCCCGGCCGACCTGCCCCGCCACGCGCTGACCGCCGGGCTGGTTTGGGGAATTGGCGGCCGCGACCTGGAACCGGTGGCCTGGGACCCGGCCACCAGCGCCCACGTGGTCTGCGTCGGCGCCAGCGGGTCCGGCAAGTCCACCTTCGTCCGGGTCATCGCTGATGCTGTGGCCGGCCTGCCCCGGGAGGACGCGCGCCTGGTGGTCATCGATCCGCGCCGGGCGCACCTGGGCGCGCTCGACGAGGACATGCTCGCCGCCTATGCCGCCACGCCCGCGGCGGCGGAGAAGGCCCTGCGCGATACCGCGGCGACTATGCGGCAGCGCCTGCCGGGGCCGGATATCACCCCGGCGCGCCTGCGCGCCCGCGATTGGTGGAGCGGCCCCGAGATCTACGTGGTCATCGACGACGCGGAGCTCACCAGCGAGGCCGCCCTGCACCCGCTGGTGGAGCTCATCCCGCACGCCCAGGACATCGGCCTGCACGTCATCTTCGCCCGCAAGGCCGGCGGCATCGGCCGCGCCATGTTCGGCAAGTTCTGCTCGGCGCTCAAAGATACCCAGCCGGCCGTCCTGCTCCTGGACGCCGACAAGGAGGAAGGCCCCATCTTCGGCATGAAGCCGAAGCGCCAGCCACCCGGCCGCGGCCGCTACCACCTCCGCGGCGAGGAACTGGGCCTGTGCCAAGTCATCCGCGCCGACGACCAAGAAGACACACCACCAGCCGCCGAAGAACGAGACGAGAGCCACCAAGCAGCAAGCAACCAAGCAGAAAGCAAGCGAAAGGACACGCCATGACGACCGCCGCACCCGCTTTGTTGACCATCACCATCTTGGATACCGCCACCATTTTCGAAGGCCCGGAAACCGTGTACCGCTACGACCTGCCCGGCACCGGGATTGTGGAGGGCTGGGCCCTGGACGGCGCGCTCGAGCAGGCGGAGAAGATCCTGGGCGCGCACTGGCCGGAAGCCCCCGTGAAGGTCTGCGCGGACTCCAGCGCGACTGCGGTCTCAGCGGAAGCCGTGAGCATCATTACCCGGCAGCTCGAGGGCCGGGAGGTGCCGGTGGTGGACACCGCCGAGCACGCGGTCTCCCACCCGGAGACCGAGGTCTTCGCCCCGCTCGCACCGGCTGCCGATGCCGCCGCTCCCGGCGGCTCACACCCGGACGCGCCGCGCGCCGAGCCGCTGCGCCCGAGCACGGACAACACCAGCAAGGGCGGGTGGTTCCAGCCCTTCTACGCGCTGCTGGCCGTGGTGGTGCTGATCGTGGCCGGCGTGGCCTGGTTCGTGGTCGGCCGCGGCGGCGATGCGAACGAGGAGAGCGCGGGCGGTGAGGCAACCGATAACGCGGTGGCGGCCGCCCCGGGCGGTCAGGACGGCGGCCCGCCGGCGCCCGGGGAGGCGGGCAGCGACGGGCCGGCAAACGAGCCGCCGCCCGCACCGGAGCAGTTAAGCGCGGCGGGACTGTCGGTGCAGCTGCCGCAGGGCTTTCACGCCGAGGAATCCGCCGAGGGCGATGGGCTGGTCACGGCCACGGGGCCGGACCCGGACCTGCGGGTGCTCTTTGCCGCGGATCCGCTCTATTCGGTGCCCGCGGACTACCTGCTGGAACAAATCCAGGAAGAAATCGCCGGCGACGACGCCCTGTCCCACCCGCAGGAGCACGACGGCCGGCTGACCTACGTGGAAAAGCCCGGGGACGACTCGCACGTTGTCTGGACGACGTGGGTGGACGGCGATCACCAGCTGTCCGTGGGCTGTCACACCCGCGAGCTGCCCAGCGTCGCGCAGAAGGCGGCCTGCCGCATGGCCGAAGAATCCCTGGTCCGTCAGGGCTAAAACTTTTTTAAAAACTCCGGGAACCGATTGCCCGGCGGGGCAGTCCAATAAAGATGAGGAAGGCACCGCGTCGGAAAGAACGCGGCGGCGGGGGACTTCCTCCACCAGTCTGACAAGTAACCGCGACACACAATCCGTGACACAAGACCGTGACACCACACTGTCAACCCGTTCGAGGAGGGGCGAACACTATGCACACTACGTTCAAGACCGAAGCCGAGGTCATGCAGGCCACGGCCGGGCATGTCGATTCGACCAATGAGGAAGTCCAGGGCGAGCTGACCCGCCTGCACAACGTTGTGGAGGGCACCCGCGCGAGCTGGGAGGGCCGCGCGCAGCTGTCCTTCGACAACCTCATGCAGCGCTACAACGCCTCCGCCCAGCAGCTGCGCGAGGCCCTGTCCGCCATCTCGGACAACATCCGCAGCAACGCCCGCAACTTCGACGACGTCGAGGCCCAGAACGCGCAGGTCCTCAACAACGTCGGCGGCGCCGGCTTGGCCCTGTAGCCGCCCGGCACAACACCCACCGCGCGAGCGCACACCAGATAAACACCAGGAAGGAAAAATTCCCGCATGACCGCTATCAAGTACGAATTCGGCGCCATCGAGGCCGCCGCTGCCGATATCAACTCCACCTCGGCCCGCATCAACGGCCTGCTGGACGAGCTCAAGTCCATCATCGAGCCCATGGCCGCCACCTGGGAGGGCGAGTCCGCAGCCGCCTACCAGCAGGCCCAGCGCAAGTGGGACAACGCCGCCCTGGAGCTCAACCAGGTGCTGATGACCATCTCCCGCACCGTCTCCGAGGGCAACGACGCCATGAGCGACGTCAACCGCCGCGCCGCCGCCAGCTGGGGCTAAACGCACCCACCACACAATCCCGTCTGTCACCCCGCCTTCCCCGGTAAATGGGGAAGGCGGGTTTTGTGTGTAGTGGGGGAGCGTCTCCGCCGTCTAACGGCGTTTTGGGATTTTGGGGCGAAACCACTAAAGTATTAGACCTATGTGTCTGAGCGAGACAGCCCTGCTTTGGGGCTGGACGCGGCGCCTAGTGCAGGTCTCCACCGGCCGCTGTATCTAGGGGCAGTCGAAGGACCATGGCGTTGGCCGGCAGTTCCGAGACAGACTTTCAAGGAGTCATTTTGTCTACTTTCCACCCTAAGAGCGGTGACATCACCCGCAAGTGGTACGTCATCGACGCTACTGACGTGGTGCTGGGCAAGCTCGCTTCCACCGTGGCAGACCTGCTGCGTGGCAAGCACAAGCCGCAGTTCGCACCGAACGTTGACTGTGGTGACCACGTCATCATCATCAACGCTGACAAGATCCACATCTCTTCCAACAAGCGTGACCGCGAAAAGCGCTACCGCCACTCCGGCTACCCGGGTGGTCTGAAGACCATGACCCTGGGTCAGTCTTTGGACGCCAACCCGGTTCGCGTTATCGAAGAAGCTGTCACCGGCATGATGCCGCACAACAAGCTTTCCCGTTCTTCCGCCCGCAAGCTGCACGTCTTTGCAGGCGAGGAGCACCCGTACGCCGGCCAGAAGCCGGAATCCTACGAGCTTAAGCAGGTGGCACAGTAATGACCGAGCAGAACAACATCGATAACAACGTGGCAGACGCTGCCGACATCGCAGCCGCAGCCGCCGCAACCGAAGAGTTCACCAACACCATCGGTGACGTCGTTGCTCCGGAAGCCGCTGAGGAGACCGAGGCTGCTGCCCCGGCTATCCACGAGGGCCCGATCCAGACCGTTGGTCGCCGTAAGCGCGCCATCGCTCGTGTCCGCCTGATCGCCGGCTCCGGCGAGATCGTGGTCAACGGCCGCACCCTGGATGACTACTTCCCGAACAAGCTGCACCAGCAGGACATCCTCACTCCGCTGACCCTGCTGGACCGCGAGAACCAGTTCGACATCAAGGTCACCGTCAACGGCGGCGGCCCGACCGGCCAGGCCGGCGCTCTGCGTCTGGCTATCGCCCGTGCACTCAACGTCTACAACCCGGCTGACCGCGCCGCCCTGAAGAAGGCCGGCCTGCTCACCCGTGACGCCCGTGCCGTCGAGCGCAAGAAGGCTGGTCTGCACAAGGCACGTCGTGCCCCGCAGTACTCCAAGCGTTAATTCTTCGCTGGTACTTACACTTACGCCGCTTGGGCCCTTCCCTTTGGGGAAGCCCAAGCGGCGTTTGTGTTTTCTAGTCCCGGGGTTGGCCGGGGCCTAGGACACCCGGGTCCTTTGCCGGGGCCTAGGACGGCGAGGGTCTAGAAGACCGAGTCGTTCCACCAGCGGCGTTCCGGGGTGCCGCAGCGGGAGCCGGTCTTGTCCAGCTTGATGCCTACGACCTGGTGGAGCTGGACGATGTTGTGCTCGAAGCCCCACTGGGAGCCGGCCATGTACATGCCCCACAGGCGGGCGGTCGGCAGGCCGACCAGGCTGACGGCCTCCTCCCAGTTGTCCTTGAGGTTTTCGCACCAGGCCGACAGCGTGCGCATGTAGTCGAAGCGCAGGTTTTCCTCGTGGAAGACCTCGAAGCCGTGGTCCTGCATCTTGCGGACGATGGTGCCCGAGCCGGTCAGCTCCCCGTCGGGGAAGATGTAGCGGTCGATGAAGGAACCGCGCGGGGTCTTGTGGTTGTCCGGGTAGGTGATGCAGTGGTTGACCATCACGCCGCCTTCGCGCAGCTTGCCGGACAAGAAGTCGAAGTAGCTGGCGTAGTTCTTCACGCCGATGTGCTCCATCAAGCCGATGGAGGAGATGGCGTCGAAGTTCTCCTCCGGCACGTCGCGGTAGTCCATGTAGCGGATCTCGGCCAGATCCTCGAGGCCTTCCTCCAGAATCTTCTTCTGGCCCCACTCGGCCTGCTCGCGCGAGAGCGTCACGCCGATGGACTTCACGCCCTGGCGGGCGGCGTAGCGGACCATGCCGCCCCAGCCGCAGCCGATGTCCAGGTGGCGGTCGCCTTCCTTCAGGTGCAGCTTCTCAAAGACCAGGCGGTACTTGTTGTCCTGGGCCTCGTCCAGCGACGCGTCCGGGCTGGGGTAGTAGGCGCAGGTATAGGTCATGGAGTCGCCCAGGAAGAGCTCGTAGAAGTCGTTGCCCACGTCGTAGTGATCGGAGATGACATCCGCGTCGCGTGCCTTGGAGTGCCGGGACAGGCCCTGGCGCAGCATGCGCTCGAAGCGGCCGGCGCGCTCGGCCTCCGGCACCGGCTGGATCTGGATAGCTCCCATCGACGCCAGCGAGCGCACGATCTTCAGCAGCGTGCTGGTATCCGGCCGCTCGAATTTCCGGTACATCTCGTGCAGGGCGTCGAAGATGCCGTAGGGGTGCGCCAGGTGCTCGCCCTTGACCGTGATGCCGTCGGTGACAAAGGCGCGGGCCAGGCCGACGTCGCCCGGGGCGGTGGCGATATAGGACAGGCCCTCTACGTTGTTGATGGACACGTGATACTGCGAGTCCGGGTTGCCGGTGGAAGAACCATCGAACGCGGTCCAGTAGAAGGGGTTGGCGGCGGGGACGAAGGCATCGATAATCTCGGCTACCGTCATCGGCTGAAACTTACCGGGCATGGATAGGGCTTCCTTTCGTTGGTTTAAGAGTTGTTCACGGTCTTGTCGTAGAGGGTGGGGAAACGGCCCGCCGGGTCGGCCTGCTGTTTCATCTTCTCCGGCAGGTCGCCGCCGTAGAGCTCGGCGAACTGCTCCGGGGTATAAAAGGCCTCGGAGTACAGGGACTTGTGCCCGCCCAGCTCGCTGACCTTGGCCTCGATGACCTTGTTGAAGGCGCCGGGCTCCTGTGCCGGGCTGACGTGGTCGGCCGGGACCCCGGACCAGAACCCGACGTTTACCCAGGTCGTTCCCGGCTTCAGGGGGTACAGCGGCCAGGGCGCGTCCGACTCAGCGGTAACCTCTCCGGTGCCGACTAGGTCCTCGACGCCGTCGCGCAGCCGGATGGGGCAGAGCCACACCGGCTGGATATCGCTGGCGGAAAAGAACCAGTCGAGCCACTGGGCGGTCTTGTCAGCGGTGACTTCCACGTCCTGGACCACCCGCTCGGAGGCCGGCAGGCCCTTGGGCTTTTTGAGGAAGTTGTATTCCAGCTGGTACTTGCGGTCCAGGCGCACGATCTTCCAGTAGAAGGAGCTGCGGCGCCACTGGCGCGGCCAGATCTTGCGCACCGTCGGGTTCTGCGCCCCGAAGGCCCGGGAGCACCAGAACCAGTCCGTGTCCCAGCGCCAGATGTAGTCGCGGATGCTCAGCAGGTCGTGGCTCGTGCCGTTAGGGTGCTGCAGGCTGCGGTAGTAGATGGCCTGGCCGGTGTAGTCCGAGGTGTGGACGGCGGCATCGCCAGCCGCGACCGCCAGCACCAGGTAGGCCTCCTGCGGGCTGAAGGCCACCCCGTCGAGGCCGTGCAGGCGGGTGCCGTCGAATTCCCCGCTGGCGGAGGCCTCGGCCAGGGCGTCCTGGAAGCTTTCCAGGTCGTGGAAGCGCACGGAGCGGACCTCGATGAGGGAGGGGACTTCCTCGAGCTCGATGGTCAGGCGGACCGCGTAGCCCAGCGAGCCGTAGGAGTTGGGGAAGGTGCGGAACAGGTCCACGTTTTCTTCCCGCGAGCAGGTCACGATCTGCCCGTTGCCGTCGAGGACGTCCATCTCCAGCACGGATTCGTGCGGCAGGCCGTTGCGGAAGGAGGTGGATTCCACCCCCATGCCGGTGACCGCCCCGCCCAGGGTGATGGTTTTCAGCTGCGGGACCACCAGCGGTGCCAGCCCGAAGGGCAGGGTCGCGTCCACCAGGTCCTCGTAGGTGCACATGCCCTGCACGTCGGCGGTCTGGGCCACCGGGTCGATGGCGATGACCCCGCCCAGGCCGCTCACGTCCAGCCCTGGGGTGGTGGACTCGCGGCCGCGGAAGAGGTTGGAGGTCTTCTTCGCCAGGCGCACCCGCTTGCCGGCGGGGACGGCCTGGAAGCTATCCAGCAGCCGGCGCACGCCTTCTGCGTGGCGGTGCCAGCCGATGGGTTGAATGCTTTCCGCGTCGACAGTGCGGCCGGGTAATGCGCTTGCTAGCGCATTAGTAGCTCGACCGGTGACGTTAATCAGTGATTCTCTTAAGGTTCCGCCTGCGCTCATATGGGGCCATTTTAAGCGTGTCCGGGCGCGGCGCTATTCGGTGCTGGCGCGGCTACCCCACTTTAGGTGAGTGGAACGAGTGGGAATAGGTCCGGTCCGGTCGCGCGAAGCATAACGCTAGGGGCATAATGTTGGACATGACTCGACTATTTGGCACCGACGGAGTACGGGGTCTGGCTAACCAGAAGCTGACCCCCATGCTGGCACTGAAACTTGGCCAAGCGGCGGCGGAGGTTTTTACCGCCAACCGGGAATCCTACGAGCGCCGCCCGCTCGCTATCATCGGCCGCGACCCGCGCGTGTCCGGGGAGATGCTCGACGCGGCGATCGCCTCCGGGCTCGCTTCCCGCGGCGTGGACGTGCTGCGCGTGGGCGTGCTGCCGACCCCGGCTATTGCCTTCCTCACCGATGACTACGGGGCGGACCTGGGCGTGATGATTTCCGCGTCGCACAACCCCATGCCGGACAACGGCATCAAGTTCTTCTCCGCCGGAGGGCGGAAGCTGCCGGACGCGGTGGAAGACGAAATCCAGCAGGCGATGGACACCCTGAGCGAGGAGGGCCCGACCGGCACCAAGCTGGGCCGCATCATCTCGGAGGCCCCCGATGCCCGCGAGCGCTACCTCAAGCACCTGGCCGAGGTCGTTACCGCCGACCTATCGGGTATCACCGTGGTGGTGGATACCGCCAACGGCGCCGCCTCCAAGGTCGCCCCGCAGGCCTACGAGGCCGCCGGCGCGACGGTGATTCCGATTCACCACAAGCCGAACGCCTTCAACATCAACGAGGACTGCGGCTCCACCCACATCGAGCAGGCCCAGAAGGCCGTCGTGGAGCACGGCGCGGATCTCGGCCTGGCCCACGATGGCGACGCCGACCGCTGCCTGGCTGTCGATGCCGCCGGCAACGTCGTCGACGGCGACCAGATCATGGCCATCCTGGCCGTCGGCATGCACGAGGACAACGACCTGCGCCACAAGACCCTGGTCGCTACCGTCATGTCCAACCTGGGCCTGACGCTGGCGATGCAAGAGCAGGGCATCGAGGTTGTCCAGACCAAGGTGGGCGACCGCTACGTGGTCGAAGAGCTCATCCGCGGCGACTTCTCCCTGGGCGGCGAGCAGTCCGGGCACATCGTCCTGCCCGACGACTGCACCACCGGCGACGGCACCCTGACCGGCCTGTCGCTCATGGCGCGCATGGCCCGTTCCGGTAAGTCCCTGCAGGAGCTGGCCAGCGTGATGAAGGTCCTGCCGCAGGTGCTCATCAACGTGCCGGTCTCCGACAAGTCCGCCATCATGGGCAACGACGAGGTGAAATCCGCCATCGCCCAGGCCGAGGAGGAACTCCACGGCACCGGCCGCGTGCTGCTGCGCCCGTCGGGCACCGAGGAACTCTTCCGCGTCATGGTCGAAGCCGCCGAGGAAGAGCAGGCCCGCAAGGTCGCCGGCCGGCTCGCCGCCGTGGTCGCCGGCGTCTAAACCACCCGCACCACCGGCACCCGAAACCCTAAAAAGTTCCCGCAGAAATTGGCGGGAACCGCCGGGGACTTCCGGCAGTCCAAATAAGGTGAAGCTGCTCCCACCGGGGCGGCCAAAACCTTAAAAAGACGAGACTGCAAGAAAGGGAGTCCCTCGGTGCCGGAAATCGAGTTCGACCACACTGATATTGTCGCTCGCCTCCGCCAGGTATCCACCGGCGTGAGCGCACAGCGCCAGGCCCACCTGCGCCGCGTGCCGGAGTACCCGCAGGCCGCCGCCGGCCGCGACTTCGCCGGCCACGGGCAGCGCATCCAGCAGTTGCTCAACCGCCTGCATGAGCAGGGCGGCTGGCGCATTAACAACATGGACGACACCGTGCGTGCCGCGGCCGACCAGTTCACCGCCCTCTACCGCGGTGACGACGCGTTCGGCGCCCGGCTGGGGCAGGGGGATAGCCATGAGTAGCACCAGCGCCATGGCCCGCAGCCAACTGGCCGATTATTCCCGCTCGGTAAGCAATTTCCAGCTAGCCAGCCAGGGCGCGTATTCCGGCCCCAGCCTGCCCGTCGGGGTGCTGCAGCGGATGGTCGCTTCCGTCGACGGGCTCAGCAGCGCCGACCTGGTGGCGGGCACCCGCGCGGCCGTGGGAGCGGACCGGCCCAACCGCGGCGGCGGGGAGCTGCGCGAATTCCTCTTCGGCGGCGGCTTCCTCGCCGCCGGCGATAAGCTGCTGGACCGCCTGCGCACCATCAACGACGACCACGAGGAGGACCGCACCCAGGCCGACGAGCTCGCCCGCGACGCGGAGCATTGCGCCCAGGCCATCGACGACGTGGTGCACATCTCCGACTCCGCGATTGGGGAGCTGCTCAGCGCCGCCATCGGGCTGCTGGACATCCTGGCCATGGTGCTGCGCCGCCACCCCGTGGCCCAGTTCCTCATCCCCGCCATCTCCGCCATCGGCGGCCGCGTCATCGAGGACACCAACAAGCAGGTCGCCGGCACCTGCCGGGAGCGTGACGAGGCCATCGACAGCTGCTACGAGGAATTCGAGCGCCGCTGCGAGTGCGCCTGCGAGCGCCCGCTACCACCCGAACCACCGCAAGCCCCCGCGGAAGCCGAGCCCTGCGCCGAGGGCCAGCCAGAGCCCAAGCCAGAGGCCGAGCCCAAGCCTAAACCAGAACCGCAACCCAAGCCCGAGCCCAAACCGCAGCCTCAGCCCGCTCCGGATGCCGGCCCACCACCGACCGAACCGTCGTCCCTGGACCCTGCGCCCAAGCCGGCCCCAGAGCCGGAACCAAAACCAGAGCCAGAAAAACAACCAGAACCGCAACCGCAGCCCAAACCTAAACCGGAACCCAAGCCTGAGCCCTGCCCGGAACCCGAGCCTGAGCCGTGCCCGGAGCCAGAACCTAAACCAGAGCCAGAACCCGAGCCTGAGCCCTGCCCGGAGCCGAAGCCAGCACCGGAGACCGAACCGGCCGGACAGCCCGCACCCGAGCCTGAACCCGAACCGGAACCTGAGCCAGCACCTGAGCCAGCACCCGAGCCCTGCCCGGAACCGGTCCCGTGCGAACCCGCACACAGCTGCTGCGGCGCACTCGGCGTCGCCGGCGCTGGCGTGGCCCTCATCGGGGCAGGCCTGCTGCTGGCGGCCGCGGCCGAGTGCCTGGAGGGCATGGACTGCCCGGAACCAGAACCAGCTCCTGAGCCAGAGCCAGAACTCGAGCCTTGCCCGGAGCCGGAGCCTAAACCACAACCCGAGCCGGAGCCTGCGCCTAAGCCGTCGCCGCCGGACCTGTCAGAGGTACCAGAGCCGGAACCGCCGGCAGGCAAGCTGGCCCATATGGATGCCGCGCCGCCGGCGCCTGAGCCGGCGCCTGAGCCGGCGCCCGAGCCTGCTGCCCAGCCGGTAGCGCCCGAACCGGCGACACCGCCGGCTGCGGACGCCGGTGGCCGGGCGGGCCCTGCCCCGCAAGAGCCGGAGGCGCCGGAGGAAGAAGCTGGAGATGAACCGCAAGAGCGAGCCCGAAAGGCAGGACGATGGTAAACGACTTCGACGAATTTGCCCGGCAGTTCCGCCAGCGCACCGCGGCGCGGCTGTTGGAATTTGAACGCACCCTGGCCAAGGCGCAGGAAGACTTAGAAAAGGCCGCGGACAATGCCAAGCACCAGGCCAGTGCCGAGGCGAAGGCGACCGGCAAGACGGCGCGGGCATCGGCGGCGCGGCCCGGGGTGGGGCGGGATGAACGCAGAAAGCCCCAGCGCACCAGTGCGCCGGGGCAGGTTAAATCCGTGCTGCGGAGGGGCTAGTCGTCGCGGGTGACGCCGGCCTTCTCACTGAGGTCTTCGCCGATGAAGCTCTCCACGTTCTTGCCGACGGCCTCCGGATCGGAGAAGTCGGAGTACTTGCTGTCGTTGTTGAGCTGGTGGAGGAAGAAACCGGTGATAAGGCCGCGGGCGGTCTCCGTGGGGCCGCCCTCAAAGGCTGGGGTGCCGAGCATGAGCTTGGTCAGGCGGTCTTCGCTAAAGCCCTGCTGGGTGCCCTTGGCGATCTCCCGGTAGGAGCAGTCGCCGGCCCAGTTGTAGGCCAACTTTGCCGGGTTGCCGGCGCTGAAGATATCGGAGCGGCCGGAGCCGATGACCAGGCCGGGGATCTCCAGGCGGCGGGCGGCGCGGGAGGCCGACGGGGCAGTGGAGGCGGGGTAAATGGCCGCGACAGCGCGCACCTTCTCGTTATCAACGCTGGCCAGGACTGCGGCGCCGCCGCCCATGCCGTGGCCGACCATGCCGAGCTTGCCCGGGCCGACGGAGATATTGCCCTGGCCCAGCTTCACGCCGGCGGCGATCTGCAGGGCGGTTTCCATGTCAGCGGCTAAGTTGCGGTGGTTCGGGTGAAAGCCGGTCTCCGTGTCCGGGGCGACCGCCACGATCCCCCACGAGGCCAGGTGGCGCAGCGTGGCGTGGTAGCTTTTCACCTTCTTCATCCAGTCGTGGCCGAAAGCCACGGCGGGCAACGCGTTGCCTTCGGCAGGGGCATACACCTTGCCGTTCAGGCCGGCGTACGACAGATCGCCGACGAGTACCCGGTGCGGGCCGCGCTTGGACAGGGTCGATAGATGCTTCTTCAAATTCGCAGACACATCTACCAGGATAGAGCAAACCTTGGCGCGGTAGCACCTGACCGGGGCCGAAAACTTCGGGCAATTATTACGGCGAGGTGAATATACAACCTGAATCCGTCGGAGTGCTGGATGATGCTGTAACATCTGGGGCTATGTGTGGAATCGTCGGATACGTTGGTCAATCGGGAAACGACCGTGAATATTTTGCCCTCGACGTCGTGCTGGAGGGGCTGCGCCGCCTGGAATACCGCGGCTATGACTCCGCCGGCATCGCGATGTACGCGGACGGGGAAATCAGTTGGCGCAAGAAGGCCGGCAAGGTAGCCGAGCTGGATAAGGAGCTGGCCAGCCGCCCGGTGCCGGACTCGGTCCTGGGTATCGGCCACACCCGCTGGGCCACCCACGGCGGCCCCACCGACATCAACGCCCACCCGCACGTCGTAGACGGCGGGAAGCTCGCCGTCGTGCACAACGGCATCATCGAGAACTTCTCCGAGCTGCGCACCGAGCTCATCGACAAGGGCGCCCACTTCGCGTCGGAGACCGACACCGAGGTCGCCGCCACGGTGCTCGCCGACGTCTTCCACGGCGAGGCCGAGGGTGACCTGACCCGCGCTATGCAGCTGGCTTGCCAGCGCTTCGAAGGCGCCTTCACGCTGCTGGCCATCCACGCGGATCAGCCGGACCGCATCGTGGCTGCCCGCCGCGACTCGCCGCTGGTCATCGGACTGGGCGAGGGCGAAAACTTCCTGGGCTCCGACGTGTCGGGCTTCATCGACTACACCAAGTCCGCCGTTGAGATCGATAACGACCGCGTCGTGACCATCACCGCGGACGAGGTCGCCATCACCGATTACGACGGCAACCCGGCCGAGGGCAAGCCGTTTGAAATCAAGTGGGACGCCGCCCAGGCAGAAAAGGGTGGCTTCGACTCCTTCATGGACAAGGAGATCCACGACCAGCCGAGCGCGGTCCGCGACACCCTGCTGGGCCGCTTCGACGAGTCCGGCAAGCTGATCCTGGACGAGCTGCGGATCGAGGAATCCGTGCTCAAGTCCATCGACAAGATCATCGTCATCGCCTGCGGCACCGCCGCCTACGCCGGCCACGTGGCCCGCTACGCCATCGAGCACTGGTGCCGCATCCCCACCGAGGTGGAGCTGGCGCACGAGTTCCGCTACCGCGATCCGATCGTCAACGAAAAGACGCTCGTGGTGGCCCTGTCCCAGTCCGGCGAGACCATGGACACCCTGATGGCCGTGCGGCACGCCCGCCAGCAGGGCGCGAAGGTCATCGCCATCTGCAACACCCAGGGCTCGTCCATCCCGCGTGAGTCCGACGCCGCGCTGTACACCCACGCCGGCCCGGAGATCGCGGTGGCCTCCACCAAGGCCTTCCTGGCGCAGATCACCGCCACCTACCTGCTGGGCCTGTACCTGGCGCAGCTGCGCGGCAACAAGTTTGCCGACGAGGTCGAATCCACCCTGCGCGAGCTGCGCGCCATGCCGGACAAGATCCAGGAGGTCATCGACGGCGAGCAGCAGGTCGCGGACCTGGCCAAGTCCATGCAGAACGCGACCTCCGTGCTCTTCCTGGGCCGCCACGTCGGCTTCCCCGTCGCCCTGGAGGGCGCGCTGAAGCTGAAGGAAATCGCCTACCTGCACGCCGAGGGCTTCGCCGCCGGCGAGCTCAAGCACGGCCCGATCGCGCTCATCGAGCAGGGCCAGCCGGTCTTCGTTATCGTGCCGTCCCCGCGCGGGCGCGACTCGCTGCACTCCAAGGTGGTCTCCAACATCCAGGAGATCCGCGCCCGCGGCGCCGTCACCGTGGTCATCGCCGAGGAAGGCGACACCGCGGTCGAGGACTACGCGGACTACATCATCCGCATCCCGCAGGCCCCGACCCTGATGCAGCCGCTGCTGGCTACCGTGCCGCTGCAGATCTTCGCCTGCAACGTCGCCGCCGCCAAGGGCTACGACGTGGACCAGCCGCGTAACCTCGCAAAGTCGGTGACGGTAGAGTAGCTTCCATGTCGTTACTCACCACCCGCATCGATTTGGATGCCATCGCCCACAATATTGCCTATCTCAAGGACAAAGTGGGACCGGGCACCCGGCTGATGTGCGTGGTGAAGGCGGACGCCTACGGGCATGGAATCGAGAAGGTGGCCCCCGTGATGGCAGCCGCCGGCGCGGACGCTTTCGGCGTGGCCACCACGGCGGAGGCCGTGCGCCTGCGCCAGGTCGGCGTCAACCAGCCGATCGCGGCGTGGATCTGGGCCCCCAGCGACGATCTCTCGGAGGTCTTAGCCCACGGGATCACCGTCGGCGTGCCCTCCCTGGAGCACGCCCGGGCACTCATCAACCAGGAGACCCCGGCCAGCGTCATCATCGGCGTGGAGACCGGGATGCACCGCTCCGGCATCCAGCGCGCGGACTGGGCGGAGGCCTTTGAGCTGCTGCGCGACTGCCCCTTCCTGGAGGTCACCGGCCTGATGTCGCACTTCGCGTGCGCCGATACCCCGGATCATCCGCACAATGACCACCAGGAACAGCAGTTCCGCGACGCGCTAGAGCAGGCGCGGTCGATGGGCCTGGAGTGCCCGGTCAACCACCTGGCGAATTCCCCGGCCACCCTGACCCGCCCGAGCGCCTACTTCGAGCAGGTGCGCGTGGGCCTGGCCTGCTACGGCCTGGAGCCCATCGAGGGCCTGGAACACGACCTGCGCCCGGCGATGACCTGGGCCGCCACCGTCATCAACGTCAAACCGATCGAGCCGGGGGAGGCCACCTGCTACGGCCTGACCTGGAGCGCGTCCGAGCCGGGTTACCTGGCCACCGTGCCCGCCGGCTACGCCGACGGCCTGCCGCGCAACTTCCAGGACAAGCTGGAGGTGGGCATCAACGGCCACCTCTACCCGCAGGTCGGCCGGGTGTGCATGGACCAGGTCGTGGTGGACCTAGGTTCCAACCCGCACGGGGTGGCCATCGGGGACGAGGCCGTGCTTTTTGGCACTGGCGGGCGCAGCGCCACGGATCTGGCGAACGCCGCCGGGACCATCAACTACGAGGTGGTCTGCCGGCCCACCGGGCGCACCCAGCGGACCTACCTGCCCCGGCAGGAGGCCTAGGATGCGCAGCGATTTTCCCGCCCAGGGCAGCGAGACCCTGAGCACCCGCGAGCAGACCCAGGATCTAGGTGCGCGGCTGGGACGCGCGCTGGAGGCCGGCGACGTGGTGATCCTGGACGGCCCGCTGGGCGCGGGCAAGACCACCCTGACCCAGGGCATCGCCGAAGGCATGGGTGTGAAAGGCCGGGTGACCTCGCCGACCTTCGTCATCGCCCGGGAGCACCGCGCGAAGCAGTCCGGCCCGAACCTGGTGCACGTGGACGCCTACCGCCTGCTGGATGACTTCGGCGCCGGCTCGGGCGACCCCATCGGGGACCTGGACGCGCTGGACCTGGACACGGAGCTGGCCGACGCCGTCGTCGTCGCCGAGTGGGGCGGCGGGCTGGTCGAGCAGCTCAGCGACGACTTCCTGCTCGTGCGCATCGACCGCGAGAGCGCCCGGGCCGACGATGCCCCGCTGGACGAGGACGGCCCCCGCGTCATTTCCTGGCAGTGGCACAGCCGCTAGCGGCCCGCGCCCGCGGCTACCGCGGAGGCGCCACACACTCGCGGAACCTGCACGATGTACCATTACAGGGCGTAAAAACAATGCCCAAGCCTGTCTAGGCACTTAATCCCCATAGAACTAATCCGATAGTCGGGCGTACGACTGTCGCGCAGAAGGAGTCACCATGATGAAACTGTCCAAGTCAGCCGCCGCACTGGTGGCCGTCGTCACCATCGGCTTCCTCATCGCCATCCTGGGCCTGGTCGGCTGGACCGCCGCCCGCGCAGACGAGCCGGTCGGCCGCGTGGGCCATATCCTGGAAGAGACCAAGAACAAGGGCCTGCACGGCACGGCCCTGTCCCCGGCGGATGTCTACGGCGAGGAGTGGAGCGCCGCGGCATTTGTCTGCCCGGGCGTTTCCGGCGATGAGCTGCAGGAGGCCTTCGGTCTGAACCCGGACAAGCTGGACCTGGTGGACGGCAAGGTCCCGGAGGACACCAACTACCTGGTGGCCCTGGACGAGGACCTGAACAGCTTCCCGGAGAAGCTGGACCGCAGCGAGGTTGACCTGTGCTCCCAGCAGGTCCCGCCGGTGATCAACGGCTTCTCCCTGCTGCCGTTCATGCAGAACCAAGACGGAACCTGGGTCCTGGCGTCCTAATGCGGGTTCTGTGCATCGACACCTCCACCACGGATCTGGTCACCGGTCTGGTGGACATCGACCCGGCCCAGCCGGGCAACGCGGCTGGTGCCCAACCGTCGGCGGTCCAGGACGCGACCGTTGAGGACACCCGCGCCCACAATGAGCTGCTGATGCCCACCATCGACCAGCTGCTGGGCGGGGACTATTCCCAGCTGGACGCCGTCGTGGCCGGCTGCGGTCCGGGGCCGTTTACCGGCCTGCGCGTCGGGATGGCCACGGCCTCGGCCCTGGCGCAGGCGCGCGGCATCCCGGTCTATGGGCTCTGCTCGCACGACGCCATCGCCGTGGCCGCAGCCGCCCAGGACAGCGGCGAGTTCGTGGTGGCTACCGATGCCCGCCGC
This sequence comes from Mycobacteriaceae bacterium, assembly GCA_028726465.1. Classification (GTDB taxonomy): domain Bacteria; phylum Actinomycetota; class Actinomycetes; order Mycobacteriales; family Mycobacteriaceae; genus Corynebacterium. The sequence goes on along the minus strand of JAQYQB010000017.1, from coordinate 49,270 downwards.
AAGGAGATCTATTACTCCGTCTACCGCGGCACCGAGCGGGTCAGCGGGCCGGACGTGGCCCGGCCGGAGGAGGTGGACTTCCCGGATACCGTGACTGCCGTCTATATCCCGGCGGCGCTGGGGGAGCGGCTGCCGGAGAAGTGGCACGACGCCGTGCGCCCGGCGCTCAACCCGCGCCCGGCCGCGCTGGCAGCGGCCGTGGACTTTAGCGCGCAGCCGGAGCCGCTGGTGCCGCTGTACCTGCGCCGGCCCGACGCCAAGGAGCCGGCGCCGAAGCCGCGCTCGGCGGCCATCCCCGAGGTCGAGCTGTGAGCCTCGTCCTGCGGGAGTTAGAAGCATCCGACGCCGCCCGGTGCGCCGAGCTGGAAACCGTGCTCTTCCCGGGGGAGACCCCCTGGTCGCAAGAGGTCTTCCAGGCGGAGTTCCGCCAGCCGCACACCTTTTACCTAGGCGTGCAGGATACCGAGGCGGATCTGTTGGTCGGCTACGCGGGCATCGGGCGGATGGGCCCGGCCGATGACCCGGAGTACGAAATCCACACCATTGGCACGGATCCGGCGCACCAGCGCCGCGGTATTGGCCGGATGATGATGGACAATATCTGCTACATCGCCGACCGTGAGAAGGCCCCGATCTTTTTGGAAGTGCGCGTGGACAACGTGCCGGCGATTAGCCTGTACGAGGCCTATGGCTTTGACCGGCTGGGCGTGCGCCGCAACTATTACCAACCCTCCGGCGCGGATGCCTACACTTATAAGCGAGAAGGCGGGCAGCCCGCCAGCAACCAGAGAACCAGCAACTAGAGAACAACAACCAGCCTGGTGCCGGGCCCCAGCGCGGCCGGGTGGGAATGACAAGAAACTAAAGAAGGCGAACGGCAATGATCGTATTGGGAATCGAGTCCTCCTGCGACGAGACTGGCGTCGGCATCGTGGAGGTCGACGAGGCCGGGCAGATGCACGTGCTGGCGGACGCGGTGGCCTCGTCCATGCAGCAGCACGCCCGCTTCGGCGGCGTCGTGCCGGAGATCGCTTCCCGCGCCCACCTGGAGGCCATGCCCCAGGTGATGGAGGAGGCCCTGCGCCAGGCCGGTATTGAGCGCCCCGATGCCGTGGCCGCCACCGTAGGCCCGGGCCTGGCCGGCGCGCTGTTGGTCGGCGCCTCCGCGGCGAAGGCCTATGCCGCCGCCTGGGGCGTGCCCTTCTACGGGGTCAACCACCTGGGCGGCCACGTCGCCGTAGCCAACCTGGAGGGCAAGCCGCTGCCGCACGCGGTGGCCCTGTTGGTCTCCGGCGGGCACACCCAGCTGCTGGAGGTCGAAGCCGTCGGCCGCCCCATGCGGGAGCTAGGCACCACGCTTGACGATGCCGCCGGCGAGGCCTATGACAAAGTCTCCCGCCTGCTGGGCCTGGGGTATCCGGGCGGGCCAGTCATCGACAAGCTCGCCGCCCGCGGCGAGCCCACCATCATGTTCCCCCGCGGGCTGAGCAAGGCCGAGGATCTGCGCGGCGACCACCGCCACGACTTCTCCTTCTCCGGCTTAAAGACCGCCGTGGCCCGCTACGTCGAGCAGGCCGAGCGCAACGGCGAGGTCATCTCCGTGGAAGACACCTGCGCCTCCTTCCAGGAGGCCGTCTGCGACGTGCTCACCGCCAAGGCCGTGCGCGCCTGCCAGGACACCGGCGCCGGCGTCCTGCTGCTGGGCGGCGGAGTGGCCGCCAACTCCCGGCTGCGCGAACTGGCCGCCGAGCGCTGCGCCGCAGCCGGCATCGAGCTGCGCGTCCCAAGCTTCAAACTCTGCACCGACAACGGCGTCATGATCGCCGCCGTCGTCGCCCAACTCATCACCGAAGGCGCCGAGCCCTCCGGCCTCGCCACCGCCACGGACACCCAGCTGGAGGTTGAGACCCCGCTGGTGGTGGCGGGTTCCTAGACTCCTGATCTCTCTTTCGGAGTAGCCCCCTGGGGTATTGCGCGAGGCGCAGGCCCTCTTCGAGAAATTCCTATTGGAGGTTATCCCGAGGTGAACGAGGTTTCTGCTGGTTTCGACTCTTTAAGCAGATGTTGACTCGCGTGGGGAGTTGAGTTCTAGTTCGGTCTTCTGCTTGCTCAAATTTTCTTCTCTTAGCAGATGGGCGAAATGGCTAGCAGAAGATACTTTGTTCTGGTGGAGCACTTGTTTTTAGGGAGAGTGGCATGGAATCTGAATCGCTAGACCTTACTGGAAAAGTAGATAGCATTGAGCGAGGGCAAATGACGAAGCACCGTGTTGGTAAATGGGGATTGATCTTCTACCAAGTGTTTCTCTTTTTCTGGACCAACTTCGCCGCGTTTTTTAGTAATTGGTTTCTTGGGGATTGGGGCCGACAGCACTGGATCATCTTTGGTGTTGCCTCGTTGACATTAGCTATCGTAGCTTTCTGTTACTTTGGAGTGTCAATAGATCAGACCTCTGAAAGGGATCAGAATAGGCCCCCTATTACTTTGTTTTACTTTTAGCTTTAACGTTCTTGTCGGTAATTATTTCCTCGATAACACTGTCTTCGGCACCTTGGGTTTTGGTCAAACTTTTTCTGATGACTGCCACGTATTTATGGGCGGCCGTTGTGGCTTGGGACGCAGCAAACTATATACCTTCGAAGTTGGAAAGAGGGCTGAGTCAACAGGGGAATGTAGATGAGAACTCCAATGGCCAGTTTGCTGAACAGTCTGCTTCTGTCCGGAAGTGCGAGAAAGGAGTTACGGATACAGGCACCAGTGGTCTACGGATTGTTGGTATCTCTGCGTTTCTGTTTCTGGCTGGTCTCGTATTGACCCAGTTACAACGCAAGAAGGGCGATAAACCTGACAAGTAAATGGCGCTAGGAACCGCCGTGCCTGTGTCCCAAAGGATCAGTTCAAACTAGTTGTTTGCAATTGAGTATAAGAGAGTCTGCCGTCGAGATTATTGACCCCTGGTTCACGGAATGTTAACCCAAAGTTTTCCCTGCTCAGGGTGTGGTTTTCTGGTGGGCCGGCTAGTTTTAGGAATTATGACTATTGGATTCCTTGTCAACCCGGACCTGACCCGCCGCAAGATCACCTTCGAGCTGGAGCATGCTAACCAGTTCCTGGGTGGGGCCACTGAAGACCGCGTGGCGGTGGCCTTCCAGGAAGATGGCTCGACCTACGCTGCGCTGTTCAACCCGGATGCCCGCGCTGAGGGCGCGGAGCCGAACCCGGTGGCATCGTTGGCGCGTATTACCGCTGATACTGGCAACTCGGCCTTCCTGCAGGACCCGATTCGGGCGATTTCCGGCTCGGTGATCTTCGTGGGTGCCGAAGGCGACGACATCACTGATGACATCGTCGAAGGGGTGGAAAACTCCATTCGCGCCGTGCTGAACTACCGCGAGGACAACCCGGAGGAATACCAGCTCTGGCGCGCGGCCGTGATCAACACGGACAAGCAGGCCTAAGGCCGCGGGCGCGGTTTTGCTGCGTCGCGCGACCTTCACTCACCGGCTCCTGACAGGGGTCGGTGATAATTTTTGTGCAATTGGCGAAAGTGGCAGGTCAACGGCTCAAAAACTTGAGCTAGATGACAATCTGTTGCGAACGTGCCTAGCGTCGCTTTTGCCGTTAGGATGGGCGGTGAGAGGCGGCGCGCCCGGTCGCGATAATTTCTTCGCACCCCTACCTGGTTGCGGCAGGCGCGCGAGCCACGAGTGGAGCAACCAAAAGGAGTACCTCATGACCCTGACAGTGACTGACATCTTCAGTATCGGTATCGGCCCGTCGTCCTCGCACACGGTCGGCCCCATGCGCGCGGCCAAGGCCTTCGTGGACTCGCTGGTCGAATACCCGGCGCTGGTGCGCTGCGAGCTGCGCGGCTCCCTTTCGGCCACCGGCCTGGGACACGCCACGGACCGCGCGGTCATCCTCGGCATGGTGGGCTGGACTCCGCTGGACGTGCCGCTGGACGCGGAGCCGGTCGCCGGCACTAACATCCCGCGCGAGGGTAGTGTCACCGGCCCGACCGGGACCATGGACTACAGCCTGGTCTTCGACAACGAGCCCTTCCCGGGCCACCCGAACTGTATGTTGTTCTCGGCCTACGACGCCGACGGCAAGTGCATTGCTGAGGGCGTGCCGTACTTCTCCGTTGGCGGCGGCTTCATCCAGACCCGTGCGGAGCTGGAGGCGTCCAAGCTGGCCGCGGAGAACCCGACGCCCATGCCGGAGAACATGCGCGCGCCCTACGAGTTCGACACTGGCGATGAGCTGCTGGAGCTGTGCGAGAAGCACGACCTGGCAATCTGGGAGATCATGCTGGCTAACGAGGCCTTCCTCCACGCCGACGAAGGTGGCGAGGACTTCGTGCTGGCCCACCTGGACCAGGTCTGGGAGGTCATGCAGCAGGCCGTATCCCAGGGCATCGAGACCGACGGCATCCTGCCGGGCGGTCTCCTGGTCCCGCGCCGTGCGCCGAAGCTCTACCAGGACCTGCTGGCTCAGCGCGAGGAGGAGGACTCCGGCCTGGAGGCCATGGACTGGGTGGACCTCTACGCGCTGGCCGTCAACGAGCAGAACGCTGCCGGCGGCTGCGTGATTACTGCCCCGACCAACGGTGCCTGCGGCATCCTGCCGGCCGTGCTGCACTACGCGCGGGACTTCCAGCGCGGCTTCAACAAGCACAGCGTGCACCGCTACCTGCTGACTGCCGGCGCGGTGGCCATCATCATCAAGACGAACGCTTCTATCTCCGGCGCCGAGGTCGGCTGCCAGGGCGAGGTCGGCTCTGCTTCCTCCATGGCGGCCGCCGGCATGGCTGAGCTGCTGGGTGGCACGCCGGCCCAGGTGGAAAACGCCGCCGAGATCGCGCTCGAGCACAACCTCGGCCTGACCTGCGACCCCATCGGCGGTCTGGTGCAGATCCCCTGCATCGAGCGCAACGCCGTCGGCGCCGTCAAAGCCATCAACTCCGCCCGTCTGGCCAAGCGCGGCGAGGGCTCCCACGTTGTCTCCCTGGACAACGCGGTCACGACCATGGCAGAAACCGGCCGGGACATGCTCTCCAAGTACAAGGAGACCTCCCTGGGCGGGCTGGCCAAGACCATGGGCTTCACCGTCGCCCAGGTCTCCTGCTAGTAGCACCCTGACGGTTTAAAGCGCAGGGCTTGCTCTTGGCCCCGCTGGTGGCTTGCACGAGCTGCCGGCGGGGCTTTTTGCGTGTTTTGTTGGGCCGCGGCCGGGGAGGGACCCGGCAGTGTGGCTGGGTGGGGCAGTATGGCTTTGCGGCCCGGTGGTGCAGGGGAGTGGCGGGCGTGTGCGCGGCGGGGGAATGGTGTTGTTGTCGGTTAGCAGTCGCGCGGGTAGAGTGCTAGATAGGTTGTTTGACCCACAGTTGTTCACCCGCGACGACGGCTGTGCTGGCAATGCATGCAACCGGCACATACAACTCATTGATTCATAAACGGAGGAATCACACCATGGCAAACATCAAGCCGCTGGAAGATAAAGTTCTGGTCCAGATCGTCGAAGCGGAAACCACTACCGCTTCCGGCCTGGTAATCCCGGACTCGGCTAAGGAAAAGCCGCAAGAAGCGACCGTCATTGCCGTCGGCCCGGGCCGCACCAATGACAAGGGTGAGGTCGTCCCGGTGGGCGTCAACGAAGGCGACACCGTTATCTTCTCCAAGTTCGGTGGCACCGAGCTGAAATACGACGGCCAGGAGTACCTGCTGCTGTCCGCTCGCGACCTGCTCGCCGTTATCGAAAAGTAAAAGGTGGTGTAGCCACTAATGGCAAAACTCATTGCATTTGATCAGGAGGCCCGCGAGGGCATCCAGCGCGGCGTCGACACCCTGGCCGACGCCGTCAAGGTCACCCTGGGCCCGCGCGGCCGCAACGTGGTTCTGTCCAAGGCCTTCGGCGGCCCGACCGTCACCAACGACGGCGTGACCATCGCCCGCGACATCGACCTGGACGAGCCCTTCGCCAACCTGGGCGCCCAGCTGGTCAAGTCCGTGGCTGTCAAGACCAACGACATCGCCGGCGACGGCACCACGACCGCGACGCTTCTGGCCCAGGCGCTGGTCTTCGAAGGCCTGCGTAACGTGGCCGCCGGCGCTAACCCGGTCGAGCTGAACCGCGGCATTGCCGCGGCCGCCGAGAAGACCGTGGAAGAGCTCAAGAAACGCGCCACCCCGGTTAACTCCGCCTCCGAAATCGCCCAGGTCGCCACGGTTTCTTCCCGCGACCCGGAGATCGGCGAGATGGTCGCCGGCGCGATGGAAAAGGTCGGCAAGGACGGCGTGGTCACCGTGGAGGAATCCCAGACCATGGAGTCCACCGTGGATGTCACCGAAGGTATCTCCTTCGACAAGGGCTACCTCTCCCCGTACTTCGCGACGGAGGAAGAGACCAACCACGCCGTGCTCGACGACGCCCAGATCCTGCTGGTGCGCAACAAGATCTCCTCCCTGCCGGACTTCCTGCCGCTGCTGGAGAAGATCGCCGAGTCCGGCAAGCCGACCCTGATTATGGCCGAGGACATCGAGGGCGAGCCGCTGCAGGCCCTGGTGGTCAACTCCATCCGCAAGGTCCTGAAGGTCGTGGGCGTGAAGGCCCCGTACTTCGGCGACCGCCGCAAGGCCTTCATGGACGACCTGGCCGTCGTCACCGGCGCCACCGTCGTGGACCCGGAGCTGGGCATCAACCTCAACGAGGTGGGCCTCGAGGTTCTGGGCTCCGCACGCCGCGTGACCGTGACCAAGGAAGACACCGTCCTGGTCGACGGCGCCGGCACCGCCGAGGCCGTCGAGGAGCGCCGCGGCCAGATCCGCCGCGAGATCGAGCGCACCGACTCCACCTGGGACAAGGAAAAGCTCGAGGAGCGCCTGGCCAAGCTGTCCGGCGGCGTGGCCGTCATCCGCGTCGGCGCCGCCACCGAGACCGAGGTCAACGAGCGCAAGCTCCGCGTCGAGGACGCCATCAACGCCGCGCGCGCCGCGGTCGAGGAAGGCGTCATCGCCGGCGGCGGCTCCGCCCTGGTCCAGATCGCGCGCGAGCTGGAGACCTTCGCCCAGGACTTCGAGGGCGAGGCCAAGACCGGCGTGCTCTCCGTAGCCAAGGCGCTGTCCCGCCCGGCCTACTGGATCGCCACCAACGCCGGTGAGGACGGCGCCGTGGTCACCAACCGCGTGGCCGAGATGCCCAACGGTGAAGGCTTCAACGCCCACACCCTGGAGTACGGCAACCTCATCGACAACGGCATCATCGACCCGGTCAAGGTCACCCACTCCGCCGTCGTCAACGCCACCTCCGTGGCACGCATGGTGCTGACCACCGACGCTTCCGTCGTGGAAAAGCCCGCCGAGGAAGAAGAGTCCTCCCAGGGCCACCACCATCACTAAAACCGCGTGAGCTCACGCGCGCGGGAGACCGGCTCCGCCGAGTAATCGGCGGACCTTCCGCTTGAAAAGAGCCCGAGGGCCCCGCCCGGCTAGCCAGCCGGCGGGGCCCTTCATCGTGCTTTAAGCTATGTCTCGTGCCACAACAAGAATTCATCCGCGTCACCGGCGCGCGGGATAACAACCTGCGCGATATCAGCGTCGATATCCCGAAGCGCCAGCTGACCGTCTTCGTCGGGCTGTCGGGCTCCGGCAAATCCAGCCTGGTCTTCGACACCATCGCGGCCGAGTCCCAGCGGCTGGTCAATGAGACCTACCCCGGCTTCGTCCAAGGCTTTATGCCGCAGACCGCCCGCCCCGATGTCGACCGCCTCGAGGGCCTGACCGCCGCCATCGTGGTAGGCCAGGAGCCGCTGGCGGCCAACGCGCGCTCCACCTTCGGCACGGCCACGGATATCACCGGTATGCTGCGCGTGCTGTTCTCCCGCATCGCGGAGCCGAACGCCGGCGGCCCGGCCGCCTATTCCTTCAACGTGCCCTCCGTGAGCGCGCAGGGCGCCATCCAGGTCGAGAAGGCCGGCGCGAAGAAGGAAGTCACCCATTTCCAGCGCACCGGCGGCATGTGCCCGGACTGCAGCGGCACCGGCCGGGTCACCGACATTGATCTCACGGCGCTAGTGGATGAGACGCTCAGCCTCGACGACGGCGCCATCATCGTCCCGCGCCTCAAGGTCGGCTCCTGGACCTGGCAGAGCTACGCCCAGTCCGGGCTGTACCCCACGGACGTGCCCGTCGCCGAGTTCACCGACGAACAAAAGCACGCGCTGTACTACCTCGACGACGTCAAGGTGAAGGTCAACGGCATCAACATCTCCTACCAGGGCCTGGTACCGAGGCTGGAGGGCTCGACGCTGTCCAAAGACCCGCAGCAGCTGCCCAAACAGATGCGGGAGTTCGTCGAGCGCGCCGCCCGCTTCGTCGACTGCCCGGCCTGCGAGGGAACCCGCCTGGCCGAGCACGCCCGCCGGTCCTATATCGCGGGTGTTTCCCTCGCGGAGGTCTCCCAATGGGAGCTGACCGAGGTCTACTCCTGGCTGGAGAGCCTGGAAGATGCCCGCGTGGCCCCACTGGTGGACAACCTGCGCCAGGCGGTCAACAGCGCCGTGGAGATCGGCCTGGGCTACCTCAGCCTAGACCGGCCGGCGGGCACCCTCTCGGGCGGGGAAGCGCAGCGCACCCGCATGGTCCGGCACTTGGGCTCGGCGCTGACGGATATCACCTACGTCTTCGACGAGCCGACCGCGGGCCTGCACCCGCAGGACATCGAGCGCCTCAACCGCCTGCTGCTGCGCCTGCGGGACAAGGGCAATACCGTCCTCGTGGTCGAGCACAAGCGCGCGACCATCGACATCGCCGACTACGTGGTGGAGCTCGGCCCCGGCGCCGGGCAGAGCGGCGGCGAGGTCGTCTTCACCGGCACCGTCGAGCAACTCGCAAAGGCGGACACGGCTACCGCGCGGGCGCTGGGCCTGCAGACCGGCCTCAAGGAGGAGGTCCGCACGCCCACCGGGGCCATCGAGGTGCGCGGCGCGAGCGAAAACAACCTGCGCGACCTCGACGTCGACATCCCCACCGGGGTGCTCACCGCCATTACCGGCGTGGCCGGCTCGGGCAAGTCCTCGCTGCTGGCCTGCCTGCCGCAGCAGCTTATAGAGGACGGCCGCGTCCTCATGGTCGACCAAGCCACCATCACCGGGTCGAGGCGCTCGAACCCGGCGACTTACACGGGCGCGCTCGAGCCCATCCGCAAGGCCTTCGCCAAGGCGAACGAGGTTAAGCCCGCGCTGTTTTCGGCCAACTCCGCCGGCGCCTGCCCGAACTGCAACGGCGCCGGGGTGGTCTACGTGGAGCTGGGCGTGATGACCGGGGTCGACGTGCCCTGCGAGGTCTGCGAGGGTAAGCGCTTTTCCGCGGAGGTGCTGGCGTATACCTTCGGCGGCTTAAACATCGCCGAGGTCCTTGACATGCCCGCCGCGGAGGCCGCCGAGTTCTTCGCCGCCAAGGAATCCCGGGTGCCGGCCGCGGCGAAAATCTGCGAGATCCTGCGTACCGTCGGCCTGGGCTATATCCACCTAGGCCAGCCGCTCAACACCCTGTCGGGCGGGGAGCGCCAGCGGCTGAAGCTGGCCGTGCATATGGCCGATAAGAAGGCGACGGCCGACGTGCTCATCTTGGACGAGCCGACCACCGGCCTGCACCTGCTGGACACGCAGGTGCTGCTGGAGCTTTTGGACGAACTCGTCGACAGCGGGCACACCGTTGTCTGCGTCGAGCACCACCCGGCGGTTATCGCCCACGCCGATCACGTCATCGATTTGGGTCCCGGGGCCGGCTCGGCCGGCGGCCGCCTCGTGGCCAGCACGAGCCTGCGCGGGCTCACCGAAGTCGCGGACTCGGTCACCGGCAGCTACCTGGCCCGTTACCTGGCCCACGAGGTCTAGGCAGCCACAAAAAGGCGCCACCGGGCGCAGGGCAGCAGGCTGCACTATGGGGCAGCGCGGTGGCCTGTGCGCCAGTGGCGGTAGGGGTCAAGCCCTAACGGGAAACCGCCTAGACGGAAACCGGGGCGACCTTGGTGACCTGGGCGCGCTTGTTACGGGCGCGCAGGGCGTGGGAGCGCTCGGACTCGGACATGCCGCCCCAGACGCCGTAGGGCTCAGCGGACTGGAGGGCGTGCTCGCGGCACAGCTCGATGACCGGGCACGCGTTGCAGATGGCCTTCGCGCGGTTTTCACGCTGCGCGCGGGCACGGCCGCGTTCCCCGTCCGGGTGGTAGAAAACATCCGAGTTCTTCCCGCGGCATGCTCCATGCAGTTGCCATTCCCAAAAATCTGCGTTGGGTCCGGGAAGCAGATGCGGCTGTGACACGACGAAATCTCCTCAATTGGTTAATTCGGGACTTGAAGTATTCCGATTTGGCAGTGTGGTCCGGATTGGTAAACGTTTGGTTGCCAGCTGGTTGCCAGCTGGTTTTCTGGTTATGTAAATCTTGGTAATTAGTTGCCTGGCCTGGCCATATGTGCAAAGGTTAAAGTTTGGTGAACTTTGTCTACCACGGCGTGGGCTACTACCTTCGGGGTAGAAAGAGCCAGGTGGCAGACTCCGTGCCGTAACTAAAAGTAAAATCACGATGATGAATTAGACGCTGATCATCGGTATAGTTCTGAGACGGCTAATTTCCGAACCGAGCCCGCGCCCGCTCCCGCACCCCTTCCCGGGTGCCCGGGCCGAGGCGATGCTGTGAAACCGTAACTGAGAAAGTAGAGCCCAACCGTGAGTGATTCCGAGACCGAGCTAGCGGCCCTGGTGCCGTCGGCGGTATCGGGCGATCGCCGGGCTCTGCAAGAGGTCATCCGACTGATCCACCCCCAGGTGGTGCGGTACTGCCGCGCCCGGATCGGCGGTCACCGCCATCCGACGGCCGACGACGTGGCGCAAGAGGTCTGCCTCGCCGTGGCGACCTCCCTGCCCAAGTACGAGGACAAGGGGCGGCCGTTCATGGCCTACGTCTACGGCATCGCTTTTAACAAGGTGGCGGACGCGCACCGCAACTTGGGGCGCGACCACTCGGTGCCCACCGAGGACCTGCCGGAACAGACGGCCTCCGGCCACAGCCCGGAGGAATACGCGCTGGTTACAGATGGAAGTAACAGAGTTCGCGAGTTACTCGATACATTAAGTGAAAAGGCTCGCAACATTGTGATTTTAAGGGTGTTCGTGGGCCTTTCCGCGGAGGAAACAGCCGCAGCCGTAGGTTCTACTCCGGGCGCGGTCCGGGTAGCTCAGCACCGAGCCCTCGGGCAGTTGCGCAAGCGGCTGGCTGAATCTCAATAACAACTAAAAACCAGATTTTTTTAAAATATCCTGCACGGCAGGATCGGAAAGGAGGGATGATCATGTCAAAGCGACGTCGGCCCGATGACACTAATGACTTGGCCGATCAGCTGCAGCCCTTAGTTGATGACGATCACTTCCTGACCGATCTATCCGCAGGAAAAGACCCCAGTGACGGCAGCGACGAGCTAGCAGCGTTGTTCATGGACCTGCGTAACGAGGTCCACCGGCCGCTGCCGCCGGTGCCGGTGGTGGCTCCCCTCGAAGGCGCTGAGTCGGCCGAGGACGCGGGGAACGCCGCGGGGGCCTCCGTGGCCTCGCTGGCGGATCGCCGTAAGGCCAAGCGCCCGCGCCCGTTCGTCCACGGCCTCATTGGTGCGGCCGCGGCCACCCTGGTTATCGCCGGGGCCGGCGCGGTCGTCTACAACACCCAGGGCTTTGGTGCCCAGCACGATCCGCAGTCGGTCGAGCTGGCCGGCAAGCTGGATGAGATCGAGTCCCGCGCCGCCAGCGGCGACTGGGAGGGCGCGCAGTCCCTGCTGGCCGAGGCCCGCAAGATGCTCAACCTCGCTGAAGAGAAGGAAGCCGACGCCGAGGTCAAGCAGAACAAGGCCCGCTCGTCGCGGGTGGCCCGCCCGCGCCCGACGGAGACGGTGACCGAGACCCTGCCGCCCGAGCAGGACGCGGAGGCCAACAAGCCGGCTCCTGCCCCGGAGCCGACCACGGTGACGGAGAAGGCCACCCAGACCGTGACGGTTACGGTGACCGAGACCGGGCTGCCCAACCCGCTGCCCGCACCGGTAGAACCCACGGAGGAGCCGAGCGCTTCCCCGGAGGAAAACGACGGTGAACTCGCTCCGCCGCAGGTGCAGCAGTAGCAGCTAGGTCCTTTTAGAAAACGTCTTTTAACTAAACCGCTCTTGGCGGGGTGGGGTGGAGCCCACCTTTCGCCGGGGGCGGTTTTAGCGTGCGTCGAGGCCGTCCAGGTAGCCCAGGGCGTAGTCCCAGGGCACGTAGCGGTTCGGGTCCGGCTCAGCGCCCGGCTCGTGCACCGGGGCGAGCTCGTTGTTCAGGGTTGCCCGCATGTTGGCGGCCATGATGTCCCACTCGTAGAAGTGGTTTTCCTGGCAGTCCTCGCAGTAGAAGAAGATTCCGTCCACTCCGCGGGGCCCGAGCGCGCGGGCGAATTCCTGGACCAAGGCGAGGTCGTGGATCACGGCGGCGCGCTCCTCTTGGCTCAGCGGCTGTGCCTGCTCGTCTTCTTCCAGGAAGGAGGCGGGATCATTGGGGTCGTCGGCAAATGGGTCGCGGGGCATATTGGCGAAAAAGTTCACAGTTTAGAAGCCTATTTACTCAACCAGACTTAGGCAATTCTCCCCCGGACTCACGATGTGGCGCTAAAAGGCACTACAGTTAGGGTGCATACCACCAAAATTCGGCTTCGTGTTAAGGAGATGGGCACTCAAGATGACTGACAACCGCGTGCAAACTGGGGGAAACGACCCGGATAAGATCCTGCTCAATGGGCTGACCTTTGATGATGTGCTTCTGCTGCCGGCCGAATCCAATATCGTGCCTTCGGAGGTAGACACCTCGGCGCAGTTTACCCGCAACATCCGGCTGGGCATCCCGCTGTCCTCGGCGGCCATGGACACGGTCACGGAAGCGCGCATGGCTATCGCGATGGCCCGCCAGGGCGGCATCGGCGTGCTGCACCGCAACCTGTCGACCCAGGAGCAGGCCGAGCAGGTGGAAACGGTCAAGCGTTCCGAGTCCGGCATGGTTACCGACCCGGTGGTGGCCTCGCCGGACATGACCATCGAGGAAGTCGACGCCCTGTGCGCGCGGTTCCGCATCTCCGGCCTGCCGGTGGTCGATGACAAGGGTGTCCTGCTGGGCATCTGCACCAACCGCGACATGCGCTTCGAGCCGGACTTCCAGCGCAAGGTCTCGGACATCATGACCTCCATGCCGCTGGTGGTGGCCAAGGAGGGCGTGTCCAAGAGCGAGGCCCTGAAGCTGCTGTCGAACAACAAGGTCGAGAAGCTGCCCATCGTGGACGACAACAACGTGCTGGTCGGCCTCATCACCGTCAAGGACTTCGTGAAGTCCGAGCAGTACCCGAACGCCTCCAAGGATTCCTCCGGCCGCCTGCTGGTCGCCGCCGGCATCGGCACCGGCGAGGAGTCCTACGAGCGCGCCGGCGCCTTGGTGGACGCCGGCGTCGACGTGCTAGTCGTCGACTCCGCCCACGCCCACAACAACCGCGTGCTGGAGATGGTCTCCCGCGTGAAGAAGGACTTCGGCCACCGCGTCGACGTCGTGGGCGGCAACCTGGCCACCCGCGAGGCCGCCCAGGCCATGATCGACGCCGGGGCCGACGCCATCAAGGTCGGCATCGGCCCGGGCTCCATCTGCACCACCCGCGTGGTCGCCGGCGTGGGTGCGCCGCAGATCACCGCCATCATGGAGGCCGCCGCCGTAGCCGGCCCCGCCGGCGTTCCGATCATCGGTGACGGCGGCATGCAGTACTCCGGCGACGTCGCCAAGGCCCTGGCCGCCGGCGCCGACACCGTGATGCTGGGCTCCATGTTCGCCGGCACCAAGGAAGCCCCAGGCGACATCGTCGTCGTGGGCGGCAAGCAGTACAAGCGCTACCGCGGCATGGGCTCCATGGGAGCCATGCAGGGCCGCGGCCTGAGCGGCGAGAAGCGCTCCTACTCCAAGGACCGCTACTTCCAGGCCGACGTCAAGAGCGAGGACAAGCTGGTGCCGGAAGGCGTGGAAGGCAAGGTTCCTTACCGCGGCGAGATCGACGCGATCACCCACCAGATCATCGGCGGCCTGCGCGCGGCCATGGGCTACACCGGCTCGGCCTCCATCGCGGATCTCAAGACCAAGCGCTTCGTCCGCATCACCGCGGCCGGCCTGCGCGAGTCCCACCCGCACGATCTGCAGCAGACCGCCGAGGCCCCGAACTACCGCTAAGCAGCGCGTAGAAGACCCGTTAAACGACACGTAGCACTACCCGCAACGTCGCAACACTCACAGACAAGGAGCAGCACATGCGCGACTACGTAGAAATCGGACTGGGGCGGCAGGCGCAGCGCACCTACGACCTGGACGATATTTCCCTGGTGCCCACCCGGCGCACGCGGTCCTCGAAGGACGTGGACACCACCTGGCACATCGACGCCTACACCTTCGACATCCCGTTCGTCTCCCACCCGACCGACGCCCTGGCCACGCCGGAATTCGTCATCGAGATGGGCAAGCAGGGCGGCCTGGGCGTTATCAACGCCGAGGGCCTATGGGGCCGGCACGTGGACCTGGAGGCCGCGCTCGAGCAGGTCTATTCCCAGCCGGGGGATAACTCCGTGCTGCAGGAGCTGCACGCCGCGGACCTGGACACCGACCTGCTGACCGAGCGCATCCGCCAGGTGCGGGAGGCCGGCGTGACCGTGGCGGTGCGCGTGTCCCCGCAAAACGCCCGCGAGCTGGCCCCGGTGGTCATCGCGGCCGGCGCGGAGCTGCTGTTCATCCAGGGCACCCTGATCTCCGCCGAGCACGTCAGCACCGGCGGCGAGCCGCTGAACCTGAAGGAATTCATCGGTTCCCTGGACGTGCCGGTCATCGCCGGCGGCGTGGCGGACTACACCACGGCCCTGCACCTGATGCGCACCGGCGCGGCCGGCGTCATCGTGGGCGGCGGCGTGAACACCAACCCGGAGACCGTCGGCATCGACGTGCCCCTGGCCACCGCCGTGGCGGATGCCGCGGCCGCGCGCCGGGACTACCTGGACGAGACCGGCGGGCGCTACGTGCACCTGTTGGCCGACGGCGACTTCGTCAACTCCGCCGAGATCACCAAGGCCGTGGCCTGCGGCGCCGACGGCGTCGTCCTGGGCCCGCTTCTGGCCTCGGCCCGCGAGGCCGGCGGCAAGGGCTGGTACTGGCCGGCCGCGGCCGGCCACCCGCGCTTCCCGCGCGGCTTCGTGGACTACGCCGCCGCCGTCCCGGGCGACCTGGACGTCGACTTCCTGGACGGCGAGGTCGAGCACAACGCCCCGAGCCTCGAGGTGGTCCTGCACGGCCCGTCGAACGAGCCCTTCGGCCAGTTCAACCTGGTCGGCGGCCTCAAACGCGCCATGGCCAAGTGCGGCTACACGGACCTGAAGTCCTTCCAGAAGGTCAACCTCGCCATCCGCGGCTAAGCCGGGAAGGCACGCGGCACAAAGTACGACCCCGGAAAGCTAGAGCGCCCGAAACCCGGGAGGCACTGGTCGAGAAAGTAAAGGAGGGCATCGCCAAGCACGGCGATGCCCTCCTTCGCGTCTTTGCGCGCGGACTCCCGGGCCTGCGTGCAGACTCCCGGTCCAGTCGCGTCGGACCGTTTAAGCGCGGCGGCGGTCCTAGCTGCCGGCGACGATGTCCCAGGCGGAGACGGCCATGATGACAAGGCCCACAACGAAGACGAAGATGGTGTCCGGCCGGGTGGCGTAGTGCTTGAAGGCAGTGGCCTTGCGGAAGAGCAGCATGGGCACGATGTAGACCAAGAAGGCGACGAAGATGCCGCCGACGACGGAGATGAAGTCCAGGATGGACGGGTTGTAGACCGCCACGGCGACCGACCCGATAAAGACCATCACGTAGATGACGTAGGTGAGCTTTTTGCCCGTGAGCTTGTCCGCGGTGCGCGGGGCGAGCACGCGGAAGATGTACTTGGTGCCCTCCTCGGTGCCCAGCATGTGGCCGGAGAAGGACGAGGCGATGGCGCAGATGGCCACCACGGGGGCGAGGAAAGCCATGAACGGGGTGTGGGTAACGTTGGCGAAGTAGGACAGGATCGGGATGTTGGCCTCGCCCGCGGCGTCCATGCCTTCCGCGCCCATGGCCATGGAACAGGACCAGACGAAAAACATCGTGAAGGTCACCAGCAGGCAGGCGGTGATAAGTTCCACCCGGGAGACCTGGCGCTCGGTGCTGGCGACGTCATCGCCGTGGCCCTGCTGGGCATCAAGCGCGAACTGGGACAGCGCCGCCATGTGGCTAAAGGAGAAGACCAGCACCGGCAGGATAAGCAGCAGGGACTTCCACAGGGGCGTGTCCGACTGGTAGCTGTAGAAGCTGGCCAGGTCCCACTGCGGGATGAGGTAGATGGAGACCACCGCCAGGGCGATAATCAGCGGGTAGACCAGCGCGTTGCCCAGCCAGAGCACGGCCTTCTTGCCGGCGGCGAAGGCGAGGGTGAGCACGCCGATACAGACGCTGGCCAGCACCCAGCGGTTGATTTCCGGGCCGCCGAGCTGGTTGACGATGAAGCTGTCGACGGTGTTTGTGATACTGATGCCGTAGATCAGCACGGTGGGGTAGATGGCCAGCCAGTACAGCAGCGCCGTGGCTAGCCCGCGCTTGCGCCCGGTCAGCGCCGTGATGACCTGCAAAACGTCCAGGCCCTTGATGGGGGAGGCGGCGACGATGCGCGCGTAGGTGCGGTGGGAGAAAAACACCACGGGCCCGATGAAGGCGGTGGCGATAAGCAGCGGCCAGAAGCCGAAGCTGCCGGCGTTAATCGGCAAAAAGAGGATGCCCGCGCCGACCGCGGTGCCGAACAGGGTGATAGCCCACGTCAGATCGGAGCCGGCGGGGGAGTCTTCGCCCTCCACCGGGTCTTGGATGTCCTCTTCGTGGATGTGCTCTAAGTCGAATTCTTCGCGCGACTGCGCAATATGCTCCGGGCTATGTTGCTCAGGCAGCTCGTCGCCGTGGATGGGAGTGCTCATTACCTCTCCTCCTCGTCTGGTGTGAAATATGACACTCTAGCATAGACGAGTGATAAACCGCGGGGCATGAGTTCGGGGGAATTGCTTGATTCTGCAACCGGGCGCGAGGCGGGGAGGTTGCGGGGGATGGCCAGGCTATAGCGTCGGGCCGTCTATGCGTTAAACTGGCGGGGTGACTAAGCCTTCCACTACCCCTCGTCCAGTCCTCGTGGTGGATTTCGGGGCTCAGTACGCGCAGCTTATCGCCCGTCGCGTGCGCGAGGCCCAGATTTACTCCGAGGTAGTTCCCAACTCCGCCACCGTGGAGGAGATCAAGGCCAAGAACCCGGCCGCGCTGATCCTTTCCGGTGGTCCTTCCTCCGTCTACGCCGACGGCGCCCCGGCCCTGAAGCCGGAGCTGCTGGAGCTCGGCGTGCCGGTCTTCGGCATCTGCTACGGCTTCCAGGCCATGAACCACGCTTTGGGCGGCACCGTCTCCTCCACCGGGGAGCGCGAGTACGGCCGCACCGACCTGCACGTGGATGACCAGTCCGGCGTGCTGCACGCCGGTCTGGAAGCAACCCACAAGGTCTGGATGTCCCACGGCGACGCGGTCTCGGCCGCCCCGGAAGGCTTCACCGTGACCGCCTCCTCCGCGGGCGCCCCGGTGGCCGCCATGGAGTGCGTGGACAAGAAGATGGCCGGCGTCCAGTACCACCCGGAGGTGCTGCACTCGCCGCACGGCCAGGAAGTGCTGACCCGCTTTCTGACCGAGATCGCCGGCCTGGAGCAGAACTGGACCGCCGATAATATCGCCGAGCAGCTCATCGACGACGTCCGCGCTCAGGTCGGCGAGACCGGCCGGGCCATCTGCGGCCTGTCCGGCGGCGTGGACTCCGCCGTGGCCGCCGCCCTCGTGCAGCGCGCCATCGGCGACCGCCTGACCTGCGTCTTCGTGGACCACGGCCTGCTGCGCGCCGGGGAACGCGAACAGGTGGAAAAGGACTTCGTGGCCTCCACGGGCGCCAAGCTGGTCACCGTGGACGAGCGCGCCTCCTTCCTGGAGAAGCTGGCCGGCAAGACCGACCCGGAAGACAAGCGCAAGGCCATCGGCGCGGAATTCATCCGCTCCTTCGAGCGCGCCGTCGCCGGCGTGCTGGATGACGCCCCGGAAGGCTCCACCGTGGACTACCTGGTGCAGGGCACCCTGTACCCGGACGTCGTGGAATCCGGCGGCGGCGACGGCACCGCGAACATCAAATCCCACCACAACGTCGGCGGCCTGCCGGACGACGTGGAATTCGAGTTGGTCGAGCCGCTGCGCCTGTTGTTCAAGGACGAGGTCCGCGCCGTGGGCCGCGAGCTGGGCCTGCCGGAAGAGATTGTCAACCGCCAGCCCTTCCCGGGCCCGGGCCTGGGCATCCGCATCATCGGCGAGGTCACCGAGGACCGCCTGGAGACCCTGCGCCAGGCGGACCTCATCGCCCGCACCGAGCTGACCAACGCCGGCCTGGACGCTGAGATCTGGCAGTGCCCGGTGGTCCTGCTGGCGGACGTGCGCTCCGTCGGCGTCCAAGGCGATGGCCGTACCTACGGCCACCCGATCGTGCTGCGCCCGGTCTCCTCCGAGGACGCCATGACCGCGGACTGGACCCGCATCCCTTACGACGTGTTGGAGAAGATCTCCACCAAGATCACCAACGAGGTCAAGGAAGTCAACCGCGTCGTGCTCGACGTGACCTCCAAGCCGCCGGGAACCATCGAGTGGGAATAAGCCGGAAAGCTTAACCGGCTTCAGCTGAAGGCACGCGCCTTTCAGCATAAAAACCTGCCGCCGCTACCTCAGGAACGTGTCCTGGTAGCGGCGGCGGGTTTGTGTATTTTCGCGGTTTTAGCAGTCCGGCGGGGCCAGCTACTCGTACCGCAGGGCCTCAATGGGGTCGAGTTTAGCGGCCTTGCCGGCGGGGTAGTAGCCGAAGAACAGGCCGATGGCGAGGGCGAAGAGCAGGGAGATGACCACGGCGGACAGTGGCGGGAAGGCGAGGAGCCCCATCGCGGCGGAACCGGCCATGCCGGCTAGGGCGCCGAGGATGATGCCGATGACGCCGCCGACCAGGCAGACGATGATGGCCTCGGTGACGAACTGCCAGCGGATATCCCGGCGGGTTGCCCCCAGGGCCTTGCGCACGCCGATCTCCCGGGTGCGCTCGGTGACGGTGATCAGCATGATGTTCATGACCCCGATGCCGCCGACCAGCAGCGAGATGCCGCCGATGGCGGCCAGGCCAATGCTCAGCGAGGTAATGACCTGGTTGAAGCTGGCCATGTCCTGGCTAAAGTCCGTGACCTTGGCGTGGTAGGCGTCGTTGTCCGCGTAAATCTCGTCTAAGGCCGCGCGCAGGCGGTCGGCCGCGGCCTGCTTGTCGACCGAGTTGGCCACCTGGACCGTCAGGTGGTTGAAAGCCTCGCCGGCGCCGGGCTGCTTCGAGTAATTCGCCGCCAGCGGGTAGGGGACCGTCAGGCTGAGATCCTCGGCGTTGACGCTAAGCAGGCCGGCGGATTCCTCCCGGGCCTTTACACCGACGACCATCAGATCTACCGCGTTGCCTTCCTCCGGGGTAAATTCCACGAATTGGCCGAGCGCGTTGTGCGGGTCCGCGCCGAAGAGTTTTTCCGACAGGTCCGCGTTGAGCACGGCCACCGGGCGGGCGCCGTCGATGTCGGCGTCCTCGATGTCCCGGCCGGCCGCCAGCGGGTCGCCGTTAATCAGCGCCGTGTCCGGGTTGATGCCGCGGGTGGTCGCGGAGAACTCCTGGGGCACGAGCTGGTTGTCCATGGAGACCTTGCCGAAAGTGGCGGAGTTTTCTCCCACGCCGATCCCGGTGACCATGTCGCCCATGTGCTCCCGCAGCTGCTCGAGCTGATCGGGGCTAATCAGCGAGGCGCTATCGATGCTCTCGCCGGAGCCGTACATGGCCGCCGGGTCCTCGGCGTCCTCCTCCCCCTCGGCGGGGCGGGAGGTGACATCGACGTTGAGGTTGTTGATGCCCGCGTCGTCCAGGTTTTGCTGGAACTGGTTTTTCAGCGAGGCGCTCAGCGTCATGATGGCGATGACCGCGGCGATGCCGATGATGACCCCAGCAGCGTCAAAAACGAGCGCATCTTGTTGGTGCGCAGGCTGGTTAGCGCCAGGAAGACGGATTCCTTAATGCTCACGGGGCTCCTCCTGCAAAATGCCGTCGCGCATGGTGACGGTGCGTTCGGTCTCTTCGGCCAGTTCCGGGTTGTGGGTGATGAACACGATGGTCTTGCCGTGCTCGCGGTGCAGCGTGTGGAAAAGGTCCATCACGCGGCGGCCGGTGTGCGAGTCCAGCGCGCCGGTCGGCTCGTCGGCGAGCAGGATATCGGGGTCGTTGGCCAGCGCGCGGGCGATGGCCACGCGCTGCTTCTGCCCGCCGGACAGCTCGTTGGGCAGGTGGTGGGCGCGGTCGGCCATGCCGACGAGCTCGAGCAGCTCCGCGGCCCGCTGCGCGCGCTGCTTGGCGGGCACGCCGGCGTAGACTAGGGGCATTTCCACGTTCTTGGCGGCGCTGATGCGGCCGACCAGGTTGAAGTTCTGGAAGACGAAGCCGATGGCCTGGCTGCGGTAGTGCGCCAGCTGGTCGTCGGTGCTATCGAGCACGTCGATGCCGTCGAGCAGGTAGGTGCCCGCGCTCGGCCGGTCCAGCAGCCCGATGATGTTCATCAGGGTCGACTTGCCGGAACCGGAGGCGCCGACCACGGCGGTGAATTCCCCGCGGGGGACCTGGAAGTCGCAGCCCGGCAGGACGGTCAGTCCCCCTTCGGTGCCGACGTTGAAGCTTTTGACGATGCCGCGCATGTCGATGAGGGCGTGGTTCTCGGTCACTGTTGGCTGCCTTCGAATCCGGCGATGGTGACGTTCTGATCGACCAGATCCTCGTGGTCGCGGGTCTGGGTGAGCACGATCTCGCCGGGCTTGACCTCCGTGCCCTTGAGCTCCGCGGCGAAGGCACTGGTAATGCCCACGGTCACGGGGCGCTTGACCACGCGGTAGCCGTCCTCGTCTGGGTTGTCGCCGGCGGGCTCGGCCACGAGGACGAAGGCGCGCTGCCCCTCGCTGAGAATCGCGGTCAGCGGCACGGTGGGCACGTGTTTTTCCTCCGCGGAGACGATCTTGGTCTTTGCCGTGGAGCCGATGTGCAGGCCCTCGGTGTCGCGGTGACCTCGATGGTGACTGGGAAGGTCGCCTTGGTGGCCCCGCCCTGTCCGGCCAGCGCGGCGCTATCCCCGCCGGCGCCGGCGCCAGCGGCGGCCTTGGGCTGCTGGGCGACCGGAGAGATGCCGGTGACCTTGCCGGCAAATTCCTTGCCCGGGGCGCTCGGGGAGGTAAACGTCACCCGGTTGCCCGGGCGCAGGTTGGGCATGTCGACCTCGTTGACGGTGGTGCGGATTTCCAGCGTGGAGTCGTCCGCCACGGTGGCCACCGGCCCTTCCGCGGGGCTGCCTTCCCGGGCGTTCAGGGCGGTCACCACTCCCTCGAAGGGGGCGGACAGCGTGCCGGCGTTGATGGAGTTTTCCAGCCCGGCGTTGGCCAGGTTGGCCGACTCCTGCGCGGCAGAGACGTCCTCCTGGGCGCGGGCCAGGGCGCGTTCCTGGGCGGCGATCTGGGTCTGGATGTCGCCGGCTGCGGCGGCGGCGCCCTCCTCGCCCTCGCCGGTCGCCCCGGTCGCGGCGGATTCGGTCTCCCCGTTGGCGGCGGCGGTGTAGAGGCGATCCAGCTCGGCCTGGGCGTCGGCCACCTGGTTCTGGGCGGAGCGCAGCTCGGTGCGCTGGGTGGCGCGCTGGCCGGCCAGCTCCTGCTCCTCCGGGGTGGTGTCAATGACGGCCAGGGGCTGATGGGCCTGGACGCGGTCGCCCACGCGCACGCTGGAGACCGGGCCGGTCAGGCGCGTGGACAGTACGGCCTCTTCGCGGGCGGCCACGGTGCCGTTGGCGCTGACCGCGTTGGTGACGTCCCCGCGGGTGACCTCGGTGACGTCGTCGGCCTGCAGGACGCTCCCGCTGGCCACGCTGGCGTACCAGGACCAGGCAAGCGCGCCGAGGATGAGGACAACCACGGCGATAATGGCGCCGATGATCAGCGGCTTCTTGGTTTTCCTCTTAGCGGTAGCGGGCTCGATGGCCATAACAGCTAGTACTCCTTTTGAGTAAAGGCCTTGGGGCAAAGGCAGGATTTAAGGCTCTGGCACCGCGGGGGTGGCAGACGGGCAAGTTTTTGGCAGCTCCTAACTATGGACGCGAAAACCCTCACCTTAATCCTCCCTGAGAATGATTTCCCGGAAAAATACATAGCCGGGTGAAAATCACGTCGGGGAGGATGGGCGAGGGAGAGGGGCGTGAGGAATTGGGGAGCGGGAGCCGGACCGAGGGAAAGCCCGAGCCTAGGCGGAGGTTTTAAGAGCGGAGGGGTTAACCTGCGCGCCTAGGAATTGGCAGCGGCGGTGGGGTAGTCGATGGTGACGTTGCCAACGCCGGCGTCAACGTGGACGGCGAACTTGGCGTCGGGGTTGTCCTGCTCGCGGCAGTTGGTGGTACCCACGCCGTCGTCACAGGTCAGGCTGTAGGAGACCCCCTTCGGCAGGACGATGTCGAGGTTGCCAACCCCGGCGTCGATGGTGACCTCGGTGCGGTGGTTGAGCTGGTCCCAGTCGCGGATTTGGCTGAAGTCCACCTTGCCGTAGCCGACGGAGAAGTCGTAGGTCTGCGGCAGGCCGTTGACCGAGGTGGGAGTGTATTCGCGGTCGTCGAAGACGAAGCCGTCGGTGACCGTCAGCCCGTCGGTGGGGTTGTCGACGTGGCGGACCACCCCGAAGCCCACGGTGGCGGCGATGACGAGGGCGGCGGCCAGGGCCACGCCGAAGAAACTCAAGGCGATGACCAGGAGGGTCTTGAAGAGGGATCGCTTCTTCTTCGGCTGCTCGGCCGGGCGCGGGTCCGGCAAGTGCCAGGTGTCCGGGGCGGCGCCCAGCGGGTCCCAGGCCGGCGGGGTGTTCCGGCCCGGTGGGAAGGGGTAGCCGTCCACCGGGGTGAACATCGACATGTCCACCTCCGGGTCCGCGGCCGGCTGCGCCTGCTGCGCGTCGGTCTGGGCGAGCTGCCCGGCCGCCAAAAGTCCCGCCGGCGGGGTCGGGCGGTGGCGGTACAGGAAGAACCAGATGAGGCCGGTGAACAGGGCAATGCCTAGGGCCGAGGAGCTAAAGGAGGGGAAGAAGGAGTCTTCCATGATGGTTACCGACCAGGCCCCGGAGGTCATCAGGAAGCCGATGAGCAAGGCGATGGCAAGCCCCGACTCGGAAGTCTCCCCGTCCCGGCGGCCGAAGAGATCCTCGACCGGGGAAGAGGCCTTGGAATAGCGGGGCATCAGCGCCCAGGCTAAGAAGTAGGCCGCCAGCCCGCCGCCGAAGGCGAGGGTGGTGGCGACGAAGGCCACGCGGGGCAGGACCGGGTCGATGCCGAAGCGGGCGCCGATGCCCTCGCACACGCCGGCTATCTTGGCGTTGCCGCCCTGCTCGGCGGGGATGCGCGGCGGGCGGGTGGCCCACATGGCGCGCAGGGTCTCGCC
Source organism: Mycobacteriaceae bacterium (assembly GCA_028726465.1). GTDB lineage: Bacteria > Actinomycetota > Actinomycetes > Mycobacteriales > Mycobacteriaceae > Corynebacterium. The sequence continues at coordinate 25,577 of JAQYQB010000017.1, read as the reverse complement.
CAGCCCGTCGGTGGAATCGGAGTGGGTGGGGGCGGAATAGGGGCTGGCGGGGGCATCGTTAGCGGAGGCGGCAGCGTGGGGATCCGAATGAGATTCGGAGTGGGGTTCGGAGCGGGGCGTGGAGTGGAAAGGCTCGTATGGGGAAGTCATGCTTTAAGTATGGTCTGCGTGCCTGCCCCGCACATCGGGGAGCGCCCTGATCTTTGCCCGGATTAGACCTCTCAGGGTGATCCCGGATGTGGTCTGCGCGGGAGCGTGGCACGATATTGATCTATGAGTACTCCCCCGTCCGAGCCCGCCGCGTATTCCCAGCGGCGCGCGGCACCCTACCCGGCCATGGTGCGCCCGCAGCAGGGCAAGATGGTCGCCGGCGTGGCCAGCGGTGTGGCCGAAAACCTAGGCGTGGACATCCTCTGGGTGCGCCTGGCGCTGGCCGGGCTGGCGCTGGTCTCCGGGGTGGGGCTGATTTTGTACGCGGGCCTGTGGATCTGCACCCCGGCCCGGGAGGGCGCCCAGGCCCCGGCCTCGCAGTGGGAGATCCCGCGCTGGGGCTGGGGGCTGGTGGTGGCCCTCGCGCTGGCGGCCGGGGTCGCAATCGCGACGGTGGTGCTGGGCGTGCCGCCGCAGGTGCTGATGCCGCTGGCTTTCGTCGCGGTGGGCGCCTTGCTGGCCTGGCAGGCCTACGATCGCGCGACGAATACGCTGCTCGGCATGGGCAGCCTCGCGGCCGGCTTTGCCCTGGTGCTGGCCGGCACGGTGGTCATGGCGGTGTTCTGGGACCGCGAGCACGGGTTCAGCTCGGCGCTGGTGGCCTCCCTGCTGACCATGCTGGGGCTGGGCGTGCTGGTCATCCCGCTGGTGCTGAAGCTGTGGCGCTCGCTGGCGGAGGAAAAGGCGGCGAAGGCGGCGGCGGACGAGCGGACGGCTATCGCCTCCAAGCTGCACGACTCGGTGCTGCAGACCCTGGCGCTTATCCAGAAACGCGCCGACGATGGCCCGGAGGTCGCGCGGCTGGCCCGCTCCCAGGAGCGCCAGCTGCGGGCCTGGCTTTTCGATGCCGACTCCGCCACCCCGGAGACCATCTTCGGCGCGGTGGAAGCCGCCTGCGCCGAGGTCGAGGACCTATTCAACGTGCGGATTAGTCCGGTGACCGTGGGGCAGGACGCGCCCCTGAGCGACAACACCAAGCTGGCGGTCGAGGCGGCCCGCGAGGCGCTAGTCAACGCCGGCAAGCACGCGCAGGTGGACACGGTCGACGTCTTCTGCGAGGTGCTGGCAGGCGAGCTGACCCTGTTCGTGCGCGACCGCGGCGTGGGCTTTGACCCGACTGCGGTGGCGGCCGACCGCCACGGGATCCGGGACTCCATCCGGCAGCGCATGGAACGCGCGGGCGGTGCGGCACGGCTGGATAGCCAGCCCGGGGCCGGCACGGAAGTGGAGCTCACGGTAGCGTTATAGGCATGGTTACTGTCTTCTTGGTCGATGATCACTCCGTCTTCCGCGCCGGGGTGCGCGCGGAGTTGGCCGACAAGGTAGACATCGTGGGGGACGCCGGGACGGTCGCCGAGGCCATCCGTGGCATCAACGAGACCCGGCCGGACGTGGTCCTGCTGGACGTGCACATGCCGGACGGCGGCGGGCTGGCCGTCATCCAGGGCATTGAGCCGGGCCCGAAGTTCTTGGCGCTGAGTGTGTCCGATGCCGCGGAAGACGTCATCGCTCTCATCCGCGCCGGGGCGCGCGGATACGTGACTAAGAATATCGACGGCGCGGAGCTGGCGCGGGCGGTCGAGCAGGTCTACGGCGGGGACGCGTATTTCTCCCCACGGCTGGCCGGCTTCGTGCTGGACGCCTTCGCCGCCGGCGAGCAGGCGCCGGAACCGGAGGGCGAGCCCAAGCCCCTGCCCGCCCAGGGCGAGGATCCGATAGTCGACGCCCTGACCCCGCGCGAGCTGGAGGTACTGCGCCTGCTGGCGCGCGGCTATACCTACCGCGAGATCGGGCAGAAGCTGTTCATCTCCATCAAGACGGTGGAAACGCACGCCTCCAATATCTTGCGCAAGACCCAGCAGTCCAACCGCTATCAGCTCACCCGCTGGGCGGCCAGCCGCGACCTGGACTGATTAATCCCAGGTGAGGCGCACACCCCTTGCGCCAGTCGAACGGACGTTTGCATGTGTCCGGGGGAGAGTTCATACTTGAGGGGTGCAGCAAACAAGTGTTCCCCAAGTGGTGGGCCAGTCGGTCGAGGACCGGGTGGCGGCCCTGCGCGCGCAGATGGAAAAGATGGGCGGCGGCTCCGCCCTGCCCGCGCGCGGGCCTCAGCAGCGCGCTGCACGCTCCGCCGAAAGCGGTGCTGAACAGGGAAGTAACAAAAGTTCCGGGGGGTCCGGCGGGCAGGCCGCACTGGCCGGCGGCGTGGCGCCCCGCGGGGCGCAGGCTGCCGAGCAGCAGATTGAGCTGGGCGGCGCGCTGGCCGGCGCCCTCCCGGCGGGCGGCCTGGTGCGCGGCAGCGCGGTGCGGTGCAGCGAGTGCCCGGCCTTCATAATAGAACTGGTGTGCCAAGCCACGGAGGAAGGCTACTACGTGGCCCTGGTCGGCTGGCCGGAGCTGGCCCTGGCCCAGGTGTGCGAGCGCGGGGATATCAGCAAGGTCGTCGCGGTGCCGGACCCGGGCACGGATCCGTGGGCGGTCAGCGCCACCTTGGTCGAGGGCATGGATTTTGTCATCCAGCGCGTGCGCGCGGCCTCCCAGCAGCGGGTGCTAAGCCCCGCGCGGGCGCGCCCGGTGGCGGCGCGGCTGCGGCAGGGGCGCGCGGTGCTCATTACCGTCGGGCAGCACGTGCCGTCCGCGGCGCTGCGGTTGGACGCCCAGGTGGAGTCCTACCCGGGGATCGGGCGCGGGTGCGGGCGCATCCGCGGGGTCGAGGTGCGCGTGCAGGCGTATTCGAAGTACCTGTCGCGCCCGGCGCAGTCCGTGGTGAGGTGCGCATGAGCGCGCCGGCCGTGCGGATTGCTGCGCTCTGGTTTCCCGACTGGCCCATCCAGGCCGCCCGCTACGCCGAGACCCTGCCGGAGGGCGCGGGGGCGGGCAGCCCCATCGGGGTCCTCGCCGGCGGGGCCGTGAAGGTCTGCAATACCGCCGCGCGCCGCGCCGGGGTCCACCGCGGCATGCGGGTGCGGGCGGCCCAGGCGGTCTGCCCGGAGCTTTTAGTCTGGGAGTCCCAGCCGGAGCGCGAGGGCGCCGTCTTCGCCGAAATCGTGGAATCCCTGGACGCGGTGGCCTCGTCCATCGAGGTCATCCGCCCCGGCCTCGTGGTGGTGGACGCCGCCGCGGCCGCCCGCTTCCACGGCGGGGAGGCCATCGCGGTGGAGATGTTGGTCGACGCCGCCGCGCGCCAGGGCCTGGACATGACGGTCGGGGTGGCCGATGAGCTGGCCACCGCCATCATCGCGGCCCGGGACCGCGGGCTCGGCGTGGTGGTGGAGCCAGGGGCCTCCCGGCAGTTCTTGGCCCCGCGCAGCGTCCAGGTGCTGGCCGCGGAGGTCTCCCTGGGCTGCCCGCCGGAGCTGGTCGCCCAGTTCGTGCGGCTGGGTCTGCCCACCTTGGGGGATGTGGCGCAGCTGCCGCTGCACCAAGTCACCAGCCGCTTCGGCCACGCCGGGCGGCGGTGCCACGCCATCGCCAGCGCGCAGCTGGACCGGCGGGTCGCCCCGGAGCTGGCGGGTGCTGAACTGGACGTGTGGATGCGGCCGGAGGATCCGCTGGAGCGCGTGGACGCCGCCGCGTTCGCCGCCCGCCAGCTGGCCGCCCAGCTGCACCAGCGCTTGAGCGCGGCCGGGCTGTCGTGCCTGCGCCTGCGCGTGAGCGCGCAGTGGGCCGACGGCACGGAGCTGCGGCGGGTCTGGCGCACGCGCGCGGCGCTGAGCGAATCCGCCACCGCGGACCGGGTGCGCTGGCAGCTCGACGGCTGGCTGGTGGGCAACCAGGCCGAGGGCGGCATCGTGGGGCTCGGGCTGGAACCGCTGGAGGTCGCCCAGCCGGAGCAACACAGCCTGGTGGAATCCGGGGCGGGTTCGGCCGCCCACGCCCAGCAGGTCATCGAGCGCGTCCAGTCCCAGCTGGGCATCGACAAGGTGGTCCAGCCGGTAGACCGCGGCGGCCGCGGGGTGGCCGAGCGGGTCGATTTTGTGCCTTACGGCGAGCGGGTCGAGCCCGTGCCGCCGGGCAGTTGGCCGGGCCGGATTCCGGCGCCGCTGCCGGCCCAGCTGGAGCTCGATCACCCGAGCGCGAACCACCCGGCCGCCCGCATCCGGATGATCAATGCCGAAGGCCACGACGTCTTCGTCACCGAGGAGGCGCTGCTCTCGGCTGAGCCGGCCGGCCTGGCCTGGGGTAAAAACCGCTACCTGGTCACCGCGTGGGCAGGCCCGTGGCCGGTGGACACGGGCTGGTGGACGGGCGCCGGCACGCGCCTGGCGCGGCTGCAGATAGTCGGCACGGATCAAGAAAAGACGCGGGCCTGGCTGCTCAATTGGCAGGCCGGGCGCTGGACGGTCGAAGCCAGCTACGTCTAGGAAGGCGGGGCCAGTGCCGCGTCTCTGCGCGGTACGGGTTAGCGGTCGAGGATGTCGATGACCACGCGCTTCGGGTTGTCGAGGACCTCCACGGAGTAGGGGTGGGCCTGGTCGAGGCCGATGATGAACTGGGAGCGGCCCTCGAAGGTGCCGGCGCTGGTGACCTCGGTGATCAGGCTGCCGTAGCCGGTCATGGTGCCGAGCGCCGGGTCGTCCTTGCCCAGCTCGTAGGGCAGGACGGTGCCGTCGATGTTGACGTTGAGGGCGGTCGCGCCGTAGTAGTTGATGCGCTTGCCGGAGCCCTGCTGGGTGGGCTGGTCCTGGAAATCGACGAACCAGCCGGGCTGGCCCTCGCCCTCCAGGTCGAAGACCACGCGCTCAAAGCCGGGGTGCTGGCCGATGCGCATGTTGGTCACCATCAGGCGGGCGGGTGCCGGCGGGCGCTGGGTCTTCATCTCCTTGTTGGCGTCGCCCAGGGGGCTGGGGCCGGAGACGTTGTGATCCTGCTTGTCGGAGTCCGCCGAGGAAGAATCCGTGGGGTGGGCGTCGCCAATCCCGGCGAACATGTCCCGGGAGCCGTCCGTCGAGCAGGCAGACAGGCCACACGCAGCGGTGATAAAAATTGCTGCAATTTGGGCCCGGCGGGCTCGGTCAGGGACAGACATAGTGCCTACGGTAGCGGTTTTTCCAGGGAGAAACAAAATACGAGTTCGATTTCACTCGAAAGGAAATAAAATTATTGCAGTGCCTTGGCTAGGGGTTTTCGGCGGGCCGGCGGGAGGTAGAATGACGGTCATGTCAACAGCTGAAAAGATCGGGGCAGCTGACGCGCTGTGTTCCGACGTCGACGTCGAGCCGCTGGCTGGGTCCGCGAAGCAGGAATCCGTCTATGTCCTCTTCGAGTGGCCCGGCGGGTGGTCCCACGACATCCTGGACGGCGGCACCTTTAGCCCAGAGCTCACCGCCCGGCTGAAAGAGAAACTCGACGGGCAGGCGGGCCTCCAGCTCATTCGGCGGCCCGGGCGGGCCGGCCACCAGGTCGGCAGCGTGCACCGCTGCTACCTGGTCTGGGCCGAGCGCGGGGAGATGGAAATGCTCCTGCTGGAAGGCCCGGAAGACATCCTCAACCTGGATCTTTCCGGCCCGGGCCGTAACGGCGGCGGTGAGCTGGACACGCCTTTGGTGCTGGTGTGCACCCACTCCAAGCGCGACAAGTGCTGCGCCATCAAGGGCCGCCCGCTGGCCGCGCAGCTGGGCGAGATATTCCCGGCGATTGTCTGGGAGACCTCCCACACCAAGGGCCACCGCTTCGCCCCCTCGGTGCTGCTGATGCCGTGGGGCTACTCCTTCGGCCGCCTGAACCTGGAGGCCGCGCGCGAGATGACCAAGCAGGCCTTGAACGGCAGCTATTTCTACCCGGCCAACCGTGGCCGCGGCCTGTATTCCCAGCGCGGGCAGGTAGCCGAGCTGGAGGTCGCCCGCCGCCTCATCGAGGCCGGCGAGGAGCTGGGATACGCGGATCTGCGCCCCACGGACACCGGCTCCGGGCCCGTGCGCGTTAGCCACCGCGACGGGCGGCACTGGGACATCGAGCTGGTCCAGCGCGAATACGACGGCATCGTCGCCTCCTGCGGGAAGGAACCGAAGTCCTCCCTCATCTGGGAAGTCGCCTAAGCCTGCCCCCGGAGATAAACCAACCCCCGGCCGGCACCAGCTTTAACTGCTAGGTGCTGGCCGGGGGTTGGGGGTTGTGGCGGGGACTGGTTAGCGGCGCATGATCTTGGCCGAGACCCAGTTGCCCAGGAACTGGGCGGCCTGGACCAGGACGATGATGATCAGGGTGGCCACGACGGTGACCTGCCACTCGTAGGCGCGGTAGCCGTAGACGATGGCGAAGTCACCCAGGCCGCCGCCGCCGACGTAGCCGGCCATGGCGGACATGTCGACCACGGCGATGAACAGGAAGGTGTAGCCCAGCACCAGCGGGCCGAGGGCCTCCGGGATGATGACGCTGGTGATGATCTTCCAGGGGCTGGCGCCCATCGCGCGGGCGGCCTCGATGACGCCGGGGTCGATGCCCACGAGGTTTTGCTCGACGATGCGGGCCACGGCGAAGGTGGCGGCAAAGGCCATGACGAAGGTGGCGGGCTCGCGGCCGATGGACGAGCCCATCACGGCCACGGTGACCGGTTGCACGAACGCCAGCAAGATGATGAACGGGATGGGCCGGATGATGTTTACCGCGATGTTGAGGATCGTGTAGATAAACCGGTTGGCCAGGATTCCCGACGGGCGGGTGGTGTAGAGGAGGATACCGAGGATAAGACCCAGGATGCCGCCGATGATCATGGTCAGCGAGACCATGATGAGGGTGTCGACGACCGCCTCCATGAGGGTACCGGACAGGCGGTCCCAGTCCGCGGCGGCCAAGATAGTTGTCGTCATCGCTTGATCTCCTCAATGTCGGTGGTCTGGGACATGGTGTGGTAGAACTCCTCGATGGCCTCGTCAGAGCCGTTGAGGCGGACGGTCATCTTGCCGAAGGAGTGCTGCTGCAAGGTGGTCACGCCGCCGTGGACGATGGAGATGGACACGCCGCGCTCGCGCAGCTGGGCGGCCGCGCCGAAGAAGCCGGAGTTTTCCGTCAGGTTGATGGTGAACAAGCGGCCCTCGTGGGCCAGCAGGTCGTCGGCCTCGACGTGGTCCGGGGTGTTGCGCAGGGAAGTGGACACGAAGCGCTGCGCCACCGGGGTCTGCGGGTTGGAGAAGACCTCGTAGATGGAGCCTTGCTCGACCACGCGGCCCTGCTCCATGACGGCGACCTTATCGGCGATGGAGCGCACGACCTCCATCTCGTGGGTAATGACCACGATGGTGATGCCGAATTTCTGGTTGACCTGGCGCAGCAGCTCGAGGACCTCGTGGGTGGTCTGCGGGTCCAGCGCGGAGGTGGCCTCGTCGGCCAGCAGGAGGCGCGGGTTGGTGGCCAGCGCGCGGGCGACGCCGACGCGCTGCTTCTGCCCGCCGGAGAGCTGCTCCGGGTAGCTCGAGCCCTTGTCGCCCAGGCCGACGAATTCCAGGAGCTCCTGCACGCGGCGCTTGCGCTCGGCCTTGGCCACGCCGGCCAGCTGCAGCGGGTATTCGATGTTGCCGGCGGCCGTGCGGGAGTTGAACAGGTTGAACTGCTGGAAAATCATGCCGATGGAGCGGCGCAGGGAGCGCAGCTTCTTCTCCGACATGCCGGCGATGTTGGTCTCGTCCAGCAACAGCTCGCCCTCGGTCGGGGTGTCGAGCCCGTTGATGAGGCGCACCAGGGTGGACTTGCCGGCGCCGGAGTAGCCGATGATGCCCATGATTTCGCCGGGCTCCACGGTCAGGCTGACATCGTCGAGCGCCCGGGTGGTGGTCTTTTTATGCTCAAAGATCTTGGATACGTGGCGGAACTCGACGCGGGTTCCGGTGGTGGGTGATTCGGTCACTAAAAGCCCCTTGGTTGTTGCGTGTGCAGTAGCGGGTTCATTAAACGTGGTACAACCCCGGCAACGCGGTAGCCAGTGGGCTGGGCGCGTCGGCGGGGTGGAAGGTGCCGGGAGTTAAGTTTAGAGGTCTTCTTCCAGGCGCTTGAGGATGTCCTGCAGTTCCTCCGGGGTGCGCTCCACGGAAACGGAGGTGCCCTTGGAGTCTTCCTGCACGGCTTCCTGGACCTCGGGGGTGTGCCAGATCTTGACGAGCTCCTTGAGGGTCTCGTTGTCGGCGTCCTCCGAGCGCACGGCGAAGACGTTGATGTAGGGCTCGGCCTCCTCGGAGTTCGGGTCGTCCTGGACCACCGCGGTGGTCGGGTCGATGCCGGCGCGCTCCAGGAAGGAGTTGTTGATGACGGCCGGGGTGCCCTCGCTGTAGGCGGAGGTGGTCTGCTCGGCGCCGACCGGGGTGACCTTGACCTTGGAGGCCTTCTCGTCAATGTCGGCCGGGGTCGGGGTAATAAGCCCGTCCTGCTTCAGGGTGACCAGGTCCTGCTGGACCAGCAGGTTGATGGCGCGGCCCTGGTTGGTGGAGTCGTTCGGGATGGCGACGTTTTCGCCCTCGATGCCGTCCAGGGAGTTGTGGTCCTTCCAGAACAGGGCCAGCGGCACGATCTCGGTGGCGGCGATCGGCACCAGGGCGGTGCCGTTGCCCTTGTTGTACTCGGCCAGGAACTTCAGGTGCTGGAAGTTGTTGGTGTCCAGCTCGCCCTGCTCCAGGGCCTGGTTCGGGGTGGTGTAATCCGAGTAATTGACGATATCCAGGTCGAAGCCCTGGTCCTTGGCGGCGGTCTCGAATGCCGCCCAGGCCTTCTTGGAGGCGTCGGTGGTGCCGACGGCGATCTTCGAATCCTTGGTAATTTCCCCGCCCTCGGAGTCGGAGGAGCAGGCAACCAGGCCGGTCGCTGCCACGACGGTGGCGGCGGCTGCGGCAAGTGCGCGACGGATCTGCATGAGAATGGTCCTTTTCTGTGTGACTTTTATAAGGCCGGGCGGTGTCTCGGGGCAGTGCCCGAGCGCCGTCGGCAGGCGTAATAAAGCGGGTTGCGGGGCGCGCAACCTCGATGGGTTATAACCTAACAGTCTGTATACCGCTTTGTCTATTTACTTGCAGATTTTATGCATATTCACAGACTGCTCGGTTTGTAAGGTGTGAGTAATTAGAACACGAGTTCGTATCTTGCTAGGCTGTGCGGTGTGAGATTCAACGGTGGACGGGCGCTGAGCTGGTCGCGGCTGGAGCGGATCCTTTCCGGCCGCCCGGCGCTCACGCCTGTGCCCGTAAACCACAGCGCTGAGCAGGACGTACCGCGGGCTAAGGGGAAATCCGCGGTGCCGTTTGCGGAGCTGCACGCCGTGTCGAGCTATTCCTTCCTGCAGGGCGCCTCCGAGCCGGAGGAGTTGGTCGAACGCGCAGTTGAACTAGGCCTGGAATCCCTGGCGCTGGTGGACAGGGACGGGTTCTACGGCCTGATGAAATTCGCCGAAGCCGCCGCCCGCGCGGGCCTGCCCACGGTCTTCGGCGCCGAGCTGAGCCTGGACGAGGGCGTCCTGACGGTGCTGGCGCGCGGCCCGGAGGGCTACCGGCGCCTGTCGCGGCTTATCGCCCAGGCCAAGATGGCGGCCGGGGAGAAGGGCAAGACCGCCTACCCGCCGCTGGCGCAGGTCGCCCGCGCCCTGGGCGAGGAGGTGGTCTACCTCGCCGACGTGGACTGGGTGGACCGGTTGGAGCAGCTGGTGGGCGCCGCCGGGGCCGACAACGTGGTGCTTGAATACGCCAGCACCATGGTGCCGGCGGACGCGGACCGCCACCGCCGGCTGGATGCCGCCCGGGACGGCTGGGGGCTGCGGGCTATCGCGAGCGCCCGCCCGGCGGCGGCGCGGCGCACCCAGGCCCGCTTGGCGGCGGCGAAAAACGCCTTGGCCCACCGGCAGTCCCTGCAGCAGGCGGACCCGGACCAGCACCCGATGGGGGCGAGCTGGCTGCGCTCCGGCGAGGACATGGCGCGCCTGCTTCCCGGACGCGAGGATCTGCTGGCCGCCGCGGCCCAGCTGGGGCGCGACTGCAGCTTCCGCTGGGACGTTTTGGTGCCCAACCTGCCGCACTTTGACGTGCCGGACGGGCACACGGAGATGACCTGGCTGCGTACGCTGGTTTACGTGCGGGCGCGCAAGCGCTACGCGAGCCGGCCGGCCGATATCCGCGAGCGCGCGAAAAAACAGATAGAACACGAGCTCGCCGTGGTGGAGCAGCTGGGCTTTCCCGGATATTTCCTCATCGTCACGGACCTGGTGGATTTCTGCCGCCGGGAAAACATCCTGTGCCAGGGCCGCGGCTCCGCCGCCAACTCCGCGGTCTGCTTCGCTCTCGGCATCACGAACGCGGAGCCCATCTCCGCGGGCCTGCTCTTCGAACGCTTCTTGTCCCCGGACCGGGACGGCCCGCCGGATATCGACGTTGATATTGAGTCCGGCCGCCGCGAGGAGGTCATCCAGTACGTCTACTCCGCCTACGGGCGCCAGCAGGCCGCGCAGGTGGCCAACGTCAACACCTACCGCCGCAAGGGTGCGACCCGGGACGCCGCCCGCGCCCTGGGCTACCCGCAGGGCAGCGCGGACGCCTGGTCGAAGGGCACCGACGAGCCCCCGGCGGACGTGGTCGCACTCGCCGAGGAATTCCTGGGCCAGCCGCGGCACCTGGGCATCCACTCCGGCGGGATGGTGCTGTGCGATAGGCCTATCGCGGACGTGGTGCCCATGGAGTGGGCGCGGATGGAGGGTCGCTCGGTGCTGCAGTGGGACAAGGACGACTGCGCGGCCGCCGGCCTGGTCAAATTCGACCTGCTGGGGCTGGGCATGCTGGAGGCCCTGCACCACATGCAGGACCTGGTGGCCGAGTCGACCGGCCGTGAGGTCAACCTCTGGGAGCTAGATCTGGCGGAGGAGGCCGTCTACGACATGCTCTGCCGGGCTGATGCCGTCGGCGTCTTCCAGGTCGAGTCCCGTGCGCAGCTGGCCACCCTGCCGCGGCTGAAGCCCCGCGTCTTCTTCGACCTGGTCGTCGAGGTCGCCCTCATCCGCCCGGGCCCCATCCAGGGCGGGTCCGTGCACCCGTACCTGCGCCGCCGCGACGGGCTGGAGGAGGTCACCTACGATCACCCGGTGCTGGAAAAGTCCCTGGGCAAGACGCTGGGGATCCCGCTGTTCCAGGAACAACTGATGCAGATTGCCGTCGATGCCGCCGGTTTTACCGGCGCCCAGGCCGACGATCTGCGCCGCGCGATGGGCTCGAAGCGCTCGCCGGAGAAGATGGCCGCGCTGAAAGACCAGTTCTTCGCCGGCCTGGCCGCCACCCACGGGATCACCGGGGAGACGGCGGACAAGCTCTGGAACAAGATCGTGGCGTTTGCCGCCTACGGCTTCCCGGAGTCGCACTCCCAGTCCTTTGCCTCCTTGGTGTATTTCTCCGCCTGGTTCAAGCACCACTACCCGGCGCAGTTCTGCGTGGGCCTGCTGCGCGCCCAGCCGATGGGCTTTTATTCCCCGCAGTCGCTCATCCAGGACGCCCGCCGCCACGGCGTGCCGGTGCGCCCGGTCAGCATCAACGCCTCCGGCAAGGAGTCGAGCGTGGAGACCTGCGAGCCCACCCCACCCCGGCCGGGCGGCCCACCTGGTCCCATGGCCATCCGCCTAGGGCTGGGTTTGGTCAAGGGCTTGGGCGACAAGGCGGCCGAGCGGGTGGAGGCCAACGCGCCGTACACGGACATCCCGGACCTGTCGCGCCGGGCGGGGCTAAAGGTCGCCCAGGTCGAGGCCCTGGCCGAGGCCGGCGCCCTGGACTGTCTGGGGCTAAGCCGCCGGCAGGCGCTGTGGCAGGCCGGGGTGGCGGCCACCGAGCGCGCCGGCATGCTGCCCGGCATGTCCGCCATTTCGGCGCCGGCCCTGCCCGGCATGTCCTCCTTCGAGCTGCTGGCCCAAGACATCGCCGCCACCGGGGTCAGCCACGACCGGCAGCCGATGTCCGCGGTGCGCGGGGCCCTGGATGCCGCCGGCATCCTGCGGGCGCGCGACCTGGCCGCGGTCCCGGACGGCACCCGCGTGCGCCTGGCCGGGATCATCACGCACCGGCAGCGCCCGCAGACGGCCGCCGGCCTCATCTTCTTAGGGATGGAGGATGAGACGGGGCTGATGAACGTGATGGTCTCGCCCGGGCTGTGGAAGCGGCAGAAGGTGCTGGCGCGCACGGCCAAGACGCTGGTCATCCGGGGTATTGTCCAGAACGCCACGGGCGCGGTCAGCGTGGTGGCGGACAAGCTCGAGCCGCTGGATATCGGAGAGTATTTCAGCCGCGGCTCGCGGGACTTCCGCTAGGCGGGCGCCAGCCGCCGGAGGCGCCGGGGAGGGCCCGGCTAGATCCGCTGGTAGAGCTCGCTGGACAGCGGGGTGAACTCGGTGCGGGAGAAGACGGCCTCGACGGGCAGGTCGAAAAACTCGCAGATGCTAAAGGCCAGGTCCAGGCTGGGCGAGTGGTCGCCGCGCTCGAGCGCCCCGATGGACTGGGGGTTCACATCCACGGCCGCGGCCAGCTCGGCGCGGGAGACGCCGCGCTCGACGCGAAGCAGGCGCACGCGGTTGTAGATGGGGCGGCGCGGCTTCTTCTTCGGGGACATGCAAGAAATTATTATATAAACATAACGGCTAGTCAAGGTGTAGTTTTCCGGCGCGCGGCACCCGCCCGGGCGTAGCACCGCGGCTATCACCCGGCAGTCGCGCCCAGGATTGTTAGGCTAAAGCGCATGAACGCTGTCGCCTCGCCGGAGCTCAACCCGGTCTCCCAAGCCTTGGTCAAGGCCCGCTACATCAATGCCGCGATCTGGCTGATAGCCCTGGCCCTGGGCGTAGGCGCCCTGGGATTTTTCTGGGCCAGCTGGTGGTACTGGGGCCTTATCGTCATTGCCGCCTTCGGCGCGTGGCTGGCCTGGCTCATCCCCGCCCAGGTGCGCAACCTGGGCTGGCTGGAAACCGACGACGAGCTGCTCATTACCCGCGGCAAGCTGTGGCACACCTTCACCGTGGTGCCCTACGGGCGCATCCAGTTCGTGGACGCGACCGCCGGGCCCATCCAGCGCTGGCTGGGCATTAAGAAGCTGCAGCTGCACACGGCCTCGGCGACCACGGACGCGACCGTCAAGGGCCTGCCGGCCCAGACCGCGGACCAGCTGCGCGAGCGCCTGGCCGTCAAGGCCCGGGAGAGGATGAGCGGGCTGTGAGCAAACACCGCCGCGGCCCGGACAACGCGGCCGTCGACGCCGACGGCTTCCACCGCGTGCACCGGCTCACGCCGCTGCTGCAGTTCTGGTCGGTCATCCTGGCCATCCTGGCCATCGGGGTGGTCAACATCAACCTCGAGGTCCTAGGGGATGCCGCGCGCTTCATCGCCGACGGCCACTGGGGTCGCGGCCTGCGGGACGCCGCCTGGACCGCAGCCGCCTTCCTCGGCGTCTGCCTGGCCATCTGGTTCCTCTCCGCCATCTGGTGGCGGCGGCTGGGCTACCGGCTGGGCACGGACGAGCTGGCCCTGCGGCGCGGGGTGTTATCCACCCAGCTGCGCACCGCCCGCTACGACCGCATCCAGGCCGTCGACGTCATCGAGCCGGTCATCGCCCGGATTTTCGGCGTGGCCGCCGTCCGCGTCGAGACCGCCGGCGGGGCGTCCTCCCACATCCAGATCGCCTACCTGAAAAAGCCCGCGGCCACCCAGCTGCGCGAGGAGATCCTCACCCGCACCAGCGGCCGCCGCCCACCCACCGGCGCGGAGCCAGCTGCCGCTAACGATGCCGCCGGCAGCGACACCGGCAGCGGCACCGGCCACCAGGAGGTGGTCATCCCGCCTATCCCGACGCGGCGCAGCCTGCTGGGCGCGGCCCTGCGGGTGAGCACGTTGCTGGTGGTGGCGATTGCTGCGGTCTTGATCCTCACACCGGTGCCGACTACCACCGTGGTGCCGATCCTGGTGGGCCTGGTGCCCAACGTCTGGGGGCTCATTGACACCTCGTGGCGGTTTAGCTCCCGCCTGGATGAGGACGACTCCGGCCGCGCGCTGCTCATCATCAACTACGGCCTGGCCGACCGGCGCCACCAGTCGGTGCGACTGGATCGCATCCACGCCGTCCAGGTCCGCCAGCCGCTGCTGTGGCGCCTGACCAAGTGGTGGGAGGTCCGCGTCTCCGTGGCCGGCTACGGCTCCGCCGCGGGCAAGGGCTCGGGCACTACCCGGGTGCTGCCCGTCGGCAGCCGGGAGCAGGCCCTCCGCCTGCTGGAGCTGCTCAGCCCCCTGGACAAGAAGGAGATCGACCGCTACGCCCAACCGGAGGGCGCCCGTGAGCCGACCTATTCCTCGCCGCGCCGGGCCTGGTGGGTCTCGCCGCTGGATTCCCACCGGCAGGCCGTGACCCTGGTGGGCGATAACAGCATCACCCACGCCGGGCTGCTCAACCGCCGGGTCAGCGTGATTGCCAACAGCCACATCCAGGAGCTGGCCTATACCGCCGGCCCGATTGCCCAGCTGTGCCGGCTGGCCACCGTCCGCTACGAACTGGTCGCCGGGCCGGTGCGCATGGCCGGCAGCGACCTGGATCCGGCCGACGCCGCCGCCTTGCTAAGCCACCTGCGCGCCCGGCGCCTGCCGGCGGCCCCGAGCGCCCACGCCACAGACGATCCGGACCCGGCCTAGACCGCGCCGTTAAAGCCCAGCTGGCGCCAGGCCTCGAACACGGCCGTCGATGCCGCATTCGACAGGTTCATCGAGCGCCGCGCCGGCACCATGGGGATACGCACCTGCTCGGTGATCCGCTCGTGGGCGAGGTGCTCGGCCGGCAGGCCGGTCGGCTCCGTGCCGAAGAGCAGTACGTCACCTTCCTGGTACTCGATATCGGTAAACCACTTGTCCGTGTGGGTGGTAAACGCGAAGACCCGCGCGCCGGGCAGGGCATCCATGCAGGCCTGGAAGTTGGGGTGGATGGTCATATCGGCCAGGTCGTGGTAGTCCAGCCCCGCCCGCTTGAGGTGCTTGTCGTCGAAGTTAAACCCCAGCGGCTCAATGAGGTGCAGGTGCGCGCCCGTGACCGCCGCAGTCCGGATGGCGTTGCCGGTGTTGGTGGGGATCACGGGGTTGTCGAAGACGATGTGCAGGTTGGTCATGGTTTTAGGGTAGTCGGTGAAAGGCAGAGGAAGGAGTCGCACCTCTTGTTCTCCCGCTGCCTTGAGAAACCGGTTTCTCTTATTCGCCGGTCCCGCGATTGTCGCGCTTTTTCCACCTGTGCCTACGCACAAGGAAAAACGGCAGGACCAGAAGGTAATAGAAGGCAAGGAATTGCGCCGAATAGCCCAATAATCCTTCCGAGCTCACCTCGCTCCACGAGACACCTTTTTCGTTGGGTGAAGCTACGCCGCGCCAGCCGGTCACTTGGCTGATGTAGAAACTTGCTACGACCATGGCTGGTAGGACAATAAAAGAGAACCATGCCGGTGGTACCCACGGTCCACCGTTACTGCTCGTTCTGTGCAGAGCACCGCCGAATCCCATCGAAGAAACCTTTCTACCTACATCTGTTCACTCAAAGCGCAAGACCCTGCGTACAGGGCCAGTTTTGCTGCCCAAGCGACAGGGCCACCAATCGCTGAAATGCCGTAATCAAGAGCTGCGGTAGCGCCGTTCAAGGCAGCAACCTGAGTGATTTTCTCAGCTGCTTGGCTCCATTGTTTATCCTTGAGGAGTCGACCGATGGCTTGTGCGTCTTGGGGAGACATTGGTACGGGAGCGATATTCCAGACCACGCATTCAGCAAAGGAGCCTAAATCTCGGGTGGCAATGTCCGGCTGCTCTGGGTGGCTCTCTTGGGGGAGGGGCGTTTCCATGAACTCCGCTAGTGCATCGGCCTCTTGGGCAGATAATCCGTGTTTAGCGGCGTTTTCGTAATTTGGTTCCCATTGCCCCGTGGGTTGTTCAGAGACTACTTCGGTGAATACTGTTTCGAAACTCTCGGAAAGCTCTCGTGTGAGTTCTGCACTCTTGTCCGAATTAGTGTTGGCAACAGCCGGGGGTGTCTAAACTGGTTGATGTTGATCAGCAGCATGAGCGGAACTGACGGGTAGTAGCGTTACCGTCAGGGCAGCGATTACAGAAGCGAAAATTGGCCTTTTGGGGGTGGAAGGCGTACCTTTCACCAAATCTCAACCTCTCTAGTTGGTTGCTTTACCTGTCGTAATTGAGCTCTAACGCATTGCTGTGAGTTCGATTGGTCGGAGCAACCAATAGTTTACATAAGAATTCAGCGTTTTCCAGTAGAGAAAAGTCACAATGAGGCCCTGGGGTCGGTGCCTACGCAAGAAACAGTGACGGTTTTGAGCTGCTTTGGGGTTGTTGCTGGGTCTTGGCTTACGCCTGCCACTAGGATATAAGCCATGGCTGCAACCAAACTAGACGGCAAACTGTACCGCGACGAGATTTTTGAAGACCTCAAGCAGCGTGTGGCTGCGCTCAAGGAGAAGGGGATTACTCCGGGCCTGGCCACCGTGCTGGTCGGTGAGGATCCCGGCTCCCAGTCCTATGTGAAGATGAAGCACCGCGACTGCGAACAGCTGGGGATTAATTCCATCCGCAAGGATCTGCCGGCCGATATCAGCCAGGAGGACCTGGAAGCGGTCATCGATGAGCTGAACGAGGACCCGGCCTGCACCGGCTACATCGTGCAGCTGCCGCTGCCGAAGCACCTGGACGAAAACCGCATCCTCGAGCGCATCGACCCGGACAAGGACGCCGACGGCCTGCACCCGGTGAACCTGGGCAAGCTGGTGCTCAATGAGGACGCGCCGCTGCCGTGCACGCCGAACGGCTGCATCCACCTGCTGCGCCGCTTCGGGGTGGAGCTCGACGGGGCCAAGACCGTGGTCATCGGCCGCGGTGTGACCGTCGGCCGGCCCATCGGCCTGCTGCTGACCCGCCGCAGCGAGAACTCCACCGTGACCCTGTGTCACACCGGCACGAAGAACCTGGCGGCGGAGACCCGCGCGGCGGACGTTGTCATCGCCGCAGCCGGCAAGGCCCACGTGCTGACCGCGGACATGATTAAGGAAGGCGCGGCCATCCTGGACGTGGGGGTTTCCCGCGTGGATGGCAAGCTGGCTGGCGACGTTGCTGACGACGTCTGGGATAAGGCCGGATTCGTCTCCCCGAACCCGGGTGGGGTGGGCCCGCTGACCCGCGCGTTCCTGGTGCGCAATATTGTCGAGCGGGCAGAAAAGGCTCATGGCCTCGCCGATTAATAAGGCGCAGGCCGCGTCCGCGCGCCCAGTCGCCGGGCTGGACAAGACCTCGCTGGATAATCCCCACGACCGGCACGTGGCGCCGTCCAAGCTGCCGGCCAAGGTGCAGTGGGCGATGATCGGGGCCTTCGTCGCCGTGGTGGTGCTCTCCGGGGTCTTTGCCCTGCTGGAGCACTGGCGCCGGGCGGCGTTTGCCTTAGGGGCGGCGATGCTCTGGCTGGTGGTCGTGCGCGCGACCTGCGACTCCCGCCGGGTCGGGGTCTTTTCGGTGCGCTCGCGCCGCTTCGACTGCATTTTCAGCGCGGTGGTGGGGGCCGCGCTAGTCTTCTTGGCCGTCTCCGTGGACGCGCTGGGCAGCTAGCGGTTTCAGTTAGATGGCGTAGTCGCCATCGGTCAGCCCGCCCGGCAGGTCGAGGCCGTCCGGGGCCGACAGCGTGAGGAAATTGCGCAGCACACGGTCCATCTGGCGGGTCTCGGTCAAGAAGGCGTCGTGGCCGACGGGGGAGACGACCTTGGCCATGGCCAGGAGGTTGCCCAGGTTGCGCGAGAGGTGCTCCTGCTGGTGATAGGGGTACAAGATGTCGGTGTCGACGCCGACCACCATCGTCGGCACGGTCGACGAGGCCAGGGCCTTGTTTAAGCCCCCGCGGCCGCGGCCGACGTCGTGGCGGTTTAAGGATTCGGTCAGCGCGACGTAGGAGCCGGCGTCGAAGCGATCGACCAGCTTCTTTCCCTGGTATTCCAGGTAGGAGTTGACCGCGAATCGCTGGTCGCCGGCGCGGTAGGCGCCCAGGGGGTTCTCCCCGCGCTGGGCGGTGGTGCCGAAGCGCTCGTCGATCTCTTGCTCACCGCGGTAGGTCAGGTGCGCGATCCGGCGCGCGGCGGCCAGGCCGGCCTCCGGGGCTACCCCCAGCTCGTAGTAGTCGCCGCCGTGCCACTGCGGGTCGTTTTCGATGGAGGAAATCTGCGCGGACTGGATACCGATCTGCCACCCGGAGGCCCGCGCGGAGACCGCGATGACGCAGGCGGCGGTGAGCGATGCCGGGTACATGAGCGACCACTCCAGAGTCCGCGCCCCGCCCATGGAGCCGCCGATGACGGCGTGGACGGTGCTCAGTCCCAGGGCATCGATCAGCAGCTTTTCGGCCTGGACCTGGTCGCGGATGGACGCGGCCGGGAAGCGCGAGCCCCAGGCGCGGCCGTCCGGGTGCGGCGAGGACGGGCCGGTGGAGCCGCCGCAGCCGCCCAGGACGTTGGTGGCGATAACGCACCAGTGATCCGTGTCCAGCGCCCGGCCCGGGCCGATGAGCTCGCCCCACCAGTCCGTCACGTCCGAATCACCAGTCAGGGCGTGCTCGACGATGAGCACGTTGTTCACGCCGGCCGGATCCCCGCGGAAGCTGCCCCAGCGCTGGTAGGCGATTACCACGTCCGGGATCTCCGCGCCGGCCTCCGTGGTGACCGTTCCCACCGGAACGGTGGTGCGGCGACCGGGCGGGGCGAGGCGGGGAAATTCGGACATAATCAACTACTTCCTGAGCGTGGGGATAATCGGCGGCGAGTGCTTAGACCCAGTGCGGGTCGGGCGGGGTTGGGCTGCGCTGTGCAGTGCGGTGCAGCCCGGTGCAGCCCGGTGCAGCGCAGCAGGGTTTAGCCCAGCGCGGCGAAGCCCAGCTCGAGGTCGGCGATGATGTCCTTGACATCCTCGATACCCACCGAGAGTCGGATGGTGGACTGGGCAATGCCGGCCACGCGCAGGCCCTCCTCGTCGGACTGGGAGTGCGTGGTGGTTGCCGGGTGGACCACCAGGGAGCGGGTGTCGCCGATGTTGGCCAGGTTGGAGTGCAGGCGCAGGGCGTCGATGAACGTCCACGCCTCGTCCTTGCCGCCCTCGATGTCGAAGGAGAGCACCGAGCCGGTGTATTCCAGGCCCAGCTTTTCCTTGATCTTGCGGTAGGGGGAGGACTCCAGGCCGGCGTAGTTGACCTTGGTGACCTTGTCGTGGCCTTCCAGGTACTCGGCCACAGCCTGGGCGTTTTCGTTGTGGCGGCGGATGCGCAGGGTGAGGGTCTCTAGGCCGTTGAGTGTCAGCCAGGCGTTGAACGGGGAGATGGCCGCACCGGTGTCGCGCAGGATGCCGGCGCGGGCCTTCAGGGCAAATGCCGGGACGCCCAGGTCCGCGTACTTGAGGCCGTGGTAGGCCGGATCCGGGGTGACGAAGCCGGGGAAGACCGGCTTTCCGTCGCGTTCGACGGTCCAGTCGAACTTGCCGCCGTCGACGAGGATGCCGCCCAGGGCGGAGCCGTTGCCGGTGTAGAACTTCGTGGTGGAGTTGACCACGATGTCCGCGCCCAGAGCCAGCGGGCGGACCAGGGCGACGGTGGCGATGGTGTTGTCCACGATGAGCGGGACGTTGGCGGCGTGGGCGACCTCGGCAATCGCCGGGATGTCCAGCACGTCGGCCGCCGGGTTGCCGAAGGTCTCGCCGTAGAGAGCCTTGGTGTTCGGCTGGATGGCCGCCTTCCAGGACTCCGGATCGTCCGGGTTGTCCACCAGGGTGAAGTCGATGCCCAGGCGCGGCAGGGTCACGGTGAACAGGGTGGCGGTGCCGCCGTAGAGGTGCGGGGAGGCCACGATGTGGTCGCCGGCGCCGGCCAGCGTCAGGATGGCGGCGGTCTCGGCCGCCTGGCCGGAGGCGAAAGCCACGGCCGCCACGCCGCCCTCCAGGGAGGCGATGCGGTTTTCCAGCGCGTCCTGCGTCGGGTTGGTCAGGCGGGAGTAAATCGGGCCGGCATCGGACAGGCCAAAGCGGGCCGCGGCGTGCGCGGCGTTGTCGAAGACGTAGGACGTCGTCTGGTAAATCGGCAGGTTCCGGGCGTTGTTCTTGCCGTCCAGGTCCTGGCCCACGTGCAGCGCACGCGTGGCGATGTCCCAGTTAGCGAAGTTCGGGTTGGATTCGGTGTTGTCGTATTTCGTCGTCATGCCAGAAACCGTACTAAACCGCTCTGTCTATTACGAAGGACTTTCGGGAAACGTGCAGGTAATAGCGGGAATAAAAATAGACAAATCGGTCGGTTTCTTCAGTGTGGCCGCCTGGCGGGTGGGCTTTCAGTCTATTTGCGGCGTTTCTTGCGACCGCTGATGAGATACCAGCCGCCGAGGATGAGGCCGAAGAAAATGAGTGCCGCAGCAAGAAAGACCATGGCGACGACGACGGTCTGGTGGGGGTTATTGAGGAAGATCATCGACGTGATGGCGGCTAGGAAAATGGCGGCAAATAGCGTGATTAGCCAATTGCGTTTTGTGTGTTCCGTGAAAGACATATTTCAAATACTACGGGAAAAACCGGTTTAAATATCCCGTCGAAGACGGTGGTGTGTTCGAGATAACAGTCCGCGGTGGGCGTAGGGTTCGGTTGTTTTGTGGAAGGGATGAAAGGGGTGAATATAGTGCTAAAATGTTGGTTTTTCCGGGCTGTTTCGTGGGGGTTTGCGGGCTGGGGTAAGGCTTAGCTATTCAATCTTTTGAATGACTCGAAGAGTGGGGAAAACACTTTTTCGTCTATTTAAAACGGGAAAACCCGTAGATAATCGAAGGGAGGTTTCCGGCACAGTGCCGCCTTGTCGCAGCCAGACAACTGTCGTTCTGGAATGCGGGTAATCCGACAAAAGACGGGAAATTATGTCCTCTACAGTTGGCACGGACGATCGTCGTCGACCTGTCCTAAAAGTGAGCAACGTCTGGGTGCAAGGCGTCGCGCTGGTGATGATTTTTGGATTCTTGGTAATGGGTTTCTTGGCTTATCGCACCTACACAGCCTCGATGCCGCTTCCCGACAAAATCGTTTCCCAGTCCTCGGGGGAAACGATTCTCACGAAAGATGAAATCCTCAACGGTCAGGCGCTCTATCAGGCACGTGGCCTACAGCAATATGGCTCCGTCATGGGGCATGGTGCCTATCTCGGCCCGGACTACACCGCTGAATACCTGCGTATGTCGTTGGAAAAGGCGCGGGAGCTCAACGGCGAAAATGGAATTCCCGAGTTCGTCGATGACGCAGCAACTCCCGAGGAAGCCGTAAAAGAAGAATTTCGCGCTAACCGCTATGACCCCGAAACCGGGGTTCTCGAGTGGACCGATAACCAGATAGCGGCATTTGAGGCCGCGAAGGATTATTACGCCGAATACTTTGGTCCGCTTTCCAGCGAAAAGGGCTTGCCGTCGGAATTCATTACCGATCCGCAAGACATCAACAACCTGACCGGCTTCTTCGGCTGGACCGCCTGGGCCTCGGCGGCGGAGCGCCCGGGTCAAGACTATTCCTACACCAACAACTGGCCGGCAGAACCCCGCGTGGACAACGGCCCGACCGCAGACCTCGTAGTGTGGTCGGTGCTTTCCTTGATCGCGCTGATCGGTGGTACCGGCCTGATCTTCGCCATCTACGGACGCTGGTCGAAGTCTATTGGCTGGCACGCTGAGGAGACGCCTAATCTCGACTTCACCCAGCCGGGGGAAGTCGGGCTGACCAAATCCCAAAAGATTGTCGCCTGGTTCATCCTGGTGATTGCGGTACTGTTCCTTATCCAGGCCTTGTTGGGCGCAGCGTCGCAGCACTACCGAACAGAGCTCACGGGCTTCTTTGGAATCCCTTTGCAGGAATTGCTCCCGTACAACGTGTCCCGCACGTGGCACCTGCAGTTGTCGCTGCTCTGGACGGCCGGGGGACTGCTTGCTGCCGGCATCTTCTTGTCGTCATTCGTCGGCAAGAAAGAGCCGAAAGGACAGCACTGGTTGGTCTGGTTCCTGCTGGGGGCAATCGCGTTCGTCGTCTTTGGGTCCATGGCGTTTGAGTGGCTTTCTACGATGGGCTACATCGAAGAAGGAACTCTGTTCGCTCAGCAGTGGGAGTTCCTTGACCTGCCGCGGTTCTTCCAAATCCTGCTCACCATCGGCATGTTCGTGTGGATCGGGATCATCTTCCGGCAACTGCGCAGCCGGCTGAAAACTGAGCACAAATCCAACATGCCGTGGTTGTTCTTCTACGCGGGAATTGCCATCCCAGCGTTTTACGCAGTGGGTAACCTGGCGGGTTCGGAAACGCATATTTCGGTAGCGGAATTCTGGCGCTTCTGGGTCGTTCACCTGTGGGTGGAAGACTTCCTGGAACTATTCACGACGGTCATGGTCGCCTACGTCTTCGTCCTACTGGGCGTGATCCGCGAAAAGATTGCGTTGGGCATCATTTTCCTCGACGTGATCCTCTATTCCACCGGCGGCGTGCTAGGTACGATGCACCACCTGTACTTCTCCGGCACGCCGGTCGAGCACATGGCGCTGGGGGCCTTCTTCTCGGCAGCTGAGGTTGTGCCGCTGACCCTGCTGACCGTTGAGGCGTGGACCTTTATGCAGCTCGGCTCTCGCCAGCGCGCTTCCGGTGAGCGCCCGTTCCCGCACCGCTGGGCCGTTATGTTCCTCGTCGCCGTGGGCTTCTGGAACTTCCTCGGCGCCGGTATCTTCGGGTTCCTGGTCAACCTGCCGATCGTGTCCTACTACGAGATCGGCACCGCCCTGACCGCTAACCACGCCCACGGCGCCATGATGGGTGTGTACGGCTTCTTGGCTGTCGGACTATCCGTTTTCGCGCTGCGCTATCTGACGCCACCGGACAAGTGGTCGGAAAAGGGGATGGCCTGGGCCTTCTGGCTGCAGAACCTCGGGTTGCTGTGGATGGTAGTGATTTCCTTGCTGCCGCTAGGCATCCTCCAGCTCTATGAGTCCGTGGCATCTGGCTACGTGGAAGCTCGTTCCCTGGGCTATATCACCGAACCTGGCAACGCCATCATGGAGTGGCTGCGTATGCCTGGCGACGTCCTGTTCCTCGTCGGGATCATTCCGCTCTTGATCGCGGCGCTTCGGGGCGTGCTGTACAACAAGCACATTCCGACCGTCGATGAGCATCCTGCCGATCCGCTCTTCAGTATCGTCACTGCTGAGGAGGAAGAGTACGACGCCTCCCACGCGCCGGGAGCCTCTTCGTCGGTCGGGTTGGTATCCGGTGGCAAGGCGCGTGTTGATTCCCGCCGTGCCGGGAACAACGGTGGGCGTGTGGCCGGTCGACGTTATGGCTATATCGACGAGCGCGGTGCGTTTGTCGAAGAAGAATCTCCGGATTCCGGCCGCGGTGATTCTGCACCGACAGGCCCGTGGTCCCCTGGCTTTGAATCGAAGACCAACTGGGGCGGAAAGTACAACTCGAAGTGGGGCGGTACCTACCGGTCCGATTCGGTCCAAGACTCCGACCCCTCCGATGACACAAAGAACTAGGGCAGGGAAGTGATGGAAGCTCCTGGCATTTTCACCCTTCTAGCAGTGGTCTATGGGCTTTTCCTCGTGGCCATTGCTTGGGCCTTTGACGGCATGGCGAAGCAAACGTCGAACCGCACGATGGCGAACCGGGCGGGAACCTTTCGTTACCTGGAGGAACACGACGCCTGGCAGTGCCCCGAGGATCAGTGGCTGTGGCCGTCGAGCTTCGATCCCGAAAACCGCGTTATGCGGTACCGGGGAAACCCGACCGTCTGCAATACCTGTCCGGTCAAGGATTCCTGCACGGTGTCGCACCACGGCCGCGAGGTCACCCGCCAGCTAGACCCGTGGCCGCATTCTGACGCGGGGCGTTTCCACCGCGGGATTGCTCTAGCTGTCGCTGCCATGGGCTACCTACTACCGCTGTGCTCCTTGATTACCAACCATTCGCTGTCTGAGGTGTTAATCATCTTGGCTACCGTGCTGATTATTTCCGCACTTGGCGTGTACCCGCTGTCCCGGCATTTGTGGTGGACCCCGTCTAACGCGCCCAAGATCGTCGTGCCTGAGCTTGATAACCGTGAAGCTGAGCTGGCCGCACAGATCGACAGGTATAGGTCGAAGTACGGAAAGTCGAAATTCGCTTCGGGCCGCAAGAAGTCCGACATGGAAAGGGAAACTACCTAATGTCTGCTTTTGTATTCTGGCCGGTTGTCATTGGCATCGTTATAGCCTTGCTTGTGGCATTCGCCGCTTACTCGCTCAAGGTCATCAAGCAGTACGAACGCGGCGTGACTTTCCGCTTCGGGCACTTGCGGCCGCTGATGGAGCCTGGGCTGCACTTCCTGTGGCCGGGCATCGACAAGCTGGAGCGCGTGGACCAGAGGGTCGTGACTTTAACCATCCCGCCGCAGGAAATCATTACCAAGGACAACGTCTCCGTCCGGGTAAATGCGGTGGTCATGTTCGAGGTGACCGACTCAGTAAAGGCGGTGCTCGAAGTCGAGAACTACGCTGTGGCGACCTCCCAGATCGCGCAGACTACGCTGCGTACTCTCTTGGGCCGAGCGGATCTCGATGACCTGCTGGCGCACCGCAAGGAACTCAATGAAGACTTGGCCAACATCATCAATGGACAGACCAAGCGTTGGGGCGTGGTAACTCGCATCGTGGAGATCAAGGACGTCGAAATCCCAGAACTGATGCAGCGGGCCTTGGCGCGCGAGGCCGAGGCAGAGCGTGAACGCCGTGCCAAGGTGATTTCCGCCCACGGCGAATTGCAGTCCTCCCGGGAGCTGCGGGAAGCTGCTGACGAGTTGGGGAAGGCCCCAGCTGCCCTCCAACTGCGTTACCTGCAGACCGTGCTGGAGCTCGGGGCGGATCAGAATTCGACGATCGTCTTCCCTCTGCCCATCGACATCATGGGCGGCTTCATGGAGAGTCTGGGGACCTTTTCCAAGGGGTTCAAAGACGCCCACCAAAGCCAGCCCAAGTAACGGTGGGCGGGGCATCGCGGAGCTAATGTGCGGGGGATTGACCGAGAATCTCCTGAAAAACATGTAGGGCAGAAGCAAGCTCAGCGTCGCTCAAGTGCCCGAAGCCGATGACGATGCCGTTGTCGGCCGCCGTGCCGCCCCAGTAGTCGGTCAGGGCGGTCACCGCGAGGCCGCGCTCGGCGGCCGCGGCCACGACCTCGCGGGCAGGGCGGGTGCAGATGACCACGGCGTGCAGGCCGCCGCTGATGGGGCGCACGGCCGGGCCGAGCGCGGAGACCACCAGATCGCGGCGGCGCCGGTAGTCGCGCCGCACGCGCCCGGTGTGCCGGCGCAGCTCCCCGCTGGCCAGG
>JAQYQB010000016.1 GCA_028726465.1 Mycobacteriaceae bacterium | reverse complement strand
TCGTGCACGAAGCCGTGGATGGCGTTGTTGCGCTCCGGCTCGGTAATGGGCAGCTGGTACTGCTGGCCCGCCCAGCCAAACCGGCCATCTTCGGTGCGGTTCGGCCAGGGTGCTAGCACCACCCCGCACGCGGCGGGCGCGTCTGCGCCGTCCGGGTAGGTTTCCACCAGGTCGCGGCCGCAGTAGGTCAGCGCCTTGATGCCGCCGCCTACTCCGGCGATCTCCGCGCGGTAGTCACCGGCGACGAGCGCGTATACCGGGTGATTGCCAGTAGCCGAGTCCGACATGTACCTCACCTTGGCCTTTAAGGCCTAGCCTTCAGGGAGCACGCGCCTATGTGCACGTGCTGCGCGAATTTTTTATACGCGCCACCTACTTACGCTATAACTGGGCGGAATATCCACGCAAACGATTGCAATGTGATTTGGGGTTTCCCTACCCCCAGCGGACTACCCTGCCCGCCCCGGGTTTAGCGCACCAGCGCGGTCGCCATCGCTTGCAGGGCGGCTAGCGCCTCCTCCTGGACGCCGGGGTCATCTGCCTGCTCGGCTGCGCGCAGGATAGCCGCGTTCAGCAGGGAGAACTCCAGCTCGGATACGCCCGGGCACAGCTGGTCCACGACGGCGTTGAAGCCGGCGTGGGAGGCTTGGACCTTCTCGTCCACAACGTATCCACATAGAGCTTTCAATCCTTACTCTACAGATGCAGAAATCCAGCATTCATCGACCGGCAATGTCGTCAAAATTGGGGATCGATGACCTGAACCAATCTGGAGCTTCTATCCGTCCGTCAGTGGGATAAAAGGTATTCATACCACGTATTTCGGTTGCGTCAAGCCTGGGAGATTTCTTGGTTGCTCAATGGGCTCTACACAACTGCGGATTATTTTGTCTAAAACAGAACAAATCTGCTTTCCCGCGGTGCTCCTTGAGATCAATTAAGTCCCCCCAGCCGGAGCTGGAGGGACTAAGAAGTTGGTAGCGGGGGCAGGATTCGAACCTACGACCTCTGGGTTATGAGCCCAGCGAGCTACCGAGCTGCTCCACCCCGCGTCGAGATGACTTCTAACATCTGCGCTTGCCACAGTGGGTTTTTATTGTGTCCCCTCTGTGTCGGCGACTCCTGTAACTATACAGACAGTAATGCGCCCACCCAAATCCCCAGCGCACCCGGCATATCGTCCGGGGTGCGGGGACCGGGTGAGCGCGGTCGCGTCGAACCTAGTTACTGGTTCTCGGCGTCCTGGTAGCGCTTGACGGCCTCGTCCAGCTTGTCGAGGGCGCGGCCGTACTCTTCGTGGGAGCCGCCGCGGGCGTCCTCGATACCCTTGAGGGCGTCGTTGATGCCGGAGATGGCATCGCCAGCAGCGCTATCCGCCGGGGCGCTGGCCGGGTCGGAGGTGGAAGCCTCCTGGCCCTTGTCGTCGCCGGAGCTATCCGCGTCCGGCTTGTCGCCCGAGCCGCCGCGGCCGTCGACTTCCTCGATGTCCTGGGCGGCCTCCGGGTCGATGCCGACCTGTTCCAGGGCCTCACTAATCGTCGGGGCGTAGCCCACGCGGCCCTTGTAGGAAATCAGCACGCGCAGCAGCTTCGGGAACGCGGATTCCTGGTCGGCGCGCTTGGAGTAGATCGGCTCCAGGTAGAGGATCTCTCCCCCGCCGACCGGCAGGGCCAGCAGGTTGCCGTTCTCCAGCTCGTTGGTGCCCTCCCACAGGGAACGGTCGCGGGCGACCTGGTCAGAGGACATCATCGCGTCCTGGGCCTGCTTCGGACCCTGGGTCTGCGTATCCGTCGGCAGCACGCGCACGGTGATCTTGCCGTAGTTCTGCGGGTCGGAGGTCGCCGTCATGTGCGCCGAGAGGAACTGGCGGCGCAGACCACGGTAGGTGGTGGTCAATTGGAAGCTGGCTTCCTCCGACTGCGGATCGCGGGCCATCACGTAGTACGGCGGCTGATCCTTGGCCTGGGCGCCCTCGGCCGCGGACGGGTCTTCCGGCACGGACCAGAAGGCGTCGTTGTTGAAGAACACGCCCGGGTCATCGACGTGGTAGCGGGCCAGCATGTCGCGCTGGACCTTGAACATGTCCTCCGGGTAGCGGAAGTGCTCGCGCAGCTCGTCGGAGATCTCCGATTCCGGCTTCACGACGTCCGGGAAAACACCCTCCCAGGCCTTCAGGACTGGGTCCTCGGTGTCGAACTCGTAGAGGTCCACGGTGCCGTCGTAGGCATCCACCACGGCCTTGACCGAGTTACGGATGTAACCCACCTGGTCGTTGATGAGGCGCTGGGTGGTCCCGTCCGGGTTCAGCGCGTCCTGGGTGGTCTCCGACAGGGTGGTGCGCTGCGAGTACGGCAGGGCCTCCAGCGTGGTGTAGCCGTCGACAATCCACTTGATCTTGCCGTCGATAACGGCCGGGTAGGTCGAGGAGTCCGTGGTCAGCCACGGCGCGACCTTTTCCACGCGCTCGCGCGGGTCACGGTCGTAGAGGATCTTCGACTCGGAGCCCACGCGGTCGGACAGCAGGAAGTTCAGCTCGCGGTACTTCGCCGCATAGATGGTGCGGTCGACGATGTTGCCAATGTCGACGCCGCCCTGGCCGTCGTAGGTAAAGGTGCTGGAGTCCGTGTCGTACTCGACCGGGCGATCGCCGGTCTGGCCGACGATGGCGTAGTCTAGGCCGTCGTCCGCGGAAGCGATGACCGGGCCGTAGTAGACGCGCGGCTGCTGGACGTTAATACCCAGCTCTTCCTCGGCGTCGCGGACCTCGCCCTCGCGGTCCTCCTCAGCCTCCTGAGTATCCAGCTCGGAGACCGTGAAGACCGGGAAACCACCGCGGGAGGAGCCGGCGTCGCGGGCGACCTCATCGACCTTGTTAGCCTCGGCCGCGATGAAGCCGTTGCCGTGGGTGTAGACCGTGTGGCGGTTCAGCCAGTCCTGCTGGTTTTCCTGCAGGGCGTTCGGGTCCAGCTCACGGGCGGCGACCACGAAGTCGCGCAGCTGCCCGTCGACCTCGTAGCGGTCCATGGCCAGGGTCTCCGGGAAGCCGTAGAAGTTCTTCAGCTGCTGCATCTGGGTGAAGGTCTCACTCAGGATGTCCGGATCCAGCAGACGCAGGTTGTTGATGGTCTCCTCGTCCTTGGCGACCTTGGCGTCCGGGACTTCCTCGGCGCCCCAGTTTTCAACGTAGTCAACGTCATCATCCGTAATCCCGTAGGCAAAGCGCGTGGACGCGATGTTGCGCTCGATGGATTCGGCTTCCTTCATCTGCCGGTTCGGCTGGACGGAGAACTGCTCCATCAGCAGCGGCCAGCCGTTGCCAATGACCAGGGAGGACACCAGCATCAGCACCACGACCAGGCCGGGGATGCGCAGGTCCTTGATCACCACGGCCGCGAAGAAGGCGATGGCGACGAAGACGCCGATGACCATGAGGATGATCTTCGCCGGCAGGTAGGCGTTGATATCGGTGTAGGAGGCACCGGTAAACAGCTCGTTGGTATTGGTCAGCAGGTCGTAGCGGTCCAGCCAGTAGCCGGCGACCTGCAGCAGCATCCAGATGCCGGCGGTCACGGCCAGCTGGACGCGGGCCGGCTTGGAGACCTGGCCCTTCACGCCTGCGGCCTGGTTGCCGAAGCGGATGCCGCCCAGCACGTAGTGGCCGATGAGGGCGATCAGGAAGGCCACCACGGCGAGCACGCTCAGCGAGCTGACCACCAGGCGGACCACCGGCAGGGTGAAGGCGTAGAAGCCCAGGTCGTGGTGGAACTGGGGATCCTGCACGCCGAAGTCGTTGCCGTTGAAGAACAACAGCACGATCCGCCAGGAGCCCTGGAGGATAAAGCCCGCGGCCAGACCGATCAGGATGGGCAGGAACTTCAGGACCGTGTTCATGGTCTTTTCGATCGACTGCCGGTACTGGTAGACCGGGGAATTCAGGTCCCCCATGTCCGCGTCCAGGCTGTCGGGCCTGCCCCGCCAGACGAAGTGGGCTGCCAGGGCCACCACCAGGCCGGAGAAGATCGCCGCGACGAGGAAGAGGACGACGCGGGCGACGACGGCCGTGGTGAAGACGCCGCGGTAGTCAATCGCGCCGAACCACTTCCAGTCCGTGTAGAGCCCGACGAAAATCGGGCCCACGATGACCAGGATCGCAATGATGCCCACGATCCAGCCCAGCACGCGCGGCGGGCGCTTCATAGGGGCAGCGGGTTGGGATAGGTTTGAAACCAACGCCAGCTCCAATCAATTATCGTGCGAATATAGAAAGTTATAGGCTTCCAGTTTAAGCAAGCACTAAAGTGACAACGAATAAGGATGTTCATGAGTTCCCCCAGCAATTCCCAGCCAGCTCTTAACAAAGCCATGCGGGAGGCCGTCGAGTTTGTCCACGCCGAAGGGTGGGACGCCGCCCCTACCCTTTTTGCCCTCGTGCCCACGGATTTAGTGGCCGCGCAGCTCGACGATTTGGGCGCTCACGACGACGCCCCGCTGACGCTCATCGTGCAAGATAACCTTCCCGAAAACTTGGAGCCAGATTCCGAGGAACTGGCCGACTACGTCTCCCGGCTGGCGTGGCCGCACGACGTGGCAGGCGTGGTCCTGGCCCAGGAGATCAAGTTCCGCGACGCCGCCGCGGGGGAAGGCGCCCCGGCCCGCCCGGCGCGGCTGTATTCCGGCGTACTGCGCGAGGAGGGCGTGGAGCTGACCCTGCTGCAGCTGCGCCCCACCGAGGAAGAGCTGGAAGCCGCCGGCCCCTTCGCCCAAGACGACATCCAGCTGCGCGGCGGCCCCGACGTGGCGCCGGGGGTGCTCGCGGCCCTGCGCTATGGCTTGGAGCAGGACCCGGATGAGGTAGTTTAAGCTGTAAGCAACGGGGCTGTGCTTTACCCGGCCCCGCTTGGTCCCCTATCGCGATGTTCTTTGAGGAGATTGATCCCGTGCGTCTTGCCAACCGTTTCCGCCGGGTGAGCCTGGCCGCCGCTACCGGACTGTGCGCGCTGAGCCTGGCCGCCTGTGGCCAATCCGAAGAGGAGCCCCAACCGGATCCCGCCCCGGCCGCCAGCGAAACGGACAAGGCCCCGGAGACCGAAACCTCCGAGGCCCAGGAGTCCACCGAGTCTCAGGCTCCGGCCACCAGCTCCGCGGAATCCGCCTCGGAGTCCGCGGCCGACGAGTCTGAGCCGGCCGATAGTTCGGCCGCCAAGTCCTCGCAGGCCACCGGCGACGAAAAGCTCGAGGAGTCCGTCGCGCACGTCTACGAGATCTTCTCCAGCCTGGCGCCGCGCTCCCTGTTCGCCCAGTTCGACAGCTGCGACGATGTGGGCATGCGCGACTCCTACAACTGCACCGGCGCCGAGATCGGCTCCATCCAGTTCTACAAGTCCTCCTCCCAGGCCGCCCAGGCCACCCAGGTGCTGACCGGCCTGCGCAACGGGCACGTGGTCAAGGACGAGGGCGATATCCTGGTCGGCTGGTCCACCCTGGGCACCGACACCATCCTGTCCGTCGTGGACAACGACAAGGGCCTGGTCATGAAGCAGCTGGCCCCCTCCGACGTGGAAGAGCCCGAGGAGCTCCTCGCGGAGATGGGCGTCCTCTAAACCGCCCCCGCCGCGGCAGCACCCGCGGCCTTTGCCCTGCCTGCCCGGCGCTACTGCGCCGGGCAGGTTTTTACGTCGCGGCCGGCGTCGAAGTCGTCCATGGCCGCGATGGCATCATCTAGCGTGTCGACGCTGGCGATGACCATGTCGCCGTGGTCGCGGCTGGTGGCCTCCGCGCAGTTGCCCGACGGCGCCAGGAAAAGCTCGGCGCCGGCCTCTTCGGCGGCATCCACCTTGTGCACGATCCCGCCGATGGGCCCGACCTTCGCGTCCGGGCCGATGGTGCCCGTGCCGGCCACGAAGTGCCCGCCGGTCAGATCCCCGGGCGAGAGCTTATCGATGACGGCGAGGCTGAACATCATGCCGGCCGACGGGCCGCCGATGTCCTGCAGGTTGTAGTTGACCTTGATGTCCTCGGCTGGCTGGGTGGTCATCAGGATGCCCAGCAGGGGCACGTCCTCGTCGTGGGGCGAGGCAGCCAGCGTTACCTTTTCCTCGCGTTCCTTGCCGTCGCGCTCGACGGTCAGGGTGACCTCGTCGCCCGGCGCGTGGGACTGGATGCGCTTTTGCAGCTCCTGCGGCTCGCCGACCGCTTCCCCGTCCAGCGCCTTGATCACGTCCTCGCGCTCCAGGGCGCCCTGGGCCACAGAGTCCTCGGTGAGATCCGCGACGACGATTTCCACCGGCTTGTCCAGATAGTCCATGGCCGCGATGGTGGCGGCGGACTCGGAGTCGGTAAACGCCTGCTTGTTGGCCTCTTCCATCTGCTCCGGCGACATGTTCTTCGGGATGACCGTCTCGATGGGCACGATGGTGTCGTCGCTGGTCAGCCAGCGGCCCAGCATTTGCATCAGGCTCATCTGCGTGCGCACCGAGACGGTGGTCATGTTCAGGTGACCGGCCGGATCATCGGTGTTCGGGGCGTCGACCTCGACGACGGGCTTGCCGTCGACCTCGTCCAGCGTGTTCACGGTCGGCCCGGGGCCCTCGGCAGCATAAGGCACCGCGAGGTTGATACCGGTTCCGGGGATTTCGGTGACACTGACCGCGGCGCCGAGCAGGACCACTGGGATTGCGCCCCACACGAGCGTGCGCCGGCGGCGCGAGGATGAAAAGGTCATGGCCACACAGCCTACCGTGTTCGCTATCAGCGTTTAAGTTGGCATGGTGGCAGCCTTAGCGCGGACGGTAGATTGGGGACTATGACTAACGGATTCGGCTTTTCTTTCCCCAATAATGATGACGACGACGATAACAGCGATCGCCGCGACCAGAACCCGTTTGGCGCCTTCGGATTTAGCGGAGCCGGGGGCGGCGGATTAGGCGATATGCTCAACCAGTTCGGGCAGATGCTGTCCGGCATGGGCTCGTCTATGAACTCGCCGGAAAACTCCGGCCCGGTTAATTACGCCATGGCTGAGCGCATCGCCCGCCAGCAGATTTCCAGCGACAAGCCCGTCGGTGACAAGGACACCCAGGCCGTCGAGCAGTCCCTGCGCCTGGCCGAGCTGTGGCTGGATGATTCCACGGACCTGCCGACTGCGAGCTCCACCGTGGCGGCGTGGAATTCCACCGAGTGGTTAGAAAACACCCTGCCGATGTGGAAGCGCATGGTCACTCCCGTGGCCGAGCACATGAACGAGGCGCAATTAGAGTCCATGCCGGAGCAGGCCCGGGAGATGATGGGCCCGCTGTCGCAGATGATGAACCAGATGTCGGGCATGAACTTCGGCATGCAGCTCGGCCGCGCGCTGGGCGACCTGGCCCAGCAGGCGCTGACCGGCTCCGATCTCGGCCTGCCCGTCGCCCCGTCCGGGGTGACCGCCATGCTGCCGCACAACATCCAGCACATCGCCCGCGACCTGGACATCCCGGCCCAGGAGGTCATGGTCTATATCGCCGCGCGGGAGGCCGCCCGCCAGCGCCTGTTTACCCACGTGCCGTGGCTGGTCGAGCGCCTGGTCTCCTCCGTGGAGGAATACGCCCTGGGCCTGGTCATTGACACCTCCCACATCGAGGAGGCCACCCGCGAGCTCAACCTGGAGTCCGGCGATCCGCAGGCCATCCAGGACGCGATGAGCAAGCTGCAGGGCATGGATCTCTCCCCGCGCATTTCCTCGCGCAACGCCGCGGCCGTCTCCCGCTTGGAGACCCTGCTGGCCCTGGTCGAGGGCTGGGTCGAGCACGTCGTCACCGAGGCCATGCAGGACCGCATCCCGTCGACCTCGGCGATGAACGAGGCCTGGGCCCGCCGGCGCACCTCCGGCGGCTCCGCCGAGAAGGCGTTTTCCCGCGTGGTCGGCATCGAGCTGGCCGCCCCGAAGGTCCGGGAGGCCGCCGAGCTGTGGCGCCGCTCCACCGTGGCCGTGGGCGTGACCAAGCGCGACGGCGCCTGGGAGCACCCCGACCTGCTGCCCACCGCCGAGCAGCTGGACAACCCGGCCTCCTTCATCGACGCCCTGCTGGACGACGCGCCGAGCGACGACTTCGACGCCGAGTTCGCCAAGCTGGAAGAGATGCTGCGCAACGAGGACACCAAGGGCGAAGACGACGCCGACAAGACCGACGCCGACAAATCCGCCGACGGGGACTCCGCCGAGGACGACACCACGGGCGGTGGCAACGACGCCAGCAACGATGGTGACGACAGCAAGGGCGAGGACGACTCCCCGAAGGACAACTAAGCCGGTGTAGGCCGCTAGGCCTGCCCCGCGGTGGCTCCTAGCTTTCGTTTATTTCGCTAGCCCCGCCGCCGAAGCGCTGATAGGCCTCCAAATAGCCTTGCGCGCGCTCGGCGTGTGGGGCTTTGTTGGCCCACATCCAGAACGCTTCCCCGTGGTTGGGGATGAAGGTGTGCACCAGCTCGTGGATGATGACCGAGTCCAGCACGTATTCGGGCACCCGCTGCAGCCGGTGGGAGATCCGAATGGCGCCCGTGGTCAGGGTGCAGCTGCCCCAGCGGGTGTTCTGGTTGGTCACCCAGCGGATAGAACCCACCTGGGCCTGGCCGTACAGGTAGGTCTGGTTGAGGTACTCGGCGCGCTCGGCCAGCTTTTCGTCGCTGGCGTGCGGGGAGGCTTCCTTCTTGGCCAGCTGCCGGCGCATATCGGCCACGGCCTTGTCCTCCTGGGCCTGCGACATCCAGGCCGGGATCCGGACTTGGAGGACGCCGTCCACCACGCGGGCCTCGACGGTGCGCTTGCGCCGGGCCGAGCGGATAACCCGCACCGGCATGGTGGCGGCTGACTCCCCCGGCTGCTGTGGTCTCGACATGACAGCCCATCCTAGCTGTGTTCCAATGGGGACACGCGCTCAAAGGCCCATGCCGCCACGGGCGCTACGCAAAGGGGTGAATAGACGCCGTCGCGGCGAGGGGGACAAACCACAGGTGGATAACGAAGACACGACTAACGCCATGCCCGATGAGGGCGCGGCCTTTTTCGCCGAGCCGGAGGACCCAGACCCGCCGGCCGGTGCGGGCGAGAGCTTCCGCTTCGCGCCCGGGGTGGGGTTTTATGCGCGGGATGCGGGCACGCTGCAGTTCGGGCTGGATGCCACCCGCGCCGGCCTGATTGGCACCGGCCAGCCCATGCGCCTGGCGCGGGCGCTGGCTCACCTCCCGGATCCCTTCACGCGCGCCGACTGGGAGGACCTGGCCGGCCTGCCGCCGAGTGCCTCCCGCAGCCTGCTGGACGACCTGCTCAAATACGGCATCGTGCGCGCCCAGGGGCTCGGCCCGGCGGTGGTGGTGCTCGGCCGCACGCGGCTGGCGGGGCTGGTCACGGAGACGCTGCGCGCGCACGGGTGCCGGGTGCGCAACCCCTTCGACCGGGAGACGATGAGCTCCTACCTGGCGCACACCGCCCCGCACACCCCCATCGTGCTCGTCGACGAGCTGGCCGAGGCCCTCTACTGGGCACCCCTGCTGGCCCGGTACCGCGCCAAGGCCTTTACCTGGCTGCCGGTCAGCGCCATCGACTCGCGCGGGATCATCGGGCCGCTGCACTACCGCGGCGAAGGACCTTGCCCGCTGTGCTTCGACCTGGTGCGCAGCGACATGGACCCATCCTGGCCCACCGTCATCGCCCAGTACGGGCAGCACACGAAGGTCCACGACTTCGCGGTCTACCACGCGATTACCGCCCACACGCTGGTGGCAGTCGGTGCGGTCACCGGCACCCCTACCCCGCCGGGGGTTCCCGCCGCCCGGGCCATGCCCGGTTCACTTATCGACGTGGACGTCTACGGGCAGACCACGCACCGCATCCTCGAGCCGCACCCGCACTGCCCCGCCTGCTTCTAGGGTGTGGTGTTTAGCTCGCGAGCATTGCTTTGCTCGCGAGCGTGCTACTTAGCCGGCCACGTGGCTAGAGACCAGGCTCAAGATTTCCGCGCCGAATTTTTCCATCTTGCTCGGCCCCACGCCGGACACGCTGAGCAGGGCGGCCTCGTCGGTGGGTAGTTGCTCCGCGATGGCCAGCAGCGTGGCGTCGGAGAAAATCACGTACGCCGGCACCTGGGCCTCGGCCGCGACGTCCTTGCGCCAGGCCCGCAGGCGGGCAAAGAGCTCCTCGTCGACGTCGGAGGCGCAGAACTCGTGGCGGCCCAGCGACTTCTCCGCCGGGGTGGCCAGCGGCCGCCCGCACACGCGGCAGGACGAGCGGCGCCGCGAACGCCGCGACGGCGCGTCAGCGACCTGGTTCTGGACGATCCCATCCAAAAAGCGGGTGCGCTCCCGGCTGGCGCGAGCGCCGGTGGTCTTCGCACGCGCCCAGGAACACAGCAGGTGCTCGCGGGCGCGGGTGATCCCGACGTAGAACACGCGGCGTTCTTCCTCGATGTCCTCGGCATTGCCGGACTTGATGGCGTGGTTGAGCGGCAACAGTTTTTCGCTCAAGCCCACCAGGAAGACCGCGTCCCACTCCAGGCCCTTGGCGGCGTGGAAGGTGGCCAGGGTAACGCCCTCCATGACCGGGTTCTGCTTGTTGCGGGCGCGCTCCTGCAGCTGGGCGACCACCCCGGGCAGGTCGATGCCCGGCCGGTTGTCCACCAGCTGCCGGATGAGATCCACCAGGGCGCTTAGGGACTGCCAGCGCTCGCGAGCCTGGGCGCCATCCGGCTCGCGCTCGGAAAGCCCCAGCGGCGCGAAGGCCGCCCGGGCCACCGCCACTGGGTCGGCCGGCAGGTCGTCGCGGCGGGTCGCGCGCACCAGCTCGCGCACGCCCTCGCGGATCTCAGCGCGGTTGAAAAAGCCCTCCCCGCCGCGGACCTGGTAGACCACCCCGGCATCCGCCAGCGCCTGCTCGAAGGGCTCCGACTGGGAGTTGATGCGGTAGAGCACCGCGATCTCCTTGGCGGGCACGCCGTCGTTGAGCAGGCTCAAGATCTTGCCGGCGACCTCCTGGGCCTCGGTCTCCTCGGACTCGTAGTCCTGGAACTGCGGCTCCGGGCCGGGCTCGCGCATGCCCTGTAGCTCCAGGCGGGTGCCGGCGGCCCGCCCGCTGGCCTGGCCGATGACCCGGTTGGCCAGGTCGGTAACCTGCGGCGTCGAGCGGTAGTCGCGCTGCAGCTTGACCACCGTAGCGTTCGGGTACTTGCGCGAGAAGTTCAGCAGGTTGTCCGGGCTCGCGCCGGTAAAGGAGTAAATGGTCTGGTTGGCGTCGCCGACCACCGTGAGATCGTCGCGCTCGCCCAGCCAGGCGTCCAGCACGCGCTGCTGCAGCGGGGTGACGTCCTGGTACTCGTCCACCACGAAGCTGCGGTACTGCGAGCGGAACTCCTCCGCCACCGCCGGGACGTTTTCCAGCGCCCCGGCCACGTGCAGCAGCAGGTCCTCGAAGTCCAGCAGGACGCCGTCCGGGCGGGTCTTTAAGTCCTCGTAGGCCTGGTAGACCGCCGCGACCTTGTCCGGGCTCACCGGGGCCTTGCGGCCCAGCTTGGCGATGTGTTCGGCGTACGTGCCCGGGGTGAGAAGGCAGGACTTGGCCCACTTGATCTCTTCTTTGAGATCCCCCACAGTCTCCTTGGTGTTTTCCACGCCCACCCGGTTGACGGCGCGGCCAACCAGGGAGAACTGCTTGTCCACCATGGCCCAGGGCAGGTCCCCGGCCACCTGCGGCCAGAAGTATTTCAGCTGCCGGCGGGCCGCGGAGTGGAAAGTACGCGCCTGCACGCCGCCGATACCCATGGACTCAAGCCGGTCGCGCATCTCCCCGGCGGCCTTGGTGGTAAAGGACACCGCCAGCACGCGATGCGGGCTGACGAAGCCCTGTTCCACCAGGTGCGCGATGCGGTAGGTGATGGTGCGGGTCTTGCCGGTGCCGGCGCCGGCGAGGATGCACACCGGCCCGCGCGGGGCCGTGGCCGCGACCCGCTGGTCCTCGTCCAGCTGGCTGAGGTCGAGACTGAACTTAGCGTCTGGTGCCACGGGCGTACCACTCCATCATCATCGTGTGTGCAATAGAACCTGGCGCGGCCAGCGGCAACGACAGCAACTGGTCCCGCCCGACCCAGCGGATTTCGGCCAGCTCCCCGTCGGTCGCAGCCGCCGGGTCCGGGTCCGGGTGCGCGGCGGTGGCACTAAAGCCCACCATCAGTGAGCCGCTGGCCGGCCACGGCTGGGATCCCCAATAGGTTATCTTATGCACCCGACGGCCGGTCTCCTCCCACACCTCCCTTTCGAAGGCGTGTTCTAGGCTCTCGCCGACGTCGACGTAGCCCGCGATGAGCGAGAAATACCCCGGCCGCATCCGGTTGCGGGCGACCAGGATTTCCTCCTTCTCTGGGTGGTGGACCATCCCGATGACCGCCGGATCCAGGCGCGGGTAGACCGTCTGCGTGTCCTGACCCGGCGCGCGCCCGGCGATGCCGCCGGCGCCGAATTCCAGCTCCTGCCCGCTGCGCGGGTGGAAGCGGAACTCGCGGCGGTAGCGCAGCAGACCAATCGCGCGCAGCGACCACGCAACCAGTTGGCGGGTCTCGGCGCTGGTGTGGGGGTCGCGGGCCAGGGCGGCCAGCTCGCGCGGGCCCAGCCAGCCCGCCGCCCCGGGGATGGTCTCCACCCCGGCCGACGGCGCGGGCTGCGCGTAGACCAGCGGGCTATAGGAGACCGTGACGTAAACCTCCGCGGCCGCCGGCAGGGCATCGATG
This sequence comes from Mycobacteriaceae bacterium, assembly GCA_028726465.1. GTDB lineage: Bacteria > Actinomycetota > Actinomycetes > Mycobacteriales > Mycobacteriaceae > Corynebacterium. The sequence goes on along the minus strand of JAQYQB010000016.1, from coordinate 35,054 downwards.
ACCACCGGCAGCCCGTCGCCGCTGGCGGGGACCTGCCCGCGCGCGGAGACGTAGATAAGCACTAGTCGTTGTCCTCCGTGACCTCGGCGGGCTCCTCCGTGTCGTGCTTGATGTAGAGCAGCCGGTCGCCGGGCCGCAGGGCATTCGCGTCGGCGGTGTCTACGCGGTGGATCTCGTTGTCGCGCAGCACGGCCAGAACGATGTCCATGATGTGGCGCGGGTTGGAGCCGACCTCGTATTCGCGCACGGGGCGCTCGGCCACGGAAAAGCCCTCGTTCGGGGAGAGCAGGTCCTCCATCATGGACACGACCGTCGGGGTGACGGTGGCCAGCCCCAGCAGGCGGCCGGCGGTCTCGGCGGAGGTGACCACGGAATCCGCGCCGGACTGGCGCAGCAGGTGGCGGTTTTCGGACTCGCGCACCGAGGCCACGATCTTGGCGTGCGGGGACAGCTCGCGCACCGACAGGGTGCACAGCACGGCGGTATCATCCGTGGACGGGGTGACCACCACGGACTTGGCGTGTTCCACGCCCGCGATTTTCAGCACGTCCTGGCGGGTGCCGTTGCCGTAGATGGTGACCAGCCCGTGGTGCTCCGCGTGGGAGAGTGCCGCGCGGTTGGTGTCGATGACCACGATGTGGGAGGCCGGGACATCGTCAGCCAGCAGGGCCGCGACGGCCCCGGCACCCTTGGTGCCATAGCCGATGACGACGGTGTGGTTATGCAACTTTTTCCTCCAACGCTGGATTTCGTAGGTCTTTCGAGTCTTTTCAGTCAGCACCGACAAGGTCGCGCCGACCAACAAGACCAGGAAGATCAGGCGGGCCGGGGTAATAAGAACGAGGTTTAAGAAGCGGGACTCCGGGCTGACCGGCACGATATCGCCGTAACCCACGGTGGTTAGCGACACGGCCGAATAATACGCCGCATCCAGAAGCGACATGTTCTCCTCGCTGTAACCGTCCCGGTCGAAGTAGACCACCAGGGTCACAAAGACCACGATCACCAGCGCGAGGACAATACGCCGCATCAGCTGTTTCCACGGGTTGGTCTCATCCTTGCGGGGCACGCGGATGATGTCGATGAGGCCGTGCGCTGGCAGCGCGGACAGCTCGTGTCCGGGGTGGAACCGCTGGGTAATACGCCGCTTGAAGCGGCGCGCGGGAGTCGGCATGAGCTCGACGGCCTCCTTCGTGTGTCAAACCAGGGGCGCGGGCCGGGCAGGAACCTGCCCACGCAATGCAATACCCTAGTGCGATTGCCGCAATATTACCGAACTCCCGCGGGGCCCACCCGCCCTCACTCGGGGTGCACCGCCCCGCTGAGCAGCCGCACCAGGGCCGGCCCGTCCGGCAGGTGGCGCGGTTCCAGCGTGTAGTTATCCGCCACGTAGTGGAAGGCCGCACGCACGCTGTGTGCCCCGGTCAGCCGGCGCCAGGCCTCGGCGTAGACGGCCAGCTGGATCTGGGCGGCCTGCATGTCCGCGCCCTGCGGCGGCCGGCCCGTCTTCCAGTCCACCACCAGCCAGCTGCCGTCCGGCTCGCGGAAGACCGCGTCGATGCGCCCGCGCACCACCGCACCACCGATGGTGACCTCGAACGGGGCCTCGACGTGCTCCGGGGTGCGGTTGGCCCAGTCGCTGTCGAGGAATTTCTCCTTCAGCGTGACCAGGTCCGCGGCCGGGACCGGCTCATCGATGCCGGGCAGTTCGTCCTCGCTCAGCAGCGCCTGGCCGCCGAAGCGCTCCTCCAGCCAGGCGTGGAAGGCGGTGCCGCGCTTGGCATAAGAATTCGGTTTAAACGGCACCGGGCGGCGCTGCCGGCGGGCGAACTGCACGGGATCCGCGCGCAGGGCCACCAGATCCGAGGCGGTCAGCTCTCCCGGCAGGGCCACTTCCACCACGGGTGCTTGCAGGCCGCGGTATTCCTCAATGAGCGCGCTGGCTTCCGCCTCCCACTGGGCGAAGGCCTCGCCCTCGCTTAGCTCCGGCAGCTGGTCCATCGCCGCGGCCACCCGCCGCGCGCCGTCTTTGGCGCCCGGGCGCTGCGGCAGGACCGGGAAGCCGGCGGCCGGGGCCTGCTCGGCGTCGGTGTCCTCGAAGCCCTCGTCCCAGTGCACGACCGCGTCCGGGAACTTATCCCGCAGCAGCTCCAGCTGCTCGTAGACGCCTTCGTCGCGCTTGCCGGTGTAACTGCCGGTAACGGTCAGCGTGGATTCGCTGCGCGTCATGGCCACGTAGAAAAGGCGCGCTGCCTCCTGGGCCAGGTGTTCCTTCTTCTCCTGCTTGTAGGCCTCGCAGCCCTTCTCGAAGTCGCTGCGGGTGGCTTCCTTGACCTCGCCCTTGGCGTTCGGCTCCGGCTCGACGACCTCGATATAGTCCTCGTCGCCGGGCACGATGGCCGCCTGGGACAGGAAGGTCCCGCCGCGGGTCTGGTAGGAATTCTTGTCCGCGCGCACCACGCAGACGTGCTCCCACTCCAGGCCCTTGGCCTTGTGCGCGGTCAGGATCTGCACCCGGTTGTTGACCTTCGGGACCTCGCCCGGCTCCAGCGCGTTCTCGTGCTCCTTAGCCAGCTCCAGGTAGTCCAGCAGCGCGCCGAGGCCGTCGACCGGCAGGGATTCCACCACGCCGGCGAAGGCGTCCAGGTGCGTGGCCCCGCCCGCCGTGCCGCGGGCCAGGACCTCGGTGCGCAGGTTGAACACCGCCTCGATGTCGGCGAAGAGATCGCCCAGCGGCTTGGAAAGGCTATAGGTGCGCAGGTAGCGCAGCCGGGAGGACAGCTCCTCGATGCGTGCGAGCCCCTCCGGCGTGTAGCGCTCGCGCTCGCCCAGGTCCGCGACCGCGTCCGCCAGGCCCAGCACCTGCTCCGGGGCCTGGGCTGTGATGTCGTCCAGCTCCGCGCGCAGCACCGCCTCCGGATCGGCAGGGTCCAGCGGCTCCTCCGGCGCCTGGCCTGCTGGCTGGTCTGCGCTTTGGTCGGTGGTCTGGGCCGGGTCCTCCTCGCCGGGGTGGCGCAGGCGGCCGGCCAGGTTGGCCGCGCGCTTGCCCAGGGACTGGATGTCCTTCAGGCCGATGCCGCAGGCGGGCCCGGCCAGCACGCGCAGGGCCGCGGTGTTGTTCTGCGGCCGGATGAGCATGGTGGCCAGCGCCACCAGGTCCTGGACTTCCGGCTCGTAGAGCAGCCCGCCCAGGCCGGCGATTTCATAGGGCACCCCGGCTTCTTCCAGAGCTCGGGCCACGGGTTGGGCCTGCTTGTTGGTGCGCACCAGCACCGCGGCGCTGAAGTCGCGTTCGGCTTCCTGGGCCGCCACGTATTTCTCGCGCAGGTGCTCGGCCACGAACTCCATCTCAGCGTCCTCGTTGGCGAAAAAGCCCAGGGAGACCTCGCCGTCGCCGGCGTGATCGTGCGCGCGCAGCGGGTCCACCGGCCGCGGGCCGCCGGCGAAGACCGCGTCGGCCACGGCGTTGGCCATCTCCAGCACCTTGCGCGGGTTGCGCCAGGAAATCGTCAGCTGGTCCTTGTCCGCGGGCTCGCCGTTTTCTTGCGGGAAGTCCGTGACGAAGGCGGCGAGGTTTTCCGCGGTGGCACCGCGCCAGCCGTAGATGGACTGCATGGGATCGCCCACCGCCGTCACGGACAAGCCCGGATGGGGCTCGCCGCCGAAGAGCGCGCGCAGCAGCACACGCTGGGAGTGGGAGGTGTCCTGGTATTCGTCCAGCAGCACCACGCGGAAGCGGGAGCGCTGGGCCGCGCCGACTGCCGGGTGCGCGGCGGCCAGCTTCGCGGCCACGGCCATCTGCTCGCCGAAGGTGACCACGGCCTTTTCCCGCTGCGCTTGCTGCAGGGCCTCGACCAGCTCCAGGTAGTCCACGCGAACCTGCTGGGTGTCCAGGTAGCCTTCCAACTTCTTGGAATACTCGCCCTTGGTGCGCGGGCCCTTGGGCAGGTCGTCGACCTCGGCGCGGAAGTCCTGGGCGTGCTGGCGGATATCGTCCGGGTCGGCCAGCACGTTGTCCATGGCGGAGACCAATTTCACCAGCTGCTCCGTGACGGTGCCGACCTGGCTGGTGCTGGACAGGCGCCCGGTGTAGTTGGTGACCACCTCGTGGGCCAGGGCGAAGCGCTCGGCGTCGGTGATGATCCGCGCGCCCGGCTCCACCGGCACCAAGAGCCCGTACTCGCGGACCAGGTCCCCGGCGTAGGAGTCGTAGGTGGCCACCTTCGGCGCGATGGTCTCCAGGGCGTCGGCCACCGGCGAGCCCGGCGGGAACATGCCGGTCTCCCGCAGCTGCACCAGCGCCCGGCGGATGCGGTTTTCCAGCTGTAGGGCGGCCTTCTTGGTAAACGTCAGCCCCAGGATCTCCTCGGGCCGGACCACCCCGTTGGCCACCAGGGAGACCACCCGGGAGGCCATGGTCTCCGTCTTGCCGGCGCCGGCGCCGGCTACCACCAACTTCGGCCCCAGCGGGCTGTCGATGACCTGGGCCTGCTCCGCGCTGGGCGGGAATTTCTTGCCCAGCGACGCGGCCAGCACGGCCGGGCTCAAGTGGGGGTAATTAGCCTTCGACATCGGTGGTCATCCTTCCCTCCGGCTGCACCGGGCAGATGGGCTTAATCCGGCAGAACGTACAACTATCGCTAATGCGCGCGGTCACGGTCGGCCCGCGCTGCTCGGCCACCAGGTCGGGCAGCTGCGCGGCGAATTCCTCTAGGGCCTCAGCGCCCCAGGCGCTCTGGTAGCGCCCCGGCACCGACTTGTTCGACGAGGCCGGGTAGAACAGCACCCCGCCCTCGCGCGGCAGGCCGTCGCCGCTGGCGACCTTGACCCCGCTGGGGTTGTGGGCGCTGGCGTCCTCGGTGACCACCTCGCCCTGGGACAGGGCCAGCTGGTAGGTCGCCAGCTGGGGGTTGTCCTCCGCGGCCTGGACCGAGGGTACGGAGCTGCCCGTCTTGAGATCCACCACGCGGTAGCCTTCGGCGGACTTGTCCAGGCGGTCGATGCGCCCGGAGATGCGCACGCCGTTGTCCAGCCGCACGTCGACGGGCACCTCGGTGCCCACGGCAGTGAAGTTCACGTTCGCCTCCGCGACCCAGCTCTGGGTGCGCTGCAGCAGTTCCGCGAAGGACTCCGCCTCCGAGGCGCGCTTCCAGGCCGGCGAGTTCTGGATGCTGCTAAAGGCGGCCAGCGACAGCTCGTGGGCCAGGGCGGGGCTCAGCCCCCGGCCGATGGCCTCCAGGAAGGCGTGCGCCAGGCTGCCGCGCAGCATGGCCATCTGGTTGTCTGGTTCCTCCTCCAGGCTGGACAGGACCGCGTGCAGCGGGCACTGCATGAGCGCTTCCACCTTGGACGGCGACAGCGCCGGCCGCGGGTTAAGCTCCGGGCTGCTGGCCACCTCGCGGGCGGCCCACCACTGCTGCGGCTCGGCGCCCGGGACCCCGGCCGCGGCCAGCCGCGCGAGCTGCCGGGCGGCCTGCTCGCGGGCGGACTCGGTCTGCTCGGCGTCGCTGACCACCCGGCGCAGCGCCGCCACGAAGACCGGCACGGACAGCACCGAGACCTGCAGCGGATCCACCTCTGCCCCGTCTGGCAGCCCCGGCGCGCTCGGCGCCGGGGCTGTGGTGGGCAGGGCGCTGGGCACGGGCTGCGGGTGGGACTCGGCGGCCGGTTCGGGGACGGTCAGGCCCAGTTCCTTGGGCCACACGCTAGCGCGCAGGCGGCGGGTGGCCGCGCGGCGGGCGAACAGGGCCGGGAAGTTGATGGCCGGGGTCGCGAAATCCGCGATGAACCGGGAGGGTTCCTGGACCTGTTCGGCATCGGGGGCATCGATAGCCACGACCAGCAGGCGGGACGTGTGCCGGGTGGTGGCCACGTGGAAGAGGCGGCGCTCCTCGTGCAGGCGCTCGCGCAGGTGGCTGACCGGTACGTCCGGGTCAATGCCCTCGTCCACCAGGTCGACCAGGTCCGCCTGGTCGAAGATGGTGCCGGTCTCCCCCAGCGACGGCCACTCGGTCTCCTGGGCGCCGACCACGACCACGGTGTCGAACTCGCGCCCCACCGCGCCGTGGGCGGTCAGGATGTTGACCGCCTGCGGGGTGGCGTTGCGCCTGTCGCGCACGCCGGTGGGCAGTTCCTGCTCGGTGATGTGGCGGACGAAGGTCTCCAGGCCGGCGCCCGGGTAGCGCTCCACGAAGTCGCCGGCGGCGTCGAAGAGCGCCATCATGGCGTCCAGGTCCCGGTCCGCCTGGGAGCCGGTCGCGCCGCCGCGCAGGGCGGCCGCCTGCAGGCGCTCGGCCAGGCCCGTGGCGTTCCACATGGCCCACAGGATCTCCTCCACGCTGGCGCCGGCTGCGGCCTGCTCCACGCCCGCGCCCAGCACGCCGCGGACGCGCTCGAGCACGGCGACTTCCCGCTCGGTCAGCAGGTCGCCGAAGTCCGGCAGCGGGCCGGTGAGCAGCTCCCGCAGGGTCTCCAGGCCGCGCTGGGCCGGATTCCAGCGCCGCAGGCCGCGGATGAGCCGGCGCAGGGTGACCGGGTCCGCGCCGCCGACGGGCCCGGTCATGAGCTCCTCCAGCTGCGCGGTGCGCAGGGGCTGGTAGACCGCCTCGAGTGCTTGGACCATGGCCGCCACGAGGCGCTGCTCGGCCAGCACCACGTCCGTGGGATTGAGGTGTACGGGCACGCCGGCGGCCAGCAGGCCCCGGCGCAGCGGGGTGATATCCGCGACCGAGCGCACGATGACGGCGATATCGCGCCAGTCCACCCCATCGCTTAGGTGGCGGCGGCGGATGGCGTCGGCCACGGAGGCCTGCAGCTGGGCCGCGGTGGACACGATGTCCAGGCAGGCCGGCTCCGGCCGCCGCTGCGAGGCGCCCAGGTCGATGTGGTGCTCGGCGTCCAGCTCGTCGAAGAAACGGGTGTTGGCGCCGCGGAAGGCGAAGACCGCCTGCTCCGGGTCGCCGCCCACCACGGCGAGCTTCGCCTGCGCGATGATGAGGCTAAGCAGCTCGCCGGAGGCCGGCGCCAAGAGCTGCGCGTCGTCGACCACGATGGTGTGCCACTGGCCGAAATCCAGCTGCCCGGCGCGCAGGAGCACCTGGCTGACCAGCTCCGCGGCCGAGTAGGAATGCGCGCCGCTGAGTGCCATGACCTGTTCGTATTCCTCCAGGAAGTCCCCGGCGGCAATCCACATGGGGCGGGAGTGCTCGCGGCCTTTTTCGCGCAGGGATTCCGGCGACTGGCCGCGCTCGATGGCGCGCAGCAGGAAGTCGCGCAGCTGCCGGGCAAAGCCCACCATGCCCAGCGCCGGGCGGATTTCCTCCGGCCAGCTGGCCCCGCCGCCGGCGGCGTGGCCTTCCAGCAGCTCGCGGATGACAGCGTCTTGTTCCGCGCCGGTGATAAGGCGCAGGTCTTCGTCGCTGGCCTGGCGCAGGAGCGAGAAAGCCAGCGAGTGTACCGAACGCACGAGCGCCGCCGAGGAGGCGTAGTCGCCCAGGTGCGCCGAGATTTCGCGCCGCAGCGCCGCCGCGGATTCCTTGGAAAAGCTGACCACCAGCACCCCGGCCGGGTCCGCCCCGGAGCGCAGCACGTTCAGGACGGTGTCCACCAGAAAGCTGCTCACCCCGGCCCCGGCCTGGCCGGTCACCTTCCATACCCCGCGCTCCGGCAGGGGGTGCGGCCACTCGCGGGTACCGGCGGGCTTCTCACCGGCCACGAGGCGCACCTCGGGCGAGGGCGGGAGGACTACGCCGCTGCGGGCGGTGTCATGGGGGTCATAGCGTCCGGTCATGCCCTAAAGTTTGGCACACACGCGGGACACGAGCATCTGCTCCACCCGCTGGATCTCCGAACGTACGTTCACGCGCGATTCCTCGTGCAGGGAGTTCACGTGGCGCCGGTAGGCCGCCGCGCGCAGCAGCAGCTGGTCGAGTCCCTCGATGTGGTCGAAGCGATCGCAGATAGCGTCATCCACGGCGCGGTTAATCAGCCCGTCGACAATCACCAGGGCCGTGGTGTAGCCCTTCGGCCGGGGCGCGGCGGTGGGCACGACTTCCACGAGGGCCGGCGGATTGTGGCCGGAATACAGCGTGGTGGCCAGCAGGTCCGCGTGCCCGACCACCCGCGGCAGGCCGGAAAGGTCCGCGTAGTACTCGCTGGTTTCCTCCCAGGCCGCGCGCTCGGCCTGAGCGAAGACGTCCGTGCGGCTTTCCGCGGTGCCGGCGAAAGGCGCCGAATAATCCGCCAGCTCGGCCTCCAGGCGCCCGGCCAGCAGCGCCGTCTCATCGACGCGCTTTTCCAGGTCCCCGGCCACGAACTGGGTCGCCTTCCAGCCGGCGACGGTGTAGCGCCCGTCCGTGGTCAGCAGGGGGCGGGCCACCCGCGCCCCCGGCACGCTGAGCTTCTCGCGCACCCGGGCCGACCAGGTCGCCGTGTCAGAGGCGAGCGCGTAGACCACGTCGCCCACGCGCAGGCCGTTGTCCCAGGCATAGCCCAGCTGCTCGGGCTGGCCCACGGCCGGACGGCCGCTGCTACGGAATGCGCTTAAGACATGCTCCGGAGGGTTAGAAATCACGTCCGGCTCCTTCACTCGGTTCGGGTTGGGGTTACGTCTCTAGTTGAGGTGTTTAGTCGTTACGGGCCTTGCCGTGGCCCGGGTCGTGGGGGTCTTCCACCCCCGGGACCGGGTAGGGCCACGGGTTGGGCTCGCAGGTGACGTCCTCGTCCGGGTAGACCTCGTCCGGGGCCTCGGCGTGCAGGGCCTTGTTGTTGAGCGAGATGGTCTGCTGCATCATCACCGGCGCCAGCTTGCCCTCGCCGCCGCAGGCCTGGTGCTCGGCGTAGCCGATGGCGTGGCCGAACTCGTGGTTGATGAGGTACTGGCGGTAGTTGCCCACGTCGCCCTCGAAGGCGCGGGAGCCGCGTACCCAGCGCGACTCGTTGACCACCACGGTCGAGTCCCCGGTGATCGTGGTGTGGCAGGAGGTCTCCATGCCCAGCTGCGCGCCGCAGAGCTCCGCGGTGGTCTCCAGGGAGGTCAGCTGGAAGCGGGTGTCCGGGTCCTCGTCGGCGCCCACGTGGACGAATTTGAAGGCCGGGTCGTTGGTCCAGCCGCGCGGGTCGGACAGGGTGGCGTCCACCATGCTGGCGAAGGCGGCGTCGCCGCCGTAGCTGGAGGTGTCAATGCCGTTTTCGATCTCCACCGAGTAGCGCACGGTGCGCACCTCGCCCTCCCCGACGTCGAGGCCTGGCGTGCCGACCTCGCGGTAGGTCTTGTCGCCGGCGCGGGTGAATTCGCCGCCCGGCGGCAGCTGGTCGATAGCGCCTTGGACGTCGCCGGCATCCGCCGGGTCGGGGCCGACGGCCGTGGCGTCATGGCCGGCCGTGGCGCTGTCCTGCTCCTGGGCGCGCGGGGAGCCGGCCTCCTCGCTGGGGCCGGTGAAGATGTCGATGAGCACCCAGACGGTGATGATCGCCAGGACCGGGATGGCCACCACGCGCCACCAGCCGTAGTCCGCGGCGAAGCGGCGCACCGCCCCGCCGGCGCCCCGGCTGCTGTCCTCGGCGCCGTGGCGGGCGGGTTCGGACAGGCTGGAATCCCCGGCCCAGCTGCGCTGGTCGTTCTCACCGCGCGGCTCGGCGCGGCGGTGGTGCCGGGGTTGTGGAAATTCCGAGTTCTCCATGGCCCTTAAGGTTACCCGGTGCCCGCCGGCGCGCCGCAAGCGGGCGGCCGGGCCGAAGGCCCCGGGCAGCGGTGGGAAAACTAGGCGCCGGCGAAGCCGACGGCGTGCGGCTTAACCGCGCCGATCTCGACGTAGACGACGCGATCGGTGCGCACCAGGTACTTGCGGCCCTTCTCGTCGGCCAGCTCCAAGGTGGAGTTGTCCGCCAGGGCGGCGTTGATGCGCTGGGCCAGCTCGTCCTGGGTGCCTTCGGCGTTGATGACCAGTTCCCGGGCCGTATCCGCGAAACCAAACTTGATATCCATGGGGTGAAAACCCGCCTTTCTGCGTCTTCTTCGTCTGCGGCGCACCGCGGTGCGCCAATTCCTGTTGTCTGAGCGCGAAGCCAAACAATCTAATGGCCCCCACTATAACCGTGACGGTTAGTATCGAGGTGTGTCTGACTCGCAAACGCCTTCCACCGTACCGCCGACCCCGACGTTTTCTCGCCTAGGTGTGGCCGCCGAGATCTGCGATGCCCTGGCCGCCCAGGGTATTACCCGCACCTTCGCCATCCAGGAGCTCGCGCTGCCGCTGGCGCTCAAGGGCGCCGACATCATCGGCCAGGCGCGCACCGGGATGGGCAAGACCTTAGGCTTCGGGGTTCCTCTACTCGACCGGGTCTTCGACGACGCGGCCCTGCCGGAGTGCGACGGCACCCCGCACGCCCTGGTCGTAGTCCCCACCCGCGAGTTGGCCCAGCAGGTCGGCGAGGATCTGCGGGCGGCGGCGGCCAACCTGCCGGTGCGCGTAGTCACCGTCTTCGGCGGGCGGCCCTATGCCGAGCAGATCGCCGAGCTGGAACGCGGCGCGGACGTCGTGGTCGGCACCCCGGGCCGCCTGCTGGATCTGCACTCCCAGCACCACCTGCGCTTGGACGCGGTGGCCATCCTGGTCCTGGACGAGGCCGACGAGATGCTGGACCTGGGGTTTTTGCCCGATATCGAAAAGCTCGCCGCCGCGGTGGCCGGCAGCCTGCAGCAGACGATGTTGTTCTCGGCCACCATGCCGGGCGCCATCTTGTCGCTGGCCCGCGGCTTCATGGACAAGCCGGTGCACATCCGCGCCGAGTCCGGCGAGGCCGACCAGACCCACGCCTCGACGAAGAAGATCAGCTTCCTGGCCCACCGCATGGACAAGCTGGCCGTGCTCTCCCGCGCCTTACAGGCCCGCGGGCGGGGCCGGACCATCATCTTTACCCGCACCAAGCGCTCGGCCGCCCAGGTGGCCGAGGACCTGGCCCAGCGCGGCTTCGCCGTGGCCGCCGTGCACGGGGACATGGGCCAGGCCGCCCGCGAGCGCTCCCTGGAAGCCTTCCGCTCCGGCGCGGTCTCGACGCTGGTGGCCACGGACGTGGCCGCACGCGGCATCGACATCGACGACGTCACCCACGTCATCAACTACCAGGTCCCGGACGATCCGCAGACGTTTGTCCACCGCATCGGCCGCACCGGGCGCGCCGGCCACACCGGCACCGCCGTCACCCTGGTCGGCTACGACGAGCAGGCCAAGTGGGAGGCTATCGATGCCGAGCTAGATCTCGGCCAGCACGACCTGCCCACCTGGTTTAGCACCTCCCCGGAGCTGGCCGAGGCCCTGGACTTTCCCGCCGAGGCCGGCGAGTCGGTCGGCCCGGCCCGCGCCGTGGTGGGCGGGGACCGCAAGCGCCCCGGGCGTGAGCGCGGCTCCGGACGCCCGCGCCGCCCGCGGACTCATGCCCGAGGCCGGGGCCGGAAGCGATGAGCCGCGCGGTAGTGCTGCGCGCTTCCCGCCGCGACTGGGTGCTTACCGCGGTCATCGCGGTGGTCTGCGTCGTCGCCGTGGTCGGCGCCTATTTTTCCGGCTCCCTGCGGGCCGCGGATCTGCAGCCGGCCGACGAGGCGGTCCCGGAACTGCCCGCCACGCTGGCGGAGATCCCCGCGCAGCTAACCCCAGCCTTCGAGCTGGCCAACGGCGCTGCCCCGCGGACCTCGGCCGGGGTCCAGCCCATCGCCACCAACGGGCTGATCATCGCCGCCGACGGGGACACCGTCCGCGCCGTCGATGCCGACGGCCACGACGTCTGGTCCTATACCCGCACCGATGCCCCGCTGTGCAGCCTGGCCACCGCCTGGGACAAGGTGGTGGCTACCTATCGCACCTCGGTCGGTTGCGGTGACACCGTGGCTATCGATGCCACCACGGGCCAGTACTCGGACACCCGCAGCGCGCTGAACTCGGAGGAGACCGTGCCGGTGGCCTCCAACGACCGGGTGGGCACCGCCTCCACCGACCGCGTCGAGCTGTGGCGCTCCGACATGGTGCGCACGGTGGAGTACGGCGAGATCCCCGCCCCGCAGGAGGCCAACACGCAGCCGCACCCGGAGTGCACTATCAACTCGGCGCTGACCCGCACCGAGCTACTCGTCGTCTCGGAGACCTGCCCGGACGCCGCCAACCGCGACTTCCTGCGCTTCCAGACCACGGAGCCGGAGGATTCCCGCGAGCCGGACGTTTCCGCCACCGCCGAGGTCGAGGCCGCCTCTGCCCGGCTGGTCGCCGTCGGCCAGTCCGCGGCCACCGTCTACGCGGAAGGTGAGACCCCCGAGCTTATTTCCTTGAGCGACGACGGCACCGTCACGCACCGGCAGGCAGTGCCCTCCTCGCCGGCGGTGAGCGAGTCCCCCACGCTGTTTCAGCCCGCCACCGCGGACCTGCCGCACCACATGACCTGGTTCGACGGCGCCCGCCTGTACCTTTTCAGCCCCAACGAGCTCAAGGTCACCCGGGTCATCGACGGCGCGCTCGGCACCGGGACCGCCATCGGCGACCGCCTGCTAGTGCCCACCGCAGACGGCATAGCCGTCTACGACTGGAAGACCGGCCAGACGGAGCGCACCGTGCCGGTCGACCGCGGCTCCTACCGCGGCCCGGTCCACCTGACCGTCGCCGGCACCAACCTGGTCGAGGCCCGCGGCGGGCAGCTCGTGGCCCTGCAGGCCGCGCCGGCTTAGAAGTTCTGCTGGAACCATTCCTGCGAGATGGGGTTGACCATCAGCAGGTAGATGCCCGCCAGGGCGGCGACCAGCGTGGCGATGCCGAGGGCGATGGCCCCGCCGGAAAACATCTGGAAGGAGCTGGCGGCCAGGATGAACTGCACCAGCAGCACCGCGCCACGCCCCCACCGGCGGCCGCGGGTCATGGCGATAGCGCCCACGATAACGAAGCCGAAGACGATGAAGATGAAGATCGCGGTGCCCAGGCCCAGGTAGTCGGTCGCGGCGGTCTCGGAGACCAGCGACGGGTTTTCCGGGTGGGTGACTTCGTGCACGATCAAAAAGATGCCGAAGATGATGACGGCGATGGACTGGACGATGCCGATCCCCGCGCCCAGGCGGACCGTGGCCGGGGCACCCAGACCGCCGGCGCGGCCTACCGAGTTGCGGGCGGCAGAAGCAACGGATGTCGATTTCTTAGAGCTCACGGAGCTTAGTCTACGTTTTCCCGCCCGCGCGCCTCCACTCACCGTCGCGCTGGGCGCCGCACGGCCCGTTTACCCGCCGTAATGTTAACCGCGTTGTCTAGGGCACTGAGCGGGCGCCCGGTCCACCGCGCTCGGGTGTGGTCCGCCGATCCGGATTTGACCTAGGCATACCTTAGGTATTTAGCAGACAAAAACTGTCCGCGCAGGCCAGCGCGCTACCACTACCTGTCAGCTGCCTGAAATTCGGCAGAAGCTCCCCAAGCCACCGACATATAATTCGGTGATGTTGGCCACAATTTAGCCTTTAACCCTAGCGAAGTCTTTGTAAACGTGTCATTATCTTCAGGTAGCAAAAAAGACGAGCTGCTTAACCAGCTCCAAACTCTGCGCCAACGCAGAGTGAACGCCAGGTAAACCATGGCGGCAAGCGGAGGACTGACCTCGAGACCAGACACCCCGCGTTGCAGACCGGTCCTGGCACGCAAACCCCATGACATTAGGGCTTGGCTCTGATTTTCGGTGCGCCATTTTTGGTTGCTCCCGAATTCGGTTCCAAGTACCGGTGTTAAACGCTGTCGAAAATTTGTTAGGAGATATCAATCATGGATTGGCGCCACGAAGCAATTTGCCGCGACGAGGACCCCGAGCTGTTCTTCCCGGTCGGTAACTCCGGCCCCGCCCTCACCCAGATCGCCAAGGCCAAGCTGGTCTGCAACCGCTGCCCCGTTTCCTCCCAGTGCCTGAAGTGGGCCCTGGAGTCCGGCCAGGACGCCGGCGTCTGGGGCGGCCTGTCCGAGGAGGAGCGCCGCGCCCTGAAGCGCCGCCGCAACCGCGGCCGCGGACGCGCCCGCGTCTCCGCCTAAGGTAGGGCAATTTCGCCCCCGGCGTTGCCTGCCGCTACAGTTATTACCAGTTCATCTAACCGCTCTCTGCAAAGGAGTACCACCATGAGCAAGCGTGGCCGTAAGCGTAAGGATCGCCGGAAGAAGTCCGCTAACCGCGGCAAGCGTCCTAACGCATAATCACAGCTAAAAACACCGAGCCCGCCGCAGCGGGGATAACGCCTCCAAGCGTTAGGCCCCGTCGCGGCGGGCTTGTTGTCTCTTGGCCTCCCCCGCCGGCGCACCGAGACGCGGACAGCGCCGGCGCGGGGAGGCTTTGTTATTTACTGGTAGCGGATGGAGCGGATCTGGACGGTGATCCGCTGCCGCAAGGTCTCTGGGGCGTGGGTGGCCTTGTCGCAGGTGCGCACCAGCCGGCGCACGATCTGCTCGGTCTCCAGGCGCTCCATGCACACGTTGCACTCGGCGATGCGCGCCTGCACGGCCGCGCGCTGCTGCGGGCTCAGCGACTCGTCCAGCAGCTGGCACAGCAGTGCCTCTATCTCCTGCGAAGAGCAGTTACAAGCCCCGCGGTGGTTGCAGTTGCTCACTTGTCTGCCTCCATATCTGGGTGGTTTAGCCCGATGCCGTGCTCACGTGCTACATCCTTCAACGCTTTTCGCAGCAGTTTTCTTCCCCGGTGCAGCCGCGACATGACCGTCCCTAAGGGGATATCCATCACTTCCGCGACTTCCTTGTAGGCCAGCCCCACCACGTCGGAGTAGTAGACCACCATGCGGTAGTCCTCCGGCAGGTCGTTCATCGCCTCCGAAATCGTGGTATCCGGCATGGCCTTGAGCGCGGCGACCTCCGCGGACTCCAGGCCCGTCGAGTCGTGCCCGGAGGTCGTGTACAGCTGGAAGTCGGTCAGCTCGTCCGCCGAGGACTGCGTGGGGCGGCGCTGCGCCTTGCGATAAGAGTTGATGTACGTGTTGGTCATGATCCGGTACAGCCACGCCTTCAGGTTGGTGCCCTGCATGAAGGAATCGAAATTCTTATACGCCTTCAGGTAGGTCTCCTGGATCAGGTCCTCGGCGTCCTGCGGGTTGCGCGTCATGCGCATCGCTCCCCCGTAGAGCTGATCCAGAAGCGGCATGGCCTGTTCCTCGAACGAGGCGGCCCGGTCTTTCGCCATTAACGTACTCCTTTAAATGAGCTTTCTGCCATAACCATCCTAGGCCCCGGCCCCTTGGGGCAGAAGTTCCGGGTAATCGTTGCGGATATTGCCCACTTCCTTCGCCGCCTGGTCCACCTGCCAGCCGGTGACCGGGCTGGGGTGCAAAAGCTCGGCGGCCTCTTCCGGGCTACCCTCCACCCACTGCCGGATTTCCTCCGGCGCCAAAAAGCGCGGCAGGCGGTCGTGCAGCCAGGCCATCTCCTCGGTGGCCGCGGTGGTCACGATGGTCGCCGAGAGCTGGTCCAGACCCGTGGCCCACAGGCCGGCCGCCCACATCATCTGCCCTTCGCCCAGCCACACGTAGTAGGGCATCTTGCCGTTGCCGTCGTCGTACCACTCGTAGTAGCCGTCCATGGGGATGAGGCAGCGCCCGGAGCCGGCCCGGCCGGCGAAGGCGTCGCGAAACGACGGCTTCTTCTGCACCGTCTCCGCGCGGGCGTTAAACAGCGGCGGGCCGTCCAAGTCCTTCTTCCAGTGCGGCAGCAGGGCCCAGCGCCCCGGATCCACCTGCGCGTAGGCCTCCTGGATGCGCACCACGGGCACCTTCTGGGTCGGCGCGATGTTATACCGCGGCCCCGGCAGGCCCGCCGGCGCGGAAACTTCCTCGATTCCGGCCAGCGCACCGACGGAATCGAGCAACGACTCGCTGAACAAGACAAAACGACCACACATGAACCTCTATTATGGCCTATATGGCAGATTTTTGGTTAGCCCCGCATCCCACCGGCCCCCTGCGCTGGGAGCAGCGCGTGCCTGGCTCTAAGTCCATGACCAACCGGGCCCTGGTCCTAGCCGCGCTTGCCGATGCCCCCTCGGTCATCACCCAGGCACTCATCGCCCGCGACACCGAGCTGATGATTGCCGCCCTGCGCGAGCTCGGCGCCGAGATCGAGGTGAAAGACGCCACCACCGGCCCGGAGATCCACGTGACCCCGGGCGAGCTGCACGGCGGGCACATCGACTGCGGCCTGGCCGGCACCCTGATGCGCTTTTTGCCGCCGGTGGCGGCCCTGGCCGGCGAGCCGGTCGCCTTCGACGGCGACGAGCAGGCCCGCGTGCGCCCCATGGGCGCCATCCTGGGCGCCCTGCGCGACCTGGGCGTCACCGTCGAGACCGCCGACGACTGCCTGCCCTTTAGCATCTCCGCCGAGCACACGCCCGCCGGCGGTAAGGTCACCATCGACGCCTCCCAGTCCTCCCAGTTCGTCTCCGGCCTGCTGCTGGCCGCCCCGCGCTTTGAAAACGGCATCACCGTCCACCACGTCGGCGGCGAAATCCCCTCGCGCCCGCACATCGAGATGACCCTGGCCATGCTGCGCGAGGCCGGCGTGACCGTCGACGAGGACGGGGACACCTGGACCGTCCATCCCGGCCCCATCAACGGCCGCGAGTGGAGCATCGAGCCGGATCTGTCCAACGCCACCCCGTTCCTGGCCGCCGCGGCCGTGGCCGGCGGGCGCGTGACCGTGCGCGACTGGCCGGCCGTGACCACCCAGGCCGGGGATCTCATCCGCGACGTGCTCTTCCGCATGTCCGTGACCGTCGAGCAGGCCCACGGGCAGGTCACCGTCGTGGGCTCCCCCGGCGCCCGCCTGCGCGGCATCGACTACGACATGTCCGCCCTCGGCGAGCTGACCCCCACCGTGGCCGCCCTCTGCGCGCTGGCCGATAGCCCCTCCCGGCTGACCGGCATCGCCCACCTGCGCGGCCACGAGACCGACCGACTCAGCGCCCTAGCCACGGAGCTCAACGGCCTGGGCGGCAACGTCCGCGAGCTGCCCGACGGGCTGGAAATCACCCCGGCGCCCCTGCACGCGGGCCGCTGGCACACCTACGCCGACCACCGCATGGCCACCGCCGGGGCGATCCTGGGCCTGGCCGTTGAGGGCATCGAGGTCGAGGACATCGCCACCACCGCGAAGACCCTCCCGGGATTTGCCGAGCTGTGGGAGACCATGGTCTCCGAAGGCAGCGCGCATGCCTAGGCGCCACTACGACGAGTCCGACGTCCACGTCCGCCCCGGCAAGGGCTCGCGGCCGCGCACGAAGGACCGGCCCAAGCACAAGGACGCCAAGTTCGGCATGGTCATCACCAAGGACCGTGGCCGCTGGGGCGTGGCCTTAGACGACGGCCCCGTGGTCACCTGCATGCGCGCCCGCGAGCTGGGCCGCACCGCCATCGAGGTCGGCGACCGCGTCGGCGTCGTGGGCGATACCTCGGGCCGTAAGGACACGCTGGCGCGCATCGTCAAGCTCGCCGAGCGCACCTCCGTGCTGCGCCGCACCGCCGACGACACCGACCCCTACGAGCGGATCGTGGTGGCCAACGCCGACCAGATGCTGATTGTCACCGCGGTAGCCGATCCGCCGCCGCGCTCCGGCTTCGTCGAGCGCGCCCTGGTGGCCGCCTTCGTGGGCAATGTTCACCCCATCCTGTGCCTGACCAAGACGGACCTGGCCGACCCGGCCCCCTTCGCCGCGGAATTCGCCGACCTGGACATCAGCGTGGTCTACGCCGGCGTCGAGGACGGCCTGGAGCAGGTCAGCGACGCCGTCACCGGGCACATCACCGCGCTCATCGGCCATTCCGGGGTGGGCAAGTCCACGCTGGTCAACCGGCTGGTGCCCGACGCCGACCGGGAGACCGGCGAGGTCTCCGCCGTGGGCAAGGGCCGGCACACCTCCACCCAGTCCGTGGCGCTGCCGCTTCCCGACGATAACGGCTGGATCATCGACACCCCCGGCATCCGCTCCTTCGGGCTGGCACACGTCGATGCCGACACCGTCTTAGGCGTCTTCGAGGATCTCGCCGAGGCCACCGAGTCCTGCCCGCGCGGGTGCACGCACGCCGGTCCCCCGGCCGATCCCGAGTGCGGGCTCGACGATCCCGCCCTCATCCCCCCGGATTCGGCCTCGGCCCGGCGCGCGGCCGCGGTGCGCAAGCTGCTGGCCGCGCTGCGCACCAACGTCGACTGGGAAAACTAGAGCAGCTCCACCAGGAAGGGCAGCTCGCTCGGGTCGTAGAAGGCCATGAAGTTGTCGAGGGCGTCGCCCACGGCCAGCTCGGCGTCCTCGTCGCCCAGGTCCGCGGTGTCGATGGCCTCGATGGCCTTGGCGGTCGCGGTCTCCGATTCCGCGATGTCGACGTGGATGGCGGCCAGCTGCTCGGTGGTAATCAGCGCCGGCTCCAGCTTCACCACGGGCTCGCCCATCTCCGGCTGCGGGGTGACCGCCTCGGCGGGCACGTCCACGGAGATGACCACGCGCCGGTGCGGGAAGTGCTCCTCGTCGCCGATGGCCAGCAGCCGCAGCGACGCCATGGAGGCCTCCAGGAAGGCCGAGTAGGCGATTTCTTCCTCGTCGCCGGCGGTGTAGAACTCACGCAGGGCGTCGGTGACCATAAAGCCCCAGCCCGAGCGGGCGTGCAGCTGGCCAGTCTCCTTCAGCTCCGTGAGCATGGCGAAGGTGGCCGGCAGGTAGACGCGACAATCAGCCATCTTAGAACTCGCCCTCGATGTCGAAGACGGCCTGGATCTCAATGCTGGAGCGGTCGAAGACCGTATAGAGCATGCCGAGCAGGCCGAACTCCACCGACGCCTTGACGTTGACGATGTTGTCGTCCACGAAGACGCAGTCATTGACGGGCAGGTCGAGGGCGTCGGCCGCCGCTTGGAAGGCCGCGGGCTCCGGCTTTTCCGCCCCGATCTCGCCGGAGAGCATGACCGCGTCCACGATGCCGCGGTACTCCCACTCCCGGATTGCCTCGGCGCCGGGGCCGCCCGGGTCGTTGGACAGGATGGCCGTCGCCACGCCCTGGGCCTTGGCTGCGGCCAGGAGGTTGCGCCAGCGCTTCACGTCTTCGTCGGTGCCGTCGAGCACGCCGACGTAGTCCACAATCAAACCACGCATGAGTTCTCTTTCTTCTTTCGCTTCGGGTTCTATTTCCCTCTAACCCCGCAAATTATAGCGAAGAGGCATTTCACGCGCCTCCACCCCTTTCAGCAAACTCCCAGCTTGGGTTCCTCGCCCTGCGCACCACCCCGGCGCGTGCCAGAATACGGCCTATGTACGCCCCCATTCCCGGATTCGCCCACCTGCAGCTATACGTGCCGGCCGACCCCATCTCCTATGACCGTCAGCCCACGCCCATGGACGAGGAGGTCAAGGAGCGCGCCCAAACGCTTATCCGCCAGGTCATCGAGACCGCCGCCGGGCGCCGCCCGCTCAGCCACGTGCGCTCCGAGCGCTTCCCGCCGCGGCTGGCCAACCACCTGTCCGCCTGGCTGCGCACTCGCGGGTTTAGCCTGCCGGCGCGCCACGATCTGGTCGCCGTGCACGCGCACGCCAACGGGGAGTTTTACGGCACAGCCACCATCGGCGTCACCCAGCACGCGTTCACGGGTTCCTACGAGCAGCACCGGCTCGTATCCTTCCGGCTGCTCTAGCCTAGAGCGAGCCCAAAAACATCAGGACCTGCGTCCAGTCGACGGCCGACCACGCGGCCGCCGATGCCCCCACCGCCGCCAGGATCCCGCCCAGCGCGGCGCCGATGCCCCACACGGGCACCCCGGCGTCGGCATCGCTAGCGGCGCCCTTGTCGTTTTGAAAGTCGGCCGCGCCCGGCGCGGCGGCGTCCTCGGCCGGCTGGGGTAGCGCGCTATCTTCTGCCTGGCCTGCTTGGTCCTGAGCGGCCTCGACCCGCTCGAGCCACTCGCCTACTGTCTCCTGGCCGCCGCTTAACGCGGTACGGGACTCGTAGCTATCGGCGCGGTAGTTTTCCGTCGGCGCGGCGCTCGCCCCCGCCGGCGCGCCGAGCAACGCTGCGGTCACCAAAGCCGACAGGGAAGCCAGACGGCTTCGGCGGCGCGGCGTTCGCATAAAAACTCCAGTCGATTAGTAGGTACTTATCAAGGGCTTAAGCCTACCTCAAGCCGGCTCCCGACGCAGAATTTCCGTGCTCCGCGCGGCGGCCGGCCCAGAACACGAGGCCGACGACCACGCCCAAGCCCACCACCAGACCGGTGTTGAGCAGCATGAGGCCGACCGGCCACATGCCGGTCGAGTCGCTGAGCCCCGCCTGCACGGACCAGGCGAAGCCAAAGCCCAGCGTCGGACCCGTCACCGCGCCCAGCGCGCCGGCGCCGGTGCGGGGCACGCGCCAGGCCACCGCGGCGGTCAGCGCCACCATGGCGATGGCTGCCACGGCAATTTGCCACGCGGCGTAGTGGGCGTGGTTGCCCCAGCCCAGGCCCAGCAGCCAGGCGCCGACGCCCCCGACGAAGCCGGCGGCGACCGCCTCCCCGGCGCGGGCCCGCCAGACAGAAAAAATGGCGGCAGCTACCAGCAAGGCGCTAAACAGCGCCCAGGTCAAGGTAACTGCCACCACGGAAAACCTGCTTTCCTAGCGGGGTGAGGCTTCTCTACGCCTCAGAGGCGGAGCCGGACTCGGCGTTTTCTTCCTCGGTCGCGAACTGCTTGCGCAGCAGGAAGAGCTGGCGGACGGTCTCTTCCTTCACGCCCTCGTTCATGGCGCGGAACATGTCGCCGCCCTCCTTCTGGTACTCGACCAGCGGGTCGCGCTGCGCCATCGCACGCAGGCCGATGCCTTCCTTCAGGTAGTCCATCTCGTAGAGGTGCTCGCGCCACTTCTGGTCGATGATCGGCAGGATGACCATGCGCTCGGTGTTGCGCATCTGCTTCTCGCCACCGATGGCGGAGATCTTCTCCTCCAGCTCGTCGTACTGGTGCTGGGCGTCGTCGGTCAGGGCGTCGCGCAGCTGCTCCGCGCTCAGCTCGCCCGGCGAGCCGTACTCGGAGCCGTCCACCAGTTCCTCGGCGCTGACCGACGGGCCGTAGAGGGAGTCCAGGGCCTGCCAGAGCTTGTCCAGGTCCCAGTCCTCGACGTAGCCGGCGGCGGTGGCCGCGGCCACGTAGTCCGAAACCGTGTCGTCGATCATGGAGCGGATGTTGTCCTTGATGTCGCCGGCGTCCAGGATCTTGTAGCGCTCGCCGTAGACGACCTTGCGCTGCTCGTTTAGCACCTCGTCGTACTTCAGGACGTTCTTGCGCATTTCGAAGTTCTGGTTTTCCACCTGGGCCTGCGCGCCCTTGATGGAGTTGGAGACCATCTTGGCCTCGATCGGGACATCGTCCGGCACGTTGAGCCGGTTCATCATGTTCTCCATGGACTGGCCCACGAACCGCACCATGAGCTCGTCGCGCATGGACAGGTAGAAGCGGGTCTCGCCCGGATCGCCCTGGCGGCCGGTACGGCCACGCAGCTGGTTATCGATACGGCGGGACTCGTGGCGCTCGGTACCAACCACGTAGAGGCCGCCGGCCTCGCGCACCTCGTCGCCCAGGCGCTTGGAGCGTTCCTTCTCCTCCTCGATGTGGTTATCCCAGGCTTCCTGGTACTTCTCCTCGTCCTCGAAGGGATCCAGGCCCTGCTCGCGCAGCTTCATGTCCAGGATGACCTCGGGGTTACCGCCCAGCACGATGTCGGTACCGCGGCCGGCCATGTTGGTGGCGACGGTGACCTGGCCCGGGCGGCCGGCGCGGGCGATGATGTTGCCCTCTTCCTCGTGGTGCTTGGCGTTGAGCACGGTGTGGTCGATGCCGCGCTTGTCCAGCAGCTGCGACAGGTACTCGGAGCGCTCCACGGAGGTGGTGCCCACCAGCACCGGCTGCTTGTTCTGCACGTGCTCCGCGATGTCGTCGACCACCGCGGCGAACTTGGCCTCCTGCGTCTTGTAGATGCGGTCGGAGTGATCCTGGCGCTGGTTCGGCTTGTTGGTCGGGATAGGCACCACGTCGAGGCCGTAGATGGAGTGCAGCTCGGCGGCCTCGGTCTCGGCGGTACCGGTCATGCCGGAGATCTTGTCGTAGAGACGGAAGTAGTTCTGCAGCGTGACCGTGGCCAGCGTCTGGTTCTCGTTCTTGATCTCGACGTTTTCCTTGGCCTCGATGGCCTGGTGCATGCCCTCGTTGTAGCGGCGGCCCGCCAGCACGCGGCCGGTGAACGAGTCGACGATCATGACCTCACCGTTGCGCACGATGTAGTCCTTGTCGCGCGTGAACAGTTCCTTGGCCTTCAGCGCGTTGTTGAGGTAGGACACCAGCTGCGAGTGCTCCGGGGCATAAAGGTTATCGATGCCCAGCTGGTCCTCGACGTATTCCACGCCCTCTTCCAGCACGCCGACGGTGCGCTTTTTGTGGTCGACCTCGTAGTGGATGCCCTCGCGCATGCGCGGGGCCAGCTGCGCGAAGACCCCGTAGAACTGGGAGGAGCCGTCCACCGGGCCGGAGATGATGAGCGGGGTACGGGCCTCGTCGATGAGGATGGAGTCCACCTCGTCCACGATGCAGAAGTTGTGGCCGCGCTGGACGATGTCGTTCAGGCTGCGCACCATGTTGTCGCGCAGGTAGTCGAAGCCCAGCTCGTTGTTGGTTCCGTAGGTGATGTCGCAGGCGTAGGCCTCCTTGCGCGCCGGCGGGCGCATCTCGGAGAGAATGACGCCCACGGACAGGCCCAGCCAGCGGTGGACACGGCCCATCATCTCCGCGTCGCGCTTGGCCAGGTAGTCGTTGACCGTGACGATGTGCACGCCCTTGCCCTCGAGGGCGTTGAGGTAGGCCGGCAGCAGCGAGGTCAGGGTCTTGCCCTCACCGGTTTTCATCTCGGCGACGTTGCCGAAGTGCAGGGCCGCGCCGCCCATCAGCTGGACGCGGAAGTGCTTCTGCTGCAGCACGCGCCAGGCCGCCTCGCGGACGGTGGCGAAGGCCTCCAGCAGGATATCGTTGAGTTCCTCGCCGTCGGCGAGGCGCTGCTTGAATTCGTCAGTCTTGGCCTTGAGCTCGTCGTCGCTGAGGGCGGCGTACTCATCTTCCAGGGCGATTACCCGGTCGGCCATCTTTTCCAGGCGCTTGACGGTGCGCCCTTCGCCGGCACGCAGCAGCTTCGAAAGTCCTAACACGTAGTAGTTTCCTTCTTTGTCGCGACACGTAAACTAGTTAACTCCGTGCCATTGTACCCACCAGAGGCGGTCTCACTATCTCCGCCCCGGCCCAAAAAGACACGAAAAAGCGCCCAGCACCCGGCGGGCGGGCAGCTGGGCGCAGGATGGGCTAGCTAGTTGTTAGCCTGCGCACCCTCGGCGTCTTCGGTCAGGGTGATAAGACCGTAGTCGAAGGCGTGGCGGCGGTAGACGACCGCCGGCTGCTGGGTCTCGGAGTTGATGAACAGGTAGAAATCGTGGCCCACCAGCTCCATCTCGCTCAGAGCATCATCCACGGTCATCGGGTTGGCCGGGTGCTCCTTGGTGCGCACGATCTGGCCCGGGCGCTGCTCCTCGATGGAGTCTGCGTACGGATCGACGTAGCGATCTTCCTTCGCCGGAGCGGCGTTGCGCTCGGCCTCGGCCTCGGCGACCATCTCCGCGGCGATCTCGCCGGTGCCCTTCTGGGCGCGGTGGCCGGACTTGACGTTCTCGCGGCGGACCTTCACCTTGCGCAGGGAGCGCTCCATCTTGGCCAGGGCGGTCTCCAGCGCGGCGTAGAAGGAATCCTCCTTGGCCTCCGCACGGGCGATGTGCCCCTTGCCGGTGGCGGTGATCTGGATACGGTCCGACTGGGAGTCACGGCGCGGGTTCGGCTCGTGCTGCAGCTCGACGTGGAAGAAGGTCAGCGTCGGATCCAGCCGCTCGATCTTGGCCAGCTTGCCGGTGACGCGCTCCTGGAAGTGCTCCGGCACCTCCACGTTGCGTCCCGTGATGGTTACCTGTGCGTTGGTGGCCTGTGGCTCGGTCATTGACTTGCCTCCCTAGATTTGGCTGGGGGCGCGCAATCCCGGCGCCCCCGGGGGACTATTGGACTCGTCCTGCTGAGATCCCCACCCCGGTCATCCACCGGCGGAAACCGTGTGAATCCGGAGGCTCAAACCTCAACCTGTGACACCCCTCATCATACCAGTGGTCATAACCATTCCCCACCAAAGGTTGGAATTACATTTCTGTTCACCCCCACGCCAGTCCCCCTCTAGGCGTCGGCGAGCACCAGCCCCGCCCGCACCAGCGCGCCGGCCGCGCGCAACTTGTCGGCGGTGTTGATGAGGGTGGCGCCGGTGGTCACCACGTCGTCGACCACGACGGTGGCCCGGCCCACCAGCCGCGGGTCGGCATCGACGGCCACGGCGTCGCGCATATTCGCCCACCGCAGGTCCGCGTTCAACCGCGACTGGTCGGCCACGCCGCGGCGCAGGCGCGCGCAGTTGACCACGGTCAGCGGCAGGCCGTCGCCCAGCAGCCGGGCCGCGTGCTGGCACATGTGCAGCACCGGGTCCCCGCCCCGGGCCCTGGCTGACGATGCCCGCGTCGGCGCCGGCACCACCACCAGCCGCGGCGGCAGCACGCCCTGGGCCACCAGCTGCTCCAACCCGGCGGCGATGACCGCGCCGGCGTACGGGCGCACCGCCCGGTTGTGGTACTCCTTCATCTGGATGATGAGGTTGCGCCGGATCTCCGAGTACGGGCCCAGCGCAAAGATGGGCGGGTCCAGCAGCGTGCGGCGGGAAACGCGGTGCGGCGGGGTGCGCAGGTGCTCCCGGCAGGCCGCGCACAGCACCTGGCCCGGGGCCTTACACCCGGCGCAGGCGCGCGGGACTAGCAGCTCCCCGACCTGCTGCCAGACCCCCATCGCGCGCCGCCTAGTTGCCCACGATCGGGGCCGCGCGCACGCCCTGGAGGCCGGGGACCTCGCGCCAGAACACGGAGTCGGACTCGCCGGACGGCAGCCGCAGCAAGGCGTTGGCGTCGGTCAGATAGACGGTCGTCGGCGAGGCCGCGACGGAGACCACCGGGGCGGTGATGTTGCCGCTGGGCAGCGTGGTCAGCGAGGACCCGTCCTGCTCGATGCGCCAGACCGGCGTCTCCGTGGACGAGGTGCCCACCACCAGCGAGCCGTCCGGCTGCCAGTCCAGCGACAGCGCGTTGCGGCCCAGCTCCGAGGCGAGTTCGCGCACGTTGACGATCCGGTAGTCGCCGTCGGTTTCCTGCGCCACCACGCCGGAGTAGACCGCGCCGCCGATGATGAAGGCCACGCGCGCGCCCGTCGACGACAGCCGCATCACCGAGATCTCGCCGTCGATGCCATCCAGCGCGTCCGCGTTGATCTGCTGCTCGCTCACCTCGCCGGTGGTCGAGCGCACCACGCGGTAGATCTTCTTGCCGTCGACCGCGACCCACGCGCCCCGGCCGGTAATGCCGAAGGTGGGCCGGGTAATGCTCTCGCCCTCTAAGGACTCGGCCACGTCGCCGTTGAGCGTCCCCAGCACCAGCTGGGTCTTATCCGCGCCCTTCTTGCGCACGGCCGCGAACGTCTCCTCCGCCGAGATCTCCGCGGACTCCACGTTGCCGGCGTTCGCCGCCGGGTTGTTCAGCGGCTGCGTCTCGTTGCCGCTCAGGCGCACCACGTTGCCGTTGGTCACCGCGTACAGCGAGGTGGCCGCGTCCGTGTTCGCCTTCGGGTTGTAGTCCGCGAAGTCGTCGGTGGTTAGTTCGTCGAGGCCTTCGACCAAGGGGGCATCGTCGGCCACGACCCGGTAGGGCCCCGGGATGCCGGCGGTGGACAGGGTCCAGACCAGCTCGGCGGCGAACCGGGTGCGGTCCTCCTGGCTCATATCCGACATGCCGGTGAAGTGGTAGACGCCGTCCTCGATGCCGCCGAAGTTGGCCTCCCGCGGCACCACCGACATCGTCGCCGGCGCCAGCTCCTCGGCCGGGCCCTGCAGCAGCAGGGTGATGAGCTCGGTGTCCAGGGACTCCTGGCCCGTGGACAGCCAGCGGCGGTCGCTTTCCAGCGCCTGGCCGGTGTGCTCGTAGAAGAATAGGGAGTGCGGCTGGTAGCGGTTGCGCAGCTCCGTGCGCTCGATGACCACGACCTCCGGCAGGTCCGAGATCCGCCACTCGCCGTCCACCTGGGTCATATGGATCTGGGCCTCGAAGTCGCCGTTTTCGGAGGTATAGGACCCGCCCTCCGAGAGCGTACCGATGACCGATCCGCGCACGTTGAAGCTGCGGCCGCCCTCGGTGGAATCCGCCTCGGCGTTGGTGATGATGTCCAGCGAGTCCACGATGAGCACCTGCTGGTCTGGGTCCCAGTCCCCGGCCGCCTCCTCGGTCATAAAGGAGCGCGCGGCGGAATAATCGCCGGCCGGCAGCGCCGAGGCGGCGTAGAAGTCGCGCAGCAGCAGGTCCGGTTCCTCGCCGGCGCGCGGGCCCATGGACGGCTCCGGGGTGGCGGCCGGCTCGAAGGAGTGCAGCACTTTGGGGCTGGAGTTTTGCGGCAGCGTCGAGCACGCCGAAAGCGTCAGCGAGGTCGCGGCCAGCACGGCGACGACGGCGCGGGCCGGACTGGCCGTGCTGGCCGAGCGCCGGTGGGTCTGTGGCATCACGGCTGACCTCCCTTCGGGTCATTCGGGGCCTTCGGGTCCGCTAGCGGCGTGGGCTCCGGCACGTAGAGGTCCAGCGGGGCCTCCTCCACGGCCTCGCCGGGCACGCGCGGCAGGATCAGGCGGAAGCAGGACCCGCGGCCTAAGGTGCCCGTCGCGTCCAGCGTACCGCTGTGCAGCACGGCGTCCTCGCGGGCGATGGCCAGGCCCAGGCCGGTCCCGCCCGAGTGGCGCTTGCGGGAGGAATCCGCGCGCCAGAAGCGGTTGAAGACCAGTTCTTCCTGGCCCTCCTTCAGGCCCACGCCCTGGTCGGTGACGGTCACGGCCACGGCTGTGTCGTTGGCGCCCAGGTGCACGTCGACCGGGTTGCCCTCCGAGTGGTCGATGGCGTTGGCCAAAAGGTTGCGCAGGATGCGCTGGACGCGCCGGTCGTCGCCCTCGAAGTTGATGGGCTCGTCCGGCAGGTGCAGGTTGACCGCCACGCCCAGCTCGTCGGCCAGGTGATCGACCTGCCCGAAGGCGGCGGTCACGCAGTTGCGCAGGTCCAGCTTGTTGGTGGACAGGTCGGCCACGCCGGCGTCGTGGCGCGAGATCTCCAGCAGGTCGGCCAGCAGCTCCTCGAAGCGGTCGAGCTCGCGGCTCATCAGCTCGCTGGCGCGGCGGGTGGAAATATCCAGGCTGTCCGCGTTCGCGGCGATCATGTCCGCGGCCATGCGCACCGTGGTCAGCGGGGTGCGCAGCTCGTGCGAGACGTCGGAGGTGAACTGCCGCTGCAGGTCGCCGTATTCCTCCAGCTGTGTAATCTGCTTGGACAGCTTGTTGGCCATGTCGTTGAAGGACTGGGCCAGGCTGCCCATCTCGTCCTCGCCCTCGACGGCCATGCGCTCGCGCAGGTGGCCGGCCGCCAGGCGCTGGGCAATCCGCGAGGCCGAGCGGATGGGCGTAATCACCTGCTGGGTCGCCAGCCAGGCGATGCCCACCAGCAGCACGATGACCACCACCGCGGCCGCCGAGAGCAGGCCGCGCATCAGCGCCAGCGTGGATTCCTCCGACTCCATGCTCATCACCAGGTAGACCTGGGTGTCCGGGATGTCGGACTCGGTGGGCGTGCCGACGATCATGGCGTTGTACTTGGTACCATCCCCGTGGTCGATGGGCGCGTACTGGACCATCACCTGGTCGTGGGAGACGCCGTTGCGCAGCTCCGTCGGGATGCGGTAGCCCTCCGGCGAGGTGGTCACCGAGCCGTCGGAGCCGTTGACCACGATCACCGGCTCGTAGGAGGCCTGCGTCTCGCCGCTCTGGGAGCCCAGCTGCGTCAGGGAGGCGCGCGCGGAGTTAATGCGCACCTGCACCGAGTTGGCCGTGCCCGTGGCCGCGATCTGTTGCTCCACCGCGATCCGGGCGCGCTCCAGCTCCTGCAGGGCGACGTCCTGCTTCTGATCCACCAGGCGGGAGGTCAGCACGGAGACCAGCGCGTAGGTCAAAATGACCATCACCACGGTGGCGGCCATAAAGATCAGGCCGATGACGCGCACCTGCAGCGAGGTGCGCCACCACTGGATGGCGGAGTCGCGGAATTGTCTGAAGCGGTCCAGGATGGCAGTTACTCCCCCGGCTTATTCGGCGCCGGCCGGCTTGCCGGCCTTGTAGCCCACGCCGCGCACGGTCAGCACGATCTGCGGATCCTCCGGGTCGTGCTCAATCTTGGCGCGCAGGCGCTGGACGTGCACGTTGACCAGGCGGGTATCGGAGGCATGCCGGTAGCCCCAGACCTTCTCCAGCAGCTCCTCGCGGGTGTGCACCTGGCCCGGGCGGCGGGCCATCTCCACCAGCAGGTCGAATTCCAGCGGCGTCAGGTTCAGCTCGCGGGAGCTCCCGTCCGCGTTGCGGCGGGTCACGGTGTGCTCGGGCACGTCGATGACCAGGTCGCCGACCTCGATCATCTCCGTGGTCGCGGTGTCCGTGCGGCGCAGGCGGGCGCGGATGCGGGCCACCAGCTCCTTCGGCTTGAACGGCTTGGTGATGTAGTCGTCCGCGCCGGACTCCAGGCCCAGCACGACGTCGACGGTGTCCGTCTTGGCGGTCAGCATGACAATCGGCACCGAGGAGACCTGGCGGATGCTGCGGCAGATGTCCACGCCGTTCATGCCCGGCAGCATCAGATCCAGCAGGATCAGATCCGGGTCGTGGCGTTGGAACATGGGCACCGCGTCGTTGCCGTCGGTCACGGCGATGGGCTCCATGCCCTCAGACTCCAAGACGATGGTCAACATCTCCGAGATCGCCGGGTCGTCATCGACCACCAGGATTGTCGGTGCCACTACTTCTCCCCTACCAGTTGTCGTACAGCTTGAATAATCATATCGCTATCGGCTGTAGCTATCCAACGCGCCGCCCACTCGCGGTCGGCCAGCGCGCGGTAGGCCGCGGCGGTGCGGGCCTGGAGGCCAGCGTCCTTTTCGTAGGCGTCGCGGGCCCGGGTGGCATCGTCAGCCGCGCGGCCCTGGGCGCGGGCCCCGGCCAGCTCGACGTCGGTGTCCAGGAAGACCTGCAGGTGCGGCTTGGGCAGGCCCAGGCGCTCGAACTCCAGGTTATAGACCCAGTCCGTCACCGCGTCATCCTGCAGGCGCGCGGCCGAATACGCCGCATTCGATGCCACGTAGCGGTCCAGCACCCACACCTCCGGCGCGCGGTGGGCCGCCAGCAGCTGCTCCTTGGCGCCCCAGCGGTCCAGGGCGAACATCGTGGCCATCGCGTAGGCCGAGTCCGTCATATCCCCCATGCGGCCGTACAGCGCGTCCTGGGCCAGCTGCGCGTGGATGGAGTCGGCGTACCGCGGGAAGGCCAGCGTGTGGATCTCCCGGCTGATGGCCTCGCGCAGGCGGGCCACCAACGTGTTCTTGCCCGCGCCATCGATGCCCTCTATGGCAATAATCACAGCAGTGCGTCACCTTCTCCTTTAAGCCAGGGCCTCGAGGAAGGGCTCGATGTCGGCGTCGCCCGCCTCGCCCGGCTCGGCCGTTTCCAGCAGCTCCGCGGCCTTTTCGTTGAGCTGCTCGTCGGAGCTGCCGGCCAGGGAGCGGATGAACGGGTACTCCGCCACGACGTCGCCGGCGCTGAACGGCGCGCCCGACCAAATGGCGGCGATGGTGGCGGCGGCCAGGCCGTTGGCGAGCTCCTCGTCGGTGGGCTGGGCGGAATCGGCAGCGAGGACAACGGCGTCCCGCACGGCTTCTACGACCTCCTCTTCTTCGAGGGCAGACAGCTCATCGAGAAAATCGGTGTTGCTGTCGCGGGTGAAAATCTCTTCGTCCCAGGTGCTCACTGTGATCTCCTTCGCAAGGTGAATTTGGCTCCCGCACTAGCGGAAGTCGGGTATCAGACGTTAAAGTGCATGGTACTGTTGTTATCGACTTGTTACCATGGAAGGGGACCGCACGGTGAATACTGATACGCGCCGCGTCGTCATCTTCGTCGTCGTGGGCCTGCTCGTGGCCGCCGGCGTCGGGGTGAGCGTCTGGCACCTCGGTGCGCCCAAATCCTCTTCCATGGACGATAATGCCACGCCGGTGGCCAACAAGCAGCTAACCAGCTCCGAGGAGAAAGCAACCACCTCGTCGAGCTCCACGTCCAGCACCGCGCCTTCCGACCGCCGCGATCGCGACGACGCGAAGGACAACGACGGCAACCAGCACAGCTCCCGCGAGGACGCCAAGTTCTCGGCCCCGCAGGCCAACGATCCGTTCCTGGCCCCCAACTCCGTGGTGGACGCCCAGACCGCGCCCGCCGCGCCGACGACGTACTACCGCCCCGACAACCTCTCCGCGTCCCAGGGCCAGCAGAACCAGCAGGGTCAGCAAGGTCAGCAGGGCTCGCAGAATTCGGGCCAGCAGGGCACGCAGATTCAGCCGACGCAGCCGGGACAGCCGACCCAGCCCGCGCCGACTACCCGCCCGGATACCAGCGAGGAGCCGTCGACGACCACCGAGCCGCAGCCCAGCAGCCCGAACCAGCCCGCGCCCTCCCCGACCATCCCGGGCCTGCCGGCCGAAGAGAACAACGGCCACCTGGAGATCCAGATCTCCGATCTCCTGCCGGAGCCGGCACAGCAGCAGGCCCCGCCGGCCGAAGAGCGCGGCGAGACCCGCGACGCGCCCGAGCCCACGGAGGAAACCGCGGGCGAGCCGGGCAACAACTAAGCGCGGCGGCACTGGGCGCGCCGGCGCTAAAAGCGCCCGGGGCTCAAGGCGCCCGGTGCTAGGGCCGCCTGCAGCTTAGGCGCCTGGCGCTAGAGCGTTTGGCTCCTAGACGCTGGCGACGAAGAATTCCGCCGGGCTATCGCCGGCTGCCAAGTTGACGCGGCCATCGGCGGCCGGGGCCCAGGCGCCGCGGCCCGGGGTGAGGCGGACACCGCCGGCGGTGGCGCCGTCGCCGCGGGTGCACAGCACGATGGCCGGCCCGTCGAGTTCGACGGTGGCCTGCGCGCCGGCATCGAGGGCGTAGCGGCGCAGGGAGAACTCGTCGATGGGCACCGGGTAGTCGAAGACCTCGCAGCCGGCCGCCGGGTTCGCGTGCCCCGGGTGGACCTGCGGGTCG
Source organism: Mycobacteriaceae bacterium (assembly GCA_028726465.1). Lineage (GTDB taxonomy): Bacteria > Actinomycetota > Actinomycetes > Mycobacteriales > Mycobacteriaceae > Corynebacterium. The sequence continues at coordinate 3,769 of JAQYQB010000016.1, read as the reverse complement.
GCGACGGCCTGGAAATCCAGCACCTTGACCAGCTCGGGCACGTCGACGTACTTCGGCGTGAGCCCGCCGCGCAGCACGTTGTCCGAGTTGGCCATCAGCTCCACGCCGAGGCCGTGGACGTAGGCGTGCAGCTGGCCGGCCGCCAGGAAGACGGCCTCGCCGGGCTGCAGCACGATGTGGTTGAGCAGCAGCGCGCCCAGCACGCCGATGTCCCCGGGGTACTGCTCGTTAATCCCCAGCACGGTGCGCACGTCGCGCACGATCCACTCCGGGGTGCCCGGGGCTGGGGCGGCGACCAGGCGCTCGCCCGCCGTCACGATGTCCGCGATGAGCTCCTTGCGCACGCCCGCCGGGATGGTGATCCAGGTGGTAAACAGCGCGCGCAGGCTGGCGCCCTCGGCGGCGGGGTCGTCGTCGAGCATGGACAGGTAGCGCTCCAGGCTGGGGCAATCCAGCGCGGCGAAGAGCTCGCGCGTGCGCGCCAGCGGCCTAAAGCCCGCCATGGCATAAAACTCCGTCAGGGCGACGATGAGCTCCGGCTTGTGGTTGTCGTCCTTGTAGTTGCGCTGGGACGAGTCCAGGGCCACGCCCTGGGCGTTTTCCCGGGCGAAGCCCTCCTCGGCCTGGGCCTTGGACGGGTGCGCCTGCAGCGAGAGCACGTCCTCGGCCGCCAGCAGCTTCAGCAGGAAGGGCAGGCGGTCGCCGTGTGTGCTGCGCACGCGGTGGCCCAGGTGGGTCTCCGGGTCGCCGGCGATGACCTCGTCGAGGCGCGTGCCGTCCAGCGTCGCCGGGGCGGCCGGGTGGGCACCGAACCAGAGCTCGGCCACGGGGTTGTCCCCCGCCGGCTGGCCTAAGAGCTGCGGGATCATGGTCTTGGATCCCCACGAATAGTTACGCACCGAACTATCGAGCAACTTCATGCGGTTTATGGGTCCTTTTCCTCATTCATCAAAGGCGGTCGCGGCATAGGCGCGCGTGAAAAGCTGCAGCGCCCGGGAGAATTCGCTTCCCTCGGCGGCGTTGACAGCCAGGCTATGGGGCAGGTTCGCCTCCTCCTGCCCCCAGAAAATCACCCTCCAGGTTAGCGCACCATCTATAAAAGGATCGTAGAAGATATCGTCAGCCGCCTGTGTGTCGGCGCCGTCCAGGGCCTGCGGCAGCTGGGCGGCCTCCACGACGGTCCCGGAGCGCCCGCGCGTGGCCCAAACCGCCGCGGCTACCGATGCCACCGCCTCACCCACCCGGTCCCCCGCCGGCGCCGAGTGCATCACCCCGCTGCCACCTGCCTGCGCGGTGAAGGCGCCCAGCTGCCGGGCCGGGTTGGTATCCGCGCTGCGGTCGGGGGCGCAGGCGGCCAGTTCGGCATCGACGGCAGCGGCGGCCTCGTCCAGGGCCTGCGGGTCGCCGCCCAGGACCAGCCAGACTGCGCCCGCGGCGCGGGCCGGAGCGGGGCCGGAGACGTTGGGCAGGGCGGTGAACAAGAAGGCATCGTCAGCGACGTCGTCGGCCAGGGGCCCGGGCGGGCCGGCAAAGACCGTGGCGGCGCCGCGCTGCTGGGCGGTGAGCAGGGCCCGCGATACCCACTCGCAGTCCGCGGCCTCCCCCACCGTCAGCACGATGTCCAGGGCGCCGACGTAGGCCGGCAGCGCGCGGGCCACGACCACCGGGCAGGCGGCCTGGGGTTGGTAGACCTGGGCGATCGCGCGGGCGGCCGCGGCGGCGACCTGGTCGGTGGCCAGCACCACGACCGAGCGCGGGCGCAGGCCGGCCAGATATTCATTCAGGCCCGCCACCTGGCCGGCGAGCGCGCGTAATTGCGCCCCTTCGTGCGCAATGTCGAAAAAGCGCACCTGCTCCGGGGTCCACTGTGTGCTCTCCATGGTTTCTCACCTTAGTAGCGCCGGTTATACTATTTCGACATCATGACCGGAAACACTGTTGTTCATCCCGTCCAGCTCATCGGGGGCGGCCCCGGCGCCTGGGACCTCATCACCGTGCGCGGCATGCACGCCCTGCAGGATGCCGACGTCATCCTGGCCGACCACCTCGGCCCGACCGCGCAGCTGGATAAGCTCTGCGATATCGCCAGCAAGGAGCTCATCGACGTCTCCAAGCTGCCGTACAAGCGCCAGACGTCGCAGGACAAGATCAACGAGATGCTCATCTCCCACGCCCGCGCCGGCCGCCGCGTCGCCCGCCTCAAGGGCGGGGATCCCTTCGTCTTCGGCCGCGGTTTCGAGGAGGTCCAGGCGCTGGCTGCCGCCGGCTTAAGCTGCGAGGTCATCCCCGGGGTCACCAGCGCCGTCGCCGTGCCGGGGGCCGTGGGCATCCCCGTGACCCAGCGCGGGATGGTGCACGCCATGACGGTGGTCTCCGGGCACCTGCCGCCCGGCCACGAGCGCTCCCTGGTCGACTGGGAGGCGCTCGCCCGCTCCGGGGCCACCCTGGCGGTCATCATGGGCGTGCGCAACGCCGGCGCGATTGCCACCGCGCTCATCGATGCCTCCCTCCCCGCCGACACCCCCGTCGCCGCCATCCAGGAGGGCACCCTGTCCGGCCAGCGCGTGGTGCGCACCCAGCTGTCCGCCTTAGGTGCCGTGGTCGAGGAGGAAAAGATTCAGCCGCCGGCCGTCTTCGTCATTGGAAACGTCGCGGGCCTGCGCGCGGAGGGATAAGTTCTGCACAGTCCCGACGCGTATAGGGACCAGCTTTGCGCCAACTTGGGCACATTGCTCCATTTTTCAGCCTTTAGGCAGGTTGAACCGTAAATCCGGGCGTTTTCGGCTGTTTTGGTGCCCGCGCAGGATGGTTACTTTGGCCTGAGTTATCCACAGATTGGGTTTCCGGGCCTTGTAGGGGGTTGTCAGGGGCTTCTAGCGTGTGGGTCATGACGACGACAGCCATGGACACTTTGAAAGCAGCGCACTCCATCTTCGCGGACGGGATCCAGTATTTGGGCCTGTGCCGCGAGTTGAGCCTGCCTGCCCTGAAGGCTGTCATGTCGGATGTTGCCGCGGCCGCGCACTACCGTGCCTGCCAGACCTTCTTTGGGCACACGACCTATACGCGCAAGCAAGACGCCGCCCGCCGGGGTGCCGCAGAATCCGGACACCACCTGGACACGTTGCTGGTGTTGGACAACGCCTTCCGGCGGGTGCGCAACCAGGGCGAGGCCTGGGCCATGCTCATCGAACTGTGCAACACCCCCGGCACCACCAAACAGCTGAAACGCCTAGCCAACAAGAAGGTCCTGGAGCTTAACCGCCCGGCCCCGCCGGCCGAAGGCGTGCGGGTCACCCGCCGCAAAGACGGCCCCAGCACGTTTTCGGTGACCGGGGACCCGGAGCTGGTGGAAAACCTCTGGGCGTCGATTAAGACCATCCCCGACGTGGAAGCCTTGTTCAGCGGCGGGCTGAACAAGCAGCCGAAGGCCACGCACGTGGTCATCTCCCTGCCGGACTGGGTTCGTATCCTGTCCGGCGATGGGGACGAAATCACCCTGCAGCTGACCAACGGGACCACCATGACGGGTGCCGAATACGTCCGCCAATGCCTGTGGGACGCGGGCCTGGCCACCCTGGTGGATCCTAGGCGCGGGCCGGTCAACCAATACCGCTACCAGCGCCACGCTTCACCCAAGCAGAAGGACATGGCCAAGGCCGAGACCACCACCTGTGCCTGGCCAAACTGCCGCAAGCCGGCCGATGAGTGCCAGGTCCACCACATCCACCCCTGGGTAGACGGCGGCGAGACCAACCAGGAGAACCTC
>JAQYQB010000015.1 GCA_028726465.1 Mycobacteriaceae bacterium | reverse complement strand
GCTTCACCCAAGCAGAAGGACATGGCCAAGGCCGAGACCACCACCTGTGCCTGGCCAAACTGCCGCAAGCCGGCCGATGAGTGCCAGGTCCACCACATCCACCCCTGGGTAGACGGCGGCGAGACCAACCAGGAGAACCTCACCTTGTTGTGCGAGTTCCATAATTCCTGGAACGACGACGACCCCACCTACCCCAGACACGGCAGGGTCAACCGAAGACACGGCAAGGTGACATGGGACCCGCCCTGGGGCGGCGGCACCTAACGGCTGACGGCGGACGACTGAGACGGGGGGCAGCCGCAAACCCAAGGAACACGCCCAGCCAAAACACGCGAAAGGCACCACGGACCACGTCCGTAGCGCCTACTCGGCGTGCCCAATCGCGAGTTATCCACAGAAATGTGCCTCCGCGCGGGCGCAGAGGTGACAAACCGCACACGAACACTCAAGTTGTCCACAGGCGGCGGGTGGGGTCCCTTCCGCGGGGGAGGGTAGCCCGCGAGGCTAGGAACCATGAACTTTTCACCACAGTATTTCCGCTCGCCCGCACCCGACCACAGCAACGCTTTAATCAACCTCTCCAAGACCCGCAGCGACCACCCTTACGTCTGGCACCGCCTCGAAACCGGGGCGCTGCTGCGCGTCGCGGGCCGCTTCGCCGTCTCCGCGCGCTATTTCCACTCCCTCGACCACCAGGAGCAGGGCCGCCTGCGCGCCATCGCCGCGGGCCGGAGCTCCTACAGCGCCGTGGCGATTTCTGCGGCGGCGGCGCATATGCATCGTTTGCCGGTGGCCGGACCGGCGGCCAACGCGCCGACTGAGATGTCACTGACCAAACACAATCTCCCACCCCACGACCGGCAAATCCCCGGCATCATGTTCCGCAAGACGCGGATGAACCAGTACGACATCATCGACGGCATCCGCTGCGTTAACGCCGCCCGCGCCGTCGTCGACGTGGCGCGCTTCCACGGCTTCCTCTCCGGACTCATCGCCGGCGATGCCGCCCGCGCCCTCGGCGTCACCCCCACCGACTTCCGCCGCGAGATCCAATTCTTGGGCAAGGCCCGCAACATCCAGGTCGCCCGCCGCGTGGCGGAGCTGTCGAACCCGTCGGTGCGCCACGTGGGCGAGTCCTACGCCCGCGCGCTCATCCTCGCCTCCGGGCTCCTGCGGCCCCACCTCAACGACATGAAGCTATGCACGTTCGCCAGCACGGGGGCGCTCATCGGCATCCTGCTAAACAATTGGCTCGCCATCGAGGTCGAGGACCCGGCGTGCGGGACCAGTCGGCTGCACGCCTCGGCACTGCAGCAGCGCGACGATGCCCTCCGCCACGCCGCCTACCGCCCGCTCAGGCTGCGCTTCGAAGACCTCACCGAGCACCCGCGCCGGACGGAGGCCCTGCTGCTGAGCCACCTGAAGTCGCCAGGTAATTTCCGCGCGCACGCTGCCTAAACGCACCAATTTTCAACAACCGGGAACTTTTCGGGAATCGATAACGACTTCTTAGAAGAGTTTCCGGCTGCAGACGCGATACTCCTTGTCCTTAACCGTTTCTTCCTTCCACAAGGGATACTCGCGTGAACTTTATCAACACGGGCCTCGGGCCCTGACCAAACGCCTGCACTTCGACGCCGGGCTTTTCATCGCACCGTTCATCCTGGTCGCGGCCATCAGCGGGGCGGCTATGCCGCCGCCCCGCAGATCGAGAACGTCGTCTACCGCGATCTGCTGCACGTCAGCGCCAGCGATGCCCCACCCCAGCCGCTCAGCGACCAAGTCCGCGCCGCCCAGGCGGCCTACCCGGACTTCCCCGTCGAACAGGTCTGGCCGGCCGATGCCGCCACGGACACCACCCGCGTGCTAGTCGCCGACCCGGCGCTGGGCGAGTCCCGGCTGCTGGCCGTCTTCGTCAGCCCCTACGACTCCCACGTGCTGGGCGCGCAGCCGTCCTATTCGGGCGTGGGCGAGCTGCCCGTGCGCTACTGGTTCTCCCAGCTGCACAAGTCGCTCCACCTGGGCGATGTCGGCGCCCTGTACTCGGAGCTGGCGGTGTCCTGGATGTGGTTCGTCACCCTCGGCGGCCTGGCCATCTGGCTGTGCTACCGCCGCCCGCGCACCACGTGGTCCGGCCGCCGCGGCCTGCTGCGCCTGCACGGCACCCTAGGCACCTGGCTGCTGGTGGTCCTGCTCGGTCTGTCCGCGACCGGCATCACCTGGTCGAATGTCGCCGGGGCCAACGTGGCAACGACGATTAGCGCCCTGCGCGGTAGCGCCGACCCGGTCGATACCGCGCTGCCTAACCCGCCCGTCGTCGCCGGCCAGTGGTTCGACGCGGAGGTAGCCGACCAGGCCGACGGGGTCTGGCGCACCGCCCGCGATGCCGGGCTGACCGGCCCCTTGCGCCTCTTCCCCGGCGAGGACACCGCCCACGGCTGGCAGGCCGCCGAGCGCTGGGTGCCCTGGCGCCTGGCCTCCGATGCCGTCGCCGTCGATCCGACCACCCAGACCGTCACCGCCTCCCTGCCGTTTAGCGACCTGCCGCTGTTTTCGAAGCTGACCTCGTGGGGCACCTACCTGCACATGGGCATCATGTTCGGCCTGCCGCTGCAGATCCTGCTGCTGGCCTCGGCGGTCGCCATCGCGGTGATGATCGGCGCGGGCTACGCGATGTGGTTCAAGCGCCGCCCGACGCGGATTCCGGGCCGCCACCCGCAGCTGAGCTGGGGCGAGTGGGCCATCGTCGGGCTTTTTGTGGCGACGGCGGGCACCTTCCTGCCGCTGTTCGGCGCGACCCTGGTGCTGTTTATCGCCGTCGACCAGTGGAAAATGAAACGCCGCTGGAGAGGGAATCCAACGGCGTCGGCCCTTCCCTCAGACCAGAAGGAAGGAAGTCTAGTTAAGCCCTAAGCGGTAGCGTTGCTCGCCTTTTGGGCGGCGCGCTTGGCCGCCACCTTGGCCACGACGGCCTGGACGCGGGCGCGCTCTTCCAAAAACGGCGGCGGGTTGTGCCCGCGCATGGCGCGGACGTAGCCGGGGTGGGCATCGGCAACGCAGTGCTGCCAGGCCTGCAAGGCCACGCCGACGGTTTGTCCCACGCGCTTGTACAGGTGCGGCAGGGAGACCATGTCGAGGTTGCGCGCCACGGCATCGGTCTGCGCGAGGACGTAGTCGACCTGTTCGCGCAGGTTCTCGGCCGTCGCCCGGGTGCGGGCGTTAAGCGCGGTGGCCAGCTGGTGGACGTCGACCGGCGGGCCCGCCACGGCGTAGTCAGCCTCCAGGCGCGCGGCCGTCAGCCCGGCCGGCGGGGCCACGTCGAACTCCCCCGACGCCGCCGCGGAGATGGTCCCGGAGCGCACCCCGGAGACCAGCGCCTGGCGCAGGCCGATGAGCTCGCCCACGCACCGGCCGGCGTCCACGCGGGCGTCGGCGATAATGTCGTCGAGCTCGGCCACGCAGTCCACGACCAGCTCGACGTCCCAGTCCTCCAGCGCCTCGATGAGGTGCTCGATGTACTCGGCCACCTCGTCGCCGATGTTGTAGATCTCCTGCGTCAATTCGCGGTGGCGCAATTCAGCAGCCAGTTTGTGCATATCGTCCTTTCCGCGAACAAACCCAATCCTGAAGTAAAGGTTGAGACTTACCGTTGACGCTTGCTGACTTTAGGCGAGAACCTGGCAACTTTCTGGGCGACACTCCGAGAAGATTTTTATCTCTAGCGCTTGTAGATGTGCTCGATCGCGGACGCGTAGCGCTGAGCGACGACGTTGCGCTTGACCTTCATGGTCGGCGTGAGCTCGTTTTCCTCCTCCGTCAGGTCGGATTCCAGGATATAGAACTTCTTGATGCCCTCCGCGTGGGAGACGGTCGCGTTGACCTGGTTGATGGCGTCCTGGATTTCGGCGCGCAGGGTCGGGTCGGTGGCCACGTCCTGGGCGCTGCGGTTGGCCGGGATGTTGTATTCGCGCTTCCAGCGCTCCAGCGCCTCCGGCTCCAGGGTCAGCAGCAGGCCGACGAAGGGCTTGCCGTCGCCGACGACCATCGCCTGTGAAATCAGCGGGTGGGAGCGCAGCATGTCCTCCATCGGCCCCGGCGAGACGTTCTTGCCGCCGGCGGTGACGATGAGATCCTTCTTGCGGCCGGTGATCATGATGTGGCCGGAATCCAGGATTTCGCCTAGGTCGCCGGTGTTGTACCAGCCGTCCTCGAGCGCGGCCTCGGAGGCTTCCGGGTTGTTCCAGTAGCCGGCGAAGACGATGTCGCCCTTGATGCAGATTTCGCCCTCTTCGTTGGTACGGATGGTCACGCCCTCCAGCGGGCGGCCGACGGTGCCGATCTTCTGGTCCTCAAAGTCCACGGCGGCGGCCGCGGCAACCTCGGTCAACCCGTAACCCTCGTAGACCGGCAGGCCGATGCCGCGGAACCAGTGCAGCAGGTCGTGGCTCATGGCCGAGCCGCCAGTAATCGCGTAGCGCACCTGCCCGCCCACGCCCTCGCGGATCTTGGAGTAGACCAGCTTGTCGAAGAGCTTGTGCTGGGCGCGCAGCAGGCGGTTGGGCCCTTCCGGGGTGTCCTGGGCGCGCGAGTAGTCCTGGGCGACCTTCTCAGCCTGGCTGAACAGGGCGGCCTTGACGCCGGAGCCGTCGGCGGCCTTGGCGGCGGCGGAGTTGTAGACCTTCTCGAACACACGCGGCACGCCCAGTATGAGGTTCGGGCGGGAGCGGGCGAATTCGATAGACAGGGTGGAGAAGTCGGACCAGTGGTTCTGGGTGGCGCCGCCGATGGCCACGGCCAGCGAGACCGCGCGCGAGAGCACGTGCGCCAGCGGCAGGAAGGTCAGCACGCGGGTGCCCGGCACGGCGATGTGCCCGATGGGGTTGGTCAGCAGGCCGCGGACCTCGGCCAGCCAGTTGCGGTGGGTGAGCATGCAGCCCTTCGGCCGGCCGGTCGTGCCGGAGGTGTAGACCAGCGAGGCCAGGTCGTCGGTGCGCGTGGCGGCGATCCGCTCCTCGATGGCCGAGTCCTCGATCCCGCGGCCCTCGAACTTGAGCGTGTCAATGGCGGCGGAGTTAATCTCCAGCACGCGGCGCAGCTGGGACGGGGAGTCCTTGAGCATCGGCTGCCCGTCGTCCTGGAGGACCAGGTGACGCACCAGCTCGGAGTGCTCGCGGGTTTCGGTAATGGCCAGCACGGCGCCGGAGTCTTCGATGATCCACTGGACCTGGGACATCGACGAAGACGGGTAGACCGGCACGGAGCTAGCGCCTACCGCCCAGATGGCGTAGTCCAGCAGCGACCACTCGTAGCGGGTGGCCGAAATCAGCGCGATGCGGTCGCCCTTCTCCACGCCGCAGGCCATCAGCCCCTTGGCAACCTCGAAGACCTCGGCGATGAATTCCTTGGCGGTGACGTTAACCCATTCGTAGTTGGCCGGGCGGGTGAACATGACCCCGTGCGGGCGGGCCTTGGCGGTGGCGATAAGGGCGGTCAGGCAGGTCTCGCCCTCTTCGATCTCGAATTCTGCAGGGGTATGTACTTCCGGTAGGGTCACAATTTTCCTTTCAGGCCTGCTTTAAGAACATGACCATTTCCTCATAAACCGTGGTCCACTCTACCAATTGTCGCCTCCCAGTCAGCCAGCAACACCGCAGTTTTCATGGCACAATGAGCACCGTGACTTCCCGCCACCTCCTCGACGAGCTCGCCGCCCACCACGGGGTCGCGACGGGCTACACCGCCCAGTCCGGCGAGCACATTGCTATCGATTCCCCCACCATCATCGGCACCCTCCGCGCCCTCGGCGTCGGAATCCCCGCCGAGCCCAGCGACGACGATCTCACCCTGCAGCTCTACTGGGACTACCAGGACTCCGCCTCCCGCCCGCTGCCGGCCTGCGTGGTCGCCACCGCCGGCCACGAGGAGCCCTTCGTGGTCCACGTCCCCGCCGGCGCGCCGGCCGAGGTCACCGTCCACTTGGAAGATGGCGGCACCGCGCCGACCTACCAGGATCCCAACGACTCCCCCGACGTCGAGGTCGACGGCAAGGCCTGGGGCGAGGCCAGCTTCCACGTGCCCGGCGACTTGCCGCTGGGCTACCACGAGCTGCACCTTTCCAGCGCCGATCTGGAGGCCAGCTGCCCGCTCATCGTCACGCCCTCCCACGTGGATACCGCGGACGAGCTACTCACGGACCCGGGCACCGGCGTCATGGCGCAGCTGTACTCGGTGCGCACGGCCGCCAGTTGGGGCATCGGCGACTTCCACGACCTGGGCGCTTTGACCGAGCTCGTGGCCGAGCACGCGGGCGCGGATTTCCTGCTGGTCAACCCGCTGCACGCGGCCGAGCCCTTCCCGCCGGTGGAGGATTCGCCCTACCTGCCAACGACCCGCCGCTTCATCAACCCGCTCTACCTGCGCGTCGAGGACGTGCCGGAGCTGAAGCTTCTCGATGCCGACACCCGCGCCGACGTCGCCGAACTCGCCGCCGAATTCCAGCTGGCCAACACCACCGGCGAGTTCATCGATCGCGACGCCATCTTCGACGCCAAGCTGCAGGTGCTGCGCGAGCTGTTCTTCCTGGAGCACACCGAGGACCGCCGCGCGCAGTTCCGCGAGTTCACCCGCACCGAGGGCGCGGGCCTGGCGGAGTTTGCCCGCTGGTGCGCCGAGGCGGAGTTGGCGGCGCAGGCGGGCAGGCGGCATCGGCAGCAGGCGGGGCTGGACCAGCTGACCGAGTACTACAGCTGGCTGCAGTTTCTGTGCGCCGAGCAGCTGGCCGCGGCCCAGGACCGGGCGCGGGCGGCCGGCATGCGGGTGGGCATCATCATGGACCTGGCCGTGGGCATCCACCCGGGTGGGGCGGACGCGGTCAACCTGGCCGAGTACCTCGCGCCGCTGGCGTCGGTGGGCGCGCCGCCGGACGCGTACAACCAGCTGGGCCAGTACTGGTCGCAGCCGCCGTGGCACCCGGTGCGCCTGGCCGAGGCTGGCTACGGGCCGTGGCGGGACCTGCTGCGCACGGCCATGCGCCGCTCCGGCGGCCTGCGCGTCGACCACATCCTGGGGCTGTTCCGCCTCTACTGGATCCAGCGCGGCCTGCCGCCGACGGCCGGGACCTACGTGCGCTACGACTCGCGCGCCATGGTGGGCATCCTGGCGCTCGAGGCCCAGCGCACGGGCACCGTGGTCATCGGCGAGGACCTGGGCACGGTGGAAGAATCGGTGCGCGACGAGCTGGCCCGCTACGGGATTTTGGGCACCAACGTGGTCTGGTTTGAAAAGGCCGGGGACACGGAAAACGCCCGGCCCTCGGCGGATTACCGGCGCCTGGCGCTGGTAGCCGTGGGCACGCACGACATGCCGCCAACGCTGTCCTACCTGCGCGGCGGGCACATCACCCTGCGCGAGGAGCTAGGCGTGCTCACCCGCCCGGCCGAGGTGGAAGACGCCGACGACCGCGCCTGGCAGCAGGCCGTCTTTAACCAGCTGGCCGCCGAGGGCTTCCTCGACCCGGCGGTTAGCCCGCGCCCGGACGACGAGCTGGCCGTTATCGAGGCCCTGCACCGCTTCGCCGCGGCCACCCCGGCCGCGCTGACGGTGACGAACCTGGTGGACATGGTCGGCGACACCCGCGCCCAAAACCAGCCGGGCACCACGCACGAGGTCTACCCCAACTGGTGCGTGCCGCTGTGCGATAGCCAGCAGCGCCCCGTGCTGCTGGAAGAGATCCCCCGCCAGCCGCTCTTTGCCCGCCTGGCGGCGGCCGCTAGACGAACAGCCCGATAAGCGCGGCGACGATGACCAAGGCGATGAGCAGGCGCAGGGTCGGGGTGACCTGCGAGCGCGGCAGGGCGCGCTTGCGCTTCGGCTGCGCCGCCCCGCTCGCTTCGGCCGCCTCGCCTGTTTCGGGCACCTGGGACCCGGACAAGCCCTCGCGCGGCTGGTAATCCGGGCGCGACTGATCCGCCGACGGGTTTACCTGCGGGTCCACCGGCGAATACGGGCGGTGGGAACGCCCGACCTCTTCCGGGGCGTCCGCGGAGTGCTTGTCATCCATAACGTCTCATCCTAGTGCTGTCCGGGCCGGCGGTGGAATCGGCGGGCGCACCAGTCGATGACCAGCATGAGCACCCACGCCGCCACGACGAGCGCCGGGACGACCGTCAGCAGCATGATCACTACCTGCAGCCACATGGGGGCCGAGGCCACGGCCTGGGAGGTGGCATCGGCAAGCTGCGTAAGAAGGTCCATGGCCTATGATCTTATAGCATGGCGCCAGAATCCCTCGAGCTTCCCGCAGCTGCCCCGGCAGATCCCTTCGATGCCGCCCCGCAGGTCGGCGCGCTGACCATCACCCGGCCTACAAGCACGCGCCCGGGCGCGGACCTGCCCGTGGTGGTCTTCATCCACGGCGGCGGCTTTGATTCCGGCTCCCACCGCGAGACCATCGGCGACGCGCCGGCCCGCGCCGGCCTGATCCTGGTCCAGCTCAGCTACCGGCTGGGTCTGGCCGGCTTCGCCCGCTTTGAACGCGACGAACCGCGCTCCTACCGCGGCATCAACGACTGCCTGGCGGGCCTGGAATGGGTGCAAAAGAACATCGAGGCCTACGGCGGGGATCCGACCAACGTGACCCTGGTAGGCCAGTCTGCCGGGGCGGCGATCGCGCTGTGGCTGTGCCGGCGCGATCACTTTCGCGGCGGCTTCCGCCGGGCCGTAGCGCTCTCACCGGCCTTCCCGCGCGCCCCGTTTTCCCGCCGCAAGGCCAGCCTACGCACCGCGCTGAGCGCCCCGGTGACCCGCCGCAGCCTGTCCAAGCTCGCGCAAAGCGGCCGCCTGGAGCGCGGCTACCGGCGCTTCCGCGCCCGCCACGCCCTGGACATCGCGCTCGGGCCGTGGCCGCTGGAGCCGGCGGAGCTCGCCGCGGTCCCCCTGGTTATTAGCAGCACCCGCGAGGAGATGTGGGACCAGCCCGGCGCGCGCCGCCTCGACCGGTTCCATATCCCGCCGCGCCCGCTGGCCGCGGCGCTGAGCCTGCCGCGCTTTGCCACCTGGCGCGCGGGGACCCACTCGGTCACAAACCGCGCCGTGGTCGGCGATGCCGCCATCCGCCGCTGGGTCGCCGCCGTGGCCCACCAGCACCCGCACCCGGAGCTGGTCCGCCACATCGAGTTCGTCCGCTCCGACGGGGCGCCGGCGCGCCACTGCGACGACCTGCCGGCCCTCTTCGACCCCGCCGACGGGGTCTTCGCCGACTGGCTGGCCCGCTTCGCGCGCACCGGCGACGCCGGCTTCCCGGCCGGCACGGCCCGGCGCTTCGATCTCGCCACCGGCGCCCACGCGGAACACCCGGGCCCTCTGGACTACCTGTGGGCCTGCTACCGCCCGGACACGCCCAACAGGTAGTCGCGCAGGGCCGGCTCGGCCAGCTCCTCGACCATCCAGGAGCTAAAGGCAAACGGGGTGGCGCAGGCGGCATCGATGAGCGCGCAGGCAGTAACCCACTGGTAGGAGTCCACCTCGTCCGGGTTGGGCGCCAGCTCGGCGGCCGGGTCCAGCTCCAGGACGAAGACGGGGCAGATCTCGTTTTCGACCACACCGGAGGAATCCACCGCGCGGTAGGAGAAATCGGGCAGCACGCACTCCGGCCGGGCGACATCCCGCAGGCCCAGCTCGAAGGCGGCGCGGCGCAGGACGGCATCGGCGGTGTCTTCGCCGGGGCCGGGGTGCCCGCAAAACGCGTTGGTCCACACGCCCGGCCAGGTCTTCTTCCCCAGGGCGCGGCGGGTGACGAGGACTTCGTCGCCGCGGTGGACCCAGGCGGAAAACGCGAAGTGCAGCGGCGTGTTGTCCGTGTGGACCGTGGCCTTGTCGGCGGTTCCGGCCGGCTGGCCGGCGGCGTCGGCGAGGACGACTAGTTCCGGGGCGGGCGTCTTGGGCGTCATAGGTTCAGGTTCCCCACCCAGGTGACGTTGCCGAGGTTTAGGCGGGCATCGGTCAGCGCGGTCGGGGACGCGTCGACGCGGTACTGGACGTTGGTGGTCGCCTTCTCCCCCAGCGGGTAATCGAGCCCGGGCGGGTTGACGTCGGAGTTGACCTCCGGGTCGTAGTCCAGCAGGTCGACCTCCTCGTAGCTGCTGCCGGAGCGGTATTCGAGCTTGGGCTCGCCGATGGCATCGGCCGGCAGGGGCACGTCGTTGAGGTTTTTCAGCGCCACGGTGACCACGGAGCCCTGGACGCTGTCGGCGTAAACGCCCTGCAGGGTCCACTCGACGTTGAGGCCCTCGTCCTTGACGGTCTGGGTGAGGTCGTCCTTGACTTCCTTGTCGGGCACGTCCTCCGGCTCGAAATCGGGCATCTCGGAGGAGGTGACCGTGATTTCTTCGTCGGGGCTCAGTCCAGCTTCTCCGGGCTCGAGCACGCTGCAGGCCGCAAGCCCGAGCGCGCACACCGGCACCAGCCCGAGGGCCCGCCACTGCGAGTTATTCACCGTGGATTATCTCCCGTCCGTGTAGTACTTGCTCGCCGTAAGCTTAACCGACGCAGCCGGCATTTATAGCATCGACGTCCCGTTTGCCTGGCGTGCCGGACCGGCCTAGTATCTGTGGGTTCCCGTGACTTAATCAAAAACAACGCTCAAGGTAGTGGAGGCAGGGCATGAATTCTTTGGCCCGGATCGTCAAAAGCGCGTGGGCACTGTGGCCCTATTACCTCGGGGTGGTGTCGACCGCCACTCTGGCCGCCGCGCTGTCGCTGGCCTCGCCGTTTATCGTGCGCGAGGCCACCGACACCATCGTCGCGGCCGTGTCCGGCGACAGCCCCGCCGAGACCGCCCTGCGCACCGTCCTCTGGCTCGCCCTGCTGCTTTTTGCCGCCGATGCCCTAGGCTCCATCTTCAACAACCTGGGCGGCTACGTCGGCGACGTCATGGTCTCGCGGCTGAGGCAGATCCTGTCCACGCGCTACTTCGCCAAGCTGCTGTCCCTGCCGCAGCGCTACTACGACAACCAAATCACCGGCACAATCATCGCGCGGCTGGACCGCTCGATCATGTTCGTCACGCAGTTTTTGCAGTCCTTTTCCAACAACTTCATCTCCATGCTGCTGCAGGTCGTGGCGATCCTGATTATCACCGCCTTCTACTACTGGCCACTGGCCATCATGCTGGCGCTGCTCTTCCCTATCTATATGTGGCTCACGGCGCTGACCTCCAAGCGCTGGCAGCGCTTCGAGGCGGTCAAAAACGAGCACATCGACGTCGCCAACGGCCGCTTCGCCGAGGTCATCGGCCAGGTCAAGGTCACCAAGTCCTTCGTGGCGGAGCTGCGCGAGCTGACCAGCTTTGCCCGCCACTACCGCGGGTACGTGGAGACCACCCGCCCGCAGTCGCGCTGGTGGCACACCATGGACGGCCTGCGCGGGCTGGCGATGGCCGCCATCTTCTTCGGCATCTACGCCGTCATCTTCTGGCGCACCCTGGGCGGCCACTTCAGCCTGGGTGACATGGTCATGCTCATCCAGATGGTCACCATGGCCAAGCAGCCGGTGTTCATGATGAGCTGGATCGTCGACTCCGCGCAGCGAGCCATCGCCGGCTCCCGCGACTACTTCCGCGTCATGGGCGAGGACGTCGAGCCGACGGCCAACCCGGCGCTTATCCGCGCCGCCCGCGCCGCCGATGCCACCGAGCCCGGCTCCCAAGACGTCGCACCGCTGGCGCAGACCCCGGGACAAGCGGGCTTTGCTTTCCACAACGTCTCCTTCTCCTACGAGGAGGGCAAGCCGGTGGTCGACGACGTCAGCTTCACCGCGCACGAGGGCCAGCAGGTCGCCCTGGTCGGCGAGTCCGGCGGTGGCAAGTCGACCCTGGTCAACCTGCTGCTGGGCCTGTACCGGCCGACGGAGGGCAACCTCGAGGTGCTCGGCCATCCGGTCCACGACCTGACCGCGGAGCAGCTGCGCGCCTCCGTCGGCGTGGTCTTCCAGGAGCCCTTCCTGTTTTCCGGCACGGTGCGCGAGAACATCGCCTACGGCAAGCCGGGCGCTAGCGATGCCGAAATCATCGCCGTCGCCCAGCGCGCCAACGCCCACGATTTCATCACCGCCTTCCCCGACGGCTACGACACCGTCGTCGGCGAGCGCGGCCTGCGCCTGTCCGGCGGGCAGAAGCAGCGCGTGGCGGTGGCGCGCGCGATGCTCAAGGACGCACCCATCCTGGTCCTCGACGAGGCGACCTCGGCGCTGGATACCAAGGCCGAGCGCGCCGTCCAGGCCGGCCTGGACGAGCTGATGAAGGACCGCACCACCTTGATCATCGCCCACCGCCTGTCCACCATCGCGGGCGTGGACACGATCGTCACGCTGGACCGCGGCCGAGTCCAGGAGATCGGCTCGCCGGCCGAGCTGGCCCAGACGGGCGGAATTTATGCACAGCTGCTGCAGCTGACTCAGTCGGCGTCTGCGGCGGATAGGCGGAGGTTGAAGCGTTTCGGCTTCGTCGACGGCAGCCCGGAGCGCGAGCCGGAAGAGGAAGCCGAGGACTAAGCGCTACTAGGCTGGGGGCCATGGAATTTCCGAGTCTTGAGCAACTAGCCGCCCGCGGCACCCGCAAGTGGACCGTCTACGACTCCGACGTCATCCCCCTGTGGATTGCCGAATCCGACTTCCCCACCGCTCCCGCGGTCAAGGACGCCATCCAGGACATGGTGGACCGCGAGACCTTCGGTTATACCCCGGCCCCGCGCTTGAGCGATCTGCCGGGAGCGCTCGCGGATTTTTACGCCGAGCGCTTCGGCTGGCGCCCGGACGAGAAGGGGATTTTCTGGATCGGCGACGTCGTGCGCGGCATGCTGCTGGGCGTGCAGTATTTCACCCGCCCGGACTCCCCGGTCGTCGTGCCGGTGCCGTCCTACCCGCCGCTTTTGGAGGTACCTGCCACCGCCAGCCGGGACAAGGTCGAGGTCTCGGCGGAGCTGGACTTGGGCGAAATCGAGCGCGCCTTCGCCGCTGGCGCCGGCTCCGTCCTGCTGGCCAACCCCTACAACCCGCTGGGCCGCGTGCTGGACGAGGACTTCCTGCGCGGCCTGGTCGATCTCGCGCGTACCTACGATGCCCGCATCCTGGCCGACGAGATCCACGCCCCGCTGGTCTTTGACGGCCAGCACACGCCGGTGGCATCGTTGGGCCCGGACGTGACCATCACGGCGACCTCGACGTCGAAGGCCTTCAACGTGGCCGGGCTCAAGTGCGCGCAGATGATTTTTTCCAACCCCGCCGACATCGCTACTTGGAAAAAGCTGACCGGGGTGGCCAAGGACGGCACCGGCACCCTGGGCGTCATCGCCGCCGAGGCGGCCTACCGCGACGGCGGCGAACACCTCGACGAAGAGCTGGCCTATCTGAAGCAGACCCGGGACTGGCTGCTAGCCGAGCTTCTCCAGCGCGTGCCCGGCGTTAAGACCGCCTGCCCCCAGGCGACGTACCTTTTGTGGCTGGACTTTTCCGACACTAAGATTGGCTCCGATCCGCACCCGGCCCGCTGGGTGCTGGACAATGCCCGCGTCGCGCTCAACGAGGGCTCCACCTTCGGCACCGGCGGCGAGCACCACGCGCGGTTGAATTTCGCGACTTCCCGGGAGATTCTGCAGGAGGCGCTCGAGCGGTTGGGCTGCGCCTTCGAAAACTAGCACCCCGTCTTTACTTTCTCATACAGTGGGCGGTATTGTCTCATTATGCGAACGGCGCGACCCGCCGGCCATAACCCGCCGCACGGCCCCACACCACCCCCGTGGGGCTCGGTGGCGGGAGCGATACTATACGACCCCTGTCAATGAAGGGCTTAAGCAATGGCTCAACCCGTTACGTCCGCACCGAAGCGGCCCGCTGTGACCATCGTCGTGGCGGCGCTCATGTTGTTTTCGATGTTCTTCGGCGCCGGCAACCTCATTTTCCCGCCCATGGTGGGCGTGTCCTCCGGCACTAACTTCTGGCCCGCCGTCCTAGGCTTCCTCGCCGCCGGCGTGCTGCTGCCGGTACTGGCGGTCGTGGCAGTCTCGCTGTCTGGCCGCAGCGTCCGTGACCTGGGAGCCCACGGCGGCGCCTGGTTCGGCGTCGTCTTCTCCGCCATGGCCTACCTGGCCATCGGCGCCTTCTACGCGCTGCCGCGTACCGGCGCGGTCTCCATGGAAACCGCCATCACCCCGCTGCTGGGCTGGGAAGGCACCTCCGCCAACGGCATCTTCAACGCTGTGTTCTTCCTGATCGCGCTGGCGCTGTCCTGGAAGCCGAACTCCATCATGGACACCCTGGGCAAGTTCCTGACCCCGGCCCTGGTGGCCCTGCTGGCGCTGCTCATCATCCTGGCCACCACCGCCAACCCGCGGAACCCGGGCGTGCCTACCGAGGACTACTCCAGCTCCCCCATGGTCACCGGCCTGTTCGAGGGCTACAACACCATGGACGCCATCGCGGGCCTGGCGTTTTCCATCGTCATCGTGGGCTCCCTGCGCAGCAAGGGCTTCAAGTCCACCAAGTCCCTGATGGGCGGCACCATCACCGCCACCCTTGTCGCCGGCGGCCTGCTGGCGGCCATCTACCTGGGCCTGGCCTGGCTGGCGCAGACCCTGCCCAACGGCCAGGACTACGAGTCCGGCGCGGTCCTTTTGGCCGATTCCGCCAATATGACCATGGGCACGGTCGGCCAGGCGGTCTTCTCCACCATCGTACTGCTGGCGTGCATGACCACCGCCGTAGGCCTTATCACCGCCTGCTCCGCCTTCTTCGAGATGCTGGTGCCCAAGACCACCTACCACTTCTGGGCCGTGGTCTTTACCGCCCTGTCCATCCTGCTGGCTTTCCAGGGCCTGGACACCGTGCTGTCGGTGGCCGTGCCGTTTATTACCTTCCTGTACCCGCCGGCCATCACGCTGATCTTCATCACGCTGCTGCAGCCGCTGGTGAAAAAGGCCGTGACCTTCTACTGGGGCTACCGCTTGAGCCTGTGGGTCTCCGTCCTGTGGTCCGCCCTGACGGTCCTCGCCGACCTCGGCTGGGCCAGCGCCCTGGAGCCGATGCTCAACCTCTCGCCGGGCCAGGCGCTGTCGCTGGGCTGGGTCGTTCCCACCGTGATTGCGTTCGTCATCGGCGCGGTTATCGATGCCCTCGTGCGCCCCGCCGCCGAATAAAATCCGCCGCAGGTACCGTGGGTAGCAAGATGTCGTCTTCCGAAGGAGCACCATTGACTACCCACGCACCGCTTTCCGTTCTGGACTTCTGCACCATCTACGAGGGGGAGACCGCCGCCCAGTCCATGGCCCACTCGGTCACCCTCGCCCAGCGGGCCGAGGAGCTGGGGTACAAGCGCCTCTGGTACACCGAGCACCACAACATGTCCACCATCACCTCGTCCGCCCCGGCGGTGCTGATTTCCCATATTGGTGCCCACACCAACAGCATCCGGCTGGGTTCGGGCGGGGTGATGTTGCCTAACCACGCCCCCTACGTCATCGCCGAGCAGTTCGGCACGCTGGCCGAGCTCTACCCGGACCGCATCGACTTGGGCGTCGGCCGTGCCCCCGGCACCGACATGCACACCTTGGGCCGCGCCCTGCGCCGCGACGGCAACGCCGCCGAGCGCTTCCCCGAGGACGTCCGCGAACTGACCAAGTACCTGGCCGGCAAGTCCATCATCCCGGGCGTCCAGGCCGTGCCCGGCGCCTACACGCACGTGCCGGTCTACATCCTGGGCTCGTCGATGTTCGGGGCATCGCTGGCCGCCAAGTACGGCCTGCCCTACTCTTTCGCCTCGCACTTCGCGCCGCAGCACCTGGAGGCCGCGACCAAGTACTACCGGGACAATTTCCAGCCCTCCGACGTCTTAGCCGAGCCCTATGTCATCGCCGCGGTCAACGTCACCGCCGGCGATACCTCCGAAGAGGCCGCCGAAATCTTCGAGCGAGTCGGCTTCAACCGCGTCAAGTCCTTCGCCGGCCGCGGCAAGTTCCTGACCGATGAACAGGTCAACCAGATCATCGGCTCCTACCAGGGCCAGCAGATCCTGGAGATGCTGCGCTACTCCGCCGTCGGCACCGGCGACGAGGTCCGCGAGTACCTCGAGTGGTTCCAGGATCACGCCAGCGCCGACGAGCTGATGGTCTCCATTCAGACCAGCAGCCGCGCCGAGACGCTCAAGTCCCTGGACATCCTGGCCCAGGCCTGGTTTTAAGCCCGGGGCCGGTCCCCCGAGCCGGCGGGGCTATCGCCGTCCCAATCGTCGTCGAAGTCGCCGCCGACCCCCAAGTCGCCTTCGACGATGATATTGCCCGGGATGCGCATATTGCCCTCCTCGTCGTATTCGAGCTCGGGGCGATCCAGTTCGTTGCCCTCGCTGTCGTAGCCAGGGGCGGGGCGGGCATCGGCGGCCTCGTACTTTTCCGGAGTGTCCGTCTTGCTCCAGTGGCGGGTGCGGGTACGACGTTGGGCCGCCGAGTCGTCGTTCATGCCCTTGACCAGGGAGTACATCATGACGAATTCCATCAGGAAGAACGGCAGCGCAACCACGATAACGACTTCCTGGATGGCCTCGATGCCCGTGTCGTTGATAAACAGCAGCGCCGCGGTCACCAGGCCGACCGCGCAGGCCCACGAAACTCGGTAATACGTCGGGGTCTTGTTCTCCTCGCCGCTAGCGAAGGTGTCCATGACCAGGGCCGCCGAGTCCATCGAAGTAATAAAGAAGACGATGATGACCGCCAGCGCAAGCGTGCCGGAGAGCATATACAGCGGGTACTGCTCCAACAGGGCAAACAGCGCGACCGGGGTATCCCCGTCCTCGACCACCGGCTTGGTCAAAATGCCGGGATTGCCCAGCTCCGTCTCGATGGCCGCGCGGCCGAAGATGGAAAACCAGACCACGACCACGATGGTCGGTAGCGCTAGCACGCCGCCGATGAACTGGCGCACCGTGCGCCCGCGCGAGATGCGTGCAATGAACATACCCACAAACGGGGCCCAGCAGATGGTCCAGGCCCAGTAGAAGGCCGTCCACGTGCCCTGCCAACCCGGGTTCTCCTCGAAGGAGTCCGTCCAGAACATCAGCTCCGGCAGGGAGCTGGCGTAGCCGCCGAAGGCCTCCACCGTATGCTTGAGCAGAGTCAGCGTTGGGCCCATTACGAGGACGAATAACATCAGCACGAAGGCGGCGACGATGTTGACGTTCGACAGGATCTTCACGCCGCGGTCTAGGCCAGACGCCACGGAGATGGAGGCGATAGCCGTAACCACCACGATGATGAGCACCTCTACCCAGCCGACCAGCGGAACGTCGAACATGATGTTCAGGCCGGCATTAATCTGCAGCACGCCCAGGCCCACCGAGACGGCGAGGCCGAAGACGGTGCCGATGATGGACAGGGCATCGATAAGCTTGCCGGGCCAGCGGTAGACGCGCTTGCCGAGCAGCGGCGAGAAGACCGAGGACATGCGGGCGGGCATCTTACGCTTGTAGACGAAGTAACCCATCGCCAGGCCCGGCAGGGCGAACGGGACCCACATGTGCACCGCGAAGTGGTAGTAGGTGAAGTGGAAGCCCTGATCGATGGCCTCCTGGCTCATCGGCTCCAGTCCCCCGCGCGGCGGGTTAAAGGAGTGGTGGAGCGGCTCGGCCGCACCCCAGAAGAGCAGGGTCGCGCCCAGGCCGGCGGCGAAGAGCATGGAGAACCAGACCGGCAGGGAGTACTCGGGTTCGTCATCGTCGTCGCCGAGGCGCAGATTGCCATAACGAGAGACGAAGATTCCAATCAAAAAGACGAAAATAATTGAGAAGCCGCCGATGTATAGCCAGCCCAAGTTGGTAAGCAAGGAATTGGAGGCGACCGCGTAGAGATCGCGGGCCCGGGCCCCGAACAACAGGGTGCCGGCCACGAAGACGACGATAAAACCGGCGGCCACTAAGAAGACAAAGGGGTCAGTCTTGAGCCCAAGAAACCTCTTGGACCGATCGGAAGACATGGGGAATGATCCTTTCCTTGGACGAAATATTTCGTTACCAGAGTAGCGGACGCCACCGCCCGAATCGACGAAACTGAGAATTAATAATCAACCCCCGCCCGATTGACCCACCGACGGAAGCAAAAAATCTACAGATGTAGATATGTACACAGATCAAGGCGCCACAGTTGTGCCACACTCAAACAGCATGGAAGCGGATTTGTATACACTTCCCACCCCTGGTGCCTCCACGCCGACTGTGTGACTTATCTATCCTTCTAGGTTTTCTTAGTTTCACGCACGCTCTCGCGCCCTAGATACGCACCCCAGCAACCCTGCAATCGCGCTAGCTAGGGGGCGAACAGCGCGCCGGCAAGCCCCTCCAGATGGACACCATCCCATCGCCTTGACCTAGACAAAGCCTGTCTACATCCCAATAATTACTTGTATGTCGTTTTTTATAAAACCGTTATTCGTTACACTTGACATAACTAAGACAAACCGTTATTAAAACCCACGTTCTCCCCAGCTCGTGGGCCGGCCGACGCCTGCCACCCCAGGTGGCGGAAGCGTCGGCGTTTTCCAGCCTGCCTGGATTGAAGGGAGTACCGAACAACTAATGAGGCAGCACCGAGAACCGCAGCAGCACCTCAAGATCTGCAACTATCTGAAGGAGCAGATCCGCAGCGGCGAACTTCAACCAGGAGATCAACTGCCCAGCGAGGCCGAACTATGTGCGCAGTTCAACTCGTCGCGCGGCCCCGTCCGCCAGGCGATGGCCGTCCTGCGCACCGAGGGCGCCATCTCCTCCGGCCGCGGCCGGCGCTCCGTCGTGCTCGGCAACTTCAACGCCGAAACCTTCGACTCCATCATCTCCGTAAGCTCCTGGCTCAGCCAACACGGCTACACCCCGCAGCAGAAGACCTTCTGGCTGGCCCGCCGCCCCGCCCCGGAGGACGTCGCGCAGCGCTTGGGCATCGGCGCCGACGAGCAGGTAGTCTACGTCCACCGCCTGCGCAGCACCAACGGCCGCCCGCTGGTCATCGAGCGCCTCTACTTCCCGATCGACATCGGGCAGGAAGTCCTCAACTTCGACGCCGACTCCGGCTCGCTGCACGCCCACCTGCGGGCCGCCGGCGTCGATTTCGACAATGTCAACCGGCGCATCCACATCGGCGCCGCCTCGGCCGACGATGCTGAAGCCCTCGACATCGAGCCCGGCTCCCCCATCTGGACGGTGGAGCTGCTCATCGCCAACCACCAGGGCCGCCCCGTCGAGCTGGCGGTCTACCGCTACCGCGCCGACGCCCTGTCGGTGAGCCTGTCCTCGGTGCGCGGCGGCGCCTCCCCACTGGAGGTATTCCCGGGGGTCTAGCGGCAGCGAAAGCGTGGCAATTTCGCCAAAAAGTGACGCGGTGCACTAACCTTTCGTTATGACTTTCCGAGGCAGACGCAGCGCGTCGCTGGCACTCGCCGCCACCCTGCTGTCCGGGTGCGCGGCCGGGCACACCACCGTCGTCGACCCGGCCCCCGCCGGCCAGGCCGCCGATACCCTCACCGTCGCCACCACCTCCCCCGCCACCTCGTTGGATTTCACCACCGTCGGCGGCGCGGCCATCCCGGCCGCCCTGATGAACAACGTCTACGAGACCCTGGTGGCCATCGATTCCGAGACCGGCGAAGTCGTGCCCCAGCTCGCCACCGACTGGGAGGTCTCCGCCGACGGCACCCACTACGTCTTCCAGCTGCGCCAGGGCGTGCGCTTTTCCAACGGCTCGCCCTTCAACGCCGAGAGCGCGGCCTTCAGCCTGAATTACGTCAAAAACCACTGGTCGAACGCGCTGTCCTCGCAGATGGCCGTGGTGACCAGCGCCCGCGCGACCGGCGACTACGAGCTCACCGTCGACCTGGAGCACCGCTCCAACAATTGGCTGTGGCAGCTGGGCACCACCGTCGGCGCGATGATGACTCCCGACGGCGTCGACGAGCTCGCCAGCCACCCCGTCGGCACGGGCCCCTACGCGGTCAGCAAGTTCAGCCCCAACGAGTTCGTGGCCTTAAGCCCCCGCGAGGACTACTGGGGCACCCCGGCCGCCCAGCCGGTCACGATTAGTTACTTCCCGGATTCGCTGACCGCCCTCAACGCGCTGCGCTCCGGCGGGGCCGACGTGGTCTGGGCGGTCCAGTCGCCGGAGCTGCTTGACGACCTGCCGGACGGCATCGAAAAGCAAGTCGGCACCACCAACGGCGAGGTGCTGCTGTCGCTGAACAACCAGGCCGCCCCCTTCGACGACCCGCGGGTGCGCCAGGCCGTGGCCTATGCCATCGACCGCCAGGCCGCCAGCGACATCCTCTTCGGCGGGCTGGCCACCGACACCGGCGCCGCCCCCGTGGCACCTACCGATCCCTGGTTCAGCGGCGAGGACTACTACCCCTTCGACCCGGAGCGGGCGCGCCAGCTGCTACACGATGCCGGAGCCGTCGGCGCCCCCATCACCATCACCGTGCCCACCCTGCCGTACGCGCAGACCGCCGCCGAGCTCATCTACTCGCAGCTGACGGAGGTCGGCTTCGACGTGCGGCTCGAGTCCGCGGAATTCCCCGCGGTGTGGTTGGGCCAGGTCATGGGCGCCCGCGACTACCAAGTCTCGCTGGTCTCCCACGTCGAGCCGCGCGATCTGACCACCTTGTTCGGCAGCCCGGACTATTACCTGGGCTACGATTCGCCGCGCGTGCGCGAGCTCTTCGCCGCCGCCGATACCGCCGACTCTCCCGAGCAATTCCGCGCCCTGACCTCCCAGGCCGTCGACCAGATCATGGCCGAGGCCGGCGCCGTAACACTGATGAACATGCCCAATATCGTGCTCACCCGGCCCGGCGTGACCGGGCTGCGCCCCGACATGGTTACCGACTCGGTCGACCTGACGGAGGTGAGCGCGCGGTGAGGGCAGGGGGCATCGTGAAGCTGGTGGGCCGCTACGTCTTCGTGCTGGCGGTGGCCAGCGTGGTCATCTTCGCCATGATGCGGGCGGTGCCCGGCAACCCGGCCCGCGTGGCGCTGGGTATCAACGCGACCGACGAGGCCGTCGCCGAGCTCAGCGCCACCCTCGGCCTGGATCAGCCGCTGCTGGCCCAGTACGCCGAGTGGATGGGCGGGCTGCTGCGCGGCGATTTTGGCGTCTCGCTGGCCTCGCAGACCTCGATTACTGCCCAGGTGCTCGACCGCGCGCAGGTCTCGCTCATCCTGGTGGGGCTGGCGCTGCTGTTGGCGCTTATCATCGCGGTGCCGCTGGGGATTGCCAGCGCGCGGTACCCGGGGCTATCCGTGCTGAGCCAGCTGGGCATCGCGCTGCCGAACTTCCTGGTCGGCCTGCTGCTCATCAGCGCCTTCGGGCGCTGGCTGCCCGCCGGCGGGTGGGTGCCTCCCAACCAGGGCTTCGGCCAGTTCGTGGCGCACCTTATCCTGCCGGTGGTCTCCCTGGCGCTGGTGCAGGCGGCCATGCTGACCCGGTATGTGCGCGCCGCCGTCCGCGAGGTCATGGGGCAGGACTATATCCGCACCGCCCGGGCGTTGGGGGCCTCGCCGACGCGCGCGCTTATCCGCCACGGGCTGCGCAACGCGGCCCTGCCGGTGCTGACTGTCGCCGGGGTGCAGCTGACCACGCTGGTTATCGGCGCCGTCGTCATCGAATCCGTCTTCGTGGTCCCCGGCCTGGGCAGTATGCTGCTCGATGCCGTCGCCAACCGCGATCTCACCACCGTCCAGACGCTGGTCATGCTCCTGGTCGCCTTCACCCTGACGGTGAACCTGCTTGTCGACGTGGCCTACCGCCTGATTGATCCGCGCCTGGCGCGGACCCGCGCGGGCGTTAAGGAGGCCGCGTAATGCAGAAGTACTTAGGCGCCGTCCTGGTGGCCATCCCCGTCGTCTTGGCGCTGGTGTCCCTGGTGTGGACGCCCTATCCGCCGGACCTGGCCGACACGGCCGCCCGCTTGGTCGGCCCCGGGGCCGACCACCTGCTGGGCACCGACCGGTTTGGCCGCGACGTGGCCGCGCGCATCATGGTCGGATCCCAGGTCACGCTGCTGGTCGGCGTGCTCGCGGTCGGCATCGCGGCGGTAGTGGGCGTGCCGCTGGGGATCATGGCCGGCATGGGCTACGGCGACTGGCTCATCATGCGCGCCTCCGACCTGGTACTAGCCTTCCCGGCGCTGCTGCTGGCGATTGTTGCCGGCGCCGTGTGGGGCCCGTCGACGGTCACGGCGATGGTGGCCATCGGCATCGCGGGCATCCCGGCGTTTGCGCGCGTGGCCCGCTCCGGCACGCTGCAGGTCATCCACCAGGATTACATCGCCTCCGCCCGGGTCTCCGGCGTGTCCGCGCCGCGGATCGCCTGGCGCCACGTGCTGCCGAATATCCGCGGGCTGATCATCGTCCAGGCCTCCGTCTACTTCGCCTTAGCCGTGCTCGCCGAGGCCGCCCTGTCCTACCTGGGGCTGGGCACTGCTCCCCCGGCCGCGTCCTGGGGGCGGATGCTGCAGGACTCCCAGACGCTCATGGGCGCCGCCCCGTGGCTGGTGTGGGCGCCGGGGCTGGCCATCGCCGTGACCGTGTTGGGCTTTAACCTGCTGGGCGACGGGCTGCGCGACGCCTGGGATCCGAAGGAGGACGCATGACTTTGCTTGCCATCGAGGGCCTGCGCGTGGGCGACAGGCTCGTCGACGACGTCACCCTGCACCTGGACCGCGGCCAGCGCCTGGGCCTTATCGGTGAGTCCGGTTCCGGCAAGTCCCTGACCGCCCTGTCGGTGATGGGGCTGCACGACCTGCCGGTTAGCGGCAGCATCCGCTTCGACGGCCAGGAGTTGGTGGGGTTGGCGGATAAGCGGCATCGGCGGTTGCGGGGCAACCGGATGGCGATGGTCTTCCAGGAGCCCATGAGCGCGCTGGACCCGTCGATGACCATCGGCCGGCAGCTGCGCCTGGCCGGGGGACGGCCGGAGATGCTGGAGAAGGTGCTGTTGCCGGCATCGGTGGCGCGGCGCTACCCCTTCGAGCTCTCCGGCGGGCAGCGCCAGCGCGTGCTCATTGCCATGGCGATGGCGCGCACCCCCGACCTGCTCATCTGCGACGAGCCGACCACCGCCCTGGATGCGACTACGCAGGCCGAGGTCCTCGA
>JAQYQB010000014.1 GCA_028726465.1 Mycobacteriaceae bacterium | reverse complement strand
GTCTTTTTCTGATATTTGTCGGAATAAAACGGAGCGATGCCCTGCTTGGTGGAGCCGAACTTCTTATCCGCCAGGCGCTGCTCCTCCAGCGCGTCCAGATCGCGGTGCCAGGGCAGCAGGAGCGAAGCACGGTCGCTGATTTTGAGCGTATCCGGCGTAATGGCAACGCCCTGCTTCATGACCTGCTCCATCTCAAGCCACAGGTTTTCCGGATCGAGCGCCACGCCGTTGCCCAGAATGTTGACTACGCCCGGCCTGAAGATGCCGGAGGGCAGAAGGTGCAGCGCAAATTTTCCGTACTCGTTGATGACCGTGTGACCGGCATTGCCGCCGCCCTGAAAGCGCACGACCACGTCATAGTTTTCCGTCAACAGGTCGACCATCCGGCCCTTGCCTTCATCGCCCCAGTTGATGCCCACGATTGCACAGTTAGACATAGAGCGTTTACCTCCAATCGGTTATGCGTCGATGACCGAGATGCTCGGCACCGTGTCCTCAAGCACATCCAGCAGGATGCGCACCGTATCCAGAGACGTGAAGATCGTCACGCCGTTCTGCACGGCGCAGCGGCGGATTTCGATGCCGTCCTCGCTGTGCGCACCGGAGAGAATGGCGCGTGTATTGATGATGTAGCTGACGTAGCCGGAGTGAATGGACGTGAGGATGTCGTCGCTGCCCTCGCTCAGCTTGCCGCGCACGCGCGTGCGGACGCCGTGCTGCTTGAGAAAAGCGGCGGTGCCGGCAGTCGCCTCGATGTTGAAGCCGAGCTGATAGAAGCGCTTGATCAACGGCAGCGCTTCCTCCTTGTCCTCGTCGGCAATGGTAGCCAGCACCGTTCCGTACTGCTTGACCTTCACGCCGGAGGCCTGCAGCGCCTTGTACAGCGCGCGGTTGAGCCTGTCGTCGTAGCCAATTGCCTCGCCGGTGGACTTCATCTCCGGAGAGAGCAGGGTGTCCAGCATGGAACCGTCCGGGCGGCGGAAACGGTTGAAAGGCAAGACTGCTTCCTTGACCGCGAGCGGGTGCTCCATCGGCAGCGCGCCGCCGTCGTAGCTTTCCGGCAGCATGCCCTCGGCGCGCAGTTCGGCGATGGTCGCGCCCATCATGATGCGGGCGGCAGCCTTCGCCAGCTGCACGCCGGTCGCCTTGGAGACAAACGGGACCGTGCGGGAGGCGCGCGGGTTGGCCTCGATGATGTAGAGCACGTTGTCCTTGAGCGCGTACTGGACGTTCATCAGGCCCTTGACCCCGATGCCCTCGGCGAGCTTGCGGGTCGATTCGCGGACCTTCTCGATGTCCTGCGGCCCCAGGGTCATCGGCGGCAGCGAGCAGGAGGAGTCGCCGGAGTGGATGCCGGCTTCCTCGATGTGCTCCATGACGCCGCCCAGGTAGACCTCCTCGCCGTCGCACAGGGCGTCGACGTCAATCTCGATGGCCGAGTCCAGGAAGCGGTCCACCAGCACCGGGTGGTCCTCGCTGAGCTCGGTGGCGCGCTCGATGTAGGACTCCAGGGAGGGCTCGTCGTAGACGATCTCCATGCCGCGCCCACCCAGCACGTAGGACGGGCGCACCAGTACCGGGTAGCCGATGTTGGCGGCGACCTCGCGGGCCTCCGCAAAGCTGGTGGCGGTGCCGAACTCCGGGGCCGGCAGCTCGGCGGCGGCCAGCACCTTGCCGAATTCGCCGCGGTCCTCGGCCAGGTTGATGGCCTCCGGGGTAGTACCCACGACCGGCACCCCGGCCTCGGCCAGACGCTCGGCCAGGCCCAGCGGGGTCTGGCCGCCGAGCTGGACGATGACGCCGGCGACGGTGCCGGAGACGGACTCGGCGTGGTAGATCTCCATGACGTCCTCGAACGTCAGCGGCTCGAAGTAGAGGCGGTCGGCGGTGTCGTAGTCCGTGGAGACGGTTTCCGGGTTGCAGTTGACCATGACGGTCTCGTAGCCCTGGCGCGACAGCTCCAGCGCGGCGTGCACGCAGGAGTAGTCGAACTCGATGCCCTGGCCAATGCGGTTCGGGCCGGAGCCCAGGATGATGACCTTCTCGCGCTCGCGCTGCTCGGCGACCTCGGACTCGGCGTCCGGGTCCAGCTCGTAGGCCGAGTAGTGGTACGGGGTCTGGGCCTCGAACTCGCCGGCGCAGGTATCCACGGTCTTGTAGACCGGGCGAATGCCCAGCGACCAGCGCAGGGAGCGCACGCCGTCCTCGCCGGCGAACTCGGTGCGCAGCGCGGCGATCTGGGCATCGGACAGGCCCAGGTACTTGGCCTCGCGCAGCAGGTCGGCGTCCAGGACCGGGGCCTCCAGCAGCTTGGTGCGGAAGCTGACCAGGGCTTGCAGCTCGGCCAGGAACCACGGGTCGATGCCGGAGGCCTCGTGGACCTCGTCGACGGTAGCGCCCAGGCGCAGGGCCAGCTCGGCGTCGTACATGCGGCCCTCGGTCGGGGTGCGCAGGTCCTCCAGGACGGCGTCCTTGTCCGTGGCGCGCTCGCCGGCGAAGAACTCGTCGTCGGTGGTCCAGAAGCCCGCGGGCTTGTTCTCCAGCGAGCGCATGACCTTGTTCAGGCCGGCGATGTAGTTGCGGCCGATACCCATGGCCTCGCCCACCGACTTCATGGTGGTGGTCAGGGTGTCGTCGGCGCCCGGGAACTTCTCGAAGGCAAAGCGCGGGGCCTTGACGATGACGTAGTCCAGGGTTGGCTCGAAGGCCGCCGGGGTCACGCCGGTGATGTCGTTGGTGACCTCGTCCAGGGAGTAGCCGATGGCCAGCTTCGCGGCCAGCTTCGCGATCGGGAAACCGGTGGCCTTCGACGCCAGCGCGGAGGAACGGGACACGCGCGGGTTCATCTCGATGACGATGATGCGGCCGTCTTCCGGGTTCACGGCGAACTGGATGTTGCAGCCGCCGGTGTCCACGCCCACGGCGCGGATGATGGAGATACCCAGGTCGCGCATCTTCTGGTACTCGCGGTCGGTCAGGGTCAGCGCCGGGGCCACGGTGACCGAATCGCCGGTGTGCACGCCCAGGGCGTCGACGTTTTCAATGGAGGCGATGACCACGACGTTGTCGTCGCCGTCGCGCATGAGCTCGAGCTCGAATTCCTTCCAGCCGAGGATGGACTCCTCGATGAGCACGTTGGCCTCCGGGGAGGCGGCCAGGCCGCCGCCGGCGATGCGATCCAGGTCATCGTAGCTAAAGGCCAGGCCGGAGCCGAGGCCGCCCATGGTAAACGAGGGGCGGACGACGACCGGCAGGCCCAGCTTCTCGACGGTGGCGTGGACCTCGTCCATGTTGTAGCAGACCGCCGAGCGGGCGGACTCGCCGCCGACGGAGGCCACGATGTCCTTGAACTTCTGGCGGTCCTCGCCGCGCTCGATGGCGTCGATGTCGGCGCCGATGAGCTCGATGTCGTATTTGTCCAGGATGCCCAGGCGATCCAGCTGGATGGCGGCGTTCAGGGCGGTCTGGCCGCCCAGGGTGGCCAGCACGGCGTCGATGCGGTGGCCCTCCTCGATCTCCTTGACGAAGATCTTCTCGATGAACTCCGGCTCGATGGGATCGACGTAGGTGTGGTCGGCGAATTCCGGGTCCGTCATGATGGTGGCCGGGTTGGAGTTGACCAGGGTTACCCGCAGGCCTTCCTCCTTGAGCACGCGGCAGGCCTGGGTGCCGGAGTAGTCGAACTCGCAGGCTTGGCCGATGACGATGGGTCCGGAGCCAATGACCAGGACGTGGTTAATATCGTTGCGCTTTGGCATGGTCTCTTTGCTATCCTTCCTGGTCTTTACTTGTTTTCTGCACGCTGGCTGAGCAGCTCGATGAACTGGTCAAACAGCGGGTTGGCGTCGTGGGGGCCGGCGGCGGATTCCGGGTGGTACTGCACGGAATAAGCCTTGCCGCTCTTGAGCGCCACGCCCTCGACGGTGCCGTCGTTGAGGCAGGTGTGGGTGATGATGGCCGGCCCGAAGTCCGACTCGAACTCCCCGCCC
Organism: Mycobacteriaceae bacterium; assembly: GCA_028726465.1. Taxonomy (GTDB): domain Bacteria; phylum Actinomycetota; class Actinomycetes; order Mycobacteriales; family Mycobacteriaceae; genus Corynebacterium. The sequence continues at coordinate 263,447 of JAQYQB010000014.1, read as the reverse complement.
GGCTTTCCGGTCGGGTTTTCCAGCGCGAAGCCGTGGTTCTGGGAGGTGATGTCGATCTTGCCCGTCAGGTGGTTTTGCACCGGGACGTTGATGCCACGGTGGCCGAACTTCATCTTGTAGGTGCCCAGGCCCAGCGCGCGGCCGAGCAGCTGATTGCCGAAGCAGATGCCGAAGAACGGGTAACCGGCGGACAGGATGTCGCGGACGATGCCGACCATCTCGTCGGCCGTGGCCGGGTCGCCCGGCCCGTTGGAGATGAATACCCCGTCCGGGTGGTACTGCTCAATCTCCTTGAGCGGGGTGCCCGAGGGCACGACGACGGTCTCGATGCCGCGGCGGGCGAAGTGGCGCGGGGTGGCGGACTTAATACCCATGTCGTAGGCGACGACGGTGTAACGCTTCTGACCTTCCGCTTCGACGGTGTACGGCGCTTCGGTGGTCACCTCGCCGGACAGGTCGGCGCCTTCCATGGCGTCTTGGCCCTTGACCTCGGCGAGCAGCTCCTCGACGTCGCGCTCGGCGGCCTCGCCGCTGAAGATGCCGGCGGCGATGGAGCCGTAGTTGCGCAGGTGGCGGACCAGGGAGCGGGTGTCCACGCCGCGGATGCCGATGATGTTCTGGGCTTCCATCTCCTCGGGCAGGCTGCGCTCGGCGCGCCAGTTGGACACGCGGTGGGCCAGGTCGCGGATGACCAGGCCGGCCACCCAGATGCGGTTGCCGCGGGACTCGTTGTCCTCGTCGTTCCAGCCGGTGTTGCCGATCTGCGGGGCGGTCGTCACCACGATCTGGCGGTGGTAGGACGGGTCCGTCATGGTCTCCTGGTAGCCGGTCATGCCGGTGGTAAACACGGCCTCGCCGAGGGTGGTTCCGGTGGCGCCGAAGCCGAAGCCGCGGAACGTACGGCCGTCGGCCAAGACCAGGATGGCCGGCGTAGAGGTGTGGGCGGAGTCAGTCATGAATGTGCCTTTCGCTGACTAGGAAATCTTGAAAAGTATTATATGCGGTCTGATGTATTTCTTCCACGACTGACTTTAGTCGTCAGCCCCGCGGGAGTACGTCACCGCGCCACGCAGGATGGTGTGGGTAACCTGCGCGTTGAATTCCTCCCCCTCATAGGGGTTATTCCGCGCCTTGGAGGCCAGCCGCGTCGAGTCCGAGGTCCACGGGCTGTTCGGGTCCACGAGCGCCAGGTTGGCGGGCTCGCCCACCGCGATCGGGCGCCCCTGGCCCGGCAGGCGGGTGATCTCCGCCGGGCGCTCGGACATCACGCGGGCGACGAAACGCCAGTCGGCCAGGCCGGAAGCGACGAAGATCTTGGCGATGATCGCCAGCGAGGACTCCAGGCCGAGCATGCCCGGCTTGGCGTTTTCGAACTCCACGCACTTGTCCTCGGCGCCGTGCGGCGCGTGGTCGGTGGCCACGCAGTCGATGACCCCGTCCAGCAGCGCCTGCCGCAGCGCCTGCGTGTCGTGCTCCTCGCGCAGCGGCGGGTTGACGCGGAAGACGCCGTCGTAGGTGTGCAGCTTGTCGTCGGTCAGCAGCAGGTGGTGCGGGGTCACCTCGGCGGTCAGGGGGATGTCCTGGGACTTCGCCCACTTGAGCAGCTCCACCGTGCCGGTGGTCGAGGCGTGGCAGATGTGCACGCGGTTGCCGTAGTCGCGGGCCAGCAGGGCGTCGCGGGCCACGATGGATTCCTCGGCGACCCGCGGCCAGCCGGTCAGCCCCAGCTTCGCGGCGGTCTCGCCTTCGTGCGCCACTGCCCCGTCGGTCAGCCGCGGCTCCTCAGCGTGCTGGGCCAGCAGGACGTCCAAGCCCTTGGCGTATTCCAGGGCGCGGTGCATCAGCTGCGGGTCGGCCACGCACTTGCCGTCGTCGGAGAACATCCGCACCTTGGCGTCGCTGCGGGCCATCATGCCGAACTCGGTCAGCGTCTTACCCTCGAGCCCCTTGGTGATAGAGCCCACCGGGTGCACGTCGCAGGTGCCGATGCGCTGGGCCTTGGCCCAGATGGACTCGGCGATGACCGGCTGGTCCGTGACCGGGTTGGTATTGGCCATGGTGAACACGGCGGTGAACCCGCCCTTGGCCGCAGCCTGGGAACCGGTCTCGATGGTCTCGGTGTCCTCGCGGCCCGGCTCGCGCAGGTGGACGTGCATGTCCACCAGGCCCGGCAGCAGGACGTTGCCCGCGCCGTCGATGACCTCGGCCTGCTGGGTTTCGTCGCCGGCCAGCTTCTCGGTCAGGCCCGCGCCGATCTCGGCGATGACGCCGTCGCGGACCAGGACGTCGACCGGGTCGCCCTCGCCGTAGGGGCGGACGTTGGTGATAAGCAACGGGCGCTGCGGCGCCGGGTGGGTGGCGCCGGTAGCCGGGAATTGAGAAGTGTTGGTCATGAGTATTTTCTCCTATTCCGCCGAGCTTTCGCCGCCGGCGAGCAAAGTGAACAAGACTGCCATGCGCAGGTGCACGCCGTTGTTGACCTGCTGCAGGACGGCGGTGTTGTCGTAGTCAGCCACCTGGTAGTTGATTTCCATGCCGCGGAGCATCGGGCCCGGGTGCATGATGATGGCGTCCTTTTTCATCTGGGCCGCGCGCTGCGGCGACAGGCCGTAGAGGTTGGCGTATTCGCGGTGCGACGGGAAGAAACCGCCGTGCATGCGCTCGGCCTGCACGCGCAGCATCATGACCACGTCGGCATCGGCCAGCTCCGCGTCGAAGTCGTAGGCCACGCGCACCGGCCAGTTCTCCACGCCGTTCGGCAGCAGGGTGGCCGGGGCGACCAGGGTGACCTCCGCGCCGAGCTTGGTGAGCAGGTCCACGTTGGAGCGCACCACGCGCGAGTGCAGGCAGTCGCCCACAATCTTCACGCGCAGGCCGGAGAAGTTCCCGCCGGTAATGCCCAGGCGCTGGCGCATGGTCACCGCATCCAGCAAGGCCTGGGTCGGGTGCTGGTGCGCGCCGTCGCCGGCGTTGATGACCGACGGGCCGTTACCGTCCGGGGCCACCCACTGGGCCAGCTGCTGCGGCGCGCCCGAGGACGGGTGGCGGATGATGATGGCGTCCGCGCCGATGGCGGCCAGGGTCAGGCCGGTATCGCGCAGGGACTCGCCCTTTTTCACCGAGGACGTCGAGGCCGACAGGTTAATGACGTCGGCCGACATCCACTTGCCGGCGGTCTCGAACGACGAGCGGGTACGCGTGGAGTTCTCGTAGAACAGGGTGTAGATGGTCCGTCCGCGCAAGGTCGGCAGCTTCTTGACCTCGCGGCCGTCGAGGACCTCTTTGAAACGGTCTGCCTCGTCCAGAAGCGCCACCAGGTCGGTCGCACTGACGTCAGCAATATCGAGTAGGTGCTTCATGACTAATCCTCCCGGTTAACGCGGGTCAGCACGACCGCGTCGCGGTCATCAAGGTCGCGGCTGTAGACGGCAATGTCCTCGTCGCGCGAAGTGGGGATGTTCTTGCCCACGTAGTCGGCGCGGATCGGGACCTCACGGTGCCCGCGATCGACCAGGCACGCCAGCTGGATAATGCGGGGGCGCCCCACATCGGACAGGGCGTCCAGGGCGGCGCGGATGGTGCGGCCGGAAAACAGGACGTCGTCGACCAGGATGACAGTCGTGCCGTCGATGCCGCCGCCGGGGATCCGGGTCGGCTGCAGGGCGCGGTGCGGTTTGGAACGCAGGTCGTCGCGGTAGAGGGTGATATCCAGGGAGCCGCACGGCACGGTCACCCCGGCGAATTCTTCGATCTTTTCTGCCAGCCGGTGGGCCAAAGGAACACCACCGGAAGGGATGCCTAGCAAAACGACTGGGTTCGCGTCGGCCTCATCAAGGGCCGTCTTTTCAATGATTTGGTGCGCGATGCGTGCGACAGTGCGCGCGACGTCGTCTGAGCTCAGCAGCTCAGTGGACTCCGCGGAGGTGTCGGAACCACTCATCGTGACCTCCTTCCCCGCCTCACGGTGCGGTCTTTAAAGGATGTCGAATAAGGGTCAGATGAAATTATTCACGTAGCCGGGTACGAGGCGTCGCCTTCCCCGCTCGTGCTAAGGCGAATTTTAGCAGCCTCGGTACCCCGATCGCACCCCTGCGCGTAGCTGAAACACATCCTCCCCCGAACTCGGGGGCGGGCCGAGCGCGCGGCCGGCCAAAAACTGGGACAATAGTTGGTTACACTCCACCGAATACCCGGACTTTTTAAAGGAGTTCTTCAACACCGTGACATTCCAGGCACAACACGTCATCCCCGCCGACCGCGAGCAGGTATGGGATTGGCACACCCGTCCCGGCGCCGTGAGCCGCCTGACCCCGCCCTTCCTCCCCATGGCCCCGCGGGAGCAGGCCCGCAGCCTGGCGGACGGCACCACCGTGTTTTCCCTGCCCGCCGGGCTCAAGTGGGTGGCCCGCCACGACTTGTCCCGGTACCGCCGCGGGGTGTCCTTCAGCGACGTGTGCGTCTCCGCCCCACTCAAGCGGCTGGCCTCGTGGCGCCACGACCACCACTTCGCCGATCACGCCGACGGCACGCTGATTACAGACACGGTGGACACCCGCATCCCCGATAGCGCGCTGGAGGCCTCTTTCGCCTACCGGCAGCACAAGCTAATCGGGGACTTCAACTTCATCAACCAGCTGCGCGACCAGGGCATCAACGTCCTGGCAACCGAGACCCGCCCGCTAACCGTGGCAGTGACCGGCTCCCGCGGCTCCGTCGGGCGCGCACTGACTGCCCAGCTGACCACGCTGGGCCACCGTGTTATCCAGCTGGTCCGCTCGGAGGCCAAGGATGGCCAGCGCACCTGGAACCCGAACTCGCCGTCGCGCAACCTGCTCGACGACGTCGACGTGCTGGTCCACCTGGCCGGCGAGCCCATCTTCGGCCGCTTCAACGACAAGCACAAGCAGGAAATCCGCGACTCCCGCGTGGGGCCCACCCGCAAGCTGGCCCAGCTGGTGGCCGCTAGCCCAGATACCCACACCTTCGTCTGCGCCTCGGCCATCGGCTACTACGGCAACGACCGCGGCGACGAGGTGCTCACCGAGGACTCCGCTAGCGGCGACGGTTTCCTGGCCGAGGTGGTTCGCGACTGGGAGGCCGCCACCGCCGAGGCCCGTGAGGCCGGCAAGCGCGTGGTCAACATCCGCACGGGTATCGCCCTGACCGGGGCCAGCGGCCTGCTGCCGCTGCTGCGCGCGCTCTTTTCCACCGGCCTGGGCGGCTCCTTCGGCGACGGGGATTTCTGGTTCTCCTGGGTCGCCTTTGACGACCTGTGCGATATCTATACCCGCGCCATCTTCGACACCGCCCTCTCCGGGCCCGTCAACGCGGCCTCGACTGCCCCGGTCCTCAACCGGGAAATGACCCAGGCCCTAGCCGAACAGCTCAAGCGCCCGGCCGTCATCTCCATCCCCGCCCTCGGCCCGGCCCTGCTGCTGGGCAAGGAGGGCGCCCAGGAACTAGCGCTGGCCGACCAGCGCGTGGCCCCGGCCAAGCTGCAACAGCACGGCCACGCCATGCGCTTTGGCACCATCCAGGACACCTTCGCCCACGAGCTGGGCAACCAGCGCCTCTGGCAGCCCGCAGACGCGAACTAGCCGCCCGCGCCCCACGCCGGATTGCTCTCCGTTATGCTGTATGGACGGGTTACCCGCCGAAGACCTCGGCGTCCCGTCGGCTTAGCCGGCACGGACTGGCCGGGACCTCGGCAGGTAACGAATGATATTCGACCCCCTTTAAGCTACAAGTTTGGATTTTGTCCCAGTGACTGATGAACAACCCCAATTGCACCCGGACACCCCAGTAGAGCCGGTGACCCTCGCCCGCGTCGCGGAGATCTTCGACGCCGAAAAGCTGCAGTACCGGATGGAAAACCAGCCGGTCAGCGACGAGGAGACCATCGACATCCTGCGGACCGGTTTTTCTAACGCCGCCATCGCCATGCAGGTGCGGGAAAACACCCTCATCCTGGATTCGGTGTGGCGCGGCGACGTGCCGGCCTCCGAGGGCCCGAAGGTCCTGGCCCAGCTCAACCAGTGGAACACCGAGCACTTCGCCCCGACCCTGCGGTTCTTTGAGACCGGCGAGGGCAGCCTGGCCGTCTCCGCCGTGCGCGAGCTCAACATCAGCCAGGGCCTGTCCCGCAACCAGATCGGCGCCTTCGTGATGTCCACCCTGGACGCCGTCGTGCAGTCGTTTAATTGGCTGGAACAGCAGTACCCGGAACTCGTGACTTGGGAGGAGCACAATGACTAACCAGAATCCCGCCGACACCGCCCTGCCGGAGGTCACCCTGGACCGCGTCATCGACGCGATGCGCACCTTCGAGATCGAGCTGGAAAAGATCGAGGGCCGCAACGACGCCGCCACGGCCAACCTCAACGGCCTGCCGTGCATGTTCGCGGTGCTGGACTCCGTGGTCATCGTCCGCTGCGACGTGGCTACCGACGCCTCCTTCTCGCAGGCTGATGCCGGGCTCTTCCTGGCGGCCAACCAGATCAACTCGGTCTCCTTCGGCGCCCGCGTGGCCATCGCCGAGCACGAGGACATGCTCATCGTGCGTTCCGAGCGCGACCTGCCGGTGGCCGCCGGCGCCACCGACGGCCAGCTGACCGCCGCGCTCCAGGCCGCCGTCGACGGCGTCATCGGCGCGCAGAACGCCATGGTCTCCGCCGCCGAGGAAATGGCCAAGATGGGCTCCGAGACCGCCCAGGAAGCCGGCGGCGAAAACTAAAAGCCCAGACAGCACAAAAGCTGGCTGCCCTCCTCTACCAACCTCGCGCATTAGCGCGGGTGGAAAGGAAAGGCAGCCAGCTTTTTAGTTTTCGCAGCCAGCAGCCGGAGACCGGCGCGCCGCCTCAGCGGCTACTCGGTCGGCGAGTCCTTCTCCCCTTCCGGGGAATCCGCAGGCTCAGCCTCTTCGCCTACGGGCTCGGGTGCGGCCGGCGCGGCGGCAGAGGTCTCAGCAGCGGCCGGATCCGTAGCTTCGGTGACGTCGTCGGTGCCCGTTGCGTCTTCGTCGGCATCGGCGGCATCTAGGTCCTGCTCGGCGGCCATCGGGCTGCCGGTGCGGCGGGACTGCGCGATGTCGTCGAGGACGGCGTTGATATACGGGGCGGCCTTGATGTGCGAGTATTCGCTGGCCAGCTCCACGCCCTCGGTCACCGCGGTAGCCAGCGGCACCTCCGGGTTGAACAGCAGCTCCCAGGTGGACACGCGCAGGATGGCGCGCTCGACGGGAGGCAGCCGGTCCAGGCGCCAATCGTCGGAGAGGTAGCGGGCGATCGCGTCATCGATATCGTCCAGCTCTTCGGCCACGCCTTGGACGATCTCGGCGGTGTAGTCCGCGATCGGCGCAACGCCGTGCTCGCCTTCCAGGGCTAGGCCCTTTCGCTCTTCCACGATGGCCACCGGATCGATGTCGCGGTTTTCTGCCTCGTAAAGGATGTCGGCGGCACGCCGCCGTGCCCGGTACCGCGCGCCGTGGCGACGGTTACGGGACACACGCTCGGGAGACGAGCTGTGCTGCTCGTTATTTTCTTCCGTCACTGGGTCCTTCTTTGATTCTTGCTGCACGCTAGTTGCTGACGCGGGACAGGTACTCGCCCGTCCGGGTGTCAACCTTGAGCACGTTGCCGGTCTCGATGAACAGCGGGACCTGGATCTCCGCGCCGGTCTCCAGGGTGGCCGGCTTGGTGCCGCCGTTGGAGCGGTCGCCCTGCAGGCCCGGATCGGTGTGCTCGACCTTCAGGTCAACGTTGATCGGCAGCTCGGCGAACAGCGGCTCGCCCTCGTGGAAGGAGACCTGCACGCGCATGTTCTCCAGCAGGAACTTGGCGGCGTCGCCGAACTTGTCCGGGCTCAGCTCGACCTGCTCGAAGTCCTTGTCGTCCATGACGACGTAGTTGCTGCCGTCGTGGTACAGGTAGGTCATGTCGCGACGGTCCACCGTCGCGGTCTCGACCTTGGCGCCGGCGTTCCACGTCTTATCCGTGACCTTGCCCGAGACAACGTCCTTGAGCTTGGTGCGCACGAAAGCGGGGCCCTTGCCCGGCTTGACGTGCTGGAACTCAATAATCTGCTGGAGCTTATTGTCAATCTTTAGAACAAGACCGTTCTTGAATGCGGTGGTATCAGCCACGAATCAATCTCCCGAAGTCTGTTGGATTAAAAGTTACGTCTTGCCAGTTTACTATCCCTGCCGGAATGCGTGTAAAACCGGCGCCCACTTTTTAAAGTGCGGAAGGACCAGCGGCGGCTAGAAGGAACGCAGTTCCTTCGGCGAGCGGGTGATGATCGTCGGCGCGCCGTCGGTGATAATCAGCGTGTCCTCGATCCGCACGCCGCCCTTGCCGGGCACGTAGATGCCGGGCTCGATCGTCAGCGTCATTCCCGCGGCCAGGGTGCCCTTGGCGTTGCGGGCGGCCGCGGGTGCCTCGTGGACCAGCAGGCCCACGCCGTGGCCGGTGGAGTGGACGAAGTATTCGCCGTAGCCGGCCTCCTCGATGACGTCGCGACAGGCCTTGTCCACGTCCGCGAGTGCGGTGCCCGGGGTCGCCGCCGCCACGCCGGCTTCCTGGGAGCGCTTGACAATGTCGTAGATCTCCCGGGCGAAGTCGTTGGGCTGGCCGATGACGACGGTGCGTGTCATATCGGAGTTGAAACCGCGCAGGTGGGCGCCGAAGTCGATGGTGACCAGGTCGCCGTCCTCCAGCACGCGGTCGTCGGCGCCGTGGTGCGGCAGCGCGGAGTTCGGGCCGGAGGCCACGATGGTGTCGAAGCTGGTGCGCTCCGCGCCGGCCGCGCGCATCCGGTACTCCAGGTCGGCCGCGATCTGACGCTCGGTGCGGCCCGCGCGCACCTCTCCGGCGGCCAGCATCTCCTCGAAGGCGTCGGTAGCCAGTTGCGCCAGGGAGTCCAGGCGTTCCAGCTCGAGCGGATCCTTGTAGAGGCGGATTTCCTCAATCACGCCGGAGATCGGCACCAGGGTCACGTCCTCCGGGCAGGCTTTCTCGAGTGCCGCGTGCTGGTTGACCGAGACCGTGTCGGCCTCGAAGCCAACCCGCAGCGGACCCTGCCCTTCCAGGGGCTTGAGCAGGGCCGTGCCGACGCCGCGCTCGATGATCGGCTCGATGTCCGGCACTTCCTGCTTAATCTGGGTGGTATACCGCCCGTCGGTGGCGATCGCGGCGGAGAGATCCTTCTTCAGCAGCAGCGCGCCGTTCGAGCCGGAGAAATTCGACAGGTAGCGCACGTGAATCAGGTCCGTGACCAAAATCGCGTCGATGCGCTGCCCGGCTAGCTTCGCCGCCAGCTTGCGGCGCCGGTCGCTGAAACGAGTATCTGCCAAGGCCATGGTTAATCCTTTCCGCTCGGACAATGCACTAAAGGCAGGCCTTAGAAAGGCCCACCGCGTAGGACACCCATTCTAGCCTGTGTCCGCGGACACGGTAACCGTTTTCACACCGGCTGGGCCGCGGCGCGCTCAGGCTTCGGCGGTCAGGTATTCCAGCGCCGCGAGGTAGCCGACCGGGCCCAGGCCGGCGATGACGCCGCGGGCGATGCCGGACAGATAGGAATGATGCCGGAATTCTTCCCGGGCGTGCACATTGGACAGGTGGACCTCGACGAAGCCCGCGCCATCGGCGATTTCCGCGAGGGCGTCGCGGATGGCCACGGAGGTGTGGGTAAAGGCCCCGGGGTTGATGATGACACCGGCCCCGGCGTCGGCGGCGGCGTGGACGCGCTCGATGATGTCGCCCTCGTGGTTCGACTGGAAGAAGTCCAGCTCGATATCCGCGCCGGCCGCGCGCAGCTTCTCCCCGCGCTGGCGGATCATCTCCTCGATATCGGCCAGGGTGGTCGTGCCGTAGACGTCCGGCTGGCGCTTACCGAGCCGGTTCAGGTTGGGCCCGTTGATGATAACTACCTGCATTAGTTGCTCACCTTCTCAAAAGCTTGGCGCAGCTCCTCGTCGCTCGGCCCCTCGATGCGGGTGGTAGCCCCCACCGCGGTCAAGGCCACGAAGCGGATTTTCCCGTCGCGGTTCTTCTTATCGTGGCGCATGGCCGCGTGCAGCTCCGGCCACTGGCCGTCGCGGTAGGCCACCGGCAGGCCGACGGACTCGAGGATCGTGCGGTGCAGTTCGACCACGTCGGCGTCGATGAGCCCGCGGGCCTCGGCCAGGTACGCGACGAACATCATGCCCACGGCCACCGCGTTACCGTGCCGCCAGGAGTAATCCTCCGCGCGCTCGATGGCATGCCCGAAGGTGTGCCCGTAGTTCAAGGTCTCCCGCAGGCCGGACTCCTTGAGGTCCTCGCCCACCACACGGGCCTTGACCGCCACCGAACGGGCGATGAGCTCCGGCAGGGCGCCGTCCGGGTCCAGGCAGGCGGCCGGATCGCGGCGGTAGAGCTCGATGATCTCCGGGTCGTGGATGAAGCCGGTCTTGATGATTTCCGCCGAGCCGGCCACCATCTCTTCTGCCGGAAGGCTGCGCAGCACCTCAATGTCCGCGAAGACGGCTAAGGGCTCGTGGAAGGAGCCGACCAGGTTCTTGCCGGCCGCGGTGTTAATGCCGGTCTTGCCGCCGACGGCGGCGTCCACCATGGCCAGCAGGGTCGTCGGCACCTGCACCACGCGGATGCCGCGCATCCAGGTCGCCGCGACGAAGCCCGCCAGATCCGTGGTCGCGCCGCCGCCGAAGCTGACGATGAGGTCCTGCCGGCCGAAGCTGGCCGCACCGAGCTTGTCCCAGAGCTCGCTGACCACGCTGAGCTGCTTGGCGCGCTCGGCGTCCGGCAGGAGCCACACGTGGCAGCGCACTCCAGCGGCCTCCGCGGCATCGGCCAGGCGGCGGGCGGAAGCGCTCAAGACCTCTGGGCAGAGGATGGCTACCTGCGCTGCCCCGGACTCGCGGATGGTCTCCACGATGGCCGGGGCCAGCCCGTGACCAATGTGGACGTGGTACGGTGCCGGACCGTTGACCGGGATGACGGACATGGGCTTCTCCTCGACAAGAAGTAGGTTGTGGTGTGCTGGTGCGCGCCCGGGCCGAGCTCCGACCCGGGCGGGTGTGTCTAGAGGGTCTCCAAGAACCCGAGGATATCCCCGACGACCTGCTGCGGGCTGCGCCCGTCGGTGCGGGCGCGGTAGTCGGCGACCTCGCGGTAGAAATCGGCGCGCTGGTCCAGTAGCTCCTGGTAGCGCGCCAGCGGATCCGCGGACTGCAGGACCGGGCGGGAGTTGTTGCTGGAGGTGCGGCGCACCCCTTCTTCGGCGCTGACTTCCACCCAGATGACGGTGTGGCGCTCCAGAAGGTCCCGGGTCGCCGGGCTGACTACGGCTCCCCCGCCGAGACTGACCACGCCGCCGGCCGACAGGGCCTCTGCCACGTGCTCTTCTTCCTCGCGGCGGAAGGCTTCCTCGCCCAGCTCGGCGAAAACCTCGCCGCAGGGCTTGCCGTGGGCGACCTCGATCAGCTGATCCGAGTCCACCAGCCCCACGTTCAGGGCCCGAGCGAGCCGGCGCCCGATGGTGGATTTACCGGCGCCGGGCGGCCCCACCAGCACCGCCAGCGGTCGCGGAGCTCCCGTCGCTAGAGGAGGTACGGTCATCGTAGTCCTGGCCTTTCCACTGTTCTTAGTCGTTATGATTCAGGCTTATCCTGCGGGAAGCTCAAGCGCTCGGCAACATAGTCCTGGTACGCGGCGATGTTGCGCTTGGTCTCCGCCAGGCTGTCGCCGCCGAACTTCTCCAGCACGGCGCGGGCGACGACGAGTGCCACCATGGCCTCGGCCACCACGCCGGCGGCGGGCACGGCGCACACGTCGGAGCGCTGGTGGATGGCGGTCGCGGCGGAGCCGTCGGCCATGTCCACGGTCTTCAGCGCGCGCGGCACGGTAGAAATCGGCTTCATGGCCGCCCGCACCCGCAGCTGCTGCCCGTTGGTCATGCCGCCTTCGAGGCCGCCCGCGCGGTTGCTGAGCCGGTCGACACCGTCGTCGGTGCGCACCATCTCGTCGTGCGCGGCGGACCCGCGGCGGCGGGCCTCGGCGAAGCCGTCGCCGATCTCCACGCCCTTGATGGCCTGGATGCCCATCAGCGCAGCCGCCAGCTGGGCGTCGAGGCGGTCCTCGCCGCTGATGTGCGAGCCCAGGCCGATGGGCAGGCCGTCGACGACGACCTCCACGACGCCACCCAGGGTGTCGCCCTGCTTCTTGGCGGTTTCGATCTCGGTGACCATGCTCTCTTCGGCGGCCTTGTCGAAGGAACGCACCGGGGAGGCATCGATGGCGCTAAGATCCGCGGGCGCTGGGGCCGGGCCTTCGTAGGGCTCGGAGGCCCCGATGGAGATGACGTGGGAGATGACTTCCACGCCGAGGGTCTCCCGCAGGAAGTTGCGGGCGAAGGTGGCCGCGGCCACGCGGGCGGCGGTCTCCCGGGCCGAGGAACGCTCCAGGATGGGGCGCGCCTCGGCGTGGTCGTATTTGACCATGCCGGCGAAGTCCGCGTGCCCCGGGCGCGGGCGGGTCAGCGCCGCCCCACGGCCCGACTGCATGGCTTCCGCGACCTGCGCGTCGTCCATATCCAGCGGATCCGGGCTCATCACGGTGGTCCACTTCGGCCACTCGGTGTTGCCGATCATCACGGCGATGGGGCTGCCCAGCGTCTTGCCGTGGCGGACGCCGGCGAGCAGGGTCAGCTCATCGGCCTCGAACTTCATTCGGGCGCCGCGGCCGTAGCCGAGCCTCCTCCGCGATAATTGCTGCGCAATTTCGTCCTTAGTAATCGGAACCCCGGCCGGCAGGTGCTCAAGCAGCGCGATGAGCGCCTGCCCGTGGGATTCTCCCGCAGTTGTCCAACGAAGCATGGCTGTCATTATTTCACGCCGGCCCTGTGAAGTGGTGCATCCGTCTACATAATGGGGGTAGCGGCCCACCTCCCCACCGCTACCGCGGCGGCTGCGAAGAGCATGGCCGGACCATGGGGAATGCCGCCGCGGGCCGCGCCCGGCCGCCGGCTGGTCGCGCTGCATAATAATCCGGCCGCCAGGGTCACCAGCCCGGCGATGACCATCGCGGCGAGCACCCCGGCGGCCCCGGCCAGCGCCGCGCAGGCGACCCCGAGCGGGAGCGCGAGCTTGATATCCCCGCCGCCTAAGCCCCCGGCCGGGCCCGGCAGCAACGCCTGGGCCAGGTAGATGCCCGGCCAGACCAGCCCCACGGCCCAGGCGGGGTTAATAAACAGAGCGAGCACCGCCAGCACCCCGGCGGGCAGGGTCAGCCAGTTGGGCAGGCGCCGGGCGCGCAGATCCCACCAGCACAGCGCCGCGGCCCAGGCGGCCAGCGCCGCAAGGCCTGCGATCTGTGCGGCACTGACCAGTAGTGGGTCACCCAATCCGGGCCCGTTAGGCGCAGCGTGCACCATGAACTATTCCCCCGCTCCCCCAAAGCTTTAGCTCTTGGTACCTAGCTTAGGGGATCTGGCGCGAGGCTGCCCGGGGAGGGCGCCTTGCGGCTAGCTGCGTTTGGCGCGGTTGATGACCGAGCTTTGGCGGGCGGCCAGCGCGTTGTTGAGCGCGGAGATCATCTCTTCCTGCGGCGCGGGCCGGCCGGTGAACTGCTCGAACTGGCTAAAGGCCTGGTGCGCCAGCATGATATGCCCGTTGACCGTCGCGTAGCCGTTCGCGACCGCAGCCACGGTCAGCGGGGTCGGCCAGGGCTCGTAGATAACGTCGAGTACCGGCGCGTGCGCCAGATCCAGCAGGTAGTCCTCCAGCGCCGCCGACGGGACCGTGGAGACGATGACCCCGGTGTTCAGGGACAGCTGCTCCAGGTCGGTGTGGAAATCCGTGGTACGCAGCTCGAGGCCGAGCTCACGGGCCAGCGGATCGAGCTCGGCCCGACGGTCGGAGCGGTTGAGCACGGTGACGGTTTCCACCCCGCGTTGGGCCAGCGCCCACAGCGCCGGGCGCGCGGTGCCGCCGGCGCCGATCAGCACGGCCTCGCCGACCTGCTGGTCCCCCAGCAGGCGCTGCAGCGCGCCCACAACGCCCTCGGTGTCGGTGTTGTCGGCCCGCCAACGCCCGCCGTCGAGCCGCACCAGCGTATTCGCCGAGCCGAGCAGCCGCGCCCGATCGGTGACCTCGTCGGCGACCTCCACCGCGGCGAACTTGCCGGGCATGGTCACGGAGAAGCCGCGCACGTCAGCCGCGGCCTCGCGCACCAGTCCGGGCAGCTGCTCGGCGGTGCACTCCTGCCGACCGTACTCCCAGTCCTCCAGGCCGAGGGCCGCGTAGCCGGCGTTGTGCAGCACCGGGGAGAGCGAATGGTCGATGGGCGAACCCAATACCGCCGCGCGTGGCATGTCCGAGGCCTCCTAGCTTTCTAGCTTTATAGCGTTCTAGTTTTCGGCGTTGTCCGCATCCGCCGGGTTGGTGCCTTGGCGCTGGTGGTCCAGGATGCCGGAGTCGAGGGCCTCGCGGACCTTTTCCTGGTGCTCGTCGAAGTTGTTGGTGAACACGGTCGTGCCCTGATCATCGACGGTAACGAAGAAGAGCCACTCGCCCTCGGCCGGGTGCTCCATCGCCTGGATGGCCTCCTCCGACGGCGACGCGATCGGCGTATCCGGCAGGCCTTCCTTGGCGTAGGTGTTCCACGGCGTCTTGCGCTCGCGGTCCTCGTCGGTGGTGGCCAGCTCCACGTCCTCCAGCCCGTAGTTGACGGTGGAGTCGAACTCCAAGCGCATGGGCTCGTCCAGGCGGTTCAGGATGACGCGAGCGACCTTGTCGAACTCACCGGCCGGCGCCTCGCGCTCAACCAGGGAGGCAGAGGTCAGCAGCTCGTAGGGGCTCACGCCGATGGCCTGGGCCCGGCCCACAATGTCGGTCTCGTTGTACTGCTCCGCCGAGCGCGAGACCAGGTCGGTCAGGATCTCCTCGGCGCTCATGTTCGGGTCCAGAATGTAGCGGCCGGGCGCGATGAGGCCTTCCAGGCGCTTGGGATCGTCGCCGCGGGCCTTAACCGGCCCGACGGCCCATTCCGGCGCGCCCAGCTGCTCCGGGTCCACGGTCGAGGCGACGCGCTCGAGCTCGTCCTTGTTGACGCAGTTACCTTCCTCGCAGGTGACCTTCTCAATCATGGAGTAGATGCCGTAGCGCACGTCGCCGCCAATGACGGAGACATCCTGGAGCGTGGCACCGCCCTGCACGTCGAGCAGATCCACCTGGTTGTTTAGATCGAGCAACGCCTTGACGGCGGATTCCGCGCTCATCTCCTCCTGCAGGCGGTAGAACCCGGGCTGCAGGGAACCGGCGTCGACGTTGTTGGCGGCCGCGGTCTGGAAGGCCTCGTCGCTCTTGACCACGCCCTTGTCCACCAAGTCGGGGCCCAGCTGGGAGATGGAGGAACCTTCCGGCACCTGGATAAGCTGCGTCACGCCGTTGCCCGTCCCTTCGAAATCGGTGCGCGAACCGCCCTTGTCGCCCACCAGGATCTGGCCGCCGATATAGACGATCGCGCCGATGATCAGCACGAAGGAGGCGATCAGCACGGCTAAGCCCCGCTGGCGTCGCTTCACGAACTTCGGTTCCATGCGCCTAGCCAAGCGCTGTTCATTGCGGCTCACTAAATTAGTCTCCTGAGTTCGAAGGCTTTATTGGTTTGCGTCATTCTGGTTATCGGATAATACTCGCGCGCGGGCGTCCAGCCAGCTTTGGAGAATCTCCACAGCAGCGGCTTGGTCAATCACTTTACGGCCCTTTTTCTCAGAAACTCCAGAGGCACGCAAGGCTTGAGTGGCGACCACCGTGGTGAGACGCTCATCCGCCAATCTGACAGGTGCTAACGAAACCATCGTTTCAGACTTCGCCAAACGGCGACGGATACGAAACGCGATCTCTTTGGCGTGCTTAACGCTCTTGGAGCCGTTGGCCTGCAAATCTCGCGGCAGACCCACGACCACTTCCGCCACCTCGTACTGTTCGGCCAGCTCAACGAGCCGATCGATGTCCGCACCGTCGCGGTCCTTGAACCCGGTCACCCGGGTGACAGTTTCCACGGGGGTAGCCAGGCGCGCGTCGCGATCGCTGACTGCTACCCCAATTCGGACGGTGCCGACGTCCACGCCGAGACGCCGGCCGGGGCCGGGGTCGTCTTGGCCGGGAGCATCCGGTGTGACTTTCGCCATAGCGCTTACAGGCTTTCCAGCATGTCCTTGACGGCCTCGAAGCCGCGCTCGGCTCCCTCGGCCAGCCGGCCGGAGCCCTGCGCCATGTCCGGCTTGCCGCCGCCGCGGCCGTCGACGTACTCGCCGTAGAGCTTGACGATGTCGCCGGCCTTCACACCGCGCTCCACCGCGGACGGGGTCGCGGCGATGATGAAGGAGAACTTCTCGCCGTTCTTCGCGCCCAGCGCGATAACGCCGTCCCGGTCCTTCAGGCGGTTCTTCAGGTCGGTAGCCACGGTGCGCAGGTCGTTGCCGTCCGTGCCTTCCGGCAGGCGCAGCATGATGGTCTGGAAGCCGTTGACCTCGCGGGCGGCGGCCACGAAGTCCGCGGCCTGGGCCTGCAGCTGGGCCTTGCGCAGGGTGGAGATTTCCTTCTCCGCAGCCTTGAGCTTCTCGCTCAGCTGGGCGATTCGCTCCGGCAGCTCCTCGGTCTGGACCTTCAGGTCGCGGGACACGCCCTCGACCAGGGCGGCTTCCTTGGAGAAGTACTTGAACGCATCCAGGCCGGTGTAGGCCTCGATACGGCGGGCGCCGGAGCCCACCGAGGACTCACCCAGCACGGAGACCGGGCCGACCTGGGAGGAGGCGCCCACGTGGGTGCCGCCGCAGAGCTCGATGGAGAACGGCCCGCCGATTTCGACGACGCGGACGTTGCGGCCGTAGTTCTCGCCGAACAGGGCCATCGCGCCCATCGCCTTGGCCTCCTCCAGGGAGGTCTCGATGGTGTTGACCGCCAGGTTGGAGTCCACCGCCTGGTTGGTGATAAGCGCGATCTCCTCCATCTGGGCCTCGGTGAGCTGGTCGGTGAAGTTGAAGTCGAAGCGCAGGTAGCCCGGGCGGTTCATAGAACCGGCCTGGACCGCGGTCGGGCCCAGCACCTGGCGCAGCGCGGCGTGGATGAGGTGGGTGGCCGTGTGCGCCTGGGTAGCGCCGTGGCGCCAGGCGGCGTCGACCTCCGCGGTCATGCGCGTGCCCAGATCCAGACCGCCGGCGGTGACGGTGGCCTTGTGGACCCAGAGCTTCTTGCCGATCTTCTGCACGTCGTCGATCTGCAGGGTGGTCTCCCCTGCCACCAGGCGGCCGCGGTCGGCCATCTGGCCGCCGGACTCGGCGTAGAGCGGGGTCTGGTCCAGGATGACCTCGACCTGGTCGCCTACCTCGGCCTCTGTGACCTTCTCGCCGTCGCGCACCAGGCCGATGACCTGTGCGTCGGAGCTCAGCTCCTCGTAGCCGGTGAAGACGGTCGGCTGGTTGTCCACCCACTCGCGGTAGAGCGACTCGTCGGTGTGCTCGTGCTTCTTGGCGCGGTTGTCGGCCTTGGCGCGGGCCTTCTGCTCGGCCATGGCGGCCTCGAAGGCGGGCATGTCGACCTCGAGGCCGGCCTCGGCTGCCATCTCCAGGGTCAGGTCGATCGGGAAGCCGTAGGTGTCGTGCAGCGCGAAGGCGTCCTCGCCGCGCAGGGTCTTCTTGCCGGCGGCCTTAACGGCTGCGGCGGCCTCGTCGAAGCGGTAGGTGCCGGACTCGAGGGTCTTCAGGAAGGCCTTTTCCTCGTTCTTGGCCACGCGCAGGATGCGCTCGCGGTTGTCGCCGATCTCCGGGTAGGACGGCTCCATGGTGTCCATGACCGTGGTCAGGAAGCGCTCGATGGTCTCCCCGGTCGCGCCCAGCAGGCGGGCGGAGCGGATGATGCGGCGCAGCAGGCGGCGCAGGATGTAGCCGCGGCCCTCGTTGGAGGGGGTCACCCCGTCCAGGATCAGCATCATGCCGGTACGGGAGTGGTCGGCGATAACGCGGAAGCGGATGTCGTCCTCGTGGTTCGAGTTGTACTTCGAGCCGGTCAGCTCCTCGGCCACGTCGATGACCGGGCGCAGCAGGTCCGTCTCGTAGACGTTATCCACGCCCTGGAGCAGGCAGGCGACGCGCTCGATGCCCAGGCCGGTATCGATGTTCTTCTTCGGCAGCTCGCCGACGATTTCGAAATCGCCCTTGCCGTTGCCCTCGCCGCGCTCGTTCTGCATGAAGACCAGGTTCCAGATCTCCATGTAGCGGTTGTCGTCCGCCGCCGGGCCGCCTTCCTTGCCGTATTCGGCGCCGCGGTCGTAGTAGATCTCGGAGCACGGACCGCAGGGGCCGGGCACGCCCATGGACCAGTAGTTGTCCTCCATGCCCATGCGCTGGATGCGCTCTTCCGGCACGCCGATCTTGTCGTGCCAGATGCTGGCGGCCTCGTCGTCGGTCTCGTAGACGGTGACCCAGAGGCGATCCGGGTCCAGGCCGAAGCCGCCGTCGTCGACCGAGTTGGTCAGCAGCTCCCACGCGTTAGTGATAGCGCCTTCCTTGAAGTACTGGCCGAAGGAGAAGTTGCCGGCCATCTGGAAGAAGGTGTTGTGGCGGGTGGTGATGCCGACCTCTTCGATGTCCAGGGTGCGCACGCACTTCTGGATGGAGGTAGCCAGCCCGTTCGGGAAAGGCGGGTTCTGCTGGCCCAAGAAGTAGGGCTTGAAGGGAACCATGCCGGCGTTGACGAACAGCAGGTTAGGATCGTCCAGGATCAGCGAGGCGCTGGGGACGGGCTCGTGGCCCTTCTTCACAAAATGCGCAGTAAAGCGCTCCCGAATCTCGTGGGTCTTCACCAGGTAACTTCCTTTGACTATCGACTAACGTCAGTAACAGCGCTCAACTTTACCCGCCCCACAGCTGCGGGTGAAGTTCGGGACGCCCAAATCGCCCCGTCCCACCGGCTGTACCGCGCGCCGCTCCGGCACCGCGCTAGCCCCGGCTCGTCCCTGCTCGGCCGCTAGCCGCGCCCGCGCCCGCGGACGATGTCCCGCAGGCGGCCCAGGAAACCGCGCACGCGCTTTTCCGCGCCGTGATCGGTGGGCTGGTAGTAGACCGCGTCCGCCAAGGTGTCCGGCAGGTACTGCTGGGCCACCACCCCGCGCGGATCGTCGTGCGGGTAGACGTAGCCCACGGCGTTGCCCAGATCCTTCGCCCCAGCGTAGTGGCCGTCGCGCAGGTGGGCGGGCACGAAGCCGGACTTGCCGGCGCGCACGTCGCCCAGGGCGGCATCGATAGCGCCAATGACCGAGTTCGACTTCGGCGCCGTCGCCAGATGAATGGTGGCCTGCGCCAGCGGGATCCGGGCCTCCGGGAGGCCGATGAGCTGCGCGGCCTGGGCGGCGGCCACGGCGGTCGGCAGCGCGGTCGGATCCGCCATGCCGATGTCCTCCGAGGCGTGCACGATGAGCCGCCGGGCGATAAACCGCGGGTCCTCCCCCGCCTCAATCATGCGGGCCAGGTAGTGCAGGGCCGCGTCCGGATCGGAACCACGGATCGACTTGATGAACGCGGAGACGACGTCGTAGTGCTGATCGCCGTCGCGGTCGTAGCGCACCACCGCCTTGTTGACGTTGTCCTTGATGGTCTGGGTATCCAGCTCCCCGCCGTCGGGCACGGCCTCGGCCGCGGCCTCCAGGTAGGTCAGCACGCGGCGCGCGTCGCCGCCGGCCAGCAGCACCAGCTGGTCCCGGGCCTCGGCGTTAACGGTGATGCGGCCGGCCAGGCCCCGCTCGTCGCCCACCGCCCGGTCCACCAGCGTCTTAAGATCCTCGTCGCCTAGCGGGTTGAGCTGCAGCAGCAGCGAGCGCGACAGCAGCGGGGAGACCACGGAGAACGACGGGTTCTCCGTGGTCGCGGCGACCAGCAGCACCGTGCGGTTTTCGACGGCCGCCAGCAGCGCGTCCTGCTGCGTCTTGGAAAAGCGGTGGACCTCGTCGATGAAGAGGACGGTGCGCGCGCCGCGGGCGGCCTCGTGCCGGGCCTGCGTGATGACCTCGCGCACCTGCTTGACGCCGGAGTCCAGCGCGGACAGGCCCACGAAGTTTTGCCCCATCGCGCTGGCGATCAGCGAGGCGATCGTGGTCTTGCCCGTCCCCGGCGGGCCATAAAGGATGACGGAGGCCTCCCCGGAGCCTTCCACCAGCCGGCGCAACGGCTTGCCGGGGTCTAACAGGTGTTTCTGGCCGACGACCTCGTCCAGGGTGCGCGGGCGCATGCGCGCGGCCAGCGGCGAGCCCGCGTGGGTGCTAAACATCTGCTGCCCGCGGCCGGCCAGCCCGCTGGACTGTTCGGATTCCGGGGTCGGGGAAATCCCACCGAAGAGATCTTCTTGAGCCACGGTGGCTGGCACCTCACTTTCTTCTACAACGTCCGGGGCGGCAACGCCGGGGTCCGCGCCGCGCCGACCTAGCGCTGGCCGGGCTCGCGCAGGCGCTGGGCTACGACCGCGCCGAAGTCGGCGGCCGGGCGGCAGTCGCCGTCCTCGCAGCGGTTGGCAAAGCGCGACAGGGCCTCGAAGGTCTCGAAGAGATCGCGGCGGATGAGCAGCTCGTCGTCGTTGAACGGCCCGTGCTCGGCGGTGCGCAGGAGGGACTGCTCCGGGCCGAGCGGGATTTCCTCGTGTCCGCGCAGCACGGCGGCGAGCACCTCTAGCCCGCCGGCGGACATGGTGGTCAAGCTGGAAAAGGCCCAGCCGACCAGGCAGGCGGTGACCAGGTGCTGGATCTGGCCGGCGTCTTTAAACTGCGGCCACAGGCTGTGGACCTCGCGGGCCCAGGCCTCGATAAAAACGTCGGCCTCGCCGTCGGAGACCGGCTGGGCAAAGAGGAACTGCGGGAAGCCGGCGATAACGCAGGCGACGTCGAAGCCGACGTTGCGGAAACCGGCCCACTCGTAGTCCAGGAAGTGGATGTTGTCGGCCACGATGATGTTGTCCGGCGACAGGTCAAAGGGCGTGAAGGCGCGGTAGCGGCCGGACTGCAGCGATTTGGCCGCCTGGTCCGCCAGGTCCTTGACCTCCTCGGGGACCTCCAGGCCGGCGGCCTCGGCGATGGTCACCCCGCGGTAGATGGAGTCATAGAGCGCCTTGTCGCGCATGACCTGGTTCTCGGCGTATTCCGGGTGCTTTTTCAGCATCCGGGACAGCAGCAGGTCGTAGTCCTGCTCCCGGTCGGCGGTGCCAGCGTGCATCTGGCCCAGCTCCGCGCCCAAAGAACGCAGCAGCGTGCGCCGCACGTCCGCGTCGGCGGACTCGAGGGCCTCGGCGAAGGTGTCGGTGTTGCCCGAGTCGGTGAGCACCACCGTGCGCTTGTCCACGTCGTGCGCCAGCAGCACCGGCCCGGGGCGCACGTCCGCCGCCAGGGAGTTGGTGAACTGGTAGGCCACGATCTCCCGGAGGAAGGCGGCGTCATCGACGGCGTAGCCCGTGGCCGGGTTGTGCTTGATGACCACGGAGCGGTGCGGGAGGAACGGGGAGTTGGCCACGCGGGCCCGCAGCACGACCGCATGCCCCGAACCAACCAAGGCTTCGACGTCGCTGAGCTTTTGCGTTCCCCCGAATCGGTTGGACAATAAGTCCTCCGCAAAGGCGACAATTGCCTGCTGGTCGGGCTGTGCAGTCTCCACCTAAAATCTCCTCCTGGGTAAGCGTTAAGCCCCGGAACACGCACCGCGTGGCCCGGGGCGTGCCGCCTTAGTTATCCGTCGAGTCGGGCGCCTTCGGCTTGGTTTCCTTAGCCGCCTTGGCGTTCTTTTCCGGCTTGAAGTCCACGCCGGTCTCCTTGCGCTGCGCGGCCGGGATCGGGGCCGGGGCATCCGTCAGCGGGTCGACGCCGCCGCCGGACTTCGGGAAGGCGATGACGTCGCGAATGGAGTCGAAGCCACCCAGCAGGGAGACGATGCGGTCCCAGCCGAAGGCGATGCCGCCGTGCGGCGGGGCGCCGAAGGCGAAGGCGTCCAGCAGGAAGCCGAACTTCTCGCGGGCTTCCTCCTCGCCGATGCCCATGACGTTGAAGACGCGCTCCTGGACGTCGCGCTGGTGGATACGGATGGAGCCGCCGCCGATCTCGTTGCCGTTGCAGACGATGTCGTAGGCATACGCCGTGGCCTCGCCCGGGTTCTCGTCGAAGGAGTCAATCCACTCCGGCTTCGGCGAGGTGAAGGCGTGGTGCACGGCGGTCCACTTGGAGTGGCCCAGGGCCACGTCGCCGGAGGCGGTGGCGTCGGCGGCCGGCTCGAACAGCGGGGCGTCGACGACCCAGGTAAACGCCCAGTCGCCTTCCTTGATGAGGTCCAGCTTGCGGGCGATCTCGCCGCGAGCGGCGCCCAGCAGGGCGCGGGAGGACTTGGTGTCGCCGGCGGCGAAGAAGATGGCGTCGCCTGGCTTGGCGCCGACGTGCTCGGCGATGCCTTCGCGCTCGGCGTCGGTGATGTTCTTGGCCACCGGGCCGCCCAGGGTGCCGTCCTCGGCAATGGTGATGTAGGCCAGGCCCTTGGCGCCGCGCTGCTTGGCCCAGTCCTGCCAGGCGTCGAACTGGCGACGCGGCTGGGAGGCGCCGCCGTCCATGACGACCGCGCCGACGTATTCGTTCTGGAAGACGCGGAAGGTGGTGTCCTTGAAGAAGTCGGTGCACTCCACGATCTTGATGTCGAAGCGCAGGTCCGGCTTGTCGGAGCCGTAGAACTTCATGGCGTCCGCGTAGGTCATGCGCGGGATCGGCGTGGTGATGTCGTAGCCGATGAGCTTCCACAGGGCGACCAGGATTTCCTCGGCCAGGGCGATGACGTCGTCCTGGTCCACGAAGGACATCTCGACGTCCAGCTGGGTGAACTCCGGCTGGCGGTCGGCGCGGAAGTCCTCGTCGCGGTAGCAGCGCGCGATCTGGTAGTAGCGCTCCATGCCGGCGACCATGAGCAGCTGCTTGAACAGCTGCGGGGACTGCGGCAGCGCGTACCAGGAGCCCGGCTTCAGGCGGGCCGGCACGAGGAAGTCGCGCGCGCCCTCCGGGGTGGAGCGGGTCAGGGTCGGGGTCTCGATCTCGGTGAAGTCGTGGGAGTCCAGGACCTGGCGGGCCGCGCGGTTGGCGGCCGAGCGCAGGCGCAGGGCGTTGCCCTGGCTCTCGCGGCGCAGGTCCAGGTAGCGGTAGCGCAGGCGTGCTTCCTCGCCGACCTCGCCGGAGGTCGACGGATCGTCAATCTGGAACGGCAGCGCCGCCGACTTGTTCAGCACCTCCAGGTCGGTGACGTTGACCTCGATCTCGCCGGAGGGCAGGTTCGGGTTCTCCGAGCCCTCCGGGCGGGCCTCGACCACGCCGGTGACCTTGATGCAGTACTCGGACCGCAGGTCGTGGGCGCGCTCGGCGACCTCGGACTCGCGGAAGACTACCTGCGCCAGACCGCTCCGGTCGCGCAGGTCAATGAAGATAACTCCGCCGTGGTCACGGCGTCGAGACACCCACCCCGTAAGCGTTACTGTCTCGCCGGCAATATCCTTGCGGAGCTCGCCCGCCAAATGGGTACGCAGCACTGTTGCTCAAATCCCTTCACACATAGCTTCCTCGGTAGCTTCCGCGCACCCAAAGCCCGGCGCGCTGCAGTCACCGCTGAGCGCGCATCACGCAGCGCCCGCGGCGTCCCAGCTGCCAGCCCGGCGAAGGGAGGCAGAAGTTGACGTTTTCAGTCTACCCACCCACGGCAACGGGCAGTGACTTATCCCCCACCTGCCGGCACTGGGCGCCGACCGTTATCCGGTGTGGCCTCCGGCTGAACCCCGGCTTTACGTGGTCTTTGTTCGACCCTCGCCGCCCTTTTCAGCCGCGTCTGCCCGGCCCAATCTCTTATTTCACGCGGAAATTTTCGGACGCTAAACAGGTAGATAGGGCTCGGACATGGCACACTTAAGCCATGACTTTTCGCAGTGGCGGTGACATTAGTGGTAAACGGGCGCGTACCGGCGGTGGCGGGCGCGGCGGTGTCGTGGCGGCCGGCGGCGGCCTGGGCACCGTGGTTTTGATCGGCCTCTACCTGTTGCTGGGCGGCAGCCCGGGGCAGCTGGGCGGCCTGCTCGGCTCCGAGGAGCCGGCGTCCCAGTCCGGTTCCGGGGCAGAAGCCGGCGGCCAGCTGGATCATTGCCAGACCCCGGAGGACGGCAATAAGTACGATGACTGCCGCGTGGACTTCACGGGCGTGTCCCTGGACCGCGTGTGGAGCGAGGTCCTGCCGGAGCAGGCCGGCATCGAGTACACCGAGCCGGAGCGCGTGGTCTTCGAGCAAGCCACCCAGTCGGGCTGCGGCGCCGCCTCGGCCGCGACCGGCCCCTTCTACTGCCCGGCGGATAACACCGCGTATTTCGACACCTCCTTCTTCCAGCAGCTGGAAAGCTTCGGCGGCTCCTCTGCCCCGCTGGCGCAGATGTACATCGTGGCCCACGAGTTCGGCCACCACATCCAGAACCTCGAGGACACCCTGGGGCTGTCGAACTACGACGACCCGGGCGAGGATTCCAACGCGGTCAAGATTGAGCTGCAGGCCGACTGCTACGCCGGCATCTGGGCCTCCCACGCGGACAAGGGCGAGGACGCCCTCCTGGAGCCGATTACCAAGGAGCAGGTCGCCGAGGCCATCGAGACCGCCCGCGCGGTGGGCGATGACAACATCCAGTCCCGCTCCGGCGGGCAGGTGGATCCGGACTCCTTTACCCACGGCACCTCCGAGCAGCGCCAGGAGTCCTTCCTCGCCGGCTACCAGACCGGCTCCATGAAGTCCTGCGACACCCTGGGCCGCGGCGCCTACAAATAAGCCAGTAGCCCAGTAGCCGACTCAGGCCCCGGGTGGGATACCACACCGGGGCTTTAGTCTGCGCAAATCCCGTCCGCTCCCCCGTCGCTGCTCCCCACGGCACGCGCTGCTCCGCGCTCTACACTGGGTGCCATGACTTCTGACGCGCACTCCGGCCACGGCGCCCACCGCTTTATCGCTGCTTTCAACGACATCGAGCAACACCTGAGAGCCCGGCTCAAGGCCCGGGACGGGGACTCTTTCCGCCGGCTTATCGACTCCGCCCGGCACGAGCACTTGCTCAGCGCCCAGCAGGCCGAGGCACTGCATGATTACACGAGCCTGCGCAACGCCATCTCCCACGGGCGCTACCACGACGGCGCGCCGATTGCCGAGCCGAACCCCCGGGTCATTGACCAGATCGAGCGGCTGCGGGACTTGCTGATGGACCCGCCCGGCGCGGTGGCGCGGCTGGGGGATCAGAAGGTGGAGACGGTAACGCCCGAGGACTCGCTGCTCTCGGCGCTGGAACTCATCCGTACCCACGGGTTTTCGCAGTTGCCGGTCTACGACTCCGGCACCTTCCGCCAGCTTTTGACCACCAACACCATCGCGCACTGGGTGGCGGCCGATTTGGGTGATAACCAGACCATCGACGCCCGCACGGTGGCCGACGTGCTGGAGCGGGCGGAAAACACCGATCGGGCGGTCTTTATGCCGAAGACGGTGGGCGCGCAGGCGGCTACCGATGCCCTGACCTCCCCGGCGCGCGATGGCTCCCTGCCCTTCGCGCTCATTATCACCGAGACCGGCGAGAAGTCCCAGCGGCCCATCCGCGTGATTACCCAGTCTGACGTGGGCGTTTTGCTGGAGGCCGTGGAGTGGGAATAACTCCCCTCGAGATTTTGTTGACACGTCATAGATAGTTGATCGAGAAAGGATCCCACCATGCAATTCGGCATCTTCACCATTGGCGATGTGACCACTGACCCGACCAACGGCACCACCCCCACGGAGGCAGAGCGCATCCGCAACATGACGGAGATTGCGCTCAAGGCCGAGGAGGTCGGCCTCGACGTCTTCGCCACCGGCGAGCACCACAACCCGCCGTTTGTCCCGTCCTCGCCCACGACGCACCTGGCCTATATCGCCGCGCAGACCGAGCGCCTGCAGCTGTCGACCTCGACAACGCTTATCACCACCAACGATCCGGTCAAGATCGCCGAGGACTACGCCTTCCTGCAGCACCTATCCGGCGGGCGCGTCGACCTGATGATGGGCCGCGGCAACACCGGTCCTGTCTACCCGTGGTTCGGCAAGGACATCCGCCAGGGCATCCCGCTGGCCGTGGAGAACTACCATCTGCTGCGCCGCCTGTGGCGCGAGCCCTCGGTCAACTGGCAAGGCAAGTTCCGCACCCCGCTGCAGGCGTTTACCTCTACGCCCGCCCCACTGGACGGTATCCCGCCGTTCGTGTGGCACGGCTCTATCCGCTCGCCGCAGATTGCCGAGCAGGCCGCCTACTACGGCGACGGCTTCTTCCACAACAACATCTTCTGGAACAAGGAGCACACCGCCAAGATGGTGCACATGTACCGCCGCCGCTACGCCAAGTACGGCCACGGCCGGGAGGACCAGGCCATCGTGGGCCTGGGCGGCCAGGTCTTCATCGCGGACACCGAGCAGGAGGCCAAGGACTTCTTCCGCCCCTACTTCGACAACGCCCCGGTCTACGGCCACGGGCCGTCGCTCGAGGACTTCACCGAGATGACCCCACTGACCGTCGGCACCGCCGAGCAGGTCATCGAGCGCACCATGCAGTTCGCCGACTGGGTGGGCGACTACCAGCGCCAGCTCTTCCTCATCGACCACGCCGGCCTGCCCCAGGAGGTCGTCCTCGACCAGATTGAGCGCCTGGGCACCCAGGTCGTGCCGGAGCTGCGCCGCCGCTTCGAGCAGCGCCGCCCGGATCACGTCCCCTCCGATCCGCCGACCCACGCCAGCCTGCGCAACACCCCGGATTCGCCGCACTTTCGCGTCAACCCCGGCGAGGAAAGCTAAACTGCCAGGAACCTAGCCCCCGCCCTATTCACCGGCCCCGTATACCAACCCAAGGAGGTTTTTACCGTGCACACCCTCGTGGTCGTGACCGCCGGCCTGTCCACCCCCTCTACTACCCGCCAGCTGGGCGAGGAACTCGCCGCGGCCACCGAAGCCCGCGTCACCGCCCGCGGGGAGGGCCTTAACATCGAGTTCATTGAGGCCCGCAACCTGGCCCAGGATCTGACCAACGCCATGACCAACTGGGGCGCGGCCACCCCGGCGCTGGACGATGCCCGCCGGCTGCTCAGCTCCGCCAGCGCGCTCATCGCGGTCACCCCGGTCTTCCAGGGCAGCTACTCCGGGCTGTTCAAGATGTTCTTCGACACCCTGGACCCGCAGGCCATCACCGGCATGCCCACCCTCATCGCCGCGACCGGCGGCTCCTCGCGCCACGCGCTCATCCTGGACTACGCCCTGCGTCCGCTGATGAACTACCTGCACGCTGTCGTCGTCCCCACGGGTATCTACCGCGCCACGGAGGACTACGGCGCGGCCCCCGTCGGCGGCGAGGCCGGCCACGGGGGACTTAGCCCCAACCGCATTAGCCAGGCCGCCGAGCAGCTGGCCGACCTCATCGTGACACCGACGGACCGGGTGGGCGGCCTGTCCGCCTCCCCCGCGGACACGCGTTCGGCAAACCAACGCCGCAACGGGATCGACTACGAGGACGACTTCACCCCCATGAGCGAGCTCCTCGGCGGCGAGACCGAAGCAAGCCCCGGACCCGAGGCCAGCGCTGCCACTGCCCCCGAACCGGGCGCGGACGTGCGCGATGCGACCGGGTTTGTCGACGTCAGCCCGAACGCCGCGACGAGCGAGCAGGACACGAAGAACCCGGAGAAGTAGCTCACACACCCACTGTGGGGTTCGTCACGTAGACTGGGGCGAGACAACTTTCCCCTTAAGTTACAATCCACGTCTGTTCGCTCAGAGAAAGGTGGCTTGAACTCAACATGACAATTAGCGTCGTTGATATCTTCTCCATCGGGATCGGGCCCTCCTCGTCCCACACCGTCGGCCCCATGCGCGCCGCCAAGGCGTTCATCGACTCGCTGCCCCAGCTGCCCGCGCGTGTCCACACGGAGCTGCGCGGCTCCCTGGCCGCGACCGGCCGCGGGCACGCGACCGACCGCGCGGTCATCCTGGGCCTGGCCGGCTGGACCCCGCTGACGGTGCCGCTGGACGCCGAGCCGGATCCGTCCAGCCCCATCCCCTCCGAGGGCAGCGTGTCCGGCCCGGCGGGCAGCCTCGAGTTCGAGATCAGCTTCAACAATGAGCCGGTACCGGAGCACCCGAACTGCCTCATCTTTAGCGCCTGGGACGCCGCGGGCAACGAGATCGCCACGGGCCAAGAGTGGTTCTCCGTGGGCGGCGGCTTCATCCTCTCCCGCGCGGAGCTGGAGGCGGAAAAGGAAGCCACCAGCGAGGTGCCCGCCGGTGTCGCCGCGGCCGCCGTCGAGGACCGGGTTCCTTACCCGTTTACCTCGGGCGAAGAGCTGCTCGAGCTGTGCGAGGCCCACGAGATGCCGGTGTGGGAAATCGTCCTGGCCAACGAGGCCGTGCTCCACCGCAGCTCCGGCGGCGCGGACCACGTCCTGCGCCACCTCGACACCGTCTGGGACACCATGCGCGAGTGCGTGACCGAGGGCATTTCCACCAAGGGCACCCTGCCGGGCGGGCTGCGCGTGCCGCGCCGCGCCCCGCAGGTCTACCAGACCCTGCTGGACAAGCAGGAGGATCCCTCCTGCGGCTTCTCGGCGATGGAGTGGACGAACCTCTACGCCCTGGCCGTCAACGAGCAAAACGCCGCCGGCGGCCGCGTCATTACCGCGCCCACCAACGGCGCCTGCGGGATCATCCCCGCCGTTTTGCACTACGCGCGCGACTTCATGGCGGATTTCACCCGCGAGGACGCCCGCCGCTACCTGCTGACCTCGGGGGCTATTGGCACCATCATCAAGGAAAACGCCTCCATCTCCGGCGCCGAGGTCGGCTGCCAGGGCGAGGTCGGTTCGGCCTCCGCGATGGCCGCGGCCGGCATGTGCGAGCTGTTGGGCGGCAACGCCCGCCAGATCGAAAACGCCGCGGAGATCGCCCTCGAGCACAACCTGGGGCTGACCTGCGACCCGGTCGGCGGCCTGGTGCAGATCCCGTGCATCGAGCGCAACGCCATCGGCGCGGTCAAGTCCATCAACGCCGCCCGCATGGCCATGCTGGGCGAGGGCACGCACTACGTCTCCCTCGACAACGCCGTGCAGACCATGGCGGAAACCGGCCGGGACATGCTCACCAAGTACAAGGAGACCTCCCTCGGCGGCCTGGCCAAGACCATGGGCTTTTCCGTCACCCAGGTCGAGTGCTAAGCCTAGCCGCCGGGTCGTGGGCTCTCCGGCCCGCCTAGACCGCCACCTCCGGGTGCAGGTCCTTCATCGCGATGTGGCGCCCGCGCCAGGCGCCCACCACGGCGACGGCCAGGAAGATGACCCAGATGAGCGCCAGGACCCCGACGCCCTGTTGCAAGCGCGGATCGGCGGCGTCGTAGTGGAAGATCATCTGCCGCAGGAGGTTCGTCGAGTACGTCATCGGGTCGTAGTTGTGGAACCACTGCAGGAAGGCCGGCTGGGTCTCCGGCGGGTACAGGCCGCCGGAGGAGACGATCTGCAGCGACATCAAGGAGATGCAGATAACCCGGCCCACGGTAGCGCCCAGCAGGGCGTTGATGCCCAGCGCGATGGCCTGGAAGGTCACCGCGGTCAGGCACATGGCCAGCCACATGCCCACATCGTGGCTGGCGTTGAGGCCCAGCGCAAGCTTCTGCACCAAGAACATGACGGTGGCCTGGGCGACGCCGACGATGGCCGCGGGCAGGTAGCTCGCCAGCACCACGCGCAGCGGGGACATGCCGGACTCGATGGCGCGGCGCTGCAACGGGTGCAGCACCATGAAGGTGACCGTGGCGCCCATGAACAGGCCCAGCGAGATGAAGATCGGGGCCAGCCCCTCACCGAAGATGGCCAGGCCGTCGCCCTGCTGGTTCTGCTCCACCGGGCTCGACATGGCGCCGGCGTAATCGGCGCGCTCGTCGTCGCCGTAGTGCGGAACCTTGCCGCCGGCCTCAGACAGTTTCAGGGCGAGCGTGTCCGAGCCCTCGTCGAGCTGGACCAGCCCGTCGCTTAGCTGCTTCGCGCCCACTGAGAGCTGTTGCGAGCCATCCACGAGTTTGCTGGTGCCCTGGCTCAGCGTCTGCGTGACGACTACGAGCTGGCTCGAGCCGTCGTTGAGTTTGTGCAGGCCCGTCGCCAGCTGCTGAGAGCCGTCGGAGGCGCGCTGCATGCCCTGCGAATACTCGCTGGCCGGGTCGGTGAGCTGGCGAGCGATTTCCCGCGCGCCACCGCTGAGCTTTTCCACGTCGCCGAGCACCGGCGAGTCCGGGCCGAGGGCCTGCGTGCGCACCTGCTCGATGACCCCGTCCAGTTGGTTGGCCAGGTCCTGGGCCGGCGGCAGGCCGGTGGCCCGTAGCTGGCTGGAGACGTTAACCAGTCCCGCCAGCAGCTGTGCCTGGGCGTCGGCGGCCTGGCCGACCATGCCGGAAATCTGATCCACGCCGCCGGAGACCTGGCTGGCGCCCTCACCCAGGCGCTGCGTGGCGGAGTTGAGCTGCCCCAGCCCGCCGGCCAGCTGGTCGGCCGCATTACTTGCCGTGCCCAGGCCCCGGTCGAGCTCCTGGGCGCCGGACTCGAGCTTCTTCGCGCCCTCGTCCGCGGTCACGATGCCGTCGTGGAGCTCGCCGGCGCCGGAATCCAGCTTCTTCGACGCGTCAACCGCACTGCCGGCACCGTCGGAGAGCTCGTTCGCGCCGTCGGCGGCCTGGTTCACCCCGTCCCCGATGGTGTTGAAGCCGACCAGGAGGTTGTCGGTCACGCGGGTGCCCAGCTCCTCGTTGATCGTCCCAGCACCGTGGAGACCACTTGGTTGCCCAGGGTCTGCGCGATCTGCCCGTTGTCGTTGTTGAACGTGGCGTTCAGGCTCGCCCGCCGCGGGTTATCCCCACGGACGGAGAGCACCGACTCGGAGAAATCCTCCGGCAGTTCCATGGCGAAGTAGTACTCGCCGCTGCGGACCCCGTCACGGGCGGTATCCGCGTCCACGACGTCCAGGTTGAGTTGGCCGGACTCGGCCAGCCGGTCGGTGATCTGCTGGCCGGCGTCTAGGTGCTCGCCGTCGGCGTCGGCGCCCTTGTCGGAGTTGACGAAGGCGACCGGCAGCTCGTTGACCTTGCCGAACGGGTCCCAGTAGGACCAGACGAAGAGGCCGCCGAAGAGCAACGGCAGCAGGATAGTGACCACGAAGGCCAGCGGCGGCAGCTTGCCGTGTCCGAAGCGGCGGATCTCAGTGCCTAGGTGTGTCAGGTTCATGCCTGCTCTCCTTCCCCATCCGCGTTCCCAGTCGGAGACTCAGCCATAGCCATCTCCGAATCGTGGATGCGCACTTCGTGGTCGGCGAAGCCGGAGGTATCCGCGTTCGCGCTAATGCAGACCACCGGCAGGCGGTCCGCCAGGCGGCGCACGGTGGCAAGGAAGTCCTCGCGCAGGCGCCAGGAGCGCAGCTGGTCCACGTCGTCGATGACCAGCGCCACCGCCTCGGGCCGGGAGATAAGCGCAAGTGCTACGCGCAGCTTTAAGCGGGTGAGAACGTCGAGTTCGCCCACCTTGGTCTTCCGGCAGGCCTCCTCGTCGAGGTCGATCTCCAGCGCGCTAAAGGCGTCCTGGACGCGCTCGTTGGACATAATCTTGCGGGGCGTGAGCCGGTACCACGGGCTGGTCCAGGCCAGCTGCTCGCGCACCACGGCCCGCACCGGGACGAGGCGCTCCAGGCCGTCGATCTCCGGGGTGCCGGCATAAGCGATGTCGGAAAATAGCTTGCGGGCGGGAAGCTCTACCCCGGCGGCGTGCGCGCCGCCATCCTCGTACTGCCCGGCTTGCGACGGGGTCCAGCGCACCTCGCCGCCTTTCTTCTTCATCCGACCGGCAAGGGTCAGGCCTAGCACGGTGGCGGAGGCCTCCCGGCTGACGTGCAGCAGGTTGAGGCCTTCGACAAGGTGGAAGTCCGGTACCGCAAAGCCGGTGCTCAGCACCAGGTTATGGGTGCTGCACAGGTAAGCTTGTGTCATGGTGGCGGTTACTCCGACTTAAAAAGCACCCTTCAAAAATGGTTAATACCTAAAGCGGAGGGTGTACTATCAGTTAACGTAAATATACTGAACCCTCGCCGCCGACAATGTCAACTAACCCGCGAAAGGAAGCGTCATGCGCGCCGATGCCGCCCGCCGCCGCCAAGCCATAATCACCGCAGCCCTCGAGCTGTTTCGTGCGCACGGCAACAACGTCAGCTTGGAAAAGATCGCCGCGCACGCCGGCGTCGGCATCGCCACGCTCTACCGCAACTTCCCCGATCGGCAGGCGCTCATCGACGAATACGTGAGCACGTACGCCCAACGCTTCATCGATACCCAGAACACGTTGCTGGAGCGTTTGGACTCGGCACCTGAGTCCGCGGGTGAGACCGTGTGTGAATACGCCCGCCAGTTGCTCTCGCTGGGGCTGGGCGTGCTTATCCCGAATTTCCTGCCGTCCAACCTGGATTCTCTGCCCCCGGAGCAGAAGGCCTTGCAGAACGAGCTGATGGACAACGGTGCCCGTTTCATAGAAAAGACGCGCGCCCTGGGACACGTTGGCCCCGGGGTCACGCACCTCGAGTTCATCGCCGGCCTGCTGGCACTCCAGCGGCCGCGCGACATCGACCTAGGCGAGGCCGAGTCCGACCTCGACAACGCGATGGTTCGGATCTACCTCGCCGGTATCCGGGTCGGGATTAGACCCGACTAGCGATGGTCTCGACGACCTGGTCGAGCGAGACCTCCTGCTGTTCGTGGGCGGCCAGGTCCTTGACCGCCACGGTGCCGGCGGCGAGCTCGTTCTCGCCCAGCACCAGCGCCAGGCGGGCGCCGGCGCGGTCCGCACCCTTCATAGCGCCCTTCAGGCCGCGGTCGCCGTAGGCCATGTCGGCCGAAATCCCGCGGGCGCGCAGATCGTTAACCAGCCGCGCCATCTTCTGCTTGGCCTCAGTACCCAGCGCGACGCCGTAGACGTCAACGCGGCGCTCGGTGCCGTCGAGGGTAATGCCCTCCGCCTCGAGTGCCAGCACCGCGCGGTCCACGCCCAGGCCGTAGCCGATACCGGAGAGATCCTGGCCACCCAGCTGGGCCATCAGCCCGTCGTAGCGGCCGCCGCCGCCGATGCCGGACTGGGCGCCCAGGCCGTCGTGGACGAACTCGAAGGTGGTCTTGGTGTAGTAGTCGAGGCCGCGCACCATCCGCGGGTTGATGGTGTACGGGACCTCCATGTCCTCGAGCAGGCCCCTGACGGTCTCGAAGTGCTCCCGGCACTCGTCGCTCAGGTAATCCAGCATGAGCGGGGCGTCCGCGGTGGCCTCCTGGATTTCCGGGCGCTTATCGTCCAGCACGCGCAGCGGGTTGATCTGCGCACGGTGGCGGGTCTCTTCGTCCAGGTCCAGCTTGAACAGGAATTCCTGCAGCTTGTCTCGGTACTGCGGGCGGCAGGTGTGATCGCCCAGGCTGGTCAGCTCCAGGCGGAAGCCGCTCAGGCCCAGCGCGCGGTAGGAGCGGTCTGCCAGGGCGATAACCTCGGCGTCCAAGGCCGGGTCGTCCACGCCGATGGCCTCGACGCCAACCTGCTGCAGCTGGCGGTAACGGCCGGCCTGCGGGCGCTCGTAGCGGAAGAAGGGGCCGTAGTAGTTCAGCTTGACCGGCAGCTGGCCGCGGTCCAGGTTGTGCTGGATCACCGAGCGCATCACGCCGGCAGTGCCCTCCGGGCGCAGCGTCACCGAGCGGTCGCCGCGATCGGCAAACGTGTACATCTCCTTGGAGACCACGTCGGTCGACTCGCCCACGCCGCGGGCGAACAGGGAGGTGTCTTCGAAGACGGGCAGCTCAATGTGCTGGAATCCGGCCAGATGGGCCTGCTCGACCATGGTCTGGCGGACCTTGTAGAAGGTGGCGGACTCCGGCGGCAGGTAGTCCGGCACTCCCTTCGGGGCGGACAGGGGCTTAAACTGCTTCTTCTTGTCACTCACGCTCATCTACATTACCCGTCCGACCTTGAGCAAAAAGGGATTGGCCCCCCGCTCCTGCCGCATGGTCGAGGTCATCCCGTGGCCCGGCAGGACCGCCAGGTTATCGGCCAGGTTCCACACGGGCCCACGCAGGGAGGCGTCCATGGCCGCCGGATCCGAATGCGGCAGGTCCGTGCGCCCGATGGAGCCACGGAAGAGCACGTCACCGGTAAACGCCACCTCCTCGTTGACCAGCAGGACGCTGCCCGGCGAGTGCCCCGGCGCGTGGCGGATGGCAAACTTCAGGCCAATCAGCTCGAGGTCCTCCCCGTCACGCAGGTGGCGTACATCAGTAATCGGGACCATGTGGGCGGCGTCGAAAAGCACCTTGGATTCCTCGGATACGCCCGAGCCGTCTGCCAGCATGGACTCGTCTTCAGCGTGAATATAGACCGGGCAGTTGTGCTTTTGGGCCAGGTCTCCGGCGTTGCGCGTGTGGTCGATATGCCCGTGGGTGAGCACCACCGCTTCCAGGGTGACCTGGTGTTCGTTCAGCAATCCTTCCACGCGATCCAGCGCGTGCATACCGGGGTCGATGACGAATGCCTTGTCCTCGTGCGTGACCAGGTAGCAATTCGTCTTGTAGGGACCCGCGGTGAAACCGTAATACTGCATGCCCTCCAGAATAGTGACTCGGCCCCGCAGCGACTACGACCGCTCTCCTCCGCCACCACCGGCCGCCACGCCCCATTCAACAACAACCTGACGAACCGCAATAGGAAAAGCCGCCGCCCCGCAAGTGCAGGACGACGGCGTTGAAGCGCGCGAGCGCGGACTACTTCAGGGCGGCCAGGGCGGCGTCGTAGTCGGGCTCGGTGGTGATTTCGTCCACCAGCTCGGTGTAGACGACCTTGTGGTCGGCATCGGTGACGACCACGGAGCGCGACAGCAGGCCCTTAAGCGGGGAGCCTTCCAGGGCCACGCCGAACTTCTCGCCGAAGTCGGTGCGGAAGTCGGAGCCGCTGACGACGTTCTCGATGCCCTCGGTGGAGCAGAAACGGGCCTGCGCGAAGGGCAGGTCGCGGGAGACGGACAGCACCACGGTGTTGTCCAGGCCGGCGGCCTTCTCGTTGAAGTTACGCAGCTGGGCCGCACAGACGTCGGTGTCCAGCGACGGGAAGATGGAGATAACCAGGCGCTTGCCGGCGAAGTCCTGCGCGGTAATTTCCTTCAAGTCGGTACCGACCAGGGTGAAGTCCGGAATCTGCTCGCCTACTGCGGGCAGCTCACCGGTGGTCGTCGTTGCATTTCCATCAAAGTTAACGTTTGCCATGGCCCCGAGGATACCCACACTGCCTAATGCCTGCCACGGTCCTGCTAAAGCCACACAGTCCCCGGCCTAATCCCCCACCTAGGACGGGCGACGCGATAGGATTGTGTGCCAGTTGGTTCGGGCCGCGCCGAAAGCGTCCCGGACCGGAAGAAGTGTTCATTCTGCCTACTGTGTAACGAGGAAAACTACAGTGCCTGATAACAAGAAGCGCAGCGAGGAGGCCTTGGCCAACCTCAACCGTGAGCTCAAGTCCCGCGAGCGCAAGACCAAGACCCGCCCCATCGGCGTGGCTTTGATCGCCCTGCTCGCCATCGTCGCCCTCGTCGGCGGCGTCTGGTTCATGGCCTCCCGCGATAGCTCCGACGAGGAAATCACCGCGGAGGACCAGAACACTACAGAGACTACCGAGTCCGAGGAGCAGCCGGAGGCCGTCGCGCTGACCGGCAAGCGCGCCCAGGCACTCCCGGAAACCGTCACCTGCGAGTACCCGGAAACGCAAGGCCAGGATTCCAACGGCGCTACCGTCCCGAACGGCGACGACATCTCCACCAAGGGCACCGTGAAGGTTAACTTCGCTACCAACCAGGGCGACATGGAAATGGAGCTCGACCGCTCCGTGGCCCCCTGTACCGTCAACGCCATCACCCACCTGGCCGATGAGGGCTACTACGACGGCAGCGTCTGCCACCGCATGACCTCCGGCGGCCTGAACGTCCTGCAGTGCGGCGACCCGACCGGCACCGGTTCCGGCGGCCCGGGCTTCAGCTTCGCCAACGAGTACCCGACCGAGGAAGATGCCGAGGCCGGCCAGCCGGTGACCTACCCGAAGGGATCCATCGCCATGGCTAACTCCGGCAAGGACACCAACGGCTCCCAGTTCTTCGTCAACTACGCCGACTCGCAGCTGGCACCGGACTACACCTACTTCGGCAAGCTGACCGACAAGGGCCAGGAAACCCTCGACAAGATCGCCGAAAAGGGCGTCGAAGGCGGCCAGCCCGACGGCAAGCCCGCCGAAGAGGTCAAGATCGACAAGGTCTCCGTCGAGTCCTAACGAATACTCAGGAGGTGAAGCCCCCAGGCCACCTTTCTAAACGCCAAGCCCCGGCACCCGCGCACCCTCGCGCCGTGCCGGGGCTTTCCCGTATCCGCACCACCCCCGCCAAGCAGCCCCCATAGACCCCTCCAACTTAGGTTACCCACACTCAGTAGATTCTTAGTTTTTCTTTAGGCATTACCAGTTAACCCTTTGTTTACCTGCGATTCTAGATTCACTAAGAACTCTACGATTACGGTCCGATTTGGCAGTTTCCTTAGACAGGTCTTGCAAACCCCTGCCCGTATCGCTACTATTTGTAGCGTCTGCAAGTACTCCACGGAATCTAAGGATTTTGATAATGAAGCTTTTCTCCCGTAAGTCCCTGGTTGCTGGTGCAACCGCCATCGCCGTTTCCTTCGCTGGCGTCAACGTTGCCACCGCTGAAGAGTCCGGCGCCGGTGAGACCTCCACCGCCGCCACCTCGACCCCCGAGGCTCCGAAGGACGACAAGGACCAGAACGACAACGGTTCTTCCTCCATCTCTGACCTGTCCTCCAGCGAGGGCGAGAACGGCGAGAAGAAGGACACCAAGAAGATCGCTGAGGAAGTCAAGGCTTGGGTCGGCGTCGCCAGCGCCATCATCGGTGTGCTGGGCTCCCTGTTCGCTTTCTTCAGCAAGTACATCGACCTGCCGGGCCAGAAGTAATTCGGCTTGTACTAGCTGCTAGCTAGCACGCTTTATACCCCGTGGTTTTATCCACGGGGTATTTTTTATGCCTTGGTTCGGGATCCGGTTGTGTGTTCGGCTTTCGGCTTTGCTGATCTGTTTTGGAGCTTAGTCTTGGCCGAGGCCCTTGACGTCGCGGAAGACGTCTGGGTCCATGGTCTTGCCTTCTTGGATGACGGCGATTTGGCCGGTGGGCTCCAGGATCATGGCTTGGACTTCCTGCGTGCTGCCGAGGCCGGCCTTGCGGATGGCCGAGTAGATGTCGGTGTCGCTGACGTGGGCGAAATCGGCGTTGGCCTCGACCTTCTCCCCGTGGTGCATGATGAGGATGGGCTTGCGGTCGATGAACCGGGACCAGCCCACAGCGTTGCGCAGCACACCGAAGGCGGCCTCCAGCCCCATGAGCGTGGCTAGGCCTAGGACGCCGGCGGCCAGTGACGGGGGCACGCCGACGATGACGCGGCCGGCGACGGCGCCGAACATGATGATAATGACAGCATCGGAAGCAGTCATGGAGGTCAGCACGCGGGAGCCAAAGACCTTCACCAAGAGCATGAAGGCCAGGTAGATGCCGATGGAGGCCAGGATGACGATCGGGATGCGGTGCCACTCCAGCCCCAGCTGGTAGTAGGCCTCGTCCAGAAGAATTTGCTGCCAACTCACGTGCCCTAGCTTAGTCCCTGATAGGTACGGCTATGGGAACGCTGGTGGTTATTGCTTGGCTGCGGTAGGGCGAACGAAGGCCCTGGGGTAATCCCCAGGGCCTTGTTGTCGTGGTTGCGCAAGCGTTTGGGCCGCGCGGTGGGTGGTCTTAGAGGCCGAACTGCTTGCGCAGGCCCTCAATCATCTTGCGGACCGGGGCCGGCAGGGTGATGATGCCGGTGCCGACCGCGCCCATCAGGCCGGCGACGAGAGCGACGATAACGCCCGCGCCAATGCCGACCGAGGACAGCAGCGAGTCGCTGGAACCGGAGCTCAGGCTGGAGGTGGAGCTCAGGCTGGAGCCGTTGTCGCTGTCGTCGGTGTCGTCGTCGTTGTCATCGCCACCGTTGCCATTGCCGTCGGCGGCAGTGACGGTGACCGGGATGATGACCTCGGTGCCCTGGTCGGTGGTGACCTTGAGCTCCTGCTCGCCGGAGAGGTCCTCCGGGACGGTCAGCTCGACGGTGGCGCGGCCGCGCTCACCCATCTGGTCGTCGCCGTCCTGGCGGGCGTTGTCGATCTCGGCCTCGGCGCTGGCCTCACCCAGGGAGACGGTGGCGGTCTTGGCCATCGGCTCGCCCTCGCTGGTGTAGTTGAGGGAGGAAAGCTCCACAGTCAGCTTCTCCCCGGCCTTCGGCTCGCCGGACAGGTGCACGCCGACCTGGCCCTGGCCGGTGCGGACGTCGGCCTCGCCGCTGGCGATGTAATCGATCATCGCCTGGGTGTCCATGTAGCCCACATCCACAATGTCCTTGACCTGATCCTCAGCGAAGAAGCCGTCGCCGCCGCCGGCCAGGAAGGTCGACAGGGCCACGGTGTAGTTCTTGCCCAGGTCGAGCGGCTCGCCGTTGATGATGACCGACTGGACGCGCTGGCCCTGCTCCGCCTGCGGGTCGTAGGCCACGGAGACGTTCTCCGACAGGCCCAGCGCCAGGCGCGGGCGGGAGTTGCCCGGCTGCCACTGGTTCTCCAGGGCATCGACCAGGTCCTGGCCGGTGATGGTGCCGTAGGCGATGGAGTTGCCAAACGGCTGGACCTCGAAGATGTCCTGGTAGGTCACCTTGCCGCCCTTGAGGTCGGCGCGCACGCCGCCGGCGTTCATCAGGCCCAGGTCGATGTCCTTGTCGACCTGCTTGGACATGCTCACGCGCTGGCCCTCAGCGATGAAGTTGTTCAGGGTGGACTCGACGCCGCGGTTGGAGCCCGGCTCCTTGCCCTCGTCGGAGCCGCGGAACATGGCCTGCGGGGTCTCACCGGCTTCCTCGGCGCCCTTCTCAGCGGCCTTGTCCTTGGCCTCCGCCACCAGGCCCGCGATCTCCGCGTGCGGCTCCAGGGCTGCCGCATCCGTGTAGTCGTACTGGGTCAGTTCCACGTCGGTGAGCTCGCCGGCGGTCTTGTCGTAGGTGAAGTCCACGTCGTTGAGCACCTTGCCGTACTCGTGGCCCTGGGCCCAGTGCAGCGGCAGCGCGCCCTCGCGCTCGACGGTGCCCTGGGAGCGCACGTGGGAATCGCCGCCGAAGAGGACGTCGACGTCGTTGTTGAAGCCCTCGGCGTACTGCTCCGCGTCCTCGTGCATCAGCGCCACGACGACGTCGGCCTCGCCCGACTCCTTCAGGCGGGTGGCCTCCTTGTTGGTGGCCTCGACCGGGTCGGTGAAGGTGATGCCCTCGATGGCGCTCGGGGCGACCTTCTCAGCGGTCAGCTGAGTCACGGTGCCCACGTAGCCGACCTTGACGCCGTCAATTTCAGAAACGTGGGACGCTTCCATCGCCGGCTGGCCGTCCTTGAGGACGTTGGCGCCCAGCACCGGGTAGTCGGACTTCGGGATGATGCGGCCCGTCAGGTCATCAAAGCCCTGATCGAATTCGTGGTTGCCCACGGCGCTGGCCTCGACCCCCATGGCGTTAAGAACCTGCAGGGTGTACTCGTCGTCGGTGATGGCGGAGACGAACGCGGAACCGCCGACGTTATCGCCCGAGGTGGTCAGATCGTAGTTCTGGTCCTGGTTGACCTGCTCGACCAGGCTCATCAGCTTAGCGGCACCCAGTTCCGGATCCGCTTCTTCCAGGTGGCCGTGGAAGTCGGTGAAGTTGGAGACCGAGAAGCTGACCTTGTCCTCGGCGAAGGCGGCCGGAGCGCCCTGCAGGGCGACGGCAGTGACGGTGGTAGCCGCCACGAGGCGGCCAATGCGACGGAAGTTACTCATGGGAGTTCTCCTACGAGACTTGGGAAAAGGGACTTAGAGACAAGTCCCTTTATAAACCCGTGACCAAGCCCCCGCAGCGCTCCCGGCGGTAGGTCGCGGCTTCCCCTGCGGTGTTAACCTGCCCGCGGCGCAGAGTTCACCTGCCGGTCACCGGACGGGGGCACTGCGCTCTCCCCTGCCGCTCGTTCCTCCGTCGCTGGCGCCGAGGATTCGCGGTCCCGCGGGGTTAAGCGGTGACGCGGTAGACGTCGAAGACGCCCTCGGTGTTGCGCAGCGTGGTCATCAGCTGGCCCAGCTGCTTGGTGTCGGAGACCGAGAAGGTGAACTTCAGCGTCGCGATGTGATCGTCGCCGCGGTTCGAGGTCATCGACAGCACGTTGAGGTTCTGATCGCTGAAGATCCGCGTGATTTCAAACAGCAGGCCCTGGCGGTCCAGGGCCTCCAGCTGCAGCGTGGCCGCGAAGGCGCCGGAGGCGGAATTGCCGCTGGCCCAGGAGACGTCCATCATGCGCTCCGGCTGGCTGCGCAGCTTCTCCGCGTTGGTGCAATCCACGCGGTGCACGGAGACCCCGCCGCCGCGGGTGACAAAGCCGAAGATCTCGTCGCCCGGGACCGGCTGGCAGCACTTGGCCATCTTCGCCATCACGTCCGGGCTGCCCTCGACCAGGATGCCGGTGCCCGAGGAGGAATCTTCGGTTTCCTTGGTGCGGGAATTCTCCAGCGCCGACAGCGGGGTGCGATCGGCCAGGGCCTCGACCGCGTCGTCGCGGTCGCCGAACAGGGAGGTCAGCTGGTTGGCCACGTGCTGGGCGGAGACATTGCCCGAGCCGATGGCCGTATACAGCGAGTCCACGTCCGGGTAGTGCAGCTGCTTGGCCACCTGCTTCATCGAGCTGGCCGTAAACAGTCGGTAGAGCGGCAGGCCGCCGCGCTGGACCTCCGTGGCTAGGGCGTCGCGGCCGGCTTCGAGGTGTTCTTCGCGGCGCTCCTTGGCGAACCACTGGCGCACCTTCGCCTTCGCGCGCGGCGAGACCAAGAACTCCTGCCAGTCGCGCGACGGGCCGGCGTTAGTGTCCTTGGAGGTAAAGATCTCCACCTTGTCGCCGGATTTCAGCGTCGATTCCAGCGCCACCAGCTTGCCGTTGACCTTCGCGCCGATACAGCGGTGGCCAACCTCCGTGTGGACCGCGTAGGCGAAGTCGACCGGCGTGGAGCCGGCCGGCAGGTTGATGACGTCACCTTTCGGGGTGAACGCGAAGATCTGCTTGGCCGACAGGTCGTAACGCAGGGAGTCCAGGAAGTCGTTCGGATCAGCGGCTTCCTTCTGCCAGTCGAGCAGCTGGCGCATCCACGCCATCTGGTCGACCTCTTCCTGGTGGCCAGAGTTTTTGCCCTTGGTCTCCTTGTAGCGCCAGTGCGCGGCCACGCCGAATTCGGCGTTGTAATGCATCTCGTGGGTGCGCACCTGCACCTCCAGGGAGGAGCCACCGTCGGCTAGCACCGTGGTGTGCAGCGACTGGTAGACGCCGAAGCGCGGCGAGGAGATATAGTCCTTGAACCGGCCGGGAAGCGCCGAGTAGAGGGCGTGGACCACGCCGATGGCGGCGTAACAACTGTTGATGTCCTCGACCAGGATGCGGATGCCCACCAGGTCGAAGATCTCGTCGAAGTCGCGGCTGCGCACGATCATCTTCTGATAGATCGACCAGTAGTGCTTCGGCCGGCCCATCACCTCAGCCTGGATGCCGTTCTCCTTGAGGGCGGCGCCGACCTCTTCCTTGATCTGCTTCAGGGCGCGGTCGCGCGAGGGGGCGCGGGCGGCGACCATGCGCACGATCTCGTCGTACTTCTTCGGGTACAGGATGGCAAAAGCCAGGTCCTCGAGCTCCCACTTGACGCTGGCCATGCCCAGGCGGTGCGCCAGCGGGGCAATCACGTCGAGGGTCTGGCGGGCCTTCTTCGCCTGCTTTTCCGGCGGCAGGAAGCGCATGGTTCGCATGTTGTGCAGGCGGTCAGCGACCTTGATGACCAGCACGCGCGGATCCTGGGCCATGGCCACGATCATCTTGCGGATGGTCTCAGCCTCGGCGGCAGCACCCAGCGCCACCTTGTCCAGCTTCGTCACGCCGTCGACGAGCCGCGCGACCTCGGGGCCGAAATCGCCAGTCAGGTCCTCGAGGGAATAATCGGTGTCCTCCACCGTGTCGTGCAGGAGGGCCGCGGCCACCGTGGTGGTGTCCATGCCGATCTCCGCGGCGATGGTGGCGACCGCCAGCGGGTGCGTGATGTACGGATCCCCCGACTTGCGCATCACGCCCTCGTGCAGGCGCTCGGCGGTTTCGTAGGCGTTGTTCAGCAGCTCCACGTCTGCCCGCGGATGGAATTCGCGGTGGATGGACAGCAAAGGCTCCAAGACCGGATTGACCTTGGTCCGCCCACCCGTCAGGGAACGAGCCAGGCGGGCGGACATGCTGCGCATGCTAGACCCAGCGGGGCGTTTCGCCGGTCTATCGTGAGTCATTACGCGCCCCTTTCCGAACTAAACTACTAATTAGTTCAGTCTAGCGCTTAATTCTCCTCAGGTGTGCGTAAGACCACCAAAGGCGTACCCGCTAGTCGCTCACGCCCGCCCAGGCCCTCGACCTCGATGACCACGACGTTGCCGACTACCTCGGCGCCGGCCTGTTCGAGCAGCTGGCGGGCACCAAACAGGGTGCCGCCGGTGGCCAGGACGTCGTCGACCAGGGCGATCTTCTTGCCCTTAAGCTCCGCGCCGTTGGCGGGGATCTCCAGGGCCGCGGTGCCGTATTCCAGCTCGTATTCGGTGTGCAGGACCGGCGGCGGCAGCTTGCCCGCCTTGCGGATGGCCAGGATCCCCACGCCCATCTTGTAGGCGACCGCAGACCCCAGCAAGAAACCGCGGGCGTCCAGCCCGCCGATCATCTCCGCGCCCAGGTCCTCGCAGGCCTTCGCCAGGCCATCAACCACGACGCTGAAGGCGTCCGCGTCGGCCAGCACCGGGGTCAGGTCCTCGAAGAGAACACCCGGCTCCGGGAAGTCCTGGACGTAACGGATCTTGTCTTGTAGGGCTTCATTAGCGTTGGAGTACTGAGAACTCACTTAATTATCCTTCGATTTCGATTCAGTGGCGCCTTCGGGGATCAGCGCCCACCTGTCCATATTCCAACCGATTCCCGCCAGCCCAGTGTACGGTACCACGTGTTTGACATCGTTGCGGACCACGAAGGTCTTCGGTTGCGCAGCCAGCGGGATGGTCCGCACCGTCTGCCACTGCTCGGCCTCGGCCTTGTTGAGCTCTTCCACATTCGAAATCCGCGGCTCCGCGGTCGAGAATTCGGTGAGCGGATCGATAGGCCCCAGGAAGGCGTCGATGGCGGGCAGGCCCGTTTCCGGATCCGGGTTGAGCATGTACTGCGAGGTGTTCTCCGCGCTCACGTCCTCGACCGTGATCCCGGCCGGCTGGCAGGTC
Source organism: Mycobacteriaceae bacterium (assembly GCA_028726465.1). Classification (GTDB taxonomy): domain Bacteria; phylum Actinomycetota; class Actinomycetes; order Mycobacteriales; family Mycobacteriaceae; genus Corynebacterium. The sequence continues at coordinate 219,873 of JAQYQB010000014.1, read as the reverse complement.
TCCGAGATCTTTTCCACCATGGCCGCATAGCGGTCGTTGGGGCCCAGGTAGCCGATGCGGATGGTCTGCCCGCTCAGCGTCTGGGCGATGGCGTTGTCGGTGCCCACGTGCGGCTCGACGGCCCGCTTCAGGTACTTGCCGATGGGGTCGTTGTGCCGCAGGACGTGCTGGTAGACCGGCGGGACCTCCACGCCGGACTCGGCGGAGCTGAGCTTGGCGAGCGCGGCCTGGTCGATGCACTCGGAGAAGGCCCGCCGCGGCTCCTCCTGCGCGAACAAGCCGTACTCCGACAGGACCAGCGACTCGGTCAGATCGCCGACGACCGGCTCAATCTCATAAGGGTTATCGGCCGCGTCGCGGTCCAGCCAGGCAGGGTTCGCCGCGCGGGAGTCAACCACGCCAAGGGTCCCGGCGTCCTTCAGCGCGCCGGAATCCGCGTCCGCGGGCCAGACGGTCACCGGGGCGATCTCGGCCTCGTTGCCGAAGAAGTGCGGGTTGCGTTCCAGGACCACTTCCCCGCTCTCGCCCACGTGGTCGATGACATACGGGCCAAAGGAGACCTGCAGTTCCGGATCGAACTCGGCCAACTGGAAGTCGAAGCGCCAGATGCGCGCGACCTCCTCCAGCACCGTGGGATCCTGCGAGTACAAGGCGTTGGTCAGCTCCTGGGAGTCCATGCCCAGCTTCTTGGCGATAGCGTGGGCCGGCATCACCGTGCCCGGTCCGAACAGCCCGCGCCAGCGCTGGCCGGTGCCCGGGGCGAAGACGACCTCGAAGACCTTGTTCTCCGGTGCGCACTTGAACTGCTGGATGTCCTGGGCCAGCGGCATGTGGGAGCCGAAGGTTTCCTGCATGGTGCCGGCCGTATACGCCAGCAGGTAGTCCACGCAGGTCACCGGCTGGCCGTCGGAGAATTTCGCGTCGTCGCTGAGCGTGTAGAGCACCGACTTGGACTCGTCCTCGGAGCCGGGGTTGAGCTCCTGGGCCTGGACCAGGTCCGTGTTCGGGATCATCTGCCCGCGCGGGCCCGGCACGAAGGCGGCCGGGTACAGGCGGCTGGACAGCTGCGCCACGCTGCCGGCGGAGCCGAAGGCGGTGCCGGCGTTGGTGGTCACCAGCTCCGAGGAGGTCTGGTAGCCGAAATGGTCGCTGGAGGCGGTGCCTTCCTCCTCGGCCGGCTCCTCCCCCTGCCCGCAGGCTGCCAGGCCCAGCGCCAGGCTGGCGGCCAGGCCCGCAGCTGCCAGACGCCACCGCGTTGGATTCTTGTTGACTCCACTTCCCATTTCGGGCTAACTCCTACCTGAGACTACCGATTGCAAAACCCCGGGGGTCAAAGCCCCCGGGGAGAGAAACTGACCGTGAACTACCTAGGCCGGGCTACTGTCCCGGGCGCCAGGTGGCGCCGGAGCCGGTAGTGCCCTCGCCGGGGCGCGGGCCGTGGTCGTCGCTGGATTCGGCGATGTCGTCGTTAGCCGACGCCGTCACCGGAGAGGCCACGGTGCGCTTCGCGCCGCTTTCCTCGGGGTCGAGCTCCTCGTCAGCCTCGCCCGAACGGTAGCGCTCCACCTCGCCGTTGTGGCGGCGGAATTCCTTCTTCCGGTTGACCATGCTGACCAGCAGCGGGGTGGCCAGGAACAGAGAGGAGAAGATGCCCTCGATAACGCCGATGAGCTGGATCAGTGCCAGGTCCTTGAGCGTGCCGATGCCCATCAGCCAGACCGCGACCACGAAGAGGGCGATAATCGGCAGGGCGGAAATCACCGAGGTGGAGATAGAACGCATCACGGTCTGGTTGATGGCCAGGTTGGCCTGTTCGCCGTAGGTGTGTTTGCGCTGCCCCAAAATGCCCTGGGTGTTCTCGTTGACCTTGTCGAAGACGATCACGGAGTCGTAGATGGAGAAGGTCAGCACGGTCAGCAGACCGATGATGACGGCCGGGGAAACCTCGAGCCCGAACAGGGCGTAGATGCCGGCGATGATGACGCCGTCGACAATCAGCGCGAGGATGGCCGCGAACGCCATGGTGCGCTGCAGGCGGATGGCAACGTAGACGGTCGCCGCGATGAGGAAGACCACCATCGCGATGATCATGCGCTCGGTAATCGAGGAGCCCCAGGACTCAGAAACGGTGGAGGTACCGATGGCGTCCGGGGTGGCCTCGCCCTCGGCGTTTTCCGGCTGGTACTCCTCGTAGATGGCCTGCCGGGCGTTGTCGACCTGCTCCTGGCTCAGGCGCTCGGAGGTGATCTCCAGCGTCTCGGAGGCGCCGGAGCCGACGATCTGGACCTGCTCGGGTTCTACGCCGGTGGCTTCCTCGAAGGTCTGGCCGACCTCCTCTTCCACCAGGTCCGCGGCCGGCATGGTCACGGTGGTGCCGCCCTCGAAGTCCAGCGAGAGGCTGAAGCCGCGGATGAGGATAGCGGCGATGGACACGACCAGCAGGCCGATGGTGATCGAGTACCACAGCTTCGTCCGGCCGATGAAGTCGATGCCGCCCTCGTCGGAGTAGAGGCGATCCAACCGGGAAATCTTGTTCTTAGCCATTAGTTGTTCTCCTCGCCCTGCTCGTTGCGCTTGCTGCGTACGGTGCGCTCGGTGTGCTCAGGCTTCGTGTCTTGAGCGTCCGCGGCCTGGTCGCCGCGCGGATGCGTCTTACCATAGTGGCCCTTCGCCCGGTTTTCTTCGGCCAGTGCGAAGATGCCGCCGAGGCCGTTCATGGACGGCTTGGCGAAGACCGGCTTGCGGGCGGCCAGCATCATCAGCGGCGCGGTGATGAGGAAGGAGACGACCAGGTCGAAGACGGTGGTCAGGCCCAGGGTGAAGGCGAAGCCCTTGACCTCGCCGATGGCCAGGAAGTAGACGACCACGGAGCCGATCAGCGTGACGGCGTTACCGGTCACGATGGTGGTGCGCGCCCGCTCCCAGGCCTTGGTGGTCGCAGATCGGAAGGTGCGGCCTTCCAGGATCTCGTCCTTGATGCGTTCGTAGTAGACCACGAAGGAGTCGGCCATGGCGCCGACACCGATGATCAGGCCGGCGATGCCGGACAGGTCCAGCGAGTAGCCGACCCAGCGGCCCAGCAGCACCAGGGAGCCGTAGGTCAGGGCCATGGCGCCGACCAGCGTCAGGAAGGAGACGAAGGCGAAGGCGCGGTAGTAGTAGATCGAGTAGGCCAGAACCAGAATCAGGCCGACCAGGCCGGCGATGAGGCCGGCCTGCAGGGCGGCGTGGCCCAGCGACGGCGGGACCGTCTCGGTGGTGCCGCCCGGCTCGCCGTTTTCGCCGACAAACGACAGCGGCAGCGCGCCGTAGCGCAGGTTGTTGGCCAACGACTGCGCCTCTTCCTGGCTGAAGTCACCGGTAATCGAGGTGGCCGAGCCGTACGGGGTCGCGCCCTGAATCTGCGGCGCGGAGATGACCCCGGAGTCCAGGGTGATGGCGATCTGCTTCTGAAGGTACTCCTCGGTCAGCTTGGCCCAGGTGGCCGAGCCGTTCGGGCCGTCGCCGGTCTGGAAGGAGAAGCTGATCTGCATCTGGCCGGTGTCCGGGTTGAGGCCGCCGTCGATCGGGGAATCCGTGTCGATTTCCGAGCCGGTCAGGCGGGTGCCGTTCGGATCCTCGACGCCGTCCAGCAGCGGGGCCGGGTCCAGGATGTACGGCATGCCCTGCGAGTAGTCACAGGTCACCAGCGGCTTGGCGGGATCGTCCGCGCCCGCCAGGGGATCCGTGTCCTGGGTGCAGGTCATCAGAGCCGAGGCCGCGGACAGCGTGGTCGGGTCCTCCGACTGGCGGTCCTTGAGCAGCATGTCGGTCATCTCTTCGCGGCGCTCCGCCTGCTCCAGGGAGTTCTCCGGCTCCGGCAGCGGCTCGGCGCTGACCTTCTTCTCATCCACCTTGGTGTTGTTCGAGCCCTGGCCCTCGGCCTGCTCGTTAGCCTGGTTGATGGCGTCGGTCACGCGCTTCAGGGACTGGTTCGCCTCATCCTTGCTCAAGACGCCGTACTTGACCCAGCGGTTGGCCATGTCTTCCATCTCCGGCAGCAGCTTGGTCATGTCCGGGGTGGGCTGTTCGGCCACCGGGCGGAAGAGCAGCTGCGAGGTCTGGCCCACCGACTGCGCTTCCTGGGTGTCCTCGCCCGGGACGGTAATGACCAGGGTGTTGCCGTTGATGACTACCTCGGATCCGGACACGCCCATGCCGTTGACGCGCTGTTCCAGGATCTCGCGAGCCTGTTGCAGCTGGTCCTGGGTCGGTTCTTCGCCCTGCGGGACCAGCGTGACGCGGGTACCACCCTGCAGGTCGATGCCGAGTTTGGTGCTGGCGGTGCGATCGCCAGTAAAGAATACGAGCGCCCACACCGCCAGCAGGATGACGACGAAGAGCATGATGGCGCGCTTCGGCCATTTCCTACTGGCGTTGTTGATGGCGCCTTTGTGAGGAGCGGACACGAATACAATCTCCTGTGCATTGCAAGTTACAGGGCTAAGTAAAAATCGCTACCTTTAACGGTGAAAGGAGCGAACACGATCCATCATGGTACGTCATATCGCTGGCAAAACCTCAACAGGGAGCCAGAAAAGCGCATAGTGTGACCATGACAACGATCACAGTGCGGGGAAAATAGAAAAAATCCGCCTGCCGGTGGCGTGCGCTCGGCACGCCCAAGGCGGGCGGTGAGTGGAATCCAGGACGGGCGGGTCCGCTTGACCTAGTTCCGCTCGTCCGGGTTGCGCGGGTTGTCGTCGGGGTGGAAGTCGGTCTGCTGCGGATCGGCCGGGGCATCACCCACCACGTTCGGGGCGGTGTTGGCCGCGCGCAGGATGCCCATCTTGTCGACGGTGATGATCATGCCGCGGGCGACCTCCAGGTCGATATCCCCTTCGCGCACCGCGGTCACGGTGCCGTGGATGCCGCCGGCGGTCACGACGCGCTTACCCGGGGTCAGCGAGGCCTGGAAGGCGGCAACTTCCTTCTGGCGCTGGCGCTGCTTGCGCATTGCGAAGAAGGTAGGCAGGACTAGAAGGACAACGAGGACGATAAATAGTACTAGTTCCATACCGTCCAGTGTGCCAGAAATTTCAGTTTAACTGTTAATCAAACGCCGTTTGGCAGTAAGAATCTATTAAAACAGGCCAATCGCCCCGTCGGGCGGGGTCAGCCCCAGGTGCTGCCAGGCCGCCGCCGTGGCCACGCGCCCGCGCCCGGTGCGCGCGATCATGCCGGCGCGCACGAGGTAGGGCTCGCAGACCTCCTCGACGGTGGAGGGCTCCTCCCCCACGGCGATGGCCAAGGTGTTCACGCCGACGGGCCCGCCGTTGTGGCCTTCGATGAGCGCGTGCAGGACCGCCCGGTCCAGGCGGTCCAGGCCCATCTCATCCACGTCGAAGACGGCCAAGGCCCCCTGCGCGGCCGCCAGATCGATCTCGCCGTCGCCGTTGACCTCGGCGTAGTCGCGCACGCGGCGCAGCAGGCGGTTGGCGATACGCGGGGTACCCCGCGAGCGCGAGCCGATTTCCACGGCGGCCTCCCGCGTGATGTCCACGTCGAGGATCTGCGCGGCGCGCTTGATAACCCGGGTCAGATCCGCGGTGTCGTAGAACTCCATCTGCGCGGTAAACCCGAAGCGGTCCCGCAGCGGGCCGGTCAGCATGCCGGCGCGGGTGGTCGCACCCACCAGGGTAAACGGCGGGATCTCCAGTGGGATGGAGGTCGCACCCGGGCCCTTGCCCACGATGACGTCGATCCGGAAGTCCTCCATGGCCATGTACAGCATTTCCTCGGCCGGGCGCGCGATGCGGTGAATCTCGTCGATAAAGAGCACGTCGCCCTCCATGAGGTTGGAGAGCATGGCGGCCAGATCGCCGGCGCGCTCCAGCGCCGGGCCCGAGGTCATCCGCAGGCTGGTGCCCAGCTCCTGGGCGACGATCATGGCCATGGTGGTCTTGCCCAGCCCGGGCGGGCCGGACAGCAGCACGTGGTCCGGGGTCACGCCGCGCTTCTTCGCGCCCTGCAGCACCAGCGAGAGCTGCTCGCGGACCTTCGGTTGCCCGATGAACTCGTCCAGGCTCTTCGGGCGCAGGGAGCGCTCGATGTCGCGCTCGCCCTGCTGCGCGTGCCCGTCGACGTCGTCGTTGCGGCGCTCCGCCGCCTGCGCGCTGCCCTGCCGGGCGGCTTCTAGCCCGTCTGGCAGCTGAAACTCGGTGCGCTCAATATCTGACATGTCCTAACACCCTACCCGTCGTGAACCCCTGGCGTGCGCCTACTTATTTCTTGCCCAGCCGGGCCAGCGCGCTACGCAGGACCACCGGCGTGGCGGCATCGGGCTGCTCGGCGACGATCGCCTCGACGGCCCCGGCCGCGGCCTTTTCGGTAAAGCCCAGGCCCACCAGCGCCTCGGTGACCTGCTGGACGACCGGCTCGCTGGCCGCGGGGACCCCGCCGGCGGCTGCGCCCTCGCCCGCGGCCGCGCCGGCCCCGGCGAAGCCTGCCACCTTGTCCTTGAGCTCGAGCGCTAGCCGCTCCGCCATGCGCTTGCCCACGCCCGGGATGGTCTGCAGGCGCTTGGCGTCCGACTGGCTAATCGCCTGCGCCAGCTCGTTGGCCTCCAGCACCGACAGTGCGGCCAGCGCCAGCTTCGGGCCGAGCCCCGAGACGGACTGCAGCAGGTGGAACATCTCCCGGTCCTCGGCGGTGCCGAAGCCGTAGAGGGTCATGGAGTCTTCCTTGACCACCATGGAGGTCAGCACGAAGGCCTCTTCCCCGCGGGTCAGCCGGCCGAGGGTGGGCGGGGCCGCGTGCACGAGGTAGCCCACGCCCTGGCATTCGATGACGGCGTGGTCCAGCGCGATGGAGATAACCTCTCCGCGCAGCGATGCGATCATGGCGGGGTTGTCCTTTCTTCCCGGGGGTAGAGTTCTAGGTTTTTTAGGTTTCGGGCGACGTGGTGCTAGGCCTGCCGCCTAGCCGGACTGGGTGGAGCGGGCGCGCGCCAGGGCTTGCTGTTGGGCTTGCCGCTGGGCCTGGGTCCTCTCCCGCACCTGCTCGGCGCGGGCCAGGGCCGGAGCGCGCCAGCAGTGGCTGACGGCGAGTGCTAGCGCGTCGGCGGCATCGGCCGGCTTGGGTGGCTCGCTCAGCCCCAGGATACGGGTGATCATGGCGGTCATCTGCTTCTTGTCGGCGCGGCCGTTGCCGGAAACGGCCTTCTTGACCTCCGAGGGGGTGTACATGTGCACGTCCAGGCCGCGTTCGGCCGCGGCGAGCACCAAGACCCCGACGGCGTGAGCGGTCTGCATGACCGTGGAGACGTTGCCGCGTTCGAAGACGCGCTCGATGGCCACCACGTCCGGCTGGTACTCGTCCATCCACTCGGCCACGGCCTTGGACAGGCGCAGCAGGCGCTCGGTGAGATCCTTGTCCGCGGGCGTGCGCACCACGCCGACGGAGATGGGGATGACGGCACGGCCCCGGCCCGCCTGTACGACCGACAGGCCGCAGCGCGTAAGGCCCGGGTCGATGCCCATGACGCGCAAGCCCTCCAGGTTCACCGGTCACCTCCGTCACACATATGTTCTAGTACCTTATCACGCATCCTACACGCGCCGTGGCAGGCAGGCCAGCCTGGGTGCCGCGGTTGTTAAGAGCCGGGCAGACACGACCAAGGGCAGCCGCGGCAAGAAATACTCGCCCCGACTGCCCCATTATCAGGTTCTTAAGACCTGGGCCGGCTGATTAGTCCTCGAGCTCGGCCAGGACCTCGTAGCTAAGATCCATGTTGGTGTAGACGTTCTGCACGTCGTCGGAGTCTTCCAGAGCGTCGACGAGGCGGAAGATCTTCTTGGCATCGTCAGCGCCGAGCGGAACCTCGACGGACGGGCGGAAGTCGGTGTCGGAGTCCTCGACGGAGATCTCCGCCTCTTCCAGGGCGGTGCGCACCGCGCGCACGTCGGCGGGCTGGCAGGTGATCTCGAACTGCTCGCCGCGGTCGTTGACTTCTTCGGCGCCGGCCTCGAGCACGGCCAGCAGCAGGTCGTCCTCGGCCAGCTCGCCCTTCTGGACGACGACGACGCCGACGCGGGAGAACATATAAGACACGGAGCCGGACTCGCCCAGGTTGCCGCCGTTCTTGGTCATGGCGGTGCGCACCTCGGTAGCCGCGCGGTTGCGGTTATCGGTCAGGCACTCGATGAGCATGGCCACGCCGTTGGGGCCGTAGCCTTCGTACATGATGTTTTCCCAGTCGGCGCCGCCGGCTTCCTCGCCGGAGCCGCGCTTGCGGGCGCGCTCGATGTTGTCGTTGGGAACGGAGGCCTTCTTGGCCTTCTTGATCATGTCGTCCAGCGTCGGGTTGGCCGCGGGATCGCCGCCGCCGGTCCGCGCCGCCACCTCGATGTTCTTAATCAGCTTGGCAAATTCCTTGCCGCGCTTGGCGTCGTTGGCAGCTTTTTTATGCTTGGTCGTCGCCCATTTAGAGTGGCCGGACATAAGGTGTGCCCCTTCCTAGTTGGTTTTAACTAACGCGATTATACGTGCCGCGGTCGCCGCGTCTCACTAAGACCCCGCACACGCGGCCCAAGTCGGTCATTCCTTCAGCCAACGGATGAGCCCCTCCTGGCTCACTTGGGCCACCAGCGCCCCGTCTTGGCGGTAGACCCGCCCCTGGGCGAAACCGCGCCCGCCGCCGGCGAACGGCGAGTCCTGCTCGTAGAGCAACCACTCGTCGACGCGGATCTCGTCGAAGAACCAGAGGCTGTGGTCGAGGCTGGCCATCTGCACGCGGGCCTCGGGGTGGGAAATCAGCGTCGAGTTCAGCAGGGTCATATCCGACAGGTAGGACAGCGCGACCTGATTCAGGGCCGGGTCGTCGCCCAGCCCGGCGTTGTAGCGGAACCAGATGTGCCGCGCGCCGGCGCCGTATTTGTCCTGGGCGTGGCGGGAATTGTCGTGCTCGTCAGGGACCATGAGCACGTCCCAGTCGCTCCACTCGCCCAACACGATGCGCGAGGACGACGGCCAATCCTCCGCGCTCGCGCGGCACTCCTCCGGGCCCGGCACGTCCGGCAGCTGCGCGGCGTGCTCCGGGCCCTGGTCGCCGGGGCGGCGGAAGCTGACCAGCATCTCCACGATCTCCTTATCCCCCTGCCAGCCGGTGACCCGGCGGTGGCTGAAGGTGCGCCCGTCCCGGATGGTGTGCACGGTGAAATCGATGGGCTCGGCAGACAGTCCGCCGCCGACGAAATACGCGTGCAGCGAGTTCGCCGTCTTGCCTTCCACGGTCTGCTGCGCCGCCTGCAGCGCCTGGCCGACGACCTGCCCGCCGAAGGTGCGCTTCATCTCCGAGGGCACCCCGGGCCCGCGGTAGCGCCTATCCCCCAGGTCGGACATCTCAATTACCTGCCGAAACGACACCCTAAACTCCCTTCTTCTGGCAGGCGGGCGCCGCGCCAGTGCGCGCGAGCTAGCGCCCGGGCCAGTCCGGGAACTATGACGCCCACCACATATACGGCTGCCCACCTTACCCCGTGGGGCGAGCCTCCGTAAGATGGTCGGGCGATGACTCCCCAGAAACTACACCTGTCCGCCGCCGTGCTCGAGATGTTTACCTGGACCCTGTTGTTGGTGGGCATGGCCCTGAAATACTCCGGTATGACCGAGGCCGTCGTCCCGGTCGCCGGCAGCATCCATGGCTTCGGTTTCTTGAGCTTCCTGGTCATGACCTGCCTGATCTGGATCAACAACCGGTGGCCCCTGGGCGTCGGCGTCCTGGGCCTGGCCGTTTCCGCCATCCCCTTCGCCGCCCTGCCCTTCGCCCTCTGGACGGCCCGCCGCGGCCTGGTGGCCGGCGGATGGCGCTACCGTGACACGGACAGCGCGGCTACCCCCGCCGGGCCCGCCGACGCGCTGTTGGCGCAAGCGGTGCGCCACCCCGTGCGCTCTATCCTGTTGGCGGTAGTGGTTATTGCTATCGTATTTGGGGTCCTCGTGACGCTGGGCCCGCCCGTCGATGTCGAAGGAATCATCAGCGGTTCTTAAGGCCCTTCCTTCCAGCTGCGCGAGCGCTTTGGCTCGCCGTAGCCCGGCGCTCGTTGGCGCCAGTTTCTGTCCGTGTTGTGATGATGAAAAGACTTTTGAATAATGACTAAGCTCCTGCGGGCACGCGGTGGACTCCGCCGCGTCCCGGTCGTGTGGGTCGGCTGGGCCATCGCGCGCCTGTGCCTGGCTGTGCTCATCAAGCTCAACCACGAGCCGCGGGGCGATCTTTTCTACTACCACGCGGCCATTTTCGGCTCGAACCCGCAGGATATGACCGAATACCCGCACGCCGGGACCTGGCCGACCTACCTGGCCGCCTGGCTGGGCGGCAGCGAGATCATGGCCTTCATGTTCGTCTTCGCCCTTTTCTGCCTGGCCTGCGACGCCGCCTTCCTCGCCGCCCTGCTCCACCGCCACGACACACGCCCGACCGCCTTTGCCGCCGCCTGGTTCTGGGTGCTGTTCGGGCTGGCCGCCGGCCACGTCTTCCTCATGCGCCTGGACATCTTCCCCGGGCTGGCCGTCGGCTTTGCCGCGCTGGTCATTCACCGTTGGCCCGTGCTCTCCTCCAGCCTTATCGCCCTGGCCTGCGCGATGAAGCTGTGGCCGGGCGTACTCGCCGCCGGGTTGGTCGGGCGCTTTTCCAGCGCCCGCGCCTGGCTGCGGGTGCTGAGCTTCGGGGTGTCCCTGGTGGCCTTCGCCGGCATCACACTGCTCGCGGGCGGGTGGGAGCGCCTGACCAGTCCCCTGGACTACCAAAACGTCCGCGGCCTGCAGATCGAGTCGGTCGCGGCCACGCCCTTTATGTGGGACGCCTACCGGCACCCGGCGGCCTACGAGATTGGCATGGCGCCGTCGAAGTCCTTCGAGATCACCGGCGCGGGCACCGACGGCGCGGTGCAGGCCACGGCCTGGGCGATGGGCATCGTTATCGCCTTCGCGCTGCTCTGGGCGCTCTACCGCTTCATCTGGGGCGGCTGGAGCCCGCAGACCACCATCTCCTGGGCCGCCGTCGTCGTGCTGGGCCTTATCGTGACCAACAAGGTCTTCTCCCCGCAGTACATCATCTGGTTCGGCCCGCTCGTCGCGGTCGCCCTACGCACGACGGCGCCGGGAAGCGCGCGCCGCAAGGCGGTGGCGGCCCTGGGCGTGATGACCGTGGTCTGCGCCGGCCTGGGGACCTATATCTACCCCTTCGGCTACGACTACCTCTGGAATTTCGTCGGCGAGCAGCTGGCCCCCGTGGCCGCGTTGGTCGCACGCAACGCGCTGGTCGTGGTCATGTTCGTGCTCGCGCTGGTGTGGTGGGTACTGGAGCTGCGCGCCCAGGGGCTAGAACGCCGTGAGATCAAAGAACTCGGGCAGCCGGGCGGTGCCGCCCAGCCGGAAGGTGCGCACGAGGGGGCGCAGGCGTAGCGCGCGGGTGTCCGCCACGGCCTCGTTGTAGAAGCGGTGGGCCAGCTGGACGCGCACCTCGGCGTCGACCAGCTGCGCCGGCGCCGGATCGCACAGGCGGCGGATCTCCTCGCCCAACCGGTGCTCGAGGTCGCTGCGCTGGGTGAACTGGCCCGGCACCAGGGCGGTCGCCTCGGCCTGCGCGCTGGCCTCCGCCAGCCGCGGCTCCAACGCGGCCGCCACCGCCGCGCGCCTATCCAGCGCCGCCTGCAGCTGCGCCAGGGCGGCGTCCGTGCGGATGTGCAGCGTGTTGAGCCGCTGGGCCGTGAAATAAGCCCAGAGCATCACCACGGTCACCACCACGGCGGCGACCACGATCAGCGCGGTACCCATTTATTTCACCTGCACTTTCGATCCGTCTTGGACGGTTTCATAGACCGCCATCACCTGGGCGGCCACGTGATCCCAGTCGTAGGTCTGCGCCCGGCGGGTGCCGGCGGCCGTCAGCTTGGCGCGCAGCTCTGGGTTGTCCAGCACGTGGTTGAGCTGCCGGGCCAGCGCGGCGGCATCCCCGTTGCTAAAGAGCAGGCCGGCGGGATCGTCCGATTCCACGTCGCAGACCGCCGCGAAGGCCTCGAGGTCGCTGGCGACGACCGCGCAGCCGGCCGCCATGGCCTCCACCAGCACGATGCCGAAGGACTCGCCGCCGGTATTCGGCGCGACGTAGATATCCGCCCGGCCGAGGATCTCGGCCTTTTCGGCGTCGCTGACGCGGCCGACGAAGTCCACCCCGTCGACCTCGCGGGCCCGTCCCCCGCCCATCACGGTCACCCGCACCTCGTGGTGGACCAGAGGTAAGGCTTCTAAGAGGATGTCCAGGCCCTTGCGCGGCTCGTCCAGCCGGCCCAGGAAAACGATCTCGGGGCGCGGGTCTGTCCGCTCCGCGTCCTCCTGCGCCTGGCGGGAGCGCGCGTAGACCGACGTGTCCACCCCGTTGGGGATGAGCACGGGGTCGCCGCCGAGCTGCTCGACCTGCCAGCGCCGCGCCATCTCGGAGACCGCGATCCCGCCGCGGACCTTCTCCAGGATCGGCGCTAGGACGGGCTTGGCCAGGGTCAGGATGGTCGAGTTGGCGGCCGAGGCGTGGTAGGTCGCCACGATGGGCCCGGTGGCGAGGTAGAGCGCCACCATGGAATAGCTCGGTGAATTCGGCTCGTGGATGTGCAGGACGTCGAAATCACCTTCGGTGATGAACTCCCGCAGCCGCCGAAAGACCTGCGGTCCCACGGCCAGGCGGGCCACGGAGCCGTTATAGGCGATGGGGATAGAACGCCCGCCCTTGACCACGAAATACGGCAGCTCGGTCTCCTCGTCCGCCGGCCCGATAACGCGCACGTAGTGCCCTTGTTCCAGGTAGACCGTCGCTAGGTCAAGGATGTGCGCTTGAACTCCGCCCGGCTCGTCGAAGGAATAGGGGCACACGATACCAATCCGCATGGGCGCTAGCTCCCCTTCTTCTCGGCCTTGTGGGCGCGTTCGGCCCGCCGCCGCTCGACATCAACGTTCCACTGCGGTTGCAGCATGTGCCAGTCGGCCGGGTGTGCCGCGATATTTTCAGCGAAACCGTCCGCCATCCGCTGGGTCGTTTCCGCCACGTCGGTCACTTCCAGTGCCGGCGCGCAGGACAGGCCCCAGCCATCCTCGGTGAACCAGGGGTGCACCACGTGCAGGCGCGCGCCGGTCTGCGCGGCCAGCAGGGCCGGGCCGGCGGCCATATTCGCCGTCTCCCCGAAGAAATCGACCGGCACGCCGGTGCGCGACAGGTCCCGCTCGGCCAGCAGGCAGACGATGCCCCCTGCGGCCAGCACCTCCTTCAGCCGGCCAAAGGGCGGCTGGGCTCCCCCGGTCAGCGGCAGGACCTCGAAGCCTAGGGACTCGCGGTAGTCCACGAAGGCATCGAAAAGCACCTCGGGGCGCAGGCGCTCGGCCACGGTGGTGAACTGGCCGTGCATGCCCACCAGGCAGACCCCGGCCATGTCCCAGTTCCCCGAGTGCGGCAACGCCAGGATGACGCCGCGCCCGCGAGCCAGGCTCTCCTCCAGGTGTTCGCGGCCGACCAGGTCGCGCTGCAGGGCCGCGTGCAGGCCCGGGTCGTCATGGATGGACGGCAGGCGGAAGGCCTCTTTCCAGTAGCGCATATACGAGCGCATCGACGCGCGCACCAGTTCGCGCGTGACGTTTTCAGGCCCCACGACGCGGGCCAGGTTGCGGCGCAGCTGGTCCATGCCCCGCCCGTGGTCGCAGGCCAGGTCCGCGATCCGGTCGAAGAGCCAGGAGGCCCAGGACTCCGGCAGCCAGCGGACTACCCGCCAGCCGGCCAGATACCCGAGCGCCGAGAAATCGATATCGCGTGCGAGAAACCGCGCCATTGCTGCCCCTTAAAGTTAAGCTCGGTCGGCTACCTTGTCCTGCTTCATGGCCATGATGAGCCGCTGGTAGATGGTAAACACCGAGCCGACGGCTAGGATCCACAGGGCGATAGCCAACGCGTTGGGCACGCCGAAGCCCTCCAGCCCCACGCCGACTAGGCCGATGATGAGCCGCTCGGGCCGCTCAATCAGCCCGCCGACCATGCGCAGCCCGGAGGCCTCGCCGCGGGCCTTGACGTAGGAGATGACCTGCGAGGAGACCAGGACGATGAGCCCGGCCGCCACGGTGGACGGGTGGGCGTCGACGGTATAGACCAGGTACCAGATAATGGCCGCGAAAAGCGCGCCGTCGGTCACACGGTCGCAGGAGGCGTCCAGCGTCGCGCCAAACGGCGTGCCCCCGCCGCGGATGCGGGCCATGGTCCCGTCGATCATGTCGAAGGCGGCGAAAAGCCCGGACAGCACCGCCGCCCAGACCAGGTGCCCGGAGGGGATCAACAGCACCGAGATGGCGATGGTCACGATGGCGCCGACCGCGGTCACTGCATTCGGGGTCAGCCCGACCTTCAGAGCCGCCTTGGCTACCGGTTCCACCACTACCGCGGCTGGTTTCCTGCCGTGCACACTAAGCACGCGAATCCTCCTCGTCTATGTCCTGCCACGCTGCGGCCAAAAGACGACGCGTCTCCTGCAACAGCTGTGGCAGTACTTTAACCCCATCCAGGATAGTCATAAAATTGCTATCTCCCGGCCACCGCGGCACGACGTGCATGTGCAGGTGGTCTCCCACCGAGCCGCCGGAAGCCTTACCTAGGTTAAGCCCCACGTTGACCGCCTCCGGACGCGACACCCGCTTGAGGACGCGAATTGCTTTTTTCACAAAGGCCATCATCTCCGCGGTCTCGGACTCGGTGAGGTTTTCCAGCTGGGACTCCTTGCGGTAAGGCACCACCATGAGGTGTCCCGCGTTGTAAGGGAAGAGGTTCAGCAGCGCGTAGACCTGCCTACCGCGGGCGATGATGAGCCCGTCCTCGTCGCTGCCCTGCGGGGCTTCGACGAACGGGTCCTTCGACCGCTTCTGGATATAGGCCATGCGGTACGGGGCCCAGAGCCGCTCAAGGCGGTCTGGCTCACCCGCCCCGGCGTCGACGTAGGCGCCGGGCTCGGGCTGTGCGGATTCCGCGTTTTGGCCACTAGCCACGGAGGTTGTCCTCGCTCGGCTGGTCGTTGACCCGCTGGGTCACCCACTTGTCGATGAGCTCGACGGCCTCGTCGACCGGCACGCCGTTGACCTGGGAGCCGTCGAGGAAGCGGAAGGAGACCGCCCCGGCCTCGACGTCGCGGCCGCCGGCCAGCAGCATGAACGGAACCTTGCCCGTGGTGTGGTTGCGGATCTTCTTCTGCATGCGGTCGTCGGAGGTATCCACGTCGGCGCGGATGCCGCGGGAGCGCAGCTTCGCGGTGACGTCCTCCAGGTAGGAGACGAATTCGTCCGCCACCGGGATGCCGATGACCTGCTGCGGGGCCAGCCAGGCCGGGAAGGCGCCGGCGTAGTGCTCCAGCAGGACGCCGAAGAAGCGTTCGATGGAGCCGAACAGCGCGCGGTGGATCATGATCGGGCGCTGCTTGGAGCCGTCCGGGGCGGTGTATTCCAGCTCGAAGCGCTCCGGCAGGTTGAAGTCCAGCTGCACGGTGGACATCTGCCAGGTGCGGCCGATGGCGTCGCGCGCCTGGACCGAAATCTTCGGGCCGTAGAAGGCCGCGCCCGCCGGGTCCGGGACCAGCTCGAGGCCGGACTTGGTGGCCACGCGCTCCAGGATGCTGGTGGAGCGCTCCCAGATCTCGTCCGAGCCGACAAACTTGTTCGGGTCCTTGGTGGACAGCTCCAGGTAGAAGTCGTCCAGGCCGTAGTCCTGCAGCAGGGAGATGATGAACTCCAGCACCTTGGTCAGCTCGTTCTCGAGCTGGTCCTCGGTGCAGTAGATGTGGGCATCGTCCTGCGTGAAGCCGCGCGCCCGGGTCAAGCCGTGGACCACGCCGGACTTCTCGTAGCGGTAGACCGTGCCGAACTCGAACAGGCGCAGCGGCAGCTCGCGGTAGGAGCGCCCGCGAGAGGCGAAGATCAGGTTGTGGAACGGGCAGTTCATCGGCTTGGCGTAGTAATCCTGCGGCTGCTTGGTGCAGTTGCCCTCCGCGTCGTACTCGCCGTCCAGCTGCATGGGCGGGAACATACCGTCCGCGTAGAAGTCCAGGTGGCCGGACTTCTTGAACAAGTCGCCCTTGGTGATGTGCGGGGTGTTGACGAAGGAGTAGCCGTCCGCCAGGTGGCGGCGGCGGGAGTGGTTTTCCATCTCCATGCGCACGATGCCGCCGTTCGGGTGGAAGACCGGGAAGCCGGAGCCGATCTCATCCGGGAAGCTGAACAGGTCCAGCTCCGCGCCCAAGCGGCGGTGGTCGCGCTTTTCGGCCTCGGCCATCAGCGTCTGGTAGGCCTCCAGGGCCTCCTTGGACTCGAAGGCGGTGCCGTAGATGCGCTGCAGGCCGGCCTTGGACTGGTCGCCGCGCCAGTAGGCGGCCGAGGAGCGGGTCAGCGCGAACGCCGGGATGTACTTGGTGGTCGGCAGGTGCGGGCCGCGGCACAGGTCGAACCACTCGACCTCGTTGGTGCGCGGGTTGACGTTGTCGTAGAAGGTCAGGTCGCCGGCGCCGACCTCGGCGGCCTCGTCCGAATCCGGGTCGACGTTGCCCTTGTCCTGGATGAGCTCCAGCTTGAAGGGCTCGTCGGCGAGCGCCTCGGCGGCCTGCTCCGGGCTCTCGTAGACCCCGCGGGCAAAGCGCTGGCCGGTCTTGATGATCTTCTTCATGCGCTTCTCGATGGCCTTGAGGTCCTCCGGGGTGAAGGGCTCTTCGGTCTGGAAGTCGTAGTAGAAGCCGTTCTCAATGGCCGGACCGATGCCCAGCTTGGTGCCCGGGAACTCCGCTTGGACGGCCTGGGCCAGCACGTGGGCGCAGGAGTGGCGGACCACCGCGCGGCCCTCCTCCTCGCTGGCGGCGACGGGGGTAAAGGTCTGGTCGGTCTCCGGGACGTGCGACAGGTCCTTGAGGTTGCCCTCGGCGTCGCGCACAACCACGACGGCCTCCGGGCCCTTGTTCGGCAAGTCCAGCTCGCGCATCGCTGCCCCGACGGCAGTGCCCGCCGGGCAGACGAAGGACTCGTAGTTCACGGGGACTGCAGGAATAGCTTCCGCCATTTGGTGCGCTCCTTTGCGCTCATGCGGGCAGCAGCATACCTGGCCGCGGCCCGCGGTTTATTATTCCGGGGCTTATCTTACCGCGTCCAGCAGTGCGGATCCCCAAAAGGCCGAGCCCGTGCCGCCGCTGCTGGTCCCGGGTGGGACGAAATAGACCGCGGAGCCGATGTGGCTAATCCAGGTGTTGAGGTGATCGGCCTCGTCCAGGCGGGCCTGGATGGGTTCGAACTGGCGCGTCGGGTCCTTCTGGAAGCAGATGAAGACCAGGCCCGCGTTGGACAGCTGGATGAGGTCTTCTTCCTGGGATTCGGCGTAGTCCGGCATCAGGTCGTAGCTGTACGGGCGCCGCTTGAGCTTTTGCTCGGGGTGGTCGGCCGGCGGCCGGGCCCGGGCCATGTGGGAGTTCGGATCGATGACCGGCAGGCCGTATTTGTCGGTGGCCGAGTAATCCGCCTCGTCCAGCTCCTCCTCGCCCGTCAGCGGCGCGCCGTTGGAAAGCTTGCGCCCCACGGAGTTCTCCCGCGTGGCCCGGTCTAGCTTTTCCCACGTGTCCAAGTTCATACGGATGCGGCGCACCACCATGCAGGTCCCGCCCTGGGCCCAGTCGGGGCCCTCATCAATCCAGACCTGTTCGTCGTATTCTTCCTCGCCGCGCGGGTTAACCGTGCCGTCGAGCTGGCCGAACAGGTTGCGGTGGGTCGCGCCCTGCGGCAGGGAGCCGAAGGAGTTGGCGAAGCCCTGCTGCAGCCACGTGACCTTGGCGTAATCGGTACCGGCGCGGATCATGTGCCGCATGGCGTGGGAGGCCATCACCGCGTCGTCGCAGCAGATCTGCAGCACGACGTCGGTCTGGCCCCATTTGTCGCTGAGCTGGTCCCGCGAGAAGGGCTTGATGTCCCGCAGCCACTCCGGCTTCAGGTCCGCGGCGTCGAGCTTGTCGAAAACCGGCTCGCCCCAGCCGCAGGTGATGGTGAGGTTGGCGGGCACGTCCACCATCTCCGGCTCCAGGGAGCCCAGCGGGGTCTCGCCCGTGCACAGCGCCCGGGCGTCCTCCGTCCACAGGCTCATCAGGTTGCGAAAGCCCCGCTTGCCGATGCCCGGCTTCAGGTCAAAGCCCACCAAGTTCAGGTGGGCCTGCATGTCCGTGTCCACGCCCGCCTGGTGCTCGCCGTCAAAGGCAACGATCGCCTCCGCCAGCGGCTCGGACTGGCTGGCCTGCTCAATCGCGTCCTTTTCCTCCGCCTGGCTGCACGCGCTCAAGGCGAACGATGCCGCCCCCACCGCGCCCGCGCCCTGCAGGAAGTGCCGGCGATTAAGTCCCGTCATGGCTTTCGCTTACCTTCCCCTAGTGGCCGCTGTGGCCTTCGTGATCGGCGTGGTCGCCGTGATCACCGTGATCGGCGTGGTCGCCGTGCTTGTTGTGCTCGGCGTGATCGCTGTGATCGCCGTGGTCGGTGTCCTCGGCGTGGTCACCCGGGTCGCCGTGGTTGCTGTGATCGGTGGAGCCCAGGTCGCCGTAGTCCTCGTCGCCGGCGCCGATGCTGCGCACCGGCACCTCGCCCAGGTCGATGGTCTTGCCGTCGGTCAGGTGCAGCGTAATCGTCACAGACTCGCCGGCCATGACCGGCTCCTTCACACCCATCAGCATCAGGTGGTCGCCGCCCGGCTCCAGGGTGGCCTCGCCGCCGGCCGGAATGGTCAGCGGTTCGGTCATCTCGGACATCTGGCCATCGACAGTCTCGTGCAGCTGGGTCATCTCCGCTTCGATGCTGGTGCTAAACGACTCCACCTCCAGGTCGGAGTCGGTGTGGTTGACCAGGGTGCCGAAGATGGCGGTCATGTCCGAATCCTCGGCCATCGCGCGCACGACGCCGCCTTCAAAGGTGACGTCCGTTTCGGCGGCCTGCTCCGACTCGGCGGAGGTGGTGGTCTGCGTGTCGTTCTGGTCCGCGGGCTCTTCGCTCGGGGAGCAGGCCGCCAGGGACAGGGCCGAGGCGGCTACAGCGGAGACTACAAGACGGGGGTATTTCATGACAGATTCCTTTGTTTACTGTTCATCAATGGGCCGACGCTTGGCCAGAACCAGCACGACGACGGCGGCCAGCACCAACACGCCGCCGACGGCGAGGATCCACTTCAGCGGGCCATCGGCGCCGCCGATCTCTTCGCCGGGCTCGGGGACGGCGGACTCGTCGACGGCGACGCTGGAGTCGTCATCGCCGGCCACGGTGAAGCTGACTCCCCCGCGGGTGGCGTGCCCGTCCGAAGAGGTGATCTGGAAGCCGACCTGGTAGTCACCGGGACCCGGGTCGACGTCGTCCGGGGTCTCGATGGTCAGGTTGCGATCGTCGAGCTTAGGCTCGGCAGAAAACAGTACGTCCCCGGTTTCCTCGTTGGTCACGGCGAAGTTGTTGAAGCCCTCCCGCGGGATTCCGGAGAATTCCAGGGTGATGGTCTCGGGGAATTCGTCGAGGACCTGACCTTCGGTGACGGTGCCGCCGATGACGGCATCGTGAGCCAGGGCTACCGGCGCTGCCCACGCGGACAGGCCGAGGGCCCCGGCTGCCACCGCGGCGCCTGCAGTGCGCGGGGAAAATGAAAACATGTACTGCTCCTTACGGCGAGGACTCGCCTGGTCGTTCCAAGGTCGCAGCGGCACACACCGCGGGCTTGCCGCCGCGCTGCGCGACGCGTATCCGACTAGTCGCCCCATTGCTGGAAGTAGTTCCCAACAATGGCGCAGATCTCACTGCTACTAGTTGTGCCCCGATTGTCCCCCACCCGAGCGCGAAGATACAAAACGCCGCCCCCAACGGGGACGGCGTCGAAAAATGGA
The DNA here is from genome assembly GCA_028726465.1 of Mycobacteriaceae bacterium. GTDB lineage: Bacteria > Actinomycetota > Actinomycetes > Mycobacteriales > Mycobacteriaceae > Corynebacterium. The sequence continues at coordinate 199,933 of JAQYQB010000014.1, read as the reverse complement.
GCGGATGACGAGACTCGAACTCGCGACCCTCACCTTGGCAAGGTGATGCGCTACCAACTGCGCTACATCCGCAAATTTGAAACCAGGCCCGGTTTCAGGACTTCCCAACCAGGTTGGAAAACCCGTGGTGCGCGATACTGGGATTGAACCAGTGACCTCTTCCGTGTCAGGGAAGCGCTCTCCCGCTGAGCTAATCGCGCAGGCGTCGCCGGTGGCCACGCTAACTGGAGGTGGAAACGGGAATCGAACCCGTGTGCACGGTTTTGCAGACCGTTGCCTCACCACTCGGCCATTCCACCGTGGCGTATGCCGCCTCACACAAGTATACAAAGTGAAACTGTGTTGGAGCGGATGACGAGACTCGAACTCGCGACCCTCACCTTGGCAAGGTGATGCGCTACCAACTGCGCTACATCCGCATTTTCGAAACCCTTAAGGCTTCCGGACTTCCCAACTAGGTTGGAAAACCCGTGGTGCGCGATACTGGGATTGAACCAGTGACCTCTTCCGTGTCAGGGAAGCGCTCTCCCACTGAGCTAATCGCGCGGGATAACCACCTTCTCAAAGGAAGGCGCGGAGCGGATGACGAGACTCGAACTCGCGACCCTCACCTTGGCAAGGTGATGCGCTACCAACTGCGCTACATCCGCATGCACCATGTTAAGCCGAAGCTTTCTGTGCGGTGCGAGTAAAAACATTATCCTGAACCGGCCCCGGTTTACAAATCGCCCGCTCACGGGGCGGTTCTGGGGCCATTCGCGGCAGCTTGTGACGCAAGCTAAATGACACCGCTGTCATCCCTGGCCGCACGTGCCCGCCGATACCGCCGTTTTACTGGGGATTCGTCGAATCACGCGGCACTGTGCTACATTTTAGCCCAGCACGGTCCCATGGCTCAGTGGAAGAGCGTTCCGTTCACACCGGAAAGGTCGCTGGTTCGATCCCAGCTGGGACCACCACTTATTTTTAAGAGCGTCTCCCCTCCTACGGGGAGGCGCTCTTTTTGTATCCGCGCCCTAGGATGGTGGCCATGGATATCAACGCTTTGCTAGGCCCCGACCGCCGCGAAGTCCGGGCGGTGATGGTGGCTACGGTGACTGGCTCGGCATCGGCGGCCGGGACCTCCGAGTCCCTGGGCAACGACACCGACGCGCAGCTCTTGCAGGGCCTGCGGGACTGGGCCGAGGTCATCGTGGTGGGTGCGTCCACCGTGCGCGCCGAGGACTACGGCGGCGCCACCTCCGCGGCAGGCACGCCGGCCCCGATCGCGGTCGTCACCGGCAGCGCCGACATGGATCCGCGCTCCCGCTTCTTCACCGACTACTCCACCGCCCCGCTGCTGCTGGTCCCGCACGCCGCGCTCGCCCAGGCCGAGGTCCGCGAGCGCACCCGCCGGCTGGAGGCCCAAGGCGCCGAGATCATCGACGCCGGGACGGCCAGCCCCGCCGACCTCCTGGCCTGCCTGCGGGCCCGGGGCTACGGGCGCATCGTCTGCGAGGGCGGGCCGGGCCTGCTCTCCCAGTTCGTGGCCGCCGATGCCGTCGACGCCTTCTACCTAACCCTCGATCCCACGGTCACCTCGGCGGTGGAGACCCCCGTCGTCCGCGCCGACGATGCCACCTCCTCCCGCACCACCCGGCTCACCCTGGACAATTGCGCCCCCGATGCCGACGGCACCGTGTTTCTGCGGTACCGCCGCGCGCGGAGGCCGTAAACTGGCTGGCCGTGAGTACCAGTTTCCTGTCTTCCGCGTGGACTTCCCGCACCGCGCTCGCCCCCGGCCGCCCCATCCAGCTGCCCGCCGGCCTCAACCTGGCCGCCTGGCCGCTGGCCATCTTGTTGGTGCTCAACACCGTGCTGGTCCGTGCCTTCAACGGCGCGCCCACGGATGACTTCAGTACGGTCTACTACGCCGTGCGCCGGGCGCTCGACGGCCAGGCCGTCTACGAGCAGGCCTACCACCACGTCGACCCGCTCTACCTCTACAACCCCGGCGCCACGCTGCTGCTCTACCCGCTGGGCCTGGTGGAGAACTTCAGCCTGGCCCGCGGGCTGTTCATCCTGGTCAACGCGGCGGCGATCGTCGGCGCGCTGGCGGTTCTGGCCTGCCTGGTAGGCCACCGCCTGTCCAGCCCGCTGTGGCCGGCAAGCATCGCGCTGGCCTTTGCCACCGAGTCCGTTATCAACACGCTGACCTTCGCCAATATCAACGGCCTCCTGCTGCTAGCGCTCAGCGGCTTCCTGGCGCTGGGCCTGCGCGGCCGGGCCGGCCGCGGGGGCCGGGGTGTGGGTTCCGGCCTGTGGGCGGGCATCGTGCTGGGCCTGGCCATTACCGTCAAGCCGCAGTTCGCCCCGCTGCTGGTGCTGCCGCTGGTCAAGGCCCGCTGGTCCACCGTGGCCGCCGGCCTGGCGGTGCCGGTGGGGCTCAACGCCCTGGCCTGGCCGGTCATCCCGGACGCCGGGGACTACCTGCGCCGGCTGGTGCCCTACCTGGGCACCACCCGCGACTACGCCAACTCCTCCTGGGACGGCCTGCGCGCCTATTTCGACCTGCCCGGCTGGGCCTACTACCCCGTGTGGGTGCTGGCCGCGGCCCTAGTCGCCGTCGCCGTCGTGCTGCTGTTGCGCTGGCGCAACACCGACCCGGTCCTGTGGGCGCTGACGACCACCGGCGTGCTGCTGGTCGGCATCTTCTTCCTGTCCTCGCTGGGCCAGCAGTACTACTCGATGTGGCTGTTCCCGCTGATGTTTACCGCGGTGCTGCCGCGCAGCGTTTTTCATTCATGGCTCGCCTGGGCCGCCGCGGCCTGCTTCCTGCTGCCCGTGACGTGGACGTCCACCCACTGGCCGGACGCGGGGCGCTGGGCGAATTTCTTCCTGGGCACCGCCGGGTGGTTCCTGCTCATCGTGGCCTGCGCGGCCAGCGTGACCGGCTGGTACCTGGGCCAGCGCCGCAGCGCCGGTTACACTGGGCGGCATGACCAACCAGCCCACTGATTTCAAGCTCATCGCCGACGCCGACTGGAAAAAGCGCCTAAGCGACGAGGAATACTACGTCCTGCGCCAGGGCGGCACCGAGCCGCCGCACGTCGGCAAGTACACCGACACCACCACCGAGGGCGTGTACTCCTGCCGCGCCTGCGGCGCCGAGCTGTTCCGCTCTACCGAAAAATTCGCCTCCCACTGCGGGTGGCCGTCCTTCTACTCCCCCAAGGACGTCGACACGGTCATCGAGCGCGAGGACCGCTCGCTCGGCATGGTGCGCACCGAGGTGCTGTGTGCCAACTGCCACTCGCACCTGGGCCACGTCTTCGCCGGCGAGGGCTACGACACCCCCACCGACCTGCGTTACTGCATTAACTCTATCTGCCTGGACCTCGACGAGCGCGAGGTCTAGCCGCGGCTTAAGGCAGGACCTTGATGAGTTCTGCCACGTCCGCGACGCGGCGCCCGGTGTGGAACGGGATTTCCTCGCGCACGTGGTTGCGGGCCTCGGTGTAGCGCATGACGTACATCAGGTCGACGATCCGGTCGAGGCTCGGGGCCTCGAAGGCCAGGATCCACTCGTAGTCGCCCAGAGCGAAGGCCGGGACCGTGTTGGCGCGGACGTCGGCATAATCGTGCGCTGCCATGCCGTGCTCGACCAGGATCTTGCGGCGCTTTTCCTCGTCCATGATGTACCAGTCGTAGGAGCGCACGAACGGGTAGACGGCAATCCAGTCGCCCGGCTCCTCGCCCATGATGAACGACGGCAGGTGCGACTTATTGAATTCCGCCGGGCGGTGCAGGGCGTTGCCCACCCAGGTCACGTCGGTGACCTGGCCGAGGACCGTGGTGCGGCGGAAGTCCGCGAAGGCGCGCTGCAGGTCCTCGAATTCCTCGGCGTGCCACCAGATCATGAAATCGGCGCTATCGCGCATGCCGGACAGGTCGTAGATACCGCGGACGGTGACCTTGCCTTCCTCCGCCAGGCGGGCGAAGAAGTCCTGGGCCTGGGCGATGATGTCGTCGCGCTCGGTACCCAAGGCCCCCGGGATGGCGCGGAACACCGCGTGCTGGGAGTACTGCTGGACCTCGTTGAGCTTCTTAAAATCGAGCTTCGCCATGGACAATCCCCTTTCAAAGGACGTTCGAGTCTGACTAGGACATGACCCCTCCAGTATCCACCATTAGTTGGATACTTGGCCAACTGGGGGCACGGCGCGCCTCCCACCAGTGGCGCCGGGGAAAATATAGCTTGATTCATTGTGAACATTTCCGAGAGTTCCCAGCCGCACAGCGCCTCCCCTGCCGCTAACGATGCCCCCGCCGACGGCGAGACCACCACGCCGGCCACCTTCAACCGTGCCGTGGAGTCCATGCATCAGGCTCGCTTGCGCCCCGAGATTTCCCTAGGATCCATCCGCCCGCCGCAGCGCCTGGCCCCGTATAGCCACGCCATCGGGCTCGAGGTCGACCGCGGCGCGGACGATGCCGACTCCATCCCCACCGACAGCAGCGGCGACGCCTTCGGCCGCCTCATCCTCCTCCACGATCCGGGCGCCGAGGAGGCCTGGGACGGGCCCATGCGCCTGGTCGCCTATATCCAGGCCGACATGGACCCGGACGTCGCCGGCGATCCCCTCCTGCCGGACGTGGCCTGGGAGTGGCTGACCGAGGGCATGGCCCACAGCGATGCCCGCCACACTAATTTGGGTGGCACCGTCACCTCGACCGCCTCGGTGCGCTACGGCGAAATCGGCGGCCCGCCGCGCGCCTACCAGCTCGAGATGCGCGCCTCCTGGACCGCAGAAGACCTGGAACTGGGCCCGCACGTGGAGGCCTTTGCCGCCGTGCTGGCGAACGTGGCCGGCCTTCCGCCGGAGGGCGTTACCCAGTTAGGGCGCGGATAAGCCAGCGCGCGGGTAGCCTGGCATATCATGAGCGAGCTTAGACGAGTACCGGCGCAGGGCATCCCGCCGGTCGCCAGCACCCCGCAGGAGATCGCCGCAGCCGCCACCCGGCTGTTAGGCGGTACCGGGCCGCTGGCCGTCGACACGGAGCGCGCCGGCGCCTACCGCTACAACGACCGCGCCTTCCTCCTCCAGCTGCACCGCGCCGGGGCCGGCACCGTGCTCATCGACCCCGAGGGCAACGCCGAGGCCGTTAGGGACCACGTCGGCGACGCCATCAACGGCCAGCCCTGGGTGCTGCACGCCGCCAAGACGGATCTTCCCTGCCTGGCCTGGCTGGGGCTCAAGCCCGGCTCGCTGTTTGATACCGAGGTCGCCGCCCGCATGGCCGGTTTCGAGCACCCCAACTTGGGCCACATGGTCGACGAGATTCTGGGCATCGAGCTGGAAAAAGCCCACGGCTACGTGGACTGGTCCACCCGGCCGCTGCCGCAGGACTGGCTGGCCTATGCCGCCCTCGACGTCGAATTCCTTCTCCCCCTGGCCGAGACCCTCCAGGACGTACTGGCCGAGGAGGAGAAACTCGACTGGGCGCTGCAGGAATTCGACGCGCTTATCGCCGAGCACGCCGGGACCACCGCCCCGGAGCCCGGCTCTTGGCGCGAGCTCAAGGGCCTGAGCACCCTGCGGCGCGGCGAGCAGCTGGCCGTGGCCAAGGCGCTGTGGATTAAGCGCGACGCGTTAAGCGCGCACCGCGACATCGCCCCGCCGCGGGTTTTGGGCAACAAGGTGCTCATCGATGTCGCCCGCACGCTGCCGGACTCGCCGGCCGAACTGGCGCGCGTCAAGGGCTTTCCCCGCAAGCGGAAGTCGGCCACGCAGCTGTGGTGGGACGTCGTCGAGCGCGCCCGCGACCTGCCGGCCAGCGACTGGCCGCGCCCCCAGCGCACCCGCCGCGAGGTTCCCGGAAAGGCCGCCTGGCCGGCCGAGCTCTGGGAGCTCTACCAGGCCGCCCGCCAAGACTTCACCGACCTGGGCCAGGATCTGGCCGTCGACGACTCGCTGCTCATTAAGCCCGCCACCCTGCGGGCAGCGATTTGGGCCGCCCTCGGGCCCAAGGCGCACCTCACCGACACCGCCGACCTGGTCGACTTTCTGGTTGCCGCGGGCGTGCGACCGTGGCAGCTGGACTGGGCCGTGCCGATTATCGCGCGGCGCATCACCAGCTTCTAGCGCAGCCACTCCCCAATGGACTCGGCGATGCCCTCCGGCGCCAGCCCGACGTCCTCCAGCAGCTGCCCGCGGGAGGCGTGCAGCGGGAAGTAGTTCGGGAAGGCGAGGCGGCGCAGCGGGGTGTCCACCTGGGCATCGCTGAGCTTTTCGGCCACCAGCGAGCCGATGCCGCCGCGCTTGATGCCGTCTTCCACCGTGACCACCAGGCGGTAGTCCGCCGCCAGGCGCACCACGGCCTCCGGCACGGGCGCGACCCAGCGCGGGTCGACGACCGTCACGCCGACGCCCTGCTCGGCCAGGAGCTTCGCCGCCGCGATGCTGCGCGCCGACATCGCCCCGACCGAGACGATGAGCACGTCGCGGCTGCTGTCGGCATCGCCGGCGGACGCGCCGGCCACGTTGGTGTAGATGACGTCGGTGCCGTCCTCGAGCGTGTCGACGGCGTCCATGTCGTCGAGCAGGTTGCCCTTCGGGAAGCGCACCACGCTGGGCCCGTCGGAGATCTCCAGGGACTCGTTGAACAGCTCCCGCAGGCGCTTGCCGTCGCGCGGGGCGGCCACGCGCATGCCCGGGACGATGCTGGTCAAGGCCATGTCCCAGACGCCGTTGTGGCTAGCACCGTCCGATCCGGTCACGCCCGCGCGATCCAGCACCACGGTCACCGGCAGCCCCAGCAGGGCGATATCCATGAGCAGCTGGTCGAAGCCGCGGTTCAAGAACGTCGAATAGACGGCCACCACCGGGTGGAGGCCGCCTAGGGCCAGCCCGGAGGCCGAGGCCATCGCGTGCGCCTCGGCAATGCCGACGTCGTAGAAGCGGTCCGGGAAGCGCTCCGCGAAAGGCATCAGGCCGGTCGGGCCGGCCATGGCCGCGGTGATGGCCACGATGTCGTCGCGGCGCTCGGCAGCCTTAATCAGCTCCTCGGAAAACGCCGCGGTCCAGCCCGGCTGGCTCTTGCCCTTCGGCACGCCGGTGACCGGGTCAATGGCGCCGGTCGAATGCATCTGGTCCTTGGGCTCGTTGACCGCCGGAGCGAACCCGTGGCCCTTCTCGGTGACCACGTGGACGATGATGGGCCCCTCGAAGTCACGCGCGTAGCGGAACGCGTGGTTGAGCGCCTCGAGGTCGTGGCCGTTGATGGGCCCAATGTACTTCATGCCCAGCTCGGGGAACATCTCCGTGGGCAAGACGGAGGACTTGACGCCCTCCTTGAAGGCATGGAGGGCATCGAAGGCGCGCTCGCCGAACCAGCCCATCGACTTGAGTGTCTTCTTGCCGTGGGCCATCAGCTCGTCGTAGCCGTGCTGGGAGCGGATACGCCCCAGGTTCTCCGACAGGCCGCCGATGGTCGGCGCGTAGCTGCGGCCGTTGTCGTTGACCACGATGACGGCGTTGCGGTCCTTGTCCGCCGAGATGTTGTTGAGCGCCTCCCAGCACATGCCGCCGGTCAGGGCGCCGTCGCCCACGATGGCGATGGCGTTGCGGTGCGGCTCGCCTGCCAGGCGGAAGGCCTTGGACAGCCCGTCGACCACGGAGATCGACGCCGAGGCGTGCGAGGACTCCGTCCAGTCGTGCTCGGACTCGGCCCGCCGCGTGTAGCCGGACAGCCCGCCCTTTTGCCGCAGGCTGTCGAAGTCGCCGGCGCGGCCGGTGAGCATCTTGTGTACATAAGACTGGTGCGAGGTGTCGAAGACCATCGCGTCCTGGGGCGAGTTGAACGTGTAGTGCAAAGCGATGCTCAGCTCCACCACGCCCAGGTTCGGCCCCAGGTGTCCGCCGGTGGCGGAGACCTTCTCAATGAGCAGCTGGCGGATCTCCGCAGCTAGCTGTTCCAGCTCATCGCCATCGAGCTTTTTGAGATCCTTCGGCGAGTCAATCGAATCAATGATTCTCATGGAGTGCTCAACTACTCCTTTGCTTAAATCGCAGCGGTACCCCGCTTGTTTTATTTTCTACCGTACATCGTGGCCCGGCCGCGGGGTCAAAAGCACCAGGGTCTCGAAGTGGTGCGTGCCGGGGAAAGCGTTAACGACGACCATCCGGTCAATGCCGTAGCCCGCCTCGACCCAGGCGGACAGGTCGCGGGACAGGGCGGCCGGATCGCAGCCGATGTGCACGACGCGATTCGGGGTGGCCTCGGCAATGCGGGCCACGACCTCGGCCCCGGCGCCGACGCGCGGCGGGTCCAGGACGACGGCATCGGCGGGCGGCAGCTGGCCGATGACCTTGTCGACGCGGGCGGATTTGACCCGCACCGCGTACTCGGCCAGGCCGGGCTGCTGATCCGGGCGGGCGGCCGGCGACAGGTCCACCGAGTAGGTCTCCGCGCCGCCGGTGGCCGCGCTCAACGTGGGCACGAAGAGCCCGACGCCGCCGTACAGGTCCCAGGCCGGCCCGTGGCCGGTGCCCAAAAGCTCCGCGACCAGGCCGGTGTAGGCCTCCGGCGCGCCGCGGTGGGCCTGCCAGAAGGCAGTCGCCGGGAACTCGAAGCGGTGCCCGTCGACCTCCTCGACTACGCCGGCGGTTCCCTCGACGACCTGCTCGATCTTTTCCACCCGCTTGCCGCGCGGGCCCTTGCGGGTCTCAATCACGTGGCGGGCCCCGGTGCTATCCAGCACCGCGATGACTTCTGCGCCCGGCGTGAACGTGCGCGCGCCCGGCCCCACGATGCCGTCTACCAGCCCGGGCGCCAGCTGCGTGCAGGCGACGTCGGTAACCAGGTCGTTGGAGGCGCGCTTGCGGGTGCCGGCCCGCCCGCGGGAGTCGACGCCCAAGCGCACGCGGGTGCGCCAGCCGCGGTGCGGCGGCAGCTCGCGCAGCTCCAGCTCCGGCAGCTCTCCGTCGGCGCCCAGGTGACCGACGCGGGCCAGCTGGTCGCGCAGGACGTCGGCCTTGATGCCAAGTTCCTGGGCCGGGTCGACCTCCGCGAAGTCGCAGCAGCCCGCCCCCGCCGCGGCGGCCGGGCAGGCCGAGTCCACGCGGGCCGGGCCGGCGGTGGCTACCTCGGTGACGGTGCCGCGCAGCAGGGATTTTTTGACCTTGTCGAGGCGCACGACGACCTCGTCGCCGGGGAAACCGCCCCGGGCGAAGACGATGCGCCCGTCGTCCGCGCGGCCGATGCCCTCCCCGCCGTGGGCCATGCGGTCGATGCGCAGGCGGATATCGTCGCCTGCCTGGTAGTTCGCAGTCTCCATTAGTCTCGTTGTCCGTTCGTCTCGAGGGGTGGTTGTTCTTCTTCGGCCTCAATGACCCGGTTGGCCCGGCGCACCAAGAAGATAGTCAGGAGGGTGACCAGGCCGGTCAGCGGCCACCCCATGAGGATGCGGGTAATGCCCAGCGCGGTGGTCTCGCCGGCGTTGTAGATGCCGTTTTGGACCACGAAGCGGGCCAGGAAGACCACGGCCCAGCCGGCGGTCGCGAGCGCATAGGCGCGCCGCGCGGCCGGGATCTGGCGCCAGGCCATGTCCTCGCCGTTGATGCCCTTCCAGATAACGCCCACCGCCGGCCAGCGCACCAGGATGGACACGACCGCGGCGATGCACAGCACCAACGAGGCCCAGATCCCGTACAGGAAGTAGCCCTTCGCGTCGCCGGTGGCATAAGCGATGCCCGCGCAGATCGCCACGCCCAGCAGGCCGGAGATGGCCGGCTGGAGCGATTCCTTGCGCGCCACGCGCCAGATGGCCACCGCCACGGCCACGCCGATGGCGGCCAGCAGCGCGGGAACTAGACCCCGCATGCTGTTGACGGGGATGAGCACGACCACCGGCAGCGTCGCCGCCACCAGCCCGGTCACTCCGCCCATCTGCTCGAGCAGGGTCTGGTCCTCGAGGGGTTTGTTTTCAGCCACGTGAGTCTTTCTGGGGTTCTAGCTAGCGGTCGGAGTTGTCGTCGCCGGCGTCCTGCGAGTCAGCGTTGTCGGCGCCGTCAGTGTTGCCGTCGGCGTTGGCCGCGCCGGCGGAGTTGCCGGTGCCGTTACTCAGCAGGCGCCACATCTGCTCGCGCAGTTGCTTCTCGCGCTCTTCGTCGGCGGCGGTGCGCTGGCCGTCCGAGCCGGCGTTGCCCGCGTTGGCGGCGTTGCCCGTGCTGCCTGCATTGGCGTTGGCGTTGCCTGCGTTGGCGTTGCCTGAGTTGGCGTTGCCGGCCTGGCGCTGCTGCATAGCCTTCTGCAGCTGCTCGACCAGCGCCGGCGGCATGACCACGCGCAGGGCGTTGCCGGCGAGGATCGGCTCATCGCCGCGGTAGACGAAGGTGCGGGCGACCAGCTCGCGGCCGATCCGCGCCAGCTCCTCCGACTTGCCCTTCGGCGCGGCCAGGGTCACCCGCAGCATCCAGCGCGGGCCCTCCACGCCGATGATGCGGATCTCGCCGTTGTCGTTCGAACCAACAATCTCGGTGCCCCACGGCCCTTTCTCCAGGCGGGTCGGCAGGCCGTCATTCTCGATGCCCTGGATGAGCTCCTTGGCCGCGGACTCCCACTGCCCGCTCGAGCGCGGGGCGGCGAAGGCCACCGGGGTAATCCGCCCCGCGGTGGTGACGATGTGGAGCATCTTCGGGCCCTTCTCGCCCATTTCCACCTGGACCTGCGAGCCCTTCGGCAGCGCGATCTTCATCGAGCCCAAGTCGAGCGTGCCGGCGGAGAAATCGCTGAAGTCGAAGTCCTCGTAGTTCAGGCTGTCGCCGTCAAAGGGGCCGGTGTCCCCGCCGACGGCGTCGTGCTCGACGACGTTGATGTTAATTCCCGCAGCGCCCGGGAAACCGTTGGCTACCGCGGCATCGCCGGGCGTATCCGGCACGTCATCCAGGCGGTCGACGGGTGCGTTATCCGGCGCCTGGTCCGCCGCCGGTTCTGCCGCGGACGCCGTAGTGTCGTGGTTGTCTTTGTTCTTCTTGCCAAAAGGCCACAAAGCCATGGTTGAAAAGTCCTTTACTGATCGACGTCTATCCGTTCCACTTAGCCCCTCGCCGCGGGGCCTACACGCCGGTCGAGCCGTAACCGCCGTCGCCGCGGACGGTTTCGTCCAGCTCCGTAACTTCCACGAACTCGGCCAGCTCCACCTTCTGGATCACCAGCTGGGCGATGCGCATCCCGCGCGTTACCTCAATCGGCGTGGCCGGATCGAGGTTAATCAGGCAGACCTTGATCTCGCCGCGGTAGTCGGCATCGATGGTGCCCGGGGTGTTGACAATGGAAAGCCCCTGCTTGGCGGCCAGGCCCGAGCGCGGGTGCACCAGGCCGACGGTGCCCACCGGCAGCGCCAGGGCGATGCCCGTGCCCACCAGCGCGCGCTCCCCCGGGGCGAGGGTCACGTCCTCGGCGGCGTAGAGATCGGCGCCGGCGTCGCCACGGTGGGCGCGGCGCGGCATCGGCAACTCGGGGTCGAGGCGTTTGATCTGGACGGAGAGGTTTGAATCCGGAGTGCTAGTCACGCCCGATAGCCTACCTTCCCGGCCCGGCAACTTTGCCTTGTGCCCCGGGCCGTGCGATAGACTGGCTTACCGTGAAACCTGCGGACAATAGTGGCAACGACCTGAACCCCAGCGCGAATTCCGAGGTCATCTACCAGGAACGCCAGTGGGTGCCTTGGTATTTCTGGGTGCTGGCGGCCATCGTCATCGCCGTGACCACCGCAACGGTCGGGCTAAACCGGTCGGGCATTTGGCCGCTAACCGCCGCCATCGTGCTCATCGCGGTGGCCGTGTGGGTGCTGGTCTCCTGGTCCTCGACCGTCGTCACCGTGGAAAAGGACCCCGACGGCACCCGCTGGCTCAGCGTGAAAGACGCCCAGTTGCCCAGCGATGTCGTGGCCCGCTCGCTGGCCGTTCCCAAGTCGGCCCGCCGCAACGCGCTGGGACCGCAGCTGGATCCCGCGGCGTTCCTCTCGACCCACGAGTGGGTGGATGAGCTCGCCATGTTCGTCCTCGACGACCCGGATGACCCGACCCCCTACTGGCTCATCGCCAGCAAGGACCCGGCCACGCTCATCGAGGCTTTCGTCCCCGAGCAAGCAGAGCAGGCCCCGCGCAGTTATCGCAGCGCCTAGTAGCGCCTTAAAACGCCTAGGCGCAGTCCATGCAGACCTTGTCGCCGTCTTCCTCGTAGGACAGGCGCTTGTTGTCCTGGACCAGGAAGCAGACCGAGCAGGTGAACTCGTTGTCCTGGCGCGGCACGACCGTCACGTTGAGTTCTTCACCGCTCAGATCGACTGTCGGCGGCTCGAAGGGCTCGACGATTTCGCCGTCGTCGTCCATGGCGCTGCTTTCGCTCTCGGCGGCCTTCAGCCCCTCCAGGGAATCGGTCTCCAATTCGTCTTCCACGCGCCGCCGCGGTGCGTCGTAATCGGTTGCCATAACTGCACGCTCCAATCGGTTTTTCATGCAAACTTGTGCAGGGAAATCAACTATGTCGATCGCGCATACTAAAGCACAATCGCCCCGCTGTCACACTCGCAGGTAGAACCCACGAAAGTGGGTACCCCCTTACAGCCTTTAACCCTGCGCTCGCGGCGCCATGCGCTACACTTTCCGGCATGCACACGAGTGAGGATTCGACCGCCGGAAATGCCCCGCTAGCCTACGGGATCGACATCGGCGGTTCCGGGATCAAGGGAGCCATTGTGGACCTGGAATCCGGGCAGCTACACTCCGCCCGGCAGAAGATCGCCACTCCCCAGCCTTCTACCCCCGCGGCCGTGGCCGCGACCGTCGCCGAAGTCGTGGACCACCACGGCTGGGAAGGCCCCGTCGGTATTACGGTGCCGGCCATCGTGCGCGACGGCATCGTCCAGTCCGCGGCCAACATCGACCCCAGCTGGATCGGCGTCGACGCCCAGGCCCTCTTCCGCGACCAGCTCGGCGGGCGCGAGGTCGTCGTGCTTAACGATGCCGACGCCGCCGGCCTCGCCGAAGCCGCCCACGGCGATCCCGTCGCCCGCCAGGGCGCGGCCATCTTTCTGACCATCGGCACCGGCATCGGCTCGGCCTTCCTCCTCGACGGCCGGCTCTTCCCCAACACCGAGCTAGGCCACCTGGAGGTCAAGGGCAAGGAGGCCGAGCACGTGGCATCGTCAGCCGCCAAAGAGCGCGAGGACTTAAGCTTTAAAAAGTGGGCCAAACGCCTCAACCGCGTGCTGTATACCTACGAGAAGCTGTTTAACCCGCAGGTTTTTATCATCGGCGGCGGGATCTCGCGCAAATTCGAAAAATGGGGCCCGCACCTGTCCATCGATACCCCGATCGTGCCAGCGCAACTGCGCAACGAAGCCGGCATTATCGGCGCGGCGATGGCCGTTAACGCACACGTGCAACCCTAAGATAAAACTAAGATGAGGCGGCGGGAGCACGACCCCGCTGTCACAAGAGTCGACCAGAATGCTCTATACTGGACGGTCGATCGTAACTAGATAAACCGACCGCCACTGCGCGGTATAGGTTTTGACTGTAACAATTAAGGCGAAAGGGCGTACGTGGCAGCCACTGATTCTTCCGACAAGGTACTCGGCGAGGACGCAGAGGCAAATACCCCTGCGGGAAAGCCTGCCGCCAAGACGGCAAAGAAGACGGCCAAAAAGACCGCCAAGAAGACCACTAAGAAGTCGGCGAAGAAGACCGCCAAGAAGACGGCGAAGAAAACGGCCAAGAAGTCGGCTAAAAAGACCGCCAAGAAGTCGACCCGTAAGGCTGCGCCGAAGAAAGCGGCCACCAAGAAGGCCAAGGACGACGAGCAGAACCTCGCCGCCACCGCGGCCGAGGAGCAAAAGCCGGAGACCGACGCCGAGGACGAGTTCGGCGCCAGCGTCACCGACGACGACTTCGAGCCGGACCACGCCGACTTGGAAGAGCACCTCGACGACGAGGAAGACGACCTGGCCGGCGACGTCGACGAGGAGGACGAGGAGGAAGACGACGGCTCCTCGATCTGGGACGAGGAAGAATCCGCCGCGCTGCGCCAGGCCCGCAAGGACGCCCAGCTGACCGCCTCCGCGGACTCCGTGCGCGCCTACCTCAAGCAGATCGGTAAGGTCGCCCTGCTGAACGCGGAGCAGGAGGTCTCGCTGGCCAAGCGCATCGAGGCCGGCCTCTACGCCCAGCACCGCATGGACGAGATGCAAAAGGCCCTCGCCGACGGCGACAAGGACGCCAAGCTCTCCCCGTCGCTCAAGCGCGACCTGCGCACCATCTCCCGCGACGGCCGCAAGGCCAAGAACCACCTGCTGGAGGCCAACCTTCGCCTGGTGGTCTCCCTGGCCAAGCGCTACACCGGCCGCGGCATGGCCTTCCTCGACCTCATCCAGGAAGGCAACCTGGGCCTTATCCGCGCGGTGGAGAAGTTCGACTACACCAAGGGCTACAAGTTCTCCACCTACGCCACCTGGTGGATCCGCCAGGCCATTACCCGCGCCATGGCCGACCAGGCCCGCACCATCCGCATCCCGGTGCACATGGTCGAGGTCATCAACAAGCTGGGCCGCATCCAGCGCGAGCTGCTGCAGGACCTGGGCCGCGAGCCCACCCCGCAGGAGCTGGCCAAGGAAATGGACATCACCGAGGAAAAGGTGCTGGAAATCCAGCAGTACGCCCGTGAGCCCATCTCGCTGGACCAGACCATCGGCGACGAGGGCGACAGCCAGCTGGGCGATTTCATCGAGGACTCCGAGGCCGTCATCGCCGTCGATGCCGTCTCGTTTACCCTCCTGCAGGACCAGCTCCAGGACGTGCTGACCACCCTGTCCGAGCGCGAGGCCGGCGTGGTGCGCCTGCGCTTCGGCCTGACCGACGGCATGCCGCGGACTTTAGACGAAATCGGCCAGGTATACGGCGTTACCCGCGAGCGTATCCGCCAGATCGAGTCCAAGACCATGTCGAAGCTGCGCCACCCCTCGCGCTCCCAGGTCTTGCGGGATTACCTCGACTAAAATGCCCACCCCGCCACCGAGCCCGAGCCTTGACCGACGTTTAAGGTTCGGGCTCAGTCGTGTCACTGCTACTGCCCACATTCTTGTTTCACCACTCCAGGAGTTTTAACCCGTGGCCTTCCCTGCAGATTTCCCCTCTCGCCTCCAGCATTTTTCCACCGCCGCTGAGCGCCTGCGCGCCGCTGACGATGCCCTAGCCGGCCAGGACCCGGCCGAGCTGAGCGCCGCCCAGCTCGATTGGCTCAGCACCGAGTTTGGCCGCGCCCTGGCAGCCGCGGAAGACCCGGCCGAGGTCGTGAGCGCCCACGCCAACGTCGTGGCGGCGGTTTTGACCAACGCCCGCACCCAGCTGGCCGATGCCGACTCCTTCTGGGACGTCGCCGCCGCCCAGCTGCAGGTCGACGGGGAGGCTCTGCAGGCGGTGCGCGAGGCGGCATCGGCGGCCGGGGCGGACACGGAGCCGCTGGATCTGCCGGTGGAGACTTACGCGGAGTTTCGCCCGTGGCTGGAGCTCGACCCGGAGGCCGGGCGCCTGAGCCTGGTGCTGCCCGACCCGTCGAGCGCCTGGTCCGTCGACGCCGGCTTCGACACCTTCCGGATTAGCCCGCAGGCCCAGCCGCCCGAGCTGCGCGATGCCCCCTCCCGCGTCGCGCTCGTCCAGCCGACCGCGCGCATTACCGCCACGCACGCCGCCAGCGGCACCAAGCACCGCCTGGGCGTGGTGGCCGAGGACTTCCCCGTCCTGTTTTTCGGCCCGGACTGCCGCCCGCTGCCGGACCAGCACCGCATCACTACCCCGTCGGTTTTCGTCCTCGCGCCGACGCGCACGAAGTTTTCGGCCGAGGGGGCGGCCGTGGAGGTCGCCGACGAGCTGCGCTTTACCACCTGGCCGGAGTGGTCCCTGTTCGAGCTGCGCGAGCTGGCCGCCGCGGACGTCGAGACTCTGACGGTTGCGCTGGATCACCCGGCTAGCTTCACCACCCGCCAGGTGCGCGTGTCCACCCCGGAGGATCCGCATTCGCGTCTGCCGGAGTGGCGCAGCGCCGACAACGCCATCCCGGACGTGCGCGGCACGGATGCCGGGCGTATCTACGGCTCCTCGCCGCGGCTGGTGCTGCCGGTCGATCCGGCCCCGGAGTGGTCGGTGGAGCTGTACTACGTCGACCCGTTGGGCGAGCGCGAGCTGGTCGAGCAGCTGCTGGAGCTGGCCGAGTTCCAGGGCCACGAGCTGGCGCTTTTCGCCGACGCCTACGAGGACGCCTGGGTCGGCCGCTACGAGGTGGACGTGCTGCGCGACGAGACCCTGGTGGACCGCCGCACCTTCAACATGGCCGAGGGTTTTGACCTGCACGTGACCTACAACGGCGCGCAGTTTCGGCACCCCGACCAGGCCGCCGACGCCAACGCCTACACCAAGGCCTACTACTCCCAGCGCAAGGCGGCGGAGAAGTACATCGACGTGCCCTTCGACAAGACGCAGGCCGTGCCCCGCGATGCCGAGACCGCCATGTTCCAGATCTCCAACGCCGTGGACTACTGCCTCGACGTCGTGGTGGTGCCCAAGGCGCTGAAGTACTCGCTGGACCTGCGCGGCGAGCAGCCGGACTGGGACACCCACCCCGGCACCATCCCGCAGGGCTCCCTGGCCCGCAACGGCGAGCTCAAGGTGCGCTTACCCGTGGCCATCGGCGGCTCGGCGGCCCTGCTGCTGACCCACGAGGTCTCCCGCAAGGTCAAGGTCATCCAGCTCAAGCGCCGCCGCCACGGCCGCGTGTTCACGGTGGGCAATAGCGCCATCCAGCACGCCTTCCCCGAAGCCCACGCCAACCTGGTGGCCACGCTGGCGTGGCACCCGGCATCGGCGGCGCAGACGTGGGCCGAATTGTCCGATTCCTTCGGCTCGGAGCTCGAGTTCGAAAAGGCGTGGGAGGCGCACGCCACCCCGGACGTGCAGCTGGCTACCCTGCTGCGGCTCAATGAGTCGGAGTTTGAGCTGTCGGGGCGGATTGTGGGCGATAGCCTGCGGCTGTCCGGCAACGCGATGGGCCGGCAGCTGACCGGTTTCCTCTGGCCGGTCACGCGCCCGGACATCGCGCCGTGGCGGGTGGAGTTTTCCGCCCAGCTGTCCACCCGCGTGCCGGAGGAGCTGCAGGAGGCCGGTCCGCTGGCCGTCGACGTGGTCGAGGCGCAGCCGGGCTACCAGGCCAAGGCGCCGAACCGGCCGTCGATGCGCGCTTTCATCGTCGCCCAGGACGGCTACTTCGACGACGGCCACGGCGACGAGCTGGCCTACAAGCTGTCTGGCGCTAACCCGCGGGCAACCGTCGCTAAGCACGAGCAGCCCGCGCTGTGGCGCCACCTGTTCGCTTTGCGCAACCTGGGCCCGGCCGCTACCCGGCCGATGGCCGGCGTGCTGCGCAAGACCATCGATGCCGACCCGCGCCACATGCTCGAGGCGCTGGGGCGGTCCAACGTGCGCTCCGGCGACCAGCCGGCCCTGGCGATTGCGCACGGGCTGGCCAACTACGACTTCCACAGCAACGGCGAGCGCGTGGCGGAGTTCCGTGCGCTGCCGTGGATTCGCGTCGTGGAGCAGCTCAACGATCTCGTCGATGGGCACGCCGACTGGGACGATGCCACCGATTTCATCCGCACCGCCGGCGGCGAGGTGCTGCTGGAGCTGCTGCGCGGCGGCGAGGACACCGGCACCGCGGACACGCAGCAGGTGATGAGGGAGGTGCTGACGGCCGCCAAGGCGAACAACACGCAGCAGGCGCTCGAGGCGCTCTACGATGTCGCCGCCGCCCGCCGCGTCGCCGATGCCTCCGCCCTGCGCCACGGCTGGGCCGAGATCCTGCGCCGGCGCAAGAAGTTCATCGACGTCACGGGCTTCGCGGAGTTCCGGGAGGAGATGATGAAGCAGGAGGCCAACGTGGTCGGCGACGAGATCCGCGCGCACCTGCACCTGCTGCGCCGCTTCGCGCACACCGCCGGCAAGCGCCAAAAGAACCAGTGGGCCTGGGTGCCGTACCTGTCGGCCATGGCCGCGCACATCACGCGCGCCGGCGCCGCCGAGCTGAAGGGCCGGGTCTCCTATTACGTGCCGCTGAAGCCGGAGCACCTGACCACCTGGGCGGAGCTGGCGCAGCTGGCCCCGACGCTGACCATCTACGATGTCGTCCGCGAGGAGGCCCGCCAACTCGTCCGCGCGAACGGGCCGGTCGAGGGCCTCTAGGCACGCCGAGTAGGCGCTACGGACGTGGTCCGTGGCGCCTTTTCGCGTATTTTGGCTGGGTTTGTCCCTTGGGGTGTCCCCTCGCAGCCTGGGCTCGCGGTTTTGCTCTTGCGGCTGTGTTCTCGTTCCTTGTCCCTCGGCTGACCCCCGTGTCAGCCGTCAGCCGTCAGCTGCTAGGGCCCGCCGCCCCAGGGTGGATCCCACGTCACCTTGCCGCGTCTTCGGTTGACCCGCCCGTGTCTGGGGTAGGCCGGGTCGTCATCATTCCACGAATTATGGAACTCGCACAACAAGGTGAGATTCTCCTGGTTGGTTTCTCCACCGTCTACCCAGGGGTGGATGTGGTGGACCTGGCACTCGTCGGCTGGTTTCCTACAGTTCGGCCAGGCACAGGTGGTGGTCTCCGCCTTCGCCATGTCTTTCTGCTTGCGCGAGGCATGCCGCTGGAAGCGGTATTGGTTGACCGGGCCGCGCCTAGGATCCACCAGGGTGGCAAGACCCGCATCCCACAGGTATTGGCGGACGTACTCGGCACCCGTCATGGTGGTCCCGTTGCTCAGCCGCAAGGTGATCTCGTCCCCCTCGCCGGCAAGGATTTGGACCCAGTCGGGCAGGGAGATGACCACGTGCGTGGCCTTCGGTTGCTTGTTCAGCCCGCCGCTAAACAATGCTTCTACGTCGGGGATGGTCTTGATGGTGGCCCAGAGGTTTTCCACCAACTCCGGGTCACCGGTAACAGAAAAAGTACTCGGTCCGTCTTTGCGGCGGGTCACGCGCACGCCTTCGGCTGGCGGTGCCGGGCGGTTAAGCTCCAGGACCTTTTTGTTAGCCAGTCTGCGTAGTTGTTTGGTGGTGCCGGGAGTGTTGCATAGTTCAATGAGCATGGCCCAGGCGTGGCCTTTGTGGCGCACCCGCCGGAAGGCGTTGTCCAACGCAATGAGGGTGTCTAGATGGTGGCCCTGCGCGGCGGCCGCTTTCCTCGCGGCGGCTTGCTTGCGCGTATACGTGGTGTGTCCGAAGAAGGTCTCGCAGGCACGAAACTGCGCGGCCGCGGCAACATCCGACATGACAGCCTTCAAAGCGGGCAGGCTCAACTCGCGGCACAGGCCCAAATACTGGATCCCGTCCGCGAAGATTGAGTGCGCTGCTTTCAAAGTGTCCATGGCTGTCGTTGCGGTCATGACCCACACGCTAGAAGCACAGATCAACCCCTACAAGGTCCGGAAACCCAATCTGTGGATAACTCGGAGCAAAGTAACCATCCTGCACGAGGCCCGAAACAGCAGAAATCGCCCGTTTTTGCGTCGCGACCTGCCCCAAGGCCGAAAAATGGAGCAACGTACCCAAGTAGCCATAGGTTGGCAAAATTTGGGCACAACTAAACAACATTAGGCACACTTAGCCACAAAAAGGCCCCCGCACCAGGCGGGGGCCAGAAGGAGTGAGGGCTTAGTTGTTCGAGTTGACCAGTTCCTCGCTCTGACGCTCGACGCAATCACGCTGTGCCTGCTGATCCTGGATCTGCATGCACTCCTCGAAGTTCGTCTCGTTGAATACCCAGACGGTAAACGCCACCATGATGGCGGCGATAGCAATGGAAATCACCGACAGGATAAAGCCCACCACCGACATCCAGGTGCGGCGGGTCTCCTTCGGCTTCTTGGCGTTGCGGACCATCGCGATGATGGCAACCACGACGCCCGCAACACCGACGATGGCGCCCAAGCCGCCGACGATGAGGCCCACCACGGCGACGATACCGAGGATTAAGGCCGTCAGCGCCAGCTTCGACTTCTCGAAGTTCGGGGCGTTTTCGAAGCCGCCCTGGTACTGGGAGCCACCGTAGCCGGCGGCCGGCGCGGCGTAGGCGTTGCCCTCCGGCGCGGCCCCATAGGCGCCGTCGTCGAAGCCGGCGTTCGCCTCGCCGGTGCCGCCGTAGCCATAGCCAGCGCCGGCGCCGGCGCTGGGATCGGCGGCGTGCTGGCCCTGGGCATCGTTAGCACCCGGGCGGGAATCACCGTAGGACGGCAGGCCCTGGTTCGGGTCGTTGTTCTGGTCGTTCCCATAAGGGTTGTTGGGAGTGGTCATTTCTACCCTCTTTCCTAGTGCTATAACTTACTATCCCGCCCCACAATAGCGAATAAGTAACCGGTTTCGCAGCGCGAGCGCTACCACGCGCGCAGGTATTCGATGCGCTCGCGCAGCTGCTCGGCGTTGCACAACGCGGTGGGCGGCCCGCCACAGGCCTTGCGGGCCTCGTTGTGGATGGCCCCGTGCGGCCGCCCCTTGCGCCCGGCGGTAATAGACACGACCGTGTTGAGCTCCTTGCGCAGGCGCGCGATTTCGTCGACGGCGAGCTCCTCGGCCCCGCCGCCCTGCGGCTGCTGCTTCTGCTTCGGCGCGCTCGGCATGCCGTAGATCTGCCTCCGATGCTCCTCCGCCGCAGCCTCTGCCCGGCGCGCCTTCTCCCGGGCCTCGCGGGCGTCCATCTCCTCTTCCTGCTTCTTGCGCAGCAAGTCCTTGACCTGCTGGGCGTCCAACAACCCGGGGATGCCGAGGAAATCGGCCTGTTCCGCATCGTCAGTAAAGGCGGCGGTGTTGAAGGAAGAACCGTCGTAGATCAGCGAGGAGAACTCCGCGTCGGCCCCGAGGGACTCGTAGGGCTTGTCCAGGTCCGGCTCCGACTCCTTGCGGTTGGCCTGCTCGAGCAGCTCGTCGTCCCAGCCCTCCTTGGGCCGGTCCGGCTTGCCCAGCACGTGGTCGCGGGACTTTTCCATGTTCTCGGCCAGACCCAGCAGCACGGGCACCGACGGCAGGAAGACCGAAGCGGTCTCGCCCGGCATGCGCGAGCGCACGAAGCGGCCGATGGCCTGGGCGAAAAACAGCGGAGTCGACGCCGAGGTCGCGTACACGCCCACGGCCAGGCGTGGCACGTCGACGCCCTCGGAGACCATGCGGACGGCGACCATCCACTCGTCGTTGCTCTCCGAGAACTCATCGATCCGCTCGGACGAGCCCGGATCGTCGGACAGGATGACCGAGACCGGCGTGTTCGAAATCCCCTTGAGGATCTTCGCGTAGGCGCGGGCGGTCGTCGAGTCGGTGGCCAGCACGAGCCCGCCGGCATCCGGCATGCTGCGGCGCATCTGCATCAGGCGCGTGTGCGCGGCCTGCAGCACCGCGGGGATCCAGTCGCCCTTCGGGTCCAGGGCCGTGCGCCAGGCGCGCGCGGTCTGCTCCGGGTTGAGGATGTCGCCCAGGCGGGCGGCGTATTCCTCGCCCGCGGAGTCGCGCCAGCGGGCCTCGCCGGAGTACGCCAGAAAGACCACGGGGCGCACGACGCCATCGGCCAGCGCGTCGCCGTAGTTGTAGGCGTGGTCGGAGCGGGAGACCAGGTGGCCCTCCCCGTCCTGCTCGTAGCGCACGAAGGGGATCGGGGAATCGTCGGAGCGGAAGGGCGTACCGGTCAGCGCCAGGCGGTGATTCACGTCGTCGTAGGCCTCGCGCACGCCGTCGCCCCAGCTCTTGGCGTCGCCGGCGTGGTGGATCTCGTCCAGGATGACCAGGGTGCGCCGCGCGGAGGCGACCGCCCGGTGCTTGAACGGGTGCATGCCGACCTGGGCGTAGGTGACCACGATCCCGTCGTAGGCCGGGTTGACCGCCGAGGAGTTGGTGAAGTGCGCGTCCAGGGACATGCCGACGCGGGCGGCGGCGGACGACCACTGGATCTTCAGTTGCTCGGTGGGCACCACCACGATGACGCGTTCGACGGTGCGGTCTTCGAGCAGCTCGGTGGCCACGCGGAGGGCGAAGGTGGTCTTACCGGCGCCCGGCGTCGCCACGGCCATGAAGTCCTGAGGCTTGGTGCGCAAGAACTTCTCCAGCGCCTCCTGCTGCCATTGGCGGAGTTTGCCTTTGTTCTTGCCCGGAATCACTTGCGCCGCAGACCCTTAAAAATCCGCTCGCAGTCGGGGCAGACCGGCGAACCGGGCTTGGCTTGCTTGGTCACCGGGAAGGTCTCCCCGCACAGCGCGACAACCATCTTGCCGTTGACCGCGGAGTCGAGGATCTGGTCCTTCTTTACGTAGTGGAAGAATTTCGGGGTGTCGTCATTCGGGGTGGACGTATCCTCCCGGACGTCTGGCCTTTCGATTGTTTTCGTCGTCGTACTCACAGCACCCCATTTTGCCGCAAGAGTGTGGATTAATGCGAGTCCCCAGCTACCCTAGGGAGGCATGGAACCGTACACCGTTGACAATCCGGACGGCGATCCCCCTGTTAAGGGCTCCCGCCGCCTCTTCCGGCGCGCCTCGGTGTCCCTGATTACGGATGCCAAGGTCGGCCCCGGCCAGGATCGCCACCACCGCGAGGTGGTCTACGCGATCCTGCAGTTTATCCGTATCCCCGCCCTGTTTATTTCCATTTATTTGGTCTACGCGCACCAGGCGTGGCTCGCGGCGGGGATTGTCTCCGGGCTCACGCTGCCGCTGCCGTGGGCGGCGGTGGTCATCGCCAACGGGCGCGGCCAGCCGAAGGACAAGCGCGAGCGCAACGTCTACAAGCCGGCGCTGGCCCGTCAGATGGCCGCCCAGCAGCGCGAGCAGGTTACCGGCCAGCAGCGCGCGCAGCTCGAGCAGCCGGAAACCATCGACCACGACGACCCGAAGAACCCTTAAAAAGCAAGGAGCCTGCCTGCTATGCCCGCCACTGAACGCTTTTGCCTGCCGCTGCCGGACGATCTCTCCGCCCTGGCGGGCGAGCTCGCCGACGTCTTTACCTCCGCCGGTTTCGACGTGGCCGGTATTGCCGGCTTCTTGGGCCCGGAGGCCACCGAGGCCCTGCACCGCGGCGAATACGCCCCGGTGGCGCTGCGCTGCCGGGACGACAGCCAGATGGCGTGGCTCGTCCGCATCTTTTTGCTGCACGATGCCGTCCCCGCCACCGCCCTGGCCCAGGCCGTGGGCGCGCGGCTGGCCACGCAGCTGGTGGATACCGGCATCGTGCGCGCCGATGAGCACGGCACGGTCTACTGCGCGCTGGAGATTCGCCCGCAGATCATCGCCGGCCGGGAGCGCGTGGTCTTCTCGGACGTCGATGCCTCCCTGGTCGACCACGTGCCCGGCTCCCAGCACGTGGTGGGCGTGGGCGCGGCCAGCCTGTCGCTGCTGCAATCCACTCCCCTCTCCCCGGTCGGCACGGTGCTGGATCTCGGCACGGGCTCGGGCGTGCAGGTGCTCGGCCAGCTGGGCTGCGCCGAATCGGTCACCGCGACCGATGTCAGCGAGCGCGCCCT
This sequence comes from Mycobacteriaceae bacterium, assembly GCA_028726465.1. Taxonomy (GTDB): domain Bacteria; phylum Actinomycetota; class Actinomycetes; order Mycobacteriales; family Mycobacteriaceae; genus Corynebacterium. The sequence continues at coordinate 176,365 of JAQYQB010000014.1, read as the reverse complement.
AACGCTGGCGCGCGCGACGGTGGCCGCGGCCGGCGCCAGCGACCGGGTGGAGCTGAAGGAAGGTTCCTGGTTCGATCCGGTGGCCGGGCGCCGCTTCGACCGCGTGGTGGCCAACCCGCCGTTCGTGGTGGGACTGCCGGAGGTCGGCCACGTCTACCGCGACTCCGGGATGGAACTAGATGGGGCCTCCCAGAAGGTGGTCTCGGAGGTGGCGGATTATTTGAACCCGGGCGGCACCGCGCACCTGCTGGCGGCGTGGGTTCACCGCACCGACGAGAACTGGGCGCAGCGCGTGGCCAGCTGGCTGCCGTCGCACGGGGTGGCCGCGTGGGTCATCGAGCGCGACGTGGCGGACCCGGCGCTGTACGTGTCCACGTGGCTGCGCGACGAGTCCGTCGATGTGCGCACCCGCGCCGGTCGCAAGCGCAGCACGGCCTGGCTGGAATACCTGGCCGACCACGACGTGACCGGCATCGGCTTCGGCTTCGTGGCGCTGCAGCGCATTGCTGACGATGCCCCCACCGAGGTCCTGGCGGAGTCCCTGCCCCAGGCCTTTAGCGATCCGCTGGGCCCGGAGGTGGAGGAATACTTCGCCCGCGTGGCCTGGCTGCGCGACCTGGTGCCCGGGGAGATCGAGACCAAGTACTTCGGGCTGCGCCCCGGCGTCGCCTTGGAGGACATCTCCGTCGCGGATGCCGAAAGCCACCAGGGCTTCGAGCCGGCGGTCAAGCGCCTGACCCGCACGGAGGGCCCGCGCTGGTCGCACGAGGTCGACGACGGGCTGGCCGCGGTGGCGGCCGGCCTCAGGCCGGATGGGCTCAACCTGGGCGAGACCATCGCCCTGTACGCCGCCGCCCACGGGCTGGACGAGGAGGAGCTGGTGCGCTCGGCCGTGCCGGCCATCGTGGACTTAATCCGGCACGGGCTGGTGCTGCCGGCCGAGTTCTTGGATTAGGCACCGGCGCGGCAACCACCAGAAAGCACGCGGCCGGGCAGGCAACGAGCAGAAAGGCACGAGGAGTTTATGAAGGCAGTGTTGACGCGGGTTTCGCAGGCGAGCGTGACCGTGGCGGGTGAGACGGTGGGCAACATCGATTGCCCGGAGACCGGCGGCGTGCTGGCGCTGGTGGGAGTTTCGCGCGAGGACTGTGAGGACAAAGCCACGACGGCGGCCGCGGTGGAGAAGATGGCGCGCAAGATCGCGGAGTTGCGGATGCTCGACGGGGAAAAGTCCGTGACGGATACCGGCGCGCCCGTCCTGGTGGTCAGCCAGTTCACCCTGTACGGCGCGACGGCCCGCGGGCGGCGCCCCTCCTGGTCGGCGGCGGCGCCGGCGGAAATAGCCGAGCCGGTGATTGTCGAACTGGTGCGGCAGCTGCGCTCCCGCGACATAACCGTGGCCGAGGGCCGCTTCGGCGCGATGATGGAAGTCAGCTCAGTCAACCAAGGACCCTTTACTTTGCTGGTGGAGACCTAGCCCGTCACCCCCAAAAGATGGTGCGGGAACTAATCCGCGCCGCGAGCCGTTGAGTAGTTTGTAACCGGCGATACTTTAGGAGGCCCTAGATGACCACTTCCCACGACCAGGATTCATCTAAGCAAGACGCCACGGAGCAGGAGGTTGATCGCGGTTCCCGCCGCGGACACACCAACGACAACCCTTCGGCCGACCTCGTGCGGGTTTACCTCAACGGCATCGGCAAGACCGCTCTTTTGTCCGCCGAGGACGAAGTCGAGCTGGCACAGGAAATCGAAATCGGCCTGTACGCCGAATACAAACTGAATAACGCGGAAAAGCTCACCCGCGCCGAGAAGCGCGACCTGAAGATTCTCGTCAAGGAAGGCAAGAAGGCCCGCTCCCACCTGCTGGAGGCGAACCTGCGCCTGGTGGTCTCCCTGGCCAAGCGCTACACCGGCCGCGGCATGCCGCTACTGGATCTTATCCAGGAGGGCAACCTGGGCCTTATCCGCGCGATGGAGAAATTCGACTACGCCAAGGGCTTTAAGTTCTCCACCTACGCCACCTGGTGGATCCGCCAGGCCATTACCCGCGGCATGGCCGACCAGTCGCGCACCATCCGCCTGCCCGTCCACTTGGTCGAGCAGGTCAACAAGCTCTCCCGCATCAAGCGCGAGATGTACCAGTCCCTGGGCCGCGAGGCCACGAATGAGGAGCTGTCGGAGGAATCCGGCATCGATGAGGACAAGATCGAGATGCTCCTGCGCCAGTCCCGCGACCCCGTCTCGCTGGACATGCCGGTCGGCGCGGACGAGGAAGCCCCGCTGGGCGACTTCATCGAGGACGCCGAGGCTACCGACGCCGAAACGGCCGTCGTCGCCTCCCTGCGTCACTCCGATATCCGCTCGGTGATCGGCTCCCTGGAGCAGCGCGAGCAGGACGTCATCCGCCTGCGCTACGGCCTGGACGACGGCGTGCCACGCACCCTGGACCAGATTGGCCGCCAGTTCGGCCTGTCCCGCGAGCGTGTGCGCCAGATCGAGCGCGAGGTCATGGCCAAGCTGCGCGACGGCCAGCGCGCCGACCGACTGCGCGAGTACGCCCAGTAGGACTTTTATCCGCCGCCTTAGCCCGCCGCGACCTGATCTTTCAGGCCGGCGGCTTCGTCTTTGTGTGGACGCTTCCTAGACCGTAAATAGCGTTTATAGCCTTTACTGCGACAACGGCAGCCCGGCGATATGCGCTAGACTATGGTGTATTAGTTTTGCCGCAGCTTAGGTTTAGCAATCCTGTGCTGCGAGTGAGAATCCACTCCCGGAATCAGAAAGGTGCCAGCCCACGTGAGGGACCTAGTCGATACCACCGAAATGTATCTGCGAACCATCTACGAGCTCGAGGAAGAGGGCATTACCCCGCTGCGCGCCCGCATCGCGGAGCGGCTCGAGCAGTCCGGCCCGACGGTCTCGCAGACCGTGGCGCGCATGGAGCGCGATGGCCTTTTGCATGTGCGCACCGACCGGAGCCTGGATCTGACCCCAAGCGGGCGCGAGCTGGCCACCGCCGTGATGCGCAAGCACCGCCTGGCCGAGCGGCTGCTGACCGACGTGCTGGGCCTGGACATCCACCAGGTCCACGACGAGGCCTGCCGCTGGGAGCACGTCATGAGCGAGGACGTGGAGCGCCGCGTCGTCGCCGTGCTGGATGATCCGGCGCGCTCCCCCTTCGGCAACCCGATCCCGGGCCTGGCCCAGCTGGGCACCAACGTGCCGGAGCAGTCGGAGGGCACGCGCGCCATCGACCTGCCGGAGGGCAAGGAGGTCACCGGTACCGTCAGCCAGATTAATGAGATCCTGCAGGTCGACCACCAGCACTTCCGGGAGCTGCACGATGCCGGGATCGTCGTCGGCGCCGAAGTCACCGCCCTCAACAACGGCGGCGCGATTACCCTGACCACTAAGTCCGGGCACGGCGTCGAACTGCTCAACGACTTGGCCCACGCGGTGCGGATCGAGGAGTCTTAAACCCATGAAGCTTCTGGTTACCGGCGGCGCCGGGTACGTCGGCAGCGTGTGCGCTGCGGTTCTTATCGAGCGCAGCCACGACGTGACGATCATCGATGATTTTTCCACGGGCAACCGCGAGGCCGTCCCGGCGCAGGCGCGCCTGGTCGAGGGCCGCGTCGACGAGCTGGCCCAGTCCGTGCTGTCCGAGGGCGGCTTCGACGGCGTGGTCCACTTCGCCGCGCGCTCCCTGGTCGGCGAGTCCGTCGAGGTGCCGAACGAATACTGGCACGACAACGTCGGCACCGCCCTGGCCTTGCTGGACGCCATGCGGGACAACGGCGTCAAGAACCTCGTCTTCTCCTCCACGGCGGCCACCTACGGCGAGCCGGAGCAGGTGCCGATTACCGAGGACGCGCCGACGGCTCCCACCAACCCTTACGGGGCGACCAAGCTGTCCATCGACTACATGATCACCTCCTACGCGAAGGCCTTTGACCTGGCGGCGACCTCGCTGCGCTATTTCAACGTGGCCGGCGCCTACGGCTCCGTCGGGGAAAACCGCGCGGTGGAGACCCACCTCATCCCCATCATCTTGCAGGTGGCCCTGGGGCACCGCGACAAGATCTTCATCTTCGGCAACGACTGGGACACCAAGGACGGCACCGCGGTCCGCGACTATATCCATATCCGCGACCTAGCCGACGCGCACGTGTTGGCGCTGGAGAGCAACAAGCCAGGCTGCCACCGGATCTACAACCTGGGCTCCGGCGACGGCTACTCCGTCAAGGAGGTCATCGCCGCCTGCCGGAAGGTCACCGGCCACCCCATCCCGGCCGAGGACGCCCCGCGGCGCGCCGGCGACCCGGCGGTGCTGATCGCCTCCTCCGAGAAGATCAAGGAGGAGCTGGGCTGGAACCCGACGCGCACGGACCTGGATACCATCGTCTCGGACGCGTGGGAGTTCACCCGCCAGCTCGGCGACCAGGCGCACTCGGCCCGCCGCGCGTAACCGCTAGGCCTAGGCGGCCCGCGGCTCGGGGTCGCAGCCGCATACCCCGTAGACGGCTGCCAGCCGCGCCTTCTCCGAGCCCTGCCGCACGCTGTCGATGAGGTGCTCGCTGAGCCCGCAGCGGAACGCGCTGAGCAGCAGCCGCAGGAAGTTGTGCTCGGGGAATTCCTCGCGGCCGACCATCAGCGCCGTGCTGGCCTTGTAGTAGATGCCCATCTCGATTGAGCAGACTGCGTAGACGGCCAGCGCGTTGGCGCGAATGTTCCCGCTGAAGGTCTGCGCCAGCGCCAGCATGAGCGTGCAGGCGGCCGCCGGGTGGGCCAGGCAACCGCCCAAGGCGACGTCGCGGGCCTTGGTGCTGCCCATCCACACGGCGGCGGTAAACAATAGATCGGTGTCCCCGGCGACGTCGCCGGGCCCGTCGATATCGCTTAAGACCTCCGGGACGTCGCGGGCGATGGCCACGAGGTCGTAGCCGTAGGTGCGGTGGCCGCAGCAGGCATCGTTAGCACAGGTGGTAGCCAGCCGGTTGAGGGCGGCGAGTTCCTCCGACTCCCCCAAGCGGCTACGGCGCTGGAAGGGCTCGAAGCATTCCTGCCGGTCGAGGGCGGGCAACTCGCCTTCGGCGATGCAGGCTCGCATGCTGTCGGAGTCCGTAATCGGCGCAACGCGGCCTTCCAGCCAGGCGTCGCCGCCGGGGCCCTGGTGCAGCGCCGGGTCGGCGAAAATCTCCTCGTAGGGCCGGCCGACCTGGATTTCCGGCACCATCCACAGGCCCTCCAGGTCGAGGTAGCACTGGTCTGGTTCGGAAAGGAAGTCAATGAGTTCGCTGAGGTGGCGTTCCGGGCGGGTGCTGATGATGAACGCGAAAAAGATGTGGTCGGGATATTGGTCCAGCAGGGCGAGGCCTTCCTCCCAGCCCTCGTCGACGTCGTCGATGCTAATGCGCAGGAGGGGTCCGAGAATATAACTCTCGGGGCAGTCGTGGGCGGGCTGGAAGCTGACGATGACGAGGGATTCGGACGGGTAGAAACCAAGGTTTCCGGGGATGTCGGCAAGGATTTCGGCGGGTGTGTACGTGTGTGCTTGTGAAGTAGTCATGCTGTCATCATCGGCGGGATGTGCGCCGAAATCGAGCGCTGCCGTCCCGCGCCTGTGGATAACTCGCCACATTTATATGCCACGTAATATATCGGCACGTTATCCACAGGCCGGGGCCCGCCGCGATGGTCTACAATAGCTCCAATGCGTTCCCGCAAAGGTTAAGGAATAAACCCGGCCGGGGAATCGTTGTTGCAGGTAAGAGAAGGAGGAAAAGACATGCCTGATGAAGATCGCCGCATGTACGAACTGGAGTATCCTGCCCCAGTAGTCGACTCCGCGAATGACGACGGCAACGGCCCCACCCTCGTAGTGGCCATGAGCGGCTACGCGGACGCGGGCCAAGCGGTCGACGCCAGCGCTACGCACCTGCTCGCCGCGCTCGACTCGCGGCCCGTGGCCGCGTTCAACAACGACGAACTCATTGATTACCGCTCGCGGCGCCCCGCGGTGACCATCGACGCCGATAGCCCGATGGAAATCGAGCAGCTCGACCTGAGCATGCGCGTGGTGCGTGACACCCGCGACAAGCCCTTCCTGCTGCTGTCCGGCCCCGAGCCCGACCTGCGCTGGGAAGGCTTTACCAACGCGGTGGCGGACCTGGCCGACAAGTTCGACGTCTCGGACACCATCTGCCTCTACGCCGCCCCGATGCCGGTGCCCCACACCCGCCCGCTGGTGATTACCGCCCACGGCAACTCGCGCCGGTTAAAGCAGCGGATGTTCAAGTTGGATTCGACCATGATGGTGCCGGGCTCGGCCCAGCTCTACCTGGAAAAGGAGCTGGCGGACCGCGGCCACAAGGTCGCCGGCTTCACCGTCCACGTGCCCCATTACCTGGCCTCCTCGCCGTACCCGCACGCCACGCTGCAGCTTCTGGAGTCCGTGGCCACCGCCGCCGGCTTGGACTTGCCGCTCGGCAGCCTGGAGCACGACGTCGAGCGCGTCAACCAGCAGCTGGCCGAGCAGGTCGAGGACTCCGAGGAGGTCAACCAGGTCGTGCGCCAGCTCGAGGAACAGTACGACTCCTTCCTCGAGCACTACCGCGACGAGCACCCGCAGGCCGTGTTGCCGGGCGAGCAGAACATGCCCACCGGCGAGGAAATCAGCGAGGAATTCGAGCGCTTCCTCGCCTACCTCGATGACCAGGACCCCGAGGTCCGCCGGGCCATCGAGCGCAACATGAACCACGGCCGCGACGACGGGGATGTCGACTCCGGGACGGGCCCGGAGGATCGCAGCGACGAGAGCTAGGCGGGCCGCGCCCGGCCGCCCCGGCGGTGACGGCGATGGCCTAGAGTGGTAGGCGTGACTTTAACGCAAATGCTGCCCGACCTCGCCGAAGTACCGGAGTCGCTCGTCGACACCGCCATCTGGGACACGTTCACCGCGTGGACCACCGAGCGCGGGATTTCCTTGTACCCGGCCCAGGAGGAGGCATCGTTAGGCATCCTCGCCGGGGACAACGTCATCCTGGCCACTCCGACGGGCTCCGGCAAGTCGATGGTGGCCAACGCCGCGCACTTTATCGCGCTGGCCCGCGGGCAGCGCAGCTTCTACACCGCGCCGATTAAGGCCCTGGTGAGCGAGAAATTCTTCGCGTTGTGCGAAATCTTCGGCGCGGAAAATGTCGGCATGATGACCGGCGATGCCACCGTCAACGGCAACGCCCCCATCATCGCCGCCACCGCGGAAATCGTGGCTAATATCGCCCTGCGCGACGGGCGCGAGGCCAAGATCGACCAGGTGGTCATGGACGAGTTCCACTACTACTCGGACCCGCAGCGCGGCTGGGCCTGGCAGGTCCCGCTCCTGGAGCTGGACCAGGCCCAATTCCTGCTGATGTCGGCCACCCTGGGCGACACCACCTGGCTGGAAAAGGATCTCAGCGAGCGCACCGACCGCACCACGGACCTCGTGGCGGGCTCGGAGCGCCCGGTGCCGCTGGATTTTAGCTACACCTTCCTGGCCGTCCACGAGACCATCGAGGAGCTGCTGAGCGCTGGCAAGGCGCCCATCTACGTCGTGCACTTCTCCCAGCGCGAGGCCGCCGAGCGCGCGCAGACGCTGACCTCGCTGAAGGCGATGATCACGCCGGAGGAAAAGGAAGCCATCGCCACCGAGATCGGCAGTTTCCGCTTCACCACCACCTTCGGCAAAGATTTGTCGCGGCTGCTGCGCAAGGGCATCGGTATCCACCACGCCGGCATGCTGCCCAAGTATCGCCGCCTGGTGGAACGCCTCGCCCAGCGCGGCCTGCTGAAGGTCATCTGCGGCACCGACACCCTGGGCGTGGGCATCAACGTGCCCATCCGCACGGTGCTGATGACGGGCCTGGCGAAGTTCGACGGCACGCGCCAGCGCATCCTGAAATCCCGCGAGTTCCACCAGATCGCCGGGCGCGCTGGCCGCGCCGGCTACGACACCGAGGGCGCCGTCGTGGTCGAGGCGCCCGAGCACGAGATCGAAAACGCCAAGGCCCGCCGCCGCGTGGGCGACGACCCGAAGCGGCTGAAGAAGCTGCGCAAGAAGGCCCCGCGCGACGGCGAGGTCTCCTGGTCGGAAAAGACCTTCGAGCGGCTGACCCACGCCGAGCCGGAGCAGCTGACCTCCCAGTTCCGCATGTCGAACTCCATGCTGCTCAACGTCCTGGCCCGGCACGGCAACGGCTACGAGCACCTCAAGCACCTGTTGCGCACCAACCACGACACCCGCGCGCAGCAAAACCAGCACATCCTGACCGCGCTGGATCTCTTCAAAGGTTTGCTCAACGCCGGCGTGGTCCAAAAGTCCACCAAGGGGCTGGACATCTACGGCCGGCCCTACCACCTGGTGCGCGAACTGCCCCGCGACTTCGCGCTGAACCAGCCGCTCTCCCCCTTCGCGCTGGCGGCGCTGACGCTGCTGGACCCCGAGTCCGAGACCTTCACGCTGGACATTATCTCCTGTTTCGAGACCATCCTGGACGATCCCCGGCAGGTGCTGCAGGCCCAGCAGAAGGCCCGCCGCGGCGAGGAGATCGCGGCGCTGAAGGCCGAGGGCGTGGACTACACCGAGCGCATGGCCATCGTCGAGGAGATCACCTGGCCCAAACCCTTGGAGGAGCTGCTCGACCAGGCCTTCGAGTCCTTCTGCGAGGGCAACCCGTGGGCCAAGGAATTCGATATCGCGCCGAAGTCGGTCCTGCGCGAGATGGTCGAAAAGGCCATGACGTTCTCCGACTTGGTCGCCACCTACGGGCTGGCCCGTTCCGAGGGCGTTATCCTGCGCTACCTGACCGACTGCTGGCGCACGCTCAAGCAGTCGGTGCCGCAGGAGTACGTGACCGAGCAGCTCGCCGACATCCTGGAATGGTTGGGCGAGCTCATCCGCCAGGTCGACAGCTCCCTGGTCGACGAGTGGGCGCAGATGGCCGGCGAGGACTCCCCCGTCGACCAGGCCACAGTGGACCGCGAGCTGGCCTTCGGCGTCGAGGACCCGACCGCGCTGACGTCCAACAAGCGGGCGTTTACCATCATGGTGCGCAACTACTTCTTCCGCCTGGTCCAGCTTTTCGCCTTCGAGAAGGAAGACCGCCTGGCCGAGTTCCTGGACTACCTGGACGAGGTGCCCGACTTCGGCGCGGCACTGGACGATTACTTCGACGAATACGCCGACATCGACTCCGGTCCGGCCGCCCGCGGACCGGAGTACTTCCGCCTGGCAGAAACCCGCCCGCGCGCGTGGACGGTCCGCCAGATTATCAAGGACCCGGACGGCGACAACGCCTACGCGCTGGTCGGCACCGTCGACCTGGATGCTTCCGACGAGGCCGGCGAGGTCCGCCTGTCCGATCTGCGCGTCGACTACTAAAGGCTTAGGGCGCGCCTTCCCCCTAAGGACGCGAAAACACCCGCCCCGGCTCGGTTGCGAGCGGCTGGGCGGGTGTCTGCTTTAAAGCGCGGCGCTAGATTTAGCGGGCGGCTTCAATCTGGACGGTCTGGGCGACAGCCTGGATGACGGCGCCAACCTTGACGGCCTCCCAGATCTGCTCCTTGGTCAGGCCGGCTTCCTGCAGCTCGTGCGCGTGGGCGGCCAGGCAGTGCTCGCAGCCGTTGATGGCGGAGACCACGGTGTTCCACAGCTCGAAGTTAGCCTTCTCGACGCCCGGCTTGGAGATGATGTTCATGCGCAGGCCGAACTTGACCTGAGCGTAGTCGTCACCGAGCCAGCCCTTGGCGCGGTAGGCAACGTTGTTCATAGCCATGACGGTGGCGGCACCCAGGGCAGCCTCGACGGCCTCGTCGGACAGGTGCTCCTTGGCCTCTTCCATGATCTCGGAGAGGACGGTGTCGTTGCGGGTAGCGGCGGCAGCGGCCAGCAGGGAGCCCCAGAGCTGCTCCTCGTTGAGCTCGGTGCTGCGGGTCAGGGTGCCCAGGTTCAGCTTCTGGTCTTTGGCGTACTCGGGCATGGAGCTCTTCAGGTTATCAATAGACAAGACTATTCTCCTTCTGGATTTTGATAAGTATATTTCAACGGGGTTGAGACAAAGACCCCGCCGGAGCGGACTTCGACGGGGTCCATGGCTTTAAGTCTTTACTTCAGGGATTCCTGAACGACGTCCATCTTGTTGATGTTCTTGGTCGGGTCGTTAGCTTCCCAGTTGCAAGCGCAGACCTCTTCGGACTGCAGGGCGTCTAGCACACGCAGAACCTCGTCGACGTTGCGGCCCACAGCGTCCGGGGTGACGGACACGAACTGGATGATGCCGTCCGGGTCGATAATGAAGGTGGCGCGGTCAGCGACACCGTCAGCGTTCTCGACACCCAGCGCACGGATCAGGTCGTGGCGAACGTCGGCGAACATCGGGAACGGAACGGACTTCAGGTCCGGGTGGGTGGCGCGCCAGTTGAAGTGAGCGAACTCGTTGTCGGTGGAGCCGCCCAGCACCTGGGTGTCACGGTCCTGGAACTCTTCGTCCAGCTTGCCGAATGCCGCAATCTCGGTCGGGCAGACGAAGGTGAAGTCTTTCGGGTAGAAGAAGACGATCTTCCACTTGCCTTCGTACTTATCCAGCGAAACCTGCTCGAAGTAGTCCTCCGGCTGCTGGGCGTTCACGTCGTGCAGGTCGCCACCGGTGAGCGCGGTCAGGTTGAACTCCGGGAACTTTTCCCCAACGGTCAAGATAGGCATTGTTGACAACATCTCCTTTAATGAGGTTGCTTAGTCCAGATTTGTGGTCTGCGGCCGCCTTAGCGGCCAACGACTTCCATTATGCCTATCAGTTTCAAGAACGTCAATAGACCTCCCTATCTATTAATGATATAATGATAAGTATGCATAATAAAGAGTACCGTCCCACCCTCGCTCAGCTGCGCACATTCGTCACCATCGCCGAAAATAAACACTTCGGCACGGCCGCCCAAAAGCTACAAATCTCCCAGCCTTCGCTGTCCCAGGCGCTGGTTGCTTTGGAGCAAGGCCTCGACATCCAACTGATTGAACGCTCCACCCGCCGAGTCATCGTCACCGCCGCCGGCGAAAAGCTGCTGCCCTACGCCAAGGCCACCCTGGAAGCCGCCAACGCCTTCTTCGCCCACGCCCGCGGCGCCCACGGCGACCTGTCCGGGCCGCTGACCATCGGCGCCATACCGACCGTGGCCCCGTACATCCTCCCGGATCTGCTCAAGAACCTGCACAGCAAGTTCGAGGACATGGAGCCCCGCATCGTCGAGGAGCAGACCGAGCACCTGCTCCAGCGCCTGCGCGACGGCCAGCTGGACCTGGCCATCATCGCCCTGCCGTCGGAGGCCTCCGGGCTGGTCGAGGTCCCCCTCTACACCGAGGACTTCGCCGTGGTCGTCCCCAGCGACCACCCGCTGGCCGGCCGCGACGACCTGAAGCTCGAGGACCTCGATTCCCTGGATCTGCTGCTCCTCGACGACGGCCACTGCCTGCGTGACCAGATCATGGACCTGTGCCGCAAGGCAAAGATCAACCCGTCGGAGGCCACCAACTCGGTGACCCGGGCATCGTCGCTGACCACCATCGTCCAGCTGGTCATCGCCGGCCTAGGCGCCACCTTGGTGCCAGAGTCGGCCCTGGCTGCGGAAGCTAACCACCCGGAGCTGGGCATCGCCCGCTTTGATGATTCCGTAACCGCCCAGCGCCAGATCGGCCTGGTCTTCCGCAACTCCGCCGCTCGCGCCGATGAGTTCCGCGAGTTCGGCGAGACCGTCAAGGACGCCTACGACAAGGCCCTGGCCCGTTCCCGCGAGTCCATCCAGTAAGTCCAAGCGCCACAAACACTTCACCCCGCCGCGGGGCACAACCACGTGCTCCGGGCGGGGTGAAAGCTTTAGTGAGCCGCTTTTAGACGCGGACGGTGGCCGCGCACGAGCGGTACATGTGCGCCTGGGCCAGCAGCACGACGGCCGCCACGATGCTCGCGCCCAGCATGATGAAGATGGACATCAGGATGACACCCACGATGCCGAAGGAGATAAACAGCAGGCTCACCAGCGCCACGGCCAGCATGAGGCCGAAGGAAATCAGCCCCACCAGCAGGCTGAACAGCAGCAGCTGCAGGTAGTTCTTCTTGCCGGCGGCAAAGCCCGTCGAGAAGGAGGCGCCGAAGCCGGTCTTGCCGTCCGCCGCGAACCACGGCATCAGCGTGAACAGCGGCGATAGGAAGAACATGAGCACGACGAAGGCCATAAAGAAGGCAAAGACTCCCGCGAAGACGCTCGGATCCAGCTGCGCCGGGTCGGTGGTTTCGCTCATCTCGTTGAAGCCGCTGAGCTGCATCCCGCCCAGCATGATGACGGTGATAATCCCCTGGACGACCAGGTAGACGCCCGCGGCGGCCCAGTGCACGTCCTTGCCAAGGGCGCCGATACCCGGCCGCGGCTCGTCAACGTGCCAGGTGGCAAACCGGTACAGCACGGGCGTGACCACGATAGAGATCACCAGGCTGAGCAGGCTGGTGACCACGGAGTTGCCCGAGTAACCTGCCTCGATATCCCCGCCGGTGAGCAAGGAGATGCCCATCGAGAGGATCGCGCCGGCCAGGCCCAGGACTAGCGCCAGCGGCACCAGGGTCTTCCAGTTGCGGCCGAAGGAGGAAAAGCCCCAGCCGATGGACCGGACCGCCTGCGGGCGCTGCGGCCCGTGCAGATATCCAGCATCGCCGCCCGCATAACCCTGCGCGCCCGCGTACCCGTAGCCCGGGGCCTGCTGCCCGCCGGGATTCGGGGAGCCGAAATTCGGGTTGTCCTCCGGGTGGCTCGTCGGCTCGTAACGCGGCAGATCGCCGAAGGAGTCGTTCGGCGACTGCCCGTCGCTCGGATCGTTCGGGGTGGTCATGGTGGGTCCTTTCTGAATTCATCAACAGAATACGGCGGGGACTGGCTACCCCAGTGACGGTATCACCCGGCGGCCCTATACGTTCGACCTGTTCCGAAAGAGTGTCTCAATAGTTACCGGTTTGAGCCCTCACGCGCCGCCGTGAGTAGAATTAGCTGCGACAATGGCTAATACACACAAGGACCCGCAAGAACCGCGCGAGGCGCGCGATACCTCTCCCGCAGCGCCCAGCCGCGACGATCTGTACGCCCGCCTGGCTAACGTACGAAGCGCCGACGAGCGCGCCTTCCGGCGCCGCCTGAAAAAGGCGCGCTCCCCGCACGCGCTCACGGCGATCTCCGCCGACATCGACGCCGCCGAAGAGCGCGTACGCGGCATCGACCGCCTCGTGCCGGAGATCGTCTACCCGGACAGCCTGCCGGTCAGCGCCCGTCGCGACGACATCGCCGAGGCGATTGACAACAACCAGGTGGTCATCATCGCCGGCGAGACCGGCTCCGGCAAGACCACGCAGATCCCGAAGATCTGCCTGGAGCTGGGCCGCGGCCGCCGCGGGCTGATCGGCCACACGCAGCCGCGGCGCCTGGCGGCCCGCACGGTCGCCGAGCGTATCGCCGACGAGCTCGGACAGAAGATCGGCCAGACCGTCGGCTACGCCATCCGCTTCGACGATCAGGTCTCCAAGTCCACGGCCGTCAAGCTCATGACGGACGGCATCCTGCTGGCGGAAATGCAGCGCGACCGCTTCCTCAACGCCTACGACACCATCATCATCGACGAGGCCCACGAGCGTTCGCTGAACATCGACTTCCTTCTGGGCTACCTCAAGCGGCTGCTGCCCAAGCGCCCGGATCTCAAGGTGATTATTACCTCGGCGACCATCGATCCGGAGCGTTTCGCCCAGCACTTCGCCAGCCCGGAAGGGCCCGCGCCCATCATCGAGGTCTCCGGCCGCACCTACCCCGTCGAGATCCGCTACCGGCCCCTGGAATTCGAGGCCGGCGGCAAGGTGGTCGACCAAGACCCGCTGGACGGGCTCGTCGAAGCCCTGACCGAACTGATGGCCGAGGGCGACGGCGATATCTTGTGCTTCTTCCCCGGCGAGCGCGACATCCGCGACGCCATGGAGGTCATCGAGGCCAAGAAGTGGAAGGGCGTGGAGGTCACTCCCCTCTTCGGCCGCCTGTCCAACCAGGAACAGCACCGGGTCTTTAGCCCGCACTCGGGGCGGCGCATCGTGCTTTCGACCAATATCGCCGAGACCTCCCTGACGGTGCCCGGAATCCGCTACGTCGTGGACACCGGCACCGCGCGTATCTCGCGCTATTCCACGCGCACCAAGGTCCAGCGCCTGCCCATCGAGCCCATCTCCCAGGCCAGCGCGAACCAACGCTCCGGACGCTGCGGGCGTGTGGCCGACGGCATCGCCATCCGCCTGTACTCGGAGCAGGACTTTTTGTCCCGCCCGGAGTTCACCGACCCGGAAATCCTGCGCACCAACCTGGCCAGCGTCATCCTGCAGATGATTTCCCTGCGGCTGGGCGATATCTCCCGCTTCCCCTTCGTGCAGCCGCCGGCGGACAAGGCGGTGCGCGACGGCATCGCCCTGCTCAACGAGCTGGGTGCTTTGGGCACGGAGAACAAGAACGGGCTGCCCACGCTGACCAAGACCGGCTCGACGCTGGCGCGCATCCCGGTCGACCCGCGCATGGCACGGATGCTGGTGGAAGCCCACAAGCTGGGCTGCCTGCACGACGTCATCATCATCGTTGCGGCCATGACCATCCAGGACGTGCGCGAACGCCCCTTAGAAAAGCAGGCCCAGGCCGACCAGGCGCACGCGCGGTTTAAGGACAAGACCTCGGATTTCTTAAGCCAGCTCAAGCTGTGGGACTACATTAAGGACTCCCGCGACGAAAAGTCCGGCAACGCTTTCCGCAAGCAGATGAAGGCGGAGTTCCTGCACTACATGCGCATCCGCGAGTGGTTCGATCTGGTGCGCCAGCTGCGCGAGGTCGCCAAGCAGCTCAAGTGGACCGCGCAGGAATCCGGCAAGCGGGCCGATGCCGCCATCCACCAGGCGCTGCTGTCGGGCTTGCTGTCCAATATCGGCGCCCGCGACGGCAACTCCAAGGAGTTCCACGGCGCCCGCAACACCCGCTTTATGGTCTTCCCCGGCTCCGCGCTGGCGAAGAAGCCGCCGGAGTTCGTCATGGCCGCCGAACTGGTGGAAACCTCCCGGCTGTGGGCGCGCGATGTCGCCCAGATCGATCCCGCCTGGGTGGAGCGTTTGGCCTCCGGCCTGCTCAAGCACAGCTACTCCGACCCAGTCTGGTCGAGTAAGCGGGCCACGGCCATGGTCAAGCAGAAGTCGACGCTGTACGGCGTGCCGGTGGTCCACGACCGCTCCGTGCCCTACCACCGCGTCGACCAGGCTGCGGCCCGGGATTTGTTCATCCGGCACGCGCTCATCGGCGGAGAGTGGAATACCCACCATTCCTTCTTCCACGACAACGTCGCCAAGCTCGACAAGGCGGCCGAGTACGAGGACAAGGCCCGCCGCCGCGGCCTGGTAGCGGACGAGGACGCCCTCTTCGCCTTCTACGACGAGCGCCTGCCCGCCAATATCACCAGCGGCAAGTACTTCGACTCCTGGTGGAAGAAGGAGCGCCACGCCCACCCCGCGCTGCTGGACTTCGATCCGGAAGCACTGGTCAACGACGCCGATAACCGTGTGACCGAGGCGGACTTTCCCGATACCTGGCGCGCCGGCTCCGTGGAGCTGGACCTGTCGTACCACTTCAGCCCCGGCGATCCCCTGGACGGCGTGACCATCCAGGTGCCGGTGCCCATGCTGGCCGGGCTGGATACCACCGGCTTCGATTGGCTGGTGCCGGGCCTGCGCCTGGAGCTGGTCACGGAGCTCATCCGCAGCCTACCCAAGGCCCTGCGCCGCACGGTGGTGCCCGCCCCGGAGTTCGCCGAGCGCGCCCTGGACAAGCTGGTCCCCTACGCCGGGCCCATTACCGAACAGCTAGCCGACGTCCTGCGGGAACTGGGCGGCCAGGGCATCAACGCCGTGGACTTCCGCCCGCAGTCACTGCCCGACCACCTGCGCATGAACTATGCCGCCATCGATAAGCGGGGCAAGATTATCGACTCCGACCGCGATCTTTCCGCGCTGGTCAACCGCCAGGCAGGATCGATTAAGTCCTCGGTCTCGAAGGTCAGCCGCATCTCGGAGTCCGGGTCAGTCAAGGAATGGCGCGCCGACAACCTCGGCTCCATCGATGACGAGGTCCGCACCACGGTGGACGGCCACGAGGTCACCGCCTACCCGGCGCTGGTCGCCACCAAGGACGGCGTCGAGGTCAAGGTGCACCCCACCAAGGCCGCGGCCGATGCGGCCATGCTGACCACGACGCTGACGTTGCTCATGCGGGAAATCACCGTCAACCCGCGCCCCATGGTCAAGGGCCTGCCCTTGCAGCAGCGCGTGGCCATCGACAACTACCCGCACGGCGGGGCCGAAGGCCTGGTCTCCGACGCCCGGGTGGCCGCCATCCGCGATCTCCTGCTGGAGGCCGGCGGCGCGGTGCGCTCCCCGGAAGAATTCGACCAGCTGCGCAAGAAGGTCGCCCCGGACGTGCCCGGGCGGGCGCGCCAGATGGTCGTCGCCATCGCCCCGGGACTGGTCGAATACGGACGCATCACGGACGAGCTCGACAAGTGGACCGGCCCAGCCATCGACGACATCCGCGCCCAGCTGGATTTCCTGCTTCCCCCGCAGGCGATCACGAAAAACGGCATCGAACATCTGCGGCATCTGCCGCGCTACCTGCAGGCGGTGCGCATTCGGTTAGAAGAGATGAACCTCGACCCGGACAAGGACGCGGACCGCCAAGCGGAGGTCGACGAGGCGAAGGCCTACCTCAATAATCGCCTGCGTTCGCTGCCAGCCGGGAGATCTAAGACGAAGGCGGTGCGGGATATCTACTGGATGATCGAGGAGCTCCGAGTCTCCCTGTTCGCCCAACGCCTCGGCACCGCGCACGCGGTGTCCCTGCGACGCATCCAGAAGGCTGTCGACAAGCTGGCCTAGCGCCGCGCTGCCGCGGCCGAAGCCTAGAAGTTGCTCCGGTCGCGGCGCTTCATCAGGCGGATCTCCGACTCGAAATCATCCGCGCTGTCGAAGGATTTATACACGGAGGCGAAGCGCAGGTACGCCACCTCGTCGAGGTCGCGCAGCGGGTCGAGGATGGCCAGGCCGATATCGTTGGCGTTGATCTGGGAGCTGCCGTGGCTGCGCACGGTCTCCTCCACTTCCTGGGCCAGGCGCTTCAAGGCGTCGTCCGAGACATCACGGCCCTGGCAGGCCCGGCGCACGCCGCGGATCAGCTTGTCGCGGCTAAACGGCTCGGACAGGCCGTTGCGCTTGACCACGGACAGCACCGCCTTTTCGACCGTGGTGAAACGGCCCCGGCACGAAGAACACTCGCGCCGGCGGCGGATGGAAGCACCCGCGTCAACGACGCGGGAGTCGATGACGCGTGACTGTTCGTGGTGACAAAATGGGCAATACAACTCGGCTCGCTCCCCGTATCTTTCTAGCTTCCCGGTTTCATCCGCACCAGCGGACCACGCGGATGCCTTACCAGTCTACTGCGCGCGGCGATGGGAAAGCCGAGTGCCCGGACCGCGGCCTAGTTCAGGTGAGCCTGCTGGGTGATGGCACTGTCCACGGCTCCCATCGAGCTGGCGGACTCCGGGCCGTCAACAAGCCCCATGCCCGCCGCCAGCGTGCCCAAGAAGACTGCACATCCGAACACAGCGCCGAGCGCGTAGTTGCCCTTCTGGCGCCCCTGCTCGGAGACCATCCCGCGCGGCTGCCCTGCGAAATCCTCGGCGCTCAGCGCGGGCTGCGAACGACGGTCTGTTCGATTATCTAGCGTGAGCGTTCGAGAATAGCGCGACCCCACGCCAGCCGGGCCGTGCCCCGACCAGGCGGGCGCGCCCTGCCGATCCCCGAAATCTCGGACCGATGGCTCCCACACCGCGGCCGCGGGCACCACGGAAGGGGTGCGGGAACCGGTGCGGTAAGCTGCAAATTCGGTGTTAGCGATACGGCGGTCATCAAATGCGAGAGTCATAGTAATCTTTCCTTTCCTTGGTGCCACCGAGTCTAAATCCGGACCCCGACATGGCACCGACTTTCCTTCGTTCGAATGTTCGAATTAGGTTCTGTGTTCGATTTATAGCAGGGTTTCCAAAATTTGTCTAGCGCACGGGCGAAGATCTCGAACATTTGTACATTTCGTGCTAGAAAGGAAGGTAGGAATTTTCGCGGGCCCGCAGCGCCTGTGTCCCCCACTAACCGACCTGCTAGTCAACTTGGAGAGTTAAAGACCATGGCCCGACCCAGCAAATCCTCACAAAAACCGACACTCGACTCCTTAAGCGCCCGCCAGCGGCGCATCCTCGAGGTCATTCACGACGCCGTACTCCTGCGCGGCTATCCGCCGAGCATCCGCGAGATCGGTGACGCCGCCGGCCTGCAGTCGACCTCCTCGGTGGCCTACCAGCTCAAGCAGCTGGAGGAGAAGGGCTTCCTGCGGCGCGATCCCAACAAGCCGCGCGCCGTCGATGTCCGCCACCTCAACACCGAGAAGGAAGACGCGAAGGCCGAGAAGGCCAGCAAGTCCGCGGATCTCCCGCAGACCCCGCCCGATGCCGGCCAGGTCAGCTACATCCCCGTCGTCGGGCGCATTGCCGCCGGGACCCCCATCACGGCCGAGGAAAACATCGACACCTACTACCCCATGCCGGATGAGGTCGTCGGCGGCGGCGATCTCTACATGCTGCAGGTCGTCGGCGACTCCATGCGGGACGCCGGCATCCTGGACGGGGACTGGGTCATCGTCCGCTCGCAGTCCACGGCGGAGGAAGGCGACTTCGTCGCAGCCCTCCTGGAGGGCGAGGAAGCCACCGTCAAGGAGTTCCACCGCGACTCCACCGGGGTGTGGCTGCTGCCCCACAATGACGCCTATTCCCCTATCAACGGGGACGAATCGGAAATCATGGGCAAGGTCGTCTCCGTGATGCGCAAGCTCTAATTCCCCGGAACATTCCGCGTTATTCCCCCTTTCTGAGGTAGCGGGGCATGCAAAAGGTCACTCCCGCCTCATGGCCGTAGTTCCGATTTGCCCGATCTACCTCAAGAAATACCCAAGCAACCCAAGAACCGGGTGCTTGGGTTTTTCTGTTTGTGTTTGCCCACGCGGTTTTTCTGGAACAATTTGAGTAGACCCATTTCACCGTGTGCGCGCGCCCATCCGCGCGCGTACCCACGGACCGAGGAGAACTACCCCATGTATGCAGAAGAACGCCGTCGGCAGATTGCGTCCCTCACCGCCGTCGAGGGACGCGTCAATGTCACGGAACTCTCCCATAAATTCGACGTCACCGCCGAGACCATCCGCCGCGACCTGGCCGTCCTGGACCGCGAGGGCGTCGTCCACCGCGTCCACGGCGGTGCGGTGGCCTCGCAGACCTTCCAGACCGCCGAGTTCACCCTGGACACGCGCTCGCGCTCGGCCACCGGGGCGAAATCCGCGATCGCCGAGGCGGCCCTCGAATTCCTCCCCGAGACCCCGGGCAGCATCTTCCTGGACGCCGGCACCACCACGAACGCGCTAAGCGATCTCATCGCAGCGAGTCCCCTGGCCAACCAACTGTCGATCGTGTCGAACAGCCTGCCCATTGCCCTGTCGCTGGCCAATAATGGCATCAAGGACGTCCAACTACTGGGCGGTACGGTGCGCGGCATAACCCAGGCCGTGGTCGGCGATACCGCCCTGCGCACCATGGCGCTGCTGCGCGCCGACGTCGCGTTCATCGGCACCAACGCCCTGACCCTGGATCACGGACTGTCCACCGCAGACGCCCAGGAGGCGGCCATCAAGGCCGCGTTCGTGACCAACGCCCGAAAGGTTGTGGTCCTGTGTGACTCTTCCAAGCTGGGCAACGACTACCTGGTCAGCTTCGCCAAGATTTCGGACATCGACGTCGTCATCACGGACTCGGCGGCACCGCAAAGCTTCGTTGACGCGCTGCGCGAGCGCGAGATCACCGTGGTCATCGTCGACGCTTAACCCCCTCCAATACAAACAACCCGGCACAAGCCCCGCGTTAAGGCGGCGGCTCGGCCGGGTTGTTTAGTTGGACTGCCGGGGCCGTTAGCTTTCGACCTCAGGCTGCGCGAGCTCCTCAATGAGTTCGCGGACCTTGTCGCGCGCCTCCGAGGGGCCTTCGCAGGACACGGCTGCGGCGGCGATCTTGCGGCAGTCCTCGAGGCTGAGCTCGGCCAGCTGCGCGCCCACGCCGGCAACGGCGGTCGAGGCGGCCGACAGGGAGTTAACCCCCAGGCCGGTGAGGACGGCGGCGAGCATCGGATCCGCGGCGGCCTCGCCGCAGACACCTACGGGGACGTTGTTGTCGCCGCCGACCACGCAGGTGTGCTGGATAAGGCGCAGCACGGCGGGCTGCCAGGGGTCGGTCAGGTACGCCAGCTGCGGCGACAGGCGGTCCGCGGCCATGGTGTACTGGGTCAGGTCGTTGGTGCCGATGGAGACGAAGTCCAGGTGCGGCATGATGGTATCGGCCATGAGGGCCGCGGCGGGGACCTCGATCATCGCGCCCGGGATAAGGTTGCGTTCCCGGCACAGGCCGGCGAACCAGCGGGCCTCGTTCGCGGTAGCCACCATCGGGGCCATGACCCAGGTCTGCGCGCCTTCCGGGCGCTGTTCGGCGGCTTGGGCGATGGCGTCGAGCTGCCGGGTCAGCAGCGACTCGTTGTCGCGGGCGATGCGCAGGCCGCGCACGCCCAGCGCCGGGTTCTCCTCATCATCGAGGGTGGCGTAGCTAATCGGCTTGTCCGAGCCGGCGTCCAGCGTGCGCACGACGACCTTGCGGTCGCCGAAGGCGTTGAAGACCTTGGAGTAAATCTGTGCCTGCTCGTCGACGCTCGGTTCCTCCGAGGCGTTGAGGAAGGACAGCTCGGTGCGGTACAGGCCCACGCCCTCGGCCTGGGTGCCAGCGGCCAGCCGGGCGGCGTTGCCGTCGGCGACGTTGGCAAGCAGCTGCACGCGGTAGCCGTCGCTGGTTTGGGCCGGACCCTCCCACTGGGCGATCTTGGCGGCCTTGGCCTGGTACTCGGCCACGGCGGCCTGGGAGCTGTCGGCGTCCGCGCCGGTTTCGACCAGCCCGCGGGAACCGTCCACGAACAGCCACTCGCCCGCGCTGAGCTCGCGCAGCTTCGCGCCCGTGGCCACGATGCACGGGATGTCCAGCTGGCGGGCGATGATGGCGGTGTGGCTGGTGGGCCCGCCTAGCTCGGTCACCAGGGCCTTGATCCGGTCGATGTCCAGCGTCGCAGTATCCGCCGGCGCCAAGTCGTCGGCCAGCAGCACGGCCTCGCCTTCGACGTAGGGCAGGCCCGGCTCGTCCTCGCCGCGCAGCTCCGCGATGACGCGATCGCGCACGTCCTTCAGGTCCGTCGTGCGCTCAGCCATGACACCGCCGGCGGATTCGAACATGGAGACAAACTTGTCCGTGGCGGCGACTACCGCGTATTCCGCGCCGTTGCCGCCGCGCACGTTCTTGCGCACCGTCTTGTGCCAGCCCTTATCCCGCGCCATCGAGGCGGTGGCCTTCAGAACCTCCGCCGCATGCCCCTCGGCGCTTCCCGCACGCCCCTCGAGGCGCTGCGCGACGGTTTCCGCGGCCTCCTGGAAGCGCGCGAACTCGGCCTCGCGCTGGTCTTCTTCGACGATGGCTTCCCCGGACTGCGGCAGCTGCGGGCGGGGACGTACCCACACCGCGGGAGCGTAGGCGACGCCGGCCACCACACCGGTGCCCGCGATGGTGCCCCGCTGCCCGGCGTTCGCTTGAGCCGAGCTAGCTTCAGCGCTCGTCGACCCGGTGGTGGCGGTGCTGCCAGTGTTGTCGGTGTTGGTCATGTAAAACTTCTCCCTACGTCTGAAGACTAAGTAGACAAGATCGGTATACGCGTATTTATGGCAATCCTACTCAGGCTCGCCAGTACTCACTAGAAACGAATTCTGAGCTCTTCCGAAACTAGGTCCAGTGCGCCTCCGGCCCACTGGTGCAGGAGTCGTCAGGCCCCGGCGAGGCTCCGCAAGAGAACAACTTTCTGCCCAGTCTACCGAGACCCACGGAAAACCACATATACCCATTGACATACGGGCATAATCGGGCAACAATACAAAGTAAACGTCTGCAAACGTTGTCACACGTTACAGTTCGTTGACATTGACCCCTCGGCCACTCGGTCCCGGGCACCGTCGGATGTCTCACCCCTGCTGGCACTCAGGCCCGCAGCTAGAGACAACCGGCAAGGAGGCACGGAGCGACTGGCCGAAGCGCCCGCCGGAGGAAGCACCACCCACCATGATTTTGACGCTGACCCCTAACCCCAGCATCGACGCGACCCTATCCCTCGATGAACCGCTGACCACCGGTTTGGTCCACCGCGCCCGGTCTGTCTCCCAAGTCGCCGGCGGCAAGGGCATTAACGTCACCCACGCCGCGTACCTGGCGGAGCACCCCACCGTGGCGCTGTTTCCCGCGGGCCCCTCGGATCTATTCCTCTCCCTGGTCGAGGACGCCGCGCTGCCCTACGAGGCGGTCCCCCTCGACCACACCATCCGCGTAAACACGACGATTACCGACCCGTCCGGCGGCACCACCAAGATCAACGGCCCAGGCCCGTTGGTGGGTCCGGAGGTCCAGCAGGAAATCATCCAGCGGTTGGGCGCCCTCTCGGCGAACGCGGACTGGGTGGTGCTGGCCGGCTCCCTGCCGCCGGGCTGCCCGGCTGACTGGTATTCCTCGCTCATCAAGGCCCTGCGCAGCGCCTCCCCGCAGACCTGGATCGCGGTGGACACCTCCGACCAGCCCATGCTGGAAATCGCCCGCAACCTAGACACCGCGGCCCCGGATCTGCTCAAGCCGAACGGCTTCGAGCTCGGCCAGCTCGCCGGCGAGGACGGGCTCGCGCTCGAGGAACAGGCCGCGCGCGGCGATTATTCTGGAGTCGTGGCTGCGGCCCGCTCCGTGGTCCAGCGCGGGGTCGGCGAAATCCTGGTGACCTTGGGCGGCGCCGGCGCGGTACTCGTCACCGCCGATGGTGCCTGGGTGGCCACGCCCCCGGCTTCCGAGGTCGTCTCCACCGTCGGTGCGGGTGACTCGGCTCTCGCCGGGTACCTGCTGGCGCGCACCGCGGGCACCACCCGCCCGGAGGCGCTGCGCCAGGCCGTCGCCTACGGCACGGCCGCCGCGGGCCTGGCCGGTACCACCCTGCCCCGGCCAGACCAGATCGACCTGGCGGGCACCACGCTCGACGAACTTGATAACTAAATATCCTTTCCCGAAATCCTAAAGAAATGGAGCTGTCTCATGGCTTCTGAGATCATCACCGCCGACCTGGTGGCCCTTGATGCCCACTTCGGCGATTCCGTCGACTCGGTCATCACCGAGCTGGCCACGCTGGTGCACGCCACCGGCCGCGCCACGGAAATCGACGGCCTGGCCCAGCCAGCCATCGAACGCGAGTCCAAGGGGCGCACCGGCGTGGCCGGGCAGGTCGCCATCCCGCACTGCCGCTCCGCCGCGGTCACCGAGCCGACCCTGGCGTTCACGCGCCTGGCCGACGGCGTCGACTTTTCCGGCCCCGACGGTGACGCGAACTTGGTCTTCCTTATCGCCGCTCCCGAAGGCGGCGGCAAGGCCCATCTGAAGATTCTGTCCAAGCTGGCCCGCGCGCTGGTCCGCCCGGACTTCCTCGAGGTCCTACGTACCGCCCAGCGCCCGGAAGAAGTCGTCGAGGCCGTCCTCGGCGTGGTCAACGCGGAAAAGAAGCCAAAGAAGCCAGCTAGCGAGGCGGCCGGCACCGCCGGGGCACAGGCCGGGGCCACCGCGGTCACCGGTCCCGCTGCTGCTAACGGCACTGCTGCCACCGGTGCACAGGAGTCGGCGTCCGGTGCCGCGGTCACGCGCATCGTGGCGGTGACCGCCTGCCCGACCGGTATTGCCCACACCTACATGGCAGCCGACGCGCTGACGCAGAACGCGGACACCCGCTCCGATATCGAGCTGCACGTGGAGACCCAGGGATCTGCCAACCAGGAGCCGCTGCCCGGCAGCGTCATCCAGGCCGCCAATGCCGTCATCTTCGCCACCGACGTCGGGGTCCGCGACCGCGAGCGATTCGCCGGCAAGCCGGTGATCGAGTCCGGGGTCAAGCGCGCCATCAACGAGCCCGGCACCATGCTGGATGAGGCCGTGGCGGCCGCGCAGAACCCGAACGCCCGCAAGGTCAGCGGCACGGCCGCAGCCTCCTCCGGCGAATCCGAGGAAGGCGCCAAGCTGGGCTGGGGCAAGCGCATCCAGCAGGCGATCATGACCGGCGTGTCCTACATGGTGCCGTTCGTGGCCGCCGGCGGCCTGCTGCTGGCGCTCGGCTTCCTCTTCGGCGGCGCCGACGTCGCCAATGGCTGGCAGGCCATTACCACCGACTACTCCCCGACCAATCTGCCGGGCAATACCGTTGAGGTCGACGGGGCGATGATGGAATTCCAGCGCTCCGGGATGATGCTCTACCTGGGCGCGGTCCTCTTCGCCACCGGCCAGGCCGCCATGAGCTTCATCGTGGCCGCGCTGTCCGGCTATATCGCCTTCGCACTAGCCGGCCGCCCCGGTATCGCCCCGGGCTTTGCCGGCGGTGCCATCGCCGTGCTGCTGGGCGCCGGCTTCATCGGCGGCCTGGTCACCGGTCTCATCGCCGGCCTGGTCGCCATGTGGATCGGCAGCTGGAAGGTCCCGCGCTGGCTGGGCTCCCTGATGCCGGTGGTGATCATCCCGCTGTTCGCCACCCTGGTCGTCGGCGTACTGATGTACATGTTGTTGGGCGCGCCGCTGGCCGGCATCATGGAGGGCCTGCAGAACTGGCTGCGCTCCATGACCGGCTCCTCGGCGGTCCTGCTGGGCCTTATCCTCGGCCTGATGATGTGCTTCGACCTGGGCGGCCCGGTCAACAAGGCGGCCTACCTCTTCGCCACCGCCGGCCTGTCCACCGGCGACCAGGCCTCCATGGAGATCATGGCCGCGGTCATGGCCGCCGGCATGGTGCCGCCTATCGCCCTATCGCTGGCCACGTTCATCCGCAAGAACCTGTTCACCCCGGCGGAGCAGGAAAACGGCAAGTCCGCCTGGCTGCTGGGTCTGTCCTTCGTCTCGGAGGGCGCCATCCCGTTCGCCGCGGCCGACCCGTTCCGCGTCATCCCGGCCATGATGGCCGGCGGCGCCGTCACCGGTGCCATCTCCATGGGCATGGGCGTTACCTCCCGCGCCCCGCACGGCGGCATCTTCGTGCCCTTCGCCATCTCCCCGGTCGGCAGCTACTTCCTGGCGATCATCGCCGGCGTGGTGGTCTCCACCATCTGCGTGCTCGCCCTCAAGCAGTTCTGGCCGAACAAGGCCGTGCGTGAGGCCGCCGCGAAGGACGCCGCCGCCCAGGCCGAGCCCGTCACTGCTTAAAGCAGGAACGCCCCGCGGTGCTACCGCGTCCGTCACAGTCGCGCGCCCTCCGGCGCGGGGCGTGGCACGCGGAACTAGCGCGCCGTAGACTGGGGCAGAAAACAACCGATGAAAGGATTGATTAATCATGGCTTCCAAGACCGTCAAGGTAGGTTCCTCCGTGGGCCTGCACGCCCGTCCGGCTTCCATCATCGCTGACGCCGCTGGCGAGTTCGATGAGGACATCTTCCTCAACCTGGTGGGCGAAGACGATGACGACGAGACCGATGCCGCCTCGTCCCTGATGATCATGGCCCTGGGCGCCGAGCAGGGCGACGAGGTCACCGTCACCTCCGAGAACTCCGAAGCCGTCGAGAAGATCGCTTCCCTCATCGAGCAGGATTTGGACGCCGAGTAGGCCACCAATCCCGGTTTTAGATAAACCTGGGGCCCAGGACAGTTCTTTGCTGTCCTGGGCCCCAACTCTTTTTGCGCATTTCTACTGGCCGCTCAGCGTTCGCCTAGCTGCGCACTAGTACTTCGCGTTCTGCCCTTCCCCGACGTGGTCGTAGAGGCGTTTCATGATGGGGTAACCGATGATGATGCCGACAGAGCCCCAGGCGATGCCTTCGAGGGTGACGCCGAAGACGTCGAGGGTGAGGTTGCCAATTCCGGCGATGAGCGCCACGGCGGCCGCGGTCAGGTTGACCGGGTTGTTGAAGTTGACCTTGTTGTCCATCCAGATGCGCACGCCGAGCATGCCGATGAGCCCGTAGAGCACCAGGGTGGCCCCGCCCAGCACGCCGGTGGGGATGGTGAAGATGAGGGCGCCGAATTTCGGGATGAACGCCAGAGCGATGGCGGTCAGGGCTGCGACGAAATAGGCGGCGGTGGAATACACGCGCGTGGCGGCCATGACGCCGATGTTTTCCGCGTAGGTGGTGGTGCCGGAGCCGCCGAAGCCGCCGGCCAGCGAGGTGGCCAGGCCGTCGGCGAAGAGGGCATCGCCCGCCAGGTCGTCGAGGTCCCGGTTGGTCATCTCCGAGACGGCCTTGACGTGGCCGACGTTTTCGGCGATGAGGACGACCAGCACCGGCAGGGCCACCGCGATGGCCGAGAGGTTGAACTCCGGGGCGTGGAACTGCGGCAGGCCCACCCAGGCGGCCTCCCTAATGGATTCGCCGGCAGACGGATCCAGGTTGCCGGTCAGCGCGGCAAAGGCCCAGCCGACTACGACGCCGATGAGGATGGACAGGCGCGAGACCATGCCGCGGCCGGCCACCGTGGCCAGCAGGATGACCACCAGGGTCACCGCGGCCACCAGCGGCTGGCTGGAGAAGTTCGCAGCCGCGTTCGGGGCCAGGTTCAGGCCGATGAGGGCGACGATGGCGCCGGTCACGGCCGGGGGCATGACGGCATCGATAACGCGCTTGCCCGCGGCCTTGACGATAAGGCCGATGACAACCAGCGCCAGGCCGGTGCACATCACGGCGCCGGCCTGCACGCCGATGCCCTGGGCCTGCGAGGCGGACAGCGGCGCGATGAAGGCAAACGACGAGCCCAGGTAGGACGGCAGGCGGTTGCGGGTGATCGCCAGGAAGAGGATGGTGCCGATGCCGGAGAACAGCAGCGTGGTGTTGACCGGAAAGCCGGTCAGGGTGGGCACCAACAGCGTGGCGCCGAACATGGCCACGACGTGTTGCATGCCGATGCCGATGGTGCGCGGCCAGTTCAGCCGTTCTTCCGGGGCGACCACGGCCCCCGGGGCGATCTTCTTTCCGTCACCGTGGACGGTCCAACCGAAAATATTACTCACGAGTCTTCATTATGGATCACCTGCGCCAGGCGGGGTTAATCCACGCGAAACTCGGTTAACTCCGCCGCGACCTGCTGCGGCACGCGGGCGCTTATCCGCGTGCCCTCTTCCGAGTAATCCTCGCTGCGCACGGTGCCCTCCTCGTGGAGGCGGGCTACGACGTCGCCGCGGGTGTACGGCACGAGGAGTTCGACGTCCGCGTCCAGGGTGTTGAGGAAGAGCTCGACCCGGGTGGTCAGCTCGTCGACGCCCTCGCCGGTCTTCGCCGAGACGAAGACCACGTTGTCGCGGTCCAGGGTGTGGCGGACCTCCGCGAGCACCAGGGGATCGGCCTGGTCGATCTTGTTGATGACGATGATCTCCGGCGGCGGGTTCTCCCCTGTCTCCTTGACGATGTCGTAGATGACCTTGTTGACCGCGGAGATCTGCTTGAGCGGGAAGGGATCCGAGCCGTCGACCACGTGCAGCATGAGATCCGCGCCCAGCACCTCCTCTAGCGTGGACTTGAAGGCCTCGACCAGCTGCGTGGGCAGGTGGCGAACAAAGCCGACGGTGTCGGTGAAGACCACCTGGCGGCCGTCGCCCAGCTGCGCGCGGCGGGTGGTCGGATCCAGCGTGGCGAACAGGGCGTCTTCCACCAGCACGCCCGCCCCGGTCATCGCGTTGATGAGCGAGGACTTGCCGGCGTTCGTGTAGCCGGCAATGGCGATCTGCGCCACCGTGGACGCGGCGCGGCGGGAGCGCTTGACCTCGCGCGCGGTCTTCATGTTCCGCAGCGCCTTGCGCAGGCGGGCCATCTCCGTGCGGATGCGGCGGCGGTCGGTCTCGATCTTGGTCTCACCCGGGCCGCGCAGGCCCACGCCGCCGTTGGAGCCGGCGCGGCCGCCCGCCTGGCGCGACAGGTTGCCGCCCCAGCCACGGGTGTGCGTGTAGAGGTATTCCAGCTGGGCGAGCGAGACCTGCGCCTTGCCCTCCTTCGACTTCGCGTGCTGGGCGAAGATGTCCAGGATCAGCATCGTACGGTCGATGACCTTGGTGTTGAGGGCGCGCTCCAGCGCGGTCAGCTGGCCGGGGTTGAGCTCGCCGTCGCAGATGACCGTGTCCGCGCCGGTGGCCTCCACGATCTCCTTGAGCTCCTTGACCTTGCCGGAGCCGATGAACGTACCGGAGTCCGGCTTGTCGCGCTTTTGGTAGATGAGCTCGACGACCTCGGCGCCGGCGGTCTCGGCCAGGGCGGCCAGCTCGTCCAGGGTGGCCTCGACCTCAGCGATGGTGCCCTCGGTCCACACCCCGACCAGGATGACCTGCTCCAGGCGCAGCTTGCGGTACTCGACTTCGTAGCCATCCGTGGTGTCCTCGGCGCGGATTGTGGTCTCCCGGGTCACGCTGCGCAGGGCGTTGCGCTCTGCCAGGTCCATCTCACCGGTGCTTAGTTCCTCGTCTGCGTGCGCGGGCCGTTGCGGCGCGTTATCGCGGAAGGCGTGGGCGAGCAGCTTTTCGTGCTCGTTACTAAATTGTGAAGATTCAGTCATATTGGTGCTTATTCTTCCACGTCACTGCGCTAAACCCCAAGTGACACCGGCTAACTACAAACCGCCGCTTCCGTGGGGTGCCACCTGGGGGCAGCGGGCAGGCCCGGCGGGCGGGCGGCGTGAATTTAAGTGCCAGCGTACGGAGGGATAGAATATCGACATGACTACGCATGCCAGCCAGTCCGGCCCGACGCCCGCGGCCGAGAAACCAGACTCTCCCCAGCAGCCGAACCAGGCAGTACCCACCGCCCGCGCCGGGCAACCGGCCGGAGTGGCACACAAGCTGCCGGAAATGGCGGCCTTGGGCTTTAACTTCGACCGCTGGCAACAGGCCGTCGAGGCGGCCATCGCCACCGATCACCTGCAGGTCACCGGCGAGGTCCGCGGCGGGCAGCTCATCCAGTTCACCGACCCGAGCGGCGCGCAGCTCAACATCCTCGCCGTGGAGCCGTTTGCCACCTTCGTCGGCTTCAACGCCGTGACGCAGTCCTTCGCCCACGTCGACATGGTCAACGACGTGCTCGCCCACCTGGAGGTCATCGACCCCTTCGGCACGGTGCTAGCCACGGTGACCGCGAACCTCGCCCAGGGCCCGCTGCTGGCGGAGGAAGAAACCCAGCAGTGGCAGCAGGTCAGCCTGACCGCCTTGGCGCTGGAGACCCGCCGCTACGACTCCGCCGAGGCCTTTGAGGCCGAAACCGGCGAGTTCCCGGCGGTGGCCAAGTCCAGCGGCGCGGAGATCATCGCCTCCGGCTCCGGCGCCCAGGCGCCGACCCCGGCCTTCGAGTTCGCCGGGCGCGTTATGGAAAGCCAGTGGCTGACCAACGAGCTGACCGGCCAGCGCTTTGCCCACGTGGTACTCGACGGCGCCTTCCCGCTGGATGTTTGCCTGCCCGACGACGGCGGCGAGCTGCCGGCAAAGAACACGGTCCTGGCCGGCTCGGCCCTGCTGACGGCTAGCGTGGCCGCCCCTACGGGCGGGTGTGGATCCGGCGGCGGCTGCGGTTGCGGCTCCGGCGGCTGCGGCTGTTCCTAAGCCAAAGACTGTCTCACACGGTAAGATAACCCTCAAAGTACCGACCGTTTATTCGTAGCTTCCGATATTTGACCGCCCTTTTAAGGAGGTGACCTCCCCATGCCACTGCCCTTCCCCCGATCCGCAGGCCAGCGCCGCGCGCTAGCAATCGTGTTGACGATCATCGCCGCCGCCTTCCTCATCGGGCTGCTCAAGGTGGTCGGCCTGATAGTCGCGCTCCTGCTGGCCGGCGCGGTGTGGGTCATGCTCTCCATGCGCCCGGACGCCCACGAGCACCGGGTGCTGCGTTCTTCCATTCAGCTGTCGGCGGAAGACATCACGGACGTCATGGACGAATTCGATCACTTCAGCAACGCCCAGGATGCCGACACCATCGCGGACCGCACCCTGCACCGCCCGGCGCTGCTGGACTACGACTGCGGCGACGAGGCGGTGGAAAGGTTCCACTACCAGTACGCCTCCGCCCGCCGCTTCCTCAACCGGCTCAATGCCCGCTTGGCCAGCACGGAGCTAGAAACCCAAGACCTAGAGTCGCTGCTGCGGGTCACCGACCAGCGCGCGCTCGATATCAAGGAGTCCTGGATTAACGCCCGCCGGTCTGCCCAGCGGCTGGGCACCCGCTACAACGGCGAGGGCCCCGACAACCGCCTGGGGGGCGAGGCCAGCTAGAGGCTCGTCTCCCCGTCGGCGACGATCCGCGACGGGCCGGTCAGTACCGAGCCGCCGTCGGTGATGGTGACCTCCACGGTCCCGCCCGGCACGTGGACGCGCAAGGTGCCTTCCCCGCGGCCGGCATCGGCCAGCGCGGCGCGCGCGGCGGCCACCGTGCCCGTACCGCACGAGCGCGTCTCCCCCACGCCGCGCTCGACCACGCGCATGTGCACCTCGCCGTCTGCCGCCGGGGTGACGATCTCCACGTTGACACCTGCCGGGAAAAACTCCGGGTCCCAGGTCGGGGTGCCCAGTTCCCACTCGGCAAGTTCGGCGGGTTCCAGGCCCGGCACGACCGCGGCCAGGTGGGGGTTGCCCACGTCCACGCCGAGGCCGGCTACCCGGTGGGTGCCCACCTGCGCGGTGGAAAGCCCCAGCACCTTCGCCTCGCTCATCTGCACGCTGACGGTGGCGTCGGTGGCATCGGCAGCATGCACGGTGACCTTCTTGGTGCCGGCGCGGGTGCCGACGTTAAAGGTGGCGCTATCGACCAGCCCGTGGGCGCTGAGCCAGTGCGCGAAGACCCGGGTGCCATTGCCGCACATCTCCGCCACGGAGCCGTCCGCGTTGCGGTAGTCCATGAACCAGTCCTCGCGCTCCAGCCCGGCGGGCAGCGCCTCGATCTCGCCGGCCTCCAGCAGCTGCCCGGCGCGCACCACGCGCAGGATGCCGTCCGCACCCAGCCCGGCGCGCCTATCGCACAGCCGCTGCACGCGCTTTTCGGGCAGGTCCACGAGCTCCTCGAAGCTCGGGATGATGAGGAAATCGTTCTCGGTTCCGTGACCTTTGCTAACTCGCATGGCACCGAGTCTACTGCTTGAGTCCCGCACCCAGCGGGCGGGGTTGGGGCGCCCGGGTCGGCGCGGCTCCTAGCCCAGGCCCAAGGCCTGCTGAGCCTCGGCAAAAGTGTCGCCGGCCGCGTCCAGCCAGTAGATGCGCTTGTCCCGGCGGAACCAGGAGCGCTGGCGGCGCACGTAGCGGCGCGTGCCGAAGGTGGTCTTTTCTTCCGCCTCGGCCAGGGAGAGCTGGCCGTCGAGGTACTGCAGGACCTGCGCGTAGCCGATGGCCCGGCCGGCCGTGGACTCCGCCTGCAGGCCCACCTCCTTGAGGCCTTCGACCTCGCCGACCAGCCCCTGGGCGAACATCTGCCGGGTGCGCAGCTCAATCCGCGGGTTGAGCCACTCGGCCGGGGCGTGCAGGCCCAGCAGCCGGGTCCCCCAGCGGGGCGGGGCGTTCTTGGGCGGCTGGCTGGCCTGGAAGGGCCGGCCGGTCAGCTCGATGACCTCCAGGGCGCGCACGGTGCGCCGCGGGTCCTGGTCCTCGATGGTCTCGGCGGCCTGCGGGTCCCGCTCGGCCAGCAGGTCGTGCAGGGCGGCCGTGCCGATCTCTAGCCGGAGGTCTTCGTATTTCTGGCGGACGTCCGGGTCCGTGGGCGGGAACTGCCAATCGTCGACCAGGGACTGGACGTAGAGCATCGACCCGCCGACCAGGATGGGGGTCTTGCCCCGGGACCGGATGTCTTCCACGTCGGCTACCGCCGCGGCCTGGTAGCGGGCCACGGAGGCGGTCTCCGTGACCTCCCAGACGTCCAGCTGGTGGTGCGGGATGCCTTCGCGCTCTTCGACGGAAAGCTTGGCCGTACCGATGTCCATGCCCTTATACAGCTGCATGGAGTCGACGTTGACCACTTCCCCGTCGAGTGCGTGCGCCAGGGCCACGCCGAGGGCGGACTTGCCGGAGGCCGTCGGCCCCACCACGGCAATGGGGGTCGGCAGCATTAGGCCACCTCCCAGCGCGCGACGTAGCGCCCTACACCCAGGGAGTCGTCCGCGGCGAGAAGCTCCGCCGCCCGCAGGCCCCGGCGGGAGGCGTACTCGGCCAGCTCCAGCCAGGGCTCCGGCTCGACGATGCCGGCCTCGGACAGCTGGCCCGCGTCCCACTCCGGCGGGTAGGTGTTTACGCCGCCGCGAAGCAGCTCGCAGCACCACTGGTGCACCGCGGCTGCTGCGGGCAGCTCGGCCAGCGGGGCGCGGGCGTCTAACCCGGCGCTGCCGTCGACGACGACCACGGTGATGGCCTGCGGATCGGGTGCGGTGAGGTGCTCGCGCACGGCGCGCACCTCTACCCCGTCGACGGGCTCGGTGACGTAGCGGGCCACCAGCTCCGCCAGGTAGTGCCCGGCCGAGACCCGGACGTGTGGGGCGCCCCAGGCCGCGAAGGAGCCGGCGTGCTCGGTCCGCCAGCGCGGCGCCTGCGAACAGACCAGGTCGACCGGCACGCGCACGTGCTCCGCCCCGTCGTTCGCGCGGAGCTTAACCGCCGCCTGCCACAGCGCCGTGCGGGCGTGGTCGAGCAACTGGGCTCCGGCGGCATCGCTGGGCGCGAGTTCGCGCACCAAGGCGGGGGAACCGGGGATTATCACGAGGGTAGACATACGCGGATAATCTTAGCCGCTGCCGGGGCTGGCCCACAGTTCGCCCGCCCGGCTGGGAGTCC
Source organism: Mycobacteriaceae bacterium (assembly GCA_028726465.1). Lineage (GTDB taxonomy): Bacteria > Actinomycetota > Actinomycetes > Mycobacteriales > Mycobacteriaceae > Corynebacterium. The sequence continues at coordinate 143,264 of JAQYQB010000014.1, read as the reverse complement.
GCACGTGGCGGGTGAATACCGGGTAAAGTAATGAATCGGCACTTCGCGCATTTTTAGGGCGCGAAATCGCATACTCCCGTTAAAGGCAGCCGTGTCGCGCGGCGGCGATTTTTGCACAAGGATGGTGTTTGACTCATGGCTCCTCAATCACAGGTACCGCACCCGGGCAACATGCCGAAGCCCGGCCCTCGGCCGCAGGCCCCGAAGCCGGGTCAAACCCCGCGGCCTGGGGCAAAGCCGGCCGCGCCGGTAGCACTGTCCCAGACGCCGAAGTCCGACCCGTCTAAGTGGGGCCGCGTGGCGGACGACGGCACCGTCTACGTCACCACCGGTGACGGCGAGCGCGCCGTAGGTTCCTGGCAGGCCGGCACGGCCGCCGAGGGCCTAGCCCACTTCGGCAAGCGCTACGACGACCTGGCCACCGAGGTCGAGCTGCTCGAGGCCCGCCTCCGGGCCAACCCGCAGGAGGCCGACTCCATCAAGGACACCGCCGCCACCCTGCGCGCGGATCTGGCCACCGCCGCCGTGGTTGGCGACCTAGACGCGCTGGACAAGCGCCTGGCCGCCATCATGGACCACTCCGCCGCCGCGCGCGAGAAGGCCCAGGCCGACAAGGCTGAGCGCCGCGCCGCGGCCATCGCGGCTAAGGAAAAGCTCGCGGCCGAGGCCGAGGAGATCGCGGAGAACTCCACCGAGTGGAAAGCCGCCGGCGATCGCATCCGCGCCATCCTGGACGAGTGGAAGACCATCAAGGGCATCGACCGCAAGACCGATGACCAGCTGTGGAAGCGCTACTCCCGCGCCCGCGACGCCTTCAACCGCCGCCGCGGCTCCCACTTCGCGGAGCTGGACCGCTCCCGCGCTGCCGCCCGGAAGAAGAAGGAAGAGCTGGTCGAGCGCGCCGAGGCGCTCCAGAACTCCACCGACTGGGGCCCGACCGCCCGCGCCTACCGCGACCTGATGCAAGAGTGGAAGGCCGCCGGCCGCGCCCCGCGCGAGGTCGACGATCGCCTCTGGGCGCAGTTCCGCGCCGCCCAGGACCACTTCTTCAACGCCCGCAACCAGGTCAACGCGGAGCGCGACAAGCAATTCGCCGCCAATGCCGCGGCCAAGGACGCGCTGCTGGCGGAGTACTCCCCGCAGATCGACCCGGCGGCCAACCTCAACACCGCCAAGGCCAAGCTTCGCGAGCTGCAGGAGAAGTGGGAGGAAGTAGGCTTCGTCCCGCGCAACCAGATCCGCGAGTACGAGGACAAGATCGCCGAGGTCGAAAAGCGCGTCTCCGACGCCGAGGAGTCCCAGTGGCGCCGCACCGACCCGGAGGCCCAGGCGCGCGTGGATCAGTTCCGCTCCCGGGCGCAGGACTTTAACCAGCAGGCGGATGCGGCCGCCGCCAAGGGCAACACGCAGAAGGAAAAGAAGCTGCGCGCCCAGGCCGAGCAGTGGGAGCAGTGGGCCCAGACCGCCGCCGCGGTGCTGGATGAGCAGTAAAACCCGTGCCTGATTTCTCCCACCTGCACCTCGCCCACCTCGCCGCTCCCCGCACCACCGATGGCCGCCCGGTTGCCCCGGGCCAGCCGGCGGTCTTCGCCGCGCCCAGCGACGCCATCCGGACGCTGAGCTTCCTGTCGAACCTGGCCGCCCAGGAGGCCACCGGGGATCTGGCGGCCTCCATGTCCGCGGAGCTGGCGCTGCACGCGCTGTGCGGCACCCCGGAGATGCTCACCGATCTTTTCGCGGTGGTCTCCGGGCCCGTGCCCGTGGGCGAGCTCTCCCCGCTCGGCTACCCGCTACTGGCCAGCACCGGTGAGATCCCGGAGCTGGATTACATGGGCTTTATCCAGCTCAGCCGCCCGCAGCTAGAGGACCTAGACAACGTCGAGCTCGACTGCGTTCTAGACGCGGGCTACCTCCCTCTGCCGGGCACCCCGCTGGAGCCGGAGGCCGCCGATCTCTTGGCCTGGATGCTGGATAACGGCTGCGAGCTCGCCCAGCGCCTGGGCCGTGCCCGGGTGCTCACCGGAATGATGCACGCGCCGGACGACGAAGTCCTGCCCGCCTCCCTCGCGGAGGTCTTCACCCGCAGTCGCTTTAGCCGCCGGCACGCCGAGACCCAACTGGTCACCCGCATAACGGAGGCGGGCGAACTACCCTCCGCGGACTCCCCGGGTCTCCCCGGCCTGCCGGACGGGTGGCAGTTCGCTGCCTTCCACAACTACGACCTGCCCGCCGATATCGAGCCCCAGGTCGTCGAGCTGCTCACGGTGGCCTCCCAGGACGCCGACTACGGGGAGATGACCGTCGAGCCGGTGGATTGGACTGCCGACCGGCTCAACGAGGCGCGCCGGCGCGTGCACGAGCGCCGGTCCGAGACCGTCCTCGTGGCGGCTATCGATGCCACCGGGGCCGCCCGCCGCGTGCGCAACCTCGTCGAATGCGGCCGCCACCACGGCGGGCACGCGGAGATCGCCGAATGGACGCTTATGGTCACCGACCGGGGTTGGCGCCGCCAGGGGCTGGCCACGGCGACCGCGAACGCCGCGCTAGTCATGGCCCGCGACTTCTGGCCGGAGCTCAACCGGGTCTACGGCTCCGCCGCGCTCAGCGACGTGGCCTCCCGGGCGCTGCACGCGCGCCTGGGCAGCCGGCCCATCGCCGTGACCACGGCCTGGCAGCGGGACCTCTAGGGCGCCTGCTTAGTTCGCGTTATTCCCGCAGTGATCGCGGCGGTAGCGGGCCGCGGCCTGCTGGCGGCGGTCATCGACCAGCAGCGGGTTGCTGTCCGGATCCACGGTGGCGCGGATGCGGTTCTGGACCTGCCCGACCTCGTCCATGGTCCCAGCGGCGGCGCGGGCGCGTTCCTGGGCCTCCTGCTGCTCCGGGCTGCGGCGCAGGGCGACCAGGCAGTAGGCGATAAACGTCAGGCCGCAGGCGACCACCCCGCACACGGCGCCGATGCCGACCCCGTACTCCTGGGTGCCGCGCACCCAGAACATGAACAGCGAGACCGCGAAGGCCACCGTCGCCATCATCCAGCCGGCCAGGCCGAATGCGGCCCGGCGGGTAAGCAGCGTCAGGGTGGTCAGCACGCCGACGCCCAGGGTCATCAGCACGGCGAAGACGTATTCCACGATGGAGATTTCCACCTCGCCGGACTGCCCGGTCAGCACTTGGAAACCGCGGGCCGGGCCCGCGTGCGGCAGCAGCAGGTAGGCCACGAACAGGGCCACGGCCACCCAGAGGGTGACGGTCTGGCCGCGCAGGTCCATCGTGCGCGCCGCCCGCTTTTCCGCCGCGGCGGCGGCCTGCTTCTCCTTGCTGTTTTCGATATAGAGCAGCGATTCCGGCTGCTCTACTTCCGAATTGGAGGATGGCGTTTCCGGGCGATTTGAATCAGTCACAGTCTTCGACCTTACTCGGTTTAGTTAGCAGCACCCGCCGTGAGCGGATGCCGGGGTTTCGGCGGGCCGGCCCACCGACGGCAGCCCCAGGCCGACGCCTACCGGCGCAGTGGTCGGGGTCTGGCCCGCAGCCGACATATCGCCGGCCTTGGTGCGGCGGTGGGAGCTCACCCCGGCGTCGGCCACCAGGAAGAAAGAGCCGGAATCCGTCACCGTGGTGTGCACGACGTCGCCGGGACGGATCTCGTCCCGGAGGTCGTTTCCGTCGCCGTCCACGGCCGCGAAGTGGACCAGGCGGCCGTCACGGGCCCGCCCGGACAGGCGGTGGGTCTGGTCGTTCTTGCGCCCGCCGGTGGCCTGCACGAGCAGTTCCACGTCGGTGCCGACCAGCTGGGCGTTTTCCTCGGCCTGGATGGAATCCTGCAGGGCCACCAGGCGCTCGAAGCGGTCCTGGACGACGTCCTTAGGGATCTGCTGTTCCATCTCCGCCGCCGGGGTGCCCGGCCGCGGGGAATACTGGAACGTGAACGCGGAGCTAAACCGCGCCTTACGCACCAGCTCCATGGTCTCCTGGAAGTCCTCCTCGGTCTCGCCCGGGAAGCCGACGATGATGTCGGTGGTAATCGCCGCGTGCGGGATCTTTTCGCGGACCTCATCCAGGATGCGGAGGAATTTCTTCGTGCGGTAGGACCGGCGCATGTCTTTGAGCACCTTGTCCGAGCCCGACTGCAGCGGCATGTGCAGCTGCGGGCAGACCGCCGGGGTCTCCGCCATGGCGTCGATGACGTCGGAGGTAAATTCCGCCGGGTGCGGGGAGGTAAAGCGCAGGCGCTCCAGGCCCTCGATCTGGCCCACCTGGCGCAGCAGCTTGGAAAACGCGTACTTGTCGCGCGGCAGGTCCGGGTCGGCGAAGTGGACGCCGTAGGCGTTGACGTTTTGGCCCAGCAGGGTCACCTCGGACACGCCCTGGTCGACCAGCGCCTGGACCTCGGCGAGGATGTCGCCAGGCCGGCGGTCCTCCTCCTTGCCGCGCAGCGAGGGCACGATGCAGAAGGTGCACGTGTTGTTGCAGCCGACGGAGATAGACACCCAGCCGGAGTAGGCGGACTCGCGCTTGGCGGGCAGCACCGAGGGGAAAGCCTCCAGCGCGTCGACGATCTCGATCTGCGCCTCGTCGTTGTGGCGGGCGCGCTCCAGCAGCGTCGGCAGCGCGAACATGTTGTGGGTACCGAAGACCGCGTCCACCCACGGCGCGTTGGTCAAGACGGTGTCCTTGTCCTTTTGCGCCAGGCACCCGCCCACGGCGATCTGCATGCCGGGGTGGTTCTCCTTCGTCTTCTTCAGCGAGCCCAGAGTGCCGTAGAGACGCTTGTCGGCGTTCTCGCGCACCGCGCAGGTGTTGAAGACGATGAGATCCGGCTCCGCCTCCTGCGGGGCGGCCACGTAACCGGCGTCCTCCAGGAGGCCGGAGATACGCTCCGAGTCGTGCACGTTCATCTGGCAGCCGAACGTGCGCACCTCGTAGGTGCGCGGGTTTTCAGTCATGGGGTTAGTCACGCCGGTTCATTTTAATGATCAACCAGGCCATTTCATAACCGCCCGGGGCCTAGGCTTCCAGCTCGGCCTCGCGCTCGGCCAGCGCCTTCTTGGCCAGATCCAGCGAGTCGGATTCCCGGAAGCCGCGGCGGGCTAGCACGCCCACAATGCGCCGCAGCGCCTTGTCCCGCTCGTGCCGATCCGCCGGCACGGCCTTCACCCCGCGGGCCTTCTTTTGCGCCAGCGACCAGGCCATGGCGCGCTCGTCGGCGGCGTCGATCTGCTCCAACGCCTCCTGGCGCTCCTCGGCGCCGACGCCCTTGCGTTGCAGCTCCTGATCCAGCACGCGGGCGGATTTCCCGCGGGCCTGGTGGCGCTGGCGCACCCACTCGCGGGCAAACGCGGCGTCATCGATAAGCCCCACCCGGGACAAATCGTCCAAGACGTCCCCGACCACGGCTGGGTCGAATTCCAGCTTCTCCAGGCGCTGGGCGAGCTCCTGCCGCGAGCGGGAGCGCTGGTCCAGCAGGCGCAAGGCGCGTTCGCGGACCTTGGACTTGGATTCCTCGGCCTCTTTGTCGAAGAGATCGCTCTCGCCGCTGCCGTGCGCGTAATCGTCCAAGGCGCGCTGCAGCCGCGCGATCTTGTCCGGCGATGGCTGCGGCATCTACCTAGTCCTGATCGTCGTCGTCAAAGTCGACGTTCGGCACCAGGCCCACCGACTCATCCGACAGGTCATCGTCGGCGCCCGGCACGTCCATGGCGACTTCCTCGTCCGCGTTGGCGGCGTCGGCGCCCACGCCCAGCTTCTTGAAGATCTTCTTCTCGATCTCGTTGGCCAGGTCCTGGTTTTCCTTGAGGAAGTTGCGGGCCTTTTCCTTACCCTGCCCCAGCTGGTCGCCTTCGTAGGTGAACCAGGAGCCAGACTTCTTGATGAAGCCGTGTTCGACGCCCAGGTCGATGATGGAGGACTCGCGGGAGATGCCCTCGCCGTACATGATGTCGAACTCCGCGATCTTGAACGGCGGGGAGACCTTGTTCTTCACGATCTTCATCTTGGTGCGGTTACCGATGGCGTCCTGGCCGTCCTTCAAGGTCTGGATGCGGCGGATGTCGCAGCGCACCGAGGCGTAGAACTTCAGGGCCTTACCACCGGTGGTCGTCTCCGGGGAGCCGAACATGACGCCGATCTTTTCGCGCAGCTGGTTAATAAAGATGGCGGTGGTGCCCGAGTTGTACAGGGCGCCGGTCATCTTACGCAGCGCCTGCGACATCAGGCGGGCCTGCAGGCCGACGTGGCTATCGCCCATCTCTCCCTCGATTTCCGCCTTCGGCGTCAGCGCGGCAACGGAGTCCACCACGATGATGTCGATGGCGCCGGAGCGAACCAGCATGTCCGCAATCTCGAGGGCCTGCTCACCGGTATCCGGCTGGGAGACCAGCAGGTTGTCCGTGTCCACGCCCAGCAGGCGGGCGTATTCCGGGTCGAGGGCGTGCTCGGCGTCGATAAAGGCGGCAATGCCCCCGCCCTTCTGGGCCTCCGCGATGGCGTGCAGGGCCACCGTGGTCTTACCGGAAGACTCCGGGCCGTAGATCTCAACCACGCGGCCGCGCGGGAAGCCGCCGATGCCCAGCGCGATGTCGATGGCGGTGTTGCCGGAGGAGATCGCCTGGATGGGCGGGCGGTTGTCATCGCCCAGGCGCATGACCGCGCCCTTGCCATAATCCTTTTCGATCATGGCCATCGCGGCATCTAGCGCCTTCTTGCGGTCATCCGCGCTATTTCCGGTGGCTTTAGCGGACTTCTTCTTAGCAGCCATGGTTCTAACTCACCTTTTCTTTAACAAGTCTTTTGGGGCTTGAGTACTTAGAGCACTTCGCGTTGATAACTCAGCGCACGGATAAACCCGCGGCCTTAACTTTTAGACTCCGCCGGCTAGCCGGTGGGTTCCCGCGCGCTGGCGTTTACACCGTAAAAGCTAATACCACCGACGGACACCGACCCCATAGTACACGCACGCCTGTTCGAATTTCGAATGCGGCACGCCGACTACGAATCATTTGGTCGGATAGTCCACGCCCAGTCGGCGCTCTTCCGGGACACTAAAGTCGTCGCACAACCCGTCCCAGACTTTGCCCGGATCGACGCCGCGTTCGATAAGCGCGTCCGCGGTATCCCCGAACTCGGCCAGGACATGCGAATGGGAAATCCAGGCGGCCTTTTCTGCCCCGAATTCGTCCGTAATAAGCTGGGTGTACTCCGTCAAACGCATGCCCGCCATCCTACCGCGTTATATCTGCGGTCAACCAACCCGGCGGGCGGAGAGAAAAACGTTTGACTCCCTCACTATATGGGGGTAAAGCGGGGGTGCTCCTGTCCTGCATGAACACTGTTCAAAAGTGGTCGTTTCCTGCAGATTGTCTGTTCACTGCTAGGGTTTTCGGGCATGAAGAAGAATACTCTGGCCTCCGGTCTGGCCTACGTGGCGGTCTTTACCGCCCTCGTCATTGTCCTCGCCTTTGTCTCCATCCCCGTCGGCACCGCCGGCGTCCCGATCGTTTTGCAAAACGCCGCCATCATCCTGGCCGGGCTCGTCCTAGGCGGCAAGCGCGGCCTGGCCGTCGGCCTGCTCTTCCTCTTCCTGGGGCTGGCCCTGCCGGTACTGGCCGGCGGCGGCACCACCCTGCGCGCGCTGGCCGGCCCGACCGTGGGCTACATCATCGGCTACGTGATCTCCCCGTGGGTTGCCGGTTCCATCGCCTACCGCGCCCCGCGCGCCAAGGGCGCCCGCATCGGTATCTTCATCCTGGCCGGTGTCGTGGCCCTGCTCATCCAGTACGTTTGCGGCGCGATCGGCCTGATGGTCCGCTCCGGCCTCTCGCTGACCGAGGCCACCGTGGCCCAGTTCGCCTTCGTCCCCGTGGACTCCCTGAAGCTCGTCGTCGCCATCATCATCGCGTACGGCGTGCACGCCGCCTTCCCGGATCTCATGGGCGCTACCAAGCGACGAGCTGACCGCCGTGCCAACAATTAAGTTCGACCACGTCGGCGTTACCTACGACGAGACCGAGGTCTTGCGCGATATTTGCCTGGAGCTTACCGAGCACCGCATCGGCATCATCGGCGCGAACGGCAGCGGCAAGTCCACCCTGACCCGTCTTATCAACGGCCTGGGCGAGCCCACCACCGGGACGGTGACGGTCGACGGACTCAACGTCGAAGAAAACGGCAAAGAGCTGCGCAAGAAGATCGGTTTCGTCTTCTCCGATGCCGAGAACCAGATCGTCATGCCGCAGGTGCGCGACGACGTCGCCTTCTCCCTGCGCCGCTTCAAGCTGTCGAAGGAGGAGCGCAACCGCCGCGTCGACGCCGCCCTGGAGCGTTTCGGGCTGACGGACCTAGCGGAGCAGTCCCCGCACACCCTGTCCGGCGGGCAGAAGCAGATGCTGGCGCTCGCAGCCGTACTCGTCATCGACCCCACGCTGATCCTCGCCGACGAGCCCACTACCCTGCTGGACCTGCGCAACCGCGACCGTATCCGGCGCGAGTTCGCCAGCCTGGAGCAGCAGCTCATCGTCGTCACGCACGACCTGGACTTCCTCACCGACTTCGACCGGGTTATCTGCATCGACGAGCACCAGGTCGCCGCCGACGGCCCGCCGGCGGAGGTATTGAGCTTCTACCGCGACCTCATGGCAGCCCGCCCGCTCTAAGGCAAAGGAGTCAACGCTCGTGCGGCGCAAAAACATACCGCTGAATGTCTACGTCGATAAAGACACCATCGTCCACCGGCCCTCCCCCTCGGTGAAGCTGGCTATCATCATCGTCTTTATCTTGGTTACCAGCATCTTCATCAAGACCATCCCGTGGGCCCTAGCCGCGGTGGTAGTAGGTGCTATCCCCTATGCCCTGGCCCAGGTCCCGCCGTCCATTATCGCCAGCCAGCTCACCCCGCCGTTGTTTATCCTCGTGCCGCTGGCGGCCTTCCAATGGTGGTCCCGCGACTTCGAGTACGCGGCAGTGATGTTCTTGACAATCTTCGCGGCCATGGAGGTCGCCTTCCTGCTCACGCTCACCTCGACGGTGGACGAGATCATGGAGTCGATGGAGCGGACCCTGGCTCCCCTGGCGCGTTTCGGCCTGCCCGTGGAGACCATCAGCTTGGCGATGTCCTTGACCATCCGGCTCATCCCGCTGATGTTCGAGACCGTCGGCGAGGTCTTGGACGCCCGCAAGGCCCGCGGGGCGAACATGTCCGTGATGGCCTTCGCCACCCCGGTCGTCATTCGCTCTATCCGCCGCGCCCAAGCCATGGGCGAGGCGCTGGCCGCCCGCGGCGTCGGCGATTAGTCCGCAACGCACCAAGCCCCCAGCTTCCCTCTTCGGGATGGCTGGGGGCTTGTCTTTGTCAGCGAGCGCTGACGCTAAGCAAAGTAGCTAGTGCGGGTTATTCGCCGCGCAGCTCGCGCAGGCGGGCCTCCACGGCGTCGTTGCTGACCTCCGGCTGGGCTGCCTTGTCGGCCGCCGACTGGGCGTTGCCGCCGGTGCTCTGGCCGGACTCAAGCTGCTGCTTCTTCTGGCCCGACTCGACCGGCTTGGAGTCGTTCATCTCCGCGCGGATCTGCTCCAGGCGGGAGTGTCCGGCCAGCTGCACGCCGGCCTGTTGGACCTCCTGCATGCGGGACTCGACGGAGTTCTCGGCCAGCTCGGCCTGCCCCAGAGCCTTGGAGTAGCGGCGCTCGATCTTGTCACGGACGGCGTCCAGCGACGGGGTCGAGCCGTTGGACAGCTCGTTCATGCTGCTCAGCGACTCGGAGACCTTCTCCTGCATCTTGGCCTGCTCCAGCTGGCTCAGCAGCTTGGAGCGCTCCGCCACCTTCTCGCGCAGCGCCATAGCGTTGCGCTCAACGGCCTTCTTAGCCTGGTCTGCCTGCTGCAGGGCCTGGTCGTGCAGCTTCTTGGTGTCCTCGACGGACTGCTCCGCGGTCACCAGCTGCGCGGCGAAGGCCTCGGCGGCGTTTTCGTACTCGACCGCCTTGGTCTCGTCACCGTCGGCGCGGGCCTTGTCGGCCAGCTGCAGGGCCTGCTTGGTGTTGCCCTGCAGCTTCTCGATCTCGCCTAGGCGGCGGTTCAGCTGCATTTCCAACTGGCGCTGGTTACCGATGACGGCCGCGGCCTGCTGGGACAGTTCCTGGTGCTGGCGCTGAGCGTCCTCGATGGCCTGCTCGATCTGGACCTTCGGATCGGCGTTTTCCTCAATCTTGGAGTCAAACAAAGCCATCAGGTACTTCCAGAGTTTGGAAAATGGGTTAGCCATGAGCCAAGGGCCTCTTTTCTTTAAACATATCGATTGCTCAGTAGTGCTTCGACCCACCATCGTAGCGAAAATAGCGGGCACACGCTGCCAATAGGCGGCGTTAAGGGGAGCTAAAGCTCGGAGGCAGCCGGGGCGGTCTGCGCCAGTTCTTCATCTACCGATGGCAGCGCCATGTAGCCGGCGGCCTCGATGAGTACATCGGCCACCGACACGTCGAGGGCGCCGCAAACCGCCGCGAGCATCTCGGAGGAAACTTCTTTGCGGCCACGCTCGAGCTCGGACAGATAGCCCGGGGAGACGTGGGCGACCGCAGCGAGCTCGCGCAGAGTCACGGACTTGTCCGCGCGGAAAGCACGCAGGCTCAAGCCCAGGGCCTCTCGCAGCAACGGCTCGTTTAACGGCGCGGCATGGGAGCGGGTGGGGGTATCCAGCAGTGCGGTAGTAGTGTTCATCACTAGTTCCAACGGCTCATCAACGTACTTTGTTCCCTATCGGCGGGGAAAATTTCGAATCTTTTCGACCGCTCTGGTCAGCGTCTGGCTCACGGCCGCGGTCCGGATCTCGTCCCGGGTACCCGCAAGGCCAGCAGGACCACCCACCTGCCAGGAATGCTGGGAGCCATCCGGGGCAGCAAGACCCGCCCAGACCTCGCCGACCGAGTGCCCGTCCTGCGGGTCGGGCCCGGCCACTCCGGTCAAGGCCAGACCCCAGTCGGCGCCGCACCGCGCCCGCGCTCCCGCGGCCATCGCCTCCGCCACTGGAGCGGAGATAACCGTGTTTTCTTCGATGAGCGCGGGGTCCACCCCGGCCAGCGTGGTTTTCAGCTCCGTGGCGTAGGTGACCAGTCCCCCGCGCAGCACCGCCGATGCCCCGGGCACCGTGGCGAGCGTGGCCGCGCCCAGGCCCGCGGTCAGGGACTCGCACCAGGCGACGGTCTCGCCGCGTTCCTTCAGCGCGGTCACCGTCTCGCGGGCGGCGGGGTTCGGACCAGCAGGATTAGGCATTGTGCTTCCGGGCATCCGCCAGGTACTGCACGCCCGTAACAACCGTGACGGCCATGGCTAGGAGCATGACGGTCAGCGTCGGGATATTCATCCAGTCGGGCAGCGGGCACAGATACATGGCTACGGCTAGCGACTGCAGAACGGTCTTGAGCTTGCCGCCCTTGGAGGCTGGAACCACCAGACCGCGTCGCAGCATGACCATGCGCCAGATCGTGATGCCAAATTCGCGCACCAGGATGACCACGGTGATCCACCACGGCAGGACCCCGATGATATTCAGGCAGACCAGCGCCGTGGTCATCAGCGCCTTGTCCGCAATCGGATCGGCAATCTTGCCGAAATCCGTGATGAGTCCCTTAGCCCGGGCGATGTCGCCGTCGAGCTTGTCCGTAATCATCAGCAGGACGAAGACGGCAAACGCCCACCACTGGTGTTCAGCCAACACGAGCCAGGCAAAGACCGGAATGAAAAGGATCCGCAGGCTAGTCAGGATGTTGGGCAGGTTCCAATTGGAGGGCTTCTCCCCGCCACGCTTCAAGCCCCCGCCGCCGCTGTGCGCTGGGCCGGGGTTGGATGACCTAGTTCCTGGTTGACTCACGCCTACAATCTTACCTGCTTTAGATCGTTTCCTATTGGCCACGGCCCAAACGGGGTCCCACCGGGCAATCAACGGGGCGGGCTACGCCAAACCGCCGCGAGTTGTGGGAGTAAATCTCGTCCACGATAGACCAGGACAGAATTAGTCCCGCAAGAAAACCGCCGGGGCGGGCGCGGAAAAACTAGGATGAGAGCATGAAGTATTTCGCCACCTTTTACGACTACGCCCCCACCAACCCGCTGGTGTCGGAGCAGCGCCCCGCCCACCGCGAATTCATCAACAGCCTGCACGAGAAGGGCCTCATTGTCGGCTCCGGCCCCCACCCGGATTCAGCCGGCGGAGCGCTCATCATCCTGCAGCTAGACGACGACGCCCAGGTCGCCGACGCCATCAAGATCATGGACGACGACCCGTTCCACACCTCGGGCGTGGTCACCCGCCGCAGCTTCCGCGAGTGGAACCCCGTCACCAAGATTTTCTAGCCTGCGCCTTCTCTTATTCCGGCGCCGCAGCGACAAAAGCCCGACCTAATTCCCCCATCAACTGTGTAAATATTGGCTTTCAAAAGATCGCGCTCGGGACGGTCGGGTGTGAGGCGGTGCGTTAGCGCACCGCCCCATCAAGTTCGGTTTTAAGGCAACTCGGAGCTGGCGACCTCGTCGGCCTTGCCGATGAGGTGGCCGCGCTTGTCGCGGACGATCTTGTTGCCTTCCTCGTCCCAGTCGTAGTGGTTGTGGGAGACCTTGATGCCGCCTTGGGCTTCGTCGCGCTTGTTCTTCCAGATGGACGCCAACACCGTGATGACGAGGACCCCCACGATGATGATCAGCGACCAGATGGTGGAGACCTCCGGCACCGGGACGTCGTCGCCGCCGTTGATGAACGGCAGGTTGTTCTCGTGCAGGGCATGCAGCAGCAGCTTCACGCCGATGAAGCCCAGGATGATGCCCAGGCCGTACGGCAGGTACACCAGGCGGTCCAGCAGGCCGTCGAGCAGGAAGTACATCTGGCGCAGGCCCATCAGGGAGAAGGCATTGGTGGTAAAGACCAAGAACGCTTCCGAGGTGATGCCGTAGATAGCCGGGATGGAGTCGAAGGCGAACATGATGTCAATCAGGCCGATGGCCACCAGCGCCACGAACAGCGGGGTCAGCGCCAGCTTGCCATTCTTGGGGCCGGATTCCTCGCGGTGGATGAGCTTGTCGCCGTGGTAACGCGGGGTGACGTGGATGGCCTTGCGGATCATCTTGATGACCGCCATGTCGTTCGGGTCGGTCTCCGGGGCGTCGCGAACCTCATCCACGATCAGCTTGATGGCCGTGTAGAGCAGGAAGATGGCGAACAGGTAGAACACGTCCGACCAGGCGGCGATGACCGCGGCGCCCAGCAAGATGAAGATCAGGCGGAAGATGAGCGCCAGCACGATGCCGATGAGCAGCACCTTCTGCTGGTATTTGCGCGGGATCTTGAACGCGCCCATAATCAGGGCGAAGACGAAGAGGTTGTCGACCGACAGCGCCTTCTCCGTCACGTAACCGGTGTAGTACTGCACGGCGTGCTCGTGGTCCCACAGGACCCAGATGACCACGCCGAACAACAGTGCCAAACCGACATAGAAGGCGGTCCACAGACCGGATTCTTTCAGGGTGGGCTCGTGCGGAGTACGCACGTGCGAGTAGAAATCAAAGACGAAAAATCCGAGAATGACTGCGCCAGTTAGCAGCCAAATCCATACGGGTACACTCATGGCACTTATCCCTCCGGTCGTTACAGCAAAAAATGGACCGGAGGTCTCCCCCGCCCGGATGACCGGGCCGGCGCGACCGGGAGCGGGCAGTGTGTGCTGCCGCTGCCGTGTTGACGATCAGCGCCGAAGAATGGGGTACTCCCCTCCAAGACTCGATTAATCCTACACGAGTCCGCCCGCGGCGGCCCTAAAACGCCCCCGACGACGGGTTGTAGGTTGCCTGTACGGTGCGGGTATCTTCCCCACCGGCAGGTGCCCCATCCGGGTTGGTGTCCGCCTCACCGGCGGCGCCCGCAGCTTCCTGCTGGGCCATTTCCTCTTGCACCTCCTTGGGTGCCTCGGCCGGGTCGGCGCCCTTGATGTACCACAGCATGGTCTCGAGTTCCTCGGGCTTGGTGAGCACCTCGCGGGCCTTCGAACCCTCCGAGGGCCCCACGACGCCGCGGGATTCCATCAGGTCCATCAGGCGACCGGCCTTGGCGAAGCCGATGCGCAGCTTGCGCTGCAGCATCGACGTGGAGCCCAGCTGGGAAGTGACGACGAGCTCGACGGCCTCCAGGAGGTCGTCCATATCCTTTCCGATATCGTCGTCGATTTCCTTCTTCTTGCTATCCTGCTTCTCCTCGGTAACACCCTCGGTGTAATTCGGCTGGGCCTGCCGCTTGGCGGCATCGACCACGGCCTGGACTTCCTCGTCCGTGACGAACGCGCCTTGCAGGCGCTGCGGCTTGCCGGCGCCCTGCGGGATGAACAGGGCGTCGCCCATGCCGATGAGCTTTTCCGCCCCGCCCTGGTCCAGGATGACGCGGGAGTCGGTCAGCGAGGAGGTGGCGAACGCCAGGCGGGATGGCACGTTGGTCTTGATCAGACCGGTGACGACGTCGACGGACGGGCGCTGGGTAGCCAAGACCAAGTGGATGCCGGCCGCGCGGGCCTTCTGGGTAATACGCACGATGGAGTCCTCGATTTCCTTCGGCGCCGTCATCATCAGGTCAGCCAGCTCGTCGACCACGCAGACGATGTACGGGTACGGGCGCACGTCGCGCTGGGAGCCGGCAGGGGCCTGGTACTCGCCGGAGCGCACCTTGGCGTTGAAGTCCTCGATCTTGCGGACGCGCGCGGATTTCATGTCCAGGTAGCGCTGCTCCATCTCCTCGACCAGCCACTGCAGGGCGGCCGCGGCCTTCTTCGGCTGCGTGATGATCGGGGTGATGAGGTGCGGGATGCCCTCGTACGGGGTCAGCTCGACCATCTTCGGATCGACCAGGATGAGGCGCACCTGTTCCGGCGTAGCGCGGGTAAGCAGGGAAACCAGCATGGAGTTCACGAACGCCGACTTACCGGAACCGGTAGCACCGGCCACCAGCAGGTGGGGCATCTTCTTGACCGAGGCCGAGACGAAGTCGCCCTCGATGTCCTTGCCCAGTCCGATGAGCATCGGGTCGGTCTGCGCACGGGTAGCCGGGGCGTCGAGCACCTCGCGCAGGCGCACCATCTCGCGGTCCGGGTTGGGGACCTCGATGCCCACGGCGGACTTACCCGGGATCGGGGTCAGCAGGCGCAGGTTGTCGGTGGCCACCGCGTAGGCCAGGTTGGACTGCAAGTTGGTCACCTTCGAGACCTTCACGCCCGGGCCCAGCTCGATCTCGTAGCGGGTCACTGTCGGCCCGCGGCTGAATCCGGTCACCTGGGCGTTGACCTTGAACTCCTCGAAGACGTCCGTGATAGCCGCGATGATGTGGTCGTTGACCTCGGTGCGCTCCTTCGCCGGAGTGCCGGCGGTCAGCAGATCCGTCGTCGGCAGGTCGTAGTCGCCGTCCTCGGTCGTCGCCGGGGTCGCCGGAGCAGCCGCTGCGACAGGCTCTTCCGCCGGCTCTTCCTCGTCGGCGGCCTTCCCTCTAGCAGGGTCTTGGCCGGAGCGGGCGATAATCGCCTGGCGCATGGCCTCCCGCGAAGCCGAGACCGCGTCATCGGACTTCGACTGAGCACCAGCCGAGCGCGGCGTGGACTGCGCGCCCGCGTCCAGGGTGCGCGTGGGCTCCGCAGCCCCGGCGTCCTGGGAAGCGCTAAACAGGTCTTCCGGTTCCGGGGTTGCGTCGCGCACGACCGGGATCTCGTTGGTATCCGCCAGCTCGTCGCGCTGGCTGGACTTGCTCCCGGCCGACCGGCCCGGGTTGTTCAGGGCGGTGGTCTCCGCCTCCGAGGAGTTCCAGGCAGAAGCCGGGGACGCGGCGGCACCAGCCGCGCCCGCAGCACCAGCGGCGCCCGCGGCAGCAGAACCAGCGCCCGGGCCCGACTGCGGGGCCGGCTTCGGCTTCTGGGGCAGTAGGCGCCCGGTGGCCCGGCGGGCCGTGGAACGGCGCTCGGTGTTGCGGCCGGCGGCGATATCGTCGATGTGATCGCTGACCTGGCTGTAGGCGTCGTCGTCGGCGTCCTCCTCCGCGGCGTCCTTGCCGCGCAGGCCGGAAATGGTATCAACCAGCAGATCCCACGCCTCGCGCACGGTAATGCCGGTGACCTTCAGCGCGCCGTAGACGATGACTAGGAAGAGCAGCGGCACGGCTACGTAGCCCGAGAAACCCAGGGCCAGCAGCCCGCCGGTCCAAGCGCCCACGGCGCCGCCGGCGCTCATGCGGTCGGCCCACTCAGTGGGGTCGCCGGCGAAGATGTGGATAAGCCCCAGCATGGAGACCACGATGAGGGTCGTGCCGAGGATGACCCGGGGCGGGATGCCGCCCGAGGGCCCGCCGATGCGCAGCATGAGCACCAGCGCCAGGGCAACCAGGGCGACGGGCAGCACGAGGGCGCCCGCGCCGATGACAAGGTGGACCACGGTAGCAATGCCGGCGCCGATGGGGCCGGCGATGTCCAGCCACACGGAGGCACCGATCACCGCGGCCAGGCCCAGCAGGATCAGGCCAACCGCGTCCGGGTTGCCGATGGATATGCCGGCCTCCGCGCCGTCCTCTTCGGTGTCTAGCGCGTCGTGTTCGTCAATCTCTTCTTCCAATTTCGACCTTTTCGACGGGGTGTCCTCAGGCGTAATCTCTGACTTCTTTCTCTTGGCGCGGCGCGGCCGCTTAGTGTTCTGCTCCACCGGCGCCGCAGCGCCGTCGCTATGATCGTTACCGGGGTTGCCCTCGTCCAGCAAGTCTTCGTCGCTCGGCTTCAGGCTTGCCAGGCCCCGGCTCACGCCGCGGGCGGTGGCCGAAAACATCGCCCCCACCCCGTGCCCGACCGCACGGAAAGCGCTGCCGGTGCGAGGATGCTCGCTCTCGGCAGCGCTGGGTACCGCTAAAGTCTCGGGCGCCTTGCCACGGCCCGCCGGACGCGCCCGCTTGGCCGGCGATGGTTTGTTGCGGCCAGGGGAACTACTGCGGCGAGACGAGACATTCTTGACAGACATGCCTGTAACTCTAGCCGCTTATACCCCACTAATCACAGGCGCAACACACAGTTCACGAAGAAAAGTTGCGGTCAAGCCTAAAGACTAGACTTCACGATGGCGGACTTGTCGCCTGCGATCTCCACCTGGGCCGCGTCCCGGCCGTAGACCCACAGCAGCAGCTCGGCCGGCTGCCCGGAGACAGCCACCACGGCGTCGCCGCGCTCGGCCACTCCCCGCTTGTCCGCGGCCACGATCCGGCGCCCGCCGGCCGGGTGCAGGATGACGGGCAGCCGCGACTTCTTCAACATCAGTGGAGCAAAGCGCTGGAGCGTAGCGGAAAATTCGTCGTCGACCACCGCGGAAAATTCCCGCGGCTCGGTCTGGCCGTTGGCCCGGCGCACGTCCTCGTGGTGGATAAAGTTCTCCGCGAAGTTCAGCTTGGAGTCCAGCAAGAAGAACGGGCTCCACTTCGGCGGGCCCGCACGCCAGGCGTTGACCAGTTTCACGTAGTCGCGGCTTTTTACCTGCTTGGTTACCTTGTCCAGGTGGCCGCTCAGCGCCGGGATGAACATTCCGGCGGCCGCGTCGGGGCGGTGCTCGCGCAGCCAGAGATGCGCGGCCATGTCGTGGGTGGTCCAGCCCTCGCACAGGGTATCGGCGTCGGGGCCTAGGTCGATGAAAAGATCGGCTAGTCGGTTTCTTTCAGTACCGGAAAAAGACATGCTCCCCAGCATATCCCTTCAACCATGGGAAGGGAGCTGGGGAGCATGCGCGGCGTTTAAGCGCTACAGGGATTCGCGGGCGCTGTGGACCTCGTCGTCATCAATCAGCGAACCGTCGCCCGAGGTGGGAACGATGGTCGGCAGGATGACCGGCTCACGCTTGTACTTGGAATCCATGAGCTTGGAGACCTTGCGGCGAATCTTCTGCACCATGCGGTAGGTGTCGTTCTCGCCCTCGGCAGCCAGGTCGTTCATGGTGTTCTCGACCAGCTCGGCTACCTCCGGGACCACGGAGCGATCGTCGTCGCTGAAGCCCGTGGTCGCGACCGTCGGGTGCTCCATCAGGCGGGAGGTGCGGTTGTCGATAACACAGGTAATCGACACCACGCCGCCGGAGCCCAGGTTGGTGCGGTCGGCCAGCGTGTCCGCGTCGACCTCACCCATGTTCACGCCGTCGACGTAGAGGTTGCCGACCTGGATCTGGCCCACGACCTGAGCACGGCCGTTGTGCAGGTCGACGACAACGCCGTTCTGCGCCAGCACGACGCGGTCGCGGTCGACACCGGTCGAAATCGCCAGCTCCTTGTTGGCGCGCAGGTGGCGCCACTCGCCGTGGACCGGCATGGCGTTCTTCGGGCGCGCGGCATTGTAGAGGAAGAGCAGCTCGCCGCCGTAACCGTGGCCAGAGGCGTGCACCTTGGCCTCCTTGTTGGTTACAACCTCGGCGCCAATCTGCGACAGCATGTTAATGACGCCGAAGACGGCTTCCTCGTTGCCCGGAATGAGCGAGGAGGAAAAGACGATGAGATCGCCGTCGCGGACGGTGATCTGGCGGTGCTCGCGGCGGGCCATGCGCGACAGCGCGGCCATCGGCTCGCCCTGGGTACCGGTGGTGATCAGGACCGTCTTGTGCGGGGCCATCTTGGCGGCCTCGTCAATCGGCACGATAGTGCCGCGCGGGACCTTCAAAAAGCCCATCTTCTCCGCGATCTCCATGTTGCGCATCATGGAGCGGCCATTGAAGGCGACCTTGCGGCCGGCGGCCACGGCGGCATCGATAGCCGCCTGCACGCGGTAGACGTTGGACGCGAAGGAGGCGATGATGACGCGCTGACGGGCGTTGGCCACCAGGCGCTTGAAGGTGGCCGGGATGTCACCCTCCGAGGCGGAAACGCCCGGGACGTTGGCGTTCGTGGAGTCGCACAGCATCAGGTCCACGCCCTCGTCGCCGTAGCGGGACAGGGCCGGCAGGTCGGTCGGGCGACCGTCCAGCGGGGTCTGGTCCATCTTGATGTCGCCGGTGTGGATGATGTTGCCGGCCGGGGTGCCCAGCATGATGCCCAGGGCATCCGGCACGGAGTGGTTGACGGCCCAGAAACGCGCGCGGAACGGGCCGTAGGAAACGTCCGACTTCTCGTTGACCTCGACGAACTTCGGCTTTTGGCGGTGCTCCTTGCACTTGGCCGCGATCAGCGCGATGGTGAAGCGGGAGGCGACGATCGGGATATCCGGGCGCAGCTTCAGCAGCCACGGGATAGCGCCGATGTGGTCCTCGTGCGCGTGGGTGACCACGAGGGCCTCGACCTTGTCCAGGCGGTCTTCGATCGGGCCGAAGTCCGGCAGGATGAGGTCCACGCCCGGCTCGCCCGAGGACGGGAAGAGCACGCCGCAGTCGATGATCAGCAGGCGACCGTCGTATTCGAAGACGGTCATGTTGCGGCCGATCTCGGAGATGCCGCCCAGCGCGTAGATACGCAGGGAGCCCTTGGCCTGCTTCGGCGGCTCCGGCAGGCGCTTGGTCAGATCCGCGCCCTGCATGGACTTGGGCACGTTGCGGCGGCCCCGGTTGTTGTTGCGGTTGTTCTTGCCGCCCTTACCGTTGCCGTTGTTATTGCCGTTGTTGTTATTGCCGTTGCTACCGCCACGGCCGCGACCGCGGCCGCCGCGGGAACCACGGGAGCGGTTGGAACGGCGGTTGCCGCCGTTGTTGTTGCCGTTACCGCCGTGGTTGTCGTTGCCCTGGTTGCCGCCGTTGTTCTGATTGTTCTTGTTATCAGAATTGCCGTTGTTGTTTCCGTTGCCGCCGTCTGCACCGGAAGTGTCGTTTCCGGCGTTCTGCGGGGCCTGGAATACCGGCGATGCCGCCTCGTTGGAGGCTGCTTCTTGGCCCGTCGGCGGGCCCGCCTTGCGGGTCACTTTCCGGGCACGGTTTCGAGATTCAGTCATACTTATAGGACTCCAGCTTGTTGCATATCGCGGCGGAGTTCGGTCAGCTCATCCTCGGTGGCTGCCAGAATAGGCAGCCGCGGTTCGCCGACGTCGATTCCCTGCAGTCGCAGGGCCGCCTTGGCTAAGGTGGCGCCGCCCAGACGCGCTTGGGCGTGAACGAGCGGGGCCAGAGTATTTACGTTTATATCCCTTGCACGGGCAAGGTTTCCTTCTGAGAAAGAAGCATAAAGCTCCACAAGAGCCTGCGGGGCGGCATGGCCGATGACCGAGATGAAACCGCTGGCCCCCATGGCAAGCCACGGGAGGTTGAGCGGATCATCGCCGGAGTACCACGCCAGTCCGGTCTCTTGCATTAATTGAGCGCCGAGTGGCAGGTCGCCCTTCGCGTCCTTCACGGCCGCGACGGTGGGCAGCTCAGCCAGCCGGCGTAACGTATCCGCGTGGATCGGGATACCGGAGCGACCAGGAATGTCGTAGACGCAAATTGGCAGATCGGTGGCGCCAGCAATTTCGGTGAAGTGCGCCAGGACTCCCGCCTGCGAAGGCTTGGAGTAATACGGGGTCACGACCAAGAGGCTGTCCGCCCCCGCATTCGCCATGGTGCGGGCAAGCTCTACGGAAGACACCGTATTATTGGTTCCCGCACCAGCGCAAATTCGTGCCCTGCCGCCCACCTCGTCCTTAACGGCCTTTAGCATTTCAGTCTTCTCCGCCACGGTGGTGGTGGGAGACTCACCCGTAGTGCCCCCAACGATGAGGGAATCGATGCCGTTGTCCACGAGGTGCGCAGCAAGCTCTCGAGCCCGGCCCAAGTCCAGGGCGCCGTCCTGGTCAAACGGTGTGACCATGGCGACCCCGACGCGGCCGAAGGTCTCGATGCCGGTCTGTGCAGTCATACCTGTGCTCATAGGCGTCAAGGATACCCGCTTATCGACGAGCTGCGGGCATCCGCCCCCGGCATGGCGGTGTTCTAGCCCGCGTAGGGGCTGGCAGCCATCTCCGTGCCGTCGGACAACGTGGTGATGTGGAAATCATCAAAGAGCACGGGCGCCTGCTGGGACAAAAGCCGCAGGCAGGCCACGGCCACCGCGCGGAGCTCCGTGTCCGCGTGCTCCGTCGCCCGCGCGGCGATGAACTGGCGCCAGGTGCGGTAGTTGCCCGTGACCACGATCCGAGACTCGGTCGCGTTCGGCAGGATGGCCCGCGCAGCCTGGCGCGCCTGCTTCTTGCGCAACAGCGCGTTGGGCTCGTCCTCCAGCTTCTCCTCCAGCGCGTGGAGCAGCTCCTCGTAGACGAAACGGCTCTCATCCACCGCGGACAGCAGCAGTCGGGTCAGCTGCTCGTCCCGAGCGATGGGTTCCGGCAGTACGACGGAGGCCCGCTCGGGGTGGACGTAGCGCTGCGAGAGCTGGGAGAAGGAGAAGTGCCGGTGCCGCACCAGCTCGTGGGTGGCCGAGCGGGAGATGCCGCGGATGTAGAGCGTCGCCGTGGCGTGCTCGAGCAGGCCGGCGTGGCCGACCTCCAGGATGTGCCGCAGGTAGGCGGCGTTGGTCGCGGTGCGCGGGTTCGGCTTGTCGAAGGACTCGTAGCAGGCCCGGCCCGCGAACTCGACCAGCGCCTCGGCATCCGTGGCCGTGGCATCCGCTTGCCATTCCACCCCGGTGGGGGCGTGAAAGGCCGTCGCCGCAATTAGCTCGACCTGCAGGTTACTGACCTCAGCCATGACCTAGAGTCCCAGGTAGGATTCCAGCCCAACCACCAGGCCCGGGCGGTCGGCGATGTTGCGGACGCCGACCAGCACGCCCGGTACGAAGGAGGTGCGGTCGTAAGAGTCCTGGCGGATGGTCAGGCTCTGGCCCTGGGCGCCGAAGATGACCTCCTCGTGGGCCACCATGCCGCGGGTGCGCACCGCGTGGACCGGCACGCCGTCCACGTTGGCGCCGCGGGCGCCGTCCAGGGTCTTCTCCGTGGCGTCGGGCATCGGGCCCATACCGGCTTCCTGGCGGGCGGCGGCAATCCCCTCGGCGGTGTGCACGGCCGTACCAGACGGCGCGTCCAGCTTCGTCGGGTGGTGGTACTCCACGACCTCGGCGGTCTCGAAGTACTGGGCGACCTGGCGGGAGAGCACCATGGTCAGCACGGCGGAGATAGCGAAGTTCGGCGCGATCAGCACGTGGCCCGCGCCGGAGGCCTGCGTCCACTGCTTGACCTGGGCCAGGCGGTCCTTGTCGAAGCCGGTGGTGCCCACGACGCAGTGGATGCCGTTGGACACGCAGTATTCCAGGTTGCCCATGACGGAATCCGGGGTGGTGAAGTCCACGACGACCTGGACGCCGTTGGTCTTGAGCAGCTCCAGGGAGTCGCCGTGGTCAATGGTCGCCGCCAGGTCGAGGTCTTCGGCAGCCTGCACCGCCTCCACGACGGCCTCGCCCACGCGCCCCTTTGCGCCCAGCACACCGACTTGAATATTCATCGCGCTACCTTCTTCCTGTAGTGGTCTCGTCTCGTTCCGCGTCATCCGCCCGCACCTAACCGCGCGGGAAGGCACGGCCGCTCACAGCGGGAGGCGGTGGCGGAAGACGACGGATACACGGCTGCGGGCCGGGGCCCGCGTTCTGTTACCCCGGCCATTCTACCGCCCGGCCGCCAGGCTTTGGCCACTATACTGACTCCCATGCGCATGTATATCGGTTCCATTCTGGTCGATGATGTGGCCCACGCCCACGATTTCTACGTCGGTACGCTTGGCTTCCAGGTCAAGGACGACGTCACGCACGGCGATTTCCGCTGGCTGACCATCACCAACCCGACGCAGCTGGCCGCGGACGGCTCGGTGCTGCCCGGGGCCGGCATGGAAATCGTGCTCGAGCCCAAGGGGCACCCCGCCGCCGGCCAGTTCACCGACGCCCTGCGCGCGGCCGGGATGCCACTGACCCAGTTCCTCACCGACGATCTGGACCGGGACTACGCGGAGCTACAAGACCGCGGCGTGGAGTTCACCATGGAGCCGACCGACGTGGGACCGTCCCGGATCGCGGTCTTCGACGATACCTGCGGCAACCTGATCCAGATTGTGGAGCTCAAGAACTAGCAACCGCTGGTCACAATTAACAACCGTCACACGCGTTTCGGCTAAACTGGGGATAACCTTTACCTACCCAAGGAGATGACTCCCTATGCGCCAGTGGATCTCTACCCTCGCTCCCCTCGCGGTGGCCGGCCTCGTCCTCACCGGCTGCGCGAATGACGATAATTCCGACAACGCGAACGACACCTCCTCCCCCAGCACCGTGACGTCTACCTCCGCCGCCCCCGACAACGAGGCCGCGGCGGCCGAATCCTCCACCGTCCAGAAGGGCGCGACCGCCCCTGCGGGCGGGGCATCCGACGGGGTGAAGATGCTGGGCACCCCGTCCCTGGACGATGAGCAGCACATGGCCCAAGGCGCCGGTGAGCTGGTCCCGGTGCGCGTGCGCACCGCGGAGCACGCCGGCTTTACCCGCATGGTCATCGAATTTAGCGGTAAAGGCCCCGCCAGCTGGTTCGCCAGCTACACCGACGCGCCCACCCAGCAGGCCTCCGGGTACCCCGTCGAGGTAGCCGGCAACGCCTTCTTGGACCTAGGAATCGAGCCCACCCCGTGGCCGTCCACGCCGGAGCTGGAGGAACAATACTTAGATACCGGTAGCTTCCCGGGCGCCGGCGTCATCGAAGAGGTCCAGTTCACCAGCGCCTTCGAGGCCCAGTCCCAGTTCGTCGTGGGCCTGAAAGAAAAAGTCCCCTACTCCGTGACGTATATGGATGGCCCGCCGCGCGTGGTCATCGACTTTGCCGGCTAAGTAGGCGAGCGCCGGAAAGGATTAGTCCTTCCGGCGGCGCACCTCCGGCACGCGGATGATGTCGCTGCCGCCCATGAGCGCGTAGTTGACCAGCACGATAGTCGGCGCGTCTTCCGGGACCTCCGAGAGCGGGACGGTCACGCCCGGGCCGTTCTTGACGGTCGCGCCGCCCATAATCCCGAAGCCTTCCAGGCGGATGTTGTAGTTTTCCGGCACGCGGATTTCCGAGCCGCCCATGAGGTCCCAGGCGTTGATGACCACGCGGTTGGCGCCGATGGTGGCCTCCGAGAAGTCCAGCTCGCTGCCGCCCATGATGCTCAAGGCAAAGTGGCTGGGCTCGCAGTGCCAGCCGCCGAAGCGCTCTGCCCCGCCCATGATGCCGATCGAAAACTTCGAGCCCTCCCGGTTGGGAACCACCACGGGGTAGCTGGCGTTGCGCGCTGGCGCGGGCGTGTCCCGCTTGTCTAGGTCGTGGCTTAGCCCCAAGTCGTCGACCAGCTCGGTGAGCTGGTCCACGTAGGTGGCCTCCCAGACGCGCTGGGAGCGTTCGTCGAATTCAGCCAAGCTGATCTTGCCCTCGCTGAAAGCCTGGCTGACCAGCTCAGCGGCTGCGTGGCGCTGCTTATCGCCAGCGCGCTGTCGGGGTGTGTCCATACATCTAACGATACAAGAAAAGGGGCCTTCCGGCCCCTTAACTATCGATCGCTAGGTCATTGACCTACCAGCCGCTGGATTATTAGTCCTCGTCGACCGGCACCAGGGAGATCTTGCCGCGGTTGTCGATGTCGGCGATTTCGACCTGGATCTTGTCGCCCACGTTGACCACGTCCTCGACCTTTTCGATGCGCTCGTCGCCACCCAGCTTGGAGATGTGGATGAGCCCGTCGCGGCCCGGGGTCAGGGAGACGAACGCGCCGAAGGCGACGGTCTTGACGACCGTGCCCAGGAAGCGCTCCCCGACCTTCGGCAGCTGCGGGTTGGCAATCGAGTTGATCTTGTCCAGGGCGGCGTCGGCGGCCTCGCCGGACTCGGCGGAGACGTAGACGGTGCCGTCGTCCTCGATGGTGATGTCGGCGCCGGTCTCCTCCGTGATGGAGTTGATGGTCTTGCCCTTCGGGCCGATGAGCTCACCGATCTTGTTGACCGGGACCTGCACGGAGGTAATCTTCGGCGCCAGCGGGGACATCTCGTCTGGGCCTTCGATGACCTCGGCCATGGTGGCCAGGATGGCGGAGCGGGCATCGCGAGCCTGCTCCAGCGCGTCAGCCAGCACGGCGGACGGGATGCCGTCCAGCTTGGTGTCCAGCTGCAGGGCGGTGATGTATTCGGAGGTACCGGCGACCTTGAAGTCCATGTCGCCGAAGGCGTCCTCCGCGCCCAGGATGTCGGTCAGGGCGACGAACTTCTCCTTGCCGTCGACCTCGCCGGAGACCAAGCCCATGGCGATGCCGGCCACCGGGGCCTTCAGCGGGACGCCGGCGTTGTACAGCGACAGCGTCGAGGCGCAGACCGAGCCCATCGAGGTCGAGCCGTTCGAGCCCAGCGCCTCGGAGACCTGGCGGATGGCGTACGGGAAGTCCTCGCGGGACGGGATGACCGGCAGCAGGGCGCGCTCGGCCAGCGCGCCGTGGCCGATCTCGCGGCGCTTCGGGGAGCCGACGCGGCCGGTCTCGCCGGTGGAGTACGGCGGGAAGTTGTAGTGGTGCATGTAGCGCTTCGACTCGACCGGGGTCAGGGAGTCGATGTGCTGCTCCATCTTCAGCATGTCCAGGGTGGTCACGCCCAGGATCTGGGTCTCGCCGCGCTCGAACAGGGAGGAACCGTGGGCGCGCGGGACCAGCTCGACCTCGACACCCAGGTCGCGGATGTCGGTGACGCTGCGGCCGTCGATGCGGAAGCCCTCGGTCAGGATCTTGTGGCGGACGATCTCCTTCATCACCGCGTTATAAGCGCTGCGGATCTGCTTGGAGGCGTCGTCGTCCTCGAAGCGCTCGAGCAGTTCGGCCTCGACCTGCTCCATGTGCTCGTTGGTAGCCTCGTCGCGCTCCTGCTTGCCGGCAATGGTCAGCAGCTTCTCCAGCTTCTTGCTGGCCTTCTTCTCCACGGCCTGGAAGATCTCGTCCGAGTAGGCCGGGAAGAGCGGGAACTCCTGGGTCTCCTTGGCCACGCGCTCGGCCAGGCCGGCCTGGGCCTCGCACAGGGTCTTGATGAACGGCTTGGCGGCCTCCAGGCCCTCGGCCACGGCGGACTCCTGCGGCGCCGGGGCACCCTCGGCCACGCGCTCGGCCACGTTGATGCCGGCGCCGGCCTCGACCATCATGATGGCCACGTCTTCGACGGTCTTGCGGCCCTTCTTGCGCTGGACAATGCGGCCGGCCACGACCATCTCGAACAGCGCGCGGTCGTGCTGCTCGGAGTTCGGGAAGGCCACCCACTGGCCCTCCGGGTGCTTCTGATCGGCGATAAACGCCATGCGGACGCCGCCCACGGCGCCCGAGACCGGCAGGCCGGACAGCTGGGTCGCGGCGGAAGCGCCGTTGATGGCCACGACGTCGTAGTACTCATCCGGGGCCTGGGACATCACGGTGATGACGACCTGGACCTCGTTGCGCAGGCCCTTGACGAAGGTCGGGCGCAGCGGGCGGTCAATCAGGCGGCAGGCCAGGATGGCCTCGGTGGACGGGCGGCCCTCGCGGCGGAAGAACGAGCCCGGGATCTTGCCCGCGGCGTACATGCGCTCTTCCACGTCCACGGTCAGCGGGAAGAAGTCGAAGCCCTCCCGCGGCTGGTTGGAGGCCGTGGTGGTGGCCAGCAGCATGGTGTCGTCGTCCAGGTAGGTGGTCACCGAGCCGTCGGCCTGGCGGGCCAACTGCCCGGTCTCGAAGCGGATGGTGCGGGTACCGAAGTCCCCGTTATCCAGCGTGGCGATAGCTTCGGTGATGCCGAAGTCTTCGTCGTTTACATACTCAACAGCGTTGTTAGCGCTCATTAAAGTTAATTCTCCTCATCATCCGGCAATCGTCGGTGTCGCCGGTAGTCGTACAACGTTGAATTCACACACAACGGTGCTCAATCGTACCAGCTCAAAAGCCGGACCGATACAACGCCGCCCACGAAAATCGTGGTGGAGACCTCCTAGCCCCGCCGCCACGGCCGCCGGCCGGGCGGGAGAAAACGCCTAAGAGATCGCAAAAAAAGGCGCTGAGCACGGCAGGTGCTCAACGCCTTGTGCGACAATCGACGCTAGAAATTAGCGACGCAGGCCCAGACGGGAAATCAGGTCACGGTAGCGGTCGATGTTGGTGGAAGCCAGGTACTTCAGCAGGCCGCGGCGACGGCCGACCAGCAGCAGCAGGCCACGACGGGAGTGGTGATCCTGCTTGTGGTCCTTCAGGTGCTCGGTCAGGTTGCTGATGCGGTAGGTCAGCAGGGCCACCTGGGCTTCCGGGGAGCCGGTATCGGTCTCGTGGAGGCCGTATTCCTTCAGGATCTCGGCCTTCTTCTCAGTGGTCAGTGCCATGAGATAATCTCCTCAAACATATTTCAGTCCGCATGAAATCAAGCACCCAAAAAGGCGCCGCCGCAACTGCTGCGGACCGCAGTCACAAAGCTATCCGGAAATCTTAGCTGCTAGCGGCGCAAACCACCAAATCACACGAGCACGCGCTCGAGCCGGCGGACGAAGCCGTCGACGAAACGCTCGGCGTCGACATCCAGGGCGACTGCTACCCCGGAGTCCTCCCCGATCCGGGATTCGTCCCCGATGGTGCGCCCGATAGTGGGCCCGTCCACGTCGACCTTGAGCGGCATCCGCCGGCAGCCGACCAGGTCTGGCTCCGCGGCGACCGCCACGGCCAACGGGTCGTGCAGGCCGCACCCGCCCAGGTGGGGCGAGTTTTTCGCGTAGGCGTCGATGTAGAAATCCACCATGTCGGCATAGGCCACGCTCGCCGCCGTGCCGGCGGCCCGCCAGGCCCGGGTGGTCGCCCGCGTCAGCAGCGTCTGCAAAGTCACGTCGAGGCCCACCATGGTCAGATCCTGGCAGCCGCGCACGACGGCATCGGTCGCCGCCGGGTCCTGGGAGACGTTTGCCTCGGACCAGGCGGTGACGTTGCCCGGCACGGTCAGCGCCCCGCCCATCATGACGACCGGCAGGCTGGCCACCACCGGGTCGCGCTCCAGGGCCCGGGCCAGGGTGGTCGAGGGCCCGGTGGGCACGAAGACGATATCGCCGGTGTCGCGGTTCTGGTGGGCCATGCGGACTAAGAAATCCACCGCCGGTTCCGGCTCGGGCTGACGCCTGGGCGCGGGCAGCTCTACCCCGCCCAGGCCGTTTGCGCCGTGGATGCCGGCCGAGGCGGCGCTGACCGCAAAGCCCGGGCGCTGCGGGCCGACGAAGACCGGCACGTCTTCGCAACCGAGCAGTTCTAACAGCGCCAAAGTATTGCGCACGCCCACCTCGACCTCAACGTTGCCGTAGGTGCCCAGCACCCCGATAAGCTCGAGGTCCTCGTGGGCCACGGCGAGCGCCAGCGCCAGGGCGTCGTCGATGCCGGTGTCTAGGTCCAGGATGATCTTGCGCACTTAGGCGTCCTTCCTTGCGCTTAGCCGCGCTAGCTAGCTTTCGCTTTCCAGGAAAAAGGTGCCCGGCTCCCAGCCGCAGGCCTGGGCGTCTTGTGCTAGCAGCTGGCGGGTTTTCGCCACGTCGTTGCGCATGGCCGCGAGCAGCTCGTCGACGGAATCGAACTTGACCATGTCGCGGACGTGGGCGGTAAATTGCACCGTCGCGTCGTGGCCGTAGAGATCGGCGCTGCGGTCCAGCACGAAGGATTCCACGGAGCGCTGCTCGTCCCCGAAGGTCGGGTTCGTGCCCACGGAGATCGCCGCCGCGTAGGCCACTCCGGCCTCCATGTTGCCCTCGATAGGCGCGGCGGGCTCGTCGATGGTGAACCAGCCGGCATAGACGCCGTCGGCGGGGATGGCGATGGAGTCCGGGAAGTACTGGTTGGCCGTGGGATAGCCCAGCTCCTTGCCACCGCGCCCGGCCCCGCGGACCACGGGCCCGGAGACCGAGAAGTGCCGCCCCAGCGCCCAGTTGGCCCGGTCGACCTGGCCGGCGGCGAGGAACTGGCGCACCGTGGTCGAGGAGATGCGCACGCCCTCGTCGTCGAGCAGCTCAATGACGTCGACCGCAAAGCCCATCTCCTGGCCCAGCTCTTTCAGGACCGCCGGGGTGCCGGCGGCGTCGGCGCCGAAGGTGAAGTTCGCGCCCACGACCACGCCCTGGGCGTGCAGCTTGTCGACCAAGAGCGTCTGGGCGTAGTCCCGCGGGCTCAGGCCGCACAGCTCGTGGGTGAAGTCGATGACGACCACCGCGTCGAGGCCGTAGCGCTCTGCCAGCTGGAAGCGCCGCTGCAGCGTGGTCACCGCCAGCGGGGCGCGCTGCGGCAAGAAGACGGTCACCGGGTGCGGGTCGAAAGTCACCATGACCGCCTTGACGCCCTGGGCGTGGGCCCGGCTCACGGTGCGCTCGATCAGCTGCTGGTGGCCGCGGTGTACGCCGTCGAAGACGCCGATGGTGACCACGCTGGCCGCCAGTTGGTCGCTGATGGCTTCCATTCCATACCAAATATCCACGTCCTCTATGCTAGAACATGGCCGCCCATGCCCTAGACTCGAAGGCCATGACGGATCCTCTCGCTAGCTCTGGACTGGTAATTGTGGACAAGTCCGCGGGCATGACCTCACACGATGTCGTGGCCCGGCTGCGCCGCTATTTCGGCACCCGCAAAGTCGGCCACGCCGGCACCCTCGACCCGATGGCCACCGGAGTGCTCATCGCCGGGCTGGAGCGCGGCACGAAATTCCTCGCCCACCTCGTCGCGGCTACCAAGGCCTATGAGGCCACCATCCGCCTGGGCGCGGCGACCACAACCGACGACGCCGAAGGCGAAATCACCTCGCGCGGGGCCACCGAGGAAATCGACGATGCCCGCATCTACGCCGCCATCCAGGACCTGCGCGGCGATATCATGCAGCGGCCGGCCAGCGTCTCCGCCATCAAGATCGCCGGCAAGCGCGCCCACGAGCGGGTGCGCGACGGCGAGGACGTGGACATCCCCGCCCGCCCGGTGACCATCCACTCCTTTGAGGTGCACTCCATTGCCCGGACCGACGGCTGGATCGATATCGAGTGCAGCGTGGAGTGTTCCTCCGGCACCTATATCCGCTCCCTGGCCCGCGACCTGGGGGAAGCGCTGGGCTGCGGCGGGCACCTGACCGCCCTGCGGCGCACGGCCGTGGGCAATTTCCGCCTGTCTGATTCCGCTCCCCTGGCCGAGCTCGAGGATTCTCCCCGCCTGTCACTCTCCCTCGACGAGGCGCTCACCCGCTGCTACCCCGTCCTCGAGGTCACCGCCGACGAGCAGGCCGCGCTCGCGATGGGACAGTGGCTTGAGCCCCGCGGGCTGGAGGGCACGCACGCCGCCGTCGGCCCCGACGGGCGCGCGGTCGCCCTAGTCAAGGAGAAGGGCAAGCGCCTGGCCACCGTCTTCGTGGCGCGCCCGTCCACGCTCTAGCCCGCTGCTTTCCGTCCCGGATTCTCCAGCCTTGCGTTCCGCCGGCCCGGATTCCGGGTTCAGGGAAAGTTGACGTCCACCGTCGTGGCGACCACCACGTAGCCGTCCCGGACCAGCCAGCGCCCGGAGATAAACGGCACGGGGGTGGGCCTGACCAAAAGGTAAGAAATCAGCGTGCCGTCCTCGCGCAGGTCGATCTCGGCCTGTTCGAAACCCAACCAGCGGTCCGTCATGGGGAACCACGCCTTGTAGGTGGCCTCCTTGGCGCAGAACAGCAACCGGTCGGCGAACGGGATACCCGCGGCGCGCAGCCGGTAGAGCTGGGGGATCTCGCCGGAGCGGGCGATCATCGCCAGCACGCCCTCCGGCAGCTCTTCGGCCGGTTCGGCGTCCAGTCCCAGCGAGCGCACCTTGGTGGTGGGCGCCGCCACGGCCGCGCGGAAACCCTCGGTGTGTGTCATGGAGCCGGTAAACCCCTCCGGCCAGAGCGGCTTGCCCCGCTCGCCGCGCAGGATCGGCTCACTGCCGGTGTAGCCGGCCTCCCGCAGGGCCTCGTGGGCGCACCAGCGGGCGTCGCCGAACTCGGATTTGCGGACGTTGACCGACCGGGAGACGATGGATTGCTCCAGCGGGTGCAGCGCCTGGAAATTCATCAGGTCGGAATGCTCCGAGCGGGTCCGCACGTAGCAGAACCGGGCGGAGTCCGGGAACAGGCTTGGCTCGAGCATGATCAGTCCTCCTCCCGCAAGACCGGGTACGGCCAGGTTGGCCGGCGGTCGGCTCCCCACTGGCGCCACTGGCGCGGGTAGCCCAGGGAAACCTCGTGGTGCTCCACGCCATCGACCACGGTCGTGCCCGGCATATGCAGATGCCCGTAAATAACGGCGCTGGCGTCGTAGCGCTTAGCCCAGGAGCGGGTATGGCGCGTGCCGCACCACAGGCTGATCTCCGGGATCCCCAGCCGCAGCGTCGGCTCCTGGACCAACGGCCAGTGGTTGACCAGCACCGTCGGACCGGAAATCCGGGACAGGCGCTTGATGGTATAGGCCAGCCGATCCCAGCACCAGGCGCGGATGTCCACGAAAGGCGCGATGGCGAAGTCGTCCGTCATCACCAGCTGGGCCTCCCGCGCGGCGGCCAAGGCCTCCTCCACGCTGACCCCGGGGCGGCGGAAGCTGTAGTCGTAGAGCGTAAACAAGCCCGCCACTGTGTGCCCGGCGAAGACCGGGTACGGGTCCTCCGGGGTGTAGATGCCTAGGTCCCGGCAGCCGGCGACGAGCTCGTCGTATTTATCGCGGCCGCGGTAGCGGTCCCCCGACCGGCTGAACAGCTCGTGGTTGCCGGGGACCCAGATGACCTCGGCGAAGCGGGACTTTAGCTGCCGCAGCACCCGCAGCACGAGCTCGCTGCGCTCCGCGACGTCGCCGGCGACGATGAGCCAGTCCTGGGGGTTGTTCGGCGCCAAGCCGTCGATGTGCGGCGTGTTCGCCTTGACGGCGGCGTGCAGGTCCGCGACCGCCCACAGGGTGCGTGGCACCTGGTCCTCCTCGTTGTCGCTGTCGGTTCAGTTGGCTGCTATTCCGCGTCCGCCACCGCGCGGGGCTCGACGACGGCCCAGCGCATGGAGTAGAAACGGTATACCACCGCGATTGTACGCAAAGCGATAAACGCCCCGAGGCCCAACCAAATCCCCAGCAGGCCCCCGTCGGCGGCATAGGCCAACCAGATGCCGGGCAAAAAGCCCACCAGGACCGAACCGATGGTGATGTTGCGCAGGTAGGCGGCGTCGCCCGCGCCCAGCAGGACGCCGTCGAAGGCGAAGAGGATGCCACCGGCAACCACCATCGCCACCATGACCCACCAGGGCCCGCGCATGGCCTCAATCACCGCGTCGGAATTGGTAAAGATCCGCGGAATGACCCCGGCGCCCAGCGCGAAAATCGCGGCGAGTACCGCGGCGAAGCCGGCCGAATAGTGCATAATGCGTCCGCCGGTGCGGCGGGCGGCCTGCGCCGAGCCGGCGCCCAGGGCCGCGCCGATAAGCGTCTGCGCCGCGATCGCCAGGGAATCCAACACGAGCGTCAGGAAGTTCCACAGCTGCAGCATGACCTGGTGCGCGGCCAGGGAGGCCGTGCCGAAGCGGCCCGCCACGGCGGCCGCGGACAGGAAGGCGACCTGGAAGCTCAACGAGCGCAGGATGAGGTCCCGGCCCAGCACCAACTGGCGGCCGATGACTCGCGGGCGGACCTTCCAGGACCCGCCGTGCTGCCGGGCCAGTTCGATGAGAAAAAGCGTGGCCACGATCCCCATGCCCAGCACGTTGGCCGCCGCCGAGCCCGGCAGGCCCCAGAGGTGGACAAAGATGGGCACGCAGATAGCCCCGGGGATAACCCCGGCCAGGGTGAAAACCAGCGGCTTGCGGGTATTTTGCACGCCGCGCATCCAGCCGTTGCCGGCCATGACCACCAGGGTGATGGGGATGGCCAGGGCCGCGATGTGCAGCCACTGGGCCGCCCGCGCGGCGGTGTCGGCGTTGCCGGTCATCCACCACGTAATTTGCTCGGCAAAAAGCCACATGAGAACCGCCAGCGCCGTGCCGACGCCGAGGGCCACCCAGGTGGCCTGGATGCCTTCGGCGACGGCCTCCGCGCGCTTGCCCGCCCCGTACAGGCGCGCGCCGCGGGCCGTGGTGCCATAAGACAAAAACGTCAGCTGCGTGGTCACCACCGACTGCACCGCGGCCGCCGCGCCCAGCGCCGCCAGGTCCTCGGCGCCCAAACGGCCGACGACGGCCGTATCAAACAGGAGGTAGAGCGGCATCGCGGCCAGCACGCCAAGCGCGGGAAGTGCGAGCCCCAGGATGCGCCGCAGGGTGACCTCCGGGGCCTTCCCGCCGGTCGTGGTGGCCTCCTTCGCGGCGGCATCGCTCGTGGCGGCAGCGCTCGCGTCGGGGGTGGTATCGGCAGAGTTTTCGTCTTTAGTCATTAATACGTGCGTACAACTTCCACTAACTTCTCAGTGATTTCTTCCGG
Source organism: Mycobacteriaceae bacterium (assembly GCA_028726465.1). Lineage (GTDB taxonomy): Bacteria > Actinomycetota > Actinomycetes > Mycobacteriales > Mycobacteriaceae > Corynebacterium. The sequence continues at coordinate 109,872 of JAQYQB010000014.1, read as the reverse complement.
GGTGCCGTGGGCGGTGTAGCCGGCGGCCGGGACGTGCCCGCCGCCGCCGAAGCGCAGGGCGATGGACGAGCAGTCCACGACCGAGGAACGCAGCGAGGTCGCAAAGACACCCGGCGCCTGCTCCTTGAACACGACGCCGATGTCCGTGCCGTCCAGGGCGCGGACGAACTCCACCAGCGACTCCACGGCGGCATCGGAGTGATCCCCGATATCGGCCAGGCGGCCCACCAGCACGCCGAGCGTGTGGGAGCCGGCCTCGACGACCTGCACGCCGGCGAGGACCCGTCCCAGCATCTGCAGATCGGAAGCGGTGGTGCTATCGAGCAGTTCGACTGCGATCTGTTTGGTGTCGAGCCCGTAGTGCATCAGGCGCGCGGCGTATTCGTGCATGGCCGGCCGGCCCCACCTGAAGCTACCGGTGTCCGTGACCAGCCCGGCGTAGAGCGCGTGCGCGATGTCCTTGTTCATCTGCACGTCGAGCATGTCCAGGATCTGCGTCAGGGCCACGGTGGTGGACTCGCAATCGCAGTCCACCAGGTTGACCGAGCCGAAGCCGGGGTTCGAGGCGTGGTGATCGATGCAGACCACCCGCCCGGCCGCCGCCTGCTCCTCCACCGCTTGGGCCAGCGAACCGGTGCGATCCAGCGAGCCGCAGTCCACGGTGACGTACAGGTCGTAGCCGTCCGGCAGGTCATCGACGAGCTCGACGGCCTCCGCGCCGGGGATGGTGAGCAGGTTGCGGGAGATCTCCCGGCGCTGCCCGATGACGACGCGGGTGGTTTTGTCGAACTGCCGCAGCGCCATATTCAACGCGCAGGCCGATCCCACCGCGTCGGCATCCGGTCGCAGGTGGGTGATGATGCACACGCTGTCCGCTGCGCGCATCGCCGCCACTACCCGCTCATAGTCCTGTTCGAGCACGGGTTTACTCGCTTTCCTTCTCCTTATACGGGTTCGCCTCGCCGGCCGGCTGGGCGTTTTCCTTCAGCTTCGCCAGCTCGGCGTCGCGGGCGCGGGCCTTTTCCAGCAGCTGTTCCATGTGCGCCGAGGACTCCGGCACGGTGTCGACCTCGAAGCTCAGCGTCGGGGTGAAACGCACGCCCAGCTGGTCGCCGACCAGCTTGCGCAGCTGGCCGCGGGCGCGGTGCAGGGCCTCGGCGGCGGCGTCGAAGTCCGGCTCGTCGTCGATGTCGCGGCCGCGGACCGTGTAGTAGACCGTCGCGTCGTGCAGATCCCCGGTCACCCGGGTGTCGGTGACCGTCACCAGCTCCACGCGGCGGTCCTTGATGTTGTGTTCGAGGGCGTTAGCAACAATTGCCTGAATCCTCTTCGCCATGCGTCCCGCGCGTGCGTGGTCTGCCATTGCTCCTCCTAGACCTGAGTTGGAAAAATCGATCTTCAAGCTAATCTATTCTATCTTCCCCGCGCAACGAAAAATCCCCGCCACGCACGATGGCGGGGCGGGGACAATCGCTTCCGGTAGTACACCTACCGGTTAGCGCCAGCTAGTAGCTGGCAACTGGCAGGAACTAGTCGCGCGGGACCTCGACCTCTTCGTAGGCCTGGATCTGGTCGCCGACCTGGATGTCCGGGAAGGACAGGACCATACCGCACTCGTAGCCGGCGTTGATCTCGTTGGCGTCGTCCTTCTCGTGACGCAGCGACTCGATGCGGGCATCGCTGGCGATGACGTTGCCATCGCGGACGATGCGCACCTTGCCGTTGCGCTTGACCTGGCCTTCGGTGACCATACAACCCGCGATGGTGCCCACGGCGGAGGACTTGAACAGTGCGCGGATTTCGGCCGCACCGGTCTCGCGCTCCTCGTAGATGGGCTTGAGCATGCCCTTGAGGGCCTTCTCCACATCCTCGATGGCGCGGTAGATAACCGTGTAGTAGCGGATATCCACGCCCTCTTGGTTGGCCTCGTTGGTCGCCTTGCCCTCAGCGCGAACGTTGAAGGCGATGATGACGGCATCGGAAGCCGCCGCCAGGGTGACGTTGGTCTGGGTGACCGCACCGACGCCGCGGTCGATGACGTTGAGCTGCACCTCGTCGTCGACCTCGATGTCCAGCAGGGCGTCTTCCAGAGCCTCGACCGAACCGGCGTTGTCGCCCTTGAGGATCAGGTTCAGCGTCGAGGTCTCCTTCAGCACCGCATCCAGATCCTCCAGGGACACGCGCTTGCGGGCCTTGGCCTGCATAGCGGAACGCTTGCGGGCGTCACGCTGGGCGGCGATCTGGCGCGCCACGCGGTCGTCCTCGACCACCAGCAGGTTGTCGCCGGCGCCCGGGACACCGTTGAGGCCCTGGACCTGGACCGGGCGGGACGGGCCCGCCTCTTCCACGTCGTTGCCGAACTCGTCGAGCATGCGGCGCACGCGGCCGAAGGAGTCGCCCACGACGATGGAGTCGCCGATGCGCAGCGTACCGCGCTGGACGATGACCGTAGCCACCGGGCCACGGCCGCGGTCCAGGTAGGCCTCGATGGCCACGCCCTGGGCGTCCATGTCCGGGTTGGCGGTCAGCTCGAGGGCCGCGTCCGCGGTCAGGACGACCGCCTCCAGCAGCTCCTCGATGTTCTGGCCCGCCTTGGCGGAGATGTCCACGAACATGGTGTCGCCGCCGTACTCTTCCGGCACCAGGCCGTACTCGGTGAGCTGGCCACGGATCTTGTCCGGCTGAGCCTCCGGCTTATCGATCTTGTTCACCGCCACCACGACCGGGATGTCCGCGGCCTTGGCGTGATTGATGGCCTCAATGGTCTGCGGCATGACGCCGTCATCAGCGGCCACGACCAGGATGGCCAGGTCCGTGGACTTGGCACCGCGGGCACGCATGGCGGTAAACGCCTCGTGGCCCGGGGTATCCAGGAAGGTGATGGCGCGATCGCCGCCGTCGACCTCCACGTCTACCTGGTAAGCACCGATGCCCTGGGTAATGCCGCCGGCCTCACCCTCGCGCTCGTTGGTCTTACGGATGGTGTCCAACAGGCGGGTCTTACCGTGGTCGACGTGACCCATGACGGTGACCACCGGCGGGCGCTTAGCGAGGTCTTCCTCGCTGCCCTCGTCCTCACCGAACTGCAGGTCGAAGGACTCGAGCAGCTCGCGGTCCTCGTCCTCCGGGGAGACGACCTCGACCTTGTAGTTGATCTCGGCACCCAGCAGCTGCAGGGTCTCCTCCGAGACGGAAGCGGTAGCGGTGACCATCTCGCCCAGGTTGAACAGCGCCTGGACCAGGGCGGCCGGATCCGCGCCGATCTTCTCGGCGAAGTCCGCCAGCGAAGCACCGCGGCGCAGACGCACGGTCTTGCCGCCGCCGTCGGGCAGGCGAACGCCGCCGACGACGTGCTTCTGCTGCTCCTCAAACTCGTGCCGCTTCTGACGCTTCGACTTCTTGCCCTTGCGGGGTGCGCCACCCGGCCGGCCGAATGCGCCGGCGGTACCGCCGCGACGACCGCCACGGCCACCGCGGAAACCGCCCGGACCGTGACCCGGGCCGCCACCGCGGCCGCGACCACCCCGGCCGCCACCGCCGCCATTGGCGGACTTGGACGGCATGGAAGCGGGGTTCGGGTGCGACGGCATCATCGCCGGGGTAGGACGGCGACCGCCGCCCTGACCGCCGGAGGACTGGCCGCCGCGCGGCTTGTTGTCGCCGCGGCCCTGGCCCGGCTTGTTGCCGCCGGAACGCGGGCCCTTGGTGCCGCCCGGACGCGGGCCGCCCTTGCCGCCACCGCGCGGCTCGCTGGAGCCGCCAGTGGAAAACGGGTTGTTGGCCACCCGGCGGGTGCCACCCGGCTTCGGCATCGGGCGCGGCATGGCATTGCCCGGGGTCGGGCGCTCGCCGCCGCGCGACTTGTTGTCGCCACGGCCCTGGCCCGGCTTCGGGGCTGCCTTGCCCGCACCCGGCTTGGGGGCGGACTTGCCCGCGCCCGGCTTCGGGGCCTCCTGGCCCGGCTTCGGGGCAGCCGACTTAGCGGCGCCCGGCTTGGGCGCACCCGGCTTCGGGGCAGCCTTGCCCGCACCCGGCTTGGGAGCGGACTTGCTAGCGCCCGGCTTCTGGGCTGCCTTGCCAGCACCCGGCTTCGGGGCGGACTTTGCGGCACCCGGCTTGGGCTTGGATTGGTTGGCGGACTTCTGCTCGGCGGCGTTGTCGCCGCCGCCCTGCGCCTCATAGTGGGCGCGCATCTTCTTGACCACCGGCGGTTCGATGGTGGACGAGGCGGTCTTGACGAACTCGCCTTGTTCCTTCAGGGTTGCGAGCAGTTCCTTGCTGGTTACACCGAGCTGTTTAGCCAGCTCGTGAACACGTAGCTTTCCGGCCACTTGTCTCCTCTTGGGTTAGCTAGAGGCCATAAGCGCCGGAAAGGCGGTCATGACCCCTAGGGTTTACGTAGGACTTTCATCGCTGATGCTTCATCGTTGTGCGCTCATCAGTGTTCGGTCTTCCTTACAATCTCAGGGTCTTCCCCACGGCCGTTGCCGGCCGTGGCATGGGGTTCCTTGGCGGATTCTTCCTCCAAGTACTTTCTAATCTGACCTGTGTCCACAGCTGCAGACACGCGAAGAGCCCGCCCGAAGGCGCGCCTTTTCTCCGCTAGCTCGTAGGCAGCCAGGGTGGGCTGGATCCACGCTCCCCTCCCCGGATGTGAACGCTGCGGATCGGGCACGGCGATGACCGTGCCGTCTGGGGTGGTGGTTGCCACCACGCGCAGCAATTCCGAGTCAGGATGCGTCGTTCGGTGGGCGATACAAGTGCGAAGCCGGATGGGCCGGGCCCGATTAGCTCGCACTCATTACCTCCGAATCTTGGCTGTGCTCCATGAAACCTGGCCGCGTTAGGGCCGTCCAATAGTTTACGGCAAAGTGGACTAAAAATGAACTTAGGCCCCACACTCCGCGTGTGGGGCCTAACTCGTCTCGCGCCTATTCGTGGGCGGCGGCGTCCGCGTCCGAATGGATGTCGATCTTCCAGCCGGTCAGGCGGGCGGCCAGGCGGGCGTTTTGGCCTTCCTTGCCGATGGCCAGGGACAGCTGGTAGTCCGGCACGGTCACGCGGGCGACCTGGGCGTCCGGGTCGAGCACCTCGACGCGCACCACCTTGGACGGGGCCAGGGCGTTGCCGACGTAGACCTCCGGGGAATCGTGGTAGTCGATGATGTCGATCTTCTCTCCGCCGAGCTCGCGCATGATGTTGTTCACGCGCTGGCCGCGGGGGCCGATGCAGGCGCCCTTGGCGTTGAGCCCCTTGACGGTGCCGCGGACGGAGACCTTCGAGCGGTGGCCGGCCTCGCGGGCGATCGCCAGGATCTCCACGGCCTTATCGGCGACCTCTGGGACCTCGAGCTCGAAGAGCCCGCGGACCAGCTCCGGGTGGGTGCGCGAGAGGTTGATCTGGACGTTGTTGCCGTTGCGGCTGACCCCTACGACGTAGGCCTTGACGCGGTCGCCGTGCTCCAGCTTCTCGCCCGGGATCTGCTCGGCCGGCAGCAGGATGCCGTCCTGGGGCTCGGCCTCGGTGCCCAGCTGGACGACGATGATGCCGCGGGCATTCAGCGTGGCCTCGCGCTCGACGATGCCGGAGACCACCGTGCCCTGGATGTGAGAGTAGGAATCGAAAGTGCGATCGGCCTCGGCCATGCGCAGGCGGCCGTAGATGGCCTCGCGGACCGCCCGGGCACCGACGCGGCCGAAGTTTTCCGGCGTGTCATCGTATTCGGTGGCCAGCTCCCCCGTCTCCGGGTCCAGCTCGCTGACGATGACGGCGACCGCGCCGGTCTCCGAGTCGATGTCCACGCGGGCCTTGGCGTTGTCCCGGGCCGAGCCGCCGCGGTAGTCCAGGTAGGAGCTCAGCAGGGCGCCCGCGATGGAGCGCAGCAGCTCAGATACCGGAACCTCGCGTTCCTTTTCGATGGCTCGCAGTGCCGCCAGATCAATATTCACTTGTCGATCCTCTCGTTAGGCCGAGACGCGCTCGGCCGCATGTTCAAAGTCTTCGCGCGCGATTTCCAGCTCGGCGGCTGAAGGTTGCGCGAATTCAATTTCTACCACTGCCCGGGCGATATTAGCCAATCGCAGGATCTCCACCTCGAGGTCCTTCTTGACCGTGCGGACGACGATGACCTCGGTGTTGTCCGCGTTGAGGGCGCCCAGCCGCCAGACGGTGCGCTGGCCCGGGGCATCGGCCAGCTCGACGGCCACCCGGCGGCCCTGGTTGCGGCGGAAGTGCCGCGGGGCAGTAAGTGGCAGGTCCACGCCCGGGGTGGAGACCTCCAGAGTGTAACCGGCGCCGAAGTTGAGCTCGCCGGCGTCCTCGGCGGCATCAAAGCGCTGGGAGATGAGATCGGAGACCTCCTCCAGCACGTCCGAGGTCGGCCGCTTATCCCCGTCCACACGGATGATTACCTGTGATTTCTTGCCCGCCCGCGTGGTCTTGATGTCTTCGACGTCGAGGCCGCGGTCCTGAATGAGCGGTTGCACGAATTCCGTCAATGTTGCCGAGTCTGGGAAAGCCATAACCTCTAGCCTAACCCGACCGGGTACAGTCTCTTGCGTGAACCGCCGAAAGCTAGCCGCCCCTGCCGTCGCCGTTATTGCGCTCGTGCCCGCCACGACCGCCTGCCAACCCGTGGTGGACTATTTCGGTCCCCGGCCGGACGCCACCCTGGTGGAGCTGGCCCAGGCCGCGGAGGCAGACGCCCAGGCTTTGAATACCACCGATCCCGAAAACGCAGACTTGCGCCAGGGCCAGGCCGACGCCCTCTACGCGGAGGTCGCCCGCCTGTGCGGCACCCGGGACGGACAAGTGCCGGAGTCGTGCGAAGTAGAGCACGCCACCGAAGCCACAGCCGACGGACAAACTGCCCCGGGCGAAGGCGCCGAAGACTCCGTGGACTCCGCGGCCGTGCTCACCCGGGCCCGCGACGCGGTGCTTGGCCAGCTCACCGCCGTGACGGCGGAGTCCCGCCCCCTGGTCACCGACCAGGCCATCGATCTCTCGGCCGCTGTCAATAGCCTCGCCGCGGAGGCTGGCGCGGGCGCGGATTCCGAGTCCGATCCCGCGCCCGAGCTGGCCGTCGATACCCTCGATCCGGAGCAGGCAGAGGCCGCGCGCGAGCTGTTGGACTGGGAATACCAGCAGTCCTTCGGCCTGGACTTCGCCCGCGCGTTCGCCGAGCCCTGGCTCGAGCCCATCATCGACGCCCGCTTGGACGCGCACGCGCACCTGACCGCCCAGCTCCAACAGGCGCTGGCGGCCACCGGCGACGTTCCGCAGCCGGCCGCCGGCTACGAGCCGGCCGGGCTGGAGCTGCCCACGGACGCGGCCAGCGCCGAACAGTTCGTGCGGTCCCTGCGCGAATCCAACGCCGAGACCTGGCGGGCTGCCGCCACCGAGGAGGCCGCGCGCTTGAGCGGGCAGTCGGCCTCCACCGAGTGGCGCGACTGGCTCATCGCGGTCGCCGCCCGCTCCTAGCGGGATTGATCGCGGTTGCGGCGGCGTCGCGGGCACCCCGGCGCAGCGGCGAGCTTAACGCCGCCTGAACGGGCGGCCAGAAAACCGTTATCGGTTTTTGCGGAGGTTTTCATTGCATGGCCGCGGGGGACGATCCTAAGTTGGACGGTCGTTGGTTGCCGACGGGCTCGGTAGCTCATGCAACCAGACAGACCTTGCAGCCTATTTTTAGGAGTTTATGTTTTCCCGGAAGTCTTTCCTGTCCGCCGCAGCCGCTACCGCGATCGGTGTCGCCGGCCTCGCCGCCCCGACCGCGGGCGCCGCTAGCGCCGACGCCTGGCAGCAGGTAGCCGCCTGCGAGTCCGGCGGCGACTGGTCGATCAACACCGGCAACGGCTACTACGGCGGCCTGCAGTTCAACGCCCAGACCTGGGCGGCACACGGCGGCCAGCAGTACGCCCCGCAGGCCGACCAGGCCACCCCGGAACAGCAGATCGCCGTGGCGGAAAACGTCCTGGCCACCCAGGGCCCGGGCGCCTGGCCGAACTGCGGCGGCCCGCTGGGCTAGTTCGCCTGATAGATACGGCGCGCCAGCTGCAGCATGGGAATCTGCAGCGGCAAGCGCACCACGTGATAGCAGCGCTTCGGCACCGAGCCGGAGCGCTCTTTCCATGCGTGGTAGAAGTTGGCCGGCCACACCGCCAGCAGCAAGGCGTACGCGCTGGCCGCGCCCGCCCGGCGGGTGTCCTTGCGCCACAGCAGGCCGGCGGTGGCTAGCTCCCACAGCCCCGAGGCGTAGTTGTACAGCCGCGGGTGGCCGGGCAGCTGCGGCGGGACGATGGACTCGAATGCGTCGCGCGCGGCGAAGTGCAGCACTCCCATGCCGCCCAGGGCCGCGGCGAAAACCTGTGCCCTATTCATTGCCACGCACCCGCTCCACCAGGGTGTCGACAATCTCATCAACCGGGACCTCGAGGGTCTCGCCGCCGCGCACGCGCAGCTCGATGATGCCGTCGGCGAAAGAGCGGCCGAGGATGGCGATAAACGGCATGCCCAGTAGCTCGGCGTCCTTGAACTTCACGCCCGGGGAGACCTTGGGGCGGTCGTCGAAGAGGACCTCGATGCCGCGCTGGTCGAGCTTGCCGACCAGCTCATCGCCGGCGGCCATGGCGGCCTGGTCCTTGTTCGCGACGACCACGTGCACCTGGTAGGGCGCGACCTCCACCGGCCAGTTCAGGCCCTTGTCGTCGTGGCGCTGCTCCGCCAGCACGGCCAGCATGCGGGTAATGCCGATGCCGTAGGAGCCCATGGTGGGCGTGGCGCGCTTGCCGTTTTCGTCGAGGATGGACACGTTGAAGGCCTCGGTGTACTTGCGGCCCAGCTGGAAGATGTGGCCCAGCTCGATGCCGCGCTCCAGGCGCAGGGTGCCCTGGCCTTCCGGCGCCGGATCGCCTTCGCGGATTTCGGCGGCCTCGACGAATTCGTCGACGTTAAAGTCGCGGCCGGCCACCAGGCCGACGGTGTGGCGCTGCGGCGCGTCCGCGCCGGTGATCCAGGAGGTGCCGTTGACCACGCGCGGGTCGGCGAGCACGCGCACGCCGTTGTCGTTGAGCGACTTCGGCCCGACGTAGCCCTTGACCAGGAAGTCGTGGCGGGCGAAGTCGGCCTCCTCGGCCAGCTCGAACTCGGCCGGCTCGAGGCTGGCCTCCAGGCGCTTCTCATCCAGCTGGCGATCGCCCGGGATGAGCACGCCGGCCAGCTCCCAGTCCCCGCCCGGCTGGCGGGTCTTGATGACCATGCACTTGAGGGTGTCGGCGGCCTCGACGGCCCGGCCGTCGACCTCGATGCCCGCCTCGCGGGCCCAGTCCACCAGGGCCTCGATGGTGCCGGCCTCCGGGGTCTCGTGGATTTCAGCGGCCGGAGCGCCGGAGAAATCGCGCTCGGCCGGGGCCTGGGTGACCACGGCCTCGACGTTGGCGGCGTAGTCGCCGTCGGTGGCGCGGACGAAGGTGTCCTCGCCCACCGGGGACACGGCCAGGAATTCTTCCGAGGCCGACCCGCCCATCGCGCCCGAGGTGGCCTGGCAGATGGCGTAATCGATCTCCAGGCGGTTGAAGATGTTCTGGTAGGCGCGGCGGTGGCGCTGGTAGCTGTCCTCCAGGCCCTCGTCGGACATGTCGAAGGAATAGGAATCCTTCATGGTGAACTCACGCCCGCGGAGCACGCCCGCGCGGGGGCGCTCCTCGTCGCGGTACTTGGTCTGGATCTGGTACAAGGTCACCGGGAAATCCTTGTAGGACGAGTACATGTCCTTGACCGCGGTGGTGAACATCTCCTCGTGCGTCGGCCCGAGCAGCATGTCCGCGCCCTTGCGGTCCTTCAGGCGGAAGAGGTTGTCGCCGTACTCGGTCCACCGGCTGGTGTCCTCGTAGGGCTCGCGCGGCAGCAGCGCCGGGAAGAGCACTTCCTGGCCGCCGATGGCGTTCATTTCCTGGCGCACGACGTCTTCGATCTTGCGCAGCGCCCGCAACCCCAGCGGCAACCACGTGTAGATGCCCGGCGCGGTTCGGCGCACGTAGCCCGCGCGGACCAGCAGCTTGTGGCTAGGGACTTCCGCATCCGCAGGATCTTCGCGGAGGGTACGTAAAAACAGCTCAGACAGGCGAGTAATCATGTCACAAATATACCCCGCTACCCTAAAGCTATGTTCATGATCCTCCCTCCCTCAGAGACGAAGTCGACCGGCGGCGAAGGCGCGCCCCTTAATCTGGATTCCCTGTCCTTTCCGGCGCTGAACGAAATCCGGCAGGACATAGCCGCGGATCTGAGCGCGCTCGAGCCCCGCGAGGCCCTCGGCGTGCTGGGCATTTCCGAAAAGCTCCTGGCGTCGGCGGAGGCGAACCAACAGCTTTTCACCACCCCCACTACCCCGGCGCTCTACCGCTACACCGGCGTGCTCTACGACGCCCTGGAGCCGGCCAGCCTGCCGCCTGCCGCGCTCGAGCGCCTGGCGGTCGGCTCGGCCCTGTTCGGGGTCGTGCGCGCCGGGGACTTCATCCCGCACTACCGCCTGTCGGGCTCGACCAAGCTGCCCCGGCGCGCCCAGCCCGGGCAGGCCGCGCCCACGATGAAGAAGCGCTGGGGCAAGGCCATCACCAACGAGTTGCGCGCTCTGCAGGAAGACGGCGAGCTCATCATCGACCTGCGCTCCGGAGCCTACAAGCAGCTGGGCCCGGTGCCCGGTGCGCTGACGCTGCGCGTAGAATCCGTGCAGCCGGACGGCAGCCGCAAGGTGGTCAGCCACTTCAACAAGCACTACAAGGGCCTGGCCGCGCGCGAGCTCGCCGGCGCTGAGCAGCCCGCCAGCGATGCCGAGGGGGTGGCCGAGCTGCTGGGCAGTGCCGGCTTCACGGTGGAGCTGCCCGCGACCACCGGCCGGCCCGCCGGGGAACTCACGCTCGTGGTCTAGCCCGCCGCCTTCTGTTCCTTACAGGCTGTAGCGCAGGCAGTTGTGCTCGGTGCGGCACTCGTCGCCGAGGCGGATATCCGGGGCTACCCGGCCTTCCGCGTGGGCGGTAGTCAGCGCGTCGAGCACCTTGTCTTTCAGGCCCCACGGGCTGATGGTGTTGATGTAGATCTTGGTGCCGCCCTCGAAGCCGGCCAGCGTCGAGATGCGCAGCTTGATGAGGATCCGCCAGGGCTGCGGCACGGCCACGTCGACGGGCTGGTGGTGCCATTCCTCGTTGCAAGCCACGGCCGGGCCCACCGCCGCGTGGGCCGCGTGGACCAGGTCACTGACCGCCCGCACTTCCTCGGCGCTCTGGCGCCAGGGGCGGCCGATGGCGGACTTGGAGAAGACCTCCAGCGTCGGGTAGCGGTGCCCGAAGCCGGCGAAAAGCACCGCGTGCTGGTTCTCCGCGATGACGAGGTTGTGCTTCGCGGCGTATCCCACCGCCCACTCGTTGTACATGTTCGGGTGGGAGCGCAGCAGCTGAACCTCCCGCTGGGAGGCCATGCCGCGGTCGTCGATGGCCACCAGCTGCTTGTGCAGGTGCTCAAACGACGCCCCCGCCGGCGCCAACCAGTTCTGGAACGCGGCCACGTAGGAGACGTACCGGTTGTGCTCGTAGAGATCCCGCATGGAGTCGATGCACAGCTGCATCATCCGCAGGTGCTCGTCCGGGGTCAGCCGCCCGGAGGACAATAGCCCGCCGGCGGAGTCCACGTGCCGGTCGGCGATGATGACGTCGTGCCCGCCGCCGAAAAACGGCGCGGCCGCGGCCTGGAATTCCTCCTCCCCGCGGGGCAGGTCCTGCCTGCTGGCTTTGGCCTTCGCCGCGATGATGGCCTCGACGTGGCGGCGGCCCTCCGGGTTCGCGAGGTAAGCCTCCTGGTGGGCGGCGGTGGCGGGGTCCATGCGGTAGCCGTAGTTGGCGCGCCAGTAGTCGTAGGAGACGATTTCGAACAGGTTGGGCACGCGCCTAAACAACGGTGCCGTCGCGTCGAGTTCCGCGGGCATGGCGTGCCGGACGATGGTCCCGTCGGCCAGGATCCGTGCCTTTTCCGGCGGGGTTTCCAGCTTTCGCCCAGTACAGAAGGCGCAGCGCTTATCGTCGTCCCCTTCGGCGGGGTGAGGCGTGCCGTTGGTGGTGGCCAAGGGGCGGTTGCCCCGGCCGGGCACCGTCCACACCTCCGTCCCGGAGAAGGGGTTGACCTGTTTGATGGTGCCGTCGACCATGGTCTGGATGGGCTCGACGCGGGAAAACAACGGCAAGTTCATGCCCTCTACCTTAGGCGGGATCGCGCGGGCCGACGCGCTAAGATCGCCGCCATGCGCCACGAATATTGCGAAGCCGATGTCTTTGCCACCACCGCCTTTAGCGGCAACCCGCTCGCGGTCATCGCCGACGCGGACGCTCTAAGCGACCAGCAGATGCAGGCCATAGCCAATTGGACGAACCTGTCCGAGACGGCGTTCCTGCTGCGTCCGACCACCCCGGAGGCGGACTACCGGGTGCGGATTTTCACCCCGCACACCGAGCTTCCCTTCGCCGGACACCCCACCCTGGGTAGCGCGCGGGCCTGGCTCGCCTTCGGCGGCACCCCGCGCCAGCCCGGCCGGCTAACGCAGGAATGTGCCGCGGGCCTTATCCCCATCCGCCAGGAAGCCGCCGGCGACGGCCCCCTCTTCTTCGCCACCCCGCCCCTGCAGAAAAAGGGCCCGCTGAGCGAGGAAGAGCTGGCCGACAGCTGTCGTGCAATCGGCGTGGACCCGGCCGCGGTCATCTCCCACGCCTGGGTGGACAACGGCCCGGGCTGGCGCATGGTCCAGCTCGCCGATGCCGCCGCCGTGCGCGCCATCGATACCTTCCGCCCCACCACCCCGCACAAGCTGGGCGTCGTGGGCATGACTGGACAGGACAGCGAAAACGTCGACCACAGCGACGACGACAAGGATGATTCCCCGGCCTATGTCATCCGGGCGTTCACGCCCGACCACGAGGATCCCGTGACCGGCTCGCTCAACGGCGGGGCTGCCCAGTTCCTGCGCTCCCAAGGGGCAGTGGGACCGGAGTACTGGGTCAGCCAGGGCACGTGCCGCGGCCGCGCCGGGCGGGTGGAGATCCGCGACACCGGCGAGGACCTCTGGGTGGGCGGCCGCGCCACGGTGCGGATCGCCGGCCACGTGGATATTTAAATCCCGTTAGGCTGGGCCCATGACCTTTGATCTAGGCAACGGCACCGAACTAACCGCCGACTTCGCCCAGGCGCTGCCTGATTTCGTGCGCGCTAGCTGGGGCGAAGAGCAGCCCGACCCGCGCCTGGTGCTGCTCAACCGGCCGCTGGCAGTTCGTCTCGGCCTCGACCCGGAGTGGTTGGCCAGCCCGGAGGGCATTACCTTCCTGTGCGGCCGCGGCAACCCCGCGGACCAGCCTCCGCAGGCGATGGCTTACGCCGGCTTCCAGTTCGGGCAGTTCAACCCGCACATGGGCGACGGGCGCGCCCTGCTGCTGGGCGAGGTCCGCGACGCGGACGGGGTCCTGCGGGATCTGCACGTCAAGGGCTCGGGCCGGACGCCGTTTTCCCGGCCGGGCGCGGACGGGCGCGCCACCCTGCCGGCCATGCTGCGCGAGTACGTTTTCTCCGAGGCCCTGCACGCCATGGGGATCCCCACCACGCGCTGCCTGGCGGTCATCTCCACCGGCCGGCCCGTGGCCCGGGAGCGCGCCCTGCCCGGCGGCATTTCCGTCCGCGTGGCGGCCAGTCACCTGCGGGTGGGCACGTTCCACTACGCGCAGCTGCGCGGCCCGGAGGCCACCCGCTCGCTGGCGAACTACGCCATCCGGCGGCACTACCCCGCCCTGGCGGATTCCGCCGAGCCCTACCGGGACTTCTACCGCGCGGTCATGGAAGCCCAGATAGCCACCGTCGTCCGCTGGCAGGAGACCGGCTTCATCCACGGCGTGATGAACACGGACAACACGACCATCTCCGGCGAGAGCATCGACTTCGGCCCCTGCGCTTTCGGCGAGCGCTTCGACCCGCACGCGGTCTTTTCCTCCATCGACCGCTTCGGCCGCTATGCCTTCGGGCACCAGCCCAACATCCTGGGCTGGAACCTGACCCGCCTGGCCGAGTCCCTGCTTCCCATCCTGGGCGAGGATGCCAACCGCGCGACCGAGGTAGCCCAGCAGGAGGTCGATAGCTTCGGCGAGCACTTCGGCGACTACGCCACTGCCTACACGCGGCGGGAGACCCTGGGACTTTCCGATAACGCACCGGACGCGCTGGTGCGGCGCTGGCGCGAGCTGCTCGCCGAAAACCAACCGGATCTGTGCACCTGCCACCGCGAGCTTGCCGCGGCCGCCGGCGGGGACGCTGCGGCCTCCCGGCGCCTGGCCGACGCGCTGGGCGAGACGGAATGGGTAGACGAGTGGCTGGCCGCCGGCCCGGATGCCGCGCGCCTCGACCAGCACCACCCGCGTTTCATCCCGCGCCCGCGCGCGGTGGAAAATGCCCTGGACGCCGCCGCGGACGGTAACTTCGCCCCCACCGAGCGCCTAGTGGCCGCCCTGACCGACCCGGACGCGGGCGTGGACGCGCTACCGGACAACGAGCGCGAGCTGCTCACCCAGCCCGACCCGGGTGGCTTGGAGAACTACCTGACCTACTGCGGGACCTAGGGCCGCCGCATCCGCGGCCCCACTCCGTGGGCAGCCGAGCTCACCACCCGAAGAAACACCAAGCCCCGCCGAACGGCGTAGCGCCGTGGCGGGGCTTGTTGCTAAAAGAAGCCGTCTTCAGCTAACAGGCTTAGGCCTGGTCCAGCTTCAGGGTCTTCTGGGTGAACTCCCACATCTCGTCGAAGAGCTTCTGGTTCTTGGTCAGCTTCTCGCCGTAGGACGGGATCATCTCGTAGATCTTCTCGGACCACTGGATCATGTGCTCACCGAAGCAGCGCTCCAGCAGCTCCAGCATGACGGCCGGGGCGATGGAAGCGCCCGGGGAAGCGCCGAGCAGGCCGGCGATGTTGCCCTCCGGGTTGTTGATCAGCGTGGTGCCGAACTCCAGGGAGCCGAAGCGCGGGGCCGGGGCCGGCTTGATGACCTGGACGCGCTGGCCGGCCACGATGGTCTCCCAGTCGTTCGGGTCGGCGGACGGCACGTACTCGCGCAGGGACTTCATGCGGTCGTCGAAGTCCTTCATGACCTCCTGCACCAGGTACTTGGTCAGGCCGAACTCCTGGGCGGCCACGCCCAGGTAGGACGGGATGTTGTCCGGGCGGATGGACTTGAACAGGTCCAGGTTGGAGCCCTTCTTCAGGAACTTCGGGGTCCAGCCGCCGTACGGGCCGAACAGCAGGCCCTTCTCCCCGTCGATGACGCGGGTGTCTAGGTGCGGCACGGACATCGGCGGGGCGCCGACGCTAGCCTTGCCGTAGACCTTGGCCTGGTGCTGCTGGATGAGCTCCGGGTTGGTGGCGCGCAGCCACAGGCCGGAGACCGGGAAGCCAGCGTAGCCGGCAACCTCGCGGACGCCGGCCTTGCGCAGCAGGCCGAGGGCGTAGCCGCCCGCGCCGACGAAGACGAACTTCGCCTTGGTCATCTGGGTATCACCGGTGTGGCGGTTCTTGGAGTAGATCTTCCACACGCCACCGTCGCGCTTGAGGTCGTAGACCTCCTGGCCGTAGCGGACCTCGGTGCCGGCGGCCTTGGCGGCGGTGAGGAACTGCTTGGTCAGGGCACCGAAGTTGACGTCGGTTCCCACGTCGGTCCAGGAGATGGCGACCTTCTGGGAGTTGAAGTCGCGGCCCTGGGCCATGAGCGGAAGCTTCTCTGCGAAGACGGAATCATCCGCGGAGAACTGCATCTCGGGGAACATGTGGTTCTTGTTGAGAAGTTCGTAGCGGCGGCGCAGGTAGTCCACCTGGATTTCGCCTTGGGCGAAGGACATGTGGGGAACCTGGTTGATGAATTCCCGCGGGTCCGTCAAGATGCCGTTGTTGAGCTGGTGGGACCAGAACTGGCGGGAGACCTGGAACTTCTCATTGATGTTCATCGCCTTGGAGGCATCAATGCGGCCGTTCTTCTCCGGGGTGTAGTTAAGCTCACACAGCGCGGAGTGACCGGTGCCGGCGTTGTTCCACGGGGAGGAGGACTCCTCGGCCGGAGCGTCGAGACGCTCGAAGACCATCTGGGTCCAGCTGGGCTCAAGCTCGCGGAGCATCGCACCCAGGGTGGCGCTCATAATGCCGGCGCCGACGAGTGCTACGTCTACCTCGTCAACGGCTTGGACGACGTTTTTTGCGGGGGACACCTTGTTACTTACCTCTTCATATTCAACATGATTGTGGTCAAAGTTTCGCAAAAGGGGCTATCCGATCCTTTCGCAGCGCAGTGCCTGGGTCACCGGCTTCGCGGCCCCAGGCAAACGCGTTGTCTACAACCCTACGCTGGTAGCCCGGCGATTTGTACTGACGCCCCGCCAATCGCGCGATTGACGCCCAGTTGTGCCTAAAGTTGGGGGCATGAGTGTGAACCAAACCGACCACTGGCACCCGGACCGCTTGGGCGCGGGATTTTCCGCCCGCACCCTCGAATTAGGCCCCGATCCGCTGGGCGAAGGCGACCTGTGCGCCACCCTCGTCCGGTACTACCCCGGCCCGGATGGGGCAGCTACGGCCGGCGCCGCCGCTACCCCTGCGGGGGCCGAAAAGGACGAAGAGTTCACTACCCGCCCAGCCCTTTTGTGGGTACACGGGATGACAGACTACTTCTTCCAGGCACACGTGGCGCGCTATTTCCACGACCGCGGCTATGCCTTCTACGCCATTGATCTACACAAATGCGGCCGCTCCCGCCGGGAGGGCCAAACCTGGCATTACGCCGCGGCGA
This sequence comes from Mycobacteriaceae bacterium, assembly GCA_028726465.1. Taxonomy (GTDB): domain Bacteria; phylum Actinomycetota; class Actinomycetes; order Mycobacteriales; family Mycobacteriaceae; genus Corynebacterium. The sequence continues at coordinate 93,019 of JAQYQB010000014.1, read as the reverse complement.
TGGAGGAATACTACGCCGATCTCGACGCGGCCTTGGAAGAAATCTGCGGCCCGCACCCCGATGTCACTCCTATCGCGCACTCGACGGCGGGGGTCATCGTGCCGCTCTGGTTGGACCGGTTGCGCACGTCCCAGCCCACCGCACACGCGCGAGTATCCTCCGCTATCTTCAATAGCCCGTGGCTGGACATCATGGGCGTGCCGCGACCTGTCCTGCGGGCCGCCAAGCCGGTCATCAACGCCATCGGCAAGGCCTTCCCCAAGGTGGCCTTCCCCGGCGGGGGCTTGAGCGCTTTCGGCGACTCCATCCACGCCTCCCGCTACGGCGAGTGGGACTACGACACCACCTTGAAGCCGCTGTCCGGGCACAAGAAGTACCTGGGCTGGCTGCGCGGGGTCATTGCCGGCCAAGACCAGATCCACCAAGGGGCCATCGATATCGGCGTGCCGGGCCTAGTGTTGTGCTCGACCCGCTCGCGGCTGGGTAAGCCCTATTCGCCGGAGACGGACACGGCCGATGCCGTCGTCGATGTCTCCCAGACCGTCCACTGGGCTCCCCTCTTGGGCCAAGACATTACGGTCTGTCCGATCCTGGGCGCCCGACACGAAGTCTTTTTGTCGCTGCCGCCCGCGCGCCGCGAGGCCTTTGAGATTAGCTCCCGCTGGCTAGCACGGGCACACTAGTACTTAAGAGGACTTTCCGTCCCCCGGTTCCCCGAGGCCCCCGCCCTGCAAGGCCCCACTTCCCCACTATTTATATAAGGAGAAAATCCATGACCCAGTCCGCCGCTGCCCCGGCTGTCGATGCCCACTACGACCTCATCATCATCGGCGCCGGTTCGGGCAACTCTATCCCTACCCCGGAATTCGACGACAAGTCCATCGCCATCGTCGAGTCCGGCCGTTTCGGGGGAACCTGCATGAACGTCGGTTGCATCCCGACGAAGATGTACGTCTACGCCGCCGATACCGCCTACGGCACCCGCACGGCCGACAAGCTGGGTATCCAGGCCCACGTGGACAACGTCGACTGGGACTCCATCGTGGACCGCGTCTTCCACCAGCGCATCGATAAGATCGCCGAGGGCGGCGAGGCCTACCGCCGCGGAGACGAGACCCCGAATATTACTGTCTACGACCAGCACGCCAGCTTCGTCGGCCCCAAGACCATTCGCACCGGCCAGGGCGAGGAGGCCAAGACGATTAGTGGCGAGCAGATCATCATCGCTACCGGCTCGCGCCCGCTTATCCCCGAGGTCTACGCGAACTCCGGGGTTCGCTACCGCACCAACGAAGACATCATGCGCCTGGAGCGGCAGCCGAAGTCGCTGATTATCGTCGGCGGCGGGTTCATCGCCATGGAATTTGCCCACGTCTTCGACGGGCTGGGCACGCAGGTCACCATCGTCAACCGCTCGGAGGAGCTTCTGCGCTTCCTCGACAAGGACCTGTCCACCCGCTTTAACGAGCAGGCCAAGGAGCGCTTCGAGGTCATCACCGGCGCCAACGGCACCGCCCTGCGCGAAGGCGGCGAGGGTGTGGAGCTGGAGCTGGACAACGGCCAGACCATCACCGCCGAGGAGATTCTCATCGCCACCGGCCGCGTGCCCAACGGCGACCAGATGAACCTGGACTCTGCCGGGATCGAGATGCGCGAGGACGGGCGCATTGCCGTCGACGACTACGGCCGCACCACCGCAGACGGAGTGTGGGCACTCGGCGACGTCTCCTCGCCGTACATGCTCAAGCACGTCGCCAACGCGGAGACCAAGGCCGTGCGCCACAACATCCTGCACCCGGACGACATGCACCCGATGCCCCACGACCTGGTGCCCTCGGCTATCTTCACCCACCCGCAGATCGCCACCGTGGGCCTTACCGAGGAGGCCGCCCGCGAGCAGGGCTACGACGTGACCGTCAAGGTCCAGGACTACGGCGATGTGGCCTACGGCTGGGCTATGGAGGACCACACCGGTATCTGCAAGCTGATTGCGGACAAGGCCACCGGCCAGCTGCTGGGCGCGCACTACTACGGCCCGCAGGCTTCCACCCTCATCCAGCAGATGATCACCGTGATGGCCTTCGGCTTGGACGTACGTGAGGTCGCCACGAAGCAGTACTGGATCCACCCGGCTCTGCCGGAGCTCACCGAGAACGCACTTTTGGGGCTAGATTTTTCCTAAATTTTCCCAAAATATTCATCCGGGCCGCCGGTGCGACTACTTCACCACTCGTCACAGTAGTCACACCGGCATCGGCATAGCGGGGACTTTAGGGTGAAACAGTTGTCCTTAATTGAATTTAAGTTTATTAAGCTTGGAGAAGACTGATAGTTTTTCCTCCCCCAATTAGTGTGAACAAGCTGCATTTGCGCACCATATCCGTTAGCATTCGTCTTTGACACCAGCTCCAGCCACTGTCCGGGGACCGAGTGTAATCTGGCAGTTTGCTGGAATTGTCACAAAACACAATGGGTTTCCACGAGGGAAGCCTTGCACGTTACGACCTCTCTTAAGGAATTAATATGCGTATTCGCAAAGCAGCCATCGCTGGCGCCACTGCCGTTGCTGTAGCCTTCAGCGGCACCTCCATTGCTACCGCTGAGACCACCGTTAACCAGGGCGACCACGACGTCAACGTCGAGCAGCACGACCCGAAGACCACCGATGGTGCTGAGAAGGACGAAACCAAGCCGGATTACACCCCGAGCCTGTCCTCCAAGATCAACACCGGTCTGAACCTCGAGGGCGAGAAGCCGGCTAACGCTGTTGCTATCTTCGGTTCCTCCAAGGACTTCTCCGAGGTCCCGAACTGGGCAAAGGCTCTGTACGGCCTGCTGATCGCCGGCGGCATCGGCACCGCCCTGGGCATGATCGTTGGCCCGCTGGACAACTTCATCAAGTACGGCCCGTTCTCCCGCTAAGACAGCACTCAGCTCAACTCGTTTCCCTGAAAGGTAACTAAAATGCGTAACTTCCGCACCGCAGCTGTTGCTGCCGCCACCGCTCTGACCGTCGCCTTCTCCGGCACCGCCATCGCCTCCGCCGAGGACAACGTCTCCGAGGAGACCAAGTCCAGCTCCATCGGCTCCCTGTCCTCCAAGTGGGGCAAGGACCTGGGCGCTTGGGATCTGGATGAGAATGGCAATGCCGTCGTTAAGGATGAACACCAGGCTACCGGCGTTGACACCCTCGGCCAGGAAAAGGTCGAGAACGACCAACTTCCGAAGTGGGACGTCCTGTTCCGCGACGCCACCATCGCCGGCGGCGTTCTGTCCCTGGTTGGCGGCCTGATCGCTGCTTACAACTACGCTGTGTTCAACGGCATCCTGCCGGGCCACATCTTCGACGGCCTGTTCAAGTAAAGCGTTAACTCGAATACGCTAAAGCGCCGGTCCCCTTGTGGGGCCGGCGCCTTTTTGTGTCTTCTCCCCGCTTGGCGTGGGCGCCGGCGGGGAGGAAGGGTGCTTAGTTCTCGTCCGGGAGGGTGAGGATCTCGTTACCGTCCTCGGTGATGACCAGGGTGTGCTCGAACTGGGCGGTGAACTTGCCGTCCTTGTTCTGCACGGTCCAGCCGTTGGACCAGATGTCGTAATCCAGGGAGCCCAGGTTGATCATCGGCTCGATGGTCAGGGTCATGCCCGGCTCCAGGACGTTGCGGTAGGCCATGGAGTCGTAGTGCAGCACGACCAGGCCGTTGTGGAAGGTCGGGCCCACGCCGTGGCCGGTGAAGTCCTCGACGACGTTGTAGCCGAAGCGCTTGGCGTAAGACTCGATGACGCGGCCGATAACGTTGACCTCGCGGCCCGGCTTGGCGGCCTTGATGCCGCGCATCATCGCTTCCTTGGTGCGCTCAACGAGCAGCTTGTGCTCCTCGGAGACGTTGCCGGCGAGGAAGGTGGCGTTGGTGTCGCCGTGCACACCGTTCTTGTACGCGGTGACGTCGATGTTGACGATGTCGCCGTCCTCAATCACGGTGCTATCCGGGATGCCGTGGCAGACAATCTCGTTAAGAGAAATGCAGCACGACTTCGGGAAGCCCATATACCCCAGGGTCGACGGGTAAGCGCCGTGGTCGCACATGTACTCGTGCGCCACGCGATCGACCTCGTCGGTAGTCACACCCGGGGCGACCGCCTTGCCGGCCTCCTGCAGGGCGTTGGCCGCGATCTTGGAGGCCTCACGCATGGCCTCGATGGTCTCCGGGGTCTGGACGAACGGCTCCCCGATATTTTCTTGGACCGTGTCCTTCCAGACGTATTCGGGGCGCTCGATGGACTCATCGACCGTGCGCACGGGAGTTTCTTTACCAGGTTGCAGTTTTCCGCGGTTAGTCATGGTCTCCATCGTAGTCCCCATGACGCCTGCGCGACCCGCCGGGTTCGAGCGTCGCGGGCGTTGTCGGCGGCGCGCGCTAGTTCTCGGCCGGGGCCGGCGGGGTGTCCGGATCCGGCTCGGCGCGGTACTGATCCAGCTTTTGGAAGAAGCTGTCCGTGATCGCCACGGAGACCTCCGAGCCGCCGCCCAGGACCACCAGGGTGGCAAACGCGATATCGTCGTCGGCGCGGTAGCCGGTGAACCAGGCGTGCGAGCCCTCGTTGATTTCGGCCTCGCCGGTCTTGCCGTGGATTTCCCCGCCGGCCTGCATGCCGGAGGCCGTACCGTTGGTCACCGTCGCCCGCATCATCTGCCGCAGCTTGTCGATGACCTCCGGGGTCGGCCCGTTGACGTCCTCGCTGGCCTTGGTCTCCCGGCCGGCCAGCAGGGTGGGCACCGGCCGCTTGCCGGCCGCCACGGTCGCCGAGACCAGCGCCATACCGAACGGGCTGGCCAGGTCGAGGCCCTGGCCGTAGCCGGCCTCCGTGCGCTCCAGCGGCTCCTCGCCCGCCGGGACCGAGCCGGTGATGGTGTTTAGCCCCGGCACCTCGTAATCGATGCCCAGGCCGAAGGACTTGGACATGTCTTTCAGCTCGCCTGGGTCCAGCTTGGTGGAGATATCGGCGAAGGTCGTGTTGCACGATTGGGCGAACGCCCGCTCGAGCGGGACATCGCCCAGCGCGAAACCGTTGTAGTTGGTCACCACGCGGCCGTAGATATCCATCGTGCCGGGGCACGGCACGATCGTGCTGGGGTCCAGGCCCTGGTGGACGACGCCCGCCCCGGCGGTGATGATCTTGAATACCGAGCCCGGCGGGTACTGGCCCTGCAGGGCCAGATCACCCTTCTTGTCGGCCTCCGGGGTCTGGGCGACGGCGAGGATCTCGCCCGTCGAGGGGCGCATCGCCACCATCATGGCTTCCTGCCCCGAGCGGGCATTGACGGCTTCCTGGGCGGCGCGCTGGACGTCATAGTCGATGCCCACCTTCAGCGCTGGGGCCGGCTCCGGGGCGTGCCGCTCGACGTCGCTGAGCGCCGCGCCGTGCTCGTTGACCACGGCGATGCTCCAGCCGTTGTTGCCGTCCACGTCGTCCTGGACCAGGGAGCGCACGCGCGACATAATATCCGGCGCAAAGCCAGGGTCTTTGGTCACCAGCGCCGGTTCCTCGTTGAGCCGGACCGCGTCTACCCCGGCCAGCTCTTCCTGCAGGATCTTGCCGGCCGCCTCGCTGTACATTCCCACCGAATAGGTGCCGGTGTTGTCCTCCAGCGTCTTGGCCAGCTCCTTGGCGTCGATATCGCCGACGGTCTCATCCTCGGCCTTGGCCCGGGAGACCGCATCGGAAATCCGCGCGGCCAGGCCACGGGGCGAGGTGGTCTTCTCGCCGTCTACCAGCAGGCGGAACTCCGTGCCCGGCTTGAGCAGCTCCACCCCGTCCGAGCTGATCACCCCGGCCCGCTCGGCCTCGATGGCGCGCAGCTCGAGGTGCTGGTTCGCCCCCAGCTTGGGATGAATCATCGACGGCTGCCAACGCACGGTCCATTCGTCGTTGGACTTGGTCAGCGCCATCTGGGTGTCGTACTGCAGCTGCCGGTCCCGCGGCAGCGTCCACGTCACCGAGTAATCCACCGTCGCGTAGCCAGGATCGTGACTGTTGACGCCGGCCAGCTCGAAGTCCACGCCCTCGGCCTGCAGACCGTCGTAGCTTTCCTGGAAGATCTGTTGCGTAGCCGCGGCGTTGTCGACCAGCCCGTCCAGGGACTGCGGGTCGCCTTCCTCGAGGGCCGTGAAGACCTCCTCGGCGACGGGCTCGACTGAGGGAGGCTTCGGCGTGCAGGCCACTACCCCGCTACTACCTAACGCTGTTACGCACAGCAAAGCCACCGCCTTTTTCATATGTGCAAACATTACTCAAGCGGTGGCTGCGGGCCGTGACCAACACATCTTTCGCGCCGGCCTAGGCCAATTTGTTACTTAGTGACGCGGACCTCGGCCTTGGCACCCTCGACGGCTTCCATGCCCTCTTCCTCAGCGATGCGCTGAGCTTCCTCGATCAGCGTTTCGACGATCTTGTCTTCCGGCACGGTCTTGATGACCTCGCCCTTGACGAAGATCTGGCCCTTGCCGTTGCCGGAAGCAACGCCCAGGTCGGCATCGCGAGCCTCGCCCGGGCCGTTGACCACGCAGCCCATGACGGCCACGCGCAGCGGGAATTCCATCCCGTCGAGGCCGGCGGTGACCTCTTCGGCCAAGGTGTAGACATCCACCTGGGCGCGACCACACGACGGGCAGGAGACGATCTCCAGCTTGCGCGGGCGTAGGTTCAGCGACTGCAGGATCTGGTCGCCCACCTTGATCTCTTCCACCGGGTCAGCCGACAGGGACACGCGGATGGTGTCGCCGATGCCCTGGGACAGCAGGGAGCCGAAGGCCACCGAGGACTTGATGGTGCCCATGAACTTCGGGCCCGCCTCCGTCACGCCCAGGTGCAGCGGGTAATCGGTCTGCTCGGCCAGCTGGCGGTAGGCCTCCACCATCAGAACCGGGTCGGAGTGCTTAACGGAGATGGCGATGTCGCCGAAGCCGTGCTCCTCGAACAGGCCGGCCTCCCAGATGGCGGACTCGACTAGGGCCTCCGGGGTGGCCTTGCCGTACTTTTCCAGCAGGCGCTTGTCCAGGGAGCCGCCGTTGACGCCGATACGGATCGGGATACCGGCGTCCCCGGCCGCCTGCGCGACCTCCTTGACGCGGCCGTCGAATTCCTTAATGTTGCCGGGGTTCACGCGGACCGCGGCACAGCCGGCCTCGATGGCCTGGAAGATGTACTTCGGTTGGAAGTGGATGTCCGCGATGACCGGGATCGGCGACTTCTTCGCGATGGCCGGCAGCGCCTCGGCGTCGATGGGCTTCGGGCAGGCGACGCGCACGATGTCGCAGCCGGACGCGGTCAGCTGTGCGATCTGCTGCAGCGTGGCGTTGATGTCGTGCGTTTTGGTGTTGGTCATCGACTGGACCGAGATCGGGTGCTCCGAGCCCACGCCGACGGGGCCGACGGAAAGCTGGCGGGTCTTGCGCCGCGGGGCCAGGGTAGGCGGCGGTCCTTCGGGGATGCCGAGACCAATAGAGGTTGACATGCACGCTCCTTGCTTGTCTGATTTGCCGGCCTGTCCTCGCCCCTCCGCGGGCGCCTGCCCGCTGCGGGCCGGCACTTGCGGAAGAAAAGTAGGGACAGGTTGTGCGGTACTACCGATAACGCCCCCACTTTAGCACTGCCGGGCGCGCACCGACGCCTGTGCTGGGGCGGTCCGGTCAGCCGAAGAGCCGGATGGGGTTGACCACGTCCGCGACGATGATGACCAGACCCACGGCGAGCAGCGCCGCCGCGATCGCATAAGTCACGGGCATGAGCTTGGTGTAGTCCGCCGGGCCAGCGGGTTGCTTGCCGGCCATGCGCCGGAAGAAGTCGCGGATCTTTTCGTAGATGACGACCGCGATGTGGCCGCCGTCAAACGGCGGGAGCGGTATGAGATTGAACAAGGCCAGGAAGAAGTTCAGCGTCGCCAGCATCATGAAAAACGCCGCCCACAGGTCGTTTTCCACCAGTTCGCCGCCCACGCGGGAGGCGCCCACGACGGACATCGGGCCCTGCTCGTCGCGCTCGGCGCCGAAGATGGAGGCCACCACGCCCGGGATCTTCGCCGGGAATTGCTTGATGCCCTCGACGGTCGCCTCCAGCATGTTCCAGGAGTAGTGCCAGGTGGCCGGCCACGCCTCCCAGAAGCCGTACTGCCGGACCGTGTTCAGCGGCTGGTTGACCAGTCCGATAGACCCGGCCTCGACCAGCTCCCCCTGCGGGTTCGGGCGCAGGACGGTGTCGAGTGCCACCTCGACGGTGCGGGACTGGCCGTCGCGCTCGATGCCCAGCTCGACGGTCTCGCCCGGCAGCTGGAGGACCTCGTCGCGCAGGGCCGTGGAATCCGGCACCTCTTCGCCGTTCAGGGTCAGGATGACGTCGCCCGGGCGCACCCCGGCCGCGGCCGCGGGGCCATCGCCCTGGCACGGCTGGATATTCCCGGCGGCATCCGCGTCCGCGCTACAGACGGTCTCACCCACGCGCGGGCGGTAGTCCGCCTTCGGATCCGGCAGGCCCGCGGTCTGGGCGACGATGAAGAGGATTAAAAAGCCCAGGACCAGGTTCACGGCCACGCCGCCGCTGAGCACCGCGATGCGCTGCCACCACGGCTTGGTGTACATCGCATGGGGCTTTTCCTCCTCGGTGAGGAATTCGTCCTGCGGGGTCATGCCCGCAATGTCGCAGAAACCGCCGACCGGCAGGGCGGCCAGCCCGTATTCGGTATGCCCGCGGGTAAAGCCCACAATCTTGGGGCCAAAGCCGATGAAGTAGCGCCGCACCCGCATCCCGAAGGCGCGGGCGGTGAGCATATGCCCCGCCTCGTGCAGGGTGATGGTAATCCCGATGCCCAAGGCGAACAGGACTATCCCCAAGATATTGGCCATTAACGGTACTGCTTTCTAGCTGGCTAGCGGGCGTAGTAATCCACGCGCTCGTTCGCGCGGGCGCGGGCCTCACGCTCAACCGCGAGGACGTCGTCGACGCTTGAGGGTACACCAGCATAACCCGCGCAGTCACCTACCACTTCGCCCACGATGTCCACGATGCGCGGGAAGTGGATCCGCCCGGCCAAGAAGGCCGCGGCTGCTTCCTCGTTCGCCGCGTTATATACCGCCGGGTGGCTGCCGCCGGTGGTCGCCACCTGGCGGGCCAGCTGCACCGCGGGGAAGGACTCGTCGTCGAGCGGCTCGAATTCCCACGTGTAGGCGTTGCTAAAGTCCAGCGCCGGGGCGGCGTCCGGCACGCGGTTCGGCCAGTCGAGGGCGAGGGAGATCGGCAGCTTCATCGACGGCGGGGAGGCCTGTGCCATGGTGCAGCCGTCGGCGAAGGTGGCCATCGAGTGCACGATGGACTGCGGGTGCACGGTAACCTCAATGTCAGCGGCCGGCACGTCGAAGAGCAGCGTCGCCTCGATAAGCTCCAGGCCCTTGTTGATGAGCGTGGCCGAGTTCAGGGTGTTCATCTGCCCCATCGACCACGTCGGGTGCTGGGCGGCCTGCTGCGGGGTCACCTCCCACATCTGCTCGCGGGTCCAGCCCCGGAACGGCCCGCCCGAGGCGGTCAGGACCAGCGAACGTAGCTCGCCGCGCCGGCCCGCCAGCAGCGCCTGGGCCATGGCGGAGTGCTCCGAGTCCACCGGCACGATCTGGCCCTCGCGGGCGGCGTTGGTGACCAGGGCGCCGCCGGCGACCAGGGATTCCTTGTTGGCCAGCGCCAGGTAGGCGCCGGTCTCAATGGCGGCCAGGGTGGCCTGGAGCCCGAGCGAGCCGACTAAGGCGTTGAGCACGGTGTCCGCAGCGACTGCCCGGGTGAGCTCCTCCGCGGAGTCCGGCCCGGCGATGACCTGCCCGCCCAGCGCCGCCGAGACCTCCGCGGCCGCTTGGGTATTGGCCACCGCGACGTGGTTAGCCGAAAGGTTGAGTTGCCGGGCCTGTTCGATGATGGCCTGCGGGTCCCTGCCGCCGGCGGCGATGCCCACGACCGCGAATTTGTCGGGGTTGGCCCGGATGACTTCCACTGCTTGGGTACCGATAGAGCCGGTGGATCCCAGGATCAGAACGCGCTTAATACTCACCCGTCCTAGAGTAGTAGCTTCCCCGCCCCCGCGCGGCGGGGGTGTTCGATCGCACGGGCCCGCGCCAATGTTCTAAAATAGGGCCCAGATAGTTGGCCTATAGCGCCGTGCCGCGCCCCGGCCTGGGGCGTGGGCTTAAGGCGCACACGCAAAAGGAGTGCACGTGTCTTCCCACAAGTTGGTTCCTGAGGTCCACGGCGGAGTTTCCACCGATGACGTCCCCTCGGCAGAGTTCGGCTGGTCCCGGACCCCGCATACCGGTGTTCAGGTCGCCGGCTGGATCACCGTCCTGATCCTGCTGGGCTACAACTTCGGTAACCACCACGGCCACGTGGAGACCATCTACCTCTTCCTCTTCGCCGCGCTGATCGCCATCGGCCTCATCATCGACCTCTTCCAGCCGAAGATGAAGCAGGTGCGCACCATCACCGCCCGCAACCAGCCGGAGGGCTACCAGGAGCTGGACTGGACCTACGAGCAGAAGACCCTCGGCGGCCCCTACGCCGAGCTGACCGACTCCCAGCTGCGCGCCCTGAACATCGAGCCTTCTCGCGTGTCCCACCTGCGCGTCGGCGAGGCCGTCGAGGCCACCGGCAAGGCCGTTCCGACCGCCCAGGTTGAGCGCTAAAAAGCACTTAGCCGCGCAAGACTAAAGCCGCCAGTCCCCTTCCCGGGGCCGGCGGCTTTTTCGTGTCCGCGGCAGGTGACCCTGCGCTGCGCTACTTCACGTAGGTGCCAACCTTGGCGTAGATTTCCGGCATCTGCTGGTCCACGCGCTTGCCGCAGAGTACCCAGGCCGCCGCGTAAATCGCCGCGGGCAGGGCCACGGTCACCAGCACGCCCAGGCCGGTGAGCAGGGCCGAGGACTGGCTCACCCCGATGGTCATCAGGATGCCGCCGGGCGCAATCGGCAGCCAGCCGGCCAGCAGCACCACGAAGGCGCTAATAAACGCCGCGGCCTGCATACCGGACTTGTCCGTCCAGGGGTTCGCCCCGGGCGCGGACATGGGATACGGGTTGAAGGTGGTCATCACCATGGACAGGCCGCAGGCCGACAGCAGCAGGCCGAGGGTGGCCACGCCCACGAGCGCGGTCAGCGAAGGTTCGGGCTGGATGATGAGCAAGACGACGAAGAGGACGACCGCCGCGATAACACCCGGGGTGATCATGGCCAGGTGACGGGCGTAGAGGAAGACCCGCGGGCGCAGCGGCGTCATCATGGTCACCCAGTTGCTGGGCCCGGCGTAGCCGAAATCGTTGGAGGCGCTGATCCCGCCCAGGACCCCCGTAAAGGCCAGGAAGAACAACGCTTCCACCCCGCGGCCGCCGAGGCTCATCACGACGGCGAAAATGATCATCACCGGCAGGAGCATAAGCGTGGACGACAGCCGCGTATCGCGGATAAAATACCGCAGCACGCGCTTGTATTCCATCGCCGCCGGGCTGGCATAGGGCAGGCCCGGCAGCCGCAGGGCGCCCACGCCCTGGGCCCGCGTTCCTTCCGAGGCCTGCGGCGCGGACTCGTAGGCCTGGCGGACACTACGGGCGGTCTGCCGGCGCCACAGCCACAGCCCCAGGGCCAAAAAGACCACGGCGGCCAGCAGCTGCCCCGCGGCCAGCGCCCACTGCCCGTTGGCTACCGATGCCGCCCAGCCCATGCCGGCCCCCAGCGGCGTCCAGGCGGCGACCTCGCCGAAGCCAACGATGGGCAGGCCCTCGACGCCCAGGTTCTGGACGGCGACGAAGCCGAAAATAACCAGCACGAAGCCGAGGCCGGAAATCATCGACGTCCGCGACTTGCTGGCCCCCATCTCCTTGACCACCAGCTGCGCTGCGCCCGCCATGACCTCGGTCCACACCACCGCCAGCGCCAGCGAGAAGACCTGGCCCAGGACGAAGACTACGATCGACGGGGCGGCGCCGTTGGCCGCCAGGATGAGGGATCCGGCCACCGCGAAGATGAGGGTGACCGCAGCGGCGATGAAGACGCGGCTGGACCACAGCGCCACCCGCGCGAGCCCGCGCTCGGCCGTGGCGGCATCGATGGGCAGGCCACGCAGATCCAGCGGACCGACCTGGCGCTCCCCGGCGGGCATGAAGATGCTGATGACGATCAGCGCCGCCGTGCCTAGGGCCACGGCACCGGTTAGGGCGTGGAAACGCCCCGGCCCTTCGGAGACCTCCAGGCCGACGTTCAGGGTCACGCTGGCCAGGCCGATGAGCGCGTAGAGGCCGAAAAGCGCCACCAGCCAGGTCTGGGACGGGTTGGACTTAAAGCTGCGCGTCCACAGCGTGCGGTGCAGGGAAAACAGCGTGGCGGGCACCGATTTCTTAGTCATCGCGGCCACCCCGCAGCCAGCCCAGGGAGCCCTCGGCCAGGGACCCGCCGCCGGTCAGCTCGATGAACAGGTCGGTCAGGCTGCGGCCCTGGCGCACGTTATCGACGTGGCCGCAGGTGGCCACCCGCCCGCGGTGAATCACCGCGACGTGATCGCACAGCCCCTCGACCAGCTCCATCACGTGGGAGGACAAAATGACGGTCTTTCCGCCGGCGACGAACTCCCGCAGGATCGACTGGATGAGCCGGCCGGAGACCGGATCCACCGCCTCCAGGGGCTCGTCCAGCACCAGCACGTCCGGGGCGTGCAGCAGGGCGCCGGCCAGCAAGATCTTCTTGGTCATGCCGGCCGAGTAGTCCGCGATGTACTTGGAGCCGGCATCGGAAAGCTGCAGCGCCGCCAGCAGCTCCTCGGAGCGGCTGGCCACCACGGATTCGTCCATCCCCCGCAGCGCGCCCAGGTAGTAGAGGTATTCGGGACCACTCAGGCGATCAAAAACCGGGGCGCCGTCCATAAGCAGCCCGACGCGGGCGACCGCCTGGTTGTGCTCGGCCCACACGTCGTGGCCGGCTAGGAAGGCCTGCCCGGCGTCGGGACGTACGAGCCCGCAGGCCATCGTCAGCATGGTGGTCTTGCCGGCGCCGTTGGGGCCCACGATGCCGTAGAGCGAACCGCGCGGGATATCCAGGCTGAGGTTGTCCACGGCCGGGGTGCCGGAGAAAGCTTTACTCAGGCCGCGCACCGCGAAGGCCTGAGTGGTCGGATCAGCGGCGAGCTGGGGAAAGTTGGGCTGCGTCATGCCCGCCAGATTATCAGCTGGCTATCCACCCCGCTGGGTAGTTCTAAACGCCGGCCGGCTCCTTGGCGTCGGTGGAATCCTCGTCCCGCTCCTCGGCGGCCAGCTGGCCGCAGGCCGCGGCGATCTCCTGGCCCTTGGTGTCGCGCACCGTGCACGGCACGCCCTGGGCCTGGACGCGGCGGACGAACTCGTCCTGGCGCGCCTTCGGGGCGGCGTCCCACTCCGAGCCCGGCGTCGGGTTCAGCGGGATGACGTTGACGTGGACCTTGGATCCCAGCGCCTGGTGCAGCTTGCGCCCCAGCATGTCCGCGCGGAAATCCTGGTCGTTCTTGTCGCGGATGAGCGCGTACTCGATGGACACGCGCCGCGAGGTCTTTTCCACGTAGTAGCGCGCGGCGTCCAAGACTTCCTCGACCGACCAGCGGTTGTTGATCGGCACCAGGGTGTCGCGCAGCTCGTCGTCCGGGGTGTGCAGGGACACGGCCAGGGTGCAGGAGAGGTCTTCGTCCGCCAGCTTGCGGATGGCCGGTGCCACGCCGACGGTGGAGACCGTCACGTTGCGCATGGACATGCCGAAGCCGAAGGGCGCGGGCGCGGTGATCTGGCGCACCGCCTGCACGACGCGCTTGTAGTTGGCCAGCGGCTCCCCCATGCCCATAAAGACGATGTTGGACAGGCGGCCGCCCTCCGCGGCCATCTCCTTCGCCGCGTTGCGGACCTGCTCGACGATCTCCGCGGTGGACAGGTTGCGGTCCAGCCCGCCCTGGCCGGTCGCGCAGAACGGGCAGGCCATGCCGCAGCCGGCCTGGGAGGAGATGCACAGGGTCGCGCGCCCCGGGTAGCGCATCAGTACCGACTCCAGCAGGGTCCCGTCGTGCAGGCGCCACAGGGACTTGGTGGTCTCCCCGTCGTCCGTGCCCGAGTGCTTGATCGGGGTCATCAGCTCCGGGAAGAGCGCGTCCTGGATGTCCTGGCGGGCGCTAGCCGGGACGTCGGTCATGTCCTCGACGTTGTTGGTGTAGTGGACGTAGTAGTGCTGGGCCAGCTGCTTCGCGCGGAACTTCGGCAGGCCGAGTTCCGCGAGCTTGGCTACGCGTTCTTCGTGGGAAAGGTCGGCGAAGTGCTTCGGCGGCAGACCACGCCGCGGGGCCGAGAAGTTAAGTTTCACAGACTGTGCCATAATGCCTCCCATTTTGGCACGTCTGCGGGCCAAGTGCCCAATCTAACGGCGCCCACGCGGCCCAGAAGTGGCGCAACCAACCCGCGACACGTTTAAATATTTATATGACACATTCCCGAAACGCAGAACCGGATTACACCGACGCCTACGAAGGCGCCGGCTCGACGCACCCCCAGTCCCCCGCCACCACCGGAGCAGGTGCCGACTCCGGCGCCCTGGAGACCACCCCGGCCACCGACGAGAAGCCGCAGGGCAAGGGCAAGGTCTCCGGTTCCTTCGCCGCCTCCACCTGGGTGGCTCTCATCATCGGCTTCCTGTTGCTTATCCTGCTCATCGTCTTCATCATGCAGAACCAGCAGTCCGTGCCGGTCAACTTCCTGGGCTGGAGCGGTGACTTCCCCGCCGGCATCGCCTTCTTGTTGTTTGCTATCGCCGGCGCGCTGATTATGGCGTGCGTCGGCGGCTGGCGCATGTTCGAGCTGCGCCGCCAGGTCAAGCGCGCCGGCCGCTAGGTCGCCAGGTAGGACATCGCGACCCAGGTGACCATGGCGGACGGCAGCATGCCGTCGAGCCGGTCCATCAGGCCGCCGTGGCCGGGCAGGATGGCGGACATGTCCTTGATGCCCAGCTCGCGCTTGAACTGGGACTCCACCAGGTCGCCCAGGGTCGCGCAGAAGACCAGCCCCACGCCCATGATCGCGCCGATCCAGGCGTCGGTGTGGAGCAAGAATTTCACGCTCAGGGCACCGGCGACGGTGCCGAACAGGATGGAACCGGCGAATCCTTCCCAGGACTTTTTGGGGCTTACGGCCGGGGCCATCGGGTGCGAACCGAACATCACGCCCGCGATATAGCCGCCGGTATCCGAGGCCACCACGCACAACATGAAGGTCAAAATGGAGGCCGAGCCGCTGGCCAGCGGGGTTTCCACCCGCGAGAGCATGGCGGCAAAGGTGCCGAAGAGGGGGATCCAGGTCAGCACGAAGATGCCGACCGACATGTCCCGCATGTAGTGGATCGGCGGTCGGTGCCGACCGTTGTGAAACAGACGGCCGAACATCAGCGCCAGCACCGCGGTCACGTAGACCGCCACCAAACCGCCGGCCTCCGCGAGCCAGGAAATCCAGACCATGGCCTGCCCGCCGATGATCATCAGCGTGCGCGGCAGGTGGTAGGAATGCTCCCGCAGGCGGGTAAGCACCTCCCACATGGCCACGCCGACGGCGACGGAGACCACCGGGTACCACGCGAGCGGGCCAACCCACACCGCGAAGATAACCAACGCCCCGAGGGCGACCCCCACGCCGATGGCGGCCGAGAGGTTGCGTCCCGCGCCGTTCTTCGGCTTCGGCAGGTGGCGCCGAGCAGGCGCCGCCTGGGCGGGCGCGGGATCGGACGAAGCAGGATTGGTCACTGGCATTCCTTCAATCGGCAAAGAAGTATCGAAAGGGCAATAAAACTTGGCCCCCGCGGCAGGCTATTGCGTGACGCGGCGGCACCCTACTCATCTCGTTCGAGCGGAGGCTAGACCTCCATCAACTCGTTTTCCTTGTTGTCGACGAGCTGATCGACCTGCTCGATGTAGCCGGAGGTGATCTTTTCCATCTCCTTCTCGGCGGCCACGACCTCGTCCTCGCCGGCGTCGCCGTCCTTCTGCAGCTTCTTCAGCGACTCCATGGCCTTGCGGCGGATGTTACGGATGGCGATCTTGCCGTCCTCACCCTTGGACTTGGCCAGCTTGACCATTTCCTTACGACGCTCCTCGGTCAGCTGCGGCACGGTAACGCGCAGCACGTGGCCGTCGTTAGTGGGGTTAACGCCCAGGTCGGAGTTGCGGATGGCGTTTTCGATCTCGCCAATCATGGACTGCTCGTAGGGCTTGATGAGCAGCATGCGCGGCTCCGGGACCGACACGGTAGCCATCTGGGTGATGGGCGTCGGGGCGCCGTAGTACTCCGCGACCAGACCGTTAAACATGGCCGGGTTAGCGCGGCCGGTTCGGATGGTCACCAGCTGCTCGCGGGTGTGCTCCACCGAGGCGGCCATGTGCTCTTCCGCACTGAGTTGAATATCGTCGATCATGAGTTAACGTTTCTCCCTTGAAATATCGAAACTAGCTGGGGAAAACCCTAGCAGGTTTAGCGCTTCTTTTGCTATTAGGACTGGACCAGAGTGCCGATCTGTTCGCCCGCCACGGCGCGGGCGATGTTGCCCTCCTCTAGCAGGTTGAAGACCAGGATCGGCATGTTGTTGTCCATGCACAGGCTGAAGGCGGTCGCGTCCGCGACCTTGAGGCCCTTTTCGATGACTTCCTTCGGGGTGATCTCGCTGTAGAGCTCCGCGTCGGGGTTGGTGCGCGGGTCGTCGGAGTAGACGCCGTCGACAGCCTTAGCGAGGAAGAGGACCTCCGCGCCAATCTCCAGCGCGCGCTGCGCCGCCGTGGTGTCCGTGGAGAAGTATGGCATGCCCATGCCGGCGCCGAAGATGACCACGCGGCCCTTTTCCAGGTGGCGCTCGGCGCGCAGCGGCAGGTAGGGCTCCGCGATCTGCGCCATGTTGATGGAGGCCTGCACGCGGCAGTCGACACCCAGCTGCTTCAGGAAGTCCTGCAGCGCCAGCGAGTTCATCACGGTGCCCAGCATGCCCATGTAGTCGGAGCGGGCGCGGTCCATACCGCGCTGGGACAGCTCGGCGCCGCGGAAGAAGTTGCCGCCGCCGATGACGACGGCGATCTCCGTGCCGTTGTTCGCCACCTCAGCGATCTGCCGGGCCACGTTTTCGACCACGTCCGGGTCGATGCCCACTTTGCCGCCGCCGAACATCTCGCCGCCGAGCTTGAGCATTACGCGCTTGTAGCCGGTCCTGTTTGTGCCTTCTGGGGTGGTTTCAGGCATGTCGTCTCCTTTGCCATGGAACGTAAAACAAGGTTTCTTTCGTTTCGACTTATCGTCTAAACGCGAGTCGAATTCATTCTACCCACTCCAGTGGCCTGCTTCCCCATGCCCCGCCCCGCCGCGCACGGGCCTGCCCGAAGATACGACAAACCCCAGGCAAGCTCTCCCGGGTGGGAGGAGCTTGCCTGGGGCAAAAGCGCGCGCACCTAGTGCGCTAGGGCTGGGGCCTTATTAGGCGCCGACCTCGTAGCGGACGAAGCCGGTGATGGTGGTGCCGGCTTCCTCAGCGACCTGCTTGACGGTCTTCTTGTTGTCAGAGACCGAAGCCTGCTCCAGCAGGACAACGGACTTGAAGAAGCCGTTCAGGCGGCCTTCCACGATCTTCGGCAGGGCAGCCTCCGGCTTGCCCTCCTCACGGGTGGTGGCCTCCGCGATGGAGCGCTCCTTCTCCACGATCTCGGAAGGAACTTCCTCGCGGGTCAGGTACTCAGCGTTCATAGCGGCGATCTGCAGAGCGACGGCGTGTGCGCCCTCGGCGTTGCCCTCGTAGGCAACCAGCACGCCCACTGCCGGCGGCAGGTCGGCGGAGCGCTGGTGCAGGTAGGTAGTGACGTTGTCGCCCTCGATGGTCACGGCGCGACGAGCCTGCAGCTTCTCACCGATCTTGGCGGACTCTTCGTCGATCAGGGTGGAGACAGCCTTGCCGTCGATCTCGACAGCGTTGAGCTCCTCGGTGGAGTTAGCCTTTGCGGCAGCGGCAGCCTCGGCGATCTTGGCGGCGAAAGCCTTGAAGTCCTCGTTCTTCGCCACGAAGTCGGTCTCGCAGTTAATCTCGACCATGGTGTTGCCGGACACGGCCACGAGGCCCTCAGTAGCTTCGCGGTCTGCGCGCTTGGAGACGGACTTAGCGCCCTTGATGCGCAGCAGCTCGACGGCCTTGTCGTAGTCGCCGCCAGCTTCCTCGAGTGCCTTCTTGCAGTCGAGCATGCCGGAACCGGTTGCCTCACGCAGTGCCTTAACGTCTGCAGCAGTGTAGTTCGCCATAATTCGGGCGATCCTCCTTGTGTAAAAAACGATGTTCGATGCACAAGCGTAGCCGATTAGCTCAGGTGCCGCCGGCGTAGGGTGGCCTTTTTACACTCCCCAAGCCGGACTAGGGCCCGCTTGTCCTAAAGCTTCAGTGCTCATGCCGCTTGCCTCGACGCTCACCGCGCGCACGGCGGGTGGTGTTTTAGCCAAGGCAAGCGTCCACCAGCATACGCTACAGCAAACCCCCGAGCCCACCGTTTCCGCGGGGCGCGGGGGTAACTGTTGGATTAGCCTTTTAGGGGCTTAGTTGCCGGCCGGCTGCTGGCCTTCCGGCTTCTGGACCTCGCCCTCAACCTTGAGTGCGTCGTCCGGGGACTGCTCAGCCTCGGTAGCCGAAGCCGGGTCGGAAGCGGCGGCGGCCTCAGCGGCGTCGCGCTGCTCCTTGGAGGCGGAGTCACCGGCGGCTTCCTTAGCGGCGGCCAGCTGGCGCTCTTCGCGAGCCTTGCGGCCCTCCTCAACTGCGGTGGCAACGATGCCGGTCAGCAGCTTGGTGGAGCGGATGGCGTCGTCGTTGCCCGGGATCGGGTAGTCGACGTCGTCCGGGTCGCAGTTGGTATCCAGGATGGCAACCACCGGGATGTTGAGCTTGTGAGCTTCCTTGACTGCGATGTGCTCCTTGTTGGTGTCCACGATCCACAGTGCGGACGGAGCCTTGGTCATGTCGGAGATGCCGCCCAGGACGCGCTCCAGCTTGGTGCGCTCGCGGTTGAGCATCAGGACTTCCTTCTTGGTGCGGCCCTTGTAGCCGTCCTCAGCCGCGTCCATGGCCTGAAGCTCCTTCATGCGCTTCAGACGCTTGGCAACGGTCTGGAAGTTGGTGAGCATGCCGCCCAGCCAGCGGTGGTTGACGTACGGCATACCAACGCGCTCGGCCTCTTCGGCGACAGCTTCCTGAGCCTGCTTCTTGGTGCCCACGAAAAGAATGGTGCCGCCGTGTGCGACGGTCTCCTTGACGAACTCGAAGGCCTCATCGATGTAGGTCAGGGTCTGCTGCAGGTCAATGATGTAGATGCCGTTACGGTCGGTGAAGATGTGACGGCGCATTTTCGGATTCCAGCGACGGGTCTGGTGGCCGAAGTGCACACCAGCGTCGAGGAGCTCGCGCATGGTTACGACTGCCATGTTTCGCTCGCTTTCCTAGTTCGGTTTTGGTTTTGGACAAAATATTCGTGCGGGTTTTTATCCCGCACCCTGGCTACGAAGGCCGTGGCCAACACCCCGCTTTAACCGCGGGGACCGCGTTGGCCGCGACTGCTGCGCACCTTCTAGCAGGAGGCAGCGGCTTCGCCGCGCGTAGTCAGCACGCCGCGCGCGTGGAAAAGATGAAAAAGCTCAGGCACGCACACAAGACATACTGCTGTGCTCAATAATAGCCGCAAAACCTGGTCGCGCCAAAACATAAGCGTGCCTGTGGATAACCCCGTGTTGACGAGTCAACCACTTCGGCCGATTTCGGCGAGTTATCCACAGGCGGCGCTGCGGCCCCTTTCCCCACGGCGACCACCCGGTCACAGTGAAGGCATGACTTTAAAACGAATTGTTCCCCGTATCCTGTCCGCCTGCTGTTCGACCACCCTGTTCCTGTTCTTGCTCGCTCCCCCGGCCGCCGTGGCCTACGTCGATCCCGTCTCCGGTTCCCCCACCCCGGGCCAAGTTCTGCGCGGCTTCGATCCGCCGGCGCAGCGCTGGCTCGCCGGCCACCGCGGCGTGGACTTGGCGCTCACGGTTGGCTCCCCGGTCCGCGCGGCCGACGACGGCCACGTCGCCTTCGCCGGGGTGGTTGCCGGAAAACCGGTGGTCTCCATCGATCACGCGGATGGCATCCGCACCACCTACGAGCCCGTCCACGCCCGGGTCAGCCGCGGCGAGGCCGTCGCCGCCGGCCAGGTCATCGGCACGCTGGGCCACCCGCACGACGACAAGCCCGGCCTGCACTGGGGTGCCCGGCGCGGCGCGGAAGACTACCTCGACCCACTCAGCCTGTTGGGCAGCCCGGTCATCCGCCTCAAGCCGCTGGCATCCGCGACCTCCTAGGCCGGTTTTCTACGCCCGCGGATGCGCCTGGCGGTAGACCTCCTGCAGGCGCTGCGCGGAGACGTGCGTGTAGACCTGCGTGGTCTGCAGCGAGGAGTGCCCTAAAAGTTCCTGGACCACGCGCAGATCCGCCCCGCCCTCGAGCAAGTGCGTCGCCGCCGAGTGCCGCAGCCCGTGCGGGGAGAGATCCGGCGTGCCGGTCACGGCCCCGGCGCGCTCGACGATGCGCCGGACCTGCCGCACATCAATCCGCTTGCCCCGCACACCGACGAACAGGGCGTCTTCGACGGCGGCCATGCGGGGGCGGGCATCGTCGAGCCAGTGCGCCAGGGCATCGGCGGCCGCGTGCCCGAAGGGCACCACCCGCTGCTTGTTGCCCTTACCCGTGACCCGGGCGGTGCCCCGGGCGAGATCGACGTCGTCGCAGTCGAGCCCGGCCAGCTCCGCCACGCGCATGCCGGTCGCGTACAAAAGCTCCAGGATGGCGCTGTCGCGGGCGAATTCCTCCTCGTTGTGGGAGACCGCGTTGCCGACCAGCTCGCCGGCCTGGGTCGTGCCCAGCACGGTCGGCAGGTGCTTGTCCACCTTGGGGCTGACCAGCCGGGCGGCCACGTCGGCGTCCAGGTAGCCCTGGCGCTGCGCCCACGTGGAAAAGGCGCGCACCGCCGCGGTGCGCCGCGCCAGGGTGGAGCGGGCCTTGCCCTGGCTGACCGCCTCCGCCAGCCACGCGCGCAGCGCGTTGAGGCGAAACTCCGCGAAGGTGCCCACCGTCCGGGACAGGTCAAGCAAGTCGGAACGGTAGCCGCGCACGGTCGCCGCCGACTTGCCCTCGACCAGCCGCTGGTGCTCGGCGAAGTCCTCGATCGCCTCGGCCAGCTGGCCGGCGGGGCGGGGCGTGGTAGTCATGCCCCACAGTCTAGTCCGCGGGTGGTCAGGCCTGCGGGAAGCTCCTAATACCCGTCTGCCAGACCGTCGCGGACCCACAGGTTGCCCTGGCGGCGCACCAGCTGCTGCTTTTCCAGCGCGACCAGCAGGTGGATGGCCAGCGGCAGCCGCATCCCGGCCTCGCGGGCGATGTCCTGGGCGCGGGCTCCCTCGGCCCGGTCGCTGGGCGGGACGGCGTCATAGACGCGCAGCTCGTTGCGCGACAGGCGCTGGGTGGGGCTGGCCGCGAAGTCCAGCTCGAACTGCTCGCCCGCGTCCACCTGGCCCACCGGGCTGATAAGCTCCCGGATCTGCTCCGCGTTCGCCACCAGCTGGGCGCGTTGTTCCTGGATGCGCAGGTGGCAGCCCACGGATCCGCGCCCGGTAATCGGCCCCGGTACGGCCATGACGACCTTGCCAAGCGCCTCCGCCCAGTTGGCGGTGTTGAGCGCCCCGGAGCGAAACGATGCCTCCACCACCACGGTCCCCGCGGTCAGCGCGGCCACCAGGCGGTTACGCGTGAGGAAGCGGTGGCGCTGCGGCGTGGTGCCCGGCGGGTATTCGCTGACCATGACGCCGCGCGCGGCGATGGCGTTAAACAGCGGCTCGTTGCGCGCCGGGTACGGGTAATCGACGCCGCACGCGGCCACCGCCACCGTCAATCCGCCGCTGTCGAGGGCCTGCTGGTGGGCGGTGGTATCGATGCCGAGCGCCCCGCCGGAGACCACCGTGACGTGGTGCTGGCACAGGTCGCGGGCCAAAAGCTGCGTCGCCTCGTAGCCATACCGGCTCATCGCCCGGGTGCCAACTAAGGCCACGGATTCTTGCACGGCCTGCCGCAGGCTGCCGCCGCGTACCCACAGCGAGTGCGGAGCCACAGCCTCCGCGTCGAAGCTGGCCGGGGCCTCCCCCGCCGCTTGGCCGAAAAAGCCGAAGGCGCTCGCGAACTCCTCGCGGGGCCATTCCGGGTCCCCGGGCGTGATCAGCCGGGCGCCGACGCTACGGGCGGCCGCTAGGTCCTCGTCCTGGCGCAGCCAGTCGCGCCGGCTGGCGGTCTGGCGCAGCAGCGGGCCTATCCAGTCCCGGGCGTGGTAGACGCCGTGGGCGACCTCATCGACCGAGTACTCGGCCAGCAGCGCGGCCAGGTGCCGCGACGGACCCTCCACGACCCGGTTCAGGTAGACCCAGGCGTCGAGCTCGGTGCGCAAGTGAAAATCGGACATAAAAGTTTTCCTCCCCCTGTAGTTGTTCCGTTTCTGGATTAGAGCGTCGAGTCCTGCCGCAGCTCCAGCGCCTGCGAGACCAAATCCAGGTCCGGCTGCTCCAGGCCGGCCAGGTCCGCGAGCGTCCAGGCCACCTTCAGCGCCCTGTCGATGCCGCGCTGCGTGATATCCCCCATCAGCAGCAGGGCCTTGAGCGTTTCCATCGCGTCTTCGGTCGCCGGGTATTCCCGCCGCATCCAAAACGTCGGCACCGCCGCGTTGGTGCGGGCATCCAGTCCGGCGCTCCGCCACCGGGCGGCGGATCGCTCCCGGGCCGCGGCCACCCGCTCGGCGATGACGGCGGAGGGCTCCTCGTCCGCGCTGCCGATGACCGCGCCCTGGGCGCTCAGGCTCAGGATGATGTCCAGGCGGTCGCGCAGCGGCCCGGAGATGTTGCGCAGGTAGTTCTGCCGGTCGGCGGAGCGGCACCGGCAGCGGGAGGCCTGGTCGGCCCCGCAGCGGCACGGGTTGGCGGCCATGACCAGCTGGAAGCGCGCGGGGAAGCTGACCTCCCGGCGCGCCCGGGCCACGCGCACGATGCCCTCCTCCAGCGGCGCCCGCAGCCCGTCCAGGAAGGCGGCGGGGACTTCGGAAACCTCGTCGAGGAAGAGCACCCCGTTGTGGGCCAGGCTGACCGCGCCGGGCCGCACGCGCGCTCCCCCGCCGCCAAGCAGCCCCGCCCGCGTAATCGACGAGTGCGGGGCGATAAAGGGCGCGTGCCCGATGACCGTCCCCGCCGATCCGGCCAACGAGTGAACGGCCGTGGTCTCGACGGATTCGTCGGTGCTCAGCGCCGGCAGAATGCTGGGCAGGCGCGCCGCAATCATGGACTTGCCGGAGCCGGGCGGGCCCACCATCATCAGGTGGTGGCCGCCGGCCGCCGCGATCTCCGCGGCCTTCTTCGCCGGCGCCTGGCCGGCCACGTCCCGGAAATCCAGCGGCGTGCGCGGCGCCTGCGCGTGCGCGCCCGGCCCGGCCGCCGCGGCGGCCGACTGCAGCGGCGTCGCCCCGCAGACCCACGCCAGCGCCCTCTCAAGCGTCGGTGCGACCAGCACGTTCATGTCGGAAATCAGCGCGGCCTCCGCGGCGTTGTCCGGCGGGATGAGCACCGTGCGGTAGCCGTGCTTGCGCGCCGACAGCAGCGCCGGAATGACCCCGGGCACCCCGCGCACGGTCCCGTCCAATCCCAGCTCGCCCAGCACCAGGCAGCTAGCCAGGCGCCCCGCGGGGCTGGCGCCGTCAATGCCCGTTTCCAGGTCCGCCTCCGGTCCCATCGCCGCGACCAGGATGGCCAGCGCCATGGGCAGGTCGAAGTGGGAGCCCGACTTTGGCATGGACGCCGGCGACATGGAGATGATGATCTTCGTCTTGGGCCAGCGCAGCTGCGAGTTGGTCACCGCGGTGCGCATGCGCTCCCGGGATTCCGTGATGGCGGTATCCGCCAGGCCCACCACGTGGGTGCCGGGCAGCCCGGCCCCGATATTGGCCTCGACGGTGACCACGTTGGCCAACACCCCGTCCAGGGCGGTCGTATAGCATTTACCGAGGGCCATCATCGACCCCCGGGTAGTGCTCGAGCTCGAAGCCTGCGCCGCAGGTCACCAGCGCCACGACGTCGAAGCGCACCTGCGTGAAAGGCTTGTCCTTCAGCCAGAGCCGCGCCGCCTTGCGCAGGCGCGCCAGCTTGCGCGGGCTCACGGCCTCGGCGACGCCGAAGTCGCGCCGGCTGCGGGTTTTGACCTCAACGAAGATGACGGTATCGCCCGCCAGCACGACAAGGTCGATCTCCCCGACCGCGTAGTGGACGTTGTGGGCCAGGACTTGGCCGCCGCGGCGGCGGTAGAACTGCGCCGCGTAGGCTTCCCCGCGGCGGGCTAAGGCATGGTTGCGTGTATAGGCGGTGTGCATGTAGAAATTCCCCCAAAAATCTGTGGCTTAAAACGCGTGCCGACCGGCACACCCACATCACACCGCCGCAGTCAACCCCCGCACAAGAACAGTTGGGCCCGCGCGGGCCGAAACTGTGGATAACTGCTTAGCACCCCGAGTTATCCACAGGCGCCGCGCGCTCCAAGTTGCGCGCTGCCCCGCCAGCGCCTATAGTGCCGCAGCCCTAGTCGGGCAGGACGAAATCGGGCTTGTCGAGCTCCTCGATGTTGACGTCCTTGTAGGTGATCACTCGGACGTAGCGCACGAAGCGGGCCGCGCGGTACATGTCCCAGACCCAGGCGTCCGACATGCGTACCTCGTAGTAGACGTCCGCACCGGAGGTGTGCGGGATGAGCTCTACCGCGTTCGCCAGGTAGAAGCGTCGCTCGGTCTCGACCACGTAGGAAAACTGGCTGACCACGTCGCGGTACTCGCGGTAGAGCGACAGCTCGACTTCAGCCTCGTAGTTGTCCAGGTCCTCGGCACTCACGTTGGTCTTCCTCCTTAGCGCGTGGGCAGGTAATAACGCCCAGCATATTCTGCCCGCGGCCCGCACACGTCAAGGCGCGCCCAGGTATTTTCGCTGCGCCGCGGCGACGTTCGCATAGCTCAGGCGGTGCTGCGGGTTCACCCCCAGCTCTTCGATGGCGCGCGTGTGCGCCGCCGTCCCGTAGCCCTTGTGCCCGGCCAGGCCGTAGCCCGGGTAGCGCTCGTCGAGTTCGGCCATCAGCCGGTCCCTAGAGACCTTGGCCAGCACGCTCGCCGCCGCGATGCACCGAGCCGCCGCGTCGCCGCCGGTCATCGGCAGCTGCGGGCAGGGCATGCCGGGCACCTTCAGGGCATCGGTAAGCACATAGCCCGGCCGCAGGTCCAGGCGCGCGACCGCCCGCCGCATCCCGGAGACATTGGCGTGCTGGATGCCGCGGCGGTCGATGTCGGCGGGCCCGATGTGCACGACGGCGAAGGCCCGGGCGCAGTCTTGGATGATGGGATAGAGCCGCTCACGCGCCCGCGGCGTGAGCTTCTTGGAATCAGTCAGGGTGGCAAGCTCCGGGATGATTTTGTCGGGCAGCACGCAGGCGGCGATGGTAATCGGCCCGCAGCACGCCCCGCGGCCGGCCTCGTCCACGCCCGCGACCGGCCCCAGGCCCGCCTTGGAAAGCGCGACCTCGTAGGTCCGCAACTGTTTCAGCGCCCGCACGTCCGGCTACCCCAGGATGTCCGGGTGCTCGACGATGCCGCCGCGCCCCAGCGGCAGGACCACCGCGCGCACCTTGCCGCGGACGTTGTCGACCGGGATGGTCCCCTGCCGGTTATCGCCCAGGTGGGCGCGGGAGTCGAGCGAATTCGTCCGCGAATCCCCCATCACCCACAGGCTGTCCTCCGGCACGGTCACCGGCCCGAAGTGGTCCCCGCCGCAGGCCTCCGAGCCGGTCAGCGGGTTGATCTCGTTGACCGGCGGGCTCAGCACGAAGGACTGATCCGTCGGCCGACCGTCGACCATCACGGCCGGGTCACCGGCCTGGCAGGACACGGTCTGCCCGCCGGTGGCGATGACGCGCTTGGTCAGGATGTTGTCCGCGTTGGGCACCAGCCCGACCAGGGAGAACAGGTTCTGGAGGCCGCGCGCCAGCACGTTGTTCGAGCGCTCCACGGTGAACTCGCCGTCCCAGGAGGGCGTGGAGGCGAAGACGATGACGTCGCCGGGCTGCGGGTCCTGGAAATAATACGAGACCCGCTCCACCGCGATGCGGTCGTTCTCGCAGCCGGCGCAGCCGTGGAAGGTCGGCTCCATCGAACCGGACGGGACCACGTAGAGCCGGCCGATGAAGGTCTGGATTAGGCTGAGCAGCACGACGGTCGCCACGACGGCCAGGGCCATGCCGCGCCACCAGCTGGCGCCGTCGTCCTCGTAGCGGGGCGCCTGGGCCGGCCGCTGCCCCGCCCGGCGGGTATCC
Source organism: Mycobacteriaceae bacterium (assembly GCA_028726465.1). Classification (GTDB taxonomy): domain Bacteria; phylum Actinomycetota; class Actinomycetes; order Mycobacteriales; family Mycobacteriaceae; genus Corynebacterium. Next base: position 66,527 of record JAQYQB010000014.1, on the reverse strand, counting down.
GGGCGGGGATCCCCCGCGCGCCGGAAATCACGCCGGGGTGAACGCGCAGGCTGGCTACTGCTGGATGTCCGGGTCATCGACACCGCCGAGCCGGTCGAACGGGAAGAAGACGAAGGCTACCTTGCCGCGCACGTTTTCGTCCGGAATGGTGCCGTGGTAGGGGTCGTCGAGGTGGTAGCGCGAATCCGCCGAGTTGGTGCGGTTATCGCCCATCATGAAGTAGTTGCCCTCCGGCACGGTCACCGGGCCGAAGTACGGACCGCCGCAGGCCTCGGAGCCGGAGTTCTCGTCAACTGGGTAGGTCGGCGGATCCATCACGTAATCCTGGTTGACGGGCTTGCCGTCCACCATGACGGACGGGTCGCCAGCCTGGCAGGACACGGTCTGCCCACCGGTCGCGATGACGCGCTTGACCAGCGTGTTCTCGTCCGGCGGGGCGAGGGAGACGAAGCTCAGCGCCTCCTGGATGGCCGCGATGACCGAGTTATCCGAGCGCGGCGACTGGTAGTTGGTATTCCAAGAGTCGGTTCCCTCGAAGACGATGACGTCGCCCGGCTCGGGGTGGTTGTCGCCGTAGTAGCTGATCTTCTCGGTGAAAATCCGGTCGTTGGTGCAGCCCTCGCAGCCGTGCAGGGTCGGTTCCATGGACGCCGACGGGATGACGTACTGGCGGCCGATGAAGGTCTGCACGACGCCGACAACCAGCAGCACGCCCACGACGATCAGAGCCGTTTCCACCAGCCACGGCAGCTGCTTCTTTTCCTGCTCCACCGGTTGCGCCGGGGACTGCTCGGGCTCATCCGGGGTCGGGGTTGATGCTGTGTTGTCGTAATTCACGCAGTAGATCCTATCAACAATGCCGACCGCGGCGGCGAGCACCTCGCGGGCAGCCGCCGAAACGGCCCCGACATGACAAAACGCCGCCGGCCCGGACTTAGTGGTCCGAGGAACCGGCGGCGTGGAGCGCACCCACGAGCTTTGGGTGCGCGGGGAGCGACTAGCGGCGCTCCTTGATGCGGGCCTTCTTACCGCGCAGGTCGCGCAGGTAGTACAGCTTGGCGCGGCGGACGCGGCCACGGCGGGAGACCTTGATGGAGGCCAGGTTCGGGGAGTGCACCGGGAAGGTACGCTCGACACCAATACCGAAGGAGACCTTGCGGACGGTGAAGGTCTCGCGGATGCCGGAGCCCTGGCGGCGGATGCAGACGCCCTTGAACAGCTGGGTACGCTCGGTGCTGCCCTCGATGACCTTCACGTCAACCTCGAGGGTGTCGCCCGGGCGGAAGGCCGGGATGTCGTCGCGCATCTGCGCGGCATCGATCTTGTCGATGATGTTGCTCATTGTTTGAATCCTTTTCAGTTTAAGACAGAGGACCCTAGCGCCAAGGCGCCGGTTCGTGCCTGTTACATACAGCAGTTGTCTATTTTGACACAACCATAAAGGCCACGCCAAATCCCGGCGTGCGGTACTTTGGCCCTATGAAGAACCGTGTCACCGCCACCGTAACCGCTGCGATTGCCACCGCGTGCGTGGGCCTGCTGGCCGCGTGCAGCAATCCCGACTCCGTCGACACTGCCAGCGAGCCTGCTAGCGATACTGCCAGCGCTCCGGCCAGCTCTACCAGTTCCGCGACCGCCCCGACCTCGACCGCGGAGGAGACAGCTCAAGAGACTTCGACGACGTCGGCTCCGGCGTCAACGGCGGCACCGGATTCCTCGGCCGTGGAGGCTGCGCCTCACGACGCCGATTGCGCCGTCGATACTCAGGCCGCCGAGATTTACGACAACCTCGACAAGCTTCCCGCCAACAGCTACGGGTGGGAATACCTGGGCGAGACCAACTACAACCCCTGCCATACGCTGACCTGGGCTACGGTCCTCCAGGCCGAGCGCGGCAACGCGCAGTACGGGACCCAGCTCATGCTCTTCCACAACGGCGAGTTCTTGGGTGTCGGCAGCGACCCGCCCCAGCAGCACACCGTCATCGACAGCACCGAGGACTCCGTGACGGTCCGCTTCAAGGACTACGAGGCCCTCGATGCCGCCGGCGGCGGCTTCGCCGACTCCCCGAACTACACCGAGGACGTCACCTTCCAGTGGGATGGCACCCGGGTCGTTCCCATCGGGCGCATCCCGGGCAGCGCTTCTTAGCGCCCGAAGCCGGCCTTGCGCAGCGCGTCGGCCATGGAGCCGCCCTGCGGGGCTGCCGCCTGGCCGCGTTTGCCGCCGCGCGGCTTGTTCGGCTTCTTGCCGCCGCCCTTCGGGCCCCGACCGCCCTTGGCTTCCTTAGCAGGCTTGCCGTCCTGGCCGGGCTCGTCGTCCAGGCGCAGGCTCAAGCTGATGCGCTGGCGCTGCACGTCGACGTCCATGACCTTGACCTTGACGACCTCGCCGGAGCGGACCACCTCGTGCGGGTCGGAGACGAATTTGTGGCTCATCGCGGACACGTGAACCAGCCCGTCCTGGTGGACCCCCACGTCCACGAAGGCGCCGAAGGCGGCAACGTTGGTGACCGTGCCCTCCAGGATCATGCCAGGGGTCAAGTCGGAGACCTTGTTTACTCCCTCGCGGAAGGTGGCGGTCTTGAACTCCGGGCGGGGGTCGCGGCCCGGCTTGTCCAGCTCCGCGATGATGTCGGTCACCGTCGGCACACCGAAGGTCTCGTCGGCGAAGTCCTGCGGGTTCAGCGCGCTCAACACCCGGCAGTTGCCAATCAGCTCGCCGATGCCCAGCCCCGTCGACTTCGCAATCGCCGCCACGATTGGGTAGGCCTCCGGGTGCACCGCGGAAGCATCCAGCGGGTCGGTGCCGCCGGTGATGCGCAGGAAGCCGGCGGACTGCTCGAAGGCCTTAGGCCCTAGCCGCGGAACCTTCTTGAGCTCCTTGCGGCTGGCGAAGCTGCCGTGCTCGTTGCGGTAGGCCACGATGTTACCGGCGATGGTGGAGTTCACCCCGGCGACGCGCTCCAGCAGCGGGACCGAGGCGGTATTCAGGTCCACCCCTACCCCGTTGACGGCGTCCTCGACGACCGCGTCCAGGGTGCGCGCCAGCTGGGTCTGGTTGACGTCGTGCTGGTACTGGCCCACGCCGATGGCCTTCGGGTCGATCTTGACCAGCTCGGCCAGCGGATCCTGGAGGCGGCGGGCAATCGAGACCGCCCCGCGCAGGGAGACGTCCATGTCCGGGAATTCCTCCGCCGCCAGCGGGGAGGCCGAGTAGACCGAGGCCCCCGACTCGGAGACCACCACGGGTGTGGGCCGCGCCCCGCCGGCCTGGGCGACCAGGTCAGCGACCTCGCCGGCCAGCTTCTCGGTCTCGCGGGAGGCGGTACCGTTGCCGATGGCCATCAGGTCCACCGAGTGCTGCGCGCACCAGGTGGCCAGCGCCTTAACCGCCTGCGACCACTGATTCTGCGGCTGGTGCGGGTAGATGATGGTGGTATCTAACACCTTGCCGGTCGCGTCCACGACCGCGCATTTCACACCATTGCGGTAGCCCGGGTCCAGGCCCAGGGTGGCGCGCTGGCCGGCCGGGGCGGCCAGCAGCACGTCGCGCAGGTTCGTGGCGAATACCTGCAACGCGCCCTCCTCGGCCCGCTCCTTCAGCCGCATGCGCACGTCCAGGCTGGAGGAGACGTAAAGCTTGGTCCGCCAGCCCCAGTGCACCGCGTTGGCCAGCCAGGCCGAGGAGGTATCCAGGTCGAAGCGATCCGCGATGATCCCCTCGTAAGCCGCGTCCTCGCCGGCGTCCAGGTTCAGGTGCAGCACGCCCTCGGACTCGCCGCGCAGCAGCGCCAGGATGCGGTGCGACGGCAGCGAGTCGAACGGCTCCGAGAAGTCGAAGTAGTCCGTAAACTTCGCTCCCTCGGCCTCCTTACCCTCGACGACCTGGGCGCCCAGCGCGCCGTCGTCGAAGAACTTCTCGCGCACCTGGCCGACCAGGTCGGCATCGAGGGCGAAGCGGTCCACCAGGATGGCCCGAGCGCCCTCCAGCGCCTTCTTCGGCTCGGCAAAGCCCTCGGTCACGAACTGCTCAGCCAGCTTGTCCGGGTCCGCCGCCGGGTTCTCGATGAGCTTATCGGTCAGCGACTCCAGGCCGGCCTCGCGGGCGATGTCCGCCTTCGTCTTGCGCCGCTTCTTGTAGGGCAGGTACAGGTCCTCCAGGCGGGCCTTCGACTCGCAGGCCACAATCTGGGCGCGCAGATTGTCGGTCAGCTTGCCCTGCTCCTCGATGGCCGCCAGCACCGTTTCCTTGCGCTCTTCCAGCTCGCGCAGGTAGGTGGCGCGCTCCTCGATGGTGCGCAGCTGGGCATCGTCGAGCCCGCCGGTCGCCTCCTTGCGGTAGCGGGCGATGAAGGGCACGGTGTTGCCCTCCGCCATGAGCTTGAGCGCGACCTCGACTTGGTCGACGCGCACGTTCAATTCCGCAGCAATCGTGGCTGCAATATTCACAAAACACCTCTTCTACTAAGAATCTAAATTACCGGGACGACGAGTACGCCAGGGTCGTGCCCAGGCCAAACTCGGTGTGTCCGATTTCGCTCGTGCCGTAGCTTAGCGCCGCGGCGGGCAGCGTCTCCGCGACCGCCTGGGTCACCTTCGGCAGCGCCAGCGTGGTCTCCGCGTTGACGATGACCCGCCACACCACCAGCCCGACCGGCTCCTGGCCGTGCTTCCAGACGTACTCGCGGACCAGGACGTTGTCCGCCGCGCACTCGGCGTCGACGACCTCGACCGCGATGTCGCTGACGGTGACGCGGCGCTCGGCCAGGGCGGCGGGCATCGCGGGCACGCATGCGCGCAGCTCCTCCTCGCCCACCAGGACGGACAGATCGGTAGATACCTCCATGCCTACTGGGCCTCCCCATCCGCGTCGAGGCCTGCCAGGAAGGCGCGGTCGGCTTCGCTGAGTTCGGCACCTTCCAAAAGCTCCGGGCGGCGGGCCCGGGTGCGGCGCAGCGACTCCTCCCGGCGCCAGCGGTCCACCTTCGCGTGATCGCCCGAGGCCAGCACCTCCGGCACCGGAAGCTCCCGCCACACGCGCGGCTTGGTGTAGCTGGGGCCTTCCAGCAACCCGTCGGAGAAGGAATCTTCCTCGTGCGAGCGCTGGTTGCCCAGCACGCCCGGCACCAGCCGGACCACGGCCTCCGCGATCACCAGCACCGCGACCTCGCCGCCGATAAGCACGTAGTCGCCGATGGAGACCTCGCGTACCCGGTAGCGGCGCTGGGCGTCGTCGATGACGCGCTGGTCGATGCCCTCGTAGCGCCCGCAGGCAAAAACAATGTGGTCCTCGCGGGAAAACTCCCGCGCGTGCGCCTGCGTGAACGGCTCGCCCGCCGGCGTCGGCACGATAAGCAGCGGGCGGTCGTCCTCCTCGCCGGGGGCGCCGTCGCCCGCATACGGGCGCGCCTCGATGCTCTCCAGCTCGTCGTGGCGGGCCCGGTTCAGGTGCGGCAGCGAGGACTCCAAGCGCGCGGCGGTAGCGGCCGGACCGGTGCCGGCGGCAACATCGTCCAGCGCCGGGCCCCAGACCGTAGGCTTCATGACCATGCCCGGACCGCCGCCGAACGGGGAATCATCCACCGACTTGTGCCGGTCCGTGGCCCACTGGCGCAGGTCGTGGACGCCGACCTGCAGCAGGTCCTGCTCGATGGCCTTACCCAGCAGCGCGTGGCGCAGCGGCTCCAGATACTCCGGGAAGATCGTGACTACGTCGAGCCTCATAGATCCAGCAGCCCCTCCGGCGGGGTGACCGTCACGGTCCCCGCCTCCAGGTCAACCTCCGGGACCATTTCCTCCACGAACGGGATAAGTCCCGTGCTCCCCTCGGCGCCGCTAAACTCCAGCAGCGAGTGCGCGACCCCGGGCTGCAGGGCGGTGACCTCGCCGATGTCCGCGCCGTCGTGGATGACGCGCAGGCCCAACAGTTCGTGTTCGTAGAAGCCGTCGTCGTCGGCATCGTCAAGCGGGGGCGCGAAGAACTTGGTGCCCCGCAGGGAATCTGCGGCGGTGCGGTCCGGGATCTCCTCGAAGCGCACCAACAGGCGCGCCTGGTGCGGGCGCACCGACGCGATAGTCAGCGTGTGCTCCTTGTTTCCCTGCTTGCCCTGCAGCACCTCACCCACCGCAAAGCGGGCGTCTGGGTCGTCCGTGGTCACGTCCACCGCGACCTCACCTTTCACCCCGTGCGACTTCACGACGCGGCCAATCATCAAATCCATACGCACCATACTAATTGGCGCGCTCGCTAGACTGGACACCGATGGACCACCTACCGATTAACCGCCCCGAGACCTTCGGCGAAGCCACCCCGGCCGAGGGCACACTGACCCACCTCAACCTGCTCGAGCTCGCCCCGCCCAGCGATGCCTCCCGGCCCCGCCCCGGAGTCCGCCGCGTACTGACCGCCGACGGCGTCAACCTCATCCTATTCAGCTTCCTGCCCGGCCAGTCCCTGCCCGATCACAAGGCCGCCCACCCCATTACGGTGCAGTGCTTGGCCGGAGAAGTCACTTTTGGATTCGAGGGTCAGTCCGCTGCCGTCACCCCCGGCACTGTGATCCACCTCCCTGCCTACGCGCCGCACCGGGTCGATTGCCCCGCGGAGAAAAACAAAGGTGACGCCCCTGCCGTCATGCTGCTCATGATGCACACGGGAGAAAATCCGCGCCAATAAATAAAGACTTTTCACCCCCATGCGCCGCCTTCTCACTACGCGAGACAGTTCTTGGATAAAAATTCAGTGATACCGTGGCGAGGGTGGAACAGCGATCGAAGCCTTACCATCACGGTGACCTGTACAACGAGTTGCTACGCATTGCAACCAAGTACGGCAAGCGCGGAGGCCCCTCTGCCGTGACCATCCGGGCGGTCACCCGCGAGGCCGACGTTTCCCCGACGTCCGCCTACCGCCACTTCAAGAACCAGGGCGAGCTCCAGCACGCCGTCGCCAAGGCCGCCATCAGCGAGCTAGTCCGCCGCACCCAAGGCGCGCTCGACAGCTTTGGCGCCGGCACCACCACCGCCAGCCAAGCGCTTCACGATGCCGCCTGGGCCTACTTCAATTTCTCCTGCGAGGAGCCCAATTTCTTCCGCTGCATGCTCAACATCGCGGACACGACCTTCGCCACCGCCTTCAGCGCCACGCTCAGCAACGCCGAGGCGCTGTCCCCCGCGGAGCTAGCCAACCGCCACCAGCTGCCGCACTCGCACGTCGAGGCCATCCTCGCCTACCGCAGCGCCATGACCGCCTACGCCTCCGAGGCCGGCACCGCGCTGTCCGAGGAGCGGCTCCTCCACAACACCATCAGCGCCTGGTCCACTCTGCACGGCTTCACGCATCTGTGCCTCGAAAGCCACCTGTCCACGCTCGAGGAGTCGACACAACTGCAGCTAGCCGATCACGTCTTCGCAACAGTACACAAAGCCTTGCTGGACTAGTAGATACTACTAGCGGTTTCCTCCTGTTCGCGTGCCCGCGCCTCGGTGGGCATTATCCACAGCCCCCGCCCGGTGCGGGGGCCATTTTTGTGCCTAACGATGCCTCCCTGCCGCTACCTGGTCACGTTGCTCCATTTTTCGGCCCTTAGGCAGGTGGCGCGGAGAAAAAGGGCGTTTTCTGCTGTTTCGGGCCGCGTGCAGGATGGTTAGTTTGTTCCGAGTTATCCACAGATTGGGTTTTCGGGCCTTGTCGGGGTTGACGTGTGCTTCTAGCGTGTGGGGCATGACAGCAATGACAGCCATGGACACTTTGAAAGCAGCGCACTCAATCTTCGCGGACGGGATCCAGTATTTGGGCCTGTGCCGCGAGTTGAGCCTGCCTGCCCTGAAGGCTGTCATGTCGGACGTTGCCGCAGCCGCGCACCATCGCGCCTGCCAAACCTTCTTCGGGCACACTACGTATACGAGGAAGCAGGCCGCCGCGAGGAAAGGCGCCGCGGAATCCGGACACCACCTGGACACGTTGCTGGTGTTGGATAACGCCTTCCGCCGGGTACGCCACAAGGACCACGCCTGGGCGATGCTCATAGAACTCTGCAACACGCCTGGCACCACCAAACAACTCCGCCGCCTGGCCAACAAGAAGGTCCTGGAGCTTAACCGCCCGGCACCGCCGGCCGAAGGTGTGCGCGTGACCCGCCGCAAAGACGGACCCAGCACGTTTTCGGTGACCGGGGACCCGGAGCTGGTGGAATACCTCTGGGCGTCAATTAAGACCATCCCGGATGTCGAGGCACTGTTTAGCGGCGGACTGGAGAAGCAGCCCAAGGCCACGCACGTGGTCATCTCCCTGCCCGACTGGGTGCGCATCCTGTCCGGTGATGGGGACGAGATCACCCTGCGGCTGAGCAACGGGACCACCATGACTGGGGCCGAGTACGTCCGCCAATGCTTGCTGGATGCGGGCCTGGCCACGTTGGTGGATCCTAGGCGCGGGCCGGTCAACCAGTACCGCTACCAACGGCATGCTTCACCCAAGCAGAATGACATGGCGAAGGCGGAGACCACCACCTGTGCCTGGCCGAACTGCCGTAAGCCGGCCGATGAGTGCCAGGTGCACCACATCCACCCCTGGGCCGATGGCGGAGAAACCAACCAGGAGAACCTGACACTGTTGTGCGAGTTCCACAATTCCTGGAATGATGACGAGCCGGCCTACCCCAGACACGGAAGGGTCAACCGAAGACACGGCAAGGTGACATGGGACCCGCCCTGGGGTGGCGGCCCCTAGACCCGCCACGAGACCAGGCTGCGAGAGGGCACCCCAAGGGACAAACCCAGCCAAAAGACGCGAAAAGGCGCCACGGACCACGTCCGTAGCGCCTACTCGGCGTGCCTTAAGTCCTTAGAACTTAACGCCGGCCTGCTTCAGGAGATCCTTGAGCGGGTTGAGAATAGCCGGGTTGATCTGGGCGAGCATCACGGTGGCCTGAACGATGCCAGCCAGCAGCGCACCCACCACAGAGACCCACGACATGACTTCCTTGAACTTTGCGGTCGTCTCGACGCTGGAGCCGAACATGGTATCGGGCTCCTCGTCCTTGCCGTCCGAATCGCCGCCCGTCTGGTCGCCGCTATCGGAGTCGCCGTTGGCCTCGGGGTCCTCAGGGTTCCCGGAGTCACCGGCGTTGCCGGTGTCCTCGCCCTCGCCGGTGCCGTCGCCCTCAGCGGGGGTTTCGGTAGCGGTCGAGGTGGGGGCCGAGGTGTCGGTGGCCTCTTCGGCCATGGCGACCGGGGAGACGAGCCCGAAGGTGACAGCAGCGGCAGCGACAAGGGTGGTGCTAAGGCGAGTGCGGCGCATGGTGGAAACTCCTTAAAAACAAGACGAGAGCAACGATGACAAATATCCTCAGATGAATTTATCAGGTTGTTTGGAGATGTCTACCCCTGCGGTCTCAATAGTGGGCCAGGGCACCCAGGCGCTGGGGATTGTCTGTCAAACTATAGGTATTGCGCCACGGCCGCCAACCGGCCCGCTAGAATAAACCGACATGACGCAAAACTTCGACCCCATCCGAGCATCCGACGTCCAGCTGGCCCAGTCCCGCATTTCGTCCGAGATCGCTCCCACCCCCTTGTACTACTGCCCGCGTCTGTCCCAGATTACGGGCTACGAGGTCTACCTCAAGCGGGAAGACCAGCAAGACGTGCGCTCCTATAAGATTCGCGGGTCCTATTTTGCGATTTCCAACCTGTCGGAGGAGCAGCGCGCCGGCGGGGTAGTGGCGGCATCGGCGGGCAATCACGCCCAGGGCGTGGCCTATGCCTGCCGCACGATGGGCATCAAGGGCAAGATCTTCGTGCCCGGCCCCACCCCGAAGCAGAAGCGCGACCGCATCAAGGTCCACGGTGGCGACGCGGTCGAGCTGGTCGTCGTGGGCGCCAACTTCGACGAGGCGGCAGCCGCAGCCCGCGCCGACGCCGAAGCCCGCGGTGCGACCATGATCGAGCCCTTCGATGCCCGCGACACGATCACCGGCCAAGGCACCGTCGCCGCGGAGATCGTCTCGCAGCTGTCCGCCCAGGGCCGTAGCCTCGACGCGGTCGTCGTCCCGGTGGGCGGCGGCGGACTGCTGGGCGGCATCGTGAGCTACTTGGCGGACATGTCCCCGCGCACGCAGGTCTACGGCATTGAGCCGCAAGGGGCGGCATCGCTGACCGCGGCGCTGCGGGCGGGCGAGCCGGTCACCCTCGACGAGATTGATCCCTTCGTCGATGGCGCGGCCGTCGGGCGCATTGGTTCGCTGCCCTTCGACATCGTCAGCCATAACCGCGAGCGGGTCAGCTGTGACACGGTCTCCGAGGGCGCGGTGTGCACGGAGCTGCTGGAGCTGTACCAGAACGAAGGCATCATCGCCGAGCCCGCCGGCGCCCTGTCCGTGGCCGGCCTCCAGCTTGTCGATGCCCCCGCCGGCTCCACCGTCGTCTGCATCATCTCGGGCGGCAACAACGACGTGCTGCGCTACGCCGAAATCATGGAACGCTCCCTGGTCCACCGCGGGCTCAAGCACTACTTCTTGGTCAACTTCCCGCAGGAGCCCGGGCAGCTGCGCGCGTTCTTGGAAGAGATCCTGGGGCCGCACGACGACATCACCCTGTTCGAGTACCTCAAGCGCAACAACCGCGAGACCGGTGCGGCGCTGGTCGGCCTCCAGCTCGGGGAGGCCGTCGGCCTGCCGGGCTTGCTGGCCCGGATGGAGGAGTCGCGGATTAAGTGCCAGCGCCTGGAGCCGGGCACGCCCGAGTACGAATTCCTGGTGTCTTAATGGAGCGCTACCCGCTGCCCGCGGCCGGGAAGGTCACCGAGCACGAAGTAGAAATCAAGCGCTCCCGCTTCATCGCGCTAGTTACGCGGGCGCAGAATGAGGACGAGGCGCGCGGTTTCATCGCGAGTGTGCGCGAGCGCTTCCCGGACGCCCGCCACCATTGCAGCGCCTACGTCTACTACCAGGACGGCGCGCAGCCGGTGGAGCGTTCCTCCGACGACGGCGAGCCGTCCGGCACCGCCGGCAAACCCATGCTCGACGTGCTCAAGGGCAGCGGCATGCTGGACGTGTGCGCGGTGGTGGTCCGCTACTTCGGCGGCATCAAGCTGGGCGCCGGCGGGCTGGTGCACGCCTACGGAGGCACGCTCAGCGAGGCCGTCGCGCAGGTAGACCGCGTGACCCGCGCGCAGCGGGAGCTGTACACGATCGAGGTGGAGCACGCCGAGGCCGGCCGCCTCGAGGCGGAGCTGCGAGCCCGCGGCTACGACGTCCGCGACACCCAGTACGGCGCCGCGGTGACCTACACCTTGGCCTGCGCGCCCGGCAGCCGGGACGGCCTGGAAGCCGAGCTAGCGGCGCTGACGCAAGGGCGCGTGGCCCCGCGGGCCGGCGGGCGAGCCTGGGTGGAATTACCTGGTACGTGAGGTAGAATAGCTAGCCATGACCATGCAGCGACGTCCCAACAATCCGATTGAAGCGCGCAAGCAAGCAGTCCGCAAGCACTCCCGCAACGGCCTCATCTCCGTGGGCGCCGGGGTCGGCGGCGGCGTTCTGATGACTATCCTGTTCGGCAACCCGGGCTTTTGGTTAGTGCTCGGCCTGGTGGTGGCTGTCGTCGGTGGCGCCGCCAACTTCCTCAAGGTGCGCAAGATCATCAACCAGAACTACAACAACTACTAATTCATGGATAACCAGCCTGCTGGTAGGCCGGTTCGCATCGACGCGTGGGTCTGGGCGGTGCGCATGTTTAAAACCCGTTCCGCGGCCGCCGATGCCGTCAAAGCCGGCCACGTCAAAATCAACGGCGAGGCCGTCAAGCCCGCGCAACAAGTCGTCCCCGGCGACCGCGTCCGCGTGTGGAAGGACCACCACGAATACGACCTGGAGGTGCTAGCCACCGTGCGCAAGCGTGTCGGGGCGCCGGTCGCGCGCACCTGCTACACCGACCACGCGCCGCCGCCCCCGCCGCGACAGTTCCAGCCGTCGGTGCCCGTTCGCGCGAAAGGCGCGGGGCGGCCCACCAAGCGGGAGCGCCGCCAGATGGAAAAATTCCGCGGCGGCTTCCGCTAGCCTAGCCGCGCAGCTGCTTTAAGCGCCCGCGCAGGCGCTTGGCGCGATCGGCGCGGTTGCCGGTGCGCGCGGTGGCATCGATGTGCGCCTGCCCGAAGCGGTTGAGCAGGAGATCGTCGACCAGCCGGATATGGCCGGGGCGGAAACGGTACTGGAAGGCCTCCTGCAGGGAGGCGATGTCTTCGTCGTTGAGCAGCTCCTGGAGCTGGCGCACGGTGGTGACCCCGTTGAGCTCGAGCAGTTCCGCCAGCCAGCGGTAGTGATCCGAGCGTGACCGCGGGAAGCGCGAGCCCAGCAGCATGGTGAGAATCCCCGGCAACGTCTCTGCGGTGACCACGACGTCTTCGGTGGTCTCGGTGCGCGGGCTCTTGAGCGCGGCGATCTCGTCGAATTGCTGATCGGCGAGCTCGATCAGCCCGGCGGCCAGCGTGAACAGGCGGTCCACCTGCGGCGAGGGCGGGTTCGGGCCCTGCTTGTAGCGGATGTCGTGCTCGAACTCGGCCCAGGCGTGCTGCAGGACGGTGCGCACCTGCACCTCGAAGGTGAAGCCGCGGTAGGCGGCCAGCTCCTCAATGGCGTCGGTCACCCGCAGCACCAGGTGGTGCGAGCCGTAGCCGAAGCCGCCGGAAATCCGCGTCTGCGCCGCCTTGTCGACCGAGCGCAGGACCTCGAAGGACTCGCTCAACACGTCGATGGCCTGCGGGATGGCGGTGGAGTGGAAGACCGTCGCGCGCACGCCGACCAGATCGTGGATATCCTCCCACGGGTGCGGGTAGACCGGCTCGCCGTCGGCGTTGCGCTTTTTCGCCTTCGCCTTGAACGAGGACCAGCTCTTCACGCGGGCGGAGACGTGATCGAAGATGACGCCGGCATCGTTGAGCAATTCTTCGATGGCGGCATGGAAGTCCGCGGCGGCGTGCGGGTGCTGCCGGTTCCAGTCGTGGTAGCGGTTGCCCAAGCGGGCCACGGGGCGGCTCCTTTCCCTAAATGCTTAAAAGTCGAGGCAGTAGTCCTGCGGAAACCCCTGCACCAATAGTAACGGCACCGACGACAATTGCACCCGATGCCGCGGCCGCGTTTCCTGCGCCCGCCGCGCCCAGGCCGTGGCCTCCTGGTGGCTTACCCCGGCCAGCGCAAGCACCGTGACCGGGTCGGGCACGAGGTAGACCAGGCGCTCGGCGGCCAGGATGTTGCACAGGTGCTCGTCGAGCAGCAGGAAGGCGCGCGGGTGGGCCAGCCAGGAGCTAATCGGGTAGCGCGAGGTGGCCACCTGCACACCGTTGGGGCAGCCGGGGCCGAGGACCGCGCTGGCCGGCCGCATCCAGAACTGGGTGCCGTACTCGGAGCGGGAGGCCTCCGCCAGGTTGATGGCGGCGAAATCCCATGCGTGTTGGATGGACACTCCCAGCTCGTCCAAGCCGCGCTGGCTGACGTTGATGCCGCCGTCGGAGGTTTGGCACCGCAGCGTCATCGACCAGTTCTGTGACAGCGGCAGGGTGGCCACGGAGTCGCAGAAGCCATCGTCGGACAGGCCGGTGTTACTGGTCCAGCGCTGGCGGACCAAGCGGGGCAGGAGACCGTCTAGGCTCAGCTCCGGGTGCGTGGCGGGGTGGATGGCGGTGGTCACGACTACTCTCCTGACGGGTCGGCGGGAATCCCTGACGAGTAGTTAGACTGCGCCGCGGCCGCAACGGTTCCCTAGAACGGAGGTTCCTCGCTCAACCCCACGGCATCGAGGAGCTCGTTGGCGCTCCAGAAGGTGATCTCCTGGCCCTTGTCGCGCAGCTCCTCGGCACGCTTTTCCTTGGATGTCTTCTTCGCCCACGTGCCGACGACCAGCAGGGTGGTCTTTTTCGTGACGTTCTTGCCGATCACGCCGCCGCGCTCGGCGATGGCGGACCACAGCTGGCCCTTGTCGAAGGGCTCGAAGTCGCCGGTCAGCGTGACGTGCTGACCATAAAGCGGGCCTTGCGGGTCGGCGTCGTCGTTGGGCTCGGGGATGGTCTCCGGCGTGGCGACGGTCTTCCAGGGGGCGGGGCGGCGCGCGCCGGACTCGCGGGTCTGCGAGCGGAAATCCGTGCCGGCGCCTAGGTCGGCCGCCGAGGTCGGCGCCACGTTGTCCTGGAGGACCGGCATGACCTGCTCGGCAGACAGCGCCCCCAGGCGGAAGCCGCACTCGTCGAAGAGGCCGGCGATGCCGCCGGTCAGCCCCAGCTTCTGCGCCAGGCCGGCGACGATGACCCCGGCGGCGCGGGCGTCGGCGCAGGCGTCGTGGTGGCTAAAGGACTCCATCCCGCACGCCGCGGCGACGGTGGGCAGCTTGTGGTTGGCCACGTCGAGCACCCCGCGGGCGGAGCAGTAGCGCGCCAGCGCCAGGGAGCAGGCCAGCTGCCAGTCGGGGACCTCGCTGGAGGTGGCCTGCAGGGCGGCGTGCAGGGCGCTGGAATCGAACTGCGCGTTGTGCGCGACGAAGACGTCGCCGCCCACAAAATCCACCAGCTCGGCGGCGACGGTGGCAAAGGGGGCGGCATCGGCGACATCGGCGGCCGTGATGCCGTGGATGGAGATGTTGACGTCGTCGAAGTCGGGCCAGGTAGCCGGCGGCTGGCACAGCCAGGTTCGGGACTCGGTCTCGCGGCCGTCGCGGAAGCGGACCGCACCCAACTGGCAGATAGACCCCCAGTGCCAGTTGGCGGTTTCGACGTCGACGGCGGTGAAATCCAGCCCCGGCACGCCCGGGTCGTGCTCGCCGCTTTGGGCGGCGGCGATCAGCGCGCGGATGGCCTCGGCGTCCTGGTGCGGGTCGACGGGGATGGTCACGTCCGTGCCCTCCAGCGCCACCCAGCCCTGCGCGGTGGCGGTGGGCTCGCGCACGCTCACCCCGTTGATGTCGGCGAGCGGGACCGAGGTGGTGGCCGGCTTCCCCAGGCTCAGCGACAGTACGGAGTGGTGGATCTCCACGCTGGTAGCGGTGACATCGACGAGGGCGCCGTGGGCTTTAACCGACACTAAAATCAGGGCCTTTCCAAGCAGGAACTAATCGAGAACGGGCGGCTCCACCTGCTTGAGCAACAGCGTGGAGCGCGGTTGCACATCGATGGTACCCGCTGCCGGGATGAGGATTTCTTCGGTGGGGTACCCGCCGGGGTGTGCGGTGTCGACCACCAGTTTCCACTTCGCGCCGAGATCCTGGGTGGGCAGCGTGAACTCGATTTGCTCGTGGTGGGCGTTGAAAATCATCACGAAAGAGTCGTCGACGATCTTCTGGCCGCGGGCATCGGGCTCGCTGATCGCGTTGCCGTTTAAATAGACCATCAGGGATTTGCCGAAGTCGTGGTCCCAGTCGTCCTGCGTCATCAGCTTGCCCGAGGGTACGAGCCAGGCGATGTCGCGGTCGCGCGCGTCGGTGCCCAGCGGGCCGCCGGCCAGGAAGCGGCGGCGCCGGAAGACCGGGTGGCGGTGGCGGATGCCGATGAGCCGCTTGGTGAAGCCGTAGAGCTCGGAGTTTTTCTCTTGATCCAGCAGCGACCAGTCCATCCAGGCGATCTCATTGTCCTGGCAGTAGGCGTTGTTGTTGCCGGACTGGGTGCGGCCGAATTCGTCGCCGTGGCTGAGCATCGGCGTGCCCTGGCTCAGCAGCAGCGTGGTCAGGAAGTTGCGCTGCTGGCGGCGGCGCAGGCGCTGGATGTCCGGGTCGTCGGTGGGGCCTTCGGCGCCGTGGTTCCAGGAGCGGTTGAAGGACTCGCCGTCCTGGTTGTCCTCGCCGTTGGCCTCGTTGTGCTTGTCGTTGTAGGAGACCAGGTCGGCGAGGGTGAAGCCGTCGTGGGCGGTGATGAAGTTGATGGAGGCGGTCGGGCGACGGTCGTTGTTGCCATAGAGATCGGAAGAACCGGTCAGCCGGGAGGCGAATTCGCCGAGGGTGGCCGGCTCGCCGCGCCAGAAGTCGCGGACGGTGTCGCGGTACTTGCCGTTCCACTCGCTCCAGATCGGCGGGAAGTTGCCCACCTGGTAGCCGTCATGGCCGACGTCCCAGGGCTCGGCAATGAGCTTGACCTGGCTGACCACCGGATCCTGCTGGACCAGGTCGAAGAAGGTGGCCAGCTTGTCGACGTCGTTGAGCTCGCGCGCGAGCGTGGCCGCCAGGTCGAAGCGGAAGCCGTCGACGCGCATCTCGGTGACCCAGTAGCGCAGCGAGTCCATGATCATCTGCAGCGAGGACGGGTGGCGCACACTCAGCGAGTTCCCGGTGCCGGTGTAGTCCATGTAGTACTCGGGGTTGTCATCGTCCAGGCGGTAGTAGGCCTGGTTATCGATGCCCCTAAACGCAATGGTCGGGCCCATATGGTTGCCCTCGGCGGTGTGGTTGTAGACCACGTCCAAAATGACCTCGATGCCGGCGGCGTGGAAGGCCCGCACCATCGTCTTGAACTCGGCCACGGCCTCGCCGGGCTTGCGGGCGAAGGCGTAGTCCTGGTGGGGCGCGAAGAAGCCGAAGGTGTTGTATCCCCAGTAGTTGCGCAGGTCCAGCTCGCGCAGGCGGTCGTCCTGGAGGAACTGGTGGACGGGCATGAGCTCCACGGCGGTCACGCCGAGGTTGCGCAGGTAGTCGGTCACCGCCGGGTGCGCCATGCCAGCGTAGGTGCCGCGCAGGTGCTCCGGGACGCCGGGGTGCTGCATGGTCATGCCCTTGACGTGGGTCTCGTAGATGACGGTTTCGTTTTCGGGCGTGTGCGGGCGGCGGTCCCCGCGCCAGTCGAAGAAGGGGTTAATGACCACCGAGTACATGGTGTGGCCGAGCGAGTCGGAGGTGTTGCGCCCGGTGCCGGGATCCTCGGCGTGGATGTCGTAGGAATACAGCGCGGCGTCCCGGTCGAATTCCCCGGTGAAGGCGCGGGCGTACGGGTCCACCAACAGCTTGGAGGGATCGCAGCGCAGGCCGGCCTCGGGGTCGTAGGGGCCGTGGACGCGGTAGCCGTAGCGCTGGCCGGGCGAGACATACGGCAGGTAGCAGTGCCAGACGTGGGCGCTGACCTCGGTAAGTTCGATGCGCTCTTCCTGGCCGGCGGCATCGATAAGGCAAAGCTCTACCTTGTCGGCTACCTCGGAAAAGAGGGCGAAGTTGGTACCGGAACCGTCGAAAGTGGAGCCCAGCGGCGAGGGGGAGCCGGGCCAAACTTGGGTGATCTGGGGGCGGTGAGTTGCGCTCATGGCTGCTTAGCTTAATGCCAACCGGGCGCTTTCACCTGTCGAGCGAATCGATGCCCGCCAGCACGATGTCCACCGCCCGCGCGAGCTTGGCAGCCCCGGCCTGGAGATCTGCGCTGTCCTCTGCGTCCTCGCTACCGGTGGCCGCCTGGAATTGCAGCAGCGACTGCTCCAGGGTGGTAGAGCCTAAGACCAGGTGGACTACCGACTCGGCGCCGAGCTGGCGGGTGGCATCGTCAGCGCCGTGGCCGGCGCTACCCAGCGCGGCCTTGAAGCGCGCCACGAGCTGCTCCCAGGCCAGCGAGTGCGGCTGGGACAGGGCCGCGGAGACGACCTCCGCGCCATCGCGGTGGGCCAGCAGGCTAGCGCGCAGGCTCAGGCTGAGTTCGGCGGGGGAGGTACCGGACAGGGGTGCCAGGATGGCATCGGAAAGCGCGGAAATCAGGCCCTGTTTGTTGGAAATATGCCAGTAAAGCGCCCCTGGGGCTACCCCCAAGGATCCCGCGACGCGCCGCATGGTGGTGTCTGCCAGTCCGTAGGTATCTAGCAGGTCAAGGGCGGCTTTGATGATGGTCTCGCGGGATAACTGCACGGTGACCCAGTCTAGCGGGCCGGCTCTGCGCGGGCCAGAAGCCCCGCGTTCACAGGTTCCTATGACCAAACTGTAACTGTCCTGCCACACAAAGGTTGTTATGATATTCGACGTTAAGGGTGTACTGCCGCTGCGTTAGGGTAGCGCCCCCCGAAAGCCTGTAGTCCCTCAAATCGTCAGGAGAAACGTTGTCCCTTTTCACCCCGTCTAAGATGTCCGTTGCCGCGCTTGCGCTGGTCGTTCCACTGACCCTCACGGCTTGCGGTTCTGACGAGGAAGACTCCACCGAGGCTGCTCCGTCGACCGAGACCGCCACCAAGGAGGCCCCGAGCTCCAAGGCCAAGGACGAGGATAAGGACAAGGACGCCGAGAAGTCCTCCGAGGCCAAGGATAAGGACAAGGACAAGGATAAGGACGCCGAGAAGTCCGCGCAGGGCAAGGAGCGCTCCGCTGCCAACCAGGACGGCGGCAACGGCGGCGGCGACCAGGCCGCGGCGGCCGAGTCCCTGGTCGACCCGTTCGAGGGCGGCGACCCGCTGCAGGGCCAGGCCGACATCGCCCCGGTCGAGAGCGGCCAGGCGGCCGACGGCGCCGTCTCCGGCGAGATCAACGGCCTGGTCCGCGGCCTGTACGACCAGCAGGACATGCGCTCGTTCATGCGCTACATGCCGGATCACACCTGCCAGCGCGTGCTGGACGCGCAGCCGGAGCTGCGCAACGCCGATTACAGTCAGATCCCGCAGGTCTCCATGGACGAGGCCAGCAACGGCCAGTGGAAGAACACCTTCGTCCAGGACATCCGCGACATCCAGGTCAAGGACAACACCGCCTCCGCCACCGTGGAGGTAGCCACCCCGCAGGGGCCGGACACCACCACCATGCGCTTTGCCAACGAGGGCGGCAACTGGACCTTCTGTAACTAGTAACGCCCGGCAGGGTAGCCTTGAAGGCTATGTTGAGCCGCTCGTTTACTCCACCCCGCAGCGTCGGTTTCGCTGCGGGGTTATTCGCTTGCGTAGTCGTGGTCTTCGGCGTCGCGGGCATCTTGTGGGGGCTATGGCGCCCGCGCGTTGCCCTCGCGGAGCTGCCCGAAGGCGGCTTCGGCGTGGACTTGGGCTCGGCGCCGGCGGTGGCGATGCTCAGCTACACCGTGATTACCGGGGTTGCCGGCACGGTCACCGGGGTGCTGGCCTTCACGCGGGGCGCGCGTTTCCGCGGTTTAGGCACCTTGCTGTGGGTGGGCGTGTGCGCGCTGGCCGGGGCCGCGGCCTTCGTAGTCTTTTCCGGCCTCCTGGCGCCCACCGAGCCGCCCGCGATGGTCGACGGCGCGGAGTTCGTCCCGCCCTTCCCGCTCGGGGTAGCCCTGTTGGCCGCGCCCTTTATGGCGATGTTCGGCTACTGGTCGGCGGCGTTTGTCAGCGGCGACGACGCCTGGGAGGCCCAGCCGGCCCAGGAAGCCCCGGCCGCGGCCCCGGCTACGGCCGGCGACCACCACGCGGCCTAGTTGGGCCACTTGACGGGGGAGACGCCCACGACGTCGCGGGCAATCGAGTCGAGCCCGTAGAGGATGTTGTGCAGCCCGATGCCGATGTGCTGGGTCAGCTGCGCGTCCGTGAGCCCCTCGGCCGTGACGACGGAATAGTCGATGTGGACGTCGACGGTGCTCTCGGCATCTGGGTCCGCGTCCTCCGCGTCGGCCGAATTCAGGTGGCAAAACGCCGACGATGCCTCCGTGGTGCGGTTCCAGTCGTTGCAGGTCAAAAACAGCTTGGAGAATTCCGCGGCCGGCAGCTGCGGCTCCCAGCGGCCGTTGATGACCACGGAGGGGCCGGAGTCGATGGCGAAGCTGACCAGGACCTCGTTGATCCAGGCCAGGACGGGGCCGTCTTCGAGGCCGTGCTGGTTGACCACCCCCATCTGGCGCAGGCGCTCCCGCAGCCGCGGGTAGCTCACGGGCGTCGGACGCTCGCTGTCGCCTTCGGCCGACTCCGGAACCCAGCCGGCCCAGCTGGCGTGCGCGCTGCGGCCGGGGGCCTGGTCGACCTCGGGGAAATGATCGATGAAGAAGTCGAAGGCGGCGCCGGCGTTGGAGAGGGCCCGGATGAGGCAGGACTCCAGCTGCGCGGTGGTCAGGCCCTGGTGGCTGACGATCGCCCCGTGCCCGGAGAGGGTGAGGTTTTCCAGGCCGCTGTGCTCGAAGACCATGGTGGGGGTGAAGCAGTCGTGGTTCCACTCGTTGAGCGCCTGGGCTAGGGCATCGATGGCGGAAAAGGCAATGGGGCCGTCGAATTCCAGCCGGCAGTTGATGACGGCGGGGTTATCCGGGTTGAGGGAAAAGGTCAGCCGGCAGTGCGGGCTGTGGTGGTAGACCAGCTGGGGCTGGGGCCCGTCAGCCCAGCGCAGCGGCAGTCCAATCTCCTGGGCGCAGGAGTAGACCCGCGGCAGATCGACCGGCGCCAACGAGTCCGGGTAACCGGGGCGGGGGGAGGTGGTCAACGCCTAACACCTGCTTTCTATTCGGTCTGTTTGGCGCCCGGGGCAGCGGCGCCGGCCGGGTGGGGGCGAAAAATCGGTCGTGCTCCAAGTCTATCTGGTGATACAGGCCCGGCACTGCGAAATTGCTCCTAAGATGGTCTCTACTACCGTTTTGGCCCTTTGAGGAGGCATAAGATTGCTCAATACCATTGATTTGCGGAATACCGAGCTGACGACGTCGGCGCTGCGGAAGGTTTTGCCCCGCGGCGGCGTCAACGTCGAATCGGTGGCCGGCACCGTCGCCCCCGTCGTCGAGGCGGTGAAGGAGGGCGGCGAGTCCGCCGCGCTGGACTACGGCGAGCGCTTCGACCACGTCCGCCCGGCGGCGGTAAAGGTCCCGGCCGCGGCTATCGATGCCGCCGTTGAGGTCCTGGAGCCGCACGTTCGCGCCGCGATCGAGGAGGCCATCGCGCGCGTGCGCAAGGTCCATGTTGAGCAGGTTCCGCAGCCGCACACCACCCAGCTGGGCGAGGGCGCCACCGTCACGGAGGTTTTCGCCCCCATCGAGCGCGTGGGCCTCTACGTGCCGGGCGGGCAGGCGGTCTACCCCTCGTCCGTGGTGATGAACGTGGTTCCGGCGCAGGCCGCCGGGGTGGAATCTCTGGTGGTGGCCTCCCCGCCGCAGGCTGATCACGACGGACTGCCGCACCCGACGGTGCTGGCCACCTGCGCCCTGCTGGGCGTGAAGGAGGTCTGGGCCGTCGGCGGCGCCCAGGCCGTCGCGCTGATGGCCTACGGCGACGACGCGGCGGGCCTGGAGCCGGTCGACATGATTACCGGCCCGGGCAATATCTTCGTGGCCGCGGCCAAGCGCCAGGTCTCCTCGTTTGTCGGGGTGGACGCGGAGGCCGGCCCGACGGAGATCGCCGTGCTGGCCGACGACAGCGCGGATCCCGTCTTCGTGGCCTATGACCTGATTTCCCAGGCCGAGCACGATCCGATGGCCGCCAGCGTGCTGATTACCGACTCGGAGTTTCTGGCCCAGCGCGTCGACGAGGAGATCGAGGCGCGCTACACCGCCACGGCCAACGCCGAGCGCGCCGCCGAGGCTCTGCGCGGGAAGCAGTCCGGGATCATCCTGGTCGACGACATCAACGCCGGCATCCGCGTGGCCGACGCTTATGCCGCCGAGCACCTGGAGGTCCACACCCGCAACGCCCGCACCGTCGCGGAGCGCATCCGGCACGCCGGCGCGATCTTCGTCGGCGAGTTCTCGCCGGTGCCGCTGGGCGACTACGCGGCCGGCTCCAACCACGTCCTGCCGACCTCCGGCACCGCGCGGTACAGCGCCGGGCTGTCCACGCACACCTTCCTGCGCCCGGTCAACCTCATCGACTACGACGAGACGGGCCTGAGCGAGGTAGCCAGCCACGTCATCGCCTTCGCCGACGCCGAGCGCCTGCCCTTCCACGGGGAGGCCATCCGCGCCCGCACCGAACGCTAAACCGCCAACTGCCACCCACACCGACCCTGTCAGAAAGGCTTGTCGTGTCCTTGTCCCTGGAAAACCTTCCCCTGCGCCCTGAGCTGCGCGGGCGCAGCGCCTATGGCGCCCCGCAGCTGACGGTGGCCAACCAACTCAACACCAACGAAAACCCGTACCCGCCCTCCGCCGAGCTGGTCGAGGAGCTGGTCAGCGAGGTCCGCCGGATCGCGCCGCAGCTCAACCGCTACCCGGACCGCGACGCCGTGGAGCTGCGCGAGGCCCTGGCCGACTACGTCACCGAGCGCACCGGCGTGCAGGTGGCGGCCGCCCAGGTCTGGGCGGCAAACGGCTCCAACGAGGTCCTGCAGCAGCTGCTGCAGGCTTTTGCCGGCCCCGGCCGCAGCGCGCTTGGCTTCACGCCGTCCTATTCCATGCACCCGGTGCTCTCCGCCGGCACCCAGACCGAGTTCCTGGAATGCCCGCGGGGCGCGGACTTTCGCATCGATATGGAGGCGGCGCTGAAGGCCATCGCGGAGCACCAGCCAGACGTGGTATTCGTGACCACGCCGAACAACCCGACCGGCGACGTCACGGAGCTCGGCGACATTGAAAAGCTGGTCCAGGCCGCGCCGGGCATCGTCATCGTGGACGAGGCCTACGCGGAATTTTCCGAGGGCCCTTCGGCCGTGCGCCTGCTGGCCGACTACCCGGAGAAGCTGGTCGTCTCGCGCACGATGTCCAAGGCCTTCGATTTTGCCGGCGGCCGCCTGGGCTATTTCGTGGCCGACCCCGCCTTCGTGGAGGCGGTCATGCTGGTGCGCCTGCCGTACCACCTGTCCGCCCTGTCGCAGGCCGCGGCCCTGGTGGCGCTGCGCCACCGCGCGGCGACCCTGGAGACCGTCGCGAAGCTCGCGGCCGAGCGCGACCGCGTCGTCGCCGGCCTGCGCCAGCTGGGCTACCGGGTCGTCGACAGCCAGTCGAACTTCATCTTCTTTGGCGAGTTTGGCGATCAGGCCGCCGCCTGGCAGGCCTTCCTCGACCGCGAGGTGCTCATCCGCGACGTGGGCCAGACCGGTTTCCTGCGGGCGACCGTGGGCCTGCCGGAAGAAAACGACGCCTTCCTCGCCGCGGCCGCACAGCTGACCGACTACCAGACCGACGCAGAGAAAGGACGCGACGCATGAACCAGCCGGAACCCCGCCGCGGGAAGGTCACCCGCCGCACCAAGGAATCCGACATCACGGTGAGCGTGAACCTCGACGGCACGGGCCAGTCGACGATTGACACCGGCCTGCCGTTTTTCGACCACATGCTCACCGCTGTGGCCACCCACGGCGGCTTCGACCTGGAGGTGAGCGCGAAAGGCGACATCGACGTCGACGCGCACCACACCGTCGAGGACACCGCCATCGTCTTCGGCCAAGCCTTCGCCGAGGCCGTAGGGGACAAGCGCGGCATCCGCCGCTTCGGCTCCCAGCTTTTGCCGATGGACGAGACCCTGGTCGAGGCCGTCGTCGATCTGTCGGGCCGCGCCTACTTCGTCATGCACGGGGAGCCGGAGCACCTCCAATGGCAAATCATTGGGGGCCACTACGCTACGGTTATCAATAGGCACTTTTTTGAAACCTTTGCCGCCCACAGCAAGACCACCCTGCACGTCAACGTCCGCTACGGCCGCGACCCCCACCACATCACGGAGGCCGAGTACAAGGCAGTCGCCCGGGCACTGCGCCAAGCGGTAGAATCCGATCCGCGCGTGGACGGCATACCATCGACGAAGGGAGCGCTGTAGCCGCATGTACATGATGGTCTGGATCCTTTTCCTGCTGGGTGGCCTCTTTTTGGGCGGGGCCTGGACGGCCTACCAATCCGGCTCACGTTTCTGGACCATCGTCGCCGCCGCACTCGGCGGCATTACGACCATTACCGCGTTAATTTGGATGATTGGGGAGATGCAATAGATGGCAGAAGCAGGCGCAACGCAGGGCAAGGTTAGTCTGTGGAAGGTCCCGGGGTTCCCGGAGACCATGGTCGCGGTGGCGGCTGCCTTCGGCGCGTGGTCGCTGCTGCTGCCGGTGCTGCCCATGGCGGTGCTTGATTCCGGCGGGTCGAATACGCTCGCCGGCGGCTCGACGGGTGCGTTCATGGCCGCGACCGTCATCACCCAGATGTTTACGCCTTGGCTGCTCAGCCGCTTCGGCTACCGCCCGGTCATAGCCGTGGCCGCCGGCATGCTGGGCATCCCCGCCCTGGGCCACCTGCTGGGCATGGAGATCTGGCAGGTGCTGCTGTTTTCGGCGCTGCGCGGCGTCGGCTTCGGCGCGCTGACGGTGGCGGAATCCGCGCTCATCGCGGAGCTAGTCCCGCTGCGCCTTTTGGGCAAGGCTACCGGCACCATGGGCCTGTTCATTGGTCTATCGCAGATGATCTTCCTGCCGGTGGGCCTGGCGATGGCCGAAAACATCAGCTTCGCCTCGACCTATTACACGGCCGCGGCCATCGCCTGCCTGGCGGTGGTCATGTGCCTGCGCCTGCCCAGCGTTCACCCGCGCACCGGCGGCGAGTCCGAGACCACCGAGGCGCCTCGGGCCTCCACCTGGAAGCTGGTCATCGTCCCGGCCCTGGCGCTGACCACGCTGTCGATGAGCTACGGTGTGGTCTCTTCCTTCCTGCCGGCCTCGGTCCGCGAGATCGACCCGGCCACCGGCGCGGTCCTCGGCGGGCTGATGCTGTCCATCGTGGGCGGTTCCGTCATGGTCTCCCGCCTGTTCGCGGGCGTGGTCGCCGACCGGCTGGGCGAGCCCGGCCACCTCTACATCCCTGCCCAGTTCATCGGCGGCGTGGGCATGCTGCTCATGGCGGCCGCCATGGTCAATGGCTGGTCCGTGTGGTGGATGGTGCTGGCCTCGGTCTTTTTCGGCATCGCCTTCGGTATCGGGCAGAACGAAGCCCTGCTCTCGATGTTCAACCGCCTGCCGCGTTCGAAGATCTCGCAGGCCTCGGCGGTGTGGAACATCTTCTACGACGCCGGCACGGGCTTGGGCTCGGTCGTGCTCGCCGCCCTGGTCACCGGCTACGGCTACGCGGGTGCGTACGGGGCCGGCGGCGCGATCATCCTGGCCGGCATCCTCATGACGAGCCTGGATGCCTTCCTCGGCCGGCACCGCGTCGCCGAATTCGACAACATCCGTACGCGCCTGCGCCGCCTGCGTAGGGCGCCGGCCCAGAACCAACGCCGAACCGTGTCTAGGACCGAAGAACTTAACAACGACAACCGCACCACCAACAACAAGGAGCTGGACTAGTGGCGCAGAAATTGGTAGCCCTGCTGGATTACGGGGCCGGGAACCTCCGGTCGGCCCAGCGGGCATTGGAAGCAGCCGGGGCCCGGGTCGAGGTCACCGCCGATCCGAAGGTGGCCACGGAAGCCGACGGCCTCGTCGTGCCCGGCGTGGGCGCCTTCGCCGCGTGCATGGAGGGGCTGCGTGCCATCCAGGGCCCGCGGATCATCGGCCAGCGGTTGGCCGGGTCCAGGCCGGTGCTGGGCATCTGCGTCGGCATGCAGGTGCTCTTCGACGGCGGCAACGAGCACGGCATCGAAACCGCCGGCTGCGGGGAGTGGCCCGGCCTGGTCACGCGCCTGCAGGCCGACGTGCTGCCGCACATGGGGTGGAACACGGTGGAGCGGGACAGCGACGGCGCTATGTTCGCCGGCATTGATCCGGAGGAGCGCTTTTATTTCGTGCATTCCTACGGCGCGCGGACCTGGGAGCTGGAAACCGAAATCACCACCCCGCCGTCGGTGGCGTGGGCCAGCCACGGCGGCGACCGCTTCGTCGCCGCGGTAGAAAACGGCGCCCTGTGGGCCACGCAATTCCACCCGGAGAAATCGGGGGAGACCGGGCTGAAGCTTTTGTCCAACTGGATGGGCACCCTGTAGGTAGGATGTAGACGATGACTCAGCACACAGATTCCTTCGTCCTCCTGCCCGCCGTCGACGTCGTGGGCGGCCAGGCCGTGCGCCTCGAGCAGGGCAAGGCCGGCACCGAAAAGTCTTATGGGGATCCGCTCGCGGCCGCCCTGCAGTGGCAGGAGCAAGGCGCGCAGTGGCTCCACTTCGTCGACTTGGACGCCGCCTTCAACCGCGGGTCCAACCACGAGATGATGGCCGAGGTCGTCGGTAAGCTCGACATCCCCGTGGAGCTGACCGGCGGTATCCGCGACGACGCCGGGGTAGAGCGCGCCCTGGCCACCGGCGCGCGCCGCCTGAACATCGGCACGGCCGCGCTCGAAGACCCGGAGTGGATCGCCCGAGTCATCGACAAATACGGCGACAAGATCGCCGTCGATCTGGCGGTCCGGGAAGAGGCCGGCGAGTGGCGCACCCGCGGCAACGGCTGGGAGTCCGACGGCGGAGACCTCTGGGAGGTCCTCGAGCGCCTCGACGCCGCCGGCTGCCAGCGCTTCGTGGTCACCGACGTCACCAAGGACGGCACCTTAACCGGCCCCAACCTGGAGCTGCTCCAGGACGTGACCATGGCTACCGATGCCGCGGTGACGGCCTCCGGGGGCATCTCCGCGTTGGAGGATGTCACGGAGCTGGCCACCTTCTTCAACCGCGGCATCGACTCCGCGATCATCGGCAAGGCCCTCTACGAGGGGCGCTTCCGCCTGGACGAGGCCCTTAAGGCCGTGGCCCAGGTCGAACCGCTGCCGGCAGAGACCCCCATCGACCTCCTTGATTCCTCGGAAGACAGAGGATAAGCCCGAAACAAAACACCGCAGGATAAACCCCGACCGAGGATGAGTGAGTACGTCATGACATCGCCGCTGGAATTGCTGGCCTTCGCCGAGGCCATCGTGGATGAGACCACCGATCGTTTCCGCACCGGGCTAGGCGCGAAGCCGGCCCAGTTCAAGGGCCAGGGCGATTTCGCCACCGAGGTCGACATCGCCATCGAGACCAACCTGCGCCAGCGCCTGACCCAGCTGACCGGCATCCCGGTCTACGGGGAAGAATCCGGCGGCAAGCTGGCCGAGACCGTCTGGGTGGTCGATCCTATCGACGGCACCGCCAACTACTCGGCGGGCAACCCGCTGTGCGGCACCCTGGTGGCGCTCGTCCAGGACCACCAGCCCGTCGTGGCCGTCGCGGACTTCCCGTTGCTGGGCCGGCGGGTAGCGGCGGCTGACGGTGCGCCGCTGCGTTCCGTCGGGGGCCCGCCGAGCGGCTTCGGCGGCGGGGAAGACGCCCTGGGCTTCGACGAGGCCCGCGGGCACGTTGGCTGCTCGTCGCACCTGCAAACGCCCATCTTCAACGATCTCAAGCGCAAGGGTCTGCGCCCGCGCATCACGGGATCCGTGGGGCTGGACAGTGCCTTCGTGGCCCAGGGGGTCTTCGACGGCGCGGTGAATTTCTCCCCGCACGCCTGGGACAACGCCGCGGGCGCGCTGTTTGTGCGCTCGGCCGGCGGCCTGGTCACCGACCCCTACGGCGAGGAATGGTCCGTGCATTCGGCCGGTATGGTGGTCGGCACCCCGCAGGTGCACGCGACCATCTTGGATTCCATCCGCGCCAACCAGGCTGACAACTAAAACAGCAGCCACCAGACCAGTAAACACACTGTTAAAACACACTGTTAGAAAAATTCCGAAGGAGTGTGCTCCCGTGACCTTGTCTGTGCGGGTCATTCCCTGCCTCGACGTCGATAACGGCCGCGTGGTCAAGGGCGTCAATTTTGAAAACCTCCGCGACGCCGGCGACCCGGTGGAGCTGGCCGCCCGCTACGGCCAGCTCGGCGCCGACGAACTGACCTTCCTCGACGTGTCCGCGTCGAAGGAAGGCCGCGGGACCCTCATCGATGTCGTGCGCCGCACGGCCGAGCAGGTCTTCATCCCGCTGACCGTGGGCGGGGGAGTGCGCAGCGCCGAGGACGTGCGCGCGCTGCTGCGGGCCGGCGCGGACAAGGTCTCGGTCAACACCGCGGCCATCGCCCGCCCTGAGCTGTTGCGGGAGTTGGCGGAGATTTTCGGCTCCCAGTGCATCGTGCTCTCCCTGGACGCGCGCCGGACCGCGCAGCAGCAGGACTGGGCCCCGTCGGGCTTCGAGGTCACCACGCACGGCGGCACCCGCTCCGCCGGCCTCGATGCCCTGGAGTGGGCCCGGACCGCCGCCGACCTGGGCGTCGGCGAGATCCTGCTCAACTCCATGGACAGCGACGGGACCGAGGGCGGCTTCGACACCGAGCTCATCGCCGCCGTGCGCGCCGCGGTCAACGTGCCGGTGATCGCCTCGGGCGGGGCGGGCGCGCCGGAGGACTTCCCGCCGGCCGTCGCCGCCGGCGCGGACGCGGTCCTGGCCGCCTCCATCTTCCACTTTGGCAAGACCACCATCGGCGCGGTCAAAGACGCCCTGGCGAACGCCGGTTACCCGATCCGTCCGGTGCCGGCGGCGGAAGCGGAGGCGCAGCCGGCCGCGGCCAGCCCGGCGGAGTGCGCGCTGGCCCCGGCCATCGCTAGCCGACTGAAGCGCAACGCGGACGGGCTGGTGCCCGCCGTCGTCCAGTCGGAGGACGGGCAGGTGCTGATGCTGGCCTGGATGGACGATCACGCGCTGGCCTACACCTTGGCCACCCGCCAGGGCACGTACTATTCCCGCTCCCGGCAGGAATACTGGGTCAAGGGCAAGACCTCCGGCAACACGCAGGAGGTCTTGGGCGTCAAGCTCGACTGCGACGGCGACACCCTCCTGGTGACCGTCCGACAAAAGGGCGGGGCCTGCCACACCGGCGATCGCAGTTGCTTCGACGCCGATGTACTACTCTAGGATCCCTGAGTAACCGCAGGAAGGGAGTAGACGTGGGAAAGCGAATTGGCCCGCTGCTCATGGCCCTCGGCGCGATTGGGCTGTGGGGCTCGTCGCGCATGAGCTGGGTCCAGGCCTCCGCAGAGGACGACAAGTCCGGCGGGCAGGTCGTGGATATCCTCGGCTCGCACTGGTCGGTCGAGCTCATGGCCGTCATGCTGTTGCTGCTGGCCGGCACGCTGGCCGGGCTGGTGCTGCGGCGGCTGGCCCGCCGGGTGGTGGCGATCGTCTGCGCGGTGGCGGCGGCCGCGGTGGCCTGGCGGCCACTGCAGCTGCTGACCGCCGGCCCGGACGTGCAGCGCGCCCAGGACATCCTGCAGGCCGGCCAGGACAATGACCTGGCGGTGGACGTGACCTCCATTTCGGACTGGGCCGTCATCACCGAAGCCTCGGCACACACCGCCGGCCCCGTGCTCGCCTTGGTCGCTGCGGCCGTCGCGCTTTTCGGCGCGGTGCTGCTGGCCACCCGCCCGGGCGAGGACACCGCGCGTTCCAACAAATACGAAACTCCCGCCATGCGGCAGGAGAAGCTGGCCCAGGATCTGGAAGAATCCCCGGACAGCGGCCGGGTGCTGTGGGACGCGCTGGACGCGGATATTGACCCCACCGATTTAGACAACCAACGTGGGCGTTTAACCTAAAGTTTGCCAATCGGGGGTACCTCTGGATTTCCTCTGGGCACGTTTGAGGGGATAGCCTTTAGGTGAGACTGCGCATGTGATCCTTGTCGCTTACTTCGAGGAGGTGCCCCGGTGCCCACCCCTATTGCCGTTGACCGTCTAGTCACCGGCGTCCTCGAAGACGTAGCCGCGCGGGAGGCGAAGGTCTCCTTCCAGGACATCAAGGCGAAATCCCGCTCGATGGAACCGCCCCGGGACGCCAAGGCGGCGCTTTTGACCAACGGTTGCTCGGTGATCACTGAATTCAAGCGCGCGGTGCCGTACCTCGGCGAAATCGCCCGGCTGGACAACCCCGAGCGCATGGCGCGCCTCGCCCAAGACTTCCAGGAAGCCGGCGTGGTGATGATGGCCTGCCAGACCGACCGGCGCCGCTTCCGCGGCTCGCTGGACGACATGCGCCTTATCCGGGCGGCCACCGAGGTGCCTATGATCTGCCGCGACATCATCGTCGACCCCTACCAGATCCACGAGGCGCGCTGCTTCGGCGCGGACGTCGTTCCCTTGCAGGTCGCCCTCCTGGAGCAGGCGCGCTTGGAGGCGCTGTTGGATCGGATTGAGTCGCTCGGCATGGTCGCCCTGCTGGAGATCCGCAGCAGCCAGGACGCGGACCGGGCCATGCAGGCCGGCGGGACCGTGGTGGGCATTAACGCGTGGTCGCTGTCCTCGGACGCCATCGACCGTGGGGTCTTCGCTGAGATTGTGCCGGGCCTGCCCGAGTCCCTGCTGCGGATCGCCGTCGGTGGGGTCGAGAACCCCCGCAACCTCCTGGGCTACGCCTCGCAGGGCGCCGACGCCGTGATGGTCGGCGAGTCGGTGATGTCCGCCCAGGATCCGACCGCACTGGCTCGCAGCTTGGTGGCCGCCGGCAAGCACCCGGCCTGCCCGTCGCGCAAGACCCCCTGATCTCGCATTCGGGTGGGCTTTGGGGCACACTGTGTACGTGCAGATTATGAACTTGGCCAATATCCCGTCCCCGCCGCAGGGCGTGTGGCACGTGGGCCCGATTCCTATCCGCGCCTACGCGCTGTGCATCGTCGCCGGCATCCTGGTGGCTATGTGGATGACCCTGCGCCGTTACCGCGCGATGGGCGGGAACCCGGACACCGTCTGGGACGCCGCCATCGTGGTCATCCCCGCCGGCATCGTCGGCGGGCGCCTCTATCACGTCATCACGGATTACGATAAGTACTTCTGCGCCGAGCGCAATCCGGTCGACGCGCTGAAGATTACTAACGGCGGCCTGGGCATTTGGGGCGCGGTGGCGCTCGCGGCGGTGGCGCTGTGGGTGATGTTCAAGGTCAAGGGCATCCCGCTGGGGCCGTTCGCGGACGCGGTGGCGCCGGGGCTGGTGCTGGCCCAGGGCATCGGCCGTCTGGGCAACTGGTTTAACCAGGAGCTCTACGGGGCGGAAACCGACGTTCCGTGGGCGCTGGACATCTACTACCGCGTCGACGAGGCCGGCCGGGTAGCGCCGGTCAGTGGCACCTCCACGGGCGAGGTGATGGCCTCGGTCCACCCGACCTTCCTCTACGAGCTGCTGTGGAACGTCGCCGTGTGCCTGTTCCTGCTCTGGGCGCACCGCGCCTGGAAGCTGGGGCACGGGCGGGTCTTCGCCCTCTACGTCATGGGCTATACTTTTGGCCGTTTCTTCATCGAGCAGATGCGCACGGACGAGGCCACGCTGATTTTCGACGTGCGTGTCAACGTGCTGGTTTCCGTGGTGGTCTTCGTGGCGGCCTGCATCGTCTTCTTCCGTCTGCCGCGCGGGCAGGAGTCCGCGGACGAGGTGGATCCGAAGTTTCCCGCGGCCGCTCAGGAGCGCTCCGAACCCTAATGTGGGAATCTGTGGGATTGTTTCCGTTTTTGCAGTGGCACCCGCCGCGGGGGCGGGGTACGTTGGGAATGGTTAGGCAGTCACCATTACAGGAGTAGGCACAGATAAATGTTGGATAGAAGAACCAAAATCGTATGTACGCTCGGCCCCGCGGTCGCGAGCGAAGACGCTATTCACCGCTTGGTCGAAGACGGCATGGACGTTGCCCGTCTCAACATGTCCCACGGCGACCACGCCGATCACGAGCAGAACTACCGCTGGGTGCGCGAAGCCACCGATAAGACCGGCCGCGCGGTCGGCATCCTGGCCGATCTCCAGGGCCCGAAGATCCGCCTCGGCCGCTTTAAGGAGACCGAGACTTACTGGGAGACCGGCGAGGTAGTCCGGATTACCATCGACGACGTCGAGGGCACCCACGACCGCGTGTCCACCACCTACAAGGGCCTGGCTAACGATGCCCAGCCCGGCGACCGCCTGCTCGTCGACGACGGCAAGGTAGCCCTGGTCTGTAAGGAAGTCGACGGCAACGACGTCGTCTGCGAGGTCACCGAGGGCGGCCCGGTCTCCAACAACAAGGGCGTGTCCCTGCCGGGCATGGACATCTCCGTGCCGGCGCTGTCCGAAAAGGACATCGAGGACCTGCGCTTCGCCCTGCGCCTGGGCGTGGACTTCATCGCCCTGTCCTTCGTGCGCTCGCCTGCGGACGTGGATCTGGTCCACGAGGTGATGGACGAGGAGGGCCGCCGCCTGCCGGTCATCGCCAAGCTGGAGAAGCCGGAGGCCGTGGACGCGCTCGAGTCCATCGTCCTGGCCTTCGACGCCATCATGGTCGCCCGCGGCGACCTGGGCGTCGAGGTCCCGCTGGAGCAGGTCCCGCTGGTGCAAAAGCGCGCCATCCAGATCGCCCGCGAGAACGCCAAGCCGGTCATCGTCGCCACCCAGATGCTGGACTCGATGATCGAAAACTCCCGCCCGACCCGCGCGGAGGCCTCCGACGTGGCCAACGCCGTGCTGGACGGCGCGGACGCGGTGATGCTCTCCGGCGAGACCTCCGTCGGCGTCGACCCGCACAACGTGGTGCGCACCATGGCGCGAATCGTCTCCCGCGCGGAAACCGACGGGCGCGTGCCGCCGCTGGCGCACGTCCCGCGCACCAAGCGCGGCGTGATTTCCTATTCCGCCCGCGACATCGCCGAGCGCCTCAACGCGAAGGCAATCGTGGCGTTTACCACCTCGGGTGACACCGCCCGTCGCGTGGCCCGCCTGCACTCGCAGCTGCCCCTGCTGGTCTTCACCCCGAACCAAGCGGTGCGTTCCCAGCTGGCGCTGACCTGGGGCGCGCAGACCTTCCTGAGCCCGCAGGTCGGCTCGACGGATGAGATGATGGAGGCCCTGGACGAGGCCCTGTTGTCCATGGACGCCTACGACGAGAACGACCTCATGGTCGTCGTCGCCGGTACCCCTCCGGGAATCTCCGGCAACACCAACATGATCCAGTGCCACCTGCTGGGAGAGACCCGCTCCTAAGGCACTGACACGGCGAGCGCCCGGCACCTGAACTGGTGCCGGGCGCTCGTGTGTGTCCGGGCCCGCTAGTCGATGGGCAGGGAGTCGAGGTGCCAGACCTCGGTGGCGTAGTCGTGGATGGTGCGGTCGGCGGAGAAGCGGCCCGAGTAGCAGATGTTGAGCCAGCACTTGCGGGCCCAGCCGCGCGGATCGTCGGCGTAGTCGGCGGCCGCCTGGTCGCGCTTGTCGCGGTAGTCGGCGAAATCGCCCAGGACGTAGTAGGTGTCGGCGGCGGAGGTGCCGTAGCCGTCGGTCAGGCTGGAGCGCAGGTCGTCGAAGTTGCGGTCCAGCGTGCCGTTGGTCAGGGCTTCGAGGGCGCGGGCCAGGCCGGGCACCTCGTGGTAGAGCGCGCCCGGGTTGTAGTTCTCGCGCAGGCTGGGCAGCTCGTCGTTGCGGGCGCCGAAGATATAGGCGTTCTCGCGGCCGACCGCGTCCACGATCTCGACGTTGGCGCCGTCGAGCGTGCCGAGTGTCAGCGCGCCGTTCATCATGAACTTCATGTTGGAGGTGCCGGAGGCCTCCTTGCCGGCGACGGAGATCTGCTCGGAGACGTCGGCGGCCGGGATGATGTGCTCGGCGGGGGAGACGTTGTAGTTTTCCACGAAGACCACACGGATGATGTCCCGGGTGGCCGGGTCGTTGTTGACCAGGTCGGCCACGGAGTTGATGAGCTTGATGATTTCCTTGGCGCGGACGTAGCCGGGCGCGGCCTTCGCGCCGAAGATGAAGGTGCGCGGGGTTGGCTCCTCGCCGTCCTGGGTGATGCGGAAGTACAGGTCCAGGATGTAGAGCGCGTTGAGCAGCTGCCGCTTGTACTCGTGCAGGCGCTTAATCTGCACGTCGAACAGGGAGTCCGGGTCGACCTCGGCGCCCTGGTGGCGGTGAATCCACTCGGCGAAATCGCGCTTGTTGGCGGCCTTGACCTCCGTGAGCTCATCGAGCAGCGCGGCGCCGTCCGGGCCGTCGGCGAGCCCGGCCAGGCCGGCCAGCTCGTCCAGGTTGGTCACCCAGCTGTCCGAGCCGTTGGCCCGGGTGAGCAGGTCTGCCAGGCGCGGGTTGCACATCTTGAGCCAGCGGCGCGGGGTGACCCCGTTGGTCTTGTTGTTGAACTTCTCGGGGTACATCTCGTGCCAGTCGCGCAGGGTCTCGGCCTTGATGATCTCGGTGTGCAGGGCCGCCACGCCGTTGATGGAGTAGGAGGCGTAGCAGGCGATCCAGGCCATGCGGACCTGGCCGTCAGCCACCGGGGCCAGGTAGTCGATGGTGCCCTGGTCCAGGCCGCGCTGGGCCATGTCCTCGCGGAAGCGGCGGTCGATCTCTGCGACCAGCTCCCAGATGCGCCAGAACAGCCGCTGGAAGATTGAAACCTCCCACTTTTCCATGGCCTCGGCCAGGACGGTGTGGTTGGTATAGGCGAAGGTCTCGGTGACCACCTTCCAGGCATCGTCCCAGCTCATCTGGTGCTCGTCGAGCAGGATGCGCAGCAGCTCCGGGATGGCCAGCACCGGGTGGGTGTCGTTGAGCTGGATGCAGTTGTAGCGGGCGAAACCGCGCAGGTCGTCGCCGTGGTGCTCGAGGTAGTTGTCCACCATCTCCTGCAGGGAGGCGGAGACGAAGAAGTACTGCTGGCGCACGCGCAGGACCTTGCCCTCGTAGGTCGTGTCATTGGGGTAGAGCACGCGGCAGATGTCCATGACGCGCTCGCGCTCGACGATGGCGTCGGTAAACCGCTGGGAGTTGAAGGCGTCGTAGTCGAAGTCGTCGATGGGCTCGGACTTCCAAAGGCGCAGGGTTCCCACGTTGCGGGTGCCGTAGCCGGTGATCGGCAGGTCGTAGGGGATGGCGCGCACGTCCATGTCGTCGAAGTGAATGCGGCGCTGCGTGCTGGCGCGGCGGACCAGGAAGTCGTAGCCGTTTTCCATCCACGCGTCCGGCTTCTCGACCTGGTAGCCGTTGTCGAAGGTCTGCTTGAACAGGCCGTAGCGGTAGAGCAGCCCGTAGCCGGTCACTGGCAGGTTCTGGGTGACCGCGGAGTCCAGGAAACAGGCGGCTAGGCGGCCCAGGCCGCCGTTGCCCAGGGCCGCGTCGTGCTCGGCCTCGAGGACGTCGGCCAGCTCGCGCCCGGTGGACTCGACGTAGGCGCGGGCGTCGTCGACCAGGCCCAGGTTCGTGAGGTTGTTGAGGAGTGCCCGGCCCTGGAGGAATTCGGCGGAGAAATAGTGCTGGCGGCGGGCCGGCGCGTAAGTGCGGCGGGTGGTCTCCCAGTCCGCGGCGATGTGGTCCATGACCGCGTTGGCGAGTCCGGACCAGTACTTGCGGTTAGAGGCGGCAGGAGGGGTCACGCCGGCGGCGGCGCGGACGTGACCGGGGATGACAGAGGAAAAATCCGTGGGAGAGGCCATGGGCAAAGACACCTTCGCGTCGAGGGAGCGTGTAAAACACTGCCTACTGTAACGGAAGGTCGCCCGGCCCGCCCGACTTCGCGCGGGGCGCCTTAGCGGCCCAGATAGGCCAGCACCGCGGTCAGACCCGCCTGGGTGGAGGCCTTAACGGTCGGGGCGTAGTCGGGCAGGAAGTCGGCCTGGTGGTTGACCGGCGGGGTATCTAGCTGCTCGGCCGGGGTGCAGCCGACGTGCCAGAAATAATAGGGCACGCCCCAGGCCTGCGGGAGATAGCAAAAGTCCTCGGAGGCGGTGCTGCCCGTGGAGGTGACGGACTGCTCGCCGAAGACGGCATCGAAGGCGGGACGGAGGGCGGCATCGACGCCCGCGTCGTTGTCGGTGACCTCGCCGTGGGCGTAGTACTCGAAGGTCGGATCCTGGGGGCTGCCGGAGGCCCAGCACTCGGCGCGCACGACGCGCTCCAGGCTGGCGTAGACGCGCTCGGCCACCTGCGGGTCGTAGTAGCGGGTGTTGAGGACCAGCTCGGCGGAGGCCGGGATGATGTTGTTCTTGTCGCCGGAGTGCAGCTCGCCGACGGAGATGACGAAGAACTCGTGCGGGGCCACCTCGCGGCCGACGATGCCCTGCAGCCGCACCACGATCATCGCCGCCAGGAAGGTCGGGTCGATGGAGTTGTGCGGCATGGAGGCGTGGGCGGAGCGGCCGAAGACGCGGATGCGCAGGCTGTCGCAGCCGGCCATGATGGGCCCGGGCGTGCTCTGCACCGTGCCCGCCGGCCCGGGCATGATGTGTTGGCCGAAGCAGACGTCCGGCTTCGGCACGCGATCGGTCAGCCCGTCGGCCAGCATGTATTTCGCCCCCATCGAGGACTCCTCGGCCGGCTGGAACAGCGCCAGGAAGGTCCCGGACCAGGCGTCGCGCCGGGCGTCGAGCACCGCGCACACGCCGAGCAGGGCGGTGGCGTGCATGTCGTGCCCGCAGGCGTGCATGGCGCCGTTGGTGGAGGCGTAGTCCGCGCCGGTGGCCTCCCGGACCGGCAGGGCGTCGAAGTCGGCGCGCATCAGCGCGGTGGGGGTGGCGTCGGTGGCCGCGTTGCGGAAGATGGCGACCATGCCGTAGCCGCCGATGCCGTCGACCACCTCGCAGTCCATCCCCTCCAGCCGGGCGCGGATCTGGGCCGCGGTGCGTTCCTCCTCGTGGGAGAGCTCCGGGTGGCGGTGGAGATCCTGATAAAAATCCTCCTGCCAGGACAGGTCGACGCCGTGCTCGCGCACGAATTCCGGATTTTTTGTGGGGGAAGCCATAGATCTCACTCCGTTAGTTTGGGTAGGGTTACCTGCATGCCACTTATTCAGTTCGATGTTCTCGTCCCCGACCACCAAGCCGAGCGCGTGGAGGACGTCTTCCGCGAAGCCTTGGACCGGCTCGTCGACAACGGGCAGTTGGCCCAGGCGAGTGTAAAGCGTCATGATACTCCGCGCCTGGCAGAGGGGGTAGAAGACCAGCTGCGTCAGACCTACCGCGACGAGCACGAAGACCGCGACCTCGACGACGCCCAGGTCCGCCGCTACGCCCTGTCGGTCGAGGGGGCGACCGGTTCTATCAACCAGCTAACGATGGTGCTGTCCCGCCTGCTCACCCCGTACGCCGCGCTGCCGAAAGACCACGTCCTGCTCGAGGACGAGACCGCCCACGAGCGCCCGGCCATCTTCCCCTGGACCGTGGATATCCAGCGCTAGCCCCCTAGCTGTTCCTTGATCTGGCGGGCCAGGGCCTGGCCGGCCGCGCGCAGGCGTTCGGGCATCTCGCCGCCCGCCGGCAGCGCGGCGCTGAGGCTGCCGGCGGGCGGCTCGGCATCGTCGGCGAACTGGCCGGCCGCGATGGCCACGCGCGGCGCGGCGGGGGAGGCTGCCGCGCGCTCGGCGACGGTGCCCACGACCTTGCCGGTCAGCGACTGCGCGTCGAAGCGCCCCTCGCCGGTGACGACGACGTCGGCGGCGGCCAGGTGCCGGTCGAGATCCAGCGCGTCGGCAACGTAGTCGGCCCCGCTGACCACACGCACGTGCTCGTCGTTGCCCCACAGGATGCGCGACATCCAGCTCAGCCCTACCGGGATCGCCCCGGCCGCGCCGAAATGCTCGGCGGCGGGGTCCTGCTCGGTGAACTCGCACAGGCGCAGCAGCGCGCCGGTCAGTAGGGCGACCTGCTCGCGGCTCGCGCCCTTCTGCGGGCCGTACATCGCCGGCGCCTGCTGGGGGACGCAGCGCGTATCCGCCAGCAGGGTGTAGTCGAGCATCCCGGCCTTGTAGTTCAGCTGCGCGGTGTCGATGTCGCCCAGGCGGACCAGCTCGGCCGGGCCCTGAGCCAGGGCGAGGCCGCGGGCGTCGTGGGGCGCGGCGCCGAGTGCGCACAGGATGCCGATGCCGCCGTCGACGGTCGCGCTGCCGCCCAGGCCCAGCACGATGGATTTGGCACCGCGGGTCTCGGCGTCGGCGATGAGGGCGCCGGTGCCGAAGGAGTCCGCGCGGAGGGGATCCGGGCTATCGGCGACCGCCGGCAGGCCGGTAGCGGCAGCGACGTCGATATAGGCCGTGGCGTTTTCCGGATCGAAGTAGTATTCCGCCTCCGTGAGCCGGCCGAGAGCGTCCACCGAGGGGATGTGCACGCGGGCGAGCTGCCGGCCGGCGAGGCTGGCCGCGGTGGCCAGCGCCAGCGCGGTGCCTTCGCCGCCGTCGGCTAGCGGGCAGGTCACCACCGTGGCGTCGGGGAGTTCCTGCCGGATTCCGGAGGTCAGGCCGGCGGCGGCCAGGCTCGAGCTAGCGGTGCCTTTGAAAGAGTCTGGGGCGACGACGATATGCATGGGCGCAATTATAGGGCACGCTTTTTCTCTCACCCGCGGCCAGCCGGTGAAAGCTGGGGCGCTTCACCCCTTAATTTCGGTACTATGACAGAAAATATATCTCGCAAAAACGCAGCTAGGAAGGGGTGAGTAATTTTTAGCGCCCAAAAAGTGGTTGCGAAAGTGGCCTCGCCCAAGGAAACTGTCACTAGACAGGCCCCGCGAAAACCGGGGACTGGTCGAAGCCAATTAGTTACTACCGAGCAGGAGAAGACATGTCCGTAGACCTCCAGATTTCCGATTACTACAACAAGCTGCTGAAGAGGAACGCGGGCGAGCCGGAATTCCACCAGGCGCTCTCCGAGGTCCTGGACTCGCTGAAGATCGTCCTGGAAAAGGATCCCCACTACGCGGATTACGGCCTGGTCGAGCGGCTCTGCGAGCCGGAGCGCCAGCTCATCTTCCGCGTGCCGTGGACCGACGCCGAGGGTAATATCCGCGTCAACCGCGGCTTCCGCGTCCAGTTCAACTCGGCGCTGGGCCCGTACAAGGGCGGCCTGCGCTTCCACCCGTCGGTCAACCTGGGCATCATCAAGTTCCTGGGCTTCGAGCAGATCTTCAAAAACTCCCTGACCGGCCTGCCCATCGGCGGCGGCAAGGGCGGCTCGGACTTCGACCCGAAGGGCAAGTCCGACCAGGAAATCATGCGTTTTTGCCAGTCCTTCATGACGGAGCTGCACCGCCACATCGGCGAATACCGCGACGTGCCGGCCGGTGACATCGGGGTCGGCGGCCGCGAGATCGGCTACCTCTTCGGCCAGTACCGCCGCCTGTCCAACCAGCACGAGTCCGGCGTCCTGACCGGCAAGGGGCTCAGCTGGGGCGGCTCCCTGGTGCGCACCGAGGCCACCGGCTACGGCACCGTCTACATCACCGAGCAGATGGTCCAGTCCCACGGCGAGGACCTCTCCGGTGCCCGCGTGATCGTCTCCGGCAGCGGCAACGTGGCCATCTACGCCGCCGCCAAGGTCCAGGAGCTCGGCGCGACCGTGGTCGCGATGTCGGACTCCGCCGGCTACGTCACCACCCCGGACGGCGTGGACATCGAGCTGCTCAAGGACGTCAAGGAAAACCGTCGCGAGCGCATCTCTGCCTACGCTGCGGAAGCCGGCGGCAACGTCGAATACCACGAGGGTGCGGGCATCTGGTCCGTGGCCGCCGACGTGGCCCTGCCGTGCGCCACCCAGAACGAGTTGGACGGCGACGCTGCCCGCCAGCTCATCGACAACGGCGTGAAGTACGTGGCCGAGGGCGCGAACATGCCGTGTACGCCGGAGGCCGTCCACGCCTTCCAGGACTCCCACGTCAACTTCGTGCCGGGCAAGGCCGCCAACGCCGGCGGCGTGGCCACCTCCGCGCTGGAGATGCAGCAAAACGCCTCCCGCGACTCCTGGTCCTTCGACTACACCGACGACCGCCTGCGCCAGATCATGTCGAATATCTTCACCAACATCGACAAGACCGCCGCGGAATACGACCGCGAGGGCGACTACGTCGCCGGCGCGAACATCGCCGGCTTCAAGAAGGTCGCTGACGCCATGCTCGCCCAGGGCGTCATCTAAAACCGGCGCGCCCGGCCCGGACGTCTCCCTAGTTTTTATAGGGGAGGTGGCCGGGTTTTTCCGTGCGCGGTGCAGGGGCAGGGAAGGGGAGCGGAATAGTCTCAAGTGAAACTTGAGATTTTCCGGGCTTTCCCAGTGTGGGAAGCCGCCGTAGCTGGTTGCGCTGGCTAGGCTGGTCATCATGTACCGCGTATTCGAAAGCCTTGATGAACTAGTACAGAACCTGGAGCAAGCCCGGGGCGTTCCCATGACCTCGAATTGCATGGTTCCCCGCAACGAGATGCTCGCCCTGCTCGACGATCTGCGTAACGCCCTGCCCGTCGAAATCGACGACGCGCAGGACGTCCTCGACAAGCAGGATGAGATTATCCGCGGCGCCGAGGAGCGCGCCGAGCACACCGTGGCGGACGCCAACGCGCAGGCCGACGACATCATCGCCCGCGCCCAGGCGGACTCCGAGTCCATGGTCGCCGACGCCCAGGCGCACGCCGCCGGCTTGGTCGAGCGCGCGCAGAACGAGGCCGATTCCACCGTGGAAAAGGCCCGCGCCGACGCCGAGCGCGCCGTCGCCCAGGGGCAGGAGTCCTACGAGCGCGCCGTGGCCGCCGGCCAGGAAGAGCAGGACCGGCTGGTCTCCGAGTCGGAGGTGGCGCGCCGGGCCAACGAGGAAGCCCACCGGATCGTGGACACCGCCCACTCCGAGTCCCACCGCCTGCGCACCGAGTGCGACGAGTTCGTGGACAGCAAGCTCGGCGAGTTCGAGGAGACCCTCAACTCCGTGCTGCGGACCATCTCTTCGGATCGCACGGCCCTGCGCCGCGGCGCCGGTGCCGCCGGCCGGGCTGGCGGCAGCGACTACTCCCGCGGTTACAACGGCTACAGCCAGGATTCCTACGAAGCCGGCTACGACAGCGGTTACGACAACCGCGGATAGACTCCGGCCCGGCCTAGCTGGCCCTGCCCGCTAGGGGCGCGGCCAGCTGCGGGCGGGAAGATACTAGAAATACGCCGGCGTGCGCTGGGTGCTGGTGGGCTCGACGGGCGCGGACTTGATGTTGAGGAAGGCCGCGATCAGGGCGAAGATGAGCCCCGGCAGCGCGCACAACGGCCACAGCAGCATGAAGGACGTCAGCAGATCGCCTTCCCCGCCGCTGGTGACGTGGCCGGTTAGGAGCCCGTAGGAATAGACGGAGGCGTGGACCAGCCCGATCCCGGTGGTCAGAGCGCCGACCGAACAGAACGCGGCACTGAGAGGTTCCTTCGCGCTCCAGGTCAGCTGGGCGGCGCAGACCGCCATGCAGGCAGCGCCCAGCAGCACGGTGATTTCAAAGGGGACCGGTACAAACAGCAGGATGCCGACGACCATGCCGGTCAACAGCGCGATCAGGCAGACGCGGCGCAGGCGGGAGCCGGTGGAACCGGTGATCCCGGCCGGGTGTGGCCCGCGCAGCCGGCGGACGAGGCAGCCCACCAGGCCAAGGCAGACTGTCGGGGCGATGACCGCGAGGGGAAAAGACCACGCCACCTCGCGCAGGCCCGCCAACATGGATTCGTTCATGGTCTACCAGTCTAGGCAGGTCGCCCGCGGGGTTAAAGGAAAAATCGGGCTCCCCAACGCATTATGACCGCTCGCTCAGGAGGCTGACAGATTACCCAGCAAAGTCTTTAGCTAGCTGTGCGTCTGGGCAGCGCGTGTGCCGTGTTGACCGGCGGGGTAGGATATCCGGTGATATGACTTCACCACTGAAATTTAACGTTGCTTCGCTGCTGGGCGCGTCCGCCGAGGGCCTGCCGACCCAGCGCAGCCAGACCGGTCCCGCCCCAGCGCGCATCGGCGGCGAAATGCTTGCCGTCCCAGAGGGCGAGGAGCTGACCGTGGACGCGACCCTGACCCCGCTGGGCGGGGGCGTGCTTGTCGATGCCGACGTGCGCGGCCTCCTGCACGGCGAGTGCTCCCGGTGCTTAAGCCCCCTGAACCCGCCGCTGGACATCCACGTCAGCCAGGTCTTCGCCGCCGACGACGATTTCATCACCGGCGATCCGGAATCCGAGGAGGAACAGGGCTCCGGCGACGAGATCGGCCAGGTCGAAGGCGACGAGGTGGATCTGCTGCAGCCGGTCATCGACGAGGTCGGCCTGAGTCTGCCTTTCGCCCCGGTCTGTGAGAACGGCTGCGATATCCAGACGCCGAAGGGCGTGACCACCGGG
Organism: Mycobacteriaceae bacterium; assembly: GCA_028726465.1. Classification (GTDB taxonomy): domain Bacteria; phylum Actinomycetota; class Actinomycetes; order Mycobacteriales; family Mycobacteriaceae; genus Corynebacterium. Next base: position 24,695 of record JAQYQB010000014.1, on the reverse strand, counting down.
GTGTCCGGCGAGAAGGACCCGGACGACGAGAAGGTGGACCCGCGGTGGGCCGGGCTGGAGAAGTTCCTGTGAGCAAGAAAGCAAAGCTAGATCCGCTGGCCGCCTGGGCGGTCGCCTACGACGCGGTCGATCACACCCCGCTGCGCGAGAAGCTGCAGGTCAACCTCGACGACGAGCACCTGCGCCTGGCGCTGACGCACCGCTCGTTTGCCAACGAGAACGGCCACCTGCCCAACAACGAGCGCCTAGAGTTTCTGGGCGACGCCGTGCTGGGCCTGTCCGTGGCCGCGCAGCTCTACGAGCAGTACCCGTCCCGGCCCGAATCCGACATCTCCAAGATGCGCGCCTCCATCGTCTCGCGCTACGGCCTGGCCGATATCGCCCGCGAGATCGGCCTGGGCTCCTATATCCTGCTGGGCAAGGGCGAGCAGTCCTCCGGCGGGGCCAACAAGGAGTCGATCCTGGCCGATACCACCGAGGCGCTGCTGGGGGCCATCTACCGCCAGTTCGGCTTCGCGACCGCCCGCCGGGTGGTGCTGCGGCTGTTCCAGCATAAGATTGACACCGCCACCGTCGCCGGCCGGCACCTGGACTGGAAGACCACCCTGCAGGAGCTGTGCGCCGAGCTGCACGCGCCGATGCCCGTCTACGAGGCCAGCTCCACCGGCCCGGAACACGATCAGACCTTCACCGCGGTCGCCCTAGTCAACGGCCAGGAATTCGGCCGCGGCGAGGGGCATAACAAGAAGCTGGCGGAGCAGCAGGCCGCGCACCTGGCCTGCGACAAGCTGCGCGAGTCCCCGCGGCTGGTCGCCGGTACCGCGAACCCGGGTGCGGCGAGCGACTAGAGCCCAACAACACCGTGCCGGAATTACCAGAAGTTGAGGTGGTCCGCCGGGGGCTGGAGCCCTACGTGGTCGGGCGCACCTTCGAGGCCGTCGAGGTCCTGCACCCGCGCGCCACACGCGGCCAGGACGTGCCCTTAGGCGACCTGCTCGTCGGCGCCCGCGTGCGCGCGGTGGCTCGTCGCGGCAAATACATGTGGTTGGAGCTAGCCGGCGAGCCCCCCGACGACCCCGCCCGCAACGTGGTCTTTATCCACCTGGGCATGTCGGGGCAACTGCGCGTGGGACACAATGATTCCGCCCACGTGCGCATCCGCACGCAGCTTAGCGGCGGGGTGGAACTAGACTTCATCGATCAGCGCACCTTCGGCCGCTGGCACTACGGTCCCCTGGAGGCGATCGCGCACATCGCCCGGGACCCGCTCGATCCGGCCTTTGATATCGCGGCGGCCGCGCGCCGGATCACCGCGAAGAAGGTGCCGATAAAGACCGTCCTGCTGGATCAGACGGTGGTCTCGGGTATCGGCAATATCTACGCCGACGAGGCACTGTGGCTGGCCGGCCTCGACCCCCGAAAGCGGGCGAGTACGCTGCGCCAGTACCGGGCCCGCGAGGTCATCGAGGCTGCCGCGACGGTCATGCGCACCGCGCTGGCCGCCGGCGGGACGAGTTTCGACTCGCTCTACGTCAACGTCAACGGTGAGTCCGGGTATTTTGCCCGGGATTTGAACGCCTACGGGCGGGCCGGGCTGCCTTGCCGCCGGTGCGGCAACCTGCTGCAACGGCGGGTGCTGGGTGGGCGCTCGACGCACTATTGCCCTCAGTGTCAGGCCTTCGAGTGATCTCCCATAGCGTGATCTAGGCTATGTTATTTACATGACTTTTCTCGAAAACATCGTTGGCGCAGGCAACGATTTTCTGTGGACCTGGGTGGTGCCGTGGCTGCTGATCGGCGCGGGCATCTTCTTCGGCATTCGCACGGTTCTGGTCCAGATCCGCATGGTGCCCGACATGTTCAAGGCCGTCGTCGAGCGGCCCAACGGCACCGGGCGCGATGAGGACGAGGACTACGGCGGCATCTCCGCTTTCAAGGCCTTTACCATCTCGGCCGCTTCCCGCGTGGGCACCGGCAATATCGCCGGCGTGGCCGTGGCTATCTCCCTGGGCGGTCCTGGCTCGGTGTTCTGGATGTGGATTATCGCCATCCTGGGCGGCGCGACGGCCTTCATCGAGTCCACGCTGGCGCAGCTGTGGAAGGTCCGTGACGGCGACGCCTACCGCGGCGGCCCGGCCTACTACATGAAGCGCGGCCTCGGCTGGGGCCCGCTGGGCGTTATCTTCTCCGTCGCCATCGCCTTTACCTTCGGCTTTGTCTACAACGCTTTCCAGACCAACGCCATCGCGGATTCCCTGTCGACCTCGATGGGCAACGACAGCTTCGCCTTCAAGGCCATCGTGGGCGTTATCATCGCGGCGATTTCCGGGCTTATCATCTTCGGCGGCGTCCAGCGCATCGCCAACATGACCCAGCTCATCGTGCCGTTCATGGCCGGCGCCTACCTCATCGTGGGCCTGTTCGTCGTGGTCACCAACCTCGATGCCGTCCCGGCCATGTTCGAGGCCATCATCGGGCACGCGCTCGGCTTCAAGGAGATTGCCGGCGCGGCCCTGGGTACCGCGATGATGCAGGGCATCCAGCGTGGCCTGTTCTCCAACGAGGCGGGCGAGGGTTCGGCCCCGAACGCGGCGGCGACCGCGACGGTTTCCCACCCGGTCAAGCAGGGCCTGGTCCAGACCCTGGGCGTCTACTTCGACACCCTGGTCGTGTGTACCATCACCGCGTTTATCATCCTGCTGGGCTCCGAGGTCAATTACGGCGAGGAAGCCGAGGGCGTGTCCCTGACGCAGACCGCGCTGTCGTCCGAGGTGGGCGACTGGGGCATCCACTTTGTGACCTTCATCCTGTTCTTCCTGGCGTTCTCTTCCATCCTGGGTAACTACTATTTGGCCGAGGCCAACGTCGAGTACCTGTCGCGCTCCAAGGTCGTGTTGGTGGTCTTCCGCCTGGTGGTCCTCTTCTTCGTCTGGTTCGGCGCGGTGGGCACGCTCCCGCTGGTCTTCTCGCTGGCCGATACCGGCGCCGGTACCATGGTCGTGCTCAACATCATCGCCATCGTCCCGCTGAGCGGCGTGGCCATCAAGCTGCTCAAGAACTACAACGAGCAGCGCCGCAAGGGCGTGGACCCGGTCTTCCACCGGGACATGCTGCCCGAGGTTAAAAACGTCGAATGCTGGGACGGCAGCGACCCGGTTACCCGCCGCAGCGTGGAGGATCGCCAGATCCTGCGCGACGATGCCGCCCCGGACAAGTCCTAGCCCGCGGCAAGGATTCAGTTAGCCCTCTAGCACCAGAAAGGTGACAGCACGAATGACCAAGCGCATGACCGCCTTCGTCCACGGCCACGTCCAAGGGGTGGGGTTTCGGTGGTGGACCCGTTCGCGGGCGCTGGAGCTCGGGCTGTCGGGGCACGCGACGAACCTGCGGGACGGGCGCGTCCAAGTCGTCGCGGAGGGGCCGGCCGCCGACTGCGCGCGGCTGCTCGAGCTGCTGCGGGAAGAGCCGTCAACGACGTCTCGCCCCGGCCGGGTGGATACTGTCGTGGAACAGTATTCCGACCCGCGGGGCGAGGAAGGCTTTATCGAGCGTTAAGAAATAACCGGGCGCCGGTGGATGGCCGCGGCTAGCGCGGCGGCCGGATCGTCGTGGACACGAGGTTCGGCGGCTCGGGGAGGGAATGGGTGACCTCCACGGCACGCTCCAGCAGCTCCTCTTTGTCCATGGCGAAATTCGTCTCCGCCCAGCACATGATGATGTTGAACAGGAGCCCGTTCCAGGTCACCCCGGCGATGGTGTCCTCGAATTCGTCGAGGTTCTTGTTGAGCTCTTCGAGGATGCGGTAGTGAGCGCCGGCGGAGATGGCCAGGGTCAGCTCCTCGCGGTACTGCCAGGTCTTGTCCAAGACCGCGGCCCAGTAGCTGCGCAGGGAATCGCGGGCCGAGGGGGTGGTGCCAATCTCGTCGAAGACGCGGTGGATGAACTGCTCCACTACTGAGTCTTTGGTGGGGAAGTGCCGGTAAAACGAGGAGCGCGAAATCTTCGCGGTCCGGATTATCTCGGAGGCCGTGATATCGGCAAACAGCTTGTCCTTGGCGAGGACTTTGACGGCCTGGAAAACTGCCCGACGGGTTTCTTGCTTGCTGCGCTCGTTGTGAGCACGCAAGACCCGGGCCTGAGGAGTGGTCACCTTGTTTTCAACTCAGCTTTCTGGGGTAGGGTTCAACCGGGGAAGTTGAACTGATGTTAAAGTTCTAATCCTAGAGCATGTTAATGAGGAATCTTAACTTTGTTCAGCAAAATTTTACCTCATATGTTAACACCGTTTGATGTTGGCCAAATTTATATTTGACCTTTGTTCTTCGCGGCGCTTAGCGGCCATTGGTGTGAAGCCTAGCGAAGCTAAGTTGTTAGACTTTATCCAATGCACCTGAAATCACTCACGCTCAAAGGGTTTAAGTCCTTTGCCTCGGCGACGACGCTCAAATTCGAGCCAGGGATCTGCGCCGTGGTGGGCCCGAACGGATCGGGCAAATCCAACGTGGTAGACGCCCTCGCGTGGGTAATGGGGGAAGGCAGCGCCAAGACGCTGCGCGGCGGCAAGATGCAGGACGTCATCTTCGCCGGCGCCGGGGACAAGAAGCCGCTCGGCCGCGCCGAGGTCACCCTGACCATCGACAACTCCGACGGGGCGCTGCCCATCGACTACCGCGAGGTCTCCGTGACCCGCCGCATGTTCCGCGACGGCGCCAGCGAGTATGAAATTAATGGCTCCAAGGCGCGCCTCATGGATATCCAGGAGCTGCTCTCAGACTCCGGCATTGGCCGCGAAATGCACATCATCGTCGGACAGGGCAAGCTCGCGGAAATCCTCGAGTCCCGGCCGGAGGAGCGCCGCTCCTATATTGAGGAAGCGGCCGGCGTCCTCAAACACCGCCGCCGCCGCGAGAAGGCCCAGCGCAAGCTCAACGGCATGCAGGCCAACCTCGACCGGCTGACCGACCTGACCGAGGAGCTGGGCAAACAGCTCAAGCCGCTTGCCCGCCAGGCCGAGGCCGCCCAGCGCGCAGCCACCGTCCAGGCGGACCTGCGCGACGCTCGCCTGGGGCTGGCCGGCGCCCGGATCGTTTCCTTGCGCGGCCAGCTCGACGATGCCCGCGCGGCCACCCAGCGCACAGCCGAGTCCCTGGCCACATCCCAGGCCGTGCTGGAGGAGACCACCGGCGCCCAGCTCGACCTCGAGACCGAGCTGGAAGAGGTTGCCCCCGCAGCGGAGGCGGCCCAGCAACTCTGGTTCGACCTGTCCAACCTGAGCGAGCGCATCGCCGCAACCCTGCGCATTGCTGCCGAACGCGCCCGCACCTCCGGCGAGGCCACCGCCTACCAGGGCCAAGACCCCGAAGAGCTGGAGGCGCGCGCCCGCCAGGCGGACGAAGACTACGAGATGCTGCTGGCTAGCGCCGAGGCCGCCGCCGAGGCCTTCGAAGAGGCCAAGGAGGAAGTCGCCGCCCGCCAGGAGGAATACGCCGCGGAGGAAAAGGAGCACCGCGCCCAGGTCCGCGCCCTGGCGGACCGCCGCGAAGGCGTGGTGCGCCTAGTTGCGCAGGAAGAATCCCAGACCAGCCGCGTGGAACAGGCCGAAGCCGAGCTCGCCCGCCAGGAGGCCACCTGCGAGTCCACCCGGGAACGCGTGAGCCAGGCCCGCCGCGAGGCCGACGACGTCGGCGACAAGCTCACCGCCCTGCAGGCCGAGCGCGAGCCCTTGGACGAGGCGCACGTGCGCGCCGCCAGCGAGTCCGACGCCGCCGACAAGCGCCTCGAGCAGCTGCGCGACGATCAGCGCGACCGCGACCGCGAGGTCTACACGCTGCGAGCGCAGATCGATACCCTCGTACAGACCGCCCCGCCGGCCGTCGAGCTCGGCGCGGACTTCTCGCCGCTGGCCGATCACGTCACCACTAAATATGACTCCGCCCTGGCCGCGGCCCTCGGAGCGTTCGCGGAAGCCCAGGCCGGACAGGTCGACGGGGACCTGCTCGAACAGCTCAGCGGCGCCGCCCGCACCGCCGTGGTTGATACCGAGGCCCCGGCCAGTTCCGGTTGGCGCCTGCAGGCGGAGCTGCCCGCCGGGACCAGCTGGCTGCTCGACGAGGTCGAGGTGGACCCCGCCGTCAGCGCCGGCCTGAACCGCCTGCTCGCCGACGTCGTGCTCGCCCCCACGGTGGATGCCGCCCGGGAGCTCGTCGCCGCCGATCCGCGCCTGCGGGCCGTGACCCCGGACGGCGTGCTCTGCGGCGAGGGCTGGTTGCAGGCCGGCACGGGCGCCTCCTCGACCGTGGAGGTTAGCGCCCAGATCGCCCAGGCGCGCCAGCGCCTGGAGGCCGCCCAGACCGCCGCCGAGGAGCTGTCCGGCACCCTGGAGGGCGCCAAGCAGGCAGCCGAGGAAGCGCGCGTCGCGGCGGCCTCGGCGACCGCGGCCCTGCAGGAACACGACGCCCAGATCGCGGCCTGGCAGCGCGACCACCAGCGCCTCCTCCAGCAGGTTGAGGCCAATACGAAGGAACACGAAAAAGCCGCCGCTCGCGCCACCGAGCTGGATGTCCAGCTCGATAAGGCCCGGGAGGAACTGGAGCAGACCCGCGACCGGCTCAGCCGCGTCGACGACGACGAGGCCACCGAGGAGCCGGACTCCGCGGCGCGCGATGCGGCATCGACCGCCCTGGAGCAGGCCAAAAACCGCCAGGTGGAGGCCCAGTACGCGGCCCGTTCGGCCCAGGAGAAGGTCTCCCAGGTCGCCGGCAAGGCGGATAACCTGCGCCGGCAGGCCGAAAACGAGCGCCTGGCCAAGCAGCGCCACGACAACGCCCAGGCCCGCCGCCGCGCCCAGGCCCGCCTGGCCGCCGCCGTGCAACGCCACGCCGAAGACCTCGCGGCCCGCGCCGCCGATGCCCTCGACCGTGCCACCGAGCGCCGCGACGAGCTGGTCAACCAGCGCAACGCGCTCAACACCCGGCTGGCCTCGGCCAAGCAGGCCGTCTCCTCCGCCAGGCAGCAGGCCGAAAGGTTCACCCAGCAGGCCCACGACGCGGAGGTCGCCCAGACCCAGGCGCAGGTCCGCGTCGACGAGGCCGAGGAGAAGGTCACCGAGCAGCTCGGCATCTCGATTGCTGATCTGCTGCGCGACTACACCCCGGGCCCCGAGTTCGATCAGGCCGCGGAGAAGAAACGCCTCAAGCAGGCGGAGAAGGACTTGAACTCGCTGGGCAAGGTCAACCCGCTGGCGCTGGAGGAGTACCGCGCGTTGGAGGAGCGCTACCGCTACCTGTCCACGCAGCTCGACGACGTCATCCAGGCCCGCCGCGACCTGGAAGGGGTCATCGAGGACGTCGACGCGCGCATCCTGCAGCTGTTCACCGACGCCTGGCGTGACGTGGAGGCGGAATTCCCGAAGGTCTTTTCCACGCTCTTCCCGGGAGGGGAGGGGCGCCTGGTGCTCACGGAGCCGGATTCCATGCTGACCACCGGCATCGAGGTCGAGGCCCGCCCGCCGGGCAAGAAGGTCAAGCGCCTGTCCTTGCTTTCCGGTGGGGAGAAGTCCCTGACCGCCCTGGCGATGCTGGTCGCCATCTTCCGCGCCCGCCCCTCGCCCTTCTACGTCATGGACGAGGTCGAGGCCGCCCTCGACGACGTCAACCTGCGCCGGCTCATCGCGCTGTTCGAGGAGTTGCGCAACGACTCGCAGCTCATCGTGATTACCCACCAGAAGCCGACGATGGACGTGGCCAACGTGCTCTACGGCGTGACCATGCGCGGCGACGGGATTACCCGCGTCATCTCGCAGCGCATGAATCCCGCCGGCACGGCTCCGGGCACCGAGCAGGCTGCTGACGATGCCGCCCGCCTCGGCGTCGATGCCTCCTCCCGGGGTTAAACCCCGGGCCCACCTCACTAGCGCGGCCGTTTGCTGGCACTATGGAAGGCATGGAATCTAACTTAGCGCTATGGATTGGCATTGCCGTCGTCGTCCTTATCGTCATCGCCCTAGTGGCGGTGGTCTTAGTAGGCAAGCGCCGCGGCGAGAGCAAGAAGGTGTCCTTCAACCAGGAAGACACCGAGCCGAAGGAACTGACCCAGCAGGAAAAATCCGGAAACTACCAGGCCAAGTCCGGCTTTAACTTCGCGGCCGGCAGCGAGCCCGAAAAGCAGCCGGCCGGCAACCCGAACGCCGCCGGCAACGCAAACGCCGCGGGCATGGCCGGCGTCTTCGCTTCTGCCCACGACGAGCCGGCCAAGGCCGAGCAGCCGGCTCCGGCCACCCCGGCAGAGCCCGCGCAGGCCGACAGCGAGAAGGTTGGCAGCGAGAAGGCTGCCAACGAGGATACCGAGCGGACCGAGAGCGTCGAGGACATCGCCGCCGCGGCCGTAGCCCGCGCGAAGTCTGACGAGCTCGCCGATGCCCCGCTCGCCTCCGAGGCCGACCGCGCCGAGGCCGCCGTTCCGACTGACAAGGCGCCGCAGGCTCCGAAGGCCGAGAAGGTTGAGAAGGCTCCGAAGGCCGAGCCGACCGAGGCAGGGGAGAAGACCGCCCCGGCCACGCAGACCGCGGATGCCGTCTCGGCCGAGCCGGTCGAGCCGGTCGAGCCGGTCGAACCCGCTGAGCAGGCTGAGCCGGCTGAGCCGGCCCAGCCGGAAGCCGCGGACCAGTCCGCCCAGGATGAGACCTCCACCGCGGAGGCCGAGGAAGCCGCCGCTGCCGCCGACGCGCAGACCAGCTCCGCGGAGCGCGCCCTCGAGGAGACCCCGGTGCCTACGCCGGCACCGGCCGCAGAAGAGGTTGAGCAGCCGCAGCCGGAGCCGGAGGCTGAGCCCGCATCGGCGGAACCGCGCGAGGAGATCGCTCCGGCCGTCGGCCGCCTGGGTCGGATGCGCGGGCGCCTGTCGCGCTCCCAGAACGCCATCGGCCAGGGGCTGATGGGCATTCTGTCCGCCGGCGACCTGGACGACGACGCCTGGGAGGAAATCGAAGACACCCTGATCATGGCGGATCTGGGCACGAAGTCGACGCTGAAGGTGACGGAATCGCTGCGCGAGAAGATCGCCGAGCGCGGCGTCAGCAGCGAGGACGAGGCCCGCGCCATGCTGCGCGAGGCGCTCATCGAGGCCGGCCACGTGGAGATGGACCGCTCCATTAAGGCCATGCCGCACGACGGCAAGCCGGCCGTCGTCATGGTCGTCGGCGTCAACGGCACCGGCAAGACCACCACTACCGGCAAGCTGGCGCGCGTGCTGGTCTCCCTGGGCAAGAAGGTCCTGCTGGGCGCCGCGGATACCTTCCGTGCCGCGGCCGCGGACCAGCTCGAAACCTGGGGCAAGCGCGTGGGCGCGGAGACCGTGCGTGGCAAGGAGGGCGCGGACCCGGCATCGGTGGCTTTCGATGCCGTCGCCGCCGGCGTCGAAAACCAAGTCGACGTCGTCCTGGTCGACACCGCCGGCCGCCTGCACACCTCCACCGACCTGATGGACCAGCTGGGCAAGGTCAAGCGCGTGGTGGAAAAGAAGTCGCAGGTCGACGAGGTCCTGCTGGTCATCGACGCCACCGTCGGCCAGAACGGCCTGGTCCAGGCGCGCATCTTCCGCGAGGTCGTGGACATCACCGGCGTGGTGCTGACCAAGCTGGATGGTACCGCCAAGGGCGGCATCGTCTTCCAGGTGCAGGAAGAACTCGGCGTGCCCGTCAAGCTCGTCGGGCTGGGCGAGGGCTCGGACGACCTGGCGCCCTTCGAGGTCGAAAGCTTCGTCGACGCTCTATTGGGCAGCTAAGCGACCCGCCTTTCTATTCACCTTCGGCCCCCGGCTGCAACCGACAGCTGGGGGCCAAAGTGATCGGTGATTAGCTCGGGCAGTGACGTGATCCGGATTAACCACAGTGCTAATCTGGGGAGGCTGTATTGATGCTATTTTCAGCAAACTCCATACATGTCCATTACCGTCCATCGTGTTAAGGCTTTAAACCTGTGACGCTTTTATATGTTGTCCTTCTCGCGGCGCTGGCAGTGGTGTGCTCGCCCGTCGCGGTCAAGGTACTTGATCGAAAAGCAGGATGGCCGCTGGCGGCCATCTTCGTCGTGGCGGCGGGACTGATCCTCCGAGAAATTCCCGCGATTTCCAGCGGGAATGGCATCGAGTACCAGCTGACCTGGGTCGCGGACTTCCTCGCGCCCGGGGTGGACGCTGGGGTCTCGTTGCGCGCGGATGCCCTCGGCGCGTTTTTCGCGCTGCTGGCGCTTGTGATCGGGGCTGTCGTCCTCGTCTATTCCGCCGCGTACCTTCCCAAGCACCAAGGCAACGTCAGCTTCTACACGCTGATGACTGCTTTTACCATGTCGGTGCTCCTGCTCGTGCTGGCCGACGACGTGATCGTCCTGTTTATGGCCTGGGAGCTGGTCTCGCTGGCCTCGTTCATGCTGATTGCGCGCTCCGGCGCCACCGGTGAACCGGGCTCGCAGCGCACCCTCGTGCTGACCTTCATCGGCGGCCTGACGCTGCTGACGGCCGTGGCCATCGCCGCCACCGCCGTGGGATCGACCAACCTGCACGCCATCCTGACCTCCCCTGTCTGGGCCGAGAACCAGGCGCTGACTGTCGGGGTCGCGGTGCTCATCGCTGTCTCCGCCTTCACCAAGGCCGCGCAGTTCCCGTTCCACTTCTGGCTGCCCGAGGCCATGGCGGCCGCCACGCCGGTCTCCGCGTTTCTGCACGCCGCCGCCGTGGTCAAGGCGGGCATCTACCTGCTGATCCGTTTCTCGACGATCTTCCACGACGTCGCGGTCTGGAACTGGCTGCTGATCGTCGTCGGCATGGGCACGGCCATTATGTCCGCGCTCTTTGCCGTCCAGAAGACGGACCTGAAGAAGCTGACCGCTTATTCGACGGTCTCGCACCTGGGCTGGATCGTGGCGACTATCGGCGTGGGCACCCCGTTTGCCATCGCCGCCGCCGTCGTCCACACCCTGGCGCACGCGCTGTTTAAGTCTTCGCTGTTCATGCTCATCGGCGTCATCGACCACGAGGCCGGCTCCCGCAACATCAAGGACCTGGGCAAGCTGTGGAACAAGATGCCGTTCACCTTCGTCTCCGTGGTCATCGGCGCGGCCTCCATGGCCGCGGTCCCGCCGCTTCTGGGCTTCGTGTCCAAGGAGGGCATGCTCACCGCCTTCCAGGACGCGCCCATTGGCAATGCCGGGGTAGTGGTCCTGCTGATTGCCGCCGGCATCGGCGCGCTGCTGACGTTTACCTACTCGGCGAAGCTCGTCTTCGGCGCCTTCATCGACGGCGACAAGGACATGTCCGGCGTCCACGAGGCCCCGGTATCCCTGTGGCTGCCGGCCGCCCTGCCCGGACTCATGTCCGTGCCGCTGGTCTTCGTCCTCGGGCTTTTCGATGCCCCCTTGGACAACATCGCCGCCGCCGTCGGCATGGAACACCACAGCCACCTGGCGCTGTGGCACGGCATCAACGTGCCGCTGGTTATTTCCGTGGTGGTGCTGGTGCTCGGCATCGCCGGCCTGGCCGTGCGCCGCCCGCTGTGGTCCGCCCTGGAGTCGCGGGAACTGCTGCCGACCAACGGCAACCAGCTCCTGCACGGGGTGCACAAGCTCAGCGAGGGCATCGGCCGCGTCTTTGCCTCCCTGGCCGCCACCCACAACCCGTCGCGCCACCTGCTGCCCATCGTTTTGCTGGTGGTCCTGCTGGCGGCGGCGACGCTGTTCGGCAGCGAGGGCATCGACGGCGAAGCCCTGGCCCCGCGCGTCGACGGCCTGGACAACCCGTGGGACCTGCTGCCGCTGGGCATCATCGTGCTCTCGATGTTCGGCCTGGTGCGCACCCAGAACCGCCTGACCGGCGCGGTCATGGTCGGCGCGGTCGGCGTCGGTGTCACCCTGCAGATGTTCCTGCTGGGTGCCCCGGACGTCGCCCTGACCCAGTTCACGGTGGAGGCCCTGTCCGTCATCGTGATGATGATGGTGCTGCGCTACCTGCCGGAGAAGTTCGAGCCCGTGCGCAACCCGCGCCGCCGCTACGGCTCCGTGGTGGTGGCCGTGCTGGCTGGTATCACCGCCTTCCTCGGCGTGTGGACGCTCATGGGCCGCCACGAGCGCTCCGACCTGGCCGAGTGGTACCTGAACAACGCCCCGGACATCACCGGCGGCGACAACGTCGTGGCCACCATCATCGTCGAGTTCCGTGCCCTGGATACGCTGGGCGAGCTGTCCGTGCTGGGCATGGCCGCCGTGGTTATTGCCGCGGTGACCTCCACGCTGCCGCGCTTCCCGTTCTCGCCGGGTACCCGCCCGGCCCCGTTCGGGCAGTCGCAGCTGAACTCCGTGCCGATGCGCAAGGCCCTGCAGATCGTGGTGCCGATCCTCGTCATCATGTCCGTCATCGTCTTCTTCCGCGGCCACAATGCCTCCGGCGGCGGCTTCCCGGCCGCCCTGATCATGGGCGCGGCCATCGGCCTGACCTACCTCTCGCGCGGCCGCGACGAGATCGTCTTCGGCCAGATGGCGCCTATCCGTCTGACCGGTATCGGCATCATCATTGCGCTGCTGGCCGGCTTCATCGGCTACCTGGCCGATCCGAGCGGCTTCCTGGTGGCCATCCACGGCGAGGCCCTGGGCCAGCACTGGACCACCTCGCTGATCTTCGACCTGGGCATCTACCTGGCCGTGCTGGGTATGCTCACGATGGCCATCAACGCCCTGGGTGGCTACCTGCGCCCGGGCACCGAGCGCGAGTACCTGCCGTGGGTCCACGACGACGACTCCGTGCTCACCAACACCCCGCAGGCCACGATGGACGACATCGACGACCCGTACCCCGACCCAATCAACCCGGCGCAATCGCCGAAGCCGGTGCTTACCCGCTCGCGGCGCGGCGCCCGTAAGAAGGGGGAGAAGTAAATGATTCTGGCTTTGACCATCGCCATCTTGATCGGTGGGGCCGTCTACCTCATCCAGCAGCGCGGCCTCGTGCGGATCGTGCTCGGCATGATGTGCTTCGGCCACGGCGCCAACCTGACGCTGCTGGCCACCGGCGTCTACTCCTTCCGCGGGGAGGCCTTCCCGTCGCAGACCCCGCCGGAGCAGATGGCGGACCCGCTGCCGCAGGCCTTCGTCCTGACCGCCGTGGTCATTTCCATGGCGACCGCGACCATCCTGCTCACCCTGGCCGCTATGGGGCCCAACGACGACACCGATGCCGCCGACCCCGTCGACGACAACACCGTCGACCACCCGTTCTCGACCCTCGGGCGCGACGCGCACAACCAGGACATCCGGCAGCGTTCCGACGAGGCGGTGCGCCGCATCCAACACGCGCGCGACGCCTACGAGGACGTCTACGAGACCCAGCAAGCTGCCGCCGACCGCACTGCGAAGGAGGGCTAGGCACCAATGTACGACCTAGTAAGCCAAATGCTGCCCCTGTTTCCGGCAGTACCGCTCATCGCGGCGGCCTTCGCGCTGCTGGCGCCCTGGCGCCCGGTCCGTGACGCCATCATGCTGGCGGTGCCCGCCGTCGGCATCTTCGCCGGCCTGGGGCTGCTGGCCTACACCGTTAACAACGGCCCGGTGGCCCACAACGTGGGCATGTACCCGGGCAACGTGGCCATCCCGTTCGTGGGGGATTCCTTCTCCGCGATCATGCTGACCACCGCGATGATCGTCTCCTTCGGCGCGAACTGGTTCGCTATCGCCGGCGGGGAGACCAAATCGCGCTACTACCCGTCGCTGACGCTCATCCTGCTGACGGGCGTGGCCGGCGCGCTGATCACCGCCGACCTGTTCAACTTCTTCGTGTTCATCGAGGTTATGTTGCTGCCCTCCTACGGGCTCATCACGATGTCCGGCACCTGGGCCCGCCTGGCCTCGGGCCGCGCCTTCGTGCTGGTGAACCTGTTCGCCTCCACGCTGCTGGTGGTGGGCGTGGGCTACATGTACTCCGTGACCGGCTCCGTCAACATCGCCGCCCTCAACGGCGTGGCGGCCGGCAACGGCCCCGCCACGGTGGCCGCCGGACTGATCATCATCGCGATTTCGGCCAAGGCGGGTATCTTCCCGGTCCACACCTGGTTGCCGCGCACCTACCCGGGCACCTCCGCCGCGGTCATGGGCTTGTTCTCCAGCCTCCACACCAAGGTGGCGGTCTACATGCTCTACCGCCTCTACGTCCACCTCTTTGACTTGGACGCGCGCTGGGGCGCCCTCATCGTCGTGGTGATGATCCTGTCGATGGCCGTCGGTTCCTTCGGCGGCCTGGCCGAGGCCACCATCCGCCGCGTGCTGGGCTACCAGATGCTCAACGGCATGCCGTTCATCCTCATCATGCTGGCGTTCACCGCCGCCGATGGGCAGCGCGCGCTGGCCGCCGGCATCCTGTACACCATCCACCACATGATCACGGTTGGCTCGCTCATTCTGGCCTCCGGCGCCATCGAGGAGACCTACGGCACCGGCCGGCTCACCAAGCTTTCCGGCCTGGCCCGCAGAGACCCCATCATCGCCTGGATCTTTGCCGCCGGTGCCTTCTCGGTGGTCGGCTTCCCGCCGTTTTCCGGCATGTGGGGCAAGGTCATGTTGGTCGTGGAGATCGCCCGCAACGGCAACGGCTGGGCGTGGGCCGCGATCACGGCCATCGTGGTGGCGTCCTTCGCCGCCTTCCTGGCCATGCTGCGCGTGTGGCGTAAGGTCTTTTGGGGCCGCCAGCTCTCCCAGGACGAGGTCCCGGACGGGTTGGTCATCCGCAAGAAGCTCATGGCGCCGTCGGCGGCGCTCATCCTGGGCTCGCTGACGATGTTCATCCTGGCCGGCCCCGTCATCGACTTCACCATGGCGGCCGCGGGCGACCTGCTGGATACCGGCAGCTACATCCACGCGGTGCTGGGCGATGATGCCGTCGCGTTGCCTAACCCGTCCGTTCTGGAGGGAGGAGCATAAATGCACGTCGTAACGTATATCCTTTGGTTCATTAAGGAGATCTTCGTCTCCGGTTTCCAGCTCGCGGCCTGCTCGTTCAAGGCCGACACGGGCTACCACCCGGTCATCGTCCGCTACCCGCTGCGCGTAACCAGCGGCTGGGAGCTGTTCTGGCTGACCTCCTCGATCACCGCCACGCCGGGCACCCTGTCGCTCGGCCTGCGCGAACCCCCGCGGGAGGGCCTGCCGCGCATCGTCATCGTCCAGGCCGTCCTCGGCGATGACCCCGCGGAGGTGCTGGCCGGCATCGCCGAGATGGAAGAGCGCCTGGCCCCGCACGTCAAGGAACTCGACTACGGCGTGCCCGGGCAGGGCAGCGCCACCGAGGCCGACCCGGCGTTCTACGAGTACCCGCTCGAGTCCGTGGGCCGCTACCTTCGCGCGCCGGAGCTGGCGGAGACGGAGGACCAGCCCATCTCCGAAGACGAGACCCTGGCCACCCGCAGCTGGCGTCGCCAGCAGAAAGGCAAGGACGTGTAAATGTTTGACGTATCCGCTTTTACCGCTTTCGACTGGTTGGTTGCCGCCTGCGTGTTCATCATGGGCCTGTGCGTTTTCGCCGCGCTGGTGCTGACCCTGCGCACGCGCGACGAGCTCACCCGCGCGGTGGTCGCCGACCTCATCTTCTACGGCATGCTCGCCATCTTCCTGGCCCGCTCGACCATCGTCTACTCGTCCATCGCCTACGACATCGCGCTGCTGGCCGCCATCGCCGGCGGCGTGCTGCCGACGCTGTCGATGGCCCGCATCATCTCGAAGGGAAGGCGCTAACCCCATGGCTATCTACGAAATTGTGGCGTCCGTACTCGTTGTCGTCGCCACGGTGCTGGTTGTGGCCACCACCGTGGCGGTCTGGCGCGCGCCGGACGCGCTGACGCGGGTCAACCTGCTCGGCCCGACCATCTGTCTGGCCATCCCGCTGCTGCTCGTGGCTAAACTGGTGGTGGACTTTTCCACGGAGGGCTTCGACTTCATGTCGCTCATCAAGGCGCTCGCCGCCTGCTTCGGCGTCTGGATCATCGGTGCCATCGGCTCCTACTACATGGGCCGCTCGATCTACGGCGTGACCATCACCGACGTCAAGCACGCCCTCCGCACCCAACAGCAGCAGAAGCAGCAGTAGAGCACAGGAAGGTTTGAACCCATGAAACTCGTGACCGCCATCGTGAAGCCGTTTACCCTGCCGGAGATCCGCGAGGCCCTAGGCCAGCTGGAGGTCCACGGCCTGACCGTGACCGAGGTGCAGGGTTTCGGCCGCCAGCGCGGCCACAGCGAGGTCTATCGCGGGGCGGAATACGCCACGGACTTCGTGCCGAAGGTCAAGCTCGAGATGGTCGTGGCTGACGATGCCGCCGCCGAGGTCATCGACGCCGTCGTCGACGCCGCCTACACCGGCAAGATCGGCGACGGAAAGATCTGGGTCAGCCCGGTCGAAGAGGTCGTCCGCGTGCGCACGGGGGAGCGGGGAGAATCCGCCCTCTAGAACTGCGGGACAACGCCTATCAGCGCGCGGTCGAGCTCCTGCGCAGCCTGCCCGTCCCGCCGGGCTGTGCGCTGGCCGCCACGGGTTCTTTCGCCCGCCGGGAGATGACCCCGCGCTCCGACCTGGATCTTATGCTGCTGTGTCCGGATGACGCGCCCATCCCGGACGCCACCGATATCTGGAACCCCATCTGGGACGCGGGCTACCACCTGGATTTTGCGGTGCGCACCCCGCGCGAGTGCGGCGAGATCGCCGCCCAAGACACCGCCGCCGGCCTGTCCCAGCTGGAACTCACCCACGTTTCCGGCTCCAAAATGCTTGTCGATGCCGCCCGCGCCCGCCTCTATTCCTCCTGGCGGCGCCAGCTCCAGCGCAACTTCGACGCCTTTATCGACCTAGCCATCCGCCGCTGGCACCGCTCCGGCTCCGTGGCGACGATGACCAAGCCCGACGTGAAGAACGGGCGCGGCGGCCTGCGCGATATCCAGCTTTTGCGTGCGCTCGCGTTGGGTAACCTCTGCGACGCGCCGGACCTGAGCGCTGAGACCCGCCTACTGCTCGACGTGCGCACCCTGCTGCACGAGCATGCGCGCCGGCGCCGCGATGTGCTGGATCCGGAGTTCGCGGCATCGGTAGCCGCGGAGCTGGGGTATGCGGACCGCTACGAACTGTCCGCGACCCTGGTGGATACCGCCACGCGCGTCGACCGCGCGGTGGAACGCGGCCTCGCCACGGCCCGGGGGCTGGTGGGCAAGCGGGGAGCGCACTCGCCGCGGCGGCCGCTGGACCTCGACGTCATCGATAACGGCGGCTATATCACGCTGTCGCGCCACCCCAACCTGGAAGACCCGGCCCTGGTCCTGCGCGTCGGGGCGGCCGCGGCCCGCACGGGGCGCCCGGTCGCCGCGGGGGTCTGGCACACGCTGCGCGAACTGCCGGACCTGCCGGAGCGTTTCACCGCCGCGGCCACCGACGACTTCTTCGCCTTGTTGTCCTCGCCGGCCAACACGCCGCGGGTCATCCGCCAGATGGACGCGCACGGGCTGTGGGAGAGGATCGTGCCGGAGTGGTCGCACATCCGGGGGCTGATGCCGCGCGAACGGGTCCATACGCATAGCATCGACTACCACAGCCTGGCGACGGTGGCCCGCTGCGCCGAGGACCGGACGACGGTCGCGCGGCCGGACATCTTGCTGCTGGCGGCGCTCTACCACGACATCGGCAAGGGTTATGACCGCCCGCACGCGCTGGTCGGGGCGGAGATGGTAACGCGCATGGCTGCGCGCCTGCGGCTGAACCTGGCCGATAGGTCGCGGGCGCAGACGCTGGTCGCCGAGCACACCACCTTGTCGCGGCTGGCCCGCACCATGGACCCGACCTCGGACGCGGCCCGCGACGCGCTCCTGGCCGCCTGCCACTACGATCAGCTCACCGTGTCCTTGTTGGCGGTGCTCACGCGCGCCGATGCCGAGTCCACCGGCCCCGGCGTCTGGAACACCCGCCTGGAGTCCGCCGCCGGACTGCTGAGCCGCCGCGCCCGCGAGGCCCTGGTGCCGCAGCCGCACGTGCGCCCGCGGGTGCCCGCTCCCAGCGAGTTGACGGTCACCCGGGACAGCGACAACCAGCTGCTGACGGTGTCGTTGCACGCGGACCAGGCAGGCATCGTCGAGGCCCTGGCCCTGCTGGCCGCCCTGGGGTGGACGGTGGTGACCTCGCGCATGGAATACACGGGCGGGGCGCTGGCCGCGGAGTTTTCCGCGCGCACGGTGCAGGAGTCCTGGGAGGACGCCAGCGATATCGACCGCTTCCTGCAGGCCTACAAGTCCGGGGTGCACTCGCGCCTGCCCCAGGTTGCCGGCGGGCACACGACGGCGATGTTCAACGCGGAAGGCCTGCTGGAGGTGCGCACCGTCGAGCGGCGGGCGGCGCTGGGCACGCTGATTGCCCAGCTACCCGAGATCGAATGGATGGAGCACGCGGCGCTGGGCGCGACGATGATCGTGACCATCTGCCTGCGCGGCAATCCCTATTCGGGCCTGAGCCGGGCCGCGGTGGTCGCGAATGTGACCGCGGCCCTGTCGAGCGACTAAGCTGGGGGAGTTAATAGATAACCCCTAGATAATGGAGAGCCAAGAAACGTGTTTGAGTCATTGTCCGATCGCTTGCAATCAGCCCTTAAAGGGCTGCGTGGAAAAGGCAAGCTGACCGAGGCAGACATCAACGCCACCGCGCGCGAAATCCGCCTCGCGCTGCTGGAGGCGGACGTCTCCCTGACGGTAGTCCGCGGGTTCATCAAGCGAATCAAGGCCCGCGCGGCCGGTGCGGAAGTCTCCGAGGCACTCAACCCGGCCCAGCAGGTCATCAAGATCGTCAACGAAGAGCTGGTTGAGATCCTGGGCGGCGAGACTCGCCGGTTGAACCTGGCGAAGAACCCGCCGACGGTCATTATGCTCGCCGGCCTGCAGGGTGCCGGTAAGACCACCCTGGCCGGCAAGCTCGCCAAGCACCTGGAAAAGGATGGCCACACTCCCATGCTGGTGGCCTGTGACCTCCAACGCCCAGGCGCGGTCCAGCAGCTGCAGATCGTCGGCGAGCGCGCCGGCGTGAAGACCTTTGCCCCAGACCCGGGCACGTCCCTGGACTCCCACGACCACGAGATGGGCACCTCCCACGGCGACCCGGTGCAGGTCGCGCGCGACGGCATCGCGGAGGCACAGCGCGCGCAGCACGACGTGGTGATTATCGATACCGCCGGCCGACTGGGCATCGACGAGACCCTGATGACCCAGGCGCGCAACATCCGCGACGCCGTCAACCCGGACGAGGTCCTGTTTGTCATCGACTCGATGATTGGTCAGGACGCCGTCCAGACCGCCGAGGCCTTCCGCGACGGCGTCGACTTCACCGGCGTCGTGCTGACCAAGCTGGACGGCGACGCCCGCGGTGGCGCCGCCCTGTCCATCCGCGAGGTCACCGGCAAGCCCATCCTGTACGCCTCCACGGGCGAGAAGCTCGCCGATTTCGACGTCTTCCACCCAGAGCGCATGGCCAGCCGCATCCTGGGCATGGGCGACATGCTCTCGCTCATCGAGCAGGCCGAGTCCACCCTCGACCAGCAGAAGGCCGAGGAGGCCGCGGCCAAGATGGGCAGCGGCGAGCTGACCCTGAACGACTTCTTGGATCAGCTGCTGATGATCCGCAAGATGGGGCCCATCGGCAACCTGCTGAAGATGATGCCCGGCGGCAAGCAGATGAACGAGATGGCCGACATGGTCGACGAGAAGCAGCTCGACCGCATCCAGGCCATCATCCGCGGCATGACCCCGGCCGAGCGCGAGGACCCGAAGATCCTCAACGCGTCGCGTCGCAAGCGTATCGCCAACGGCTCCGGCGTGAAGGTCTCCGACATCAACCAGCTCATCGAGCGCTTCGAGCAGGCCAAGAAGATGATGACGAAGATGGCCGGCCAGTTCGGCATGGGCGGCGGCTCGCGCTCCGCGACGAAGAAGAAGCCCAAGGGCCGCAAGGGCAAAAACGGCAAGCGCAAGAAGGGCAAGGGCGGCGGCCGCCAGCGCTCCGGGATGCCCGGTGGGATGCCGGGCATGCCGGGCGGTATGCCCTCCATGGAGGAGCTGCAGAAGATGCAGAACCAGATGGGCGGCGGTGGCATGCCGGGTATGTCCGGGATGCCGGGCATGCCCAAGGGCATGGAAAACATCGACCTCAACAACCTTGACTTCGGTCAAGGCAAGAAGACGTAGCTAGTAGTAGATTTCCTCCGCCGGCTCCGGCTCCGCTTCGACCTCTGGCACGAGCGGGGCCGGAGCTTCTTGCTGCTGCGGCTCGCCGGCCAGGAAGGGCGCGATGAGGTCCTCCAGCAGCGGCTTCATGGACATCGCGTAGGCGTTGGAGATGTGGTGCATGTCGCGGTAGACCATGACGTTGCCGATAACGACCGGGCACTGTTCTTCGTCGCAGTACCAGTCGGAGGTATCCACCGCGATCATGTTCGGCCACTGCGCCAGGATGCCCGCCGA
This sequence comes from Mycobacteriaceae bacterium, assembly GCA_028726465.1. GTDB lineage: Bacteria > Actinomycetota > Actinomycetes > Mycobacteriales > Mycobacteriaceae > Corynebacterium. The sequence goes on along the minus strand of JAQYQB010000014.1, from coordinate 4,182 downwards.
AGGGTCGACCGGCTGGTAGTTCTGCTCGCGGGTCGTACCGCAGCCGATGGCGTCTTCGTTGGCCACGTAGCACTCATCGAACTCGATGGGGTTGAAGTTCTCGTCAAAGCCCCACGGGTTCTCGCGCAGGCCCAGGAACGGGATCTCGTTGTCGGCCAGGACTTCCCAGAAGCGCTCGTAGCCGGCCGGCACGACGTCCGGGCCGATGCCGTGCTCGCCCATCGGGCGCGTGGTATTCGAGATGACCAGGTCGGGGTCGGCATCGAGGATGCGCTCGGTGGCCAGCTCGGACCACTGGGCGCAGTCCGGGGTGACGGTGAGCTCGTCGCCCAGCTCAATGGGGCAGTCCTGGCGCAGCAGCGGCACGACCTTGAAGTTCATCTCCTTGCCCAGCGAGTCGATGGCGGAGGCGTATTGCTCCGCGTGGGAGCCGCCCACCAGGTAGACCTCGACGTCGGAATCCGGGTCGCCGAAAATACACGGGTTGCCGTCCTTGTCGATCTCGAAGAAGGAGTCGCCGGGCTCGGTGTCTGGGACGAAGCAGTGCTGGTAGGCCACCGGCGGGACCATGCTGCCCACGCGCACCGGGTCGGGCTTGACCGGCTGGTTATCCGGCACGTCCTGGCCCATCAGGGCCATCACGCCGGGGTAGAGGGCCGGGTCCAAGTACTCGGCCTCCTCGCTGTCGAGGGTCGACTTGAACCACGGGTGCACGGACAGCAGGGCGATGACCAGGGCGGTCGCCGCCACGCCGCCGGCCGCGCGCAGGGCGCCGACCTTTTCCCGCATGGTCGCTAGGGCCTTGTTGACGGGCATGTCGTCGGCCAGCGGGCGCTTGCGATGCTGCCGCAAGGGGGCCTCGATGAAGCGGTGGGTGGCATCGGCAAGCACGAGGGACAGGGCGATGATGATGGCGCCCAGCCACCAGGCCGGGCGATCCATGCCGAGCGCCGAGGTGGACAGGATGAGCAGCGGCCAGTGCCACAGGTAGAGGGAATAGGCGACATCGCCGAGCCAGCGGGCCGGCTTGGACGCCATCGCGCGGGAGATGCGGCCGCCCCCGCCGATGATGATGAGGACGGCGCCGCCCAGCGGAATCAGGGACAGCGGGCCCGGGTAGGCGGTGGAATCCGCGATGGCCGCGCCGGTGAACATCAGCAGCAGCAGGCCCAAGCCGGTGACGACGTCGGACAGGCGCTGCGGGATGCGGATGCGATGGCCGTAGATGGCGAGCACCGCGCCCAAGGTCAGCTCCCAGGCGCGGGAGAAGGTCGAGTAGTAGTTTTCCGGGGTGCCAAAGAAGCCGAATCGGCTGGCGTAGGCGAAGGAGGCGATGGTGACCACGATGAGGATCGGGCCCGCCACCGCGTTGACCTTGCTGGACCGGCCCCGCCAGCGCATAACGGCGCCCAGAATCAGGGCGAAAGCGATACCCAGCAGGTAAAACTGGCCCTGCACCGACATCGACCACATGTGCTGCAGCGGGGAGGTGTCCGCCGCGGCGGCCGCGTAGTCGGCGTTCTGGGAGGCTAGCTCCCAGTTCTGGTAGTAGAGCATCGTGGCTGTGATCTGCTGGGTCAGCTCGATGCGCATCAGCTGCGGCGTCCAGAAATACACCAGCAGGTAGGTCACCGCAATGACCAGTGCGAGGGCCGGCACGAGGCGGCGCAAGGTACGCCAGATGGGCCACCAGGGGTTAAAGGTGGCGTTCGGCTTTGTCACATAGCGCAACTGGGAGCCGAGGAAGAAATAGCCGGAGAGCAGCAAGAAGACGTCCACGCCGCCGGAGACACGACCGACGAACACGTGGTAGATAACCACCAGACCGATGGCAATACCGCGGAGACCGTCGAGGTCGTACCGGTACTGAAAACTGCGTGGGGAATCCTGTGACATAAACTCTATTCGCGTTTCATTCTTTGACGTGCGACTTTGGCCCGAGTCTGCGGGCACGGACGCTTAGTAGGTTACTCTGTCCCAGCCTAGAGTCCACATCAACGTGCCCTACGGCGCGTTGGGATTTCGTTTTTCGGGGGTTTATCCAGTAATGTGTCTGGGGTTGCTGCGTAAACCCGTTCCCGTCTACGGTCGGCCGGTAGTCACGCGCAGCTAAAAACCCAAGGGTTGAACCGGCCCGCTGGCAAGCGGCGGGTGTCTGAACTGCCCAGTGACTTAAGTAAAGGAGCCTCACATGGCTGTCAAGATTAAGCTGCAGCGGTTGGGCAAGATCCGCACCGCTCACTACCGCGTTGTCATCGCGGATTCCCGCACCCGCCGCAACGGTAAGGTTATCGAGAACATCGGTATCTACCAGCCGAAGCAGGAGCCGTCCCTGATCGACATCGATTCCGAGCGCGTTCAGTACTGGCTGTCCGTCGGCGCCCAGCCGACCGAGCCGGTTCTGGCGCTGCTGAAGGTCACCGGCGACTGGCAGAAGCACAAGGGCCTGCCGGGCGCCGAGGGCACCCTGAAGGTGGCCGAGGAGAAGCCGTCCAAGCTGGACCTGTTCAACGCTGCTCTGGCTGAGGCCAACAACGGCCCGACCATCGAGGCCATCACCGAAAAGAAGAAGAAGGCCAAGGAAGAGGCCGAGGCTAAGGCTGCTGCCGAGAAGGAAGCAGAAGAGAAGGCCGCCGCTGAGGCTGCCGAAGCCGCCGAGGCTGCCTCCGAGTCTGAGGCCGAGGGCGAGGCTTCCTCCGAGGAGTCCGCTGAGTAATCCTCAGTAGCTTTCATCCCGCCAACCCCGCGAGGTTGGCGGGATTTTTCGTTTTGGCACGCCGAGTAGGCGCTACGGACGTGGTCCGTGGCGCCTTTTGCGTGTTTCTGCTGGGTTTGTTCCTTGTGGCCCGGAGGTCGTGGGGTCGCTGGCCTTGTTCCTGGTGGTGTCCCCTCGCAGCCTGGTCTCGTGGCGGGTCTAGGGGCCGCCGCCCCAGGGCGGGTCCCATGTCACCTTGCCGTGTCTTCGGTTGACCCTCCCGTGTCTGGGGTAGGCCGGGTCGTCATCATTCCAGGAATTATGGAACTCACACAGTAGCGTCAGGTTCTCCTGGTTGGTCTCACCGCCGTCGGCCCACGGGTGGATGTGGTGGACCTGGCACTCATCGGTCGGCTTGCGGCAGTTTGGCCACGCGCAGGTGGTGGTCTCGGCCTTGGCCATGTCCTTCTGCTTCGGTGAGGCGTGGCGCTGGAAGCGGTACTGGTTGACCGGACCCCGCCGCGGATCCACCAGCGTGGCCAGGCCGGCATCCAGCAGGCATTGGCGGACGTACTCGGCACCTGTCATAGTGGTCCCGTTGGTTAGCTGCAGGGTGATCTCGTCCCCGTCGCCGGACAAGATGCGCACCCAGTCGGGCAGGGAGATGACCACGTGCGTGGCCTTCGGCTGCTTCTCCAGTCCGCCGCTAAACAGGGCCTCGACATCCGGGATGGTCTTAATTGACGCCCAGAGGTTTTCCACCAGCTCAGGGTCGCCGGTGATAGAAAAAGTACTCGGTCCGTCTTTGCGGCGGGTCACGCGCACGCCTTCGGTCGGCGGTGCCGGGCGGTTAAGCTCCAGGACTTTCTGGTTGGCCAACCGGCGCAGCTGCTTGGTGGTGCCGGGGGTGTTGCAGAGTTCTATGAGCATCGCCCAGGCGTGGTCCTTGTGGCGTACCCGGCGGAAGGCGTTGTCCAGCACCAGCAACGTGTCCAGGTGGTGTCCGGATTCTGCGGCACCCCGGCGGGCGGCGGCTTGCTTGCGCGTGTAGGTCGTGTGCCCGAAGAACGTCTGGCACGCGCGATGGTGCGCTGCGGCGGCAACATCCGACATGACAGCCTTCAGGGCAGGCAGGCTCAACTCGCGGCACAGGCCCAAATACTGGATCCCGTCCGCGAAGATTGCGTGCGCTGCTTTCAAAGTGTCCATGGCTGTCGTCGTCATGCCCCACACGCTAGAAGCACACGTCAACCCCTACAAGGCCCGGAAACCCGATCTGTGGATAACTCGGAGCACAGTAACCATCCTGCACGCGGCCCGAAACAGCAGAAAACGCCCGTTTTTACGGCGCCACCTGCCTAAGGGCCGAAAAATGGAGCAACGTGACCAGGTAGCGGCAGGGAGGCATCGTTAGGCACAAAAATGGCCCCCGCACCGGGCGGGGGCTGTGGATAATGCCCACCGAGGCGCGGGCACGCGAACAGGAG